>CAWFWU010000021.1:0-21471 GCA_963819605.1 uncultured Alphaproteobacteria bacterium | reverse complement strand
GCTGCTGAGAAGGCCGCTGGAGAGAAAGCTGCTGCTGACAAAGCCGCTGCTGATAAGGCTGCTGCCGATGAGGCTGCGCACGATGACGACCATCAGCGACCTGCACATTGGCGATGGCGCAAAGAACGTCATCGCGGGCGACGACCATGTCAGCATCATTTTCGGCGAAGGCGGCAAAGACGTTTTGGCCGGTACGGCGGCGACGACCGCATGCACGGCGGCGGCGGCGACGACACGATGTCGGGCGATGCTGGTAACGACACGATGTTCGGCTCGGCGACGATCGGCGGCAAGGTCGACATGAGCAAGTTCAAGGTCACCGAAGCAGACCACAGCTAAAGTGACGTTCGATTACGAAAGCGCCGGTTACAAAAATGCTCTCGGCGTCTATAAGATTGCGGCCGATGGCTCGATCTACGGCGCGCAGATCCTGTTCGCCAACGCGTCCCTTAAGGGTTCGGGCGGCGAACTTATTTCGGGCGTCAGCTCGGTTGATGTCGGGTTGAGGCTGGCGAGCGTCTCGGTTTCTTTGTCGTGCCGAACGGCTTCAGCCAATACGGCATGTCGCAGCTGTTGTCCGACCAGTCGGCGACCTTCAAGTTCGTTGGGCAGATGGCAAGGCCGGCAACGTGGATGGCGGAGCCGAGCTGAAGCTGGTTCACGTCGGCGCGAGCGGCGCGGAAACGGTCGTCAAATCCACCTACGGCACCTCGATCTTCCACAGCGTTGATAACGGCTCGTCCGGCTTGAACGGTGACGGCTTCAACCACGTTGTCGGCTCGGCGGACACCCTGAACGGCACCGTCAAAATCGGCTTCGAAGACCTGAAAGGCGGCGGCGACAAAGACTACGACGACAGCAGTCTTCACAGTGGCACTTGGCACGACCAATACTGCGCTCCGTGCCAAAGAAGCGACGAAAGCCGGCGTGACAACGATAAAGACGTCATGACCGGCGGAACCGGCAACGACAAGATGTTCGGTATGTCCGACGACGACACGATGGACGGCGGCGCTGGTGACGACCAGATTTGGGGCAACTCCGGCGACGACGTACTTGACGGCGGCGAAGGCAATGATCTGCTGTCTGGCGGCAAGGGCGACGACGTCATCGCTGACGGCGATGGCAACGATACGGTCCTCGGCAATTCCGGGAACGATTACTTCGCCGCTGGTGAAGGCAATGACAGCTACGATGGCGGCTCGGGCTTCGACACGATTGACTACTCGGGTGCAAAAAACGGCGTATCTATCAACCTAAACGCTCACGTTGGTTCGGGCTTTGGTTCGGACAAGACGAAAGGCATTGAACAGGTCATCGGCTCCGCCTTCAACGATGCGATCGAAGGCAGCAAGGAAGCCAACACCCTCATCGGTGGGTTTGGAAACGACACCCTCCGCGGCCGCGGCGGCGCCGATACGCTTACGGGCGGCAAAGGCAACGACGTCTTCGTCTGGGCAAAAAAAGATGTACTCTTGGGTGTCGACCATATCACTGACTTCACCCAGGGTGACAGCCTCAACCTCAAAGATCTCCTCAAGAGCCAGAAGTACTCGAATATAGCTGACGTTGTAAAAGTGACGGACACGGGTGCAGGATCGAAAGTAGCCGTCAAGGTTGGCGCAAGCTTTGTGGACGTTGTTATTCTCGATGGCGTTCACAACACGAGCGCGATCGAGCTTCACAAGGCCGGCATGATCCTCGTCTAGTTTAAAAGGCATTGTTACAAGACACAGACGGCCCCTGTCTTTTTTGTTTCCATTGCCTGGCGCTAGATTTTAATTTGAAATACGGAAACGATAATCAAAGTCAAATAAGAGGAAACAAACAAAGTGAATTGGTCGAGGATAGGATCAATTATGCATAGAGAGCGCGACAACATCATATTTATTGGCATTTTTTGATAAAATTGTAATGTCTTTGCGCATCATATCTTCAATGGCAATTGATAACATCATAATCGAAATCGAATAACTGCGCTAAAATCCGCTGGATCTTCGTAGTGGGAATTACATCGGTATATAACGCTCAATATATAAGAGGCTCGGGGAAAATGGCATTGATTACCGGAACGACAGTTGCAGATGCCTGGCTGGGCACGACACTGCAAGATGAAATGTTGGGTCTTGAAGGTACATCTCATCTCCGGCGGCGATGGCGACGATGAGCTCCGCGGTGAAGCAGGCAATGATCGGCTAAATGGCGACGAAGGCAACGACTCTCTGTTCAGGCGGATTCGATGCCGACACACTGGATGGCGGCATGGGCGACGATTCCCTCGAGGGTTCAGCCGGTAACGACCGGTTGTTGGGCGGAAATGGCAATGACCGTCTTTCTGGCGGTTCGGACAACGATGTGCTGAATGGCGGCGCGGGTGACGACGTTATCGTGGCGACGCCGATGACGATGTTATTCAATGGAGCCTTGGCAGCGACGTGGTTACAGGCGGCTCAGGATTCGACACGCTCGACTACTCAACTCAGCGCAGGGTGTGAGCGTGAACCTCAGCACACATGCTTTCGCAACTGGTGGTTTGACGTCCCTGGCCGACGGTATCGAGAAGGTGGTCGGAACAAAATTCGCCGACCACTTCTTGGCGACTCTGGTGACAACGTTTTTGTCAGGCGGTGCCGGCGACGACGCTTTCCGCAGCAAAGGCGGCGGCGACATTCTGACCGGTGGAGCGGGACAAGACACGTACGTCTACTTCAAAAAGGACGCAGTTGTTGGCGGCGTGCAGCAAGGCGTCGATTTATCACCGATTTCAGCGCGAACGATCAGATCGACCTCAGCGACTTCTTCAAATCCGATCCGAACGCCGATCTCAACGGGGCCGTCGAACTGAATTTCGACGGTGTGAATACAACTTTGTCTGTCGATGTTGCTGGCACGTTCGTCGATGTGGTCGCCTTCAGCGGCGAATGGGGCGCAAGCCCTCGCAGCTGGTTGAGGATTTCATTCTCGCCGTCTAAATCGCCGACTTGGTTTGACAACGCCAGTCGATTGTACTTGATGAACCGGCAGAGCGGCGGCCGAAAGGCTGCCGCTTCATCTTTTGTAAACGATATCTTTAGACCGGCTGTCTATCGTCTCAGCCTATCCGGCCGTTTCGTCTGGTGGGAGCCCGTCAGGTCCTAATGGCGCTTCGCACCATGCAGGTTTGCGCTGTTTTGCGCTGCAGGAGGGGGCTTCATGGATCTTCCGAGGTCTTGAAAGGCAGTCGAGATGCGAACATCAAGGCGAATGCTGAAAGACGTGCGCCGGGCAGGGTTCGTGGCGTTTTTTTTCAGCGCCTTCATCAACGTTCTTATGTTGTCGACGCCGCTCTATACGCTGCAAATCTTCGACACCGTCGTGCCGCTGGGAAGCATCGAGACGCTGGTCATCATTTCGCTTATTGCGGCGGGGCGATCGTCGCGCTCGCGCTCCTCGAAATTGCACGAGATCTTATCCTGCTTCGCGCCAGTGTCTGGCTGGACCACGAACTTGGCAGGCATATCCTGCAGAACCGTCTGAAGCTTGGCGCGGCTCAGGACATCCGCGACGACGCCCGCGCTCAGAGCAGTTTCATGGATTTCTCGCGAGCCCCGCCGCGGGTATGCTTCTCGATGTGCCTTTTGTACCGCTGTTTCTGGCGGCGCTGTTTGCGCTCAATCCGCTGATTGGTTCCGTTGCGCTCGCTGCCGCCGGCCGTTTGATGGTCGCGGCCGTGTTGCAAACGTTGCTCACCAGCCGATTGCAACAGGAAAGCGCGCGCGCACACGAGCGCTCGGAAAAGTGGTGGCGGACGGTTGCCGCAACGGCCAGCTCGCCGGGGCTTTTGGCTTGGTCAACGGCGTTTCGGCGCAGTGGGAACACTATAACAGATCGCACATCGGCGCCGCCTACTCGCAAGGCAAGCGCAGCAGCATCATCAAATCTTTTGCGCGCAGCGTCCGCATCGGATCGCAGATTGCGCTTTATGGCTTTGGCGCCTGGCTTGTGGTCGATAACGCTATGGCGCCCGGCGCACTGGTCGCATCTGCAATTCTACTCGGCCGCGCATTGGCGCCGCTGGAAGGCTTGGTTGGCGCGATCAAGGGGATCAAAAGTGTAATCGGTGCCTATGTCAGGCTGAAATGGCTGCCGGAAGATGCCGAAGTTCCGGCGCTGGCGGAAGGCGGAGCGGCCATCAGAGGAGAAATCTCATTGCACGATGTGACATACTACTACCCGACGCGGAAGACGCCGGCGTTTCGGGCGCAGGCGCTCAACCTTCAGCCCGGCGAATCGCTCGATCGTCGATGCCATGGTTCCGGGAATCGACGCTGGCAGCGCTTATCGCCGGTGCCATGAGCCCGACGACTGGGAGCGCATCGCTCGACGGCCTCCCGATCGCAAAATGGCAGCGCGGCGATTGCGAAGCCCAGTCGGGTATTTTGCGGACGAACCTTTTCTGCTTGAAGGTACGGTTCACGAAAACATTGCGCGGTTCGGCGCCTTGAGTTTGATGTCGTTGGCCCACGCTGCCATGCGGGCTGGTGTGCACGAGACACTGCAAGCCCTACAGGCCGGATACGATACGCCGGTTGGTCCCGCCGGTTCACTGTTGTCGCTCAGGGAACGCCGCGCGGTGCCTTCGCCCGCGCCGTATCGGGCAATCCGAGGCTTGTCGTTCTGGACGAACCTGAGATCGGGCTCGACGGCGCCAGCTTCAGCGTTTGATGCGGGTTCTCGAAGCTCTGAAGTCCGCGGAGTCGGCTGGTTATCGGCGCACAGATCCCAAGCTTTTCACCTTGTCGACAAGATATTTTTTCTGTGCCGGCGGCAATGTCCAGTCCATGAGCGATGCCAAGGAATTTGTACCTGGGGTGCCCAGTCGAAGCCTGCCGAGGCACGAATTCATTAGTGGGAAACCCATGCTGTTGCGGCAGGAGGGCCATATGCCATCCGTTGAAGGAACCGCCATGTTTCGCAGCCAGCCGGAGACAAGAGGACTATCCTCGTCTCGATATCGGTACGCCGGTTGGCTCGGAATAACTGTTATTTTTCTGTTCTTCGGCTTCGGTATTGGGGCGGCGGCGTTCGCACCAATCGATAAAGGTGTCGGTTTGCCGGGCACCATCATCGTTGAATCCAAGGTCAAACCTGTCGCGCATCCGCGGGGGGGGTCGTGGAGAAAATTCACGTTGTCGAAGGCCAAATTGTCAAAGAGGGCCAGCTCCTCGTTAGTCTGGAAACCGCCATGCTCGACGAGCAGGTTGCTGCCCTGAAGGCTCAGTCGGATGCGCTCAAAAGCAATTGCTTCTGGCCCGGCAAGAATCGGCAACAATCACCGATCTGCAAATGCGTAATCTCGCTTCGAAATCCAAGGTTCTATCGCTCGACCGGCTTGTCGCCGAAATCGAAAAGGATGTTGCAAGCTTGGAGGCGCGCGTTGTGGCAGCCGGCGTGCGCGCAGAAAACAGAGATTAGTGCGCCGGTCTCAGGCCGCGTTCTGTCATTGCAGGCTTATGCTCCGGAGCGGTCCTGCAGCCGGGCGGGACGGTGCTGGAATCGTGCCTGAGGCCGATCGGCTCGTTGTCGAGGGCCGGTTGCAGCCCCATCAGCTCGAAAACGTCAAAGCCGGAATGACGGCCAAGGTTTGGTTGACGGCGCTGAGTTGGCGCGAGCAGCGTCCGCTCGTTGCAAAGCTGTCGTGGATATCCGCCGATAGTGTCGAGGATAAGCGAACCGGAAACGCCTACTTTGTGGCCCGGCTGGAACTCGAGAAATGCGCGGGGAGATCACCAAGCGCATGGCGTTGCAGCCCGGTATGCGCGCCGAGATACTGCTGATGACGGGCCAACGGACGCTCCTCGATCAGCTTATCGATCCATTAATGCGAAACGTGCAAAAAGCCTTTCATGGCTAAGGGTTCAAGATATGAAACGTCCCAATGTTCAATCTGTTCTCTTCAACGGCGCTGGTGTTGCAATCCTTGTGACGGTTGCCGGCTACATGGCGAATTCGTTCTTTACGATAGAACAGATCCGCGCTGTTCGGAACGCTATCCGGCGGGACAGCAATTTTCGATGCAGAATTCTTCGGGCGGGGTGATGAGCCCAATTGAGCTGCAGGCGAGTTTGCCACCGCGCGAATGGGGACTTCTGCGCAACGCGCGGGTCGTCGTGGCGAAAGACAATCAATCCCACTTTCTTCAGGTCGCACTTGCGGCGACGGATGACGAAGAAGGGACCCGCACCAACGGCGTTGGCTTCGTCTGGAAGCCCGAGAAGCTGGCAGGAGCCCGCTCGGCATGCCTGTCCTACAAGGTCTATCTGTCCAAGGATTTCAAGTTTGAAGGTGACGGGTACTTGCCTGGCCTTTTCGCAGCACCGGATCTCGCGGCGCTCGACGCCTGCAGCCGGCTGGCGGGTTTGTTGCCCGGATGGGCTGGCAGAAGGACGGATCGGTCAACGTTGCTTTGAACGCCGCGCCAGCGACTTCTGGACGATGGATTGGAGCCAGTTCGCGCGCCGTTTGGCCATTTGGGACGTGGGTGATGTGGAACAGGAAGTTAGGCTCAACGTAAAAGGCAAGACAAATGGCCTGCTGCGGGTTTGGCTCGACGGGCATCTGCAACTAGAGAGCGGCAACCTCGATTTGGGGGCAAATGATCAAGTTTCCTTGTCAGGCATCGTCTCCGATATCCATTATTTGCGCGGGCCGGTTGCAGCGTCGAGGCTGACGGTCTCACCGTTTATCGTTCAGTGGCAATAGGTTAATGAAGCCTTGCCAAGCGGGCGTATTGGGATTGACTTTTGGGCCGATATGATTTTTCCGGGCAACACTTGATTTGAAAAATGACTTGTCCCCTGGCGAATTGTTGCCAAGGCGCGGCCCATACTATCTAGTTGACCCCAGAATTGCGCGCCGTCCCGCTTACCCCAAGTGGCGCCAGTTCTGTTGGCCCGCGGTCTCCCCCGACCGCGGGCATTTTTCTTTGTAAATCCAAATGCTTGCCACTATGAACGGGATGCCGCCTTGAAACCGGCAGCACGCGCCTCATCTTCGCTGCAAAACCAGCGTTCACCCTTCACCGTTCGTATATTGCGTTGTCCGTAGTCTACCGACCACGGCATCGTATAAATCCGCCCTCGGGATTGAATAAAACCTTTTATGGGGCAGCCGTCCGGCGCCGTTCGCTTGGCATCAGCCCAAACGCGAGCCCGCCAAACGTCGGGGCGCTCGTTTTGCCCCTGCCAAAGCCCAAGTTTTGCAGCGCGGGCTGCCTCTTCTTCGGCGCCGTACGTCCGGAAATAGCCTTCGCTGGCGAAGACGTGCCCGTTTTTGACGAGTTCAGCAGCAATGTCGATGCCGCCGGCCCGGCAATGTGCCAGGGGCGCGGATGTCTTGTCCGGGTTGGAGAGTTCGCAGGCCACAGTCCGGCGCCCTGCAAGGCGGACGAGTGCCTGCCGTGCGGCTTCCGCGCATGGCCAGCGTTTGCCGTTTGACTTGAAGCAGGGCTGCGCTGGGTCGGGTGCCTCTATGCCAACCAACCGGACTTCGATCCCATTAATTCGCAGAATATTGCCCGCCATGGTGGTGGCGCGGCCGCGAAGTTCTCTGTTGCTATCAGTTTCGGCCTTCGTAGTCGTTTCGGTTTTGGTGCTGCCGGTCGTGATATTGGCTGTCTGAACCGAACCGGGTACTGGTGTCAGCACAGCACCAAAAGCCCAAACCGCAAAGGCTGCTGCGGCCGTTGCAGGTAGGTATTTCTTCGCTATCCGCCACCGTCGCGGCAGGTCGGCAAGGTACATGGCCGCTATGGCGCCGCTTGATTTCACACGTGGCGGCAAACTTAGTTCGGGAATTGGGATTTTGGCTACCGCGTCACGCGCTGCGGAACCAAGATCATGCGCGATGCCCGCTGCAGCAGAACCGCCGCGCTTGGCGGCATGAACAGCAACATTGCCAGCGTTGCGCGCGGCGGCGGCGACCCCTTGCTGGACGGCTTGGACTTGTTCCTTGCCCGCCTCAATTCCGCGATCAGCCGTGTCCTTGACTTTGGCAAGAGCGGCAAGCCTTGCATCATCGAGCCGTTTTTGCCGATCAGCCCGCCTGACAAGAATAGTTGTGCGGACGTACTCCTGCCACTCGAAGCCCTCGCTCCTTTTGCGCCATCCGAACATATGCTCTCCCCGCGCCCCGTAATTTCTGGCGATGCGTTAAATGCATGTGACGAATTTCAGGAGAAAAGATGGCGGATACCAGGTTAGCCCCCCGTCATCCCCAGCGATATCTCGTGATGTGCTCGGATCAATGATAGCCTTCGCCAGCGCGAACCTTGCCGCGGAAGGTCCAATAGACGAAGGCCGTGTAGCCGAGAATAACAGGCAACATCAGCAGCGTACCCACCAACATGAACATTTGAGAACTCGGCGCGGCAGCAGCCTGCCAGACCGTTATGGTGTCGGGTACCAGATACGGCACGTTGGAAATTACAAGGCCGATGAAGCCGAGCAAAAAGAGCGCGATCGCCGCTGCGAAAGGTTGCACGTCGCGGCGGGCTGAAATCCCGTGGAAGCAAGCATAGGCCGCATAGGCGCTGAGCAGCGGCACCGGCGCCAAAAACAGGATGTTTGGCCATGCGAACCAGCGTTCCGCGATGCGCGGTATGGCAAAGGGTGTCCATAAGCTAACGACGATCAAGGCCAGCAAGGTCAAGACCAATGCGCTCGCGGCCTTCTCGCGCGCCCATTCACGCAAGGCCCCATCGGTTTTCATGATCAGCCACGTTGCACCAAGAAGCGCGTAACCCGCAACAAGTGAAAACCCGCAAAGCAGCGGGAACGGCGAGAGCCAATCGAGCGCTCCGCCGGCGAATTGCCCGTTCTTGACTGTGATCCCTTGTAGGAGACCGCCGAGCACGACGCCTTGGGCGAAGGCGGCAACGATCGACCCCCAGCTGAACGCCAGATCCCACAGCTCATGTTTGGGCTTGGCGACCCAACGGAATTCAAAGGCCACACCGCGGAATACCAGCGCCAGAAGCATGATTGTGACCGGCAGATAGAGTCCCGACATGATGACGCCGTAAGCCTTGGGGAAGGCCACAAACAATCCGCCGCCGCCGAGCACCAACCACGTTTCGTTGCCGTCCCAGAAGGGCGCGACGGTATTCATCATGACGTCGCGGCGCTCTTCTTCGGGTGCAAACGGAAAGAGGATGCCAAGTCCCAGATCGAAGCCGTCGAGAATGACGTAGAGCACCACAGCGACAGCAATGATCGCGGCCCACACGAGCGGCAGCCAGTAGGCGATATCATCCATGACCTACTCTCCTGGTTGCATGGCGGCGCGGGTACTCTTGTCGGCAGCTGAAAGGGGTCGCGATGGCATGCCCTCGTCCGGTTCGATGGCGGCGCCCTGCGGACCCTTCTCGATCAGCTTGTTGATGTAGAGAATGCCCATCGAGAATACGCTTGAATACACAAGCACGAATAGGATGAGGCTGGTTAGAACGGGCCAGAACGACACGTTCGAGACTGCGTCTGCAGTTCTGAGAATTCCATAAACTAGGAACGGTTGGCGTCCCGTTTCCGTCACCCACCATCCAGCAACGATGGCGATAAATCCGAGTGGCCACGCGTAGGTGAGGGCTCGCAGATACCAATTGGTGTCGAACAGGCGCCCGCGCGCCCAAAGAAAAACACCGTAAAGACCGATGGCAATCATGAGCATGCCAATACCGACCATGGCGCGGAATGCAAAGAACACCGGCAAGACCGGCGGGCGGTCTTCGGGCTTGAAATCCTTCAAGCCCTTGAAGAGGCCATTAGGATCGTGGGTGATGATGACGCTTGCCAGGTTAGGAATTGAAATCTCGAAGTCGTTGCGCTCTTCTTTCTGGTTCGGCCAGGCGAAGAGAACGAGATCGGCCGGTTTGGAACCATCCCAATGGGCTTCCATCGCGGCCACTTTGACCGGCTGATGCTTCGCCGTGTTTAGGCCGTGCATGTCGCCGATAACGAGCTGCAGGGGGGCTAGTACGGCCACCATGCCGAGCCCCATGCGCATCATGGTTTTGGCTTCTTCGTGGAAGCGGTTTCCAACCAAATAGCGGGCGCCGACCGACAGCACGACCAGTGACGTCGTCAAGTAACAGGCCGTGAACATGTGGGCAAAGCGGTATGGGAAACTCGGGTTGAAAATGATCTGCAGCCAATCGAGCGGGTAGGCGATGCCGTCTTTCACTTCATGGCCGGCCGGCGTCTGCATCCAGCTGTTGGCGGCCAAGATCCAGAATGCGGAGAGAGATGTGCCAACGGCAACAAGTACGGCCGCAGTGACGTGCAGCGTTGGGGAAACACGTGTCCACCCAAATAACATGATGCCAAGGAAGGTCGCTTCCAGAAAGAATGCCGTCAGGACTTCGTAACCGATCAATGGACCGACAACGTTGCCCGCCACTTCCGAGAACCGGCTCCAGTTGGTGCCAAACTGATAAGAGAGGACGATTCCCGACACGACGCCCATGGCGAACGATACGGCGAAGATCTTGGTCCAGTAGCGCGCCAGGCGGTGAAAATGGTCTTGACCCGTCATGCGCCAGCGCACAAGGAGCGTTGCGATAAATGCCGCGAGCCCGATCGTGAAGCTCGGAAAGATAATGTGAAAGGTGACCGTGAACGCAAATTGGATGCGAGCCAGCATGACGGCGTCCAAGTCCATCGCGTCCCTCGTCGAATGGGGTGAAGAAACCGAGGGGCAATGATGGACCGATCCGGTGCGAACGTCGAGGCGACAATAGGGGCAAGAGCGTGGAAAGTTCGGGCCGGAACCCTGTGAGGGCGCGCGGGGCTAGTTTTGTGCCAGCGCGGGCTCCGGCAGCGCCCACAACGTCACGATGCCGTCTTGCCCGCCTGTGATGAGCGATCGTCCGTCCGGGGCAAAGGCGATGGTCCGCGCGCCTTGCTCCAATCCATTCAGGGTCCAATAAGAACGCGTGCGCTTTAGGCCGCGAATGCGCACGGTGCCGTCTTCGGCAGCGGAGGCCAGTAGGTCGCCGCTTGCTGAGAACGCAATTGATGTCACGCGCGCCTTATGGGCCGTGAAGGTGCGTTGGGGGCGGTTGGTCGCGGTCGACCATAGTTTTATCGACCCATCGAAACTGGCTGCAGCTATCAAATTGGTATCGGCTGACATGGCGAGTGCGGACACGAAGTCTGCGTGGTTGCGGTAAGTGCGCTTGATCTGACGCGTTTCAAGATCCCACAACTTGACGGACTTGTCGGCGCTCCCTGAGGCCAGCCAGCGTCCAGATGGATCGGATGCGAGTGCTTGCACGGCATTCTCGTGACCTTGAAAGAGATTTGCGGGCGCCGACTCCGACGCTGTTTCCCAAAGTGCCACCGTCCAATCATGTCCGGCGGAGGCGATGCGGTCCTCCGATCCGGCAAACGTTGCGGCCCATACACTCGCGTCGTTACGCTTGAAGCGGTAGAGACGCTGCCGGGTATCGAGATCCCAGAGAACGGTACTGCCGTCGCTATGGGTGGTCAGCGCCCGGTTATTGCGGACAGACAGCGACGTCGGCGGGCCATCGTCGAGATAAATGGCGCCGGCATCTTTCAGAGTAACGCGGTTCCAGATCCTGAGTGTCCGGTCGGTACTCGCAGTAATGATCAACCGGCCGTCACCCGAAAGGCTCAGCCCACTGACCGGGCCGTCATGCGCTTTGAATGATGCGGTTTTGACGATGTTTCGTTCAGGCACGGCAGTTGCGATAGCACCTGTCGTCAATTCGCTATGCGGCTGCATAAGAAGTCGCGGGATTTGATCTTGGAAGGCGATGATCGCACCAGCCAAACCTGCCGCCATGATGACTTTGGTGCGAAGTCCGCGCGTCAACCTGCGTTCGCGCACAACGTCGGGCGCCGGCCGGTCGCGGCCTTTGGAGATCTGCGGCTGCGGTGCCATGAGCTGCGCGATGGCACGCGTGTTGACCTTCGCAGTAGCCTTGGTGGGTGCCGCTGCCGGCTTGCGTGCTGGAGCTTTAGCGCTTGCAGGCTTGGCCTTCTCTGGAGGCGGCACTTTTTCAAGGGGGAACACAGGCGCTGCGGCTTGTTGCTTTACCGGTTGCCTCAAGGCATCGACAAAATCGAGCAGCATGCCTATGGGCGCTGGCGCATCAGGTGGTGGAGGCATTGCGGTTGCGGTGCTGCCAAGCATCGTAATTACCTTGGGCTCGGCTTTTTCGCGCTCCGCCCTTTCGGTATTCGCAGCGTTGGATTCGCGCATCCGGGATAGAATGCCGGGCTTCTTGGGTTCCGGTGCCAGCAGCGCGCCGCGCCATGCGGCAACCGATTGCGGACGCGCATCGATGCCGAGCGCCAATCCTTTGTCGATCGCATCCAGAAACGTGCTGCGATACGAACTGAGCGCCGCCTGTGCGGCCGGCACCATGTCGTCCTTTAACATACGTGAGGGACTGTCGAGCGGCCGCTTGCCGGTGACCGCATGATAAAGCGTGGCCGCGAGCGCATAGATATCGGTCCAGGGGCCTTGCTGCTTGCTGGTCTCGGCATACTGTTCGTAGGGGCTGTAGCCTGGCTTCACCAAAGCCGAAACGGTTTTCGTTTTCGAGTGGGCTGCAATGTCGCCGCGCGCCGCACCGAAGTCGATCAAGACCGGATCTCCGGCCTTGCGAATTATGATATTGTCGGGCGCGATATCGCGATGCAGGAAATCGGCCTTGTGGATGGTCTCAAGCGCGTCGAGCAACGGCGCGATGATACGGTCCAGTTCCTTCTGGCGCGGCGCCCGGCCGAGCGTCTTAAGCCAGGATTTGAGGCTCTGGCCTTCTTCCCAATGCAAAACCATGTAGGCGGTATTGTTGGCCTTGAACGTGCGGTAGACCTTGACGATATGGCTGTGGTCGAATTTCGCGAGCGTTTGAGCTTCTGCGATGAAGCGGTCCAGACCCCACTTGTAGTCGCCAGCGCAGTCCTGCGAACGCGGGCTGGCCTCTAGGCCGTTTGTGCGCGCCGCGAAGTCGCTCGGGAAATATTCCTTGATGGTAACGGCGCGCGACAGTGACATCTCATCCGCGAGGTAGGTCACGCCAAAACCGCCCGCGCCGAGAACGCGGTCGATGCGGTAATCGCCAGCCAGCTCTGTGCCGCTCGGTAAAGCGATCAGATTTGTCATGTACCCGGTTTGCCCGCAGTCTGTTGCCCGATCTGCCGCCGCCGGGCTTCTGTTTCTGGTCTTGGCCTCTTCGAATACGCCTTACGCGAGTCACACTTGGCGCAACAATATGGCACCGCAAAGGGCGATGAACCAAAGATGAACAAATCCTCAGGGTGTCTCTTTCTGGCCATTTTGCCGCCCGCTTCGCCGCGCCAAATATAACGAGGTGCGGGGAGTGGGATTACATGCGCCAGAAAAACGCCATCGCACTCGGAATTTTCGCAGCCGTCGCAGCCACGCCGGCGCACGCGGTTGAAAGCCTATATCGTTCGGAAATTGAAGATGCGATTGTACTTGCCGGCACCTTAATCTCAAGCGGTTACCGCGCGGCACCGGCGCTTATGCTCGGCTTGGCTATGCTGCTCGCGATTCCGGTGATTGCCGTGACGAGCGGGATTTGGGTTTGGGCGCGGCGGCCCTCGGAATCAACTCGGCGTTACCGGCGGCGCATCAAGGCGCTCGAACACGATGTCAGCGCCGAAATCACTGGTGATGCTCCGGGGCTTCCGGGTCACGCTTATCTCGAAGTTGTTGGCAGTCACGGTGCGCGCTTCACAATACTGCGCGACATGCTGCGTATCGGGCGCGAGGAGGACAACGACATTAGAATACCATCCGGCGCCGTGCACCGCTACCACGCGGCCATCCACCGGGTGGACTTAGGTGCCTACCGGATCACCGATCTTTCGGGAGTCGAAGGCAACGGCGTCGTCGTCAATGGTCAGCGCTGTGCCGACGCGCGGCTCTACGATGGCGACATGATCGAACTTGGGCCGGGCCGCCTTCGCTTTCACGCAGGGCTTCTGTGACATTCGGATGAGCGCGGCTGCGCTCTACATGTGTCAGCGTAAACGTTTTCTCAACCATCAAATCCAAAAATGGAGGACATTCAATGACGATCGAGCGGGGTGACGTGAGTGCCGGCGGTAATGCCGCAAAGGCTGGAAGGTTTCTAGGATCGCTCAAAGATGCGCTGCGCGCCGCAAGCCGCGATGAGGTGCAACAGGTTTCACCAGATGCCGCCATGAGCGTTGCCGAAATGAAGGTTATTCCGCTCGCGGTGCCGGTCATGACGCCTGCTACGCCGCAGCAAGTTTATGGTCAGGAAGTTCTGCCGCCTTCGCCGCCGAATTTGAGTGCATCGGAAGCGGCGCGGCATGCCCGGACGATGCCCGCAGCGCGAATTGCAGATCGCCACATCGAAGCCGAAGACCCTCCGACGACACGCGTGGTGCGCGGTTCGCAATCCGTGGCACAGCCGCAGCGGACGCAACTTGTACGCGGCCGCCAGAAAATTTCGCGCGGTACGTTCGTCCAGGACCCGGTCGTTGGTTTTCTTGTCATTGTCGGCGGCCCAGGGCTTGGTGCGTCGCGTGCCATTTTTGAAGGTAACAACACTATCGGACGCACAACAAGCAACCGGATCGCCTTCGACTTTGGCGACGACAGTATCTCGGCGGAGGAACAGGCCTACCTCCGGTACGATTCGACCGATCGGTCATTCCTGTTCGTGCCAAACCTTGCTAAGACCAACGTGGTATCCGTTAACGACAAGCGGCCAGCGGGTGCCGTTGAACTCAAGTCCATGGACGTCATTACGCTCGGGCGCACGCAAGTTGCGTTTGTTCCCTTCTGTGGTCCTGAGTTCGACTGGTCCGAGATTTCTGAAACCAAGGACGAATGACGCACTTCGAGCATGCAGTCGCCGCCACGCGCGGCGCACGCGAATATCAGGAAGATACCGCCGCCTACTGGCCGGACGGTGAGAACGTCTTTCTGCCGGCCTCTGGCGCAATCTTGTTGCCAGAGGACGGCGGTTTTGCCGTGCTTGCCGACGGCATGGGTGGGCATGCGGGCGGCGCGCTCGCCAGCCGCATGGTGTGCGAGAAATTCATTGCAACGGCGGCGCTGCATCACGGTGACCCGCGCGAACGGCTTTATGCGGCGCTCACTGCGGCGAACGATGCGATTGCGTCGAAAGTCTCCGACAATCCGTTGCTGCAAGGCATGGGCTCGACGGTCATTGGCACGTCGTTCGGGCCGCGCGGCGTCGAGTGGATCAGTGTCGGTGACAGTCCGCTCTATCTTTTCCGGCGCGGCGAAGTCGTGATGCTGAATGAAGATCATTCGCTTGCACCGGAGCTTGACCGGCTGGTCGCCGCCGGCAGCTTGACCGAAGCGGAAGCGAAACGCGACCCGCGCCGCCACATGCTGCGCTCGGCCGTGACGGGAGAAGAGATCGACATGATCGACATGTCGCGCCAACCGCTGGCGTTGGAGAGCGGCGACTACATCGTGCTGGCAAGCGACGGCGTTGATACGTTAGAGCCCGCCGAGGTCGCGCGCATCATTCAAGGCTATGCCCGAGATGGCGCCAAGTCTGTTGCCAAAGCCATCATTCGCGCGGTCGAAGCGCTGCGCGAGCCTCACCAAGATAATGCAACGGTGCTGGTCGTCAGGCCGGTGGGGTAGGGGTTGACATTCCCGTCATCCTCGAACGGCGGAGCCTGCGCAGCCGTTCGGGGATCCAGCGTAAAAAGTGCCGGAGGCTCGATAGTGCTTTTGCGATAGTGTTCTTGCGCTTGATCCCCAAACCGCAATGCGCCAAAAAAGGGGCGCATGCGGCTTGAGGATGACGGGCGCGAACCGCATCAGGATAATGCAGCGGTGCTGGTTGTCAGGCCGGTGGGGTAGAGGATTGAATCCCCTCTCCCCATTTCTGCACTCAATGGGGAGAGGGATAGGGGCGGTAAAGAGAAGAAACGAGCCGCCTTCCCAAATTGGCTTTCCGTGGTAATCTAAGTTTATGAACCGCATCGACCGCATAGCACCGCTGATCGACGCCCTCCCCGACGACATCTTCGAGGATTTCGTCGCGGCTGCCGCACATGCAGCCAGCGATGAAACGATCTATGCGAAACTTTCGGCCGCTGAGCGCGCCAAGATCGATGGGGCAATCGCGCGGCTCGATGCCGGCGAAGGCGTGAGCTACGACACAGTCAAAGCGCGCATCGACGCTAAGCTCAAGGCGAAACTTGCATGAGGATCGTCTTCGATCCCCGCGCTGCCGACGACCTTGTTTCCCAAATCGAATTTCTCATCGATCAGAACGCCGTTCAGGCCGCGACGCACTTGAAGCTGCGTTGCGATGCGTTTTTCGAAGACTTCCTCGCGCGCCATCCGCGCGCAGGTAAACACATTGCCGAACGCGATATTTGGGAATGCTGGATTCCGGGCACCCGGCTCGTCATCTGGTACCGTTTTACGGAAGACGAATTACAAATCGTCCGCATCTGGCACACGGCGCAGGATCGAGAGCGGGGGTAGGTGGCGGGTGGCGGAGTTGACGGGCGGATCGGATCGTATGGTGCAGAGACGCTGTGAATGCACCCCTATTTTCGTTCTATGGAGTTTCTTGGAACGATGGCGAAATATGACAACGTCGGCCACTGCATTTACTGCGGACAATTCTCGCCCAATCTCACAGATGAGCATGTGATACCTAAAGGACTGAAGGGTAATCTCGTGCTGCCAAAATCAAGCTGCAGTGACTGTCAGAAAATAACGTGCAAACTTGAAAACTACTGCCTACGACAGGTGTTCGGAGCATTTCGACTAAAGACAGGCTTGAGCAAGAAGAAGGATCGACCACGTCATTTGAGGCTGCACGTACTCGACGATGATCGCAAAGTCGTCATTAAAGACGTACCAGTATCAGAGTATCCGCTCTCTCTTGCAATGGCTCGATTTCCGCCACCGGGTATATTGGTTGATCGCCCTGCAGACGCAGACTTTGACTGGGAGCCTTGGTTTTGGGCTGACCACAATAGTGTAGAGGCGGTACGACGTACACATGGAGGCGCGGGGTTCCAAAGTCACGAATTCCATCCCGAGATGTTTTGTAGAATGATTGCTAAAATCAGTCATGCCTACGCTGTTGCTGAAATTGGAACTCTTAGTTTTGCTCCAATGCTTCGAGACCTGATTTTAAGTGGCAACGACAAGCCATATAGAATTGTCGGCGGCGACATTGACGTTATTGAAGCGACTCAAGCGTTGCACGAAGTTCAACTTCGCTGGCAACCTCACAGAGGCACTGAATTCTTGGTGGCGACCGTTAGGCTGTTCGCTTTCTTGGGAACACCTGTGTATCATGCTGTTGTTGGACTTCGCCGTTGAAATCGTTCCCGTAGTCCCATCAGGAATTTGCTCTGCCTTAAGCAAGCACCCGTGTTCCCGGGTAAAATGTCGGCGCCCTAACCCTCTCCCCGAAAAAACGGGGAAAGGGAATGCGCGCTGCTCTGATTGAGTGACTTGCAGCTTGCCTGGGTTCCCGCCGGAGACCTGACGCCGGACGGCGTCAGCGCGGGAATGACGATGGAGCGAGAGCAGCGCCGGAATGACGGGGAGGCGAGAGTGGCGCGGGAATGACGAGCTAAGGGAGCGGCGCGGAATTTATCGCGCGCACGCTCATCCGATCACATACCCCCTTACTTCACTCCCAACAACTCGACATCGAACATCAGCGTGGCGTTGGGCGGGATGGCGCCGCCGGCGCCGCGTGCGCCATAGCCAAGCGCGGGCGGAATGATGAGCGTGCGCTTGCCGCCAACTTTCATGGCTGGCGACGCCTTCGTCCCAGCCGCCGATGACCTGCTTTGTGCCGATGGCGAATTCAAACGGGTCGCCGCGATCCAAGGAACTGTCGAACTTCGCGCCCTTGACGCCGTCCTTATAGAGCCAGCCAGTGTAGTGCATGACGCACGTCTGCCCGGTCTTAGGGGAAGCGCCCTCGCCAACTTTGGTGTCGGTGAATTGCAGGCCGGATGCTGTCGTGGTCATGGCTTGTCCTGTGGTTTCGGCGATTGCTGAGCTGGGAGCCATGACCGCGAACCCGCACGCCAATGCTGCCAAGATGGTGAGTGCCCGAAGGGCATTTGCATGAGTGTTGGTCGCATTGGGTGCCTCCCCGGAAGTGTTGAGGTCAGCAACCGTTCGCATGGGCAGGCGCCCCCTGTCCAGCCCTGCCGCTATCCCAGCCACCCGCCTTGCGACAATCGGCGGGCCGGTGGCAGGCCAGTATTTTTGGGCAGAAGGCTTGGCGAAGCTCCGCCGAAAGTACAATATCGCCGCCGCCGGACCTCGAGGTCCGGCCCAAAAACGCACGCCCAATCAACAAAAGACCCTTGAGGGAGATGCCCCGTGTCCGTGAAGTCCGACATCGAAATCGCGCGCGAAGCCAAAATGCAGCCCATCGCCGACGTCGCCGCCAAGGTTGGCGTGCCGGCAGACGCGCTCATTCCCTATGGTTGGACCAAAGCCAAGGTGACGTTCGACTTCATCAACAAGGTGCAGGGCAATAAGGACGGCAAGGTTATCCTGGTGACGGCCATCAGCCCGACGCCGGCGGGTGAAGGCAAGACCACGACGACAGTCGGCCTGGGCGACGGCCTCAATCGCATCGGCAAGAAGGCCATCATGGCACTGCGCGAACCCTCCCTCGGGCCGTGCTTCGGCGTCAAAGGCGGCGCGGCGGGCGGCGGATACGCTCAGGTCGTGCCGATGGAAGATATCAACTTGCATTTTACGGGCGACTTCCACGCCATCACGTCGGCGCACAATCTGCTCGCCGCGCTGCTCGACAATCACATCTACTGGGGCAATGCGCTCGGCATTGACCAGCGCCGCGTGCAGTTCAAGCGCGTGCTTGACATGAATGACCGCGCGTTACGCTCGATTGTGAACTCGCTTGGCGGCGTTTCCAACGGCTTCCCGCGCGAAGATGGGTTCGACATCACGGTCGCCTCCGAAGTCATGGCCATCCTTTGCTTGTCGAAGGATTTGAAGGACCTCCAGAACCGCTTGGGCAATATCATCGTCGCTTACACGCGCGACAAGAAGGCGATCACGGCCCGCGCTTTGAAGGCTGACGGCGCGATGACCGTGCTGTTGAAGGACGCGCTGGCGCCCGAACATGGTGCAGACGCTGGAAAACAACCCCGTATTCATCCACGGCGGGCCATTTGCCAACATCGCGCATGGCTGTAACTCGGTGCTTGCAACACGCACCGCGATGAAGCTTGCCGACTATGTTGTTACCGAAGCCGGTTTCGGCGCGGACTTGGGCGCCGAGAAGTTCTTCAACATCAAGTGCCGCAAGGCGGGCATTGCGCCGTCTGCGGTCGTCATCGTTGCAACCGTCCGCGCGCTCAAAATGCATGGCGGCGTCGCCAAGGATGATTTGAAAAATGAGAACGCCGCAGCCGTTGCGAAGGGCTGTGACAATCTCAAGCGCCACATCGAGAACGTCAACAAGTTTGGCGTTCCGGCTGTCGTTGCCGTCAACAAGTTCATCACCGACACGGACGCCGAAGTTCAGGAAGTCATGAAGGCGGCGGAGAGCATGGGCACGCGCGCCTTCATGTGCACGCACTGGGCCGATGGCGGTAAGGGCACGGAAGCGCTCGCCCACCACGTCGTCAAAGTCATCGACGAGGGCAAAGCGAATTTCAAGCCGCTCTATCCGGACGACATGAAGCTGCGCGACAAGGTCAAGACGATTGCGACCGAGATTTATCGCGCGGCCGATATTTCGTGCGACGCCAGCGTTGAGACGCAATTCAAGGACTTGGAAGCGGCTGGTTTCGGCCACTTGCCGGTGTGCATGGCGAAGACGCAGTACTCGTTCTCGACCGACGCTTCCAAGCGCGGTGCGCCGGTGGGGCACATCGTGCCGGTGCGCGAATTGCGCTTGTCGGCGGGCGCCGAGTTCGTTGTTGTCGTCACGGGCGACGTCATGACCATGCCGGGCTTGCCGAAGGTGCCAGCGGCCGATTCGATCTGCCTCGACGACAAGGGACAGATCCAGGGGCTGTTTTAAGACGAAGCGCCTCCCCCTTCAGGGGGGAGGAAGGTGCGTCCGCGGTTTAGCTCGGCATCACCGGCATCGACAACAGCACGTTGCCGAGCTAAGCCGCTGGACGCATCAGGTGGGGGTGGCGACGAATGTCATACCAATACACCCCCACCCCGCGCGCCATAGAATGAGTTAGAACGCGGAGCCGGGTTGTGGACCTCTTTTTCAAGCGCGTTCTAACTCATGGCGCACGGCCCTCCCCCCTCAAGGGGGAGGAATACCCCTAGTGCGCCTTCTCCCCATTCTCGCCGCCGGATGTTTCGTGTCGTCGATGTCGATGCGGCTCGTTGATCCCGTCGTGCCGGACATCGCGCGTGATCTCCATGTCAGCGCGGCGTCTGTCGCGCTGTTGGCGTCGGCCTTCACGTTTACTTATGCGCTGGGGCAGCCGATACTCGGCGCGTTGGGCGATGCACTTGGCAAGGCCCGCATTATCAAGATTACGCTGGCGCTCCTAGTCGTCTGCCTTGCCGCAGCGGCATTCGCACCGTCACTCAACGCGCTTTATGCTGCCCGCATTATTGGTGGGGCAGCAGGCGGCGGCGTCATCCCGCTGGCGTTTGCGATGGTTGGCGATCGCTTCGCATTCGCAGAGCGGCAGGTGGCTCTCTCGAAAGTTCTGACAGCGATTATCGCCGGTCAGATGACGGGCTCAATCGGCTCGGGGCTGATTGGCAGTTACTTCGGCTGGCGGGCCTCAATGGCGGCGGGGACGGTGCTGGCGCTGATCGCGTTGGCGTTGACGGTTTGGCAATTGCAGCCGCGCACCAATGCCGAGCGCCCGCCTTTCAAGTTCAGCACCATGTTCGACGGCTATGGTCACGTCTTTCGCAATCCACGGGCAGTCGTGTGCTTCTCGGCCGTGTTCATTGAAGGTATCGTGATCTTCGGGCTTTTTCCCTACATCGCCGTCATGCTGGAAAAGCGCGGCGCGGGCGGGCTGAAGGAGGCCGGCTTTGTCCTTTCGGGATTTGCCATCGGCGGCCTCGTCTATACCGCTCTCGTGCGTGTGATGTTGTCCAAGCTCGGGCTCTACAACGTGATCCGGGCAGGCGCTGCTCTTTCAGGCTTGGGATTTATCGCAATGTCGCCGGAATGGTCATGGCCTACCGAGATGGCGATTTTCGTCGCAATCGGCGCGGGCTTCTACATGATCCATAATTCGCTGCAGACGCAGGCAACGGAGCTGGCGCCTGATGCCCGGGCTTCGGCGGTCGCGGCGCACGCGTTTTTCTTTTTCCTCGGTCAGGCGGCAGGGCCGCTGGTTTACGGGATTGGGCTCGAACGTGCGGGGGCTGGGCCAACGCTGGTGGCAGCAGGCCTCGTTATGGCGTTAACGG
>CAWFWU010000020.1:0-294435 GCA_963819605.1 uncultured Alphaproteobacteria bacterium | reverse complement strand
TTAGCCTGAGAGCAGTTCGTCAAGCGTGACGATCTTCAAAGGTTCTGGCACCCGTAGCGACATGTCGGCGGTAAAGAAAAATTCTGAGTTGTAAACGAGAGCAGTAGCGACGTGTATCGCGTCCGGCGACTTCAAACCCAAGTCTGCTCTCAACTCTGCGGCTTTCACAAGGATTGGACGCGAAACGCGTGCCATGTCGAGATCATCTTGTGTATTCAAAAGCTCCTCGTAGAGCTTCGAAAGCTCTAGGTTCTTAACTTTGAATGGGCCAACGAGCACTTCGGAGAGGGTAAGCTCGCTCGTTACGGCGTAAATCTTCATCACTTCGACGGCCTTGAGTATAGCCTTGCAAAGGCCGGCATACCGCTCAAAACCTTCGACAGCATAGATAAAAATATTGGAGTCAAGGTAGACGTGATCGCCTGTGAACGATTCTATATCGATCATTCCCATTCATCGCGTAACGAGCGAATTGCTTTCAGTGCCTCTTCGGGCGTCGCATAGACGCCTTTGCCCGCACCCACATACTCTGAAAGGGGCCGGCGTGCTTTTTGAGGCGCGGTGCTCTCGACTGTGATCGTGACCGTTTCACCGCTGCCAATTTGGCTGCGCAAATCGTCAGGCAGCTTGTGCGCCGGGTAGTTCTCAACAACGATTTTACGTGTCTCGCCCATATCGTTTCTCTATCACACAAAGATCGGCGGGTCGAGCCGGGTTACTTCCCCTGCCTGAACGTCTTCCTTGGATCGAGCGCGTCGCGGACCGCTTCGCCCATGAAGATGGCGAGCGAAAGGATGATGGAGATCGCCACAAAGCCCGAGATGCCGAGCCAGGGCGCTTCGATGTGCTTTTTACCCTGCAGCAGCAGTTCACCTAAGGACGGCGATCCAATCGGCATGCCGAGGCCCAGGAAGTCCAACGCCGTCAGCGCCGAAATCGCGCCGGACAACTTGAACGGCAGGAAGGTTAGCGTCGCGACCATGGCATTGGGCAGGAGATGCTTAAACATGATCTGCCAGTCGGTGAGGCCGAGCGCACGCGCCGCGCGCACGTATTCGAGATTGCGGCCGCGCAGGAATTCGGCGCGCACCACGCCAACGAGCGACGTCCAGCTAAAGAGCAGCAGGATGCCGAGCAGCGTCCAGAAGCCGGGCACGAACATTGACGAGACGATCAGCAACACAAAAAGTTCGGGAATCGAGTTCCAGATTTCGAGTATGCGCTGGAAGAAGAGATCGACTTTGCCGCCGAAGAAACCCTGTACGGCTCCGGCAAACACGCCGATGATGGACGAGAAAATAGTGAGCAGCAGACCGAATAGAACCGATACGCGGAAACCGTAGATGACGCGCGCCAGCACGTCCCGGCCCTGATCGTCGAGGCCGAGCCAATTGGTGTTGCCGAGTGTCTGATAGCGCGCGATCTGGTCGGCAGGCGCCTCGCACAGCTTCATCGACGACGACCACGGCGGCGGGGCAGGATAGCCAAGGCACGTGCCACTCGCGGCCATGCGGCCTGGGTAATCGCGATTGATCGTGTCGTAGGAATAGCGGTTCAACGGCCAGAGCATCCAGCCGTTGGCGTTGATCTCGTCTTGCGTATGCGCGGCCTTATAGTCGGTGACCGCCAAGAAGCCGCCGAATTTCTCTTCCGGATAATCGACGAGTGCGGGGAAAAGTATTTCCCCCTTATAACTCGCCATCAGTGGGCGGTCGTTGGAGATGAACTCGGCGAAGAGCGTGATCAAGAACAGCGCCATGAAAAGCTGGAAGCTGCGATAGCCGAATTTATGCGACTTGAAGCGCTCAAGGCGGCGCTTGTTGACAGGGCTCAAGCGCCAGCCAAGGCGCGAAGCTAAGCGTTGCCGCCACGTTTGCCGGTGCGGTGCCACATCCGCGGGCATTCCCAGCTTGCTTTGAACTTCCTGATCCATGCCCCTCAAACCTCCCGCGTCTCAAAGTCGATGCGCGGATCGACGAGCGTGTAGATGAAATCGGAGAGGATGCCGATCAAGAGGCCGACGAGCGAGAAAATATAGAGCGAGGCAAAGACGACCGGATAATCGCGCTTTTCGATGCTTTCCATGGCTAAAAGTCCAAGCCCGTCGAGCGAGAAGATTGTCTCGATCAGGAGAGCGCCTGAAAAGAATGCGCCGATGAAAGCCGATGGAAATCCGGCGATGATGAGCAGCATGGCGTTGCGGAATACGTGTCCGTAAAGCACCTGGTTCTCGTTCAACCCTTTGGCGCGGGCAGCCACCACGTACTGCTTGCGGATCTCGTCGATGAACGAATTCTTGGTCAGAAACGTCATGGCCGTAAACGAGCCGACTGCCATGGCAATCATCGGCAAGGCGAGGTGCCAGAAATAGTCCACCACCTTGCCGAAGAACGAGAGATCATTCCAATTGTCGGACCAAAGTCCGCGCGAGGGGAACCACTGCAAGAATGACGAACCCGCGAACAAGATGAGAAGGAGCACGGCAAAGAGAAAGCCGGGAATAGCGTAGCCGGCGACGAGGACCGCGCTGGTCCAGCTATCCCATTTGCTGCCCTCGTTTACGGCCTTGCGGATGCCAAGCGGGATCGAGATCAAATAGGTCAGCAGAGTCATCCAAATCCCGAGTGAAATGGAGACAGGCAGCTTCTCCTTGATGAGCTGCAACACGGAGATGTCGCGGAAGTAGCTCTTGCCAAAATCGAAGGTCAGATAATTCTTTATCATCAGGAAGAAGCGCTCGTGCGCCGGCTTATCGAAGCCGAATTGCTTCTCAAGGCTTTTGATGAAGGCGGGGTCCAACCCTTGCGCGCCGCGATATCTAGACGACGCGCCGTCCGCGCCGCCTTGACCCAATTGCCCGGCACCTGCCGCGCCGCCGAGCCCGTCGCCGCCGCCGCCACTCATGCGCGAGGTGATGGACGAGTCGTGGCCCATCAATTGCGCGATCATGCGTTCAACCGGCCCGCCCGGCGCAAACTGGATGATGACAAACGAAAATAACATGATCCCGAACAGCGTCGGGAAAATCAGAAGAATGCGTTTGAGCAGATAACTGGCCATCAGGGCGACTTCTGTCCTTCGACTGGCAGACTGGCGGCTGGTGGACTGGCGGCTGATTTGCCCGAGGACTTGGCGGCGAGCGCCTCGGCCTTTTTCGAATCATACCACCACGTATCCAAGATACCTGGATCATACTTGGGCATGGTGGGGGGACGAGAAAATTTATCCCAATACGCGATGTTATGCGCGGCCTTATACCAGTGCGGCACCCAATAATGCGAGGCGCGCAGGATCCGGTCAATTGCGCGTGTCGCGGTGACCAGTTCGGCGCGCGATTTGGCGCCGACCACCTTGTCGATGAGAGCGTCCAATACGGGATCCTTGATCCCTGCAAGATTGAAAGAGCCGTCCATGCTGGCTGCTTCTGATCCCCAGTAGGTGCGCAGCTCTACGCCGGGCGTCAGGCGCAGCGAATAGCGCTGCGTCGTCATATCGAAGTCGAACGACTTCATGCGCCGTTCGTACTGCGCCGGATCAACAAGGCGTGCCGAGGCGTTGACGCCGATCTTTTTCAGGTTTTCGATATAGGGGCCGATGATGCGTTCGAACATCGAGTTCGTCCATGAGGATCTCGACATCGAGCGCTTCGCCTTTCGCGTTGCGTAGCAGCCTGTCAGCATCGCCAAGCGTCCACCCGGCGCTCTTCAAAAGCTCGAATGCCTTCTTGAGATTGTCGCGGTTGTTGCCGCTGCCGTCGGTTGCGGGCGGCGTATATGGGGCGTCAAAAACGGCGGGCGATAGCTTGTCGCGGAACGGCTCGAGCAGTGCCAGTTCTTCTGCGCTAGGGTTTCCAGTCGCCTTCATTTCCGAATTCTCAAAGAAGCTGTGAGTGCGGGTGTAGAGTTTGTAAAATAACTTGATGTTCGACCACTCGAAGTCGAAGGCGAGGCCGAGTGCTTCGCGCACGCGCGGATCTTGAAATTTGTCGCGCCGCGTATTCATGAAGAATCCCTGCGCGCCGGACGGATTTTCGTCGGGGATCGTGTCCCGGATGAGCCGGCCTTCGGTCACGGCCGGGATGTTGTATCCGGTTGCCCAGTTGACGCTGGTGAACTCCTCGCGCAAATCCATGCCGCCCGATTTGATGGCTTCGAGCTGCGCGGTGCGGTCGCGGTAGTAGTCGAACTTGATCTCATCGAAGTTGTGCCGCCCGCGAATGACGGGCAAATCCTTGGCCCAATAATTCTCGCGCCGCTTGTAGGTGACGTGCGTTCCAGGGCTGAAATCCTTGATCAAATAAGGCCCCGAGCCAAGCGGCGGCTTGAGGCTCGTTTCCTCAAAGGGCAGCAAAGCGTAGTAGGCTTTAGAGAGCACGGGAAGGCCGGCAAGGATCACCGGCAGATCGCGTGTCAGCTCGCCCTTGAAGGTGAACTTGATGGTCTCTGTGTCGAGAATTTCGGCGCTCGCCACGTCGCGCATCGGCATCGCGAGCGCGGGGTGCCCCTTCTCCTTCAGCAGCATGAACGAGTTGACGATGTCCTCGGCCGTCACCGGCGTGCCGTCGGAAAATTTGGCTTCGGATCGCAGTTTGAATGTGACGGACATCTTGTCGGCCGCGACGTCCGCGGATTTTGCGACCAGCCCGTACATTGCGTCCGGCTCGTCCTCGGCGCGCACCATGAGCGTGTCGAACAGTAATCCAAGTCCCTGCGCAGCGTCGCCCTTCAGAATGAAGCCGTTGAAGGTGTCGTAGCTGTTGGCGCCGCCCGTTCCCATCGTCACGATGCGTCCGCCCTTGGGCGCATCCGGGTTGACGTATCCGAAATGCTTGAAGTCGGCTGCGTACTTCAAATCGCCGAAAACCGAGATGCCGTGCTTGGGTTCGGCGAGTGCGCTAGTCGTGGCTGAGCCGAACGCAATGCCCAGCAAGGCGAGCGAGGACATGGCGGCGCGAAGCGGCGTCCATATGAATGTAGCAGAGCGTGTCATCATCGCCATGCGCTAGTTGCCCCGCGCGGCTTGAACGGCCTTCGCTTTTTCAGCGTCGTACCACCAAACCTGCATGGGCGCCGATGTCTGTGACGGTAGCTTCGAAGGACGCCCGAACTTATCCCACCATGCGAGGCGTTCGAACGGATAGTGCCAGTGCGGTACCACGTAATGGTTCCACAGCAGCACGCGATCAAGCGCCCGCGTCGCGGCCACGAGTTCGGCACGGTCCTTGGCAAAGACGACTTTGTCGATCAATTTATCAACCGCTGGGTTTTTGATGCCGATAGTATTGCGGCTGGATTCTTTATCCGCTGCTTCCGAGCCCCAGAATTCGCGTTGTTCGTTGCCCGGCGAAACGGACTGGGCAAAATTGTCGACAATAATGTCAAAGTCGCGCTTGTCCTCGCGCTGCTTGTACTGCGCGCTGTCGACGATGCGCGCCGATGCCTTGATGCCGAAAATTTCCAGTTCCTTGACGAAAGGCAAAATGATGCGCTGGAAGGTTTCGCTATCGATCAAGAACTCTGCGACAAGGGGCTCTCCCGCCGCGTTTTTCATCACGCGGTCGGCGCCAGTCTTCCAACCTGCGGCCTCAAACAGTTTCATGGCCGCTTGCTGGTTCTTGCGGAAGTCAGTCGGCTCTTTGTTGGCAGGATTTTTCCATTCGGCCGTGAAAACTTCAGGCGGAACTTCGGCTTTGACCTCATTCAAGATCTCAAGTTCGCGCCCCTCGGGCAAACCCTTCGAACGCAGCTCAGAATTTTCGAAATAGCTGCCGACACGCACATAGAGATTGTAAAAAAGCTTCTTGTTGGCTTCCTCAAAATCGAAAAGCAGATTGAAGGCTTGGCGCACGCGCGGATCGGCAAATTGCTTGCGGCGCGTATTGAAAATAAAGGCTTGCATCGGCGCGACGCGCTCGACGGGGATAGCCTCTTTTTTCACGAGGCCCTTTTTGAGAGAGTCGAATTCGTACTGCGTCGCCCACGCGCCTGCCTGGTTCTCGACCCAGAAATCTAGGCTTCCGGTTTTAAAATCTTCAAATGCAGGTGTGCGGTCGCGATAGTAGATATATTCCAGCGTGTCAAAATTGTACTGACCCTTCATGACGGGCAATTCCTTGGCCCAATAATCGGCAACGCGCTCGTAGACGATCTTGCGTCCCGTCTCTACGGATTTCACTTTGTACGCGCCGCTGCCGAGCGGCGCCTCGACGGTTGTCTTGTCAAGGTCGCGCGCTTCGCCATTGGCGCCCTTGTCTAGCCAGTACTTTTTCGGGACGATAGAGAACTGACCGACAATCATCGGCAGCTCGCGGTTGCCCTTGCTGTCGAATGAAAACATGACCGAGTTATCGCCGGTCTTCTCGGCTTTGACGACGTTCTTGTAATAGAACGCGTAGAATGGATTGACCTTCTTCAACTGTTCAAACGAGAAAATCACATCGTCGGCCGTGATGGGCGATCCGTCATGGAACTTGGCCTCAGGCCGGAGTTTGAAGGTCACGGATGAGAAATCGGCTGGATACGACACGCACTCTGCGATCAATCCGTACTCGGCCGATGGTTCGTCAGGACTAGACACCAGCAACGCATCGAACAGGAGACCGAGTCCCGCAGCCTTGACGCCTTTTTCAGAGAACGGATTGAGCGTATCGAACGTGCCGTCTGCGTACTGCTTGATAACGCCCCCCTTCGGCGCGTCCGGGTTCACCCAATCGAAATGCTTGAAGTCGGCTTTGAACTTCGGTTCGCCGACGAGCGACACGGCGTGATGGCAGACCGGCTCTTCGGCGGCGGCGGGATATGGTAAAGATGCGAGGATTAAAACCGGCAGCGCGGCAAGAAAAGCGAAAACCCGGAACATTCTGCATTGGCGCATCGGCGGTCTGAACCCTCTTGTTTCTACCCTTTGGCTTCACGTCGCGCAGGATACCACGTGGGCCACCCCCCGGGGAAAATCCGCGCGCAGTTTTTTTGGCCGTTAACGCAAACGACCCTGCCATTTCTGGTCAGGGTCGCAGGTTTTTAAGGGCTTAGCGAGTTAACTTGCTGTCATTTTGGCAAGGTAACCGGGGTATCCGCCTGGGCCGCCAGATAAGCAATAACATCAGCCACATCGGCCGGGTTGGGAACGCCCATAAAGACCATTTTCGTGCCCGCCACATAGGCGCTCGGCTTGGTTATGAAGGTGGCGAGATCGGCAAACGACCAATTGCCGCCTTTGGCCTTCATGCCGGGCGAATATTCGAAGCCGTCAGCCGATCCTTTTGGCCGGTCGACAATACCCCAGAGGTTCGGTCCAATCAGCTTCGGCTTGCCCTTTTCGACGTTGTGGCATGCCTTGCACTTGCCGAATACCGCCTTGCCATTATCGGCGTTGGCCTTGGCAAGAAGCGCGACGACGTCGCCGCCGGCAGCTGCCGGTGCTGCAGGGGCGGCTTTGTCAGTCGGCTTAGCTTCGGCAGGCTTAGCGTCTGCAGTCTTCGCGTCAGCCGTTTTAACTTCGCCAGCTTTGGCGTCGGCCGTTTTGGCAGCTTCCGCAGTCTTAGCTGCGGCGGCTTCTGGCGCTTTTGCTTCAGGGGCGGGTTCCGAACCCGGCAGCGCATATCCGGGCTGCGCGCCGCCGGAACCGTGGCGCGATTCGATCAAGGTTTTAGTTCCGAAAATGAGCAACAAGGCAGCCAGAACGGCGCCCGCGATTTTCGTGAATTCAAAGGAATCCATGACGGCAAATCCTCAAGTGTTGGAGGCGGGTCGGCCCCTCTAGGGTTCGGCGGTATCCGTGGCCGCGAACTAACGATGCCGCCCTTGCTCTTGCAATAGCTGAAAGGTCTAGTTTAAGGCCTTATCGCGAGACTATTTGTCACGAAGCAGAAAGAGACGCGCCCCTATGGGCCAAACCCTCGTCGTTATTCCCGCGCGCATGCAGGCCAGCCGCCTTCCGGGCAAGCCTCTGGCCGACATCCATGGCAAGCCCATGATCGTGCATGTCTGGGAGCGCGCCATGGCCGCCGGGACTGGCCGGGTGGTCGTTGCAACCGACAGCGACGAGATCATTGCGGCAGTGCGAAGTGCCGGCGGCGAAGCGGTCATAACGCGCGCCGATCATGTGTCGGGTTCCGACCGCGTTTTCGAAGCGGTTTCAAAAGTTGATGCCGATGGGGACGCGGAGTTTATCGTCAATCTGCAAGGTGATTTGCCGACACTCGATCCCGCGCTCGTGGCAGCATGTCTCGCGCCACTGCACACTAAGGGCGTCGATATCTCGACACTCGCCGCTGAGATTTCAGACGACGACGAGAAATTCAATCCCAACGTCGTCAAGGTGGTTGGAACCCCGGAAGGCACGCCCGGCCGCCTCCGTGCCCTTTACTTCACGCGCGCCACCGCGCCCCACGGCGAGGGCCCGCTCTATCACCACATCGGGATTTATGCCTACCGGCGCATGAGCCTCGAACGTTTCGTGTCGTTGCGCCCCTCGGCATTGGAGAAGCGCGAAAAGCTGGAGCAACTCCGCGCGCTCGAAGCGGGCATGCGCATCGACGTTGCCATCGTTGACACGGTTCCGCTCGGTGTCGATACTCCGGCCGACCTCGAACGCGCCCGCCGGCTCCTTAGCCCACAACGAAAACGCTAATCACCTCAAGAAAAAAGAGAAGCTGGAACAAGCCATGCCCAACACCCCGCAAAACCCAGATGCCAAACCGCGCATCGCTTTCCAAGGCGAAGCCGGGGCCAATTCGCATCTCGCATGCAGCCAGGCTTTTCCAGGTTATACCCCCGTGGGCTACGCAACTTTCGAAGATGCGCTGACAGCGGTCAAATCGGGAGAGGCGCAGCTCGCCATGATCCCGATCGAGAACTCGGTTGCGGGCCGCGTCGCCGATATCCATCATTTGTTGCCGGACGCCGGACTCTACATCGTCGCCGAGCACTTCTTGCCGATCCGCTTTCAGCTTATGGCCCCTAAGGGCGCAAAAATTGGCGATATCAAAGACGTCTACAGCCACGTCCACGCGCTCGGGCAATGCCGCAAAATTCTGCGCAAACATGGTTTGACCGCGCACGTGGCGGGCGATACGGCAGGCGCGGCACGGCAAGTAGCCGAATGGGGCGATGTCACGCGCGCAGCCCTCGCACCCAAATTGGCGGCCGAGCTTTACGGACTGAATATCCTGGCTGAAAATGTCGATGACGAAGCGCACAATACCACCCGCTTTGTCGTGCTCTCAAGAGAGCCTGACGACGCCGAGCCGGGCGACGGTCCCGTCATCACCACCTTCATTTTCCGCGTGCGCAACGTGCCGGCCGCTCTTTACAAAGCGCTTGGCGGCTTCGCGACCAACAACGTCAACATGACCAAACTTGAGAGCTATCAAACCGAAGGTACCTTCAACGCGACTATGTTCTTCGCTGACATCGACGGGCACCCGGTCGAGCGCCCGGTGCAGCTTGCCTTGGAGGAGCTATCGTTCTTTTCGACTGAAATAAAGTTGCTCGGTACATATCCCTCAAGCCCTTATCGCAAGGAAGCCGCTGAGCTCGCGCAGCCCGGCAGGGCCGGCTGAAATGCGGCTCGCAAACAAGATAGCGATTGTCACGGGCGCGGCCTCGGGCTTCGGACGCGGTATCGCCGAACTTTTTGTGGCCGAAGGCGCGAAAGTCGTCATTGCAGACGTAAACGGAGAGGGGGCGCGCGCGGTTGCCGCGTCGCTGCCATCAGGAATGGCAGTGGTCACTCAAACCGATGTCACGAGCAAGAAAGACGTTGCGGACATGGTGCGCGCTGCCGTCGAAACATTTGGCGGTCTCGATATCCTCGTCAATAACGCGGGCGTTACGCACAAGAACCAGAGCCTCATGACTGTCAGCGAAGAGGACTTTGATCGCATCTACGCCGTCAACGTCAAGTCGATTTACCTCACGACGCTCGCGGCCGTTCCTGAGATGGAAAAGCGCGGCGGCGGCTCGATTATCAATACGGCTTCAACCGCCGGTGTTCGCCCGCGCCCGGGACTCACTTGGTACAACGGCTCCAAGGGCGCGGCACTCATCCTCACCAAATCGATGGCCGCCGAACTCGCACCCAAAAACATCCGCGTCAACGCCATCAATCCGGTGATTGGCGAAACGGGCATGATCGAACAGTTCATGGGGATGCCGGATACGCCTGAGAACCGCGCTAAATTCTTAGGCGGCATTCCCTTGGGGCGTTTCTCGAAGCCCTCCGACATCGCCAACGCCGCGTTATTTCTCGCCGATCCGGCCAGCGCCTTCATCACCGGCACGGCCATCGAAGTTGACGGCGGCCGCTGCATCTGACGCGGCGGCATAGAGATAGCTTCTGACTCTCTTGGATTGCTAGATTGCAAAACTCATTTTTGGTCACGCATTCAACGGCTGTTAAGAGTTGAGGGCGTAACTTGCGTCCCATTGGGTCAAGCAAGGGCCATAAGTCATGTTGAAAAAAACCGATCATGCCGAAAAGCGCCAATTTGGGCGCCGCGATACAAATATGCGCGGTTGGGTCAGGGTTGCTGGGCGCCCGCCCATTTCGTGCGTCGTCCGCGATCTTTCCCAAGGTGGCGCGCTTTTGGAATTTATGGAAGACACCTGGCTGCCTTTCGGGTTCCGTCTGACGACAGAATGTAAGCAGGTCGATCGCTACTGCGAACCACGCCACAAGAACGGCACGCGCATCGGCGTGCAATTTGTCGAAGCGCCGGACTACGCGGCCGTATCGGGTTCGACGGCCGCAACGTCGGACGCGAGCGGCTGGATGGGCAAAGAACACCGCTCGCCGCGCCGCTAGACCCTTCGCTTGCCACCTGTACAACCCGCAAAATTTGCGTTCCGCGGCGGATTGACGGAGCAAACCCGTCTAGGGTTGTAACCCACAGGCACACGTTCCATAATGGGGCCGGGAGGTTGGCGGCGGACGTTTCATGCGCTAACCGGGTCAGGTCCGGAAGGAAGCAGCCCCAACGATTTTGAGCGGGTCGTTCGTCAGCCTCCTTTTATTCGCGCACGGGCGCTCATCGGGCCGCCTTGCTCCCTGCCCCAACGGGCGCTAGAGCATCAGGGATTATGGCCAAGAAAAAATCAACGAGCGAGGATGAGACGGGCGCGGCCGGTGCCGCCAAGCCCTATGTCGTGCTCGCGCGCAAGTACCGGCCAGCGTCTTTCGAAGACCTGATCGGCCAAGACGCCATGGTGACGACGCTGAAGAACGCCTTCGCGTCGGGCCGCATCGCGCAAGGTTATATGCTGACCGGCGTGCGCGGCGTTGGCAAGACAACAACGGCTCGCATCTTGGCACGGGCGCTCAACTATGAAGCACCCGGTATAGATAAACCTACGATCGATATGCCGGGGCTGGGTGCCCACTGCGCCGAGATCATGGAAGGGCGCCACCCGGACGTGTTCGAAATGGACGCGGCGTCGAATACAGGCGTCGACAATATCCGCGAGATCATCGAGAGCGCGCAATACATGCCGCTCGTTGCGCGCACCAAAGTCTTCATCATCGACGAAGTTCACATGCTCTCGAAAGGCGCGTTCAACGCGCTGCTGAAGACGCTGGAAGAACCTCCGGGCCATGTGAAGTTCATTTTCGCGACGACGGAAATCCGCAAAGTTCCGGTGACGGTTCTGTCGCGCTGCCAGCGTTTCGATCTGCGCCGGGTCGAGCAGCCTGTGCTGGTTCAGCACTTCAAGAAAATCGTCGCAAGCGAACACGCGAAAGCTGACGACGATGCGCTGGCTCTCATCGCGCGCGCGGCCGAAGGGTCAGTGCGCGATGGCCTGTCGATCCTCGATCAAGCCATTGCCCTCAGCATGAATGTAGGCGAGGGGCGCGTTACGGCTGCCAAGGTGCGAGCCATGCTCGGCCTTGCCGACCGGGCTCGCGTGTTCGATCTGGCTGAAGCGCTATTCAAAGGCGATGTGGCAACCGCGTTGGAAGGTCTGAAAAGCCTCCATCACGACGGCGCAGAGCCGGGGCAAATCGTGGCCGATCTGGCGGAGGCCGTCCATATCGTTGCGCGCATCAAAGCGGTTGGTGAAGAGCCGGCGGGCGAAGCCTTGTCTATGGAAGAAAAGAAGCGCGGGTCGGCGCTAGCGGCTCAACTCTCGATGCCGTATCTCGCGCGCGCCTGGCAGATGCTGCTCAAAGGTTTGGAAGAAACAGCGCGTTCGCCAAACCCATTTTCGGCCGCTGAGATGGTGCTGATCCGGCTCGCTTACACCGCCGATCTGCCAACCCCCGACGACCTGATCAAGACTTTAGGTGGCGGCACCATGCCGTCCCGCAAGAGCAGCTGCACTTCGTGCGCCAGAAGCAACGACCGGCGAACATAGCGGGCCACTCAATCACGCGGCTTCTCAAGTGTCTGTCGCGGCCTCAGACGCCGATGTCGAAGGCGAGTTTTCCGGTGAAAGCGAGTTTGACGGCTTGGATGCCCAGGATGTCGATGTAACAGGCGAGGACCTGGATGAAGGCTTACTGCCGGCTCCCATCGTACTGCCCGATCCGCGCTCGTTTACTGAAGTCGTGGCGCTGGCTGGCTTGAAGCGCGACGCCAAACTCAAGATGCATCTCGAAGACCACGTCAGCCTTGTCAAGTTCGACGCTCTCGCTGGGTCGATAGATTTGTTCTTGCTTCCAGGCGCGCCGGCCGAAATGGCCAACGACCTGCGCGAAAAACTGAATGCCTGGACCAAGCGGCGCTGGGTCGTTGTTCTGTCCAAGTCTGCAGGCGCGCCCGCTATCGGCGCCGTGCGGCGCGAACGGGAGGCAGCAGAGTTGCAGGCCTTGAAATCGCATCCGGCCGTCAAAGCCGTGCTTGATGTTTTTCCCGATGCCAGGATCGCGGAAATCAGACGTATCGCTGGCGGAGAAAGCGAACCAAGCGACGAGAGCGCCGCCGGTTAGTAATATTCCCTCTCCCCATGCACTTCACTGGCATGGGGAGAGGGTGAACCAAGAATGGACACGCGATGAAAGACGTCATGGGTATGATGAAGAAGGTCGGCGAAATGCAGGCCAAGCTCAAGCAAGTCCAGGAAGAACTGGAGCGCGCCGAGTACGAAGGCAAGTCCGGCGGGGGGCTCGTTATGGCAACTGTTGACGGCAAGGGCTCGCTCAAGAAGATTCGCATCGATCCCTCGCTCGCGAAAGCAGATGACGTGGAAATTCTCGAAGATTTGGTAGTCGCCGCAGCGAGCGACGCCAAGACGAAGGCCGATGCGGCCATGCAATCCAAAATGGCCGAGGTGACGAGCGGCTTGCCCATTCCGCCGGGGATGAAATTGTTTTAGTCGCGCAGATTCCGCAAGGCACAAACGGCGAAGATGTCCCGAAAAATCGCAGGTCCCGAAATCGAACGGCTCGTCCAGTTGCTGGGCCGGCTGCCGGGGCTTGGGCCGCGCTCGGCGCGCAAGGCCGTGTTGGCGCTTTTGAAGCGCCGCAATGATCTGCTCATTCCGCTCAATGAAGCCCTGCAGCAGGCGGTCGACAAAATTGCCGAATGCCCCGAGTGCGGCAACCTCGATACGGTGTCGCCCTGCAGCATCTGCCAGGATCCGCGCCGCGACGCCTCCCTGATTGTCGTCGTCGAGGAAGTGGGCGATCTGTGGGCGCTTGAACGGGCATCAATCGTCTCTTGCTGCTATCATGTGCTCGGCGGGCACTTGTCGCCGCTCGATGGCATAGGCCCAGAAAAACTCAACATTGCGAAACTCGTTGAGCGCGCGAGCGGCGGGGGCGTCAAGGAAGTGCTTTTGGCGCTCAACGCCACCGTCGAAGGCCAATCGACGGCCCACTACGTATCGGAACAGCTGGCATCTACCGGACTCACGGTTTCGAGGCTGGCACAGGGTGTTCCCATGGGTGGGGAACTCGACTATCTCGACGAGGGGACGCTTGCCGCCGCCTTCAAGGCGCGGCGCAAACTCTAATCGGATATCGCACGACGTGGCAAAACCGGCGCCGAAGGATTGGATATGACAACCGCCGGGCCGCAACGCCGCGCGACGCCGCCGCCGAAATTTATCTCAGGGTCGATCCTGCGTCATATTTTGAATATGACTGCGGCCGGTGCGCTGGGGCTGATGGCCGTGTTCGTCGGCGATCTCGCGAATATGTACTTTCTCAGTCTCGCGGGCGACGAAACTGTGGTTGCTGCGGTCGGTTACGCCAGCTCAATTTTATTTTTCTCAACTTCAATCGGGATAGGGCTCTCGATTGCGGTCTCTGCGCTGGTCTCGCCCGCTATTGGCGCAAATTTGCGAGCCCGGGCACGCCGCTTGTCGGCGCATGCACATGTGATGGCGTTCGCTATTTCGGCGGCGCTGAGTGTTGTGCTGTGGATTTGCATCCCAAACCTGCTCACGGCACTGGGGGCGGCTGGGCGCACGCACTCGCTTGCGGCGGATTACCTCGAAATTCTGATCCCGACATTGCCGTTCTTGGCGATGGGCATGGCATCGACCGCCGTACTCAGATCCGTTGGCGATGCGCGCCGCGCCATGTACGTCACGATGGGCGCAGCTATCGTGAATGTGCTGCTCGACATGGTGCTGATTTTGAAGCTCGGCTGGGGCATCGAAGGCGCGGCGATTTCCTCCGCGATCGCGCGTGTAGCCGTTACCGCCATCGGTCTTTACGGCGTGGTGTGGGTCCACGATTTGATGAGCCGGCCAAAGCTCGCGACACTGGCGAACGACGTCAGGCCATTCATGAAAATTGCTATTCCCGCCATGTTGACCAATATCGCGACGCCCGTCGGCAATGCCTACGTGACGGCCGCCATGGCGCCCTTCGGAGATGGCGCAGTGGCGGGTTGGGCCATCGTTGGGCGCGTCACGCCCGTTGCCTTCGGAGCGATCTACGCCCTTTCAGGTGTCGTTGGGCCCATCATCGGGCAAAACATGGGTGCCCGGCTCCCAGAACGGATGCGTGGCACGCTGACCCAATCGCTCTTGGTCATGACAGCCTTTACAGCGACCGCTTGGATAATACTGGCCCTGACGGCCAACGGTCTCGCCTCAGCTTTCAACGCCACTGGTGAGGCCCGCGACCTCATCGTTTTTTTCTGCCGCTGGCTGTCGCCCTTGTTTGTTTTTCTCGGCGCCATGTTTGTCGCCAACGCGGTCTTTAACACCCTCGGGCAACCTCACTATTCCACCATGTTGAATTGGGGCCGGGCAACCCTCGGAACCATCCCTTTTGTGTTGGCAGGGGCATACTGGGCCGGGGCCAAGGGGGCTTTGGCCGGAAATATGTTTGGAGGTATCGTTTTTGGCATCGTATCAGTCCTCCTTGCCTATCGGCTGGTTGACCGGATTGGTGGCCGAATCAGCACGACGCTGCGCTGAAGCGCGGCAATTGGGCAACGCTTCCACAGCCCAGCGACTAATAATGATGATGATAATCTTGAACTTATCATCCCGTAGTTTAGTCACATAATCATACCACTGAAGTGATCTATTGATTTTTGGTTTCTTGCAGCATTTCGCCCTTACGCCGCAGGTCCTCCTTGAGCGCGTCCGACGAAGAAAATTCCCTGTTGTTCCGGCTTCGCAAAAGCCTGCTCGACCTATCGCGCCACCAGAAGCGCGTGATACTTGCGGCTACAGATTTCACAGCACTATCCCTAGTGCTGTGGGGCGTGATCTCGGTTCGCTATAACGAAATCTACGTGCCGCCGGCTTGGTCCGGGACACTGTTGCTGCTGGCGGCACCCCTTTTGACAATCGCCACCATGGCACACATGGGGCTCTACCGTTTCGTGACGCGCTATCTTGGCTCGCGCGGGCACAGCCGGATCGTCGCGGGCGTTGCTGTGTCGGTTCTGATTTGGGCATTGCTGGTCTTCATGTCGGGTCAGCTTGGCATTCCGAGATCGGTCGTCATAAGCTATGGCGTCATCGGCTCTCTCGTTATCGTCGCTAGCCGCTATGTCGTCGGCTGGATGTTGAAGACGTCAGGTGTTGTCCTGCCGAAATTTGACGAGAAAGAAGAACGGCATCCCGTTATCATTTATGGCGCCGGTCAGATGGGACTTGATCTCGCGTCAGCGCTCTATCGCGCGCGCAGCCGCGAGGTGGTGGGCTTTTGCGACAACTCTCCATCGCTTTGGGGCCAGTATGTCGGCGGCTTCAGAGTTTACCGCCCAGATCGCCTCGGTTCGATCATCGAACGCTATGGCGTCAAGGAAGTGCTACTCGCCATTCCGGCTCAGGACCGCAACGAGCGGCGTTTGGTTCTCAAGGAACTTGAAAATCATCCCGTGACAGTCAAAGTTATGCCGTCATTGGACGAAATCGCATCAGGGCGCATATCGGTCACTGACCTCAGACCGCTTGAGGTCGAAGATCTGCTGGGGCGGGATTCCGTGCCGCCCAACACCGAACTTCTGGCGCGCCATACCAAGGGCAAGAATGTGCTCGTGACAGGAGCAGGCGGGTCGGTTGGATCAGAACTGGTCCGTCAAGTTTTGCGGCAAGATCCGCGCCGGCTTGTTCTCCTAGATATATCGGAAGCGGCACTTTACGAGATTGCCATGGAGATCTCGGATTCGGTGGCGGCCCGTAAAAACGATGGCAGCAAAGTTGAGGTTATTTCGGTGCTGGGCTCCGTGCTGGATGCAGCGCTTGTCAGCGAAACCTTGCGCCGCGCAGAGGTCGAGACAATCTATCACGCTGCCGCATACAAGCACGTTCCAATCGTCGAACAGAACGCAGCGGTCGGCCTATCAAACAACATTTTCGGCACGGAAGTCGTGGCCGATGCCGCTCTAGCCTGCGGCGTCGAGCGCATGGTTCTGATTTCGACCGACAAGGCCGTGCGTCCGACAAACATCATGGGCGCGTCCAAGCGCTTGGCCGAACTCGTGCTGCAAGCGCGAGCCTCAGGGAACCCATCGACGGTTTTTACGATGGTGCGCTTCGGCAATGTGCTGGATAGCTCCGGTTCGGTCGTGCACCGCTTCCGTCACCAGATTAAAACCGGCGGACCGGTGACAGTCACGCATCCCGAAGTCATTCGCTATTTCATGTCGATCCCGGAGGCAGCCGAACTCGTCATCCAGGCTGGTGCGATGGCGAAAGGCGGCGACGTATTCGTGTTGGATATGGGCGAACCCGTCAAGATTGCCGACCTCGCAGCGCTGATGATCCGATTGAGTGGTTATGAAGTGAGCAGCGAGTCCAATCCGGAGGGCGATATCTCGATTGTGTACACCGGGTTGCGTCCTGGCGAAAAGCTTTACGAAGAGCTTCTGCTTGGCGCCAACACCACAGGCACGGAACACCCGCGAATTCTACGTTCTGACGAGCCCGCGTTGTCGCCGGCCGAACTTCAGCGCGAGCTTGGATTACTCAGGGCCGCCATGTCGATGCGCGACGTTGAGACCATCCAGGCCGTTCTGACGCGCACGGTAGAGGGCTATCGCGCCGACGCGGACGCACAAGCCACCGAGAACATCCCGGCGGCTGTTTGGGTCGCTCCCACCAGGACACTTCATTGAAGGCTCACTTGTCATTGAAGGTTCAATAGGCCTATGCCCTCTGACACGGCTGAGGCTGCGACGAAACGCTTGGTGGTTGCAGGACCTTCGGCATTGCTGATTTCGCGATTGCGCGGCGGCTTGATCCGCGATTGCATAGGCCGCGGTGTGCGCGTTTTGGCGATGGCGCCCGCGATGCGGGCTGAAGATGCCCCCGCCTTGTTGTCAATGGGTGCCGAAGTTGAGGCATTCGTCTTGAGGGACGAGGGTTTTTCGCTTTGGCCGGAACGCAAGGCTATCGGTATACTTGCGGCGCAGTTCAATCAATCGCGGCCGGATGCAGTTTTAGCGTTTGGCGCAAATGCGCCGTTCGTGGTCAGCGCGGCAAAGCGCGCACGCATCAAGCGCATCGTGCTTCTCATCAGCGAATTGCCGGATCGTGCCCAAAGTTTGAAGAGCAGGAAGCTGCGGCGCGCTATAAAGAATTCCGGCGTAACTATCGTGCATAACCTTGAAGACGAGCGCCTTGTCAACGAAGCCAAGCTCGTTCCTTCAAACCGCATCTTGCGGGTTGCCGGTGCCGGTGCGGATCTTGCCGGCATGGACGAACTGCCGATGCCGGAACTTACCGCAGATGCCAGGGCGCCATTGGTGTTCTTGGCCTGCTCCCGCCTCGACCGGATCAAAGGCGTCGCCGGCTATCTGGAAGCGGCGGCGCTCGTCGCGTCAGAAGGACTTGGCGCGCGCTTTATCCTTGCGGGTCCAGAAGGATCGGGGAGCGGTGCCGTGCAAATGGGCGCGATCAGCCGCTATGCGGCAAGCGTGGAATACGCCGGAGACGCACGCGACCTGCGCGCTGCTCTCAAAGACGCGCACGTCTTTGTCTGCCCCTCGCATCTGGAAGGCATGCCGCATGCGTTGCTCCAGGCGATGGCGGCGGGGCGGCCGATCATAACAACGGACATTGCAGGATCGCGCGAGACCATTGATGAAATGGTCAATGGAACGCTTGTCGCACCGCGCGATCCCGCAGCTCTCGCGGACGCATTTCGCAGACTTATGACGCATAGGGCCCTGTTGCCCGCGATGGCCCGGGCCAGCAGGACCAAAGCAGCGCGCGGGTTCGCGATGACGGATGTGAATGCCCGGATCATGGAGGCATTGAAGCTCCCGTGACTGAGAATTCCGAGACACGGCGGCCTCGCGTTCTGGTGACAGGTGCGTCCGGTTTTGTGGGTAGGTTTGTCGCGGAGCATTTGCAGGCAAACGGCTTTGAAGTTCACGGCGCGTATCGCTCAGGGGCGTCAATTGGCCCGTCTTCAATCGCGCGGATCGCCGCCCCTGATTTTGGAGAGCACTTCGACGCCAGCCCGCTGGTTAGCGGCATGGACCATATCGTCCACCTTGCAGGTTTGGCACACGCGACGCAATCAATTTCCGAAGCCACTTACATGACGATCAATGCCGAGGCGGCGCAACGGTTCGCTGCCGCGTCGCGGGATGCTGACGTCAAACGATTTGTCTTCATGTCGTCTGTGCGTGCGCAGATAGGGCCGAGTGCGCCTGGCATCATCACGGAAGCGCAGTCGCCGGCGCCTACAGACGCATACGGCCGCTCAAAAATTGCCGGCGAGCAAATGGTCATGGATGCTCTGGGCGGTTCACCAACCGTGTCCGTCGTGCTTCGGCCGGTTTTGGTTTATGGGCCGGGGGTCAAGGGCAACATGGCGTCCCTAATGCGTCTTGCCCGGTCTCCTTGGCCATTACCTGTAGCGGGGCTCAACGCGCGGCGTTCGCTCGTCAGCCGGATCAATCTTGCCAGCGCGGTCTTGCATGCGATCATTACACCCGAACCCGGCGCCGGTCCTTATCTCGTGGCCGACGACGAGGCGCTGACTTTGGCAGAAATCTTGGGCGCGCTTCGTCATGGGCTCGGCCGTCCGCCGGGCACGTTCAGAGTGCCGCAAATGCCGGTCAAGCTGGCCTTAAAGGCGCTTGGCCGCGCGGGAGATTTGGAACGGCTCACCGGCGATCTGTGCGTTTCAACCGAGGCGCTGCGCGAAACGGGCTGGCAGGCGGCGGTGCCAATCCGCGAGGGGCTGGCAGCGGCAATCCGGGACGCTTGATCCCGGTTGAATTGCCGGACTAGTAGGGCTGGATGGGGTCCATTGACGCTGGTGCAACACCCTGATTGACCCGGGATTGGGTCTTGCTTATTTCACTCCTATGAGCGTGCTTCCCATCATAACCATTCCCGACCCGGTACTGCGCAAGATCTCGGATCCTGTCGAGCGTGTCGATAAGGCTATCGTCAAGCTGATGGACGATATGCTGGAGACGATGTACGACGCGCCCGGCATCGGGCTCGCCGCCATTCAGGTTGGCATTCCAAGGCGCATCGTCGTGATCGACGCCGCAGACGAGGGCGAAGAGCGCAAGCCCTTGTGCCTCGTCAATCCAGAAATTGTGAAACTTGGATCGACAACCCGGCTCTACGAGGAAGGCTGCCTATCGATCCCGGATGTCAGAGTGGAAATCGAGCGGCCGGAAACGGTTACCGTGCGCTATATTGATCGAACAGGAAAGCAGCAGGAGCTTGCCGCAGATGGCCTGCTTGCGACTGCCTTGCAACACGAACTTGATCATCTTGACGGCCACCTGATCATCGATTTCCTTTCGCGCCTGAAGCGCGACATGATCATCAAGAAGTTCAAGAAGCAAACGCGCGTCTGATCTGCGCCGGGCACAAGCGGCAAAACAGCGGCACGAAAGGAACCGAGGGCGATGCGCATCGTATTCATGGGCACGCCGGATTTCTCGGTCCCTGTTCTCGAAGCGATCCTTGCGGCCGGGCACGAGGTTGTTGGCGTCTACAGCCAGCCGCCGCGCCCGGCAGGACGCGGGATGGCTGAGACCAAATCGCCGGTGCATCGCTTGGCGGAAGCGCGCGGCATTCCCGTCTCGACACCTGTTAATTTCAAGGCCGATGTAGATCGCGAAGCGTTTGCCGCGTTGAAGGCCGATGCGGCTGTCGTCGTCGCATACGGATTGATATTGCCGGAAGCGGTGTTGGCGGCGCCCCGTTTCGGGTGCTTCAATGTGCACGCTTCAAAGCTACCGCGCTGGCGCGGTGCCGCGCCCATCCAGCGCGCGATCATGGCCGGGGACAAATCGACAGCGGTCATGGTGATGCGCATGGAAAAAGGACTTGATACCGGTCCGGTCTGCTTGGCGAAAGAGATTGAAATTGAACCCAGCATGACAGCGGGTGAGCTGCATGACCGGTTGTCCAACTCAGGGGCTTCGGCAATGGTGGAAGCGCTAGCTCTGCTCAAGGCTGGGAAACTCGCCGCCGCTCCGCAGTCTGACACGGGCATCACGTATGCGGCCAAGATCGATAAATCGGAAACGCGTATAGATTTTAGCAAGACCGCAGACCAAGTGGTAAACCACATTCGCGGCCTTTCGCCATTTCCAGGCGCGTGGTTCATTATTGCCGGACCCCATGGCGCCGAGCGCATCAGAGTTCTGCGAGCCGATCCTGTGGAGGGCACCGGTGCCCCAGGGACGGTCCTGGACGGCGATTTGACGATCGCATGTGGTGAGGGTGCCGTGCGTCTGAATGAGCTCCAGCGGGCCGGGAAAACGGTCGTGACAGCTGCTGAGTTTTTGCGCGGCTTTAAGCTCGAACGCGGAACGCGCGTGACGTAATCGCGGTTAATTTAAGCATAGGTCCAAAAGCCGGAGTACCGGATGGAAGTTAAGGCTAATCTCGAATCGCATTGTTCCATTTCGAGGAGGACGTCTTTCGATGCTACGCAAGATTGCGATCTCACTTTTCAGCCTTGCAGGCGCAGCAGTCATTGCTTCCGCTTCTGCCTCGGCTCAAAGCTACACCACCAGAATTGAGACGCGGCCATTCTATGGTGCGGTCGTCACGCTCGAAGAAGGCGTGCGCGTTTTCCGCCCGTTGCCGCCAGAGCGCCAGGTCATCATCAATCCAGGCGGACAGACCCCGCTCAGTCTCGGGTTCAACGAGACGAACGTCTATGAGCACCGCAATATCTATAATCACAACTCCGGCGGCGGCAACTCCTACAGCACTTCACGGAGTGCAGGCGGTTACTATGGATTTTCGCCCGGATATGGCCGCGGTTTCTACCGCTCCCATGGTGGCGGCGGCAACTCCGGTGTGAGCGGCACGCCAGCAGGTCGCGGCGGCGGCCGTCACTAGGCCGAAACCGGAACTGTAGGGTTGCCGGAACTGTAGGGTTTCCGGAACTGTAGGGTTGAGTGGCGGCGGCGCGCGGGCTAGGGTCTGTCCGGTTTCGATTAAATCATGGACAGACCCTAGCTCGTTGTTTTGCCGTGCTTCTTTTCGGAAAACCGGTTCCCACTTTTCCGGAAGCACTCTAGGGAATGAGCCCCGCGCCGTCCCTCTTTCTATTTTGAGCCACGTCACTCATGCCGCGCTATCGTTTGTTGATCGAATACGACGGTACACTTTTCGCCGGCTGGCAGCAGCAGGCCGAAGGCGAAACAGTTCAAGGCGCGCTACAAGACGCGATCCAGAAATTTTCAGGCGAACGTGTCAGCGTCCGGGGCGCCGGACGGACCGACTCGGGCGTGCATGCCTTGGGTCAGGTGGCACATTTCGACCTCACGAAAGACTGGGACCCGTTTCGCGTTCAAGAGGCTCTAAATTATCATGTGAAACCGCGGCCCATTGCCGTGCTTGAGTGCGCTTTGGCGGCTACGGGCTTCGACGCGCGATTTAGCGCTACGAGACGCCACTACAGTTATCGCATCCTGTGCCGCCGGGCGCCGCCTGTTCTCGATCGAAATCGAGTGTGGTGGATCAATCACGCGCTCGATGCGGATGTCATGGCCGAGGCGGCAAGAGTTTTGACCGGTCATCATGACTTCACGACCTTCCGCGCGGCCCAGTGCCAGGCACTCTCTCCATTTAAGACTATCGACGCGATGACTGTGACGAGAGACAGATCTGAAATCCGCATCGACGTTTCCGCACGGTCGTTTTTACATAATCAGGTGCGCTCGATGGTTGGCAGCCTGAAGCTTGCCGGAGACGGTAAGTGGACCGTAGGCGATCTCGAAGCCGCTCTTGCCGCGCGCGACCGTACGCACTGCGGGCCCGTGGCGCCGGCAAGCGGGCTCTTTCTGGCGCACGTCGAATACGGCAATGCCATCAGCGACGGGGTGGTGTCTGACGACGACGAAGAATAAATCCGCCGGTTAGCGTTCCACTTCGTCAGTCACCATGGCCAGGAACTCCTGACGTGTCATGGGATTGTCACGGAACGAACCGAGCATCCGGCTGGTCACCATGTCGGTGCCGTGCTTATGCACGCCCCGGGTGGTCATGCAGTGATGTTCGGCCTTAATGACAACGCCGACACCGTCTGGTTGCAGCACGTTCTGAATCGTATTGGCGATCTGCGCCGTCATTTTTTCCTGGATCTGGAGGCGTTTGGCGTAAGCATCAACAACACGGGCAAGCTTCGATATTCCGACGACCCTCCCTTTGGGGATATAGGCGACCCAAGCGCGGCCTACGATGGGTGCCATATGGTGTTCGCAATGGCTTTCAAAGCGAATCCCCCTTAATACAATCATCTCATCGTAGCCTTCGATTTCTTCAAAGGTCTTTTTCAGTATTGCTTCTGGGTCATCAGAATATCCTTTGAAGAACTCTTCAAAGGCGCGAGTAACGCGCGCGGGTGTTTCCTTCAGGCCATCGCGCGAGGGGTCATCCCCGGTCCAACGTATAATGGTCTTGAAAGCCGCTTCGACTTCGGTCCGGTTTGGTTTGCCTGTTTTAGTCATTCAGCGTGCGCCTCAAACTGTGTATATTCCAGATTGCCGATGCGTCTTTCGGGCCGCGACACAAGGTTCTTTGGCGCAGCAGCTTGGAATGTGCAATGCAATTGATTAGAGACTAAGCTGTTTCAAGGTGGGCGGCTAGCCTATCATCCCGCGCGGGGGGCGTCGGTGTTTCCTAACAATCTCGACAAGTCGCAATATCCGCTACACACGAGGTTCTGGGGAATACTCAACGGTACCCTTGTGATGGTTGCAGTCACGGCGACCCTCGTGACGCCCGGGACACTCGAAGTGACTTTACCGTTCTGTCTTGCCGGCATTCTGGCCTCCGCATTTATGCGGAAATCCTGCAGGAGCTTGATGCCGGAAATTGGGGCAGGGGCGATGGCGGTCGTCGCGTTCTTTGTATTTTCCATGGTATCGGCGCTGTGGGCAGCACATCCTCGCGACACCCTTTCTTGGGCCACAATTTCTTTCATTGCGTTCCTGGGATGTGGGATTGCGACACGCTTTATACTCAGCGAACAGCGCCGCAACATATTCCATATCAGTGAAGGGGTATGGATTGGCATTGCCGCAGGCATGGCCTATCTCGCAATCGAGATCTTGACCCGCCAGTCTATCAAGATCGGACTTTATAACGCCCTCCAACTCGGTCCGTCGGATCTTCGGCCCACGCATCACTTTGTCTGGAAGTCTGGAAAAATCTTCGCGATTTCAGCGGCGGACTTGACGCGAAATATTGCTCCCATACCGCTTTACATTTGGGCAACCTTGCTCGCGATCAGGGGCACGACGACGGCATCCATGATGCGCCCTTTGATGTGGCTCATGTTCATTGCGGCAGTCGTCGTCGTCATGATTTCTGAGAACGAGACGGCCAAACTCGCAATGTTGGCCGGCACGCTCTTGTTTGTCTTGGCGCAGCATCGACCCCAATGGAGCCTACGCGTTCTTCAGGTTGGCTGGGTAACCGTTTGCCTCGCAATCGTTCCGATTTCGCTGGCACTCTACCGAGTGAATTTGCATAACGCGCCGTGGATGCAGACAACGGCACAACACCGCATCATTATCTGGAATCGGGTTTCTGAGGAAAGCATGAAGGCGCCACTCTTGGGGATTGGGGCCGGCATGACGTATTGGAACTTTGATGGCAGCCCGATGCCCAAGGAAGGTGAACTCCACACCCGCTACTCGCGGGATGCACACAGTGTTTTTCTACAAACCTGGTTCGAGCTTGGTGTGGTTGGTGCGGCGATCCTCGCGCTTATTGGTTTGGCAGTTTTGCAGAGGATAAGGCGCCTCGGGGCAGCGATGGAGCCCTACGGATACGCAACGTTTTCCAGTGCTGCGGTAACGCTTGCCTCCAGTTGGGGCATGTGGCGCGTGTGGTTTGTCTACATGTTTGCATTCGCGGTGGTCATTTTCGCGATTGGCGTGCGCTCAGGAATCCGCTCCGAGCGAACGCGCGGGATGCCCCATGCAATTGCCTAAGCCGCAAATGGGCGGCACCCAAGAATAGTTTTATTCGGCAGGCGCCAACTCAGGCATTGGCGTTTCTGATTTTTTGCGCGCCAGGCTGCGCACCAGTACATAAAACACCGGCGTAAAAATCAATCCGAAAAGCGTGACGCCCACCATGCCGGAGAAGACCGCTGTGCCGAGCGATTGCCGCATTTCCGCGCCCGCGCCCGTGGCGTAGACAAGCGGCAAGACGCCTAGAATAAACGATAGCGACGTCATGAGGATGGGACGCAACCTTGTGCGCGCTGCCTCCACAGCGGCGTCGCGCCGCGACTTGCCGGCGTCTTCCGCTTGTTTTGCGAATTCGACAATCAAAATCGCGTTCTTCGCCGCAAGACCGACGAGCACGACGAGCCCGACATCAACGAGAATGTTGCGGTCGAGGCCGCGGAAATTGATGCCGATCATGGCCGCATAGATACACATTGGCACTATGAGAATAACGGCGAGAGGCAGCAGCCAGCTTTCATAGAGGGCTGCAAGCAAAAGGAAGACGAAGATGACGGCGAGCCCGAAAGCGATCGAAGCCGTGCTGCCGGCAAGTTTTTGTTGTAGCGCGATCTCCGTCCATTCAAATCCGAAGCCGGCAGGAAGTTTCTCGGCAACCATCTTCTCAATGGTGGCCATAGCCTCGCCGGTCGAGAATCCGCGCTTCAATTGTACTTGGACTTCAGCGGCAGGATAGAGATTGAAGCGCGGAACGCGATAGGCTCCTGTGGTGTCGCTGAATGTAGCGATAGAGCCGATGGGAACCATTTCGCCGGTAGAGCTGCGCGTTTTAAGATTGGCCACATCGCGTAGAGTTAGCCGGTAGGGATCGTCGGCTTGCGCTGTCACGCGGAATGTGCGGCCGAGCATGTTGAAGTCGTTGACAAAGGTCGAGCCCATATAGGTCGAGAGCGTCTCGAACACGCGGTTAACGGGCACGCCGAGTTGCTCTGCCTTTGTGCGATCGATGTCGGCATAAACCTCGGGCGTGCGGACGTTGAATAGCGAGAACGCCTGGGCAAATCCTGGTGTCTGACCAAGCGGCCCGGCGATGCTCCATGCGGCTCTTTCAAGTTCCGGTAAGCCGCGGCCGCTTCGGTCCTGCACGTAGCCCTTGAGGCCGCCGCCCGTGCCTATGCCGGGCACCGATGGCGGTTCCAAGACGAAGACGAAGGCATCGCGCACGCCTGCCATGGTCTTGCGCAAATCGGCAAGGATTCCATCCTTGGTCAGCCCCAGTTTGATGCGTTCCTCGAAATTTTGTAGACGCACGAACACCACGCCGGCGTTGGGAGAATTGACGCGTGTCGCGCCGTCGAAGCCGACGAAGGCAACGGCGTGTTCGATGCCGGGGCGGGTAAGTAGAAGCTCGGACGCCCTGCGGACAACAGCGTCTGTGCGTTGCAGCGTGGATCCCGGCGGCAACTGGAACACAGTAATCAAATAGGCGCGGTCGAGCTGCGGAATGAGGCCGGTAGGCGTAGCGTCAAGTTGCTTCTTTGTGAGAAAAAGCAAACCGCCATAGGCCACCAGAACCAAGACGCCGATGGTGATAAGTTTGCCTGTTAGCCATGCATAGCCATTTGCCAGCTTTTCGAAGCCCCAATTGAAAGCCTTGAAAAACATCATCAGCGGCCACAGCAGATAGTAGCCGATGCTGTGCGCTTCCTCGCCTGGTTTATGGGGCTTGAGCAGAATGGCGGCCAGAGCGGGCGAAAGCGTCAGCGACACGAATGCGGAAATGGCCGTTGATGCCGCGATCGTAATTGCGAATTGCTTGTAGAACGTGCCCTGCAATCCGGTGATGAAGGCAGTGGGCAGGAAGACCCCCATAAGTACAAGAGAGATGGCAATCAACGCGCCACCTACTTCGTCCATGGTTTTATGCGCTGCTTCTCTCGGGCTAAATCCTTGCCGCAAGTAGCGTTCGACGTTTTCGACGACGACGATGGCATCGTCAACCACGATACCGATCGCAAGGACAAGTCCGAATAGCGAAAGCGTGTTGAAGTTGACGCCGACCGCGCTCATCACAGCAAACGTGCCGATGAGCGATACGGGGATCGCGAGAATGGGGATGATGGCGGCGCGCCAAGTCTGCAGAAACAGTATGACGACGGCAACGACGAGTAGAATGGCTTCGGCGAGCGTCTTAACGACGGCATCGATCGAATATTGAATGAACTCGGTTGGATTGTAGATGATTTTGAATGCGACGCCTGGCGGAAATCCGTTGGATAAGTTCTCCATCGTTTTACGCACTGCGGCCGCTGTGGCGAGCGCGTTCGAGCCGGGGCGCTGAAAGAGTACGATAGCGACAGCGGGTTTTCCGTCGAGCAAAGAATTGACCGTATAGTCCTGGGCGCCAAGTTCTACGCGCGCGACGTCCTTGACGCGAATGAACTGTCCCGACGGTTCGGAACGGATAACGATGTCTTCGAATTGTTGGGGTGATGACAATCGCCCGAGCGTTTTCACGGAAAGAGTGTAAGCGGCGTCCGACGCGGCGGGAGGTTGATTGATGGCTCCGGCCGCGACTTGAAGGTTGGAAGCCCGCAACGCCTGCACCACGTCGCCGGCGGTCAACCCGCGCGCGGCCACTTTGGCCGGATCGAGCCACACGCGCATGGCGTAATCGCGTGCGCCAAAAACGAGCACGTTGCCCACGCCGTCGATGCGGCCGAGCACATCTTTGACGTAGAGTGTTGAATAGTTCGATATGTACTGCTGATCACGGGAGCCGTCTGGCGACGTCATATGAACGACAATCATCAGATCGGGCGAGGCCTTGCGCACCGAGACGCCGAGGCGGCGCACATCTTCAGGCAATCGCGGCTCAGCAACCGCGATGCGGTTCTGCACAAGAACTTGGGCTTGATCGACGTTTGTGCCGGGGCGGAAAACCACATTGACCGAGAGCAAACCGTCGCCAGTCGATGCGCTATCGATATAGAGCATGTTGTCGACGCCGTTGACTTCCTGCTCGATCGGTGTGGCGACCGTTTCGGCAATCACTTGAGCGGATGCACCGGGATATATGGCGCGAATATTGACTGTCGGCGGTGCGATTTCTGGATATTCCGAAATGGCAAGGCCGCGTCCGGCGATGAGGCCGATAATGGTAATGAAGAGCGACAATACCGCGGCAAAAATCGGCCGCTCGATAAAGTAGTGCGAGAATCGCATTCTGGCCGTCCTTGCTCGCTCGCCTATTTGCTTGTGATCAATGCGATGGTGCCGTTTTCTGGGGCAACCTTCACGCCGGGTCGCACCATCGGATTGGCGATGCCCTCGATTATGATGCGCTCGTCACCTTTGAGGCCCCCCTTGATCACGCGAAGTCCACCGCTCATGGGGCCGAGCGTAATCGGGACGGGGGTGACAACATTCTCACCGTTGACGGTCATGACAATTTTTCGTGCCTGATCCGAAACGATGGCGGCATCAGGTACGAGGAGCACGTCGGATTCCCCGCCAAAAAGCGATAGGCGCGCAAAAACGCCTGGCGTCAGCAGGCCGTCCTTATTGTCGAAAATGGCGCGCCCGCGCATTGTTCCCGATCTCTCGTTCATTGCATTATCGACGAAGTCCATGCGGCCATCGTGGCTCCAGTCTGATTCGTCCGAGAGTTTGACGCGCACTGGATTTGCTGTGTCGCGCGATGATGGACGTTCACCGGCAAGGAAAAGCCGCGAATACCGGAGGTAGTCGGCCTCTGAAACGTCGAAAGCGAAATGTATGGGATCGAGCGAAACGATTGTCGCGAGTAGCGTTGCTCCCGCAATGCCGCCACCGACCAAGTTACCTGCATCGACTTTCTTGTCGGAGATACGGCCCGAGATGGGCGCACGGACTTCGGCCCATTCAAGATTGAGTTCGGCCGATTTGAGGTTGGCCTTGTTTGCGAGCAGCTGCGCCTCGGCACCACTGAGGCTCGCTTTGCGCTGGTCGAAGACCTGCTCGCTCATGACTTTGGATTTGGCGAGCGGTTCGGCGCGCTCGACTTCGGAAGATGCGAGTGCGACCTGAGCTTCTTGCCGGGCGATATCGGCTTTGGCGATATCGACCGCAATTTGAAACTGCCGCTTGTCGATCGTGAACAACAAGTCGCCGGCCTTGACCAAGGTACCGTCCTTGAAATGCACCTGCTCGATGAAGCCGGAAACGCGCGGCCGGACTTCCACCCGTTCAACGGCCTCGAAGCGTCCCCAGTACTCGTCCCAATTGGTTATGCGCTTGGCGAGAGGCGTTGCGACGGTCACAGGAAGGGGCGGCGGCGCGTTCTGTGCCGCGGCTGCGGAGGTAAAGTTGAGTAGAAGGGCGGCGACTAGAGCTTGTCGGGCGTTCATTCGATTCTGATCCTGAGAAGGCATGAAGCTCGCGTTGCGCGAGGGTGCCATAGAACGAAGAACCCAATTGGCCACGATCATGCGTGGTCGCAGCCCCGGTTCAATTTCCCTGAACCATTAGCACTTCCTGCGCCAGCCGGACACCGTCAACTTTCGCATCGGTGAAGTGTGTTTGGCGCGCTGGAATCCGCAAAAGGAGCCTATTTTGGCGAGCCCGGGTAATGGCCGGGTAATGGGATGAGGGAAACCGGTGCTGCGGTGAACCCTCCCGGCAGGTTTCTGGGCCTAGCAGGCTTCTGGGCCAAGCCACTGGTGCCATCCGGCATCGAAGCGTACTCACGGTTTCGATTTACCACGGCACATTAATTACCAAGACAGATTATTTACCAAGGCACATTGGCCTGGAGCGCGTGCTCAGCATGGGACTGAAATATTCGTGTTGTGGTTTGCCGGCGCGACGGCCTAAAAACTGATCCGGCTACCAACCATAATGGCGGTGAAGCCGTCGAGATCAAGTGCCTCCTGGCGGCCGTTGGGCCCAAGCGAGGCGTCGCCGCTAATCGAATAGCTGCGCCATGCAACGTAAGTTTGAAGTTCAGCGGCATCGAAGCTTTGCATGATGCCAACTCCAAATACTTCAGTTGAGGCGGAGAAATCAGCCGCCTCTGGCCCGCCGCCTGGCCCGCCACCCGGATCGTCCTCAAGCGCTAGTTGTCCATGCCGGAGACCGCGGAAATACTCGCCGTAGAATGTTGTTCCCCCAACTTCAAACAACGACCACTTCTGTGACACCTTCCCGTAAAACCAGCGATCGGCGCCAGGCAGGGTAAGGAACCGGTCGCTTGGGTCGTCGATTATCTGCGCGCCGGCAAGCGAGAGGCTGATGAGCGACGGCTTGTGCAGGAGAGAAATCGAGCCACCTATTGTCGTGCATCGGCTGCGCGGTTCGATATCGATGCAAGGACTTCGATCTGGTTCAATGTAACGCGCAGCAGCGACTCCGGCCTCAACGCCGAACAATTTTCCGTCATATGAGTACCGCAGCGCCAACGCTGCAACACCGGCTTGCGCCCAGCTGACAGATGTTTGAAAGCCCTGAATTTCTGGCGTATCATAGCGCACCGCATTGGCATCGTCGCCGTCGCCAATATTATCAGCGCCAATGCTAGACCAGGTCAGTTCTTCGGCATCCACCTTGCTACTCGACGGTCCAACGATCCGGAAGCCACCATTCCAGTCGCTCGATGCCGGGCCAGAAAACTGATCGGTGCCGGAAAGATCGGATTCCGTGACGTGGTCATGGGCCTCGGTTTGAAAGCCGAGTGTAATCCGGCCCAGGTCTTCCTGTTCGAGGTAGATATTTGCGGCCCCGATCACGGGTGTCGCTGGGGTCGTCGTCAGTTCTTGATTGAGTTCTGCGCTTTCGCCGACCGGATACTCAAGCTGAAGCAGAAATCCTGCCTCCCAGTCTCGATCAAGTTCGGCGCTTCCTTCGAAGTCGGTATAGGATCCCCAGCTCGTTGGATCGACACTATAAGTATTGCGCTCCTGACCATCGGACCAATGCAAAAGCGCACGATGGACTTGTCCTGAAATTTCCAGAGACATGGCGCGATTACCTTTGCCAATCGCGTTCAGTTCAGCCAAGCGCGACTCGATGTCGGCGCAGCAATCGCCGGCCGTTTCCTCTGAGGTCGCGGATAGGGCGAAACTTACAATAAAAGCAGCGGCCATCGCCAGCCGCAGCTCAAGCGTGCGGACGGCCTTCTGGGACTGCTGGCGAGTCGGATCCATATTTTGTTCTATCTGTCCCGATCATGCGGTAAACATGCAAAACTTGATTGCCAGTGAGAATGGCGATCTTTTCGGTTTAATGTTGCGTTTTTGCATAACCGCACTTGCATTTGGCGTGCCTAAAAGCTGGAGTACTGTCGTTCGCGGCAAGTGGCCTGCGGGAGATGTAGAAGAGCCCATGGCGTCTACGGACACGAATCAACCAACTGCCCAGACTATGGGCGAGATGTTAGGCGAACACTAATATGGGTTGGAATACGCGTGTGCTCGAGATCATAAAACTCTTCAACTCGGCCGGCTTTGGCGGAACGGTTGCACTCGACTTGACCACTGAGCCCCTGGCGGAAAGCGAACTGCGCCCGTCTGAAGCACCAGTTTCTGCGACGCCCGCTCGGCGCACTGAATTCGCGACCGGCCGGGCTCTGGCGCGCCGCTGCCTCATAACACTAGGACAGCCGCCTCAAAAAATTGAACGCGGCCCGGATCGCGCGCCCATTTGGCCCGAAGGGTTCACAGGATCGATTTCGCACACATCCGGCTTGACGATCGCGGTCGTGTGGGCGCCGCCAGACGTCAAAGGGGCAGGTATTGGCATTGACGCAGAACAGATGGGCCTTGTTGATCAAACTGTCTTTGACACGGTCTTCACCCCACATGAACGCGAATTACTTTCCCGCTGCAATACGCAAGGGCGAGACCTGCTGGCGACAGCACTGTTCAGTGCAAAAGAATCGATTTTCAAGGCGCAATATCCGTTGACCAAGCGCTTTATCGACTACCACGAGATTGAGATCATGCCGGAAAATGCGCTGGATCAGACGGCGGTCCAAATGCAGTTACGGCTCCAACATTCTCTTCCCGAGTTGGAGCCGTATGTGTTTCACGTGTTCTTTGCTAGCTACGATCAATTCGTCGTTTCAGGCGCTATCATTTCGCAACCCATCAGCCGGGACTGAAGTGATACTGAGCGATAGCGGGTGCAGTTAGCGCGGCCTGTCCCGTCGGCCGGTGGAAATACTGCAGGATTTCAAACTCCGGATCTTTTTCCGGACCAGCCGACAGATAGCCTGCGAACTCTTGGGCACCACGGGCGTGGACAAAGTTCCAGGTCACAGAGACCGAATCTTCGACCGCGATGACGTCGTGCAGCCATCCGTGTGGAATGTAGACCATTTCGCCTGGGCCGATGAAGCCGTGATAATCCGGCTCCACCGATAGCTTGTCGAGCGCTCCCTCGCGGACATCGATAAAACCGCCGAAAGAGGTTCCGTCAGCGCGTTTGGTTAGCTCCGCCGAGCGCTCCGGACGGTAGAGAGCCACTTCTTTTGAGCCGAAAAACTGGCAGACAACGGCGTCGCTGCAGAACGGATCGCGATGCATGCGTGTGCGCGCGCCGCGTGCGGCTACGAGCATGCCGCGATATGGAAATGCATCGGAAACAGGGTTCGTTCCGGTGCCTGATTTGCTGACCGGTACAATGAGGTTATTGGTCGGCAGGCAGCCGGGCATGCGCCACGCGGAGGCCATGCGGCCAAAGGCTTCGTCACCCCAGGCAAACTCGACGTCGCGAAGTTTATTGTACCAGCGGACATAGGGCACGTTGTCTTGCAGCGGACCCGTGGTGCCGAACCACGTATCTATGTAGTCGTCCAGCGTTTGAACGTCCTCAAGTTCAAAAAGCGTTCCATAGACGAGTGACGTCAGGTCTCCGATGCGGCTGCGAAGTGCGTCGGGCTTCCACTCGCTAGCATCAAAATCAAGGCCCCGGATCACTACCGGCTTGTTCTTGGCAATATATTCGTCGACGAACGTTTCGGCCGGCGGCATGCCGATAACTTCAACCACTGCGGTCACCATTTCTTTCCTCCCTTTTCTACGCGAAGTTTAGCGTCGCCCGCGGCAGCGCTATCCCGCGCAGGATTGCCGAACCACCTTGTTTCAGCTTCAACAACCGAGCCTTTCATCAAGAAGGCGTCGGCCTCAAGCACAGCGCCGTCCTGCATAACCGATCCGTAATGCACAAAGCCATTGGTGCCGATAGTGCAATTATTGCCGATCCCGATCCGGCCGGATTTAAAGGTTCCGTCCTCAAGCGAGTGGCACTGGACCGTTGAACTGAAATTGAGCGTGCAGTGATCGCCGATCTCGACCATGCTGGGCTCGGTCAATCCGCACCCGTCGTCAAATACGCCGCGGCCCACTTTCGCCCCTTGCAAGCGCAGGAATACCGGTTTCAACGGGGTGCCGTCGAAAACGCGCAGGAACGCATTGTAGTTGAGTTTCCAAAAGCGCTCATGATCCCAGAATTTCGGATCGTAGAGCGAGCAGTACTGCGGATCGAGGCGCTTAAAACCGCAAACCATTCGTTCGCAGAGAATCGAGAATAGCGCAGCAATAGCGACAAATGCCAATGATGAGACGGCTAATGCCATGGCTGTTGTTACAGCATCTGCGTCTGACCCGTTGGCACCAGCATAGGCGATTGCGCCAACCGTCAAACTGACACCAAGGAAGGTCAACGCCCACGACCGGAGCAGATAAAGTGCAAGAGTCACAAGGTTCGAGCGCAGCTTCATGGCCAGACGCACCTCAAGGATGCCGGGCTGCTTATAGTGATCGAACTTTTGGTCGCGCGCTACAGATCGCGGAATCTCAAAAGGCGGTGAACCGAGAATGCCGACTTCAGACCGGATCGGGCCATCGATTGGGATCGCCGCTTTTGTGGCAATGAGGCAGTTGTCGCCTAGGCGCGAGTCTGCCGGATAGTGAACAACGTTGCCGACGTATGTGTCCGGAGGCATCGTAACTTGGCGAAGGACAAACGACGACGAAGACGTCTCCATATTCATCATCAGCAATCCGTCGGACACGAGCGTATTGCGATTGAAGACACACAAGAACGGCGAATGGTGGCGCTGATCGACACCAAAGTTAGACCCGGTCTGGGTGCATTGCGTCAGGTCATATCCAACGGCCGAAAGCCACCTCAAGATCATCGAGCTATCGCCGAAGAGCGTATTCAGTATCCTGTTGTTGCTAAGCCGGGTGATGCTGCGCGCCAGCTGATACTGCAAGCCATATAACGGATGAACGACTTCGGAACGGAAGAAATAATTGAGCAGCCGCGGTACGGCAATCACAGTGATCATGCCAAGCAGCAAGCTGCCGAAATAGAATACTGCGGCGCCTGCCGCCAATCCAGCGGCGCCCCCTGCAGCGCCCGGCCAATTGACGAAGTCCGTGGTGGAGATACCTAACTTCGTCACAAGAAGGGCCGATAGCGCAGAAGCGGGTAGCGACAAGAGCACCAGCGACAGCACTTGGGACGCCGCATAAAGTCCCGTGCGTTCTGCAGATACCGGAATTGGCGCAACGCGATTATAGTTCGTGGCCGTCGGTTCGGCAGGCGAGCCCTGATACTTGGCGCCGGCCGGCACAACTTGTCCCTCCAGCAGAGCTGATGTTGTGCCAAGCTGGCTGCCATCACCCATCGCCGTATTGATATCGAGAACCGTCGCTTCGCAGATGAGCACATCGGAGCCAATACTAATCGTACCGGGATAAATGTATCCGTTGTGTGCCGTGTACCCTGGAAAAACCGAGTCATGCCGGATGACACTGTTGTCTCCGATGCTAACCAGATCGGTACATACCGGCGGCACGCTGAGGATCAGAGTATTGGACCCAACACGCATGCCTAAAAGCCTGAGGTAGGCCGTGTACAAGGGGGTTCCGGCTAATAGATTGAGGGGATTGGCGTGTATGACTGTCCGCGCAATCCAGAATCTCAGGTACTTCGTGGTCCACAATGGAATTGGTTCCGTTGTGAACCGGCCGACTGCAAGCCATTTTATTGCGATCAGTATCGCAGATCCGCCGAAGTAGATGATGCTCGTCGCCAGTGCGGCGCGGACGTAGATCGCGATCCAGTTCGGGGCGTCACTCACCCAGTCGTATGCGATCACGGAGGCAAGCGCCGCGACAAACAAAGTCAGCGCGTAAACGCCCATCTGGGCGGCTCCCGTTGCAATGCGTGCTGCATCAGACGCGATATGGGGCAATGCGCCATGCTTTTGATAAGCGCGCTGCTGTCGATGCTGCTGTTGATCGAGACCCGGTGTTGCTGGTCCGGATTTGGGCGCTTCAGTTGCGGCTGAGAGAATCGGAGCGCCTGCAGTAACGCCCGGATCCGGCAGAGCAACAGGAATCAACTCTGACTGAGGCGCGGCTTTCGGTACGGCGCCTGTTTCTGCGGCGGCTGCGTCTAGCACAGCTGAGAGTTCGGCGATCGATGGGTGCTGATAAAGCTGGCGCATCGAGATACGCCGGATGCCAAGTTGTTTGCGAATGGCCGTCACATAACTTGCAAGCTTGAGCGAGTCCGCGCCAAGTTCGTCGAAGAAATTGGCTTCAACTGAAATCTTCTCTAGCTTCAAGACGTCAGCTAAAAGCATGGCCAATTCGGCTTCACGCGCATTTCTGGGTTCGACATGCTTCGTACCGGCTGCGACGAACCTTGGGTTCACTGGCGCAGGCAATGCCTTGCGATCAGCTTTAGTACTCGGCAGTAGCGGTATTGTATCAAGCTGCTCGTAAAACGAAGGCACCATGTAGGCTGGTAACGCAGCACGGAGCGCTGCGTCGACCCTGGCGGCATCCACTTTCGTGCCTGGCATCGCCGACGTCAAATATGCGACGAGCTCGACACCAGAGCCATCAGGATCGTAGGGTTGGACGACGGCCTGCCCGATCCCATCAACAGAACGAGCAACGGCTTCAATCTCGTCAAGCTCAATCCTGTAGCCGCGAATTTTGACCTGCGTGTCGATGCGGCCGAGGAATTCGATCTCGCTATTGCTAGCAATCCGGCCGAGGTCGCCGGTGCGGTAGATCTTGCCAGAGCGATTGTCCGGCAAACCAATGAAATCGGGAATGAACGCCTTGTTAGTCTGTTCGGGGCGATTTAAGTATCCGTCGGAAAGTCCAATACCAGCGATACAGATTTCGCCGGACTGACCTTCGCCTAGGGCTTCTCCCGTTTCGGGATCAAGAATGATGACAGTGTACGTCGGGAGCGGACCGCCGATCGTCACGGCTTTGCCCGGAGATAAAACGGACCATGTCGCCGTGACCGTCGTTTCGGTCGGACCATAGGCGTTCAGCACGCGCCTGCCTGGCGCAAACCAGCGCGCGATGACATCGGCAGGACAAGCTTCTCCAGACACCAGCAAGAACCGCAACAATGGTAGGTCGGGTTCAAGAGTTGCGAGCATTGTTGGCACGCAACACAGCGCCGTTACCCGGTTCGATATCAGGAAGTCCTTGAGATCGCTGCCCAGCAGCTTTGCCTGGGATGGAGCCGGCACCAGGGTCGCCCCGGCGATGAGAGGCACCCATAACTCTTCAACTGAAAAGTCGAAGGCAATCGTCATGCCTTGGTAGACGCGGTCCCCCGGCGTGTAGCCGTAAAGTCTTGCCGCGATATGCAGAAAATTGCAAATGCTGGATTGGCGAATAGGAACGCCTTTCGGTTTCCCCGTCGTGCCGGAGGTGTAAATAATGTAGGAGAGCGGATCTTCGTCTCCCGCCAAAGCCTCTGGCTCGAATGGAGACGGCGATAGCCGCTCGATATCGTCATAGTGATCGTCAAGCGAAAGGATGGCCGCTGCTGCGTCTGCGAAGCGTCCGGCAAAGCCGCGCAACGTGACGACAATGTTGACCGAGCTATCTTCAAGAATGAAGCAAATCCGGTCTGGGGGAAAGGACGCGTCCAACGGCACATATGCCGCGCCGATTTTCGACAGAGCAAGAACCGACGCGTAAGAATTGAGCGATCTGTCGAGAAGCAGACCAACATGACTTCCAGCTTTGATGCCTTTGATTGAGAAAAACCGCGCCAATAAATTAGCGCGATCGCGCAAGTCGGCGTAGGAGAACGAGACGTCACTGTAATCCACGGCCAAGTGCTGGGATGCCTTCTCTTCAAGCATCGCGCAGCGCCGCTCGAAGAGGTCGTGGATGCGTTCGCCTGGCGAACGTTTGATGGCCCATACGTTGGTGCTCACAAGCACCGGAGCTTCGCTCTGCAGCGCTGGACCGCCGGCACCGCGTACAGGCACGCGTTGCACGCGCCACGAGGGGACATAATCTGTGGCATCACTGCCAACACTCAGTTTGGCATCGGCAAGACCTTCGGAAGTTCGCGTCACGAATTCAACTCCGCATTTGCGGTCTCAGCCATCATCGACGTCTCAAGAATGCACAAGCCTTGCTCGAGCACGTCATCAGGCGTTGTCAACGGAGCGAGCACCTTGATGACTTCGTCATTAGGCCCGGATGTTTCTATAATTAGTCCCTCAGCGTAGCACCGCCTGGAGATGGCGTCGGCCAGATCACCGTCGACCACATCTATCCCCTGCATCATGCCGCGGCCCTTGACGCGCGATCCGGGAATTTGGGTTGCCATTCGTGCCAACGCCGTACCGACGAGTTTGCCCCGCCGCTCGACATCGCGCATGAACGACCCATCGCTCCAGAATTTTTCAATCGCAACGGCAGCCGTCAGAAATGCCAAGTTGTTGCCGCGAAAAGTGCCATTGTGTTCGCCGGGCAGCCACTTGTCATGTTCCGGCCGTATCAGCGCCAGGGCCATCGGAAGACCAAACCCAGAAAGTGATTTCGAAAGCACCACAATATCCGGCTCAATGCCGAAGGGTTCGAAACTGAAGAAAGTCCCTGTTCGCCCGCAGCCCGCCTGAATGTCGTCAATAATCAGCAGAGCACCGTGACGCCGCGCGATGCCGGCAATCTGCTGTATCCATTTTGCAGATGCGGTGTTCAGTCCGCCTTCGCCTTGAACCGTCTCTAGCAAGATGGCCGCTGGCGGATCGAACCCGCCAGAGGGATCACTGAGCGACTTTTCCAGAATATCTGCGGTATTGATATCGGGGCCGAGATAGCCGTCATAGAAGGCCCGCGTTACACCCGGCAATTGAAGATGCTGACTCATGCGATGATGACGATTGCCGGTCGCGGCCAGTGCGCCAAGAGACATGCCATGGAAACCATTTGTGAACGCGACGACGTTCGTGCGGCCGGTGACTTTCCTCGCGAGCTTGAGAGCCGCCTCAACCGCATTCGTTCCCGTCGGACCCGTAAACTGCAATTTGTAGGAGAGATTCCGGGGTTCGAGAATATGCCGGTTAAATGAATCTATAAAGCTGGCTTTGGCGCCCGTGTGCAAATCCAGCCCATGCGTGATGCCGCCCGCAGAGAGATAATCAACGAGCGCTGCAACCATATCGAAATCGTTGTGCCCATAATTCAGTGTGGACGCGCCAGCAAGAAAATCGAGATACGAGCGGCCGGTCACGTCGGTCATAAAACTTCCCGACGCCGAGACGAATGTTGCGTCGAATTTTCTGCAATAGCTCCGGACATTGGACTCAGATTTAAATGCGTCCAAATTTACCGTTGGCCTTGAAGGCCGCAGCTTCAGTACCGTTGCCATAAAATCCTGTCCTGACTTGCATGCTTGTATTCGTAAGCGACATTCCGTGCGGCGTAGCCCATCGGCAACAGCCGACGAGCATTGCCGTAGTGTGGTGTGATGTGGTATTCGTGAATTCCGGTGATGACGACCTGAGGACGAGTTGCGAATTTTAGTCTGAAGTGGCTACTGGCTTCAGGCCGTAGAGTGATCATTCACTCATATAGAACTCTCACTGACATTAACCTGACGAGAGAATGACGTCTGAATTGAGCGGCAATTCTGATAGCCGTTCTGAAACAAGGGAGCGGTGTCATGGGACAATCATGCGAGTGCGGTAACAGTCTAACGTTTCCAAGTCGTCCATGCCGTTCACAGTGGCGCGGAGACTTGTGGCAACATTGACCACCCGCAGCATAGAAGACCAAGTAATCTGGCCAAAATTCACTTATGGACCGAATTGAATGCACGACGGCACAAATTTCGAATTGATTGAAAATTGTCTGAGCCGGAGGAGGGAAACATAATGTCCGCGCGCGCCACTGGCGACTTGGGTGCATGTCAATCGGCGTTGAACATTGACCCCGGATGGGCGTCCAAAAGAATCGCGTGACCCAAGCTGATTGTCAGGAATGTTCCAACGGCGGGATCGACGATGGGAGTCCCGTTTGTGTGATCGACACATTCGTTGACGCGGCATTTCCGGTTCTGCGCCGTTAGTAAACAGCAAGCCGTGTCACCTTGCCTACTCCATGCATTGTGGCGGATTGGTCTTATGTCTATTGTGTAGGCTAGATTAAGTAACTTCGGGATTTCAGGACGAGATGACTTTCATGCCTGTTAGGTGGCGTCTTGCCGCCGGAGCATTGCTGGTTGCTGGGTTGGCCTTTGCAGGGGGCGTCGAGATAACGGCTGTTCTTGCGACGCTCGTGGCGGCGCTTTTGCTCGTTCTATGGCTCGATAGGAAGTCTGAGGTGGTGGGCCCGGTGCCACTTTCTAGCCCATCGATAGATTATTCCAACGCATCCGATCCCGCTCACGACGTGATGACCATGATCGATGCGCTGGAAGTTCCAACGATCTTGCTCGATAAACAGCTCGATGTCCGAGCCATCAATTCCGCGGCAAGAGAGCTGTTTCCGCAGTTAAGGGTTGGTGAACCACTTTTGCCTGCAGTGAGAAATCCCGAGCTGTTGCGCACAGCCGAAGAAGTTCTCAAACTCAATAGCAACCGGTCTGTGGAGATTCTCAATCGGTTTCCTGACCGCAAGCTCCTTGCTACGTTCGTTCCTTTGAAGCTTGAGCACGCCGGACTGAATGGGGTTGGCCCAAATGGCGATCTTTACCTGTTACTCCAGGTCGCTGACCTGACCGAGCAAGCACGGTTGGCGCAAATGCGCTCGGATTTCATTGCCAATGCCAGTCACGAACTTAGGACGCCGCTGGCCTCGCTTCGAGGCTTCATCGATACCATCCGTGGCGCCGCCAGGTACGATACAGAAGCCCAGGATCGATTTTTGGTAATAATGGACGAGCAGGCGCTGCGAATGACGCGCATTCTCGACGATCTCTTGTCGTTGAGCCGGATCGAGATGCGGACGCATTTGCTGCCCGATGCGTTTGTCGATCTCGAGGCAACGGTCTCTGCGGTCGTTCGCGGGTTGGAGCCGCTGGCCAGAGACGCAAAAATCACGATGAGTATCACCGGCGAGGCCGCGCCCTCTCTCGTTAAAGGCGACAGCCACGAACTCGAGCAAGTGTTTAGAAACCTCATTCAAAACGCAATAAAGTATGGCCGTGAAGGCGGAAAAGCCGGCATTTCGCTTAAGAGAGTTCAGGCCATGGGTTCGCGCCGGGAACGCATTGCGGTAAGCGTGTCGGACGACGGTCCAGGAATTTCCGAAGAGCACATCCCCCGGCTCACTGAAAGATTCTACAGGGTCGATACGTCGGCCAGCCGGCAGCGCGGTGGAACCGGATTGGGTCTTGCGATCGTGAAGCACATCGTCATGCGTCATCGCGGAGAACTCGATATTGCGTCCCAATTAGGTAGGGGCTCCACTTTCACTGTGACCCTTGACGCCGCAGCGGCGACGAACGGTACATTCGATTCCAAACGGCCCAGTTCTTCGGCTCAATTGTAAAAAAGTCATATATATCAGCAGGATGAACTGTCATAAAACTTTTGTGCGCTGCCGCTAGAAAGCCTCCGAACGCAACAAATGGTTGGAAGTTGCTCTTTCAGCCAAAATCCGCAACCGGGGAGCTTTAAGAGGCCCATGAAGAACATCGTATCGTTAGCTGCCGCTATTGCTGCTGCCGCAGTCTCCGTCCTGCCAACTGTGGCCGTGGCTCGTGACCAGATCCGCATCGTCGGCTCATCGACGGTTTATCCGTTCACCACTGCAGTGGCCGAACAGTTTGGGAAGGCCAATGGCGGCAAAACCCCCATCGTCGAATCGACGGGTACCGGCGGCGGTATGAAGATTTTCTGCGAAGGCGTTGGTGACGACAAGCCCGACGCTACGAACGCATCACGCCGCATGAAGAAAGGCGAGTTCGATCTGTGCCAGAAAAATGGCGTAAAGGACATCGTTGAAGTCAAGGTTGGCATCGACGGTCTCACGCTCGCACAATCGAAAGTAGGCGGGGCGTTTAAGCTCACACGCAAACAGGTGTTCCAAGCGCTCGCCGAGCAAGTGCCCGACAAGGACGGCAAGCTTGTTGCTAACCCCTACAAGAATTGGTCCGATATCGACCCGTCGCTTCCGAGCATCAAGATCGAAGTGCTCGGCCCTCCGCCGACCTCGGGAACGCGTGACAGCTTCCATGAGCTGTTCATGGAAAAGGGTGCCGAGGAATTCGACACGCTGAAGGCCATGAAGAAGGCCGATGAGGAAAAGAAGACGAAAGACTTCGAAAAGGTCTGGAAGTCGGTCCGCAAAGACGGCGCTTACGTCGAGGCAGGCGAGAACGACAACGTTATCGTGCAAAAACTCGAAGCGAACAAGAACGCCGTCGGCATCTTTGGCTTCTCGTTCCTTGAGGAAAACGCCGCAAAGTTGAAGGGTCTGCCCATCGAAGGTGTTGATCCGACCTACGAAAACATTTCGGCTGGTAAATACAAAGGCGCTCGCGACCTCTACGTGTATGTCAAAAAGCAGCACGTTGGTGTGATTCCCGGCCTCGACAAGTTTGTGGCGGAGTATGTGTCTGCAAAGGCGATCGGCGAGGACGGCTATCTCGCGCAAAAGGGGCTCGTGGCGCTTCCGAAAGCGGCACTGGAAAAAGTAGCAAGCTCCGCAACGGCCATGGAAGCTATGAAAGGCGATGACTTGAAGTAAGTCGTGTGTCTTTCTGTGTGTTACGGTCCGCGCTCCGGGTTGTCCGGTGTGCGGCCGTAGTGCAAAAGTAGGGCGGTCCGGCGTACCCCTTATGAAAACGCTGCGCGCGCGGCCGGCTGGAGTCGAGGACCATGGCAACTTGGTACATCGTGATGACGCTGCTGCTTATGCCGGCGGCGTTCTATTTGAGCCGCCGGAAGGCTATCGCTGTTGCAGGTGCCAAGTTATCGGCACTCCATTCTCTCCCGGCTTATCACGGATTTTATGCTGCCGCGCTGGTGCTGCTCTGCATGCTGGCGGTACTTGCGATTGGCTTGCCCCTGGCGGACTGGTTTGCCCAATACTCGGCGGTCTCTAAGTTTTCAGATGTAAGCGACCCGCTGCGGCAGAGTGCGCTGATGCGCGACGTGCGGAACGTCATTGCCGGTCAGCATTCGGGCGAAATCGCCGTCGAAACCCAGGCCGCAGCAGATGCCTATGCTTGGGCGAACGCACTTGGCGAGCGTCTTGTTCTCGGGGGCGGGCTCTTGATTGGAGCCGGGGCAGCATTCTTCGGCTTCGTCCGCGTGACGGCACGCTTCAGGGCACGCAATGCTTTCGAAAAGATCGTGAGCGGCGTGCTGTTTGCTTGTGCGGCAATTGCCGTGCTCACCACCCTTGGAATACTCTTTTCCGTTGCGGGCGAGACCTACCGGTTCTTTTTCGACCCGAACATAACGGGCAAACCAGGAGTTTTCGATTTCTTGTTTGGAACCGAATGGAATCCACAAGCCGCGATGCGTGCCGATCAAGGCGAAATTTCTACGTCCTACGGATTTGTGCCGCTCCTTGTTGGCACGCTCTTAATCACGGCGATCGCGATTTTTGTTGCCGGCCCGCTTGGTCTCTTTTCGGCAATCTATCTCGCAGAATACGCCAGTTCGGACGTGCGCGGCGCCCTCAAGCCAATTTTAGAGATTCTCGCCGGTATTCCGACGGTCGTATTGGGCTTTTTTGCTGCGTTGACAGTCGCGCCGTTCATTCGCGGCTGGGGAGAAGCGTTCGGCCTTAACGTTGCCTCGGAGAGCGCACTCGCTGCGGGTATCGTGATGGGGATGATGATCATTCCTTTCATTTCGTCGCTGTCCGACGACGTCATCAATGCTGTGCCGCAGACGCTGCGCGACGCATCCTACGCACTGGGCGCCACAAAAGCGGAAACGATCCGGCGGGTCATACTGCCGGCGGCTCTGCCAGGCATCGTTGCGGCCTTTATGCTCGCCATAAGCCGCGCAATCGGAGAAACCATGATTGTTGTCATGGCCGCGGGTCTAGCAGCAAATCTGACGTTAAATCCGCTCGACGCAGTGACCACGATTACAGTCCAGATAAAGACTATTCTCGTCGGCGACCAAGAATTTGACAGCGCCAAAACTCTGGCAGCCTTCGCACTCGGGTTCGTCCTCTTCTTCGTTACGCTTCTACTGAACTACATCGCTCTTAGAATCGTGAACAAGTACCGGGAACAATATGACTGAGACAACGCAACACACGCCCGTCCAGTCCGGCTTGCCCAACGCGAGACTCGCTGCGGCCAGAACTGAAAGCGCGGCTTCGGGCCCGTCATCGGGCCAATGCCAGGTATCGCAACTATGGCTTGGCCGCACTTGTGATTGCCTCACTTTTCCTCGTGGCGCTCATTTCGGACATTGTTCAGAAAGGTCTGCCTGCGTTTACTGCGCATCGCTTGATGCTTGAAGTGCCGTTAAAAGCCGAAGTCATTGACCCCGAAGGCAAGCGCGATCGAAGCACGCTGCTTGCGGCAGATTACATGGCACTCGTGCGGGCGGCTCTTGAGTCTGCAGTGCCGGGCGTAGAAGGCCGGGCCGCCAAGAAGCAACTCAAAGATCTCTTGAGCAGTGGCGCGGCTGATGACCTTCGAGACAGGGTCGTTGGCAACCCCAATCTCATTGGGTCGGCGGCTACAGTTCCCGTACTTCTCTCGGATACGGCAGATCTGTACTTTAAAGGCGAGGGAACGGCTATCGTCGAGAGGCCGGCGGCAAGAGGCATTGCCACACCGGGTGGTACCGCAGGGCAAATCACGATTCTGTCCAGCTCAAATGATTTTTCGGAGCAGCTCGTCGAGGCAAAAAGAGCCCTTCTGGCGCGCGCAGCGGCCATCCGGGCGGAAGCTCAGCGCATCGGTAAGATGAAGTACGAGGGCGCTCTTGATCGAATGGCAGAACTGGAAAAATCGGCCCTGGAACTCGAACAGCGCGGGACGGCGCCTGCGCTAGAAGAGGTTCTCGACTCGAGAATTCCGAGCATGCTCGTTGCACTCAATGGCGGGCTGGTGAAAATCACAAAATTCAGCAATGCCTCTGCAACCGGCGAAGTGCTTGTTCCGTTGTTATCTGCCGGCGAGGCGAAACCGGGATCCTGGCGATTACTAACCTACACGACGCCGGAATCGAATCGAAACGTCTCTGACCAGTCAATTGCCTATCTGGAGAAATTGAAGTCCGCCGGTAAAGTCGATCGGGCGTTCAACTGGCGTTTCTTCACGGCCGGCGATAGCCGTGAGCCCGAATTAGCTGGGATCAGGGGCGCTGTAGTGGGGTCGGTCCTCACGCTCTTGGTAACAATGGTAACTTGTTTGCCAGTTGGCGTTCTTGCTGCGATCTACCTCGAAAAGTTCGCGCCGAAGAACCGGTTTACGGATTTGATCGAAATCAATATCAACAACTTGGCCGCTGTCCCGTCCATTGTATTCGGTCTTCTCGGACTCTGCGGTATTTTTGAACTTCTTCGGGATGCCCAGGTCTGCGCCACTTGTTGGCGGATTGGTCTTGGCACTGCTCGTTGTTCCCACAATCATCATAGCCACGCGGGCCGCGCTCAAGGCCGTGCCACCATCTATCGAGGAAGCTGCGCTCGGGGTCGGCGCTTCGAAGCAGCAAGCGATTTTCCATCACGTTCTTCCGCTCGCCATGCCGGGTATCATGACCGGCACGATCATCGGTATGGCACATGCTCTGGGCGAAACCGCTCCCCTGCTCATGATTGGGATGGTCGCATTTATTGTGGACGTTCCAAAAAGTCTAACGGAGAGTGCCACGGCCCTGCCGGTGCAAATCTACTTGTGGTCGGATTTGCCCGAACCCGCATTCCAAGCGAAGACCGCAGCCGCCATCATGGTACTATTAGCCGTTCTGTTCGTGATGAACGGCACGGCCATTTGGCTCAGAAAAAAATTCGAGAGACGCTGGTAATGCTGAACACAGAGGTAGCCATGGACATGTCACTTGTCCCCGAAATGAAGATGCTCAACGGACAATCCTCTGCGCGAGTGCCAAAGGTCGTTGCGCGGGGGGTTGATGTATATTACGGCGAGAAACACGCCCTTAAAAATGTGAACGTCGATATTCCAGAACGTTCCGTGATGTCCTTTATTGGTCCGTCGGGCTGCGGGAAGTCGACGTTTCTCCGCTGCATCAACCGGATGAACGACACGGTCGCATCCTGCCGGGTCACCGGAAAAATTACCATTGACGGAGCGGACGTCTACGATCCGGAAGTCGATCCCGTGGAGCTGCGATCGCGGGTTGGGATGGTGTTCCAGAAGCCGAATCCCTTTCCTAAATCGATCTACGAGAATGTCGCCTATGGGCCGCGCATTCACGCAAAGGCGGCCAACAAGGCCGAATTGGACGAGATCGTCGAGCGCAGTCTGAAAAGGGCGAGCCTTTGGTTAGAGGTCAAGGACCGGCTAACCGACTCCGGCACGAGCCTTTCGGGTGGACAGCAACAGCGTCTGTGTATTGCGCGAGCCATTGCCGTCGATCCCAACATCATCCTCATGGATGAGCCATGCTCGGCTCTGGATCCGATAGCAACGGCACGCATCGAGGAGCTCATGGAAGAGCTGCGCGAAAGCTATACGATCGTCATCGTCACGCATTCGATGCAGCAGGCTGCGCGTGTATCGCAGCGGACGGCGTTCTTTCATATGGGGTCGCTGGTGGAGCAAGGTGAAACCACTCAGATCTTCACCAACCCCGTCGATCAGAGGACGCAGGATTATATTACCGGCCGCTTTGGATGATTGCACCGAAGGCATAGCCGCCAAATTGGAGATCAGAGATGCCACACCAGCATATCGTCAAGTCGTACGAGGCTGAACTTTCGCAGCTTGACGCAAAGATCGGCCACATGGGCGGATTAGCGGAACAAATTCTTGGTGAAGCTTTCGCTTCTCTTGAGCAGCGCAATCCCCATCGAGCGGAACTTGCCGTTGCCAGCGATCACACGATCGACCTGCTGCAGTTGGACCTTGAAGAGCAGGTCATCACGATGATTGCGCGGCGCCAGCCGATGGCGAACGATCTGCGGCAAATCATGGCGGTTCTCAAGGTTATAGGCGATCTTGAGCGTATCGGCGATTTAGCGAAGAACATCGGCAAACGGGCCCAAGCGACGGCGAGCGAGAATCAACCTCGTGCTCTCGTAACGGGTCTGAGACACATGGTGGATCTTGCGTTGCGCCAACTCAAGGACGTTCTCGATGCCTTTGCGACGCGCGACGCGGATAAAGCTCTCGAAGTCTGGAATAGCGATGAAAAAATCGACGCGCTTTACAACTCGGTCTTTAGAGAACTTCTGACCTACATGATGGAAGATCCGCGTAACATTGGGCTTTGCACGCATCTGCTATTCATAGCGAAGAATGTGGAGAGGATCGGCGATCACACCACCAACATAGCCGAAACTGTCACCTACCTTGCGCGGGGCGCGTTTCCCCACGGAGAACGTCCCAAAAACGACCAAACAAGCATGACGATGGTGACACACACCGGAATAACGGAAGCAGGATAAGCGGAATGCCAGCAAAAGTCGCCGTCATCGAAGACGAAGAACCGATTGTAACTTTGCTCACTTACAATCTCGAGAGAGCGGGTTTCACCGTCGTTTCGGCGAAGTCGGGTAGTGAAGCGGTGTTGCTCATCGAAGAGCAGCAGCCTGATCTGGTCATTCTGGACTGGATGCTTCCAGGGCTGGCAGGGATCGAGGTCTGCCGCCAAGTCCGCTCGCGCACGAAGACGAAGTCGGTGCCGATCATCATGCTTACCGCGCGTGGCGAAGAGGGCGACAAGGTTAGGGGACTTTCCGTCGGAGCCGATGACTACGTGGTCAAGCCGTTTTCCATTACAGAATTGATGGCGCGCGTCAAAAGCCTGCTTAGGCGTTCTTCTCCCGAGAGAATTGCAGAAACTCTCGATGGAAGCGGAATTCTTATGGACCGCGCGGCGCACCGGGTGAGCCGATTTAGCAGGCCGCTCGTTCTCGGGCCGACTGAATACCGGCTACTCGAGTTGTTCATGGAGAATGCCGGGCGTGTTTTAAGCCGCTCCCAACTTCTCGATGGAGTTTGGGGAAACACGTCGGAAGTCGACGAACGCACCGTTGATGTTCACGTCGGACGGTTGCGCAAGTCCGTTGTCCGCGGCAACGAGCCGGATCCCATTAGAACAGTTCGCGGAGCGGGCTATGTGTTCGATAAGGAGCCCGTTCAAGACTAAATGTTCCGCCAGTTGGCCGACAGTCCAGCGCGCATAAATTTTCGTCACGCCGCTGCTATTCGAATCCCGGATACGACGTAGTGGTATCGCTGATCCTTGGTGGTTCGAATTAGCCGTGACAGGTTGGGGTCAGGTTTTTACAGCAGCGCTCCGCTACCCTCACCATCGCCCCGAGCACTTATCGGGCGCGCGAGTGCAAGCGTGAAAAACAGCCTAAGCGCTTGATCTGAATCGGAAAATTCTGGTGCTGCCGGAGGGGATTGAACTCTCGACCTCTCCCTTACCAACAGCGCGGCTGTAAACCCCACGAAACGCGCTGGGGTAACGTCTTGGTTGGGTTCGTGTTTTTTGCGGCGGTTTCACCAAGCGCCGTTCAGTCTCACCGTGTTCCACCGGAAACCGCGAGTTCTGCTACCCAGGGGATACCCAGAGTTCAGCGGCAGCTTTCTGTGTGAAGCGGTCAATTCACAAAAAGCCACCGGTAAGATCTGACCCAAAGCAGGAAGAACGGGCGCGAAGCAAAACACGTCCGCTTACCCCCGAGCAGCGGAAGCGCCGTTCAACGCTTCCGCAAACTCAAATTCATTCGCGCCTTAGATAACGACGAAGTCCAAATTCGTCAGCGCAAGACCCGTATTGAGCGTCGCAAACTTCACAGCTGCCGTCGCGCCCGTGCCATCGGCATCGTAGAATACGTCGCCTGTAGACGAGTTATAGATGATCCGATCGGTTGCCAAATGTGCACCAGTACCGATCCAGAAGGCCGTTGTCGCAATTGCCCCAGTTGCGGTGAATGCATTGAACAGACCAGCGCCTGTATTTTCGAGCCTAATGGTGTCGTCTACGACGGAGAAGTCCATGATCCTATCGACGTTGGCCGCACCCAAAGTTGAATTGAAGACAAAGAAGTCGGCGCCAGCACCACCTGTGAGCGTGTCGTTGCCTAGTCCACCGTTGATTTCGTTGATGCCTGAGTTCCCAATAATCGTGTTTGCGCCGGAATGCCCCGTCACGTTTCTGTTGGCCGTTCCTGCGATTGTCAGGTTCTCAACATTAACTTGAGTCATCGTGTAAAGATTAGTGAGACCCGTCCAAATAATCGTATCAATACCTTCCCCCGCGTTCTCGTTTATTATGTCGCCAGTAGAGTCGACATAGTACGCATCATTGCCGAGACCGCCTGCCATGGTATCGAGACCGGCCGAGCCGCCATCTATAATGTTGTCAAGGCTATTTCCTGTCAGGGTATCAGCGTTTCCTGTCCCAATAAGATTCTCAAAGTTGAGGATCGTATCTGTGCCGCTTCCGCCAGTCACTTGAGCGCCTGTCAAAGCAAGCGATACGTTAACTGCGGCCATTCCGGCAAAGCTCAATGTATCTATGCCCGCGCCTCCGTCGAGTGTGTTGTTGGCGGCGGAACCGATGATTGTGTCGTTAAACGCGCTGCCGATGACGTTCTCAAAGTTTTTGATGGTGTCGCTTCCAGCTCCTCCGGTTACTTGAGACGCACTGGCAGACGCCGCTAGTGAAATCGTTATGCCGGCCGATGCTCCCGCGTAGCTAAGGGTATCGAGCCCCGCTCCGCCGTCTAGTACATTGTCGCCAGAGCTGCCTGAAATCGTGTCGTTGAAGCCGCCGCCGATGACATTCTCGATGCTAATGAGCGTGTCTAGTCCTTGATTGCCGGTGTTTTGAGCCCCAGTCAGGCCAAGATTAACAGTTACTCCAGCCGTCGCGGCTGCGTAACTAACCGTATCTGAGCCCGCGCCGCCATCGAGCACGTTAGTTCCTATCGTCCCCGAGACCGTGTCATCGAACGCGCTTCCGATGAAATTATCGAAGTTGAGAACCGTGTCGGTGCCGTTTGAACTATTGATTTGTCCTGTCGTGAGAGCGAGCGAGATCGTCACTTTCGCAATTGCACTTGCGTAGCTCACCGTATCCGTTCCGCTGACGCCATTGAGAGTGTTGTTGCCTCTATTGGCAATAATTACGTTATCGAGAGTGTTTCCGGTTCCATTGATATGCTGCGAGAGCGGTCCCAAATCCAGGACTTCCAAATTCGCGCCGAGCGTATAGCTCACCGTCGTAAGGACCGTGTCCGTACCTGCATTTGCACTCTCGATGATGATGTCCGTGGTCGTATCAACGATGTAGGTATCGTTTCCGATCCCGCCTTCTAGCGTATCAATACCCAACCCGCCGTCGAGTGTATCGTTGCCCGCTAGTCCGATAAGCCGGTCGTTCGTTTCGTAGCCAGTGATGGTGTCGTTACCGGTCGTTGCCGACTGTGCTAGAGTCAGCACATCAATCTGGGCCGCCGTTTGCTGCGAACCGTCTGCGAACACGAAGTACTCTACCCGGTCAGTGCCGCTTATGTTCTGCTGCGTTGACTGGAATTGGTTCACGATCCGCATCTGATCGGTCGTGCCAACGATTTGTACAATTAGGTCATTACCAGACCGCGAGAACCGGAAGTCGCCGAGGCTAATGCCTGTTGCGAAGGATAGCTTGTCAGCCCAAGAATTCTGGTAAGTAAATGAGTCATTCTCATCTATCGTGTCTTGGCCGGAGCCACGGCCGAATTGGTAGATATCGTTGCCGGAGACGCCCTTAACGAATCGTTTCCGGCACTGGCGCCAAACTCATCATCGGAGTCATAGCCAAGCACCGTGTCGTTGCCCGTCGTTGTGTAGCTCTGAATGACAGCTTTATCGATATCCGCTGCTGTCCAGACCGTTTTGTCGGCAAACACGAAGCTTTCGATGCGATCCTCGCTGTTCGAATTGATCTTCGTCGTAACAAATTGATCAGTGATTGTCAGCTGGTCCGTTGTTCCAGCAATCGTAAGTACGAGATTGTTACCGGAGCGAGCGAAAAGAATGTCTGAGGTTAAGACATCTGATGTGAATAATACCTGATCTGACAGCGACGTATTAGGTCCCGCCAAATCGTTTTCGTGGATCGTATCCTGACCCGAAGTCCGGCCGAAGATATAGGTGTCGTTACCGTACATTCCCCGCATTAGGTCGTTGCCAGCACTCGATACGAATGTGTCGGCGGTGTCATATCCTAACTCGTATCAGCGCTTGACGTCGTGTACTGCTTGAGAAGCGCAAGTTCGATGTCGCCGTAGTCCAAATTGACCCATCTTCGAATACAAAGGACTCAATTCTGTGATGATAGGGTGAGCCCCCAACCGTAAGTTGACCGGAGACAGTCAATTGATCCGTGGTGCCGGAAACTGCGATCACTAGGTCGCCTCCAGCGCGCGACAACAGCAGGTCGCTGCAGTGATATCGACGCCGAATATTACCTTATCAGCCGTCGTTTGGTCAGGAAATTAGTTATTGTCATTGATCGTGTCCGATCCGAGCCACGATCAAAACTATATGTATCGTTGCCAAGCCACCCTCGCAGACGTCGTTTCCTGCGCTCACAAAAACTCATCGTCCGAATCGTAGCCGATAATCGTGTCCATTCCGCTGGTTGTGGCCTTAGCCACGATTTTCTTATCGACGTCACCCGCAGTCCACACCGTGCCGTCGGCAAAGGCAAAGCTCTCGATACGATCTAGGTTGTCGAAACTTTCTGCGTCGTCCTAAATTGCCCCAAAATCTTGAGTTGGTCAGGTGCGCCGGTAATCGTGATGATCAGATCGTCGCCGTTTCGCACGAGCTGCACATCGGTCTTATTCATTTCGGCCGCAAACGTAACTTTGTCATCTATCGAATTGTTAGCGCCGGGATACAGGTCGTTATCATTGATGGTATCGGAGCCCAATCCCCGTGCAAAAACGTAACTATCATTGCCCTGACCGCCCTTATTATGTCGTCGCCAGCGCCGCCGTCAATGTAGTCATCTCCGGTTGATACCAAGGATCGTATCGTCGCCTGACGTTGACTGGGCCGTGATTGCGCCTGCTTCAGCTTGCGCGGCTGTGACGGTCGAGCCGTCTGCAAACTTGAAGAACTCGACTTTTGCATAGTTGTCAGTGAATTGGTTTTTGATCGTCATCTTGTCGGCTGCCGCACGGGTTGACGATCAGATCATTGCCGACACGGGAGAATGATACTGACGTCCTAGCAATCCCGGCCGCAAATTCGACTGTGTCCGGCTGGTTCAGATAGACGTTCGACACGGACTCTTCATCGTGTCCTGCCCCATGTCTGTTTTGAACACATATGTATCGCCGCCGCTGCCACCTCGAAGTGTGTCATTTCCTATGTCGCCGTCAATGCGCTCGGCATAGAAAGTACCGTTGATGTGTCGGCTCCCGTTGTCATCAGCGCCGAGTATAACGCGGTTCGCAGCGTCAATTGCCGTCAATGTCGTGCCATCCGCGAATTTGATCTGCTCAATGTCCGTCCAGCTGCTCCGCCGAACGCGCTGCTAGCGATGAAACTGACCATGACAGTCACGCTGTCAGCAACGCCGTTCCACTTGAGAACCAGATTGTTCCCGACGCGCGTGAACTGCACCTGAGCCGCTGTTGATCCGGCGCCGAATTGCAGCGTGTCGGTATCTCTGTCCTCCGAATAGACGTATGTCGTCTCGGCAATGATGTCCTTCCCGGTACCGATGCCAACGTGATAGGTGTCTGAACCGTTGCTGCCGTTGAGATTGTCGTTGCCTGCGCCGCCAATCGATAGCGTCGTCGGTGTAGAAGCCTTCGATTGTGTCGTTGCCTGTGTCGTGGCCTTTTGCAGGTACTGCAGACGCAGATCGTTGACCGTCCACACCGTGCCATCATCGAACTCGAACCGCTCGATCGGCCGAACGGTTCGGGCCGATGAAGTTGAAGGCGAACTCATCGTCGATCGAGATACTGCCGCCGCCCGCGTTGATGGTCGTCGTTAGATCCGAAGTTGTTAGCGCCGTAACGCGACAATGTAGGTCGGTCGTCGCAATTCCAGCGCCAAACGTACAACGTCTGTGTCGCCCGTGAAGTGGGCAAGATTGGTCTCATGGATGATGTCATTTCCGTCGCCACGAGCATGATGTAGATGTCTGATCCCGCCGCACCGTCGAGGTAGTCATTGCCAGCGCCGCCGTCGAATGTCTCGCAGCATATGTTCCGTAGATACTGTCGTCACCGGTGGTCTTGCACGCATGATCAATTCTTGGACTATTGTCGTGATGTCTTTGATCGTGCCATCGACCCATTGGAACTTCTCGACGCGATCAAAGAAATGCGTGCCGAAGACTCCTGTTTCCAGGCAGTCGAATTCATTCTTTAGGGTTACGCTGTCGGAGGTCCGCTGATCGAAACCTTGAGATCGAGCGGGTTGGTGGCGCTCCGGCTGAAGATGATGTCGGCAACGCTGATGTCCGCTCCGAATTTGAGTGTGTCGACGGCCGTCGTCAAGAACGTTGGTCCGGTTGTCCTCGATCGTGTCCTGGCCGTAACCACGTCCGAACAGGTACATGTCACCGTCGTCGCCGCCAGAGAGGTAATCGTTGCCGGCCTTGCCGTCCATCGTGTCGGCGGAGTAGGCGCCATAGAGCGATTCATCACCGGCAGTGCCGGTCGTGACTTTCTGCAGCATTTTTTCCACGTAATCGATGAGCCATCCGCAAATTCGAAGTCTCTACGCGCGAGAACCACGTGATCGGGAAGAAGCCGAAGATATCGAGCTTGTCGCCGTGAATTGATCCTTAATTGTCAGTGTGTCGGTGCTGCCCGCGATGCAATCGCCAGATCCGGCGCCGCACCGGTACGCTTGAACGTCACTTCGGCCTGCGTAATCCCTGCACCGAATACGACCTTGTCGTCCGCGGCCCAGCTATAGCCGAGCAACGTGCCGATGAAGCTATCAGGATATTGTGACTGATCATGAACGGTGTCGTTGCCCGAACCTCTGCCGAAGTAATAGGTGTCGCCGCCATCAAAGCCGACGAGCGTATCGTTACCGGCACTCGCATAGAACTTGTCGATGTTCCGAAGCCGTATGTCGTGTCATTGCCCGACGTCGTATAGGCTTCGATGGTCGCGGCTTGCAGGTCCGTCCAGCTCCACGACGCGCCCATCGTGAAGAATATCGCTTCAACGCGATTGTCGATCGCATACGCTGTCTGGTAGCCGAGCGGCGTGTACATAAACTGATCCTTGATCGTGACGCTATCTGTGGGCGCGCCTTTGAGCGTCAAAGTCACGTCGTTGCTTGCACCCACGCGCGTGATCATGAAGTCGCTGGCCGAATGCCGTTGAGCATGATCAGCGCATCGCCCGCGCTTAGCAACGGATTGGTTATGATGTCTTGGATCGTATCCGCGCCATAGCCGCGGCCGAAATAGTAGGTATCGCCCGCCATCTCCGCCCTGCAGAAGATCGGTGCCTTGGAGACCTTCGAGTTCGTCGGCCGTACCCGTGCCGATCAGCGTATCGTTGCCAATTGTGCCAAGACCCGTCGCTGCTGCGATATCGCCGATTTCGTAAATCGTGCCGTCGGCAAACTGGATTTCTTCGATGCCTTGATCGGCCGTGACCTGCACGCCGGCGAGGTTGACTTTGGGCGTTTCGAATTGATTCTTGACCGTGATCTTGTCAGTCGAGTTCTTGATCTCGATCACAAAGTCGATGCCGACCGCTTGATGTTGACATCTGCGGCATTGAAGACAGAGAACGGATGCGGTCGCCGGTATCGCCGCTTCGAAATCGGTGATTGTGTCTTGGCCGAAGTTGCGGCCGTAGACGTAGACGTCCTGGCCAATGCCGCCGGTGATGGTGTCGTTGCCACCATCGCCGATGTAAACCTGCGGATCGGATCGACAGTGCGCGTCAGCGTATCCGCCGCTGTGCCGACCTTCACGCCTGACGTTGAGCCGGTCACCAACTGAGGAGCGTCAGCGCCGTCGTCGTGCCATCAAGGGCCTTGACCAGACTCTGCACGGCATAGTCTGTGCGTACGTTTCTTGTCAAGCGGTCCGTGCTGTCGAACAGTTCGTTGAAAAACGGACCCCAGTTGTTATTCCACTGCGTCAATGCCGTCGCCGCTGTCGCAGACAGCGTCAGGATTGCGGCTTTGAGTGCATCGGCGAGGCCGGTCGCGGATGTGGCGACGATCCCGTCCTTCCTCGCGTTATAGGTTAGACCTGAGAACATCGTCTTGAGCGGGCCTGGACCGCCAGCCGGATCGTTGCCTTTTCCAGAATATCGTTCCAGGTTTGATGAGGGTTGAGATGTTGTTTTCGGATGGCACACCGCCAACGCGCGGCGTCATTTCGTAGCCGACATAAGTTCAATGAACGCCAGTTTCTGGCGATCAAATGTACCGCCGCCCATAGATGTGGCGGCACGGCCTCGACGCCCGCCCACTTGAACAGAATGCTTGGGCATTCGTCATCATCGAGACCACGTCGTGGTCGCGGCCAGATTCTTGAACGTGGTGACGTCCGTCAGCAACGCCGCCTTGTTGGTCATGGCGACGCCGAGGCTCGTCACGTTGCCGTAGCCTTTCAGTTCGGGAATGCTAGCGCGGCCCCGGAGACCGTGGTGTTGCCGAGATACTTGGTATCGGTCTGATTGACCTCAAGCCCCACGTCTTAAATTTTGGAGGTAGTGTTGTCCGTGCGCGTGAACGTGGCTTCGGCCACGACGTTGCTGCCGCGAATGATTTGACCGTCATCGTTGTCGGGTGCGACCGAATTTCCTTGATGCCCGACGCCGTCAGGGTTTGCAGTTCGCCCGCATCCGTGATGCCATCGCCGTCGAGATCGCGCCAGATCTTCAATTGGCCGAAATTTGTATCCAGCGAGTTGATCTTGTTGTCGTTGTTGCTGTCGGCGTAAGTCTTGAGGGCCGCGAAGCCCGAGGTCGTGGCGTTGCCGAACATTTCGCCAATGTTGTCGATCGTGCCGTTGCCATTGAGATCGCGCACCAGGAACGCGTCGTCGGGCTTGACCCACGCCGTATTCTCGGCGAAGCCATCACTGTCCATTTCGAAATAGACGCCGCTTGTCTGGCGCCAGATTCCAGGCCATCGCCATCGAGATCCAGGACGAGCGGATCGCTGTTGAAGTCGAGTTGAGACCGCCAGCCGCAAGGGCGGATTTCACGTATGTTTGAGCGCTGCGAGTGGGCTTCCCGAGACCTGCTTAAAGACGGTGATGCGCGCCGAGACTGGCCCGTATCGGCGTCAGTCTTGTAATTCTGAAGGACGGCCTGTCCGGCGCGGCCGCGGCCGAATTGGGCGACGAGCTGCCCGTCCTTCAAAGCATAGCGGAACGTCACCATGCCCAATGTGTCGAAAAGTCCCGCGGTGGCGGTAAACACGCTACCGAAAACGCCGAGCGCGCCGCTGATCAGCCGACGTAGCGGGCGAGGAATAAGCGAAGCCGCCCTCCATCCACCACTGCTGCACGCCACCGTGCAAACGGATCCCCGCCCATGCGGCGACATCTTCCGATGCCGCATCTTCGACAAAAGCGTTGTTGCCGACTGAATATATCGGCACCCGCGCCGCCGATGAGATGGCTTTCAAGGCCATCGGCTATCAACCAATCAAAGTGAGCGCCACCATCAAGAGTTGATCCATACTTGCTGCCATAAAGGAATATCGACGCCCGCACCACCGCTGATCGTCGATATGCCGGAGTCCGACGCCCTGATGATGTCGTTGCCAGCGCCGCCATCGGCGTTCAACGCTGTTTGATAAGGCCGCAGACCACCGAGCGTAGTGAACAGGGTTGAAACGGCCGCATTGTAGACGCTGCGCGGGACGCTCCCCGCTACAGTCGAGTTAAAGATTTGATAGGCTGCATCGATCTGAGTTTGCTCGGCGACTGTAGCTTCGCCTCCTTGCGCCATTTTTGCGAGATTAATGACATCCTTGCCACTCGTACCGATGACGCTTTCGAAATTGGTGAAGCTCGGCGAATTGCTGGAACCGGTAACGCTTGAGGAATCGAGCGTAATTCGGCCAGACTCTGGGCGGACGTCTCCGTTGAACTGCTGGTATTACCAGCAAGACTGACGCCTGCCGAAGTGCCACCCACCGATGTGCCACCCGTGCTGATCAATTTGATGCCCGTGGTCAACGCCGAAAAATCGAGCGTGTCGCCGACCGGGCCGGTTGCAGCGCCACCATCGACCTTGATTGTCGCCCCTGTCTACCCGGCAGGTTAGATCAATCTTGATCGTGTCAGCGCCCACACCAAGCTTTGCGTCCTCGATACTGAACAGAATATCAATGTCGCCAGTTGCGCTATCAGTGAGTTTGAAAGTTACGAGGCCAAAATTATTGTAATCACCCTTGCCAAGAGTGAGCGTGCTACCCGTCGCAAAATCCGTGTAGTCAGCAAGATCAATACCCGAACCGCCATCCATAACGTCAGCGCCAAGCCCACCTTGAAGGGTGTCGTTGTTCGCGCCACCAAACAGGAAGTCTTTCTCTTTACCGCCTTTTAGCGTGTCTATGCCATCGCCACCCGCGATGAGGTCGCGACCGTCGCCGCCTTCGAGGGTGTCACCGCCGGTATTGCCAACGAGGATGACGCCGCCTTTTGCGCCACTTTTAGCATTGGGGGCTGCTGTCTCGGAGATCGTCGTCGCACCGCTCGTTGTCGCGAACACAGCCTTGGTGATATTGTTCTTGTCGGCCGGGTTCCACAGCGTTCTTGCGTAGTCGTCCGTGAATGTCCCCGAATCGACCGACGTCCGTTCGTTGTCCAACTTGATCGCTGTGAACATGTCTGGCACGAGCGTGTCGCGACCCGCAATGTCCATAGCCGAGTTGACGCCGGTATCGGCCCACTTCGCAGGAGCAAGATCGACTGTCAGCTTCCCTGCTGACTGGTCGTAGGTGAGCACGCCGTTCAGCGCACTGGCTTGCGCAGTCTGCAATATTTTCCCGAAAGCCAATTGACCTGCATATTGTACGAATATCTTACTGATGGCGTCGCCCGCTCCTTGCATAAGGGCATTAGAGGCATTCGCCGCCAAAGCCATGCCAAAATCGGTCGCATCATCAAACATCGCGCGTATGCCGGTGTCCCCGAATGGGCGCGCCGTTGTTGTATTTGTCCCGTCATCAATTGCGGAGTAGGCGATCGCAGTACGCAGCACCTCATTATGATCGGAAGTACCCTTATTACCTGCCGATCCTGCAGCAATTGCGACATCATCGCTGAACAATGTTGGCATAAAGTATTTTGCTGAAGCCTTCCACGATGTCTGATCGGTCAAGCCATTCGCAAACAGCCTGATCACGAGTAGTGACATGCTGTGAAGGTTGACGGCGTCTGGGCCCGGCCCCAAATCAACTCCAGTACCGATATCGAAATAATTCTGAAACGCCGTCTGAGTCGCGCGATATCCGGCTACCTGCGCAAGTTCTCCGTCAATTGCATATGTTTGACGACCCAAATAGTTCGGAGCCCACGGTGTACCGCTGCCGTAAATGATTTGTTTGAGGGCTGGGTTGGCAGGTCCGACAGATTGATTGTAGGCCGACTGCGCAGATCCTTCGAAAGCAACGTTGTCAAACAAACTACCTGCTTGGCCGTATAGTGCCCCGACATATCCGGCTAAGCCGCCGCCCATAGAGTGACCCGTCAGAACTATGTTTTGAGGGGCGTGCGGGTCGTTTCCTGCACCAACGACCGACTTGTAGAACTCAAGCGCCAAGCGAAGCTGAGGAGTATCGCCCTGCGCGAACCAGAGCGCGATATCAGTTCCGAAATCGCCGGAAGCATCCGTCCCCCGGTACGAAATGACCTTACTGCCATCCGCAAGTTGATAGGCGATAGCGTAGAAGTCTGCATTTACTCCGGGACTTCCCGGCAAAACATCGCTCTGTTGAGTTATTGAGGCGCCGCCGATTTGCGTACCCACCAGCCCAGTTACGCCTGGATTGTACCCACGATTATAGGCATCCATTGCCAGTATGGCGCGCATCAGAATTGGGTCCATAACCTACTCCTTATTTGTCTTGAACGCGCCCGAAGCAAGCGAGTTAGCTGTTTGGTTTTCTGCGTCAGTGCGTCCGAAACGTTCCCCATCAAACCGCTTGTTGTAGTAATTTGGCAGCCAAGGCAGTCGCTGCGCAATTCCACCCGTAACCGGCTCCTTCGTGATCTCGATAATCACGCGCTTAATCTTGACACCTTCGCCGAAGCTCGCTGCGAGACCGAGCGGATTGACCGCCTCGACTGTTGTCGGATCGGCCTCGTCTTTGAAGCGCACCAAGTTCGGCAATATCCAAGCCATGGTGCGGCCCGGCGGAGCGATCTTTTGCCCGCCCGAGGTTACGATCCACGGTTGGTCGTAGGTCAGTTCTCGCCGTCCTGAGAGAGCAGCGAAGTTATGAACCGATTGCGCCCCGGGCGCGTCCGTGGCTGCATGTATGTCGAAGACGTCCTTCAGCATCTCCACATGACCGTCTCCCCCCGGACGAGACGGCGTGGACAACAAGGCGTACAACGTGCCGCGCGGGCCAAGGTCGACGACCACGGCCTCACCTTCTGTCGTACTCCTGAAACTGCGGCCTACGATCAGAGGCTGACGTATATAAGTCGCTGCGAGAACACTTGAACCAGTTTTCAAACCTTCTGGCGTCTCGACCTCGTAGGTCATACGAAAATTCACGGTGCGCGAAGGATACAGGATCTGACAGCCTGCATACGAGAGGATGACCAGGGCCAGCAGACCTATCGCAAGCTTCTTCATCCCGCCCTCGCGACCGTGTTGTCGTGCGGCGTTGGCCTGATCACATCTTGCAGAAACGCGACGCTTGGTTGTCCCTGCGTATCCGCCACCACAATTCTTGTCGGCACATCCTTGAACACCGTCACAGCGAGCTGGCGCAGCGCGGAGCCATTGAAGTAGTATGATTGGTAGGTTGGATCCGACGGAAGAGGCGGCAGGTCGTGGGTATCATTCGTCAATTTCTCGAACGGCATATTGTCGAACATCACGGCGTTTTTGCCATAGAGACCAGCCACGAAGCCCGCTAGCCCGCCCCCAAGTGAATGTCCGGTGAGTTCGATATTGGCGCTTCGCGGATCGACATTTTGCCCGACGAGCGAGCGATAGAATTCAATTGCCATCCTGGCCTGGGTTGTGCCGGGATTGCCAGCGCCGGTGAACCACCCATTAAAGACGTCGCCGAGGGTCCAATTCTCCCACGAAGGCGTCGCTTGATCGGTTCCACGATACGAAATCACCGTGTGATTATTCCAGGTGTAGGCTTGGGCGAAGAAGGAGGCTGCTTGACCACCGGTCGGCTGGCCTACATCCGTTCGGAGCGTCGCAGCCCCCAATTGAGTACCTGCGAGTGCAATCCCAGGATTATAACCTCGGTTATAAGAATCCATCGCCAGAAGCGCACGGAAGACATCATCATTGATAGCCACTGTTCTACCTCGTCAAGAGTGTTTGCACTTCGATGGAGCTGCTAGGTCGAAAACCACTTGAATAGATCGCACGCCAAAAAGTTTGGAGCCCACTTTCGGCACTCATCCATTTCAGATTTTGCACGATGTTTCTGGTGATGCCATCCTTCGTCATCTCGATGGACACGCGCTTTAAATGAAAACCTGGCCCGATCTCAGGATCCAATTGGTATGGACTGATCACGCGCGCCGTCTCAGGCTTCAACGGATCGGTAAACGTGACGATTGTCGGCTTCAGTTCGCCAGTCAGCTCCGCGCTTCCCGTCCAGGACGGTGCCTCCTTGAACCATCCGCCACGAATGCCGGATTCGTTTCGATCGCGACCGAGCGCGCGCGCTGCCAGATCTGCGCCAAAATACTGTTCTCCGTGCGCGCCACCCGCCAAGAGCGCGACGACGTTCTTTCCCTCGCCTAGATCCATGAATACCGCCTCGCCGCGAAGGCTCGAATTAAGCGTTCCGGTTTGAGGAACCCAGCTCGGCGAAACCGAGTACGAGGACTGCAGGACGCTCGAACCAGTCTTGATGCCGGTTGGCGTCTCCACTTCAACGGTCATCCGAAAGCGATGCGTGTAGGTGAAGAACATTGAGTAGGCGGTTGTGACGATAAAAGCTCCAATCAGCAGAATAATCGGTAGCGCGATGACAAACGCGATCGCTTTGCCAAAAGATTTCATGGTGTACCACCGGCTGCTTCGTTGCCAGCGGTGAGGTTGCCAAGCAACTCCACCCTTGGCCGTCCCTGCGCATCTACACTTACGATTTTTGCCGGTCTGTCTTTGAACGTCGTTGCAGCGAGCTGTCGCAGCGCGATCTCGATTGCCTGCGGATCACCGGCAACATCGATGATCCAGAAAATATCGCCCGACTGCCATTCATCGGGTCGAAGCCGGATTTTCTGGTCTGGGCTTGCGGCAAGCCTCTGATCAGTTTCGGTCGAAACACGCGCCCAAAGCACAACGGCGACCGGCACACGCGCACCACTTTCTTTGTGCTGCGCGTCGGCCACGTAGACCTGCCCCGTGACGACCGCAGGCAGGATCATCCACTCAATGTCAGCGAGCGAATAATGTTTGTGCGCGGGCGACTTTGAAAACACGACGGCGCAATCGCCAATGGTCGCGGAAATGAGTTTTGAAATAGCGCCAGCGATTTGTTGCGGCGAAAACTCCGGCGCGCCGGTTGGTTCCGCCACTGCGCTTGTACCCTGTTCGCCCACACGCCCCTGCCCAGTTCGACTTCTTATGATTGATTGCAACTTAGGTCATGGCACTCAGCGAAGACAAGCGAAAATTCAGTAGCCGTTCTTTTTGGTTTATTCCCACATATCGGAAAGATGAGGTCGTTGTCGCGTGCGTCAGGCCGTGCTTGATTGTTGCGGGCGCCCGAGAATGCCAACCTTGTAGCTGCCATCCTTCGTTCTTGCGCGCATTTTGACGTCCTTGCCCTTCCACTCGGTATCGACAAGGCGCGACAGCATGGCTTCAATTACCTTTTGCTCGCCGACTGCATCAATGATCCATAGAGTAGGCCCGCTGCGCCATTCGGCGGGCGCGAGTTAATCGGCTGAACGATGTTTTCTGAAAACCGTTTATCGACCTCATCCGAAACACGCGCCCAGAACACGACGCCAACAGCTGCGGTCATGCCATTCGCTGCTGACTGCGCTTGGGCCAGCGAAAACTGACCCGACAAAACGGCTGGAACCGCCAGTTCTTCGAGCGAAGCAAGCGGTTTGTTGCGGTAGTCTTTTGCACGCAGAAGCACGCTGGTTATCTCACCGAACGCCGCCATCATCAGCTTGGACGCCATGGCCGCGTCTTTCTTTTGCTCATCCGTTAAGGGTTGTGCAGCGGGCGGCGCTGCACCAGGGGCTGTTGGGACGGGCGGGAGTGTGGGATCATTGGGCTGGCCCGCCGCGATGGGCGTTATCTTCGATGCGAGACCCGATGAGCTTGCCGGGGCCTGTGCCGTTGCACCGTTTGCTGGCGTCGTTGCTGCGCCGTCCGGTTTCTTGGGCCAGAATGCCATTGTGTCCTCGATCGCTTGGGTTTTCTTCAGAACGCAGAGTAGGCAAAGCAAGCGCGCGCGTCAAGGTGGGTGGGCAAATCTTACTGAAGGTCAGCACGCGTCGCTTGAATTCGCCTCGCGCATGCGGTCATGGTGCGATCCTCCGGTCTCGTCCTGACTGGAAGCATAATCGAATTCAGAATAATCCGGACTTCGCGTCAAGGAGTGCACCATGGCTACCGTCACTTTGCTCGAACAAACCGACATGACACAGTTCGGGGACGTCACCACGAGCATTATCCAGGGTGACAACAAACTGCAGTACACGACCGCGCTCAGCTCAGTTGACGTTTACGGGACCTTTCCGCCCTCGTTTCTCAGTGACGCAGCCGGACCGACCGGCACGGCAACTCTCGCGGTGTTTGACACGGACGATTCTTCTGAGCAGTCCTAATTTTTTGATCTATGACTTCAGCAAAACAGCGCAGTCAGGATCTTTCCTGGTCAACCTATTTTCACTGTTGAGCTTTTTTCTCGACGGCAACGATACCATCACCGGTTCGAGTGCGGCCGATGTCCTTCTGGGATTTGAGGGCAACGACATACTTACCGGCGGGACGGGCGGCGACAATCTGCAAGGCGGCGGCGGTACCGACACAGCAAGTTACGCAACCGCTACGGCGGGTGTTGCGGCGATCATGCAGGCCACCGGTTCAAACACTGGGGATGCCGCCGGAGACACATACGACTCTATCGAGAACCTCATCGGCTCTTCATTCAACGATGTGCTCTACGGCACGACTGGCATTGCGAATGTCCTCTCCGGCGGGAGCGGTAACGATCGTCTTGCCGGCCGTGGCGGCGCTGACACCTTCAATGGCGGCGTAGGTATCGATACCGTCAGCTACGACGGCAGCCTTAGTGCAGTGCGCGCCGATCTTCTTTCTCCCGCAACCAACACCGGTAATGCCGCAGGCAACACCTACATCAGCATCGAAAACCTTGATGGCGGCAGCTTCAACGACACCCTGCTGGGAAATGACGCGGCGAATGTCATTCGAGGCAGCAGCTTCACCGCGTTAGCGAGTGGGGCCGATTATTTATTGGGCCGTGGCGGCAACGACACTCTTTTTGGCTTCGACAATAATGACCGGCTGGAAGGCGGGACGGGCAATGACGTCTTGGTGGGCGGTACTGGAAAAGATAGCTTCATTTTCCGGGATGCGGTCGTTGCGGGGAACCGGGACCGGATCACTGACTTCAAAGTTATTGACGATACCATCCAGATCGACAACGCAGTGTTCACGAAGCTCGTTGGTGCAGGCAACAAGACGCTCTCTGCGGCGCAATTCTTCAAGGGCGCCGCCGCTCATGATCTCAATGATCGCATCATCTACAATTCGGCGACCGGCGCGCTTCTTTATGATGCCGATGGAACGGGAGCGGCTGCGGCGGTCAAATTCGCGACGGTCAGCGCCGGGCTGGCCATCACCAACGCGGACTTTTTCATAATTTGATAAAAAACACGGACGCAGCTAGCCGACTAGCGCGGGCGAACTTGACCGTTGCCGCGTAGATCGCGCGGATATGGTGTTCTGAGCAGCCGCGCGGGTTCTCTCTTGGGATTTAGTGAATCCACTGGCGCGAGATGCGTTGAGAATTCTTTTGAGGCGGGCCGATCGAGCCGATGTTTCGATCCCTCGCCGACCGCTTGTCCTCAATAACCGGACGCGATTTGGCATATCTTTTCGTTACTCAGAATGGAAGGTATTGGCCCAGGGCAGACGCCGATCGTTCGACAGCTATCAGGCCAATCCCGAAGCGCAAAATGACGGCGCGATTCCCACTCCGTCCCAGCACGTCCCAAATTAGCCATCACGGCGAAATCAAATTCACCCATCTCTTCCAACGCGATAACGCGGGCGCCTATCAGCGTGCGCGCGTGCTGCTACCCCTCGGCTACCCGAGCGTTAGTCAAAAGCGTCGCGCAATACGGAGCAAGTTGCGTGGCGAAGAAGATGTTCACGGAGGCGGGCCTCGAACGGCTGCGCGCTCCCGAAAGCGGACGGATCGAATACGGTGACAGCGTCGTGCCGGGGCTGATGCTGCGCGTCAGCGAGACCGGCGTGAAGTCCTGGTCGGTGCTCTACAAAGTCAAAGGCGAAGGCGGCGCAAGCCCGAAGACCGGCCGGCCGCTCAAGGGCACGCAGCGGCGCATCTCGCTCGGCGTCTATCCGATCCTGGGCGTCAAGCAGGCGCGCGAGACCGCGATGGACGTGCTGCAGAAGGCGTTCGGCGGAACGGACGCGCGCGTCGTGCGGAACGAGGCGCTGCTATCCCGGAGCGCGAACACCGTCGAAGCCGTCGCCAAGCGCTTCATCGACCAGGACGCCAAGCCCAACATCGAGAGCTGGAGCAAAATCGAGCGCGCGCTTGAACTCCACGTCTATCCCGAATGGGGCGAGCGCAATATCGCCGACATTCGCCGCCGCGACGTGCACGAGCTGCTCGACGGTCTCATCGCCAAAGGCAAGACGGGCACGGCGAGCGACGTCAGGAAACATCTCTCGCGCCTCTTCAACTGGGCCATCGACCGCGAGATCATCGCCGAGAACCCGCTCTCCGGGTTGAAGCGCAAGGACCTGCAGTACAAGGCCGACGCCGGCCGTGCGCTCACCGACGACGAGCTGCGCGCCATCTGGCGGGCGGCGGATCGGATGACGTATCCGTTCGGGCCGTACTTCAAGCTGATGATCCTGACCGGCCAGCGCCGCAACGAATGGGCCGACGCCAAGCATTCGGAAATCTGCTTCAAGCGCAAGGTGCTGGAAATCCCGAAGGCGCGCTTCAAGGGCCGGCGCGATCATGTCGTGCCGATGTCGCCGCTCGCGTGGTCGATCTATGAGACGATGCCGAGGTGGAACGGCAAGGACCCTTACGTCTTCAGCACGCAGGCAGGCGAGGTGCCGATCTCGGGCTTCTCGAAGGCCAAGACCTATCTGGATGAGTTGGCGCCGAGGAGCTGAGGAAGCTACTGGGCGACCCCGCAGGCCAAGCTCGAGAAATTCCGCATTCACGATTTTCGCGTAACCTGCGAGAGCCGGTTGGCCGATCTCGGGTTCAATCAGGATGTCCGCGACGCGGTGCTGGGCCACGCCAAGGTCGGCCTGCAGCGGACATACAACAAACACGACTACGCGGACGAGAAGCGCCGGGCGCTGGACACGTACGCGGAGCACATCATGGGGGTGGTGGGGGATGACTCGAATACGAAGAGGCAAAGCCGTTCTTGAAATCGAGCGTGAGCCGCCACCGTTCGATTGGCGGAAATGTCTAGAGGACGCCGACGCCATCATCGCAGAACTGAAAAAGCCCAGACCCACGAGCATTGGTTCGCGCCGTACAAAGCCATCGACCGGTCTCGATCTCGCCAAGCATCGCGAAAGCCTTGCGAAGTTCCTTGCTGACTTGGGCGAAGGTTATGTTCTGGCCCGTCATGATTGCGAGATGCGAAACGATCCGAATAGGCCGCACCGCGAACTCGAGAAGAATTGGCAGAATGACGATCCTGATCCGCCTTACGACTATGGCGGTGATGCCGGTATTGGGCTCGATTTCGATTGGGAGGAATTCTGGGACGAAACGTATGCTCGCGACCGCGGCAACTCAGGTGGGAATCGCACCGCAACCAAACTGAAAGACCCGCGCCCGTCAGTTGAACCACTCCGTATGAATTACCCGGCGATCGAGGCTTGGTGGAAAGAAACGACCGGCAAGAAGTTCAGCCCAAAATTCGCAAAACGGGCAACCTCCGAAATGGAGGCGGAATATTCTACAGAAACAATCACGCGGCACGGTTCCTAATTCTTGTCATGCAGTGTCTGAGCAAGCGCTATGATCCAGCTAACGCTCGCGGTCTGGTAGACACGATGAAGCGTAAGCGGCGCGAGGAGCGCAAAGGCAGTCAAAAGAATAGGCCCCCCAGGGTTCGCGAATAAGTCCCCCAACTAGATTTTCACCGATCGCCGATGCTGCCGTTAGTCAATGATGACGAAACGGAGATCGCTATGGTTACAAATGAACGTCAACTGACGACAGCCGAGGTCCTGGACCGCGTGCCGGTTTCAAAGACCGAACTCTATCGGATGATCAATTCGGGAGAGTTTCCAAAGCCAAAGCCTTTCGGCGCCTGCCGAGTGGTATTCCTTGAATTGGAAATTGACGCCTGGACCGGGCGCCGTCATGTGCGCTCCAACCAAGGTTTCTTTAACAAGCTCAAGAGCATTTTCAGGAATTGGTTCGGGGCTCGCAAGGCTCAGTGATGGAGCGCTAAATGGCTTCGTTCAAGACAATGTCCGGCCGGCGGTGATCAAGCAAGGATCACTGCCGGCCGCTTCGTTCGTAGAGTCCGCTGAAGCGCATCTTTGGGCGAACCAAAGCCAGACGAGACGGGTTTTGTTGGCCAAGTTGCGAACCTCTCATGGAAGCAGAGTGATCGACTAAATCGCGCTGGGCCGAATATGCCCCCCAGGGTTCGCGATTAAGCCCCCCAACGAGGTTTTCAACGACGCGACACGCTGCCGTTTGGTCAATCAGGACCAAACGGAGCAAGCACCATGTGTAAGATCGATCCGAATGATCGACTACTGACGACAGCCGTGGGTTTCGACCGCTGCGGCATTTCAAAAACGACCGGGTATCGCGAGATCAAGGCCGGTCGCTTCCCCCAGCCGGTGCCGATTGGACAACGTCGCGTCGGTTTTCTCGAATCCGAGATCAATGCGTGGATCGAAAACCGCCTGCGCCTTCGCGACGAAGGATTCGGCGCCGAGGCCCGCCGGGAAAGCGCCATCCGTGCCGTGGGAGGACGTCAGTGATGGCGAGCGTCAAAAACGAAAACTCTGGCGTTTCTCACGACGCCACATCTGGTACAACCCTGCGCGGCGACACCACGATGGCCGTCGCATTCATGAAGCAAATGCATCAGACCTGTCTGTGGTGCCTGACTGCGATCAACTCCGATACGGGCAAGACGCAGACCGCGACGTTCAGCGTCGAACGGGCTGACAGCGCCTTTGCCTGGATCGAAGCTCGTAATGGTTCATGTAACCTCTACTTCTCCACCAACCCAATCCGGGCTGAGATGAGTAAGAAGGCCAAGGCGACCGACATCGCCGCGCTCGCCTATCTGCACGTCGACATCGATCCCAGTGCAGGCAAGGACATCGGCGACGAGCGGACCCGCATCTTGAGCCTTCTGACCGATAAGCGCCCGACGGACATTCCGAAGCCGACCGCGATCGTCTTCTCGGGCGGCGGCTACCAGGCCTTCTGGAAGCTCGATACGCCGCTCGAGCTCGACGGCAGTGTTGAGGCGGCCGAGAAGGCCAAGCTCTGGAACCTCGGTCTCGAACGCAAGTTCGGCTGCGCGGACAGCTGCCACAACATCGATCGCATCATGCGCCTGCCCGGCACCATCAATGTGCCGAACAAGAAGAAGCGCGAGAAGGGTCGGGTGCCGACGCTGGCAACGCTTATCGAGGCCGACTGGTCGCGCGCATATCCGCTCAGCGACTTTGAGCCCGCGCCGCAGACGCCTCCGCCGGCTACTCCGAAGAGCGCCAACGACAATACTGCGTTCGACGTAGATCCCAGCGTGGAGCTGGTGAAGCTCTGCGATGTGCACGGTCTCGACAAGCACACAGCCGACGGTAAGCCGATCGAGGATCGCGTCAAGCGCATCATCCAGGACGGCTGCGACCAGCTTAACCACGAGCCGGGCAGTAAGCCGAAAGACGACCGTTCGCGCTGGGTCTTTGACGTGGCCTGCGCGCTCTTGCGCCGCGGCGTAGCGGACAACCTAATCTTGTCTGTGCTGCTCGATCGCGGGTTCCGCATCAGTGATCACATCTACGATCGCAAGGGTGACGCTAGGAAGTACGCCGCTCGCCAAATTGAGCGTGCGAAAGAGCGTGTCGCGCTCAGCGAGACGGACTTCGAGCGCAAAAGTAAAGGTGATCCAGACGATGAGAGCCAGCGCAACGTGGAGGTCGCGCTGGCCAAGATGCAGTTTTCGGTCAAGCTCGATGCCTTCCGCAATCGAATGCTGCTTGAGTGCTTTGACGACACGGTCAAAGTCATCGACGACCGCATTATGACGCGGTTGTGGTTGGAAACGGACCGGCGCTTCGATTTCCTATGCATGAAGGGGTTCTACTTCGACGTTGTGGGGGACATCGCCTTCCGCAACTCTTTCCACCCGGTGCGCGACTACCTCGACGGCCTTGCTTGGGACGGCGAGAACCGTCTAGACGGCTGGCTGATCAATTACTGCGGCGCCGAGGACAACGACTACGTCCGAGCGGTCGGGCGGATCGTGCTTCTCGCCGCGGTTCGCCGCGTGCGCCGCCCCGGCGTTAAGTTCGACGAGATGCTGGTGCTTGAAGGCGCTCAGGGCATCGGCAAGTCGCAGGTGCTCAACGCGCTCGCCGTTAAGGAGGAGTGGTTCACGGACGAGGTGCCACTCGCCGGAGACGGCAAGCTCGCGATCGAGGCGCTCAACGGGCGTTGGATCGCGGAGGCCGCCGAACTCAAGGGCATGCGCAACAAGGAGGTCGAGCATTTGAAGGCCTTCCTGTCGCGCACCCACGATCGCGGACGCCTCGCCTATGACCGCATCACGTCCGAGGTGCCCCGCCAGTTCATCATCGTCGGCACGACGAACAGCGAGCACTATCTCATGGATATGACGGGCAACCGCCGCTTCTGGCCGGTGCATGTCAATCGCGCGGATGTCGAAGAGTTGGTGAGCGACCGCGACCAGCTCTGGGCCGAAGCGGGGCATCGCGAAGCCCAAGGTGAAAGCATCCGCCTTCCGGAAGAACTCTGGGCGGTGGCAGGCGCCGAGCAGGCAAAGCGCGTCCTCGAAGATCCCTATCTCGGCACGCTCGCAGCTGCACTTGAGGGACGCTGGGGCAAGATCCTTAGTGAGGACGTTTTCCGTTTGCTGGGTATTCCGGCCGGCCAGCGGATCCAAGCCCAGAATACCCGTATCGGAGAAGCCATGCGCCGTCTCGGCTGGCGCAGGGAGCGGGTCCGTCGCGATGGCACGCTGCAGTACTGCTATCTCAACTGTGCTAACCACGACGCGCCGTGGCTCGGGCTGACCGATACCGGCAATGGTTATGTGGTCAAGACCCTTGGCGGACAGCAGACGGGTCTGCCGTTCTGATGTCGGGCGGGCCAGTCATCGATTTGCTGCCCGTTCCCACTCTTGCCTGGAACTGTTCCCCCCTAAAACTGGCTGGGGGGAACAGATAATACGTATTCGAACCAATGGCTTGCGGCTGCTGTTCTCCCTGTTCCCCCTCTTTGAGCCGAAAGGCAAACTATGGCGTTGTTGCTCACAATTGATGCCAAGCCAAATGCACCATCGCTCTTCAAAGTTCTTATAAAAAGAGGGGGAACAGGGAGTACAGAATTCAAAAAGGTGATTCATTTCAGCTGCTTGGGCTGTTCCCCCTCGGGGGGTACGAGAGGGAGAACAGGGGGAACGCTACGACGTATTCTTAAGGCGATCTTGGCGTCTTTGGCAGGCCCTGGCGCGTCTGACTTTGGCACTTAAGATTTGAACACGAGTTTTTCGGCCGCGTGTGACGTCACGCGATTGTCCTCGGTCGAGTTCCATGTGTCGAACACAGGTTGTTCAGCTCGCCGGTGACTCCACGTTCGCCCACGGCGGCCGAATTTGATTTTTGAGTAGATGAGCTAGGGCCAAGCGAAACTAGTCTCTGCGGTGAGCTGGGACGAGGCACGTGCAGTGGCGACGTGATCCGCTTTGCCTCGCTCGCCTCGACGAAGTCGCTCGGCGGCTCGGGCTAGCGTCACTGCCATTACGAGTGTGACGTCACCGCCCTTACGGCAAGCGCCGGCTGGCACATGACCATTCGCGGCCAAACCGCAGCCGCGAGCTTCGACTGCACCAAAACGGCTTTCGCCACCCCTCCGCTACCCAGGAGCGTGACGTCATAATGCAAGGGCTTGTTCGGATTTGCATTTTGGCGTCAGAGCATTCTCTTTCGAAGAGCGCGGACCGGCGGTGGGTTAACGAGCCATCAAAACTACCGGGCCTTGGCCAGCTTTCGCAGCCGCTTGATCTGGGCGTCCACCGGCACGTTCGGATGCTCTTTTTGAGCTGGGTCCGGTACCAGCTGATCGATCGCGTGGACGTCGCAGCCTTCGGAAACACCTTGAGCACGTCCGCAAGCGCTTCCTCGTTGGTCTTGTGCGAGAGTATGGCTTTCCGCGCGACGTCCCCAATGCCTTTCCACTGACCATCGAACAGGTTGCCCATTATGAGATCGCAGACGACCTCGCTCACGGTGCACGCCCGCACCTCGGCCGCCTCGTCGAGCCAGGCAATCAGCTCGTCGGATGCCATGATAACCAAGCGGTTCAGAGGCTTTTCTCGCAGTATTTTCATAGGCACAGCCTAGACGCCAAAGATTAACAAGTCGTGGCATTCCGACTTGCATCCACTGCAGGTCACTGGCTGTGACGTCCCGTTCGGGGACGCGCCACGCCGGCAGAAAGGAGGTGAAAAAGAATGGCTGGGAAGATCCAGAAATCTTGTCGACGTCTGCAACGACTGCGGTTTGTCGACGGCTCAGACCTACAAGGTCGTGAAGGTCGTGTATCCGGCGGGTCGCACGACGAAGTCGAGCATTAGCTCGCGGCGGTCGCGGCGCGCAGCTCGCACTAACGCGAATGAGACCGCAAGCGGTTCGTACCGGATGCAGTAAGAAAAACGCAGCCGCCGCCGATGGTGCGGCGGCTGCCAATCCTAGTCGAGTTCCAGGGGGCGTTGCACCTTCGCCCTTCGTCAGCCTATTCTCCGGCATAGTCGATCCATCCAACGACGGAATGGAATTCGACAAATGGCAAAGGCCTTCAAGTTTAGCAACGCTATCATCTGTGCGGCATCACTGGCGTCCATCGTCAGTCCGGCTTTTGCGGGAGATATCCGACAAATTCAGGAGGATCGTGTCAGGACGGTCTATGCTTGCGGCGCGGCTTCAAGCCCGAAGCTGTTCAAGTGGTTCAAGGAGTGGGAAGCGTATCGGCGCTGGGACGAGGGCAATCCTCGAGCTACCAATATTCTAGCGCTCATCGACGAGGACGAACTCGAGGCGATAGCCGATCCGAGCAGGAACAAGGTCCCTGCCATTGGGTGTAAGGCATGGCTCGATCAGCACCTGGCAGCCGGCGACGCGGCGTATGAGAGGGTTCAGAAGAAGCTGGGGCGGTGAGGCCGGGACCAAAGCACGCGCATATCAGGGCGCGCCCGCCCCTTGGGCGCTGGGCATTCGAGCGAGATGCAGGTGCTCGTCAAGATGAGGGACGGCCGGTTGTGCGTGATCTGCCATCGTTTCACTCCGCGAGAAGTTTGATGATGGTATCCATCAACTCCAACATGTCATTCGTCGATAACTGGGCACCTTGTTGCACTGCCTCCCGCCGGAACTCGGGAGTATCGCCACCCGCGAAGATGAGGAAAGGCACGTCAATACCTTGGCTTCGGATCGCTGAAAGTAGGCCGTAGCCCGCCCGCATATCCGTGCCACGTCCCATATCCGAAATCACCAGATCAAAATGGCGCCGTTGCATCGCAGCTAAACCCTGATCAGTGCTCGTGGCTTGCTCAACGTCTAATTGGAGTTTTCTCAGCGCCCGGACGGCCAACTCATTGTTGACTGGATTGTCGTCAACCCAAAAAATCGATTTGCCGATAAGCTTATCCGCTGTGTTCGGTGCGAATGCACGTCCGACGGTCGCACGGATGCGCGGCAAATCAATTTTTTGCCTTGGCGTTTTTGCCTGCCAATCCCTTGCAGCCGTGGCGGCTGCTTCGACGGCGGCTTCCTGCATTTGGAAATTGATGGGACCTATTGTTACGCTTCGAATGGCGTTTCGTCGCCAAGCCTTTATTAAGAAGTATGGTGCCCAAGCACCAACCCAAAATATTGATCACCGAACTAAGAGCATGAGCCGCGTCAACATAGAGCTTATGGGTTTGAATGAACTCTAGGAATTCCTGCATCGTTGAAGCCCCACCCGCAACTTTAATCAATTTGGATGACAGCGAGATACTGTCAAGCACGTCGCCCGTCAACATTCCGCTTTCGACGATCGCGTCGATGTCCGGGAAGCGGCACGGCCCAACCTTACCGCGCGGCTATACTTGCAGCATTGAGCGTGCAGGTTCTGAGGGTTGGGCATTCACGTTTGCCATCCGTGCTAGACGAAGATGCGCAATGTGAGCAACACTTGGCATCGTCACACGATAGGCCGCTCCGGCAAGGGTAAGGGCGGTAAGCACGCCAGTGAATATCCAACCGGGCGGACCAGAGATCAGGCCGATACCACGAGTGAGTGCGGCGTTGGTACCGAGGGCAAGTCCATGCCCCAAAACCGCTCGTGCAATGTAGTTGGCAACTACGACACCGTATTGGTATGCAAGAAAACCGCTGGCTTGCACAGCAAGACCTCCAATGGCCACAACCGAGGGCGCAGCAAGGGCGGCGTTCGGCTTCGGCGAATAGCCTCTACTACGCATTTCAGCGTCAATATTGGCTTCAACTTCTTCACGCTCCTTTGGCGACATTTTTTCAAGTGCGTCATTAAAGAGTTTGTTGATCAGGGCCAGCTCCATGGCCTGTACGGTGTCGGTCGGAACGTGTGGTACTTTGAGTTTTGAACACACGTCTTCAACGACTTGGCGATACGGCGGACCATCACCCCCACGCGCTAAGTTGCCAATAACATGACCACCGCACAAGCGAAACTCGCGATCAATTACATTTGTGTAGAGCGTGTGGTTCGGCCATTTTCCAACGACACCTGTGTCGATCATTAATTTTTGGGTCCAGGATTTCTCGATGTACTGCACGAGCGGGTCAAGCTCGTAGTTGGTGCAGCAATTCAGAAAAGGAAGGAGTTCCTGGGATTGGATCGCCGCGTCGTAGTTGCGATCGATTGCGGTGAACCGGGCAAGCGCAGTCGCCAAGTGAGGAACGTTAATGCAGACCTCTGTATGATAAACTCCAAACGGTGGTAATATCTTCAGGGGGTTGAAGCCTGGGACGTGCGCCGCAATAATCTTTTTTTGCGTTCTTGCCCGCTCCGCCTCCGAGCGAACCCAGTCGGATGTTACGGCGTCGTCTGACCAGATCACAACAACTGCCTTGGCCTTGTCTAATTCGGCAACAATTTTTTGAGGAAACTTGTAGCCAGCATAAAGTTCGCTGTTCCACCAAACATCGAAGCCACGCACCTTTAGAGCTTCGGCCAATTGCTCTGCCTCTGAGCGGTTTGCCTTAGAGTAAGAAATAAAAACGTCAGCCACGTGCTGCCCCAATGCTCTCGGTCAAGTGTTCATCCCCTTCGATCGTCAGCTATCCTATCAACGACCTGCCGAACTTCAGGCCGTCAATCCTTCGACTTTCTACTTCCGAAATTGGCCCATCGCGTAGACTTACAGTAGTCGGTTTTCTGAGGGTTGCGGACGCCATCGTATAAGGGCACCCCTATCACCGCTCCCTCCCGGACTCACTGAACTACTCGGCGCTGGGCATTCGAGCGCGATGCAGGTGCTCGTAACGATGAAGGACGGGCGGTCCTGTGTGATCTTGGGCAGGCAAAGGGCGTGTCGCTGTTGTTGCGGGCGGGGAGGGGTTCGAGCTTACGGTGAAGCCGACAACATCGTCTTCCGGAACGAAGCAGCTATGCGCTGTCGTAAGCTATGGTTTTGACCTTGATCGGACTACTCCTCGGTAATAGGTCTTGATGATTCACAGCAACCTGGGAGGTGGCATGCCCGCAATTGGTCATCCAAGCTTGGACCCTTGCCCGCCCAACGAACAGTCGATTTGGCGCTTCATGAGCGTAGCTAAGTTTGTGTCACTTCTGAGTTCGAAAAGCCTGTATCTGAGCAGTATCGCCGAACTGAGGAAACGCGATCCATTTGAGGGTACCTACCCAATTCCGAACCACATAGATCGTTCGCGTATTGAGACGGATGACGCCTATGCGCGGTCGGAAATCGGCGACATCAGCGAAGAAAGCGGTTACTCTAACCTGCGCAGCATGTGGGGGCGTTCGGGAGGCGACATCGATCAGAACCGCTACTGTCACGCAATCTACGTGAACTGCTGGCACATGGGCGATCGTGAGACCGCTTTTCTTTGGTCGGCATCGCGTCCGAGGCGGAAGGGATTGCGATCCAAAGCACCGTCGGGCCAGCTCGGCACTCACTCGCCGGCAATCACAACGGCAGTGACGTTGTCGTCAATCCGTTTAAGTACGTCGATTATGAAGAATACAAAGTGCCATCTGGCATTCAAGCGAACCTGTTTCATATTGCATATCTTAAGCGGCTCGAATTTGAGCCAGAGCGAGTAGAAGTAGGCATGCTCGTCTACCCTGACGATTTCACTGGCGACCCTGCATGCCTACCGACCAAAAGACAGAACTCGGGTTTAGTTTCGCTTGCGAAATCGGACATCTGATCGAGAGCATTGTCGTTGCCCCCTTATGTTCTTCATGGCTGACGTCATCTGTGGCGGAACTTCCGAGAAAGTATGGGCTGGATTGCTCGGTTCGCTCTTCGGTTGTTGCGACGCGGCCTCGCCGTTTCTGACCTTCTTAGGCCGCCCTAGCGAGGTGCTAGTCACGATGAAGGACGGTGGTGCATAATATATAGGCAGGCAAAGGGTCTGTCGCTGCTGTTGCTGGTTGGGCTCAGGCGTTGATAATTTCATCGACAATCAAGGCTCGCGCATTGGCTCTGCCACGAACTTGATCGTTAAATTTAAGTGCGCTCTTAATGTCATTCCGAGCGTTGTCGCTCAGTTCCGCAAAGTCGTCCAACTCGCCAACCAAGAAATCCAATTCATTGAAGCTGTGTGAGAATTTTAGGCTCAGCTAAAGCGTCGCCGAACGCCATGGCCGTTTTTGGATCGCTTTTCAAACGTTCGATAATGTGATTCTCGGCAACTTGTGCGGCTTGAGGGTTCCACCTGATGGCTTGGATCTCACCAACAAAACCAGAAGGATCTTCGCCAGCTTTGACTGGGATAACTGGCACACCCCGCCCCAACGCAAAGCCAATTTCCTGTCCGCACCAGGGGCTGGCTCTAAACCCGTCAGTATGGAATGATAGTAGAGCATCCATTGATTCCAGGGCGCTGGTTATCTCCAAGTGCCAACGCGCGCCGGGATTAATGTCCTCATGCGCAAGAAACGGTGCGATGCCAAACCTCTTAAGTCTATCGGTCAGCGGCACGAGTTCCTGTACTGATGCTGCTACGTGACTTACGAACAGCCGAAAACCCGGACGCCAGTGATCCTGGCGTTGAATGCCGATTTCGAAGAATGACTTCAGCTCTTGAGTTTGGGCGTTGGTCAAAAGCGCGAGCCTTGCTCGAAATCGGTTAGCTTGACGACCCTCGACCTCAGGGATTTCGAGCGCATCAAGCATGTCGTTTCCAACCCGATGACGCCAGCTTCGGACCGATTCTTCAATTTCTTCGATTTCCGCAACGGTTGGCATTTCTTTCCTCGCAGTCGAATGGGATAGAATTGAGTTTTAAAAGCGTGCAGTGGAATAACCATCTCATCAAGTCGGCCATGCGAGACAGGTGGGTGGGGTCTGGCCCGTTGAAATGCATTCCGCTGTTGTTGCAGTCGCAATGACTTATTGTCGTTAGTCGGCGGGCAGGAAATCGGCGAGCCCGACGTTGCTTTCGCGAAGCTGCGGTACTGATAACGGCACCAGTCCCGACAAGTCCGAACGAAAATGTATATCGGTCACTCCTGCCGGTACATTTCCGCGGATGGCCGGGATCGACCTTAGATTGAAGAAAGCGAGCGATGATTTCGCGAGCCTACGGTCAAATCGTGCAGCAGAGATTCCTGCAAGGCCGTACCTAGCGTCGCGGCGACGATATCGTGGAGCTTGATAACGAGATCGGGATCGGCGGAAATCCTCGATTCCACTGTACCGATAAGGTCGCGCAGAGAAATCCCTCCGGCCGTGCGTTCAACGAACATCGAAACTGCAATTGCGACAGTTCCGGCAGGAGGGTTGCACTGGTCGTACGAGAAGGTATGGGCGCGAACCCTGCCTGCCGCTGTCTTGACATCAAGGCGAACATCACCCGTGGAAAAATCGAAGCGCGATACATCCGACAATCGCCAGGCAGCGATAGCGCGCAGCGGCTCGGCGCTTTGAGCGAGCACGAATAATTCTCCGAACAGCCCATTCAATGGCTTCGACGGAGGGCTTTGTAGTTTCCGAAAAATGTAGGCAATACGGTTGACGGCGTTCGCGATAGCGGCGCGGTCTGGTCGTTCGCCGAGAATACGAATGATCGTTTCGCAGACAGACAGAAAATAGGAGGTGATTTCGCGCTCTCCGGCGCGGCAACGAATAACTGTGAATGTACCTTCGGTAGTTTGGCCGGCTGTCCGAATGAAGGATGGAAGCTCAAACAGAACTTCAAGGCACTCAAGGCGAATTGGTGCCTGTTGCAACCGGGCTGTGCCGGCTGCTGCGATTAGAATGCAGGCCTTGCCATCGTTGGCTCTCCCCACGAAGCAAGTGGGATGGCCCGCAACCGGGGCGACGGCAAATAGAGCACGGCCATTCGGTAAGGTAGGCGGCGCCCCGAGTCCATCAAAAATCGGCTGAAGGATGGACTGCATTTCAGGGCCGCGGTTGATCTTCTTGCGCAATCCATCCGCGCGCCAAGCGTGCCGGGACCCACACGGCAAGCACTGGAACGTCTTCGGCGACTGTGTGGCCGTCCCGCGTCAGGTCTAGCGTATGAATCTGGATGGCGACCTCTTCGTTGTCTCCCCGAATATTCCGGTCGCCTGGATAAACTTCGCCGCGGCGATCTCGGGGATGAACGGGCGCTTCGCCCTGATAAAGATTTGTAACCTCGCCGTCGTCATCCACACCGCGCTGTCTGCGTCTGCCTCCACTCATCCTATAGATCGAACAAACTTCATCAGGGTCGTTCTCAAGCGCTTTGCTTAGTTGCAGCAAGAGGCCGGTGTTTCTCTGTGAGTCAGTCGTGCCCGTAATTCGCATGCGAACAAGCAGTTCTTCGACAACGCGGCTCAAGGGTACGCGGTGGCACACGAGGTGCCGCTGCGTGTCTGTTCGATTCGGGTTTCCATCGTCCTCTACAAAAACGAGATCGCCGCCGAAGGCGGCAACGACCGCGCGGTTGGCCTCCAGCACGTCATCGGAAACAAGAATGACACGCGGGTTAACCCAATCGTCCGAGAAACGGCCGCGCATATAGTCGAATTCGAGAACGTTATTCCGGCATGGACTTAAGTTTCGGTCCATAACGAAAGCGCGCTTCCATTCGTTTAGTGGGCGCTCCGAGTCTTGAAACCGCAGAAGCTGCCCGCGAATATCTTCCTCATGCGCAACGTAGTTCTGGAAGGCGCTCAATGTTCCCTGTTCGAGGTAGACGCGGCAGTAGCCAAGATATGATCTCTTGTAACCGAAGAAGCGAGCGCGCTGCTGAATGGTATCGGCATTGCCGACGCCAACACCGCGCGGCATGTAGGTGACCGTAAGTCCTTCGACGGTGAACCCGCGGTCCATTGCCTGACCGCCAACGAGTATCCAACCATACATGCTGCGCCAGTCAACGTCAGGCGTTCGCCCTCCGCGCGCATTAACCTCCATGACACGGGTATTGAGAAAGGCGTGCCGGAAATGAGGCACGATATCCTCGAATGCCCGGCAAGTTATCCACCACGGTTTCTGATAGCTCAGTGTGCGCCTCACGAAAATCTTCGATCAGGTCACGCCGGTCGAGATCGCTTTCAGGCAAGTTCAGAATGCGCTTCCAGTCTTCAAAGATGTCGCGCACCCAGCCATAGAAACTTTGGTGTTGCGCTGTGCGGTGAGACGGGTGAACGAGCATCGAGCGATTGCCGCGGTTTCTAGACTCGCGGATGCCGGCGGTTACACCGACCATGAATACACGAAGCGCCTCAAGCAGCGTCTCGGGAGGTTCGGTCAGCGGGTTGGTGTTTGTGGGGACTTGATTGGGTGGTATGACCCGCACGTACTGCTGATTGTGATCGCCGAAGAAATCCTGCCCGCCGACATACTCGTCGCCGGGATTAAGGACCTGCACGAAATTGGGAGAGAGCGAGTCGATGATGCTGATGAGCAGCGGCGCCTGTGGCGTCGCCGTGTACTGTAAGTAAGTGTGGTTTGGCAGAGTTTGACGAACCTGCATCAGGCAGCGGTAAGTAGAACTTTCCTGCCCTTGCGCCGCTTCAGTGTTGAGGCTGGCCTGATCTGCTTCGTCATCAATGATGAGTACCGGTACGCCGCGCATATCAAGTGATTGAAAAAGTGCGGCCAGATTTTGCAAGCGGCGGTGGTGCTTGAGGACCGTAATAAGAATCGTTCTTTTGTATTCGTCAGGCGTTCCGTTGTCTCGCCACTCGTCTAGAACATCCCTGATAGGCTGCACTGTCGCATCGTCATCGCCGGGATTTGGGAAATGAATCCAGCGGCGTTCGCGCCGCGCATCATCCAAACGAAGATCCCGCCGCAAGCGCCCGGTCGATTGGTCGAACAGGGGATTTGAAGTTCCGGCAACGACGACAACAATCTGGAATGCGTTGTCGCGGGCTAACGTGGCGACCGTTTCGAACGACATTGTCTTGCCGCTTTGGACGTAGCCGACAACCAGACCTGTTTCCCGTCCAGCATCCTGAGTTGGCGGAATACCCCGCGATAGTATCGTGACGGCAGAGTCGCGAACATTGTCGCGTGCCGCTTCTGGTACGCTCGTCTCAAGAAAAGCAAGCGCCTCGGGACCGACTACAGGTCGCCACCTGCCATCCTGCTGATCGGCAACGGGCTCGACAATAATCTGCTCGTCGTCAGGCATAGTCGCACCTCTAAACTATGGCTCGGAAAGGGCATCTCGAAGAATATCGTTGATGTTGCGGCGAACGGTGCCTGCGGTTCGAACGCCAGCGTCTCTCGCAAGAACTTCTGCGAGCGCTATCGCGGCGGCAACGCGAAGCAAGGCTTCCAGACTTTCCGGGTCTTCTTGCGCAAACCTGATCATGAACGGATGAGCTATGGAGAGTTGGATGTCGATTTTGCGTGTTTCATCTTGTGCGCCGCCGCTGTCGCTCAGAACAAGCCACTGGCTTTCGGCAGGATCATTGGTCACTTCAACCTTTATTGACCACGAACGCTGACGAAACTCGATGTCGAAGCGACGGTCGGCGAGGGTAGGCTGCTGCGGTGGTTCCCGTGTGGGCGTTTCGACTGGCGCCGCCGCGGCAACGACCGGGAGGACTTCGGGAAGCCGTTTTTGCATTACCTGTGTGGTGTTGGTGACGGCCAGCTGCGCAGCCGCCGCGAGCTGGTTCTTCGACGCGCGCGACCGGAAGCCTTCGGCTTGCTTTAATAAGGGCAGATCGGCGCTATCGAGATGTTCCCGCAAGATTTCGAGAAACGGCTGCTCGTTTTCATCCCAGCGGAATCCATCCTTAGTGTGACTGACATCGAAACCAGTCAGGTGAAGTTCACCGAAAAGGCGCTGATATCTGTAGCTGTTCGACTGACCGAAAATGAATGTGGGACGGTAGCCTTCGTCGCCGCTTCCTTGAATTAGGCGACCCCGCCGAAAAAGCGCAAAGCCAGCCTTCGCAAGGCTTGCCGTTTCACGAAGTGCAGCGAAGCCTGTGACGGATTGGCCGTTGCCGAAATCGAAGGAAATAGGCTTGCGCCAACTCTTGGCCGGGCCTGCCTTGTCTTTGAAGTAGGGAGCCGAAAGGGTGCGCGGCTCTTCGTAACGCAGCACATCGCCGTTAAAGCGAAACTCAAGGAGTCCTTCACGCTCAAACACGCGGTAGATATCGGTCAGATGCTCTTTGGCCTTGCCAACTGTTCGGCCAATTGGAACATGAAAGATGTCTTCAAGAATAACTTCGGTGAAGTGATGTTCCGGCGGTGCATCTTCTTCCTTGATGTCGAGTTCCTGTATGTCGTCGTTCACGATGTTCTCAATCTCAAAGTGGACAGTCCGTATAAAAGGGTCGCCGAGCGCGGAAGTTCGCACAGTCCACTTTGGCGCAAACCAGCAGGCTGCGCTCTTCATCCCCATGCCGAATTCGGCAAGCCCTGATCTGTCGGGCGGAATGGCCGCCGGCCGAAAGGCGCGTGGAAAATCGCCCGGTGCAATTCCGGCAGCGTTGTCCTTTATAGAGATGCGCGCGGGCGGGCTGGTGTCGATATCAATATCGACGCGGAGCTTGTAATTCAGTCCATCGGCAGCAGTCAGCGCATCTTTGTTCGCGCGGCCGCTTTGAACAGCATTGTCAACAAATTCGCCGAGAGCGAACCAAGTCGTGTAGTTGAGGTGCCGCAGAACAGCGAGCACGCTCACGCCGGGCCTGATGTCTACCTTCTTGATACTCACGGCGTTCCCCGTCCGTGTTGATGACATGCCTTCACCCCCGTGGAGCGGCCCAGAATTGAAGGTCCAACTATATTGAGAATTTGACGGGGAACAATCAAAGAACGTGTGCGGTCGTTCCTAGAGCAACTGTTCAATTGCCGTTTCGGCTTCCTGCAAGCGCCGCTTCGCCCCGGGCCCCTTGCCATGTCCGGGATGAGGCCGATGGCTTCCGATGAGCGATCGATACGCGAGGTCAATCGGGCGTACGGGCTGGGGTCGCGAAGTTTTACGAGCGCTTGCCATGAGCAACTTTGGTGGCCTCGCGCTTGCACGAACGCCTAGCAGCTGTGTACGAATTTCTCGTCCGAGGATCTCGGCGAGTAACGGCGGTACGGCGTTTCCGATTTGCTGTACCTGCTGAGTGCGTGTTCCTGCGAATGTCCATTCGTCAGGGAAGCTTTGAAGCCGCGCCATCTCGGCTATCGAGAGTAGACGATTGCGCCAATGGAATGGGCCGGTGTTCTGGGAAGGACTGGCCGGCAGAGTCCAAGCGGGCCGAGCCTTCGCGAGCTTGAGAAGGAAGCTCCAGTAACGTGTGCGGTAGCCGAAAAGCGGTAGGCCGCCGCCTCGGTCGGTATGCCAAAGGTAATTTTCGCCTTCGGGTATGGATGCAAGCAGGTCGGCCCACCGGCCGCGAGCTGTCAGTTCGGGCGACATCTTTCGGCGGTCAAGATCACCGATTGCATCCCACGCGGTAACGAATGGTCGAGCCCCACCGTGAGTTCGACTTAGGCATCTCGAACGCTCGACCCTCCCTGTCGAGGACCATAATCAAACGCTTGCGATGTTGTGGAACTCCATAATCAGCTGCATCAACCAGCGCGCTTGTCATATGGTAGGAAGTTCTGTGTTTTCTGTTGATCTGCGCGATCTTAGAGGCAAGGAACTTTAGGCCTGCACGTGGTCCACTTCCGCCAAAGCCGGGTACGTTTTCTATCAATATGACCTTGGGAAGTATTCCCTCAACAAGGCGCATCATATGCTTCAGAGTATCGGCGCGCGGATCTTTCAAGCCGCGCGGTGTACCATAGTGCCAATTTGCCGACTTCGAGAACGGCTGGCACGGCGGGCCTGCTGTCAGGAGGTCGATTTCCCCAGGATGTGAATTTGTTGCCGACAGTAAGTCGGCAGCAGAATACTTTGCTATGTCCCCCGAGAAGACATCACCGCAACGATTTGCGGCAAGCGATTGGGCACAAAACGGGTCCATGTCGAGCGAGATAACCGACTCGAAACCCGCAGCTTCCAGCCCGCAATCGAGACCGCCCGCGCCTGAAAACAAGCTTATTGAAGAATGCGCCATTGGTTGCCCCCGCCGTCGAAGAACATAGGCTGCTTTGCGCGGGTGGTCGAGCTCCGCATTTTGCCCCGTACAGGGCATTTCAGTATTGTTGCGTCGAAATCACGGTGCATAAGCCTGCCGGTGGCAACTGCGGGTCAAAGGGAGTTGAATTTGAGGAGGTCCAATGAAAGCACACGCTGCTCGTCGCGTCCTCGCGGACTGCAGTCTCGCCCATCGGATGCTGGAGGACGAGCGCGACGTTGACCGATGGCGTGTCGTCTGGGTCGGAGCGGTCGCGTTGATCCGCGCAGTCGGCCACGTCCTGGACAAGGTGGACGGGTCTGAGCCCAAGTTACGGGCCGCATCAAGAGCGGCTTTCGCTCAATGGAAAGACGGTGGTAGCGATAGCATTTCTACTGAGTTCATCGATGCAGAGCGCAATACCATACTGAAGGAGTATGGCTTTCGGACCGATCTTGAGGCCGATGTTTCCGTTGTTGTCGAACACGACGAATACGCTGAGTGGTTTAGTTTGGACGAGAACCTTTTCCGGCCAATGGTTGATGGTTACGGAGCCGGCGAGGACGCTCGTGACGTATACCTCGAAGCCATAAAATGGTGGGAGCGTCAGCTAGCGGAAATCGAGCGGCAAGCTGCAGTGAAATGATTGGCCGTTGGCTGGTGGCGCATGACCCAGTTGCCAGCAATGTTCTTGGTCCAAACTGTCAGCCATGTGCCCGGTCTGTTCTGTCAGGGATGTACCGGTTGGGCGAGGCGACGGCATAGCCGATTGGGCAAGTTTTGCCCTTAAAACCAAACACCGCCCACCACAAATTGAACAGCGGCCGTTCGTTCTCCGCTACCCAGAGCGCTACCCCGAGCACTTTCGGGCGCGCGAGTGTAAGCGTGAAAAACAGCCTAAAGAATTGATCTGAATTGGAAAATTCTGGTGCTGCCGGAGGGGATTGAACTCTCGACCTCTCCCTTACCAAGGGAGTGCTCTACCACTGAGCTACGGCAGCTTTGGACGGCCGCTTTCAACACGACGAGGCCGCATCGGCCATGCGATGCGGCTGAAAGGGCTCCTGAAGCCCGCGGACACTGCCACAACCCCGCGCACGGGGCAAGCGCGCGCCGCACCGAGAATTGGGGACCGGAATATGGTAGGCAGAGGTGCCACTGCCGACTCCAATTTATGGTGCAGCAGACGGCGATGGAAGGACGAAACCGCCCGATGAGTGCGAAATCTGATGGTAAGGACACTGGGAACTCGAAGCAGGGCCCGCCAAAACCGAATTTGCAGCGTGCCGAGAGACTGGCGGCCGAACTCAGGGCAAACCTGAAAAAACGTAAGTCGGCGTCAAAGATACGCGACAAAATCCAAGAAACACCGGGTTGCGATGGCTCTAAAAGCGGCGAATAGCCGCCGCGGCTGCAATGGCCGTAACGGAATTCCAAGACGCCCCTTGCTCCCGCTATCACGAAGCGACTATTCATGCCCCGAACGGCCGCGAATCAGGCTGTAAACTGGTCCGCACGTCAAGAAAACCGGAGCGGCTGCAAACGAGGCAGGCACAACACCATGGATCGAATCCAGATCACCGGCGGGCAAAAGCTCAACGGCACTATCCCGATTTCGGGCGCCAAGAATGCGGCCCTGCCATTGCTGATCGCCAGCCTTTTGACGGGCGACCGTTTGACGCTCAAGAACGTCCCCAATCTCGCAGATGTAAATCTCTTGGTGCGTATTCTCCGGAATCACGGAGTTGATCTTGCTGTTGACGGGAAGAGAACCGGGCCTTCATCCCTCCTAGGCGAGACGTTCCATCTGACGGCTCGCGATATCGTCGATACAGTCGCGCCTTATGAGATGGTGTCGCGGATGCGCGCTAGCTTCTGGGTTTTGGGTCCGCTGATCGCGCGCATGGGCGTCGCCAAAGTATCTCTTCCGGGCGGATGTGCCATTGGTACGCGTCCCGTGGATCTGCATCTCACAGGCCTCAAGGCACTTGGTGCCGAAATCGATATCGAAGCCGGTTACGTGCTTGCTAGGGCGCCCAAAGGCTTGCGCGGCGCGCATATCATTTTCCCGAAAGTTTCCGTCGGCGCGACCCACAATGTGCTGCTGGCGGCTGCGTTGGCAAAAGGTGAAACGCTGATCGAGAACGCTGCGCGCGAGCCAGAAATCGGCGACGTTGCAGAATGTCTTGTTAAGATGGGCGCCAAGATCGAAGGTATTGGGACGTCGGTACTGCGCATTCAAGGACGCGACCGGCTGGAAGGCGCCGTGCATACCGTTTTGCCGGATCGTATCGAGACCGGCACATTCGCGATGGCTGTCGCTGCGACAGGTGGCGATGTCCTGCTCGAAGGCGCACGTATATCGCACCTCAAATCCGCGCTCGACGTATTGGCCGAGACGGGAACCTCCGTCAAGGAGACGAGCGCTGGCATTCACGTTGTGCGAAATGGCGCTGGGATTTCTCCCATCTCCGTTGAGACCCAGCCATTCCCAGGGTTTCCGACCGACCTTCAAGCTCAGCTGATGGCGCTCGTGACGCGGGCCTCGGGCACCAGCATCATTCGAGAAACGATTTTTGAAAATCGCTTTATGCATGTACAGGAACTTGCCCGTCTTGGTGCCGACATACATCTCCATGGCGACACGGCGACCATCAAGGGCGTCAAGGGATTAACCGGGGCTCAGGTTATGGCGACCGATCTCAGAGCCTCCGTATCGCTCGTCATCGCCGGGTTGATGGCTGAGGGAACGACGACCATCAACCGCGTTTATCATCTCGATCGGGGCTTTGAGCAGCTTGAGCAAAAGCTGACCCGTTGCGGGGCCCTGGTAGAGCGGATTTCCAGCGGTTGAAATCCGGTAGAAGATGCTGGCTTTGTTCCCGTTGTTTGGGCCGTTGACCATGTCTTAACAAAATCGGGCAACACACTGTTAGTCGTGTAATTTACCAACCCATGCGCAACGAATGCGCGGGGGTAAAGTGATGGTTCGCGGTTTGCTGGCCGTTGTATTCGGTCTTGTTTTGGCGGTACTTGTTGCAGCGGCCGCGGGCGTCGTCTCGGGCTTGCCGTTGCTTCCGTCAATACCAAGTCTTGAGGCGCCGATTGTCCGCCTGGCCAAATCAGCTTGGCCGATGTTGCAATTTGTGTGGCCGATGGCACTGGCCGCAATTGCCGCCGCCGAAGTGCGCCGCTGGCGGTCGTGGGCCTATTGGGGCCTCGTGGGTGCCGCCATCGGCATTTGCGGATACTGGGCCTACAGGAGCATGGGCACGGATGTCGCGCCAGCCCTAATGGCCCGGCGGGCACCGGTCTCGTTTGCAGTGATGGGCCTTTTGGGCGGTCTCGCTTATTGGTCGATTGCAGGCCGCAAGGCGGGTGCGCTTTCCGAAGCGTTCCAACAGTTCTTTGGTCCCGGCCAGTCAAACGATACAGGAGATCGCCGGCGTTGCGCTCTTTGCGCGGCAGTGGGACTGCTGCTCGGACTTGTGCCGCTGGCACTCCTGGGATGGCACGCATTTCACAAGTCGAACCCGCCAATTGCAAAAGTGATTTCCGCCAAAGCAGAAGCGGATGCGGACCGGATGTTGAAGGAGGCGGGGCTTGCGTCACTCAAGTTCTCAATAGATGACCGGCCGGATCATGGGCACATCGGGCATGTTTCTGGCTCTGTCGTGGATTATGCGGCGAAGGTCAAAGCGTTTGATCAAGCAAGAACCATCCTCTCGCCGATAGTGGGTATGCCGGGCGTCGTTGCCGTTCTGCAAAACAACATTCTTGCTGTCGATGAATCCGATCCGCAGGTGGCCGCTGAGAACGCCCGCATCAGGAAAGCCCAAGAGGCGGCGCGTTCGCTTGCAGCAGAAGCTGCAGAGATGAGGAAAGCTGAAGTAGAGCGTCGTGCGGTAGAAGCCGAAGCCAAACGAAAGGCTGACGAGGAGACCGCCAAGAAGAAGGCGGAGGATGAGGCCCGTCTTGCCGCTGAGGTCGAAGCCAAACGGAAGGCTGACGAGGAGACCGCCAAGAAGAAGGCGGAGGATGAGGCCCGTCTTGCCGCTGAGGTCGAAGCCAAACGAAAGGCCGACGAGGAAACCGCCAAAAAGAAGGCGGAGGATGAAGCCCGACTTGCCGCTGAGGCCGAAGCCAAACGAAAGGCCGACGAGGAGACCGCCAAGAAGAAGGCGGAGGATGAAGCCCGTCTTGCCGCTGAGGTCGAAGCCAAACGGAAGGCTGACGAGGAGACCGCCAAAAAGAAGGCGGAGGATGAAGCCCGTCTTGCCGCAGAAGTTGAAGCCAAACGAAGGGCCGACGAGGACACCGCCAAGAAGAAGGCGGAGGATGAGGCCCGTCTCGCCGCTGAGGCCGAAGCCAAACGAAGGGCCGACGAGGAGACCGCGAAGAAGAAAGCTGAAGATGAAGCCCGTCTAGCCGCTGAGGTCGAAGCCATACGGAAGGCTGACGGGGAGACCGCCAAGAAGAAGGCGGAGGATGAAGCCCGTCTTGCCGCTGAGGCAGAAGCCAAACGGAAGGCCGACGAGGACGAGGCGAGCCGTAGTGGAACATCGTGGCCCAAAGGCCGCGGAATGGACGACGTGACAATCGCTCGGGTGAACTGTGTCAGCGAGTACGGTCAACTATTTGCCAGTGAGGCACTTCGATTTGCTCTCAAGTCTGCGGCGCTCGAGAGCCAGCACGGTCCCTTCCTCGACAAGCTCGGCAACTTGGCGAAGCGTTGTGATGGAATCGGCATTCTTATCGAGGGAAATTCTGATGCCTGGGGAGCGGAAGAGTTTAATCAGGCCCTGTCTGAGCAGCGTGCCGAAGCGGTGCGCGCGGCACTCGTTGAGCGCGGCGTGTCTTCAAAGCAGCTGGCCACCCGCGGCTTCGGCGAACTCAAGCCGCTGCGGACAGAACGAACTCGCGAGGCCGACGCCGCGAACCGGCGCGTTGATTTCGGTGTGATCGAGATCGAAAAGATACCGCAGACCATTGTGCCCAAAGACGCCACGCCATCGAACAATTAGAGTAGGCAGAGGACGACACTTATGTACCTGATCTCGCAATTGTGGTGGTTCCTGCTGCTGGCTTTTCTTCTTGGGGCCTTGCTCGGCTACTTGCTTTGGAGAGCTTGTGGCCGGCGGCGCATAGAGACCCACTATGAGCGTTCCAACAAGGAACTGGTGTCGCGGCTTGGCGCAATCGAACAAGAGCGCAGCCGATTTACGGTCGCGGCCGTAGACGCGGAGGGCGATAATGCCAAGTTTAAGGCAGAGATCGCAAACCTACAGGGCAAACTCAGCGATACTTCGAGCCGCATGAACGCTGCGGTAGATGCGGCGGATGCAAAGTTGAAGAGCTATGTTGACAGCGTACGTCATCGCGAAGAAATGATGGGCGCGGAAATTGAAAAATTGAAAAAAGAGGCGACCGAAGCACGGAAAACTTGGGACGCAGATAAAGCAACAGCAAAGTCGCGCGAAGATAAGCTCGCCAATGATGCGGCACTGGCTCAAAAAAGCGCCGGCGACGCGCAGCGCAAAAATGCAGATGACTTGAAGGCGACGGAGAAGCGTTGGGCCAATGAAGCGCAGAAAAAGCACGCGGACGAGTTGAAGAAAGCTCAAGAGCACGTCCGCATCGAAGCTCAGGCGCTACACGCGGCCGAGTTGAAAAAAGTGCAGGATCAAGCCAAGCAGCACGAAACTAAGGTCTTGGCTTTGACGCAGGCCGATACCGGCGCGCGCAAAGAACTTGAAGACGCCAAAGCGCGTCACGCTGCGGAGCTGGCGAAGGCTCGCGACGAAGCGGCGGCGGACGTGGCGAAGAAGCATGCCGATGACCTCAAGAAGGCCCGTGAACAAGCCGTTGCAGAGGCGCAGGCGAAACACGCCGGGGAGTTAAAAAGAGCACGCGAAGAAGCAACGGCGGTGGCCAGGCGTGCGCACGACGACGAGCTTGCTCGCTTCAAGCGAGAGGCTGTGGCATTGGTTTCCCCCGCTCCAGCAGGTCCGGCTGCTAGCGCCGCTCCGAGCCCTGCTCCAAGTCTGGTGGCACCTGTTGATCCGGCTCCTGCAGCCACCCGCAGCAAAGCTCCTGGATCAATCGCGACAGCGCGTGACGGCAAAGCCGACGACCTGAAACTCATCTGGGGAGTCGGCCCCGAAATCGAAAAGCTCCTAAACCAGAACGGCATCTATCACTTCGATCAAGTTTCCGCCTGGACCAAGGTTGACCTCACCTGGTTCGACACGATCAGCAAAGCCTTCGAAGGCCGTGTCGAGCGGGAAAAGTGGGTTGATCAGGCCAAGAAGCTGGCAACCGGCTGGCGGCCTGTTCGCGAGATTGGCGAAAAACCAGTAGGTCTGACGGTTCTATCGGCCCCACGCGGCGGTAAGGCTGATGACTTGAAGCTCATTTGGGGCGTTGGCCCTAAACTCGAAAAATTATTGAATGACGCCGGCTTCTTTCATTTCGATCAAATAGCCAAGTGGAGCACCGCCGACATTGAATGGGTGGACAGCCAACTCGGGGAATTCGCCGGCCGCGCGGTGCGCGACAAATGGGTCGAGCAGTGCAAGAAATTGGCAACTGGCTGGCGTCCGGCAAGCGAAGCTGGAGAAAAGCCCGAGTAATTTTGAGGGGGCGGACGGCTGACCCAGCTGCCTGTTGTTGCACTTGGGTGGCCCAACCGGTAATCACTCCCGAGCGCCAACGAGTGGCCGCTGGCGAAGGAGACGTTCCGGCCTATGCCCGACCTGAAGCTCATTGCGCTCGACCGAGAAGACCTGAGCGTGATTTCTGCGCATTTTCAGGATGCAGTTTTCCGGCTGGCCGATATGGCGTATCTGCCGCGCGAAAAGCGCTTTGTGGCGGTTGGCAATCGTTTTGATTGGGCAGTGTCACTCAACGAGACTGTTAAGCACAAAAAATCAGGCTACGAGCGCCGCCGGTCGGGTCTGCGCATTGACCGTGTCCTGGCTGCCAAGATCCATCGCTTGGACCTCAACGACCCTTCTCAGGCCTTGGCGCTGTTGGCTCTTGGGTTTGAGCCCGATGCAAATCCCGATAGTGTAGAAGGTCATGTCACGTTGACATTTTCTGGCGGCGCGGCCATCCGCCTCAGAGTTGAATGTCTCGAAGTCGAAATGAAGGATTTGGGAGGCGCTTGGACCGCGAAACGGCCGCCAGTGCATCCAGAAGACAAAAACTGAAAATGAGAAGGCGGCACCTAACGGGCCGGTCAAAATAGCAATGCCGATGCGTCTCAGCAGTTCTGATCCAGGGTTCGCCGGTTCGTTCGCGACGCTGCTATCTCAAAAGCGCGAAGTCTCGGCAGATGTCGATCGTGCTGTCGCCGGCATCATCGCGGATGTGCGGGCCCGTGGCGATGGGGCACTTATAGATTTGTCGAAAAAATTTGATGCGATCGATCTCGCGAAGCACGGTATTCGTGTAACAACCGCGGAAATCAAGCAGGCCGTCGCAGCTTGTACAACGGAGACGCTCGATGCCTTGAAATTCGCGCGCGACCGGATCAACGATCATCACAAGCGCCAGATACCGGCCGACGACATGTACCGCGACATGGCGGGCGTAGAGCTTGGTCACCGCTGGACGGCGGTCGAGTTGGTCGGCCTCTATGTGCCGGGTGGTCTCGCCTCGTACCCGAGTTCCGTGCTGATGAATGCAGTGCCGGCCAGGGTTGCAGGTGTGCCGCGCGTTGTGATGGTCGTGCCGTGTCCGCGCGGTAAACTCAATCCCTTGGTGCTCGCCGCCGCAGAGATTTCGGGCGTTGAAGAAATTTACCGGGTTGGCGGCGCGCAAGCCATCGCTGCTCTCGCATATGGCACTCAAACGATTGCGCCTGTCGTCAAGATTGTTGGTCCTGGCAATGCGTATGTGGCAGCTGCCAAAAGGCAAGTCTTCGGCACCGTCGGCATCGACTCGATCGCAGGCCCCTCGGAGGTTTTGATCATTGCCGATAAGTACAATCACCCGGAATGGATTGCGGCAGATCTCTTGGCGCAGGCAGAACACGATACTGCCGCACAATCCATTTTGATGACGGACGATTCCGCGTTTGCCAGAGCGGTCGAGGCCGCCGTCGAGCGCCAGTTGAAAACTTTATCGCGCGGGAATATTGCCGCCGCGAGCTGGCACGAATTTGGCGCGACGATAGTGCTCTCGTCGCTCGATGAAGCGCCAGCGCTCGCCGACAGGATTGCGGCCGAGCATCTGGAGATTGCAACTGAGGACGCAGAGGCACTGAGCGGCAAGATCCGCAATGCTGGCGCCATTTTTCTCGGGAGCCTGACGCCAGAAGTTATCGGCGATTACGTGTCGGGCTCGAACCATGTCCTGCCGACGGCCCGCAGCGCGCGCTTTTCCTCCGGCCTTGGCGTGCTCGATTACATGAAACGCACGTCGATTCTAAAACTCGATGCCAGTGCGTTGAAAAATCTGGCGCCGGCCGCCATGACGTTGGCGCGCGCGGAGGGGCTGGAAGCGCACCGCCGCTCGGTGGAAATCCGCCTCGACAAGTTAGGCTGATCAGCGATGGACGCGATAGAAAGCGAGAGCGGGAAAGGGCGCGACAAGATCGCTGCTATCACGCTCGACCAGAAGTCGCTGGGCCGCGCTAACGTCAATGTTGAACATGAGCGGGAAGTCGCTATCTTCGATATCTTGGATGGCAATTCGTTCCGGGTTGAGGGGATCGACCAAGGTCCGTACAAGCTCAACCTCTCGGTTGCCGACGACCGGCTGCAGATTGCGATTTCTCGTGAGGACGACGAAGCAGTCGCGCAACATCAGGTGCCTTTGACACCCTTGAAAAGGGTCATCAAGGATTACTTCTTTGTCTGCGAGTCGTATTACGACGCCGTTCGCACTGCCCCGCCAGCACGCATTCAAGCGATCGATATCAACCGGCGCACCCTCCACGACGAAGGCAGCCAGATCCTAATTGACAAACTGGCCGGGAAAATCGCTGTCGATGCGGATACGGCACGCCGCCTTTTCACGCTTGTGTGTGCCCTGCATTGGAAAGGGTGAAACTGGGGAAAGGGTGAAATTGGTCCTTACTTGCGGGCGCCGAGATACCAGGTCTCTTGGGCGCCGACGCCTTTGACATCGATTAGTCCACGCGGTTCCAGATGAAAATGGGCTACGAGGGCTTCGTGGCAATTTGGGCATATCAAGATGCTGCCGGGCACACTGGCCTGTTCAAGCCTGCTCGCAAGATTGACGGGATCACCCCAAACATCATAGCTGAACTTTCTTTTGCCGATTACGCCCGCCATCATAGGTCCTGAAGCCATTCCAGCGCGGATGTTGATGGGTAAATTCGTTTCGTTGCTGATGTCTCGTGCAGCGTCGATCATATCGAGCGCCATAAGTGCGAGTGCTACCGCATGATCAGCGCGCGGTTCTGGCACGCCCGAGGCAACCATATAGGCATCGCCGATCGTTTTTATTTTCTCGACGCCGTGGCGTTCCGCGAGTTCATCGAAGCGGCTGACAAGTTTGTTGAGTAGCGCCACGGTCTTCTCCGGGCCAAGGGTGCGAGCCATTGCGACAAATCCAGAGATGTCGGTAAAGAGCACGGACGCCGATGCAAAGCCGTCGGCGATGGCGTTGTCTGGCGCTGCTTTCAACCGTTCGACGACATTGTCAGGGAGCACATTGCGCAGCACGGCATCAGTTTCCGCCTTAGCGCGTTCAGCGAGGCTGAAGGCGTAGTAGACGGACGCTGCAATCAATCCAAACGCGGTAATTGCCCCTTGGATATAATTGGCATCGAGAAAAGCGTCATCCATCGCCAGCCAAGCGTCGGAACGATGGAACGTGAAGTAAGCGTAAAGATGAAGCATCAGCGCTGTCAGCACAGTGCCTAAAACCAGCCATATACGCTTCAGCCCAAAAACGACAAATGGCGCCGCCGAGAAGGCGACGTACATGACCGGAGTTCCGGCGGATCTTCCAAAGTAGGCTGTGAATGCAAGCAAGGCCGCGAGTTCGGCAACGGCAATTAAGAGGCCGCCCGCAATGTCGTTGATACGATGGGCCAGTGGCACCAGCATCGCCATCACGGCGAGAATGACATTGATGATTATGACCGGCTTCATTTTTTCGAAGTCGGCCGCCGCCTGTTGAGCCGCAAACACGAGTGTCGTGATGACGATCAACAACGAGATCATGTTCAGGATTTTTAGCCGGCGCTGGGTGTCCGGAGGATAACCAGTGGTTCCGGCAGCGGCATAGCGGGACAAGAGCCTGCTCAGCGGCGCCAAGAGCTGCTTAGCGGCACGCCACGCGCGAAGCGGCATCGTGTGCCGGTCTTTCGATGCGGGCGCTGTCATTGGTGCCCCCCCGTTCGCCGCTTTCCGGTCAAGTGACCCTCAAAGGCTGATCACTCGACGCCGCCGATGCCGCTCAATGCATCGATATCGCAAATAATATCGGTGCCTTTGCGTTCAATCGCTCCTTCCGCTTCGAGAAGGACCAGCGCCGCATTCACCTTAGGCCGGCTGGCGCCGACGAGTAGTGCAAGTTCGCTTTGTGAAATGGGCAACGAAAAAGTCACGCGGTTCGATTTAGCTTCGGGGTCCTTCTGCCGGGCGGACGCCAGAAAGAAGCGTGCAAGGCGTGCTTCAATCGGGTGTAACGCGATGGCTTCGAGTTGCTCGTCGGCATCTCGAAGCCGCGCCGATAGGAAGCGGATGGCCGCCTCTGCAACTTGGGGCTTCGAGGCCAGCAGCCGGGCGAACGACGCCTTTGAAAGCGTCAGTGTTTGAACCTTGCCGACAGCCGTTGCATCGGCTGAACGGGCGCGCCCGTCGAAGACCGCAAGTTCACCGAAGATCGAACGTACTTCGGCATGGGCAAACGATAGCTCGCGTCCGTCTGAAGTCAGGACAGAGAGCCGAACCCGGCCTTTGACCACGACGTGCAGTTCTAGGCCTGGATCGCCGCGTGAAAAAATAACTTGGCCGGCGTCGTAATTGGATTCCCGCATCTCCAGGGCCACGGCTTGCCGGCCCGCTTCATCCAGCGACCCAAACAGCGGGGCTTTAGCAATGAAATCTGCAGCTTCTGATTTCGAGACCATGTCAGCCTTCAAAAAGCGCGAGTGAATGGTCTATAGATGCCTTGTTTCGGCCTCCTCCGCAACGCTTCGGCCCCCCTTGCTTTTCGAAGGCCTCCTTAGCATTGTTGGATATCAGGCAAAACTGCGCCGGACATCGGAGTTAATGATGATTTCTGCACTTAAGTCCAAATTTGTTCCGGCATTCGGGACACCGGCGTCAGTGGGCCGCGAGAGTTTGCGTAAGACCCTGGCACGCGAGCGCGCCAAGGTGAAGGGTGAGACAGAGCGGCCGCGCCTCGTATTGGCAAGCGCAAGTCCGCGCAGACTGACTTTGCTGGCTCAGGTTGGTGTGACGCCCGACGCGCTCAGGCCTTCCTCAATCGACGAAACGGCGGAGCGCGGGGAAAGCCCGCGCCGACTAGTCGCGCGGTTGGCGCGGGCCAAAGCCGAAGCTTCCCGCGATCAAATCTCTAACGACCGGGACATCGCCGATTCCTATATTCTGGCAGCCGATACCATCGTCTCGTACGGCAAGAAAATTCTCATGAAGCCGGCCCACGTCGAAGAAGCCATGGCCTCGCTACAACTCTTATCTGGCCGGGTGCACAAAGTTTTTTCAGCGGTGTGCCTCATCACGCCAGATGATCGCATTCGCTCGGAAATCGTCGAAACCAAAGTTCGCTTCAAGCATCTTACACGCTCGGAGATTGAGGCCTACATCGCGTCGCGCGAATGGCGTGGCAAGGCGGGCGGTTATGCGATCCAGGGACTCGCTGGCAGTTTCGTGAAGCGCATCGACGGCTCATATACGAATGTCGTTGGCCTGCCTGTCTCGGAGGTCGTCGCGCTTTTGAACTCGGAAGGCTTCCCGATTCACTTCAACTGGTTGAAGTTTGCCGAAGTGGATCGCGATTGATTTTCTTAGGTACAACTTATGACGCATGATGAACCCGGTGCCGCTGTCGGGCGCAGGCCGAAATGCCCAATCTGCCGCAAGCCGCCAGTCGATTCGTACCGGCCGTTTTGTTCCAAACGTTGCGCCGACGTTGATCTCGGGCGCTGGGTAACAGGCCACTATGTGATCCCGGGTAGCGATGCCGATAGCGATGAAGACGGACAGGAAAACCTGTCTGGAACCGATGAAAACGGCAAGGATAACGAATAATTGCAAGTGCGATGAGGCGACGCTTGCCACGGCCAAGTTGGCCCCCTATAAGGGCGCAACTTCGTCCTGGGCTTTGACCCGCGGAGAGATGCCCAGGTAGCTCAGTTGGTAGAGCATGCGACTGAAAATCGCAGTGTCGCTGGTTCAATTCCGGCCCTGGGCACCATTTATTTCAAGGGCTTAGTGCTCACCTCTCTCCGACAAAAAATCATCAGTTGCACAGCGGTTGCACATTGTGTCCCACCGTCGGCACCGCTTGATCTCCGCCGACCAGATTACCGGGCTAATAATAGCTCGAAAACAAAATGGCGATGCGCTTCTGCCGAGGTTGGTCACCTACGACGAGCGCGCGCCGCCCACATGTCGCGGCAGCATGCACTTGACGGAAACGAAACCTGAGGAGCGCGGCATCTGAACTGATGCCAGCCCATCACGCTGCAAATTGGCGAGCGTCGTCATGTGCAGACCGAAACGGCCATAGTTGACGACTTAAAATCCGCTGGCCATCGTCACCAATGCGTCTCGATGCGATTGCTCAAGATCTTGCGCCATCACGCCGCCGTAGGTTGCGCCAGACGCATCGAAACTCTCGATGTACTTGTAGCGGGTAGAGCTTGATGCCATCTGCCGTGGTTCCGATCTGCTGAATGTCACGCTTCAACTAGCACTGGAGCTACTGCCGAAACTTAAGCCCTCAAATTGGAGTTGGCAGGAGCCGGAACTGATAACGACATTAAGCCCGCCCGCGCCGCCAGAAGCCGGAAGCGGGACAATTGACTCATCCAAGTTCACCGCAATATTTGGCGACGGCATGGGCAGTGAAAATGTGCCAGAGAATGACTGCGTTGACGTCGTCAGAAGCTGGGCCAACGTCTGACCGCTTCCATTGGTCAAAGCCGCCAGGTTGAAAATCCAATTGCCCCCAGGAATTGATCCATCAGTCAGCTGTCCGATAAGGCCAGCAGGTGAAATGGTCGAAGCGAAGTCCCCTGGATTTTGACCCTGCCAATCGATCGGGATCGGTCCGCTGCCGCAAACGGTTGCGAGTGTGTAAGCTTGCGTTTGCTGTGCGTTCTTCACCTTATCCGTGACAGTGCTGGTCGAGACGGTGCGTTTTTCGCGAATGACGCTGACCGGTTCGCGGTTGCGGCGCACGGGCTGGAACAGATCTTTGGAACCTGATGAAGCGACAGCAACGGGTGCCGGATCGTCCTTCAACGAACCGCCGCCGCCATCTTTCAGCGAGCCGCTATAATCCGATGCTAAGCTGCGCGGGCGGCCCAACGGAATGAACAGCCGCGCCCCCCCTGCGAACTGGCCGTCGGCATAATCGTCGTGGCTGTAGCTCGCGTCAAACGACAGGCGCATGTCGGGCGCTTGTTCAAACGGGTAGAGATCGAGTTCTAATCGTCCGCGCACGCCGGGCACATCGCCGCCGTCGGCCTTGAGCGAGAAGTAATCGTACGCGCCCGCAAATATCCTGAACTCGCCGTTGCGGGAGTGATCGCGGAAGCTGGGCAGAATAAAGCGCAAACCGAGTTCGCCATCGATGCCGCTTGGCACTTTTTCGTCATAGAACGTCGTCGTCGTGGTTGTCGTCGTTCTGTCTAACGTCGTGATGGCTAGCGGCGTGGTGACCGTGACCGGCGCAGTCGCCGTCGTCACAACGGTCTGGCTCCACTCATCCGACGTGCTATCAAACGGCACGAAGCCGTTCACCCGCGCAATCACACGCGCGCCGTAATACTCCGCGCCCGCGATAAACCGGTTGAAGGTGTTGCCGTTGCGCGTTTGCAGGTGGTCGGCACCGGCCCAGGCACCGAACACGCCGCTTTCCATGCGCTCGCGATAGCCGAGGTAGCCGCCGGCGTTGTAGACACTGTCGCCGCTGTCGCTAACCCCGTTGCTGAAGAGTTTGCCGTCCGCACCGATGAAAAATAACTGATGCGAGGTTGGCATGGAGAGCGGCAAAATGGTGTTGATCTCGCCCGAGCCGCCGTCGTCTGATACGAACCCTCCGACTTCGATGCCCGGCACCGAATATGTCGCATCGGAAGAGCCGATGGCGATCCCATCATACCCCATCCCACTGTGGCTGTCGGCTTGGGCCGGCAGGGATAAAAAAGCGGTTGTGGCAAACGCTAAAACAGCGCGGCTTCCAGCACGTGATGCCATCTCTTAGATACTCCGCCGGTTGATGAGGGTGCCTCGCTGAGGGAACCCACTCATGATCCAAAGTCATTGATCAAGCCGACGCAGAACGAACAGTGCCCGATAAGCACCCCAATGTAAGGCGCTCTAAAACTCCATTGCACGCTGCAACTCAACAATCAGTCAACCACACATTGTAACGTGGTAATAGATTCGGTGACGGGTTTCCGCCCAATAAGTGGTGTGCTGACAAAACCTTCCAAGAGCATGTAGCTTAATTGCCACGGGACGGCTTTGGTGTGAGCTGCCCCCTGTTTGCACTAAGTTGCTGCACAGTACCTCGCAAATCAGAAAGCATTCGCAACTGGAGTCTCGCTATGACCTGCAATACACCGGCACAGACTGATGCAGATATTGAGGCGGCGCTGGGCCGTTCGAGGAAGAGGGCAAGAAGGCGATCCTCATTGATCTTGATTTGCAGCGTATCCCCTTGGCCGTCGTGGCCGTATAGACGTCGATGCCATACTTGGGAGAGCTTTCCGCGTCTTCGCGCACGAACGCCGCCCGCGCTACTTCAGCCGGCTCGCCGATCCGGAAACCGTGCACTTCGACAGCCGGCGGAAAATCGCAATAGTAGCTGAGCAAACCGATTGTACCCTCGGTCATGATGCGAGCTACAAAAGGATAGCTCGGACCCAGTTCCAGCTTGGACCTGAAACCCTGAAATAGCCCTTATCGGCAGCGCCAGGTACGCGCCATTCTTCGCTGAAAATTTCATTTATGCGCCGGAACGGCATCCCAGGTTCAAGTGCAGCAAGGGCCGCGAATTGGGTCTCTGTCGTCAACGGGCGAACCCACTACAATCCTCTATCCGAGACTCAACCTATGCGCCGCCGGATCAAAAGGCGAGCCCGTCCGGCTCAACATCCTTCAGCGCGACATCGCTGGTCCAGCCACCGGGATGAAACACGATGAATGCCGTCGCCGCGAGTGTGGTTTCATCCGGAATTGCGACCGGTGAACCTAACCACTGCGCCAGTTGTCTTGCGATGGTGACGGGATTGAATGGATCACGGGCGCCAAGATCAACTTTGAATTCAAAATCACCCGCCAAATAGCGATAGAGCACGGCCCAACGCGAGTGATCGAGGTAGCTGAAGTCGTCTTGACCGGCGTCAGAAATCTTTATTGCCGGGCGCGCAACGCCGGCGACAGCGATAATCGCCAATATCACCTTTTCAAGATCGGGGCCGCGCGCGATAAGAATATCGACGCCGGAGATCTTGACCACTTCTGCTTCCTGCATCATGACCACTTCTGCTTCCTGCATCATGGACACCTTGGTTCAATCACTCAGCATACACTGTCTACGGGAGCCTCTAAAGAGCGATGACTGATGAGCCCCAGGCTGCTTGGATATGGCCCCGGCGCGACCGGATCACGGGCCGTGTTCGCTTTACGCCCGAATCGCGTCGCACCATCGGCGCACTGACCGTCGGCTGGAATTCCGGTGAATCAGGTGCGGCCGCACTCGCATCTCGCGACTTTCAGCTGCTTGAAGACCTTGACGAAGAGTCCCTGAAACTTCCGCTCAGCCTGTTCATGTCACGGGCGATCCTTCACCCTTTCCGCGGGACCATTCGCAATCCATTTGCCGGCACTACAGTGAGCGATGAAGCTGCATACCTGATCGCGGATATCCCAGATTCCTCGATGATTTCACTTCTCCGAGGCGGAGAAGATATTTCATTTCAAGCAAGCGCTGAGGACCTGAAACTCTGGGAAGCGGCCAGTCGCGACTGGCGCGGCATCGATCCAAAACGTCCCTTCGGCAGCGAGAGTGTTTCGCGCGACGTGCGGGCCCTCATTGATCCCGATAAAAAGCTATCGAATACCACCTTTTCGAAGCAGCGTAAGCTGGCCGAGGCACGTTTGGTTCTGATGCTGCTGCTATTCGTGCAGGCCGCCGAACTCAAAGCTGGAGACTACGAGCGCGATCATCTGTTCAACTGGCTGCCAGCTGGCAGCGTTTCCCTAGAACCCGAACTTATCGCCGCGGCTGCATGGGCCGGCCGCGTCGCGGGCGAACTCTTCTACAAACTCGATGATGCGAACCGCACGTTGGCCGCACTACGCCATCTCGCTGATGATGGGAGGGTTGGCGGTGCATACGCCACGCTTGCTACGCAATTCCGACTTTGGGAGATATTCGAGCGTGACTGGCACGCGACATACGACGGCGGACCCGCAGACTATCTCGACACTGGGCTCAGGTATTTCACAGAGGTGACAGCTAATGCTGAGACGAGCCCGCTCACGCTCATGCGCGTTCGTTTGCACAATTTCTCAGGAGAATTCGGTAAGGCCTCGGCCCTGCTGAACTCCGCAAAGCTTGCCTCTCAAGAGTTGCCCAAGACGAGCGAAATTTCATTGCCCGCACTTGCTGCGATTGAGGCCCTCATCGTGCGACACGGCACCGGGACGATAGACGGCAAAGCCTTCGATGCATCGCTCAATGCACGTTATGGAGGAGGGCAGGGCTATTGTCTGCGCGATTGGGCACGTGAGTTGCTCGAGGGGGACAAGGACGAGACCAGTGATGCCTATATCTGGCGGTTGATGCAGTCGGCAGCCGCGCAGTTATTGTTTATGTCGGCTTTGGTGCACTGAACGAGTCAAACACTGATGAAGGGAATGCAGCGGATGCCAAACGGCACCTCATTGCCTACTACCGAAGGGCATGAAACGGAATGAGCTGGTGGAAACGACTCTTTGCCCAACGTGACGGCGCGGAGCAACCACGCGAAAACGAGGCGCCCGCCGGCTTCTACATCGCGCCGCGAACCGAGACCGATTCGCGCGTCGAGATCGCGCTACCTGGAACAGCGGACATCCCGCACATCCTCACTCTTATTCCGCCGTCAGTAGCGCCCGAGCTTGCTCCCGATCACGATCCGGAGCGCCATTTTGCGCCGGATCCAATTGCGGAGTACTCGGTCGAATGGGTGGCGGCCAAGCCGTTTCGCCGGGATGATTTTCGAGCCAGTTATTCGAAGGAAGACCACGAGCGGTTCGGGAGGCCATCCCTCTTCGCCCGCCTGCCGGGCGGCCGCATCGTTTTCCTATCAATGGAGGCCGATCCCATGGCGACGTCCATCATCGCAGCCTGGAGTCTCAGAGGTCGCGATGGAAGCCTCGGCGAGATTGCGGGCCGCGTCCAAAGCATGTCAGACGGCATGGCGTGCCGCACCGAGGGCTTTTCCACCGCTCCAGAAGGGCCTTCGCGGGTTGTGCCGGCCCCGGTAAAACTCTACAGCCAGTGGCAGCGCGCGCAATCCATAATCGCAGTCAAACCGGAACATGTCGCCATTCTTGCTGTGCCGCGCAGGCCGCCGCTCAACGGCAAAGCCGTTTGGCAAACGCTGCATGGCATGGGCATCAGCTGGGGCGACATGGACCAGTTTCAGTGGTCCGATCCAACCCACCAGACAGACTATCTTTTCTGGGCAGAGGTGGACGACGGCAACATCGGCTATGCACTTCCAGAAATGATCGCATCGGGTCAGCAGGATTTCCTGCGCGTGCGCTTTATCTTTGAGGTTGCTCGCAGCCCCGCGCCCGCACACGTGCTGAAAGAGATGCAGCGCGCTGCGATGCAATTTGCGGAGATGATGGATTGTGATCTCGTCTATTCAGTCGATCACGTTCAAGGGGCTGGAATCGCCAACATCGAAGCCGCGGTAACGCGGTGCGCTTCCGAGTTGGAGAGGCTCGGTGTCAAATCCGGTTCATCATCAGTTTGTATTCTGCGTTAGATAGAGAGAACACGGACGATGCAATTGGCCCTCTACCAGCAGATCGCCATGGTGACGCATGGCAACGCGTTTCTCCACAAAAGCGGTGGCGGCATTGACGCTGCAAACAGCGCCTTTGACTTCCAAGAATACGTTAGGTTCGCCGATCTGGAGTTGCGCGGCGAAACACTCGTCGAGCACCTCGTTGCCGAAGATCCAAGCGCCTGGCTGGCGCAACTAAAGGCGCGCGGATGTACCGGGCTCCGCCTCGGTCACTTTCCGGTCAATACGCCCGGCGCTCCTGATCGCATCTTTTCCACGTTCGCGAATGCGGGCGGCCTTTGGGTGATCGAAGCCGTGTTCGGTGCCAAATCGGACTTGTGGACACCAAACTGGCTGATCGGCGACCACGGTCACCCCGAGCAGAAGATCTGGCGCGTAGTGTACGGGCGTACGATGCGAGAGGGCAAGAGCTTGAAGCAGGGTTCCGTATCCTCCAGCACTCTATCTCTTGTGCTTGCCGACGTCCTCGAAACGGCGATCGCATTTACCAGCGAGCACATGGATGGCAATCTCGTTGAGACTTTTGAGAAGTCGCTAGCCATTTTGGAAGGCAAGCAGGAGCCAAATCTCGGTGGGCTTGCGCCGGAAGGATTGCTTCAGACAACTGAAGCTCGACTTCTTGCGGCTGCGCGTGATGCGTGGGTGTTCGGCGGCATGGGCTCCTGGAACGACTATGGGTTCGACGGCAAAGTGCAAAAGACGTATGATGAAATCTCCGCTGAACTTCACCGGTTGCTCTTTGAATCGTTTCGGGCATCGGCAAACTCATCGTACGCAGCCACCACCGGGTAGATGCGATTGGGTGGATGGAGCTGCAATGGGTGGCACGTATGAATAATAGCGCCAAAATCGCCAACATCACCTTTCCCCGTGCAGGCCGGCTCGGCATCGGCCACTGCGGTGTTGAGTTAGTTTCATACCTCGATACGGGCCGGGCAGCTGGAACAGCCGATGAAGAATTGTTTCTTGAATTCAATTCGAGCAAGATGACTGAGCACAGCGCTCGCCATTATTGGTCGCTCAATGAACTTCAAAAACCGTGGACGCTACAAGCCGAGGCCGTTCGCGCTGAGGGATATCATCAGCGAATTTGGCGAAACGCTCAGAACCAAATTAGGTCGTCCAAATTTGCGCTCTGCGTTGCAACACAAGATTCCTATGAGGCTATCACTTTTACGACGTCGCGAAAAACATCGAGAACTCGAGATGTTACGGCAAAGTGCCATGACACAATCAATTGAATGATTGCATCGGCAGTGGTGCGGCCGCGGCTATCCACTGAGCATTACTTAGAGGAATTTGGTTTTCAGTTCGAAACGGGCGAATTGCTTGCGGACTATGACGACGATGGCACCGGTCTGAAAATTATACATCCTGACCAGCCGGAGTTTGGCCCGGCAGGTTCAGGGCTGGTTTCGGAGATTAGGGTCATGGGCCCCAATTCCTGCTCGAAGGAATCACGGGAAGCTGAGGACTACGCAACGGCCCAGTCGGAAAAGAAATACACGGCCTATGAGGCCAACGGGCTGCACTGGTACCACTCGCCGGCCGAACGGCCCATGGACAACATGGTCACATTGAGTGCGCGCGGCTTTGGCAACGATTAAGTGATTGCGTTGAGCCTCATTTCCAGCGAGCCTGCATTTCAAATTATGCGAGAACACTTCATTCACGTGCTCAATTGCGTAAAATTGCGTCCTTAGGCTACTCTAGTCCGGGCTCCGCTTTTTCCAATCAATCCTGGTGATCAGAATCCGCTCGTCGGCATTTGGCGGAACAGTGACGGTGAAGCCCGCCTCTGCCAACGCCTTACTGGCTTCCTGTGCGACAGCAACCGCCTGCGCTTTGGAACCCTCGACGACGCCATAGCCGAGGTAGAGCTGGCCATCATCGATGACACGTTCGAGATCCTGACCGTGATAGAAGACGAAGCCGCGAATGCCGGACTTCGGCCCACCGCGCGCATACCACGCTTCCCCGGCATCGCTTCTGGCATCGCTTTGCGTATTGCCTGCATTGTGAAGAGCCAGAATTCCGGATTTGTCCAACGCTTGGAAAACGGCATCGAGCCGGTCGAAGTCTGTCTTTTCAGGCCAAGTGGCTTCGGTTTTTTTCTTCTCAGACCACTGCTGCTCGATCTCGGTCTCGATCCAAGCCTTGTCGGCATCGGTAAGTTCGGGTTCGCCAAGGAAAGTCTCGGCAGCCTCATAGACGCCCTCGCGCGTTTCAAACCCGCCCCAGACGTGGGGGCGGATGCAATCCTTTCGGAGAGACTCCTGATGTTCTGGAGGAATTGCCATCACTGCCGTCGCTCCAAGAATTACAGCTGAACCGAATAGGCCCGGAAACCATCGTTTAACAACATCACGCATCATTTTTTTGCCTCGCTTGGTTCTTTGGCAATGCCGCCGGACGAAAACAGACCTTCGACATAGCTGCGCACGCGCTTCTCTTCGGCAACCCAATCGGCGTCGCAAGGGATCACTTGGTGCACCGAGAATTTTGCGCTTGTCACATTAACGAGGTTGAGGCGGCAGTAGATCCGGCCCGAGAATTCGCCCGAGCCATTGCCTTGGGTTCTGACATCGTAGCGGATTCCCAGGACCGCGTTTTGCACAGTGCCTGAGAAATCGAACCCATCCTCTCCGTCTTCCGCGAGCGCGCGGGTTTGCTCCAGCATATCAGCAGGAATTGGCGGATTAGGTGACAGCAGACACAACTGCCGGTCATTCACGGCAGGCTTGCAATGCAGCGATTTTTGAATGCCGCCCGCGTCGGCGATGACAAATAGCGACTCGCCTAGAGCCGCTTCCGGCGCCCGAATATTCCACTGTTGAAACGGATCATAAACCGTTGAACTCCAATTGACCTCTTTGTCGGTGCCTTTGTGCATCGTGACAGTTTCCTCACGACCTCGCGAAATCATATCGCGCTCTATAATCGCAGAACGGGCCCCAATGTAGCGCATGCCGGCGAGCGTCAGCGTTGCAGCGACCGGTGGCTGGTGCCCGCGCAAATGGTTTGCAATGGGTGCCAACAGGCCGCCGTTCCGCGGGAATAAGGTTACGCCGTTGCGAACCATCGCGTGCACCGGCAGCACGAGGACAGCCGCGACCATTGTGATCGTTTTAATCGCAGATCTAAAACTATTTCCGCCCAACAAACTGAAGTGCGGAAAATTGGCCTTTAGCACGGAGAACGACACCACGATGCATGAAAGGGCGACGGCGCTGAGGGCGCCAGCGGCGGTCAACCACGGCCCGTCAGGCCCGGCAAGATGTCCGAACGCCGGGTCAAGCAAGGCCTGTGCTGTGGTGAGGATGAGGGTGCCGAACGCTGATCCGCTCCCGTAGTAGAGGAGAAGCCGCTTCCAACCCGCGTGATGCGCAGACCTGAGCGACGGCCCAGCCGCTATTGCCAAAAGTAGTCCCGCAACGAAGCCCGCAGCCATAGCGCCGAATGGAAAGGCGACGATGATGCCGACAACGGTTAAGCTGATCAGGAATCCAGCCGCCAGCCCTACGTAGAAAAAGTACCAGCCAAACGCGGGAAAGACATGAATTGCGAAATAGGCAACGAGCTTGGCAAGCCGTTCCCAGATCGCAAGGCGCGTATTTGGATCACCGTAGAGACCTGTTGCACCAACGATGTGGGCGAGACCAAATGCAAACGCCGCCGGAACCCAGGCGAACATCATATTGAGGTTTTCCCGGCCGCAGACTTCGGATTTACCCGAGCTGGAGTGAGCAGGCGACCGTCCAATCGACTTGCAATCGCTCCACAATCATGACGGCCGTCAACCGCAAGCGCCACAACTGTCGGCCAGACGAAGGCGCGCCAAATGACCGATTGGGCTGGGTGATCTGGTTGAACTGGTTGTCCTGGTCTCATGCTATGGCTTCTTGTCCATTTTGTTGCGCAGCCACTGCTCGTAGTCGGCCGGACTTACGACGCGAATTGCAAACGGAGTTGCACTCTCCCCGTCAAGATCGAGGCCCGGCAACGGCAGCTGAGACGCAAGCCGGTATGCGAAGAGCGCTGCGAGAGTCACGGCTATTGGACGGCAGGCGGATTTTAGAACCAAACTTGTCATTCGTGGCATTCTCGCTTCCGGCACCTTGTATTCCGGTGGCACATCGCAAACATGCTATGCCTCGGCATTGTTCCGGGACCTGCGCAAAATTATCGCGCCACGCAAGCCTGAGATCAGCCCGAAGACAAGCAAGCATGCAATCAGTAGGTACCCGGCGTTGGGACCGCCCTTTAGATAGAACATTTTTGCAATCACCTCGAACGCCACCCACGCCAGAAAGAATATTGGAATGCCGATCGCGTGGCGGCGTCCAAAAAGAAACGCTAAGCCAGCTGCAACAACCGCCATGAACAGGTTCGATGCCGCAATGACGCTCCGGTCCTCGCCGGCGGCTTCATGGACACCATAGCCGGTGTCGTAAATGTACCAAGCTAGGAAGGCGTTCATCGCGGCCAAAACGTAGCCGGCGATTACGCCGCGCTTAACTAGATTTATTGCATCAGTTTCGACCTGCACCGGACTAGTGGTCACTGGCGAAGCCGGAACACTGTCGCCCAACGGTGGAACAGTCATGTTGGCCTTCCTTTGTAATGTCTGACAGAGCTCTGTCAAACAGAGCTCTGTCAATTCGACGACTTCTTCAACGCCGCCTGGGCTTCGTCGCGGCCCTTCTTTGCAAGTTCGTAGGCTGGATTGAGACGTATTGCTTCATTGAAATCTTTCAGCGCGCGGTCTGGGTCGCCGCGTTGCAAGTGACAGTATCCCCGGTTGTTGAAGGTTCGGGCGTTCGACGGGTCGAGCGCGACGGCTTCGTCAAAATCGCCTATCGCGTCATCCCAAAGTTCCAATCGGGTCCGGTAGCTGCCGCGTTCCTGCCAGTAGTCAGCAACCTCTGGCGCAATCCCAATCGCCTTGCTGACGTCATCAATCGCTTCGCGCGTGCGGTCAAGTTCGTCTTTTGCGACGCCACGGTTCGCGAGCGCGGGCGCATGATTTGGATCTTTTGCCAGAGCCGCGTCGTAGTCGGCAATCGCCTCTTCCAACTTGCCGAGATGACGCAACGCCACGCCGCGGTCGTTGTAAACCGGAACCGCAATTGGATTGAGCTTCAACGATTCTGTAAAGTCGGCGACAGCGGCTTCATCGTTTTTCACTCCGATGTAACCCCGCCCTCGCTCATAGAGAGCCCAGGCGCGCTCGATACCGACGATTTTTTCATCCCTAAGGGCTTCTGTGCAGTTCGCGATTTTGTCTTGGTCTTTCTGCGGCGATCCAATGCAGATAAGCCATGCTCCAGTTGTGTACGTTCCGGACGGCGCGGCATCCGGCGCTTTGTCCGGCTCGGCTGCGAGAGCGGTCGCAACAGAAACGGGCAGCATAAGAAGCAGTAGCATAAGTCTAACTGCGTAACGCATGCTTCACCACGGCGTACAAAGCGATGACACTGACGACAGTCGGGAGCAGTCCAAAGGTGCCGGCGCTCGCATAAAGCAGCGTCAACACAATGGTCGAGACGGCCAACAGCACGGGAGTCGACAATAGAACACTGACAATGGCCCTGTTTACGGCAGTTTCCAATTTCCCTGCCGCTGGTCCGTCAGTTGGGTCTCGCACCACGATCAATTCTCGCCCGAATGTGACGAGCGCGCCGCCGCCAAGCGCGCACCACGCGATCCACGGAAAGCTGAAGACTTGAAAAACGTGCGACGCAAACCCAACGATCAAAAACGCCAATGACAGCATCAACAAGATAGCCGCGCCTTCGGTCAACGGTAATTTGCGTACGGTCATGCTCTGCGGTTCCGAATTGAAACTCTCATTCGCCGTGCCTGCGCAAAACCCAAGCGTACACCAAGAGGAAACCGCCAAGCGCACCCATGACGGTGGTCATCGATTTCGACGATTCGCCGGATTGGCAGCAACGTCTCTTCGGGGCTTGTGGTTGGTAGTGCCGGCGTCTTTACGTACCAAACGAGACCAATCATGATTGCAGCGAGCAGCACCTCGACAACGGCAAACAGAATGACGAGGCGCTTCGACTTTTTCATTTCCAGTCCTAGGCGGGTCCCCGCCGATAGTCCATCTGTGACCCAAACCATTGCGGCTTGGCCTTGATCTCGCTACACTTAACTAAGACAGAATATGATGCAATGCCAACGGACATTCAGCGTTAGCATCTGCAGACGACACGGCATCCAGTGGCCCAATGATGATCAAAATCCGCTCTTTAATGATAGCCATCGGGTTTATGGCGGCACACCCCGGGGCGACCCTTGCAGATGACTACAGCCGCGGCATGGACGCTGGCGATGAATAGGACTTCAAAACCAACCCGGCGAAACATTCTACAACGCGCCGCCGCCGTCGGCGCGACGGCAACGGTTGCACAGTTTGGGTTCGCAACGCGGAGTAACGCCATGGCCACCCAAGGCCCATTTCGCACGCTCGAAGAATTGGGCGCCTCGCTTGTGTCAGCAGGCGTATCGGCAGCGGACCAGCGCATGCTGCTCAACATGGCGCTTCCCGCGACGGCTCTGCAATCGAAGGCTGAGAATGACATGGATATCCCAATCGGGGCCAGCAAATTCGGCGGTGCGCCCGATCTGCCGCCAGGTTTCGAATGGCCGGTTCGCGCGCCAACGGCAATGGGCGACGCGAGCTTAGAAGGGATACGTCTCGTTAACGAACAAATGAAGGCGCGGACTTTTGCCGAGGGCTACTTCACTGAAGAGCAGTATGTAGCGGGCATCGCACAAACGCAAAGCGAACTCGCAGCCAAAACTATAGTCTATCATGGCCAAGCCCCGCTAACGTTTGTCATGCAGTTGAATCTCGAGTCCCTTGCAACGGTTGGGACGATCGATCCCGATTTGCCGCGCGAAGGCCGGCTACTCGTCTTTTACGATATGATTGTGCGCCCTTGGTTCGCGCGCGACAAAGATAATCGTCCGCTGTTCCAAATCGTCCATGATACGACGCCGAAGTCTGCATTGGAACGGCGCACCGCACCCGATTTGGGCTATCCGCTTGTCGAGTTTTCCAAGGATGACCAAAGAGACGTGCCGTTCCTGCGCAATCACATGCCAGCCGCTCGGATCGTGCCGGTTTTCACCTTCACGCTTCCAGACAACAACACCCAGCCGTTGTTTTCTCGCTCGTATGCGGCCGGGAAAGACGTGCCGCAGCAGAAGTGGAACGAACATACTCCCGCCCACCTCGGTGCCTCGAACCGCCTGTTCGGATGGCCGGAGCTCATTCAGAACGACATGAGAATAGAGTTGGCGGCGCACGACGTGAACCAAGACCTGCCGGCATCAAGTGTTGCGGATTACACTGCGGCGGTGGAGAGACTGGCGCCGTCTGCTGAAAAGTGGATTCTACTTTTACAGATAGGCGACTACGACAATGACGTATGGGACCTCAACGGCCTTTATTACATCTGGATCAAGCGCGAGCACTTGAAGGCGCGCGATTTTTCCAAAGCCGAAATGATCTATCAAACGGATTGAGGATGTGTGGGAGCGGCAGTGTGGATCAACTTCTCAATCGTCTCGTCCTCATCCGCAAGCAGACGCTTGAGGCCTTGCAGGCACTCGACGGCACACTCTGGGAGAATGCGAGTGGCGAACTGCATTATCAAAACAAAGAAATGGCGAACTGGATCACGATCGCGGCGGAAGTAGATCTTCGCGCGGCGCACAGTGCCTTCGTGGCGATTTTCGAGCCGCACTTTGAGAAGCTCGGCGAGGTGAATGTCACTGTTGCTTACAACACTGGACAAAACAGCACTGGCGTCCAACGCGCGTTTTTTGATACGAACGAAGACATCAAGACCGCATTAAACGATCCGGTGTTCGGGGTCATAAATTTGCCGACTCATCCTCGGAGTAAGTAGCCCTTGTTCATACCCGATTAGAAGATTCTGCAGTCCAATTTGAACGCGCCCGTCACAATAAAATTAGACGAACATGACGTCATCGCGGCCGACCGGCTGTACAGCCGGTCTTATTTTCGCGATCCCGCGAGTTGGCGCCCGATCGCGCTTATATGGCTCGCCGCTCAAGGTGTCTTGCTCGCCATCTACGTCTTTTCCGGAATGTATGACAAAGGGTTCGTTGAGTTTTTGATCGTTGTGGAAACCTGTCTGCACATTGGTCTTTTCATCGTTCCAATTCTGATCACGCGCCTGCTAGGCCCGAGAAAGGCGCGGAAGCACTTCAAGGCGATGAAAATACTGCACGGTCCTATTCATCTTTCGTGGTCTAGTGATGGCCTGAAGGAGACCACCGAAACGAGCACCTCGTTGACGCCTTGGGACCACTTTCCAAAGTGGCGCGAGGACGACGCGTCATTCATCATTTTTGTCGCGCCAACAATGTACCGGGTTGTGCCCAAACGCTTTCTGACGTTATCGCAGATTGATGATCTGCGCACATATCTGGCTCAACCGGCGAGCGTGTGATGCTTAAAGCGCCAAGCCTAACAGGCACTGGAAGGTAGAACATGTTCCCCATAAATCGGCGCCGCTTACTTTCCTGGCTGAGCACGCTGGCGAGCCTTGCATCACTGTCGCGTGACGCACATGCGCAGCAGAAAGGCAACGAAGGCGTGAGCAACAAACATGCAGGCGACCGCATCGAGCCCTTGTTTTTGTCCGCAGATGACGCGCGCGCGGTCATGCGAGACCACTGCATGGAGGGCACCGATCAACCCATCTCAGCAAAACACGTTGAACTCATCATTTCGCGATTGAGGCCACAGGCTTGGATCGCACGTCGTAGCGATGGCGGCGGCCCCGGTGAAACCAGGTTCGGCGGTGCGCCCGATCTGCCAAACGTAATGGCCTGGCCCATTCGGCCCGTCCCGCCTGATGTGGCGGAGAAAAGCAAGCAGTGGGCCCTCCATCATGCTTGGATAGTGACGCAGTTGCAGCACGCGCTGCCGTTCGAATTCATCGGCCAGATTGATCTTCAAGACGCGGCGCAGTTTCTGGAGCCCACCGAAGGGTTGCCGGCGACGGGGCGTCTTCTGTTCTTCTGGGATGGTTCCGTAGGGTTGCTGGAGTCCGGGTCAGCGGCATGCCACGTCATCTATGATGACACACCGGTCGAGAACCTCGTTCGCGCGCCGATCCCTGCCAAGTTCGCCGAGATGGCAGCGTGGTGGCGTGAACCTGATCCAAAATCGACAGCGCATTTCGAGAAAATGGCACGCACACTCGAAGCCGCAGATCAGAAGGCGGCGGCCGAGGCCATGCGCAATGTCGCCAAGAAGAGCGAAGCGCCCGGTCCCGATTCGACGAAGCCATTTGTCTATCCCGCCCGCGCGATGAGACTCGTGCCGCTATTGGTACTGCCAAGCCAGAACTCGATCGAACTCACGCTGGACGTGGAGCTGACCGCATTTGCGAATGGGGACGACACCAGCGAGCAATATTCAGTGCTGACTTCGAACGATATGGGTCCGTTTACCGCGGATCGCTCGAACATGCGCAGGACTCAAGAATATGTGTCAAGCGAGGCCCGGCGGATGCGATTGATGGGTCCGCCGCATCCGGAGCAGGATGATCCCCGGTTTGACGCGCTTCCTAGATCGGAATTGCCGCCCTACCCATGGAACGATGCGCAAATCGCAGAAACCAGCCGCAAGGCCGCAGACTGGCTGTTGCTGCTGCAGGTTTCAATCGCCGATCTGACGCAGCTCGATACGGAAGGCACGGTCTATTTCATGGTACACAAAGATGATCTCGCCAAGCGCGACTTCGCTCGTGTCGTCGCGTCGTATCAGCAGACTTAGCTAGCCGGCCGCAACAGTACATCCCCGCGCTTATTTAAGCTTACCGTCCGCGCGCCGCCGTCATGTCTCTCGACCTAGACAGGTCCACTCGATGGATGAACCATGAGCTACGAAATTGCAGTTGTGATACCACCGATCGACAATACAGATACCGGCGCTTGGCAGGACCTCTATGAGATGATCGAGCAGGGTGGCGAGCCGCCGGCAGTGCTTCAGTCATTCCACGACACCATCACTCGTCGCTATCCCTGCCTCAGCAGGCTCAGCGACGCCGACATTGAAAGTGGTGTGTGGAGCAGCGCGCCATTGTTGAGTGGCTTCGGAAACCGCACAGCGGTTCTGTCCATTCAGTTTCCTCGCTCAGACGAAGTGGTGCCGTTCGTCTTCGAGACGGCTCGGTCCTTGGGGCTGGCAGTGTTCGATTGGCAGACCAAACTGATACATCGTGCGGACGGACTCAAAGACCTCGAACTCGCAAGTGAAGGCGTTGAGACCTTGAAGCTTCCGACGTTACGACAAATCTTGGATGCTGCAAAAGCACTAACGCCGGATGGTGGTCCCGGCTTTCTGATTTTGGAACGAGCCAGGAGTAGCGTATCCTACAAGCTCTGCAGGTGATGTAAAAAAATTGTCCGCGATGTCCCACTGATCGCCCGACCAGTCGGTGCCGCGGAACGTGATGAAGGCCGTGTTACCTTTTGTCGTGACGCTCCCGACAAACCCCGTGGTGTTATTGTAATAGTATCCCGCCTGGGGCGTTAAACCGGCAACTGGCAGATTTGTGACCGGATCAACGTCAATATCGGCGAACTGAATTTGCTGGTCGCCATTGTCTCGTCGGTAGACGTTCTCTGCGAGGGCAGCGGCTATCTGTAGATCAGTCGTTGGAGCAACCATCAGACGTCTCCTCTTGTCGATCCGATTCCGAAATGATAAATGGTCCACAAATAGCGATCTTGTTCGAAGAAATTGATCGATCCCTGCAGGCCATCGTTATGGGTGGGGTTCAGTTGGATGGGCTCGCCATCCACTGTCGCAACTCGCTTCTTGCCATAGAACAAGCCTCGTAGTCGTACACCAGTTGGCTCAATGAGTTCTGGCCCTCCAAACTGCTCCCCAGTGAGGCTCTCGCCGCGAAAACAATAACCTCGACCCTTCATTGCTCCACCACGCATATGTATCGCTGGCACTGCGAAGGATTCCGTCTTGGCAATGTAGGTCTCAAAGTCTTTTCTTGTTCGCGGCAAGAAGTGTCTCGCCGTTTCGCTGTAGGCCGGATAATAAGTCGGCGGCAAATACGTAAGTTCGGGCTTTTCGACAAGAATGTCATCCCCGCGGCGCCGAATTCCATATTCAAGCTCGGACCCCGAGATTCGGTAGAGCCTCATGTCGCGAAACTCATTGCCGTCATCACGTGCGACCATCATCGGCCACGTCATCGCGCTCTTTATTGCCGTGCCATCACCAACACTTGCCGGTTCCCAGTACTTGGGCTTGTTCTCGGGCCAATATTTTCTCAATACTTCTGAAATTTCCTCAGAAACCCTGAATCGTGCATAAGCCACGCAATCGAAACCGAGGCCCGGAAGTTCGTCCAGCGGCCGAATTGTAGGGATGCCAAGCGCTTTGGCGTTTTCGTCACTCAAATTCTCTGAGTGATATGTCTCCCGCCTGACGAGGTTTGGCGGGCCATTGGCGCGGAATTCCTCGAATTCCTCTCTAGTGGCGGCCTCTACAGAAGCCGCGCCAAATTTCAGATCTGATATTGCCGAGTCGTAGGCGTCTTCTGAAATATAGGCTGTGCCAAATCCCAATTCGTCTGCATTCTCATAGACAACCACGAGAGGCATAAAATTTGTGATTAATCGCGGATTGAAGTGTGGAGCCGGATTGTCCTGACATGCCGCTTGGGGAGCTTGAATGATCAGGCCCTTGCCATCATTCATCCGGCGGCCATAGACCGAAGGAACCAAGCCAATTTCAGATGTGCTTGCGCCATCCTTGTAGCGCACGTAATTGACATTGCAGCCGTAGACGACGTCGAATTTCTGAGGTTCGCCTTTATATGTGAGCGCCGACCTTCATCCGGAAAAATCGACCCTTGTATTTATGTGCTGACTTCACCGGCGACCAGTTGCCGCTGAACCAAGTATTCCTTATCTCCGAAGGAACAAGTAACAGCAGAGCCCGACAGCAACGACAATTCCAGCAACGAACCTCTTCATGTTGCACCCCCTGAAAAAGTGACAACACAATAGTCCAATTGATCAGTAAACGGTACAATGGTTACAGCATCGCCAATGGTCGCGGAAATGAGTTTGGAAACCGCGCCAGCGATCTGCTGGGGCGAAAACTCCGGCGCGCCGGTTGGCTCCGCCGCTTCACTTATGCCCTGTTCGCCCACTCGCCCCTGCCCAGTTCGATTTTTTTAATTGATTGCAACTTAGGACAGGGCGCGCAATGCGCGCAACCAATAATTCAGTGGCCGTTATTTGTTGGTTTATTCCCGCATATCAGAAAGATGAGGTCGACGATCGCGTGCGTCAGGCCGTACCCGGCTGTTGAGGACGCGCGAGAAGGCCAACCTTGTAGCTGCCATCCTTCGTTCGCGCGCGCATTCTGACTTCCTTGCCCTTCCACTCGGTATCGACAAGCCGTGACAGCATTGCTTCGATCACCTTTTGCTCACCTACGGCATCAACGATCCAGAGAATTTGCCCGCTGCGCCATTCCGCGGGCGCGAGTTGCACGGGCTGAACGATGTTTTCTGTTAACCGCTTATCGACTTCCTCAGAAAGTCGCGCCCAGAACACGACGCCAACGGGAGACGTCATTCCGTTCGAGGCAGATTGCGCTTGAGCGAGCGAATACTGGCCGGTCAATACGGCAGGCACCGCCAACGTCTTCGAGTGAAGCAATCGGCCTGCTGCGGTAGTCTTTTGCGCGCAAGAGCACGCTGGTGATTTCGCCGAACGCCGCCATCATCAGCTTCGACGCCATGGCCGCGTCTTTCTATTGTTCGGCCGTTAAAGGTTGGGCGGCGGGTGGCTCGGCGCCTGGGGCCGTCGGGTCGGGCGGGAGTGTCTGATCATTAGGCCGGCCCGACGCAATCGGAGTTATTCTCGACGCGAGGCCATTCGCGTGGGGCGCTACTCCAGGCGCCGTACCGCTCACGCCGGCTGCCGGTTGGTCCTCGGATTTTTTCGGCCAGAATGCCATTGTGTCCTCGATTGTTGAATGTCTGTTGGCACACTAACTAGCTGTTGCCGCTCGGGCGTCAAGCCGTGCATGCGTGCTGACACTTCGAAAGCGGACCTGAATGTGAGAATTTTCTGAGAACGATTATCGACCGGATGTGGCCCGTCTCTGCCGGACTCTTTTTTATTGGTGATGTCTGTCGAGATCGAAGGACAAGCGGACGTCGGCCTCGAATTCGCGTCACCCCTCCAACCACCTGACCGCATAGACCGGCGGCAGGCGGGCGCTCGCGGCCGTTACCGGGTCTGTCACGATCTCGGCAATCTTACGCTTGATAAAGTTAGCTGCTGCATCGTTAGCTTCTTGACTGAGCGCGATGTCGGAAAAGGTCTCGAACATGAAGCGGAAGCCGCCTCCTTTGTTCCAGTTACATTCGAAAACCCGCTCCCGTTCTGCGACCGAGACCGAGGTCGCCGGGACCGCGCTTTCATCAAATCCGAAGGCGAACTGGGACGACATGACTTACTTCCAGATGGTATCGTAGTTGGCTTTGTATTGGTTGATAGTTGCTTCGTCTTCCGGCCGGTTGCCGAGAGGCACGACGTATTGGGCTGAGCGCTGGAATACGGTGAGGTGCTGGGCCACGGGAGCCAGCGCGGTGATGACTTGAACCCCGGTCGAGCCGGTACCGACAACACCGACGCGCTTCCCGGAAAGATCCGTGCCTTCAGGCCAGGCCCCCGTGTGATAAAATTGGCCGTTTAAGTGTTCGATACTGCGGATGCGCGGCAAGTTGGTGGCTGACAACAGGTCGAGGCCGGTGATCAGAAACTTTGCCGTGACCGTCTGCCCCTTGTTCGTCGTCACATGCCAGAATCCAGCGGCTTCGTCGAAATGCGCGGCGATAACCTTGGTATCGAACTGATAACTTCGGCGCAGGTCGTAGCGGTCGGCGACGTCGTTGAAGTACGCCAGAATTTCTGGCTGGGTCAGATAGCGAGTCTGCCATTTCGCCTGCTTTAGGCCGTCCTTATCGAAGGAAAACCGATAGCAAAAGCTTTCGGTGTCCGAGAGCGCGCCGGGGTAGCGGTTCCAGAACCAGGTGCCGCCAACATCGCTTGCGTTGTCATAAGCTTGCACCTTCATGCCCTGCTCGTTGCGCAACTTGTGGACTGCGTAGAGTCCGCCGAAACCCGCACCAACTACGACTGCGTCATAATCTGCGCCGCTTGTTCTTGCCTTCATGGCAATCTCGTTCATAGGGTCCTCCTTTAAGGGCACGGCTTCTCTTCGAGGCTAATCGGTGAGAGCCTGCGTCCGCGTCCTGATTGCTGGTATGGGTATGTGATCCGCTATCAGACGTTCTCGGGCACCAGAGTGGGCTGGCCCCATTCGTCGAACATGCTGCGCAGGTTTGCGATCGAAAGGTTTGGATCGGCCACCATACGATTGGTCCAATCCAGATACAGATCTCGCAAGACTGCGGAGTCCATGCTGTTCGCCATTGCTTCCTCCCTGTGCCGTATGGCTGCTGGACGCAGCTTCGATGTGCAGGAAATATAGCGCGGCGAAATGGCGCAAGGATTGGACATCCTCGCGTCAATCCTTGGATAATCTTGCTATTCGGCGGGAGACTTTGTTCGATTGAGTAACAGGTTCTTCGCAGACGCTCAGCCAGGCGGCGCGCAAGGTTGCGGCAGGATTGGCTACGGGTTGCACGGCTAGGCCAAAAGCCAACTTGCCGTCCGTTCGCTCAATGCTACGGTAGCCTAGAGCAACTTTGGCCCCCGTTCTTGGCGGCTGGAATATCGGGTAGGGAACGCGACATGGACACGCGCACTCCGGGAGCGGGACTTCCGATGAGCAGCGACACTGGCACCCCGACCGGCGACCTCACCATCCGAACTGTGGCGATGCCAGCCGATGCCAATGCAAGCGGGGACATTTTCGGTGGCTGGGTGCTGTCACAGATGGACTTGGCTGCAGGAATCGCAGCCGGGCAACGCGCGAATGGCCGGGTGGCGACAATAGCGATAGATGCCATGAAGTTCATCAAGCCGGTTCATGTCGGAGACGTGCTTTGCGTTTACTCTAAGATCATCAAGTGCGGTCGAACCTCGATTGCCATTCAGCTCGAAGCCTGGGCCTTGCGAAATCGGATCGGCGAACCTGTCAGGGTCACCGTTGGCGTCTTCACGTTCGTCGCGATCGATGCCCAGGGGCGTACGAGACCTCTGCCTTGAGCGGGGAGGCCCCTCTGCCGATAGCCACCGCGAATGTCATGATTTAACATCGACCTCCTCCCGCCGGACTTGGGCGTGCGGCCAGATGCGCGCCTTTTCCTGCTGGCGGAAACCAGGGGGAGATCCAATCCGAGGTTCTCATGGACAATCATATCTCGCCAGTCCCGCTTGATAAAGCTTACAGGGTGCTCAATCACGGACCGACCGTGCTCGTATCGACAAGCCACGATGGCATTGATAATGTAATGGCAGCGGCCTGGGCTTGCGCGCTCGACTTTTCGCCTCCCAAGTTGACTGTCGTCGTGGATAAGATGACGAAGACGCGTGAGCTGATCGAAAAGAGCTCTCAATTCGCAGTTCAAGTTCCCACCTTTGCTCAGCTGGATTTGACGCATGAAGTCGGCACAACAAGCCTGCTCGACAGTCCCGGCAAGTTGAAGAAGTGCGGTGTAGAGCTGTTCCATATGGACGGGTGTTTGTTGCCGGATGCTCGGCGTGGCTCGCGTGCCGGCTGATTTCCGAGCCGCGCAATCAAGATACCTATGATTTGTTCATTGCAGAAGTTGTTGGGGCGCGGGCGGACACGCGCGTTTTCTCGAATGGCCATTGGACCTTTGAGAACGCCGATCCGCGACGGCGAAGTTTGCACTATATCGCAGGGGGACATTTTTACGTTATTGGCGAGGCAGCAGCTGCCAAATCCGTACAATCGGAGACGGTCGCGATATAAGGCGCATCCTCGCACCTCGCGATTGCGCAACCGGCGCAGTGAAAGCGCGGCGGATTATTTTCGCGTCAGCCTACTGTGAAATGATTAAGGTCCAGGTCAGAAGCAGCTAAAGACCGAAAGCACCAATAATGTTCTCAGAAGATACCTTGAAGGGCCGTGCCGCGCTGATTACGGGCGGCGGCACTGGAATTGGTTTTGAAATCGCATGCGCTTTCGCTCGGCTCGGGGCCTCGGTAATGTTAGCCGCACGCAATCAAGAACGCGTTGAGGCCGCTGCCCGGACAATCACGGATGCTGGAGGCAAAGCCGCCGCAATTAAAACCGATGTGCGTGTCTATGACGAAGTGAACGCGGCGGTCGAGTCAACGGTAGACCGGTTCGGCTCGCTCGACATTCTCGTTAACAACGCGGCAGGTAATTTTGTCTGCCCTACAGCAGAGTTGTCGCCCAACGGCTGGAAGACGGTGATCGATATCGACCTGAACGGCACATTCTATGGGTGCCGGGCAGCCTATCCTCATCTGAAGAAGTCACAGTACGGCGGTTCAATTATCAGCATCATCACGATGCTCGGTGTTTCGGGATGGCCGGGTGCAGCCCACGCTGGCGCGGCGAAAGCTGGAATCCTCTCCCTCTCCCGGACACTCGCGGTCGAGTGGGGAACGGATAATATCCGTGTAAATACAATTTCGCCAGGGCCCATCGATGATACTGAAGGCGTGCGCCGTTTGTACATCGAGACCGGTGGCGCCGGCATCGCGATGAAGAGGACAGCGCTCGGCCGCTTCGGCCGCAAGTCCGATGTTGCCAATGCGGCCGTCTATCTGGCCTCGGATCTCAGTTCCTATGTGACGGGCGACAACCTCATCGTCGATGGCGGCAGGTGGCTGAAGTACGTAACGAGCTGACAACGTCTTAGGCCGGAAACATCGGCTTCGCGTGGCACTACAGCCAACTCTCGAAGCCGTTCGTAGAGAGCTTAAACGGGCCGCTTGAGTGATAGCTGACCGAGACGGTGGTCCGCTGAGACTGCAAATTGGACAATGCAGCATTTGTGCTTCGTACATTTGAGACGTGACGAGGAATTCCGCAGGAAAACAGACATTAACCCCATGTTTTTGCGGACTATTTCATTGGCGACATCAAGGCCTCTCATCACAGGCACCTCAAACCAGGAGACCACTTATGGCCGCGAACCCCTTCGAGATCCCCCCGCAGATACGTGAAGTCGCCGAGAAAAATATCGAGCATGCCAGTGCGGCCTACGCTCAGATGATGGGGGCAATGACCCAAGCAATCGACACGTGGGCGAAGCCGATTTCGTCGAACAAAATCGCTTCTAACTTCAAGGCCGTTCAGGATCAGGCGATGGTGTACGCCAAGCAAAACGGCGAAGCGGGCTTTGCGCTGGCAAGTGAACTCGCCAAAGCAAAAGACCTGAATGAATTGTTCGCTCTTCAGAGCAAATTTGCTCAGGCTCAGATGCAGGCCTACGTCAATCAAGCACAGGAACTTGGCAAGCTGACGGCCCAAGCTTTTCAAAGTATCAAACCTTAAAGTGAGACTGTAAACCGCCTTACGCTCCTTATCGGAGATGCTGTTGTTCGCTTTGAGCCGGTGTCTCCGATGAAACCTAATCGCTCGCGCCTTTTCGCAGGCATTCGTTCTATCGCCGAGAGCATCCGCGAGTGCGGAACTCGGGCTATTCACAAACTCCCAGTACAAAACAGCTTGCCAGGCTGGTATTCGGAGCATTCTCAAATGGGAGCCCGGAAAACCGCGTCGCTCAGGCTGTCGCGAGTTGAGTGAGAATTCTCCGAAATCGCGAGATCATTCGCCCCGTTGTCCGAGGAACCGGGAAACGTCAGATGCGAATACCCCGCCTCGCGAACACGGCGCACCACGTCAACCCCGGCAATTTTTTGACTGACACTATCCTCGAGGAAAGCCTCGGACCCGGTGCGCATCCAGGCACGTCGCAACGAGCGACTTGCCGTTCCGTCCTGCGAAACAGTGACAACAAGCGCTGCTAGCTCCGCTGGAAATAATGCGAAAGACAGTTCGAAAACAGTATCTTTTCGTGCTATTCTAATGACAGCATACATGTTCCGACTAGCGGATCATCTTGTGGCAAGTCACGAGATGTGACGTGTTGCGTGACGGTGTCTTGTTTGGAGAGCAGCTATGAATTTCGCCTTTTTGACCACGCCGAAGATCGTTTGCCAGTCTGGCGGACTGGACCAACTCGGCGATATGATGAAGAGTCTTGGCGTGCGCCGCGCACTCATCGTCACGGACCCCGGTATCGTCGCATGCGGTTTTGCAGCAAGCGCATCGGCTTCGCTGCAAAGTGCAGGAATTGACGCGAGCATTTTCGGCAAGGTCGCAGCCGACCCGCCGATCGCGATCGTGCAAGAAGCAGTGACCGCAGCTCGGGAATTCAAGGCGGACGGCATCGTTGGTCTTGGCGGCGGCAGTTCGCTAGATACGGCAAAGGTTGTCGCCATGGCCGTAGGCAACAACCAGCCGATAGAAGACATGTTCGGCGTTGACCGCGCTGTGGGCAAGCGATTGCCGCTCATTCAGGTGCCGACGACGTCGGGGACCGGCTCGGAAGTCACGTGGGTCTCGGTCATCACCAGCGCGAGCCACGAGAAAAAGGCCGTTTACGCTCCGCAGCTGCTGCCCGATATTGCGCTGCTCGATGCCAAATTGACCCTCGGAATGCCGCGCCGCATCACCGCGGCGACTGGTCTGGACGCGATGGTCCATGCCATCGAAGCCGCGACAAGCCGCTCGCGGAAAAATCCTCTCTCTGATGTGATGGCCGAAAAAGCGCTCGCGTTGCTTGGGCAAAACCTGCCTCGGGTCTTTGAAAATCCTGCCAATCTTGAGGCGCGCGAGGCGATGCTTCTTGGGTCGGCGCTCGCAGGCATAGCGTTCATCAACGCAAGCGTCGCCTCCATCCACGCGCTCTCGTACCCGCTGGGCACGAATTTTCATGTGGCTCATGGCCATGGCAATGCGCTTGTGACGGGGCCCGTCTTGCGCTTCAACCTGCCCGCAGCCGAAGCAACGTACGCGCATCTAGCATCGTTCCTCCTGCCCAATCAGAAGTTCGCCTCGCAGAGCGCAGCGGCGAAAGCCCTGATCGATGAGATTCAGCGGCTGTTCGAATTGAGTGGTCTGGAAACCCGACTGTCTCAGCTGGAAATCACCGAAGACGCCATCCCGCGCATGGCGAAGGAAGTGACCACAGGGATCACGCGGCTCCTGATCAACAATCCCCGGGACATGACCTACGACGACGTTTGTGCCCTCTATCGTGAAGTCCTCTAACTCCTACACGCAAACTTTGGCCGCCGGTGATGTCACGGCACATCGGCGGCCCTTCTGCAAAAAAGCGTGAAGCAGATTAGCTCTGGAGAAGACGTCTATGCTCGGCAATATGATGCAGCGTCCGCTGCTGATCTCCTCTCTCCTCGTTCACGCGGAGCGTCACCACGGAAGCCAAGAAATCGTTTCAAAGCGCGTTGAAGGCGACATTCATCGCTACACCTACCGCGACCTCGGAGGGCGCGCACGGCGACTGGCCAACGCATTGGGCGAGTTGGGCGTCGAGCCGTCAGACCGTGTCGCTACGCTCGCGTGGAACGGCTATCGTCACATGGAGTTATACTTCGCCATCAGCGGTATTGGCGCCGTGACGCATACGATCAATCCGCGACTACATGGCGATCAGATCGCTTGGATTGCAAACCACTCGAAAGCCGAGGTGCTATTCTTCGATCTCACCTTTGTGCCGCTCATCGAAACGATTGCGAGCAAGTTGCAGTCTGTCAAAACTTTCGTGCTCATGACGGATCGTTCCCACATGCCCCAAACCAAGATCGACAACTTGGTTTGCTATGAAGATCTATTGAAGAGCGCCACACCAAAGTCTGAATGGCCGACTTTTGATGAAAACGAGGCTTCTGCCCTCTGCTATACGTCTGGAACCACGGGAAACCCCAAGGGCGTGCTCTACAGCCACCGCTCGACGGTGCTGCACGCTTTTGCTTTGGCGCTGCCCGATGCCCTGAAACTTTCTGCCAACGACACGATCCTGCCGATCGTTCCGATGTTTCACGTCAACGCCTGGGGTCTGCCTTACGCTGCCGCCCTCGTCGGCTCAAAGTTGGTCTATCCGGGTCCGAATTTGGACGGCAAGAGTGTCTTTGAACTCATGGAAGCCGAAGGCGTGACGCGCGGCTCGGCCGTTCCAACCGTGTGGCTCGGCCTGCAGAACTATTTGCAGGATACAGGTCAGAACTTCAGCACGCTTCGGCGCGTGGGCATCGGCGGTGCTGCGTGCTCGCCGACCATCATTCGCGAATTCATGCGGCGCAACGTCGAGGTGATGCACGGCTGGGGGATGACGGAAACGAGCCCGATGGCCACCATCAGCACCTTGACCCGAAAGTTCGTCGGTCTCGACGAGGAAGCCCAGATCGCCCAGCAGGCCAAGCAGGGCCGCATCCTCTACGGAGTCGATATGAAGGTCGTCGATGCCAACGGCAAGGAACTGCCCTGGGACGGTAAGTCGTCGGGTCAGCTGTTCGTGCAAGGGCCCTGGATCGCCTCGAAGTATTACCGCGCGACCGCCGATGCGCATGAGAACGGCTGGTTTCCGACAGGCGACATCGCGACCATCGATGCCGACGGATACATGCAGATCACCGACCGTTCCAAAGATGTGATCAAGAGCGGGGGCGAGTGGATCAGTTCGACGGATCTGGAGAACATCGCTAGCGGCTATCCCGGTGTTGCGCTGGCAGCCTGCGTCGCCGCCCCGCATCCGAAATGGGACGAACGGCCGGTGCTTTTCGTCGTCCGCAAGGATGGCGCCAAGGTCACGCGGGATGACCTGCTGAATTTCTATACGGACAAAATCGCGAAATGGTGGACGCCCGACGAAGTTATCTTCGTGGACGAAATTCCCATCGGCGCGACGGGAAAAGTGTTAAAGAACAAACTTCGTGAGAAACTCAACGAACTCGGCGTCAAACTCAATTAGTGTTCTGATCGAAATCGCGAAGCCTGTTTTGGAGTCTGCGGCAAGACTGTTGCGGACTTCGCAATCGTCACACCAGCGTTGTGGCTCAGACGAGTGGACCATATGGCCAAGAACAAACCGGCGAATATCGATGAATTCTGGCGTGATGCCATAAGTCAGTGGGAGAGAAATTCGAACGAATTGGCTACACATACGATGCAGTCGCCCGAGTTCGGGCAAGCCATGACCAATATGGCGATCGGTACTGCGGGCTTGCAGAAATTGTTTGCGATGATGCTCACCCAAAGTCTGGCTCACATGAACCTGCCAAGCCGCACCGAGTTACTCGAAATCGCGGAACGGCTTCAGGCGATAGAAGCGAACATCGCGCAGATTCAATCGACATTGGCCAACATGACGGGCGAATATAAGACTGCTGCTTCGCCGAAAGCGCGGCCGGCCCGCACGAAACGGCCTCCCGATCGCGCGCCCGACGTTCCGGAGCGTTCAAAATGAACAAGGAGACTACGCCGGATCCTTGGCCAGATCTGCAGACTGAGATTGATCGGGCAATCGCCCGCAACATCAAGGGGCTCGATCTTCTGACGGCTCCACCTCCGTCGGTCGGGCGGACGCCGAAAGATCTGCTGCACGCCAACGGGACTTTGCGGCTCTATCGCTACCGCCCCCTCTCTGACGAGGTGTACCGGGTTCCGGTGTTGTTCATCATGGCCACGACGAACCGTGGCTACATTTTCGATCTTGCGCCCGGCCAAAGCTTCATCGAGTTCCTGCTCAAGGCGGGCTACGATGTCTTCCTGCTGGATTGGGAGTCGCCGCGGGAGGACGAAAAAGGACTGCGCATAGAGGACTATGTCTTCGATTTCATTCCTGACAGCATTGCGAGAGTTCAGAAAGCCACGGGCGAGCACGATGTTTCGCTCATCGCCTACTGCATGGGCGGCACGCTTGCGGCCATGTACGCCGCCTTGCATCCCGATGCACCCTTGAAGAACCTTGTCTTTCTGACGACGGCCATCGATTTTCAGAAAATGGGGCTGTTCAGCCGATGGTTCGACAAGTCGAGTTTCGACGTCGATAGGCTTGTGGACATGATGGGGAATATCTCTCCTGAGGTCATCTATAACGCGTTTGCGATGTTGAGACCGGCATCCCAGGCGGCAGGTAAGTTGCAGCTCTGGCAGAAGCTATGGGACGATGAATACGTCAATTCCTACCGCTTGATGGACCATTGGTCTCGCGACACCGTTCCTTTGCCCGGCGAGTACTTTCGCCAGATCGTAAAGGAACTGTTCTGGAAAAATGGGCTGGTGACGGGAAAGCTGAAATTGGCGGGCAGGACGGTTTCTCTCGAAAATATCAAAGTGCCGATACTGCACGCCATGGCGGAGCATGATCATATCGTGCCATATGAAACTGCCAAACCACTGGTCGCGATGGCAAGCTCCACCGACAAAGAGGAGATCGTGCTCAAGGGTGGCCACGTCAGCCTGATCGCGGGCCCAAACGCCATCAAAAGGTTTTGGCCGAAAGTCGATGACTGGCTTGGGGAGCGTTCAACTTGAGCAACGAAAAAGGACGACCCTACCCACACAAATTGAACTGTGACCGTGAGATAACCGTCCGAAGTATGAGTGCTGCGGATTCTTCGGCAGTACTAGCCTTTGCACGTAGTCTTCCGGCACATGATCTGCTCTTCCTGCCTCGCGACATCACGCAATCCAAGGTTATCGACGCCTGGGTTCATGAAAACGAAAGTGGCGCAATGACGAGCCTGATCGCCTTGGACGGCGACAAGGTCGTCGGGTGCGGCACGATTGCAAGCGATCCGCTTTCGTGGTCGTCCCACGTGGCCGAGTTGCGCGTCGTTATCGCCCCACAGGCGCGGGGGCATGGAATCGGGCGCGCCCTGACGCAGGAGGTCTTTTCGCTGGCGCTCAGCCAAACGAAGCAGAAGCTCGTTGCGCAAATGACAGCCGACCAGCACGGCGCGATTGCAGTCTTCGAAGGGATCGGGTTCCGGCCCGAAGCGCTGCTTCGTGCACATGTCCAAGGTCCAGATGGCCAGAAGAAGGATATCGTTATCCTGGCCCACGATGTAGCTGAGGTCCAGGCGAGGTTGACGGCACTTGGCATGCCTGAAGCGACACGATGAAATTGGTTTTGTCTGGAATCAAAGACTACAGGCAATGGCTGAAGTGGTGGCTTGCCAATACGGGGGAGATAAAAAAGAGTATGGGCAAGGTTGCCGCGAACGGCATTGAAATCGCTTATGAAGAATTTGGCTCACAACATGATCCAGCCATCGTCATGATCATGGGGCTCGGTACCCAGCTGATCGGTTGGCCGGATTCGCTTTGTAATGCTTTGGCTGACGGCGGCTTCAGGGTCATCAGGTTCGACAACCGCGACGTCGGACTTTCGACAAAGTTTGATGGGCTTAGCGGCCAGCAAGAAATGAATTTGGCTTTAGCTCATTCGATATTGGGCATGCCGGTCTCTGCCCCTTATACACTGCGCGACATGGCGGCGGACACGGTCGGCGTATTGGACGCTCTAGGGATTGCGACGGCGCACCTTGTCGGGTCGTCGATGGGCGGGATGATCGCCCAGCTTGTCGCAAGCGACCACGCTCAGCGGGCCCGGAGCCTTGTGTCGATTATGTCGACGAGCGGCTATAAGGGGTTGCCTCCCGCGAAGTCAGCAGCCTTGCAAGCCATCGTTGCGCCGCGTCCGGGCATCCAGCATCGTGACCGGGCCATCCGGCACGCAATGGAGATCCACAGGACCATCGGGAGTTCGCGCTTTCCCATCAGTGACAATGACCTGCGGGAACGTGCCTCCCGCTATTTCGACCGTTGCTATTATCCCGAGGGTGTAGCCCGCCACGTATTAGCGATTTTGGCGAGTGGCGACCGCGTCGAAGCTCTGAAGCGCATCAAAGCGCCGACGCTTGTGATTCACGGATCGGAAGACCCGTTGGTGCCGGTGGAGGCTGGAAAGCACACGGCCTCACTCGTTCGCGATGCTAAAATCATGATCATCGAAGGCATGGGTCATGACTATCCAGCTGAAGTTGTCCCTTCACTTTCCGAAAGAATTATCCAGCACTGCCGTGAGGCAGATGGCCATTGATGGGGTCCGCCACTACGGGTTGTCGATGATGCCCTTTGAGGCGGCGAGGCTTCAAGCGGCTGCTTGAGGGCCCTGCGTTGCGCGGCACCACGAAAAAGCATCAAGCGCTATGCGCAAGAGTTCGATCCTCAGCCCTTTCACCTCGACGAGCTAGCAGCAGCGGGATCCATTTTTCGCGGTCTTGTCGCCAGCGGCTGGCATGCCCCATCCCTCACGATGCGCATGCTTGTGGCGGGAAAATTGCCATTTGCAGCCGGTCTTCTGGGCTCGGGTGCACAAATCGATTGGCCTAAGCCCACGAGAGTATCGACCATAACAACGACCACCTGGACTCACCTGGCGCTTGGCGTGATGGTGGCCGTGGCACTCATGGCCACCGCGATCTTGGCGTGTCCATAGCCGTATCCGGTTTCAGCAGGCGTTGATACCGGTCTTTACAATCGTTCGAAGTTCTCTCGCTCAACCAGTACTGCCGCATCCGTTGTGACGTAAGCAACAAAGCCATTTTCCTGTTCAATTATCCAGCAAGCTGTTCGCAAGAACGCGCGGATAATGTCTGATCCTGACCTCAGCTTATGTGAAGGGTTTCGGATGACGGCCCGCCGGTAGTTGCCGCACGCACTGGGGCCGTCGTGGGAAAGCCTCCAGGGAAGGAACCCGCGAGAGATTGGGCGCTGTCAGCGCGGCGCGTTCTATGGCGAATTCTTCGCCGCCGCAGGATCTCCCGATCTATTCTTCGGATCGAAGCTGGGTTCGCGCACAGGCGTTGACTGCGTTCGTTGCTCAATCGGAGAGAGAGATGCAGCGCGTGAACGGCGGCGTGTTGGCGCTATCGCCCCGGGCTTTGTGACGATTGCGGCGTCGAAGGACGAGCATCGCCGCGGCCAGCGGCCAACCAGCTTTCGGAACAGCAACTTAATGTTCGCATGAGCGCAGCGCTTCTTCCCATGATGTGTCGATCCTGACGATGTCGGGCGTAGGCGACGGCCGGTGGCGCGGCGTTTCTCCACGCTCGAATGTCTCGACGATGCGCATCGGGCCCCGCAGCAAGGGCTTCGCCGCATAGGCTCTTGGGCTTCTGCCTGATCGCCGCGATCCCTAGCCGGTTCGCTGGCTTCAATAAGTTTGCGCATGAGCACGAGGTTCTCTTGCTTTGCTGATCCTGCAAAGAGGCCGTAGCGGCGGATGCGATTGAAAATCTTGGGAAGCACGTGGATGAGGAAGGGGCGGATGACCTCGGCTGTTGCCAGCGTCATGGTCTTGTAGCGGGCGGGCCCTACAATGTGCGCATCGATGGCCACGTCAGTGGCCTCGGCAAGGTCAAGCATCGCGAGTTCGCGATGGCCTCAGGCGGAATGACCGAAGCCGAGTTTGCCGGCTTTTTGAAGATCGTCTTCGCGAACTTGGTCGAGGCCTCGGTCGACGGCTCAATTCATTTCGTTGCGATGGACTGGCGCCACCTCGCCGAGGTCATGACGGCCGCCGGCGGTACCTACGCCGAGTTCAAAAACCACTGCGTCTGGTCGAAGACCAACGGCGGCATGGGCTCGCTTTACCGGTCCCAGCACGAGTTATTCTTTGTCTTCAAGGCGGGGACCGCGCCACACATCAACAACGTCGAGCTCGGCAAGCACGGCCGCTATCGCACGAACGTCTGGCAGTACGCCGGCGCCAACGCGTTCAGCGCGACCCGCGATGACGACCTGGCCGCGCATCCGACCGTCAAGCCGGTCGCGCTCGTGATCGACGCGATCCTCGATTGCTCGAAGCGCAAGGGCGTTGTGCTCGACGCTTTCGCTGGCTCTGGGACAACACTGGTCGCGGCGCACAAGACCGGACGGCGCGGCTACGGCATCGAACTCGACCCGCACTATTGCGACGTCATTCTCCGCCGCATGGCCGGTATCGCCAAGCTTGACGCCGTACTCGTCGCGACTGGCCAGACGTTTGCGGGCGTCGCCGCCGAGCGCGGCGGAATGAGCAAGGAAGAAATAGGTACTAAACAGATCAATGACGGCGCAGCGAACAGCGTTGATGGCCGGCGTGCGGCGAACAACAAGCCGAAAGTCAAAACGGACTATCAAATCGATATTCGCGCGGCGCTCGAAGACCCCGTCCGCGTCAAGCGCGACGGCGGCATCACATCCGTCGATCCGTATGAAGCGATGCTGCGCCAGAACGTGCGCAAATCACTGGTCGACAAATGCGTCACCTCGATGAAGCGGGTGCTCGGCGAAGCCGAGAAGCACAAGATCATCAAGGAGCCGCCTGAGGCAGCGACGGGCGGCATCTTTATTGTACCGAAAGAGCTGCCCGAAAAACTCCAGCGAAAGATCTTCGATGACCCGGATTATGGATCCGGACAGCAAACGTCGATGTGGCCGATCTTTGAGTATGTACTTTCGGTCGTCAGATTATAACGATTTTTGGAGTGCTTCAGTGGACGAAAAAAACGAAATAATGGCGAGGCGGTTGGCTATGTCCGGCCGCCGAAGACGGCCGGACACCGGTCCATTGCGGGCCGGGTGCTCGGCGAGATGCAGCGCCTTTCAGGGCAGCCGAAGGGCACTCGCGTCCGCTACACGACGCTTGAGGTGATAGTCATGAAGCTCAAGCAGCTCGCCGCGACAGGTCACGCCGCCGCGACGCCACTTTACATGCGCTGCGTCGCGCGACATGGCAACCAGACGACCGATGATCAACCCGTCGGCTATATCGTCATACCAGAAAGGTTGACGAGAGAAGAGTGGGAAGCGCGTTAGATGCCGAAAGATGAGCCGCCGGGCGATGGGAACGATATCGACTGAGCGAAGTCGATGCTCGCAGCCACATCGCTTCACTTGCCGGCGACCTCGTCACAGCAAGACCGGTCTCGTCCCGATTTGACGATCGGCACGACTTTACCCCACGCGATCCATCAGTCGTTCGAATTAGCCAGTCAGCGGAGTGGTCAGGACTGGAAAAGCGGTAATTCCGTTTATGCGAATCGCGCAACAGGTCCATCTTCGCCGCAAAACTGCCAAGCTCAATTCTGGTTCACAACCAACCTTTCATGCCCTGAGCCGCCGCGTGCGGAAAGTGCCCCAGCCGCTCGACGCAACGGCTCTCAGAAACGCAAAAAGCGCACTTTCGTTTGGGCGGGGATTGCGGCCGGTTGCGATCCGCTTCAGCTGTTGCCCGTACCAGGAGATTTCCATGATGCCCATGCGGTCGATCTTCCTGATGCCCGTCAGAATCGGCCGCACGCGCTGTGGGCTGTCCTGTCCCCGGAGCAGCGCGGCCGGCGCATCTGGATCGATTGCCAACAACCGCGCCAGACCAATCACATCGAGCGCGCCGGAACGCAACGCAGCGTCAATGCCTGCGGCCGTGCGGAAGCCGCCAGTCACCATCAACGGCGTTGTCACCAAGCCCCGCACCTTTTCGGCGAACTCAAGGAAGTAGGCTTCGCGCGTCGCAGTGGATGGCTTTTGCGGCGTCGTGACGACACCGCTCATGGCGGGGGCTTCATAAGTGCCGCCCGAGATCTCGATCAAATCGACGCCGGCCTCAGCGAGAGCAATGACCGTCTCCATTGCTTCTTCCTCGCTGAAGCCTCCGTGCTGGAAGTCAGCTGAGTTGAGCTTGATACCAACGGGAAAGTCACGACCGACCCGGTTGCGTATTTCGGCATAGACGGCCAGCACGAAGCGGCGTCTGTTCTCGATGCTGCCGCCCCATTCGTCTGTGCGTCGATTGTGGTGCGGCGACAAGAATTGATTGACCAGGTAGCCGTGGGCGCCGTGAATTTGCACGCCGCTGAAGCCCGCCTTCTTGCTGATCTCGGCACTGCGTCCAAAACGCTGGATGATGTCCTCGATCTCGGCTGTGGTGGCTTCGCGCGGGGTCTCGAAAAAGGCCGCCAAGTCTTCGCCGAACGGAATGGCTGACGGAGCGATGTTCTCGTGGTTGAGGCCTTTCGGCGACTGCTTGCCTGGATGATTGAGCTGAGCCCAGATCGCAGCGCCTCGATCCGTTGCCGCACGCGCCCATTGCTGCAACATCGGCAGATCGGTTTCATCTTCGATCGCGACGTTGCCAGGTTCGCCCAACGCGCGGCGGTCGATCATCACGTTGCCGGTGACGAGGAGTGCAATGCCCGATGCAGCCCACCGCCGATACAACTCGACGAGTTCCGGCGTCGGGCGATTGTCGTAAGAGGCCAGCGTCTCGCTCATGGCCGCTTTCGCAAGACGGTTTCGCAGCACGCTGCCGTTGGGTAAACGCAGAGGCTGGTTCAATAGGTTTTCATTAGAAAACGAGGATGCAGCCGTTGCATGCTCCGGATTTTTTGTTGTCGTGGCGGATGTCGTCCGATCACCGTTTTGAGCGATCATGCTCTGTCCTTTCAGTCTAGAGTTGTTACGGACTCGGCCACGCTGGCCGGTGCCATGATCAGATAGATGACCCGCCCACTTTCGAGGCCAAGCCCAAGCCTTTGATGTCAGCGGAAACGGAGATAGCCGATCCGCGATAGGGAGTATGAGTCTACCTGCGTTGAGCTGCCTCAATCCTCAAAAAACTCCAGGGCCTTTTTCACGAACGCCTCGTGATACTGGAAAATGCCGCCGTGTCCGGCGTCGTCGTAGATCACAAGCTCGGCATTGGGAAAACGGCGCGCCATATCGACAGAATTGGTGGTGGGCACCATTCTGTCGTCGTCGCCATTCGCCACCAACACAGGATGGCGAATGCGTGACAGATCGGCAGGTGCCTGCACTCCCCACGCATGTATAGCCTTTAACTGCCTAATGAAGGCAGGGATCGAAACCGGTTTATCGCGGTTGCTGGTGCGTTCATGCAGCCGTTTCAGAAACGCGCGCGCAGCCCTGCGGCCATTGGGGGTTTTAGTGAAGAAGAGATAGTATTCCGGATGCCTGAAGGTGAGCGCGCCCTTCATCATGTCGCCGATGGTCACCCACGTCACCTTGTCGATGCCAGTGCCCCCAGCCGGTCCGGTTCCCGCAAGGATGATCTTCCGGACAAGTTGCGGCTCTTCCAGCGCGATGACCTGCGAGATGAAACCGCCAAGGGAGAAGCCAAATAGGTCAACTTGTTCGAATCCCAAGGCTCGGATGAAGGCAACCGCGTCCCGCGCCATCGCCTCCATTGAAGTGGGAGTCTTGCCTTCTGACGCTCCGATCCCCCGGTTATTGAAGACGATCACGCGGCGTCGCGCGGCGATGCCATCGACGACCCGGGGATCCCACCTGTCCAGTTCCGCGGCTAGATGGTTGAGGTAGATCACCGGCACTCCGGTGTCCGGCCCGAGCTGCCGGTAGACGAATTTCGTCCCGCCGACTTCGACGCTTCTGGTCGGGGCAGTTTGCCATTTTTGGTTCATGTTCATACTGATCTCCATCTCACTTTGAGTTAGCTATGTCTTTCTCAAATCGAGGCCGGTATCGGAGCACGATCAGATTGCCTGCGGATGACTGCACGCGTCGTTCGTTTGCTCACGCCGTTGTAAGAAACCTCTCGATTTCCGCCGCGACTTCAACGGGGTGCTGCTGATGCGGTCCGTGGCCGGACGAGCGGATAAACGGCGACCTGTGCGTTGGGGAGTTCGCGGAATAGCAACCAAGTGTTCTTCAGCGGAAAGAATGGGTCCCTGTCGCCCGATACGATGAGGAATGGCTGCTTTAGTTGCTTCAGGCGCGCATAGTGATCAGTCTGGCCGCCCATAAATCCTCCCACCGCCTCAACCATCTTTCCGATGATTTCAGGTCCGACGACGGGTTCGCGATCCTTACGGAGGCCCATGCGGTCGATGAACCCTTGCGTTTCCTTTTCGCGGCCCTCGGCGAAGAACAGATAGCGGACGTCTTCGAAGGCGTACGTGTCCTTCAAGGCTATGCCAAACACAATGTCGGTCGGAGGAGCCGTCTCGGCGTTACCCGCTGGCCCCGTGCCGATACCAATCACTTTGCGAACGAGCTGCGGCTCCTGAAGGGCAATGGTCTGACAGACGAACCCGCCCATCGAGAACCCCAGCACGTCAATTTGGGTGTGTCCAAGCGCGCGCGCGAACGCGGCTGCATTGCGCCCCTTTTCGTCGAAGTCCTTGGCGGGCGTGCCGGTAGACGAGCCGACAGCGGCGTCGCTGAACAGGATGACGTGGCGCGTCTTGGCGAGCTCATCGACAAATGCTGGATCCCAATCGTCCAGCGTGCCGCGGAAGCGGTGCAAAAAAAGTACGGGTGTGGGATCAGCCAGATGTGCCGGGCGAAGCTCGCGATAGGCGTAGCTCACATCACCGATTGTTAGATGCTTGGTTGGGACGTCGATAGCGTTCGTCACGGTATCCTCCGTTGTTGCAGTTAGGTCATTGGACGCCATTGGCGTTCCGGTTTTGGAAGGGCAAACTTTTTGTTCCGCGTCACACGGTGACGACAATTTTTCCGAACTGGACGTTCGATTCCAGGTATCGGTGCGCTTCGACGATCTGATCGAAGGGAAAAGTCTTGGCGATGACCGGCTTCAGCGTTCCCGTTTCGAGGCCGTGTGTGATGAATGAAATCGCTGCTTGGCGGCGAGCCATATCGGACACGATTTCAAACAGTGTGTAGCCCCGGACACTCAGTCCCTTGAGAAGCGCAGGCCCGAATGGGAACGGCGTGGGCTGAAGGCTCAACAGTCCGTAGATAACCAGTGTGCCGCCGGGCGCCATTGCTGCAGCAAGTTTCTCAACACCGGGCCCGCCGACGGGATCGAAAACGACACGAGCACCCTTGCCGTTGGTGATTGCATTGATGGCCTCCACCACATCCTGCTCTTCTGTCGCGACGACATGCGCCGCGCCAGCCGCCTTTAATGCAGCCGCCTTGGCGCTGGTGCGCGTCATCGCTATAGAGACGCCGCCAACGCTGTTGACGATTTGTATGGCCGCAAGCCCCACACTCGATGATGCGGCCGGGATGACGACTGCGTCACCCTTGCCGACATGGGCGATGTCGATGAGTGCGCCGTACGCGGTGATGTATGCCATCCAGACGGCCGCGGCATCGACGGCATTCAGACCCTTGGGGCGCTTGACCACGGCATAGGCGGGCACAACCGCAACCTCGGCGTAGACGCCATAGGCATTGAGCGAGAAGGCAGGAATGACACTGATGGTCTCGCCAACCGCGAACCCGCTTACGCCGGGGCCCAGTTCAAGCACAATTGCCGACGCTTCGTAGCCGTTCGTAGCCGGCAGATCGGGTGTTTCGAGATAGGTTCCAGACCTGAACATTTCCTCTGCGCGGTTGAGACCGATGGCTTCGACGCGCACACGCAACTCGCCGTCTTTGAGTGGCCGGTCTGGAAGCTCTTCAATTTCCAAAACTTCTGGGCCGCCAAGGCGGTGGAAGCGCACAACACGGCTCATAGTGAATCTCCTTGAGCGTTTTGATTACCATCGTAATGATTGCATTAGATGGCGATCGTAATTATATTTGTCAAGTCAGATTCTTTAACCAAGGTTGAGACATGCGAGTTTCCAAAGAGAAGGCGGCCGAAAACCGTGAGCGAATTCTGACGGAAGCCTCGAGACTCATGCGAGAGCGCGGGATTTCCGGAGCAGGCGTCGATGCCCTGACCGAGGCAGCTGGCATGACGCACGGGAGCCTCTACAGCCAGTTTGGCTCAAAGGAGCGGCTTGTCGAAGAAGCTCTGGAACACGTGATCGCCACTAAGGGCCAGGAATTGGGTGAGACGTCCACGCTCCGCCGGTACGTGACGGACTACCTTTCGGCAGAGCATCGCGATGACCCTGGAAGTGGCTGCCCCTTGGCCGCCCTGGTTTGTGAAATGCCGCGTCAAAGCAAAAGCGTGCGTCAGCGTTTCACCAGCGGACTGCGGGGCATGATCAACCAGCTGAGCGGTCGAATGGAGCCTGCGCTGAAACAGCGGCGGCGCGATGAAGAGGCACTCGCGATGGTCGCCTCTCTGGTCGGCGCCCTCGTGCTGGCCCGCGCGGTGGACGATCCAAAACTGTCGGATGATATTCTTCGCGCCACTAAGGCCGGTCTGGAGAAATAATCAGCGAAGGGTTTGGCACAATTATTTCGTGCCATACTATCTCCTTCCGTTTCGGGTCAAAATCGTCGCGGCCCGATGACTTGACCGTCACTGTGCAGAGTAAGCAGAAGTCGCGGTGGCGCCTGCACTGCCATGGTTTGAATAGCATGGAGCGATCTCGTTGCCGGTAGGACCGATTTCCGCAAGTGTATAAAAAGTCACTCATGGGAGAGCGTGTTCCGACGTGTTAGGTGTAACCGCAGGTGCAAATCAGTCGACAGGAGACAGTCGGTTTGGAGACCGGTTACTGCATTCACCCTACTCTTCGGAATCTGCGTATCAAAATTGCACTTCTGATTTGTTTATCAGTCGAATATCAAACCGAGAGGCTGTCCAAGCTGTATTCGAACTGAGGCTATCAAAATGATCGTGGCCGGGAGCCGTGCTAGATCCACGTCCGTGACTCGTCTGTCGCAAAACCATGCTGACAGCCTAAGTGTCGATGTCGACGACCATTATCCTATCTAGACACGTTAAGTGGCGAGGCCAAAGGAACTCAATGCAATCGATCAATGCGCGCATCGCCAAGGAACTCAACGTTCAGGTTGGCCAGATAGACGCCGTCGTCGCGCTGTTCGCGGAAGGTGCGACGGTGCCGTTTGTCGCCCGCTACCGTAAAGAGAAGACAGGCGGGCTCGACGACACCCAGCTGCGTAAAATCGAAGAACGTTTGGGTTACCTCGGCCAACTTGAGGATCGCCGCGCCACGGTTCTGAGGTCCATCACAGAGCAGGGCAAGCTGACACCGGAACTGCAACGCGCCATTTCAGCGGCCGATAACAAAGTCGAGCTTGAGGACATCTACGCCCCCTTCAAGCCAAAGCGGCGCACCAAGGCGCAAATCGCGCGCGAGAGCGGGCTCGAACCGCTGGCTGATTCATTGTTTTCGAATCCGGCTCTCGACCCCAAGATGGAAGCCGGCAAGTACGTCAACACTGAGAATGGCGTCGCCGATGCGGCCGCCGCCCTTGATGGCGCACGTTCCATTCTGATTGAGCGCATCGGGGAAAATGCCAAGCTCGTGGGAGACTTGCGAGAGTGGTTGTGGGCGACGGGGCGGCTCATCTCAAGCGTGGAAAAGGGCAAGGCAACGGAGGGTGCCAAGTTTTCAGATTACTTTGATTTCCAGCAACAAATCAGGGAGCTACCGTCACATCGTGCCTTGGCTATGCTCCGCGGAAGCAACGAAGGGTTTCTTGGCTTGGAGCTGAATGTCGACTTCGAGCCTGGACAATCGCACCCTGCCGAGCCGAAGATTATGTCGGCCTTCGGTATCGCCAATCGTGGCCGCCCCGCAGATGCTTGGCTCGCCGAAACGGTGAAGCAAGCATGGAAGACAAAGCTTCACAAGTCGCTGACGGCCGATCTTGTGTCACGGTTGAAGGAGCGTGCGGATACTTCGGCGATTGAAATTTTTAAATCCAACTTAAAAGATCTGTTGCTGGCCGCGCCAGGCGGCGCGCGCGTCACGATGGGCCTCGATCCTGGAATTCGCACAGGCGTTAAAGTCGCTGTCGTGGACCAGACAGGCAAGCTCGTTGATACAGCAGTCGTCTACCCGCATGAGCCGCGCAATGATTGGAAGGGCTCTCTCGCGACGCTCGGCGCACTGTGCCTAAAGCACAAGATTGACGTTATCGCCATTGGCAACGGAACAGCGAGCCGGGAAACCGATAAGCTGGCTGCAGACCTCATCAAGCAGCTGCCGGGTCAAAAGCCGAAAAAAGCTATGGTCTCGGAGGCCGGCGCGTCGGTTTATTCTGCCTCTGAGCTTGCCGCAAAAGAGTTTCCCGATATCGATGTTACCCTTCGTGGCGCCGTTTCAATTGCGCGACGGCTGCAGGACCCGCTGGCAGAACTCGTCAAAATCGAACCCAAAGCCATTGGTGTTGGTCAATACCAGCACGACGTCGACCAAGCTGAGCTTGCACGCTCATTGGATGCGGCGGTCGAAGACTGCGTGAACGCCGTGGGTGTCGATGTCAACATGGCCTCCGCCCCTCTTCTGGCCCGCGTCGCCGGGCTCAATGCCACGATCGCGCAAAACATTGTGCTGCATAGGAATGACAACGGCGGTTTCAAAAAACGCTCCGACATCAAGAAGGTCGCGCGGCTCGGTCCCAAGGCCTTCGAACAGGCGGCCGGTTTCTTGCGCATCATGAACGGCAACAACCCGCTTGATGCGTCCGCAGTTCACCCCGAAGCTTATGTGGTGGTCGAGCGCATCGCAGAGGCGACCAAAAAGCCGGTTAAAGCGATCATAGGCGACAGTGTATTCTTGCGGTCACTCGTTCCGGCTAAATTTGCAGATGAACACTTCGGCCTGCCGACGGTTGCTGATATTCTGGCAGAACTCGAAAAGCCGGGCCGCGATCCACGCCCAGAATTCAAGACGGCCACGTTTGAAGAGGGCATCGAGAAGATTTCAGATCTTCGTCCCGGCATGGCTCTCGAGGGCGTGGTGACGAATGTCACGGCCTTCGGTGCCTTCGTCGATATCGGCGTGCACCAGGATGGATTGGTGCACATATCGGAACTCTCCGACCGCTTTGTCAAAGATCCGCGTGAAGTGGTGAAAGCCGGTGATGTTGTGCGGGTGCGCGTTAAGGACGTGGACGCCGGCCGCAAGCGCGTTGCACTCACCATGAAATCCGGAGCGATTGAAACGGTTGCGTCCGGCCCGGGGAAGGCAGCAATTGGCGGCCGAGACTCCAACAAAGACGGCGCTCGCCCTGCGGTTCCAAAATCGACCAATACCAATTCGACAGAGGGTGAGTCCGCATTGGCTGCCGCGCTGCGCAGGGCCCGGGAGAAGTGAAGCAACAGCGCGCCGAAATCCAATGCGTGGGACGAACCATATGCCCTGCAAAACGCTGTGTTAACTGAGGCCCAGAATTCGCGAGCTTGCAGCGAAAACAGGCCTCGACTTCTGCCGCAAAGGACGCATTGGTGGTGTGACGGGCGCCGATTGGCCGGCTGCCGATTTTTCAGGGTCCGCCTCGTGGCATGCGGGGCTTTGGGTGGTGGTCCCGCTGAAAGCGGGCCAACGCGGAGCGCCGAGGTGGCGCAAACCCTGAACCCCCTGGAGCCCACCATGTCCACAATCGAAGCCCGCGTCTCGAGTTCACGCGAAGAAGCACGCGCCAACGGCGCCTACCAAATCCGCCAAAACCAAACTAAACGCAAAGTCCCGGCCGGCGCCTGCTGCCGATCGCGCAGATGCACGCGAGGAACAGCAAGCAGAGCGCGTGACGAAGCATGATCGCGTCCTGGAGCTACTGGGCCAGCGGAATGGCGCCAGCATTCCAGAAATGATGGAAGCAACCGGTTGGCAGCAACATTGCGTGCGCGGGTTCCTCGCGGGAACGGTCAAAAAGAAACTCGGCTTCACGCTCACGTCGTCAAAAAACGAAGGCGAGTTGCGTCGCTACAAGATCGACTCCAAGCGCGGTCGCTGACGTGAAGCCAGTCTCGATCGACATCGCGGCCGATGGGCAGGCAACTCCAAATCTCGCGGCCGCTCGCCGATCGTGCGACCGGCTGAGGACCTCACAGCGGCACGCCTCGTCTCACTCTACAAAGACTTAGCCCACGACTGGCAGCTCCAGCGGGCAGCCCTCGGAATTGAGACGCGATAGCGCCCGCCACGTCCCAAAAACGATGCGAGTCTGACCGGCCGAAAACGGCCCTCAGAGATCAAGCGGGCAAAGAACCGGCGAACGTCGTGCAGAGACGGGGGTGGCATACGGGATCGGAAAAATTACATCGATAAGGCGCGGAAAAGACGCTATATTTCCGCCTACGGAAATGGCATAATATGCAGCGATATAAATGAGTTAGACGGTGGCTGGGGAACTAGGATTCGAACCTAGACAGGCAGAGTCAAAGTCTGCAGTCCTACCATTAGACGATTCCCCAAAGCCGGGATAAGGCGGGGCAAGTGCCGCCCGAAGCGCGGGGTATAACAGCTGACCGGGGGTTGGGCAAGCGAAGCCGGGGGCCGCAATCGCTGGGCAATTTCCGCCAGCGACGCCCTGTGCAGGTGCAGGACTTGGGAGGGGGAGACACGGCCTGGACGGCCAGCGGCTTGCGCGAACCTGGCGGGGTTGCCCCGCACGCCGGATCGCGGCTACCGCGCGTGATCAACGCCGTCAGCCGCTGGTGCGAGCAGCGCTTCGGGCGGCAGCAACTCGGGGCGGTATTCGAAGTGCATGGTGTCGTAGTGATACCACTTTCCGCCCCAGATGAAGCCGTGCTTCTCGAAGATGCGCACGATCTCCATCGGGATTTCGTTCTTGTAGGAAATGGCGCCGCCGCCTGCGCCCTTCGTCCAACGCCAGTAGTGCGCGTGTTTCAGTGCGATATCGATGGCGATGCCATAGCTGTGTGCAGACATGTTTTTGGTGCCGGCGACCACGCGGCAATTTATGGTGCCGGCCGATGGCAAGAGATAGACGTCGAATATGGCCGTCAAGGCGTCGAGTTCGAGTGACACGGCGTTCAGCCGGGCAGCAACGCCATTGATCTTGGAAACTTTCAACGTCTGTCTGGATTTTTTCGGCAGCCAGACAACGTCAACCAGAGATTTAGCAAAGTTGGCGCTGCGGCAATCGCCGTAGACGTGAGCGAAGAAGGCGCTGTTGCGGGCTCGGCCTGGATCGGAGTCTGCGGCTGGCGGAGTCTTTGCGTCACCAGCCACATAGGGAATGCGAAACATATCTTCGATGTCTGGCGTCTCAAGCCAATCGGTGAAACTCTTGTTTGTGCGGCCATCATCGAGCGGAAGGCGCGTGTCATCGGAGAAGACAACATCCTTGTCATCGACGTCCTTGATCAGGCCGGGATAGGCTTCTTTCAAACGGCTTGCGATGTCTTTCATAGATGGCGCGCGCGCGGCGCCAGTTGAGGCCTTGTCTTGGTCTGCGGCATGTGCGGGCCCCGCTGGACTTGCAAGCAGGTTGCTAAGGGCCGCGAGCGCAGTCAAAAGCACGGACAAGCGCATCTTCGAAAGAGAAAACATCAGATCGACACTCCACCGCATGTCCTAGTACATTGCTTAACCCCGTTAAGCCCGGCAACCGGCAGCTCTTTACGTACCAGCATGACCTGATAAGGTAGTCACTAAGTTTGGTCCAGAAACAGGCCTGATGATCGCCGCCGCCGCTTGACGTTAGAGCGCGGCTGCCATGCCAGGCCCTGGAGACGCGGTGTGAATACAATTCATGATCCAATGGGCGCCCGCAATGGGCCGCTTGAGACCGGAGCGGCGGCCGCATCAGGTTCGCATGGCGCAGCTGGCCAACCTCTCGCAACGTCCCCCGCCGTCCCGGCCAAATAGGCCCATGCCGCCCGCCAATGGCGTTTATGGTGCGCTGGACCTTGGCACCAACAATTGCCGCCTGTTGTTGGCGCGGCCATCGCGGCGCGGGTTTCGCGTGGTCGATGCTTTTTCGCGCATCATACGATTGGGTGAAGGACTTGGGCAGCATGGGCACCTTTCTGAAGCGGCCATGTTGAGGACGATTGATGCCCTCAAAGTTTGCGCTGGCAAGCTTGAGCGCCACGACGTGAAGCGCGCACGGTTTGTTGCAACGGAAGCGTGCCGCGTGGCCGGGAATGGCAACGAGTTTATCACGAGAGTGCGAGAGCGCTGTGGCCTTGATATCGAGATCCTCAGTCCTGAACACGAGGCGCGCCTCGCGGTCTCCGGCTGCGCCTCTTTGATCGATCCGAATGTGGATTATGTCCTCGTGTTTGATATCGGCGGCGGGTCGTCGGAAATCATCTGCCTCGATCTGACGCGAGAAGGGGCACGCCGGCGCGGGCCCAGCGGGCGCCTTGCGGCTGATGAAGCCATTGCCGCGTGGACGTCGCTTCCTGTCGGCGTCGTCAGTCTCGCCGAGCGTTTCGATGGGCGCAGCGTGACGCAACAGAGTTTTGAGGCCATGGTTGCCTCCGTTACGGATATGCTCCGCCCATTTGAAGCTCGTCACGATTTCAAGAGAAAGTTCGCCGGCCGGCCGGTGCATTTGCTTGGCACATCGGGAACGGTGACGACAATTGCAGGCATCCTCCTTGGGTTGCCGCGCTATGATCGCAATAAAGTTGATGGTTGCTGGCTGAAGGTCCCGGATGTCACATGCCGTGACGCAGTCGCTCTTGAACAAGACCTACGAGCAGCGCATTGCCGAACCTTGCATTGGCCGCGATCGTGCCGATCTCGTTCTCGCGGGCTGCGCCATTCTCGAGGCGGTGCTTAGGATGTGGCCGGCTGAAAGGTTGCGCGTCGCCGACCGGGGCTTGCGTGAAGGTATCCTGACGTCGCTCATGCTCGAAGACGGCGTTTGGCGGCAGGGTCGCAGACGGCGAACGCCGCGTCCGCAAGGCTTTGGCAACGATGGACCAATTGGAGACGTAACGTGAGCAAGGGTCCGGCGAAAGGTTCGACAAACAGGCCGTTGAAAGGCCCTCTCAAGGGACCGGGCGGCGGGCAGCGCCAGATGCGCACCAGCCTTAAGTTTGCGCACAAGCATTCGGCTTCCTCTCAACGCTGGCTTGAGCGGCAGTTGAACGATCCTTATGTGGCGGCCGCCAAGCGCGAAGGCATGCGCTCGCGCGCGGCCTATAAAATCAAGGAAATCGATGCTCGTCATCACATTTTGAAATCTGGACAGCGCGTCGTCGATCTGGGTGCGGCGCCCGGCGGCTGGAGCCAGATCGCGGCGGGTATTGTCAAGTCGCTCGAAGGCAAGGGGCAGGTCGTCGCCATCGATTATCTCGGCATGGAGCCGATTGCCGGTGTCGAAATTGTGGAGTTGGACTTCACGCATGAGGGTGCTGAAGCCAAGCTCAAATCCATGCTGCGCGACGGTGCGGCCGATATCGTTTTGTCGGACATGGCTGCGCCGACGGTCGGGCACACGAATACCGATCACTTGCGCATCATGGGGCTTGCGGAATTGGCGGCCGCCTTTGCGGTCGATGTTTTGACACCAGGCGGGACGTTTCTTTGCAAAGTCTTTCAGGGCGGGACGGAGCACGATCTGCTCGATCTGCTGAAGAAGAATTTCAAATCCGTCAAACACGTCAAGCCGCCGGCGAGCCGGGCGGATTCAGCCGAACTCTACGTTTTGGCGACAGGCTTTCGCGGCGCGCGGAGCTGAACTTAACGTGGGCGCACGCCATCGCGCGGCGTGATGACTTGTTCGCGCAACTTGTTGCCGCTGCGTACGGGCTCGGTAAAGCGCACGCCGATGTCGCGGCCTTTGCGCCAAACGGCTTCGCTCTTGGCATAGAGCCCGTCGATTTCGATGATGAGTTCGAAGCTGTCTGGGACGTGAACAACGTCGGCGATCCTGAGGCGCGCGCCGGTATCGGACAAATCGCGTACCGTGCAGCGCAATCCGGCGAAGCTGCCTTTGTAGGAAATGATGCCGCCCTTCAACATGCGCCGGCGCGGCTGGCTTCTGCGTTCAGTCGTGACCGGTTGGGTTGATGATTTCGCGAGGCCGCGCGGGAGAAGTGCATTTGGACTTGCGGCAGGCGCTACTGGTGCAAGCGAAGCCGGCTTCTTGGACAATCGATCCAGGAGCAATTGATGGTTCGTGCTGCGCGAGGCGTGACTTAACCCGCTGCCGGCTGCGGCCGCGGGGCCGGACTTTGTTTCATTTCTGTTCATGACGCGCCCAATTCCTTTCGGGGCTGCGATGCCAAAAGCAATGGACAGGTCCAGTTTTTGGACATCGCATGTGTCTCGTTGGGGGTATTTGCAAAAGTGATGCCGCGTGGTGCAGTAGTAAGATTAAAAGTCCCCAGCCGCGCCGTTAACTGAACTCTGGCGGCATCGGAAGGGCCGGGCATCAGATGGTTCGAGGGAAACCTTGGGAAAAGGAGCGTGACGTCAATCCCGTGCTGGAAAACCTTCCCGGCAAGGCTAGTCTGAGCTGCCTAGCCAGTGCTAACACAACTGCATGATCGCGCTGGATCTTCCATTTCTGGACATGGCAACACTCGGAATTTTCTCTGCGTGCTGGCTCACCTATGGCCGGGTGGCTAATCACGTCGTCTCGCGCCGCCCAAGTCTGATGTCGGCCGTACAAACTTTCCGCCTCAAGTGGGTTGAGCAGATGAGTTCGCGCGAGACTCATACGGCGGACGCAACGCTCTTGAGCAATCTCCTGCGCGGTGCCCTCTTTTTTGCTTCGACAACGGTATTCATTTTGGGCGGGCTCGTGGCGCTGCTCGGCACGGCCCCCAAGGTGGCTGAGGTCATCGGTCAATTGCCCTATGCTACGCCCGCCGATCCGCGCCTCGCTGAGATAAAGGCGATCATCCTAATCTTTGTGTACGTCTATGCCTTTTTCAAATTCACCTGGTCAGCCTGGCAATACAACGTGCTTGCTATTGTGGTAGGCGGCATGCCCCAGCGGGATCGCGACCCGTCTGCCGCAGCCCATGCAATTGCCGCCGCACGGGTGGCAACTCTTGCCGGTGAAAATTATAATAATGGCATGCGCGCATATTATTTTTCGATTCCCCTGATGGCGTGGTTCATCGATGCACGGCTGTTCCTGGTCGCGACAATTATCGTGACATTTGTGCTTTACCGCCGCGAGTTTCATTCGCCGGTTCTCTCCGCTCTGGTTAACGCGGGCGCGGACGAGCAGGATAACCCCGCGCCCTAACGGGGTGGCGTTGGGCCGCGACCTCGGCCGGATTCAATCTTTTCCGCAAAGTCGTACCTTCTGTACCCCCGGGAACAGCGCGGAAACGCGCTTTGAACCATTCTCCTCCTCAAGACGACAGACCTGCAGATAGGCCGCAACCCACACCCGAGGAGAAGCACAATGTCCGGAATTATCGCCAGCGCCGCCGCCGCCCTGACCACCGCTGCAACCGTTCTCGTGGCCACCTTCCCGGAAGCCTCTCTGGCATTCGCGCCGCTTTTTGAACCTGGCAACGAATACGCTGCCCTCACAGCCGGTCTCTTGGTTTCCATTCCCGGTCTTGCGCTTCTAACCCTCATTGCGGGCGCCGCGCGCGATTAACTGAATTCTCTTTGCCGCACTTCCTCCCACGCGCCTTCCTCCTCCCTCCCCAACTGGCCGGTTCTCGCAAGGAACCGGCCTTTTTCTTGTGTGATCGGTAGGGAAGACAGCATTTAGAGCCCGTGTTAGGTTTGAAACTTGATCAGAGTAGGATCCGAAGAAATGGCCGGTGCCGAGCCCTTGCCCCAACGAACGATGACAGCGGCCGAGTTTATGGACTGGGACGGCGGCGGACTGTTGGGCAAATTGGAACTGGTGCATGGTGTTGTCCGCGCCATGTCACCGGCGAGCGGGACGCATGCGCTTATTCAAGCGAACCTTGCGGGATTAATTTGGGCGCATCTGCGCGCAAAAAAATTGCCTTGCCGCCTAGGTACAGAGGCGCCCGTGCAGCCACAGATGCATGCTAACGACAATGTGCGTGCACCCGATTTAGCTGTCACTTGTGCACCATCAAGCAAAGGTAAGTTATTTCCAGATCCCGTCCTGATCATCGAAGTGCTTTCACCAAGCAACCAGAAAGACACCTGGGACAGCATCTACGCCATGGCGACGATTCCAGCGCTAACAGAAATCGCGGTGGTCGATAGTGAGCGGGTACGCGTTGAAGTTTTTCGGCGTGACGCGGATGGGGCTTGGCCGAAAAGCGGTACGGTGATCGAGGCTGGGGGCATGGTGCGACTTGAAAGTATCGGGGCTGAGTTTGCCATCTCGGATGTTTATGCCGGTACGCACCTTATCTAATTATCCAAATCGATTTCGCGCCGATGATAGAGCCCGGTAATCCATGCCGTCCCAACTCCAGAATTATTTACTGCTGATCGCGAAGACCGAACACGAGTATGCGCGAGGTAACGATAAATTCGATCTTGCTACTGAAGGCCTTCTGGCAGGCTTGGACTGGCATCTCATGATCAAGGCAGTTTGTTGTCTTCGGAAATGCTCGTTTGATCGGGCCTTGGAATATTTCCTTGGCGATCTAGGCTGGAATGCGATTGTACAGAAACGCCTAGTCAACGACCCCAACTGCCGCAAACTGGCATACCAATATTGCCGCAGGCACCCCGATAACGGCTTGATCAAGTGGGATGGAGATCGCTACACAATAGTGTTCCGCCCAACTCGATAGCAGGCCCATGACCCAGATTCCTGATTTTACGAAAATTTCCCTCGACGCGCCGGTGAGTGTCCGACCCTCTGGGTCTGACACCGCAAACCGCGCGAAGGTGTCAGACCCGAAGGGTCAGACACCTTGGCCTGTCTGGGAGACGCCGGAGGGTATCCCGGTCAAGCCGGTTTACACCGGCGCGGATACGGCAGGCCTTGATTTCCTCGACACGTTCCCCGGCATTGCGCCGTACTTGCGCGGGCCCTACCCCGCCATGTACGCGCTGCAACCCTGGACTATTCGCCAATACGCGGGGTTCTCGACCGCGGAAGATTCCAACGCCTTCTACCGCCGTAACATCGCGGCCGGTCAGAAAGGCTTGTCGATCGCCTTCGATCTCGCGACGCACCGCGGCTACGATTCGGATCATCCGCGCGTCAAGGGTGACGTCGGCATGGCGGGCGTCGCGATTGACTCGATCTACGACATGCGCACGCTGTTCGACAGCATTCCGCTCCAGGACATGACCGTGTCGATGACCATGAACGGCGCGGTGCTGCCAATCCTTGCGCTCTACATTGTTGCAGGCGAGGAGCAGGGCGTCCCGGCGGATAAACTCGCAGGCACCATTCAGAACGACATCTTAAAAGAGTTCATGGTGCGCAACACCTACATCTATCCGCCCGCACCCTCAATGCGCATCGTGTCGGATATTTTTGCTTACACAGCCGAGCATATGCCGAAGTTCAACTCGATTTCGATTTCCGGCTATCACATGCAGGAAGCGGGTGCGACGGCAGACCTTGAGCTCGGCTACACGATTGCCGACGGGATTGAATACGTGCGCGCGGGTGTGGCGTCCGGCATGGATGTCGATGCCTTTGCACCCAGATTGTCGTTCTTCTGGGCGATAGGCATGAACTACTTCATGGAAATCGCCAAGATGCGCGCCGCGCGGTTGCTCTGGGCCAAACTCATCAAGGAAGAGTTCAATCCGAAAGACGCGCGTTCGCTGTCATTGCGCACGCATTCGCAGACCTCGGGCTGGTCGCTGACGGCGCAGGATATCTTCAACAACGCCACGCGCACGTGCTTAGAGGCCATGGCGGCGACGCAGGGGCATACTCAGTCTCTGCACACCAACGGGCTTGACGAAGCGATTGCCTTGCCGACTGACTTCTCGGCGCGTATTGCACGCAACACGCAACTTCTGTTGCAGCAAGAAAGCGGCACGACGCGCACGATTGATCCGTGGGGCGGCTCGCACTACGTCGAGCGGCTGACGCACGATCTGGCTCAGAAAGCGCTGCTGCATATCGCCGAAATCGAAGAGCAGGGCGGCATGGCGAAGGCAATTGCCGCCGGCATACCCAAGATGCGCATCGAGGAAGCCGCCGCCCGCACACAGGCGCGCATCGACAGCGGCCGCCAGACCATCACCGGCATCAACAAGTTCAAGATCAAGGGCGATCATGAGATCAACTTCCTGAAAGTTGACAACAAGAGCGTGCGCGAGCAGCAACTCGCCAAGCTTGCCCGTCTGCGTGCCGAGCGTAACGAGCCGGACGTGCAGGCCGCGCTCGACGCACTAACTGAAGGCGCGAAGGGCAACGCCAACTTGCTTGACCTCGCTGTCAAGGCCGCGCGCATGATGGCGACGGTTGGCGAGATTTCGTTTGCGTTGGAAAAGGTTTTCACCCGGCACAAGGCGGAAATCCGCGCGATCAGCGGCGTCTACAAGAAGGAAGCGGCGATGAATCCCAGCATGGATCGCGTCAAGAAACTGGTCGAAGGTTTCGACAAAAACGATGGCCGCCGCCCGCGCATTCTGATTGCCAAGCTCGGCCAGGACGGCCACGACCGCGGTCAGAAGGTGATCGCCTCGGCGTTCGCGGATTTGGGCTTCGACGTCGATATCGGGCCGCTGTTTGCGACCGCTGATGAAGCCGCGCGCCAAGCGGTCGAGAACGACGTGCATGTCGTCGGCGTGTCGTCATTGACGGCTGGCCATTTGACTCTCGTGCCGGAACTCAAAGCCGCGTTGGACAAAGAAGGCCGCGGCGACATCATGATCGTCGTCGGTGGCGTTATTCCACCGGCAGATTATGACGAACTCTTCCGCATGGGCGCCAAGGCTGTGTTTGGGCCGGGCACGAACATTCCGGACGCCGCGGCGGATTTGGTCGAAAAGCTCAATGCGCAGTTGGGGTATGGGCCGGTGCAAGCGGCGGAGTGACACGACGTGTCATCCCGGGCCTTGCCTGCACCGGCGGAGGCCGATGTGCCCGGGATCCATTCACCCGCTTGCGCTGGAGTTTGTTGCACGATGGATCCTAGCCACAAGGGCTAGGATGACAGCGGTGAGTGGGCGGCTTTGGTTGAGAAGCTCAATGCGCAGTTGGGGTATGGGCCGGCACAAGCGGCGGGGTAGGCACGATCAATGACGACGATAATGTACATCGGTGCCGCCTGCATGTTGGGTGCCGTCGCCACATGGCTCGTAAGTATTCTTGTAAAGCAACAGGGCAAGACTGAACTGGCCAATACGTGGCGGGGCGTGGCCGGCATTTTACTATTCATTGCAGTATCAATTCGACTTTATAATTTCCTTCTGAGCCCGCCTGTTGCCTCTCCGATCGAGACTTCACCTAAAAGCGTATTCAGCGACAGGTTGGTCAGCGAAAAGCGCGATCGCATCTATGATCTTGTACTGGACGCAGCCGAGTCTTCTTGGCGACCGTACTTCGATGCCGCCGGGGAGGATGTTCGAATGCTCGGCACTTGGATATCAGAAGTGCCATCTCGAGCCGTGAGCAGCGACGTTGTCATTTCCTTTCGGACCGACCTAACCGACAGGTACGGCAAAATATCGAAAGTTGAAGTCTTGATACTGCGCTGGTCCAAAGAAGATTGGCAGAAGATGGAGTGGAAGACTATTCAATCTAAACAGGTCATCGCTCTGGCCAACATGCCTTTCTTACATCCTGCCATCCGCAAGGATCTTGTCATTTGGTGCGCAGCATACCCGCAAAGCCGCTGGAAATATTGCAACTGAATTGCAACGCGTGTCGGGCAACGCGTCAGCGCAGAACCAATAATCTTCCGACTGTGCGCGCATCTCCCTCCACCCGCATTCCTGGCTGAGAAAAATGGCGCAGCCGTTTTTCGCAGACCCGGGACCTTTACCCGTCGCGGCGATTTACGATTCAAACTGCACCAGGTAAAGGTCCCGGATCGCTACGCCCGCGCTTGGCGCGAAGACGCAGCGTCCAGGAATGCGGGTGGCGAGAGATGCGCGCCCTCTTACTTCTTCTCCGTCAGCTTTTTCACGACTTCGTCGAGCGCGGCGAGAGCCTCCTTGTCCGCGTCGCTCACAGAATCGGAGCCCTTGCAGCGCGGGTCCGTGCGCTGGAGCGCGCCGAACATTTCGCGCGTCACGGGAATGTCTTCGCAGCCGTGCCCCTGTTCGCACACGAAATCGAATTTCTCTTCGGCCTTCACGTGGCACGCGAAGCAATTCAAGCCGAAGCGGTTGTTCACTTCCGCCGCGCCGCGCGTAAAAATCTTGGAGCCGTTCTTATCGACATCGATCCAGAGGAATTCCCAGTCGCGCGTCGCGGGGCTGAAGCCTTTCTGCTGTTTGACCATCACTTCGTTGGGCATCACTTGCAGTACTGTTCCTTCCGGATAATCACCCGTTCCCGCTTTGGCGACGGCAAGCGATGCTTCCAGATTTCCGCTCAGATTGTCGACGAAGAACTGGCGAACGGGGGTCATCTCCGTAATGCACTTGAACGAGGTGTCATCAACTTTGACCTTGGGCTCTTCGGCCAAGCTCGCGCTTGCGCATGCGATGACGGCGAATGGCAACACGAATGCGAATTTAAAATATGCCTTCACGATACTCTCCCCTTGGGTCGGGTTGCGGTTCAACTGGGTGGTGCACAATCGATTTTGCCGCGTCACCGCCAGCAGCGCAAGGGCGCCAGAAGGGTAATGCCGCCCGGCGGGTTTTGACCGGCGGAGGGATGACGGTTGTCCCGTTCGTGACAGCGCGCGGCTATCCGGGCCGGTATCTAGTGGCTGCAATCCAGAACCACCAGAAACCGCAACACACAACGGAGCCCCATCATGGACCACGTCATGCAGCTTCCCCTCGATCCCGCCACCATCAAACAGCTCGACGATCTGCGCCGCGCGAGCCCGAACGTGCCCAATCGCAAGGAAGTCATTCAACGTCTCATCTGGGACGCGCACGCGAAAATTGCGCAAGCAGCCGCCACCTGAGGGGAGGCGAACCTTTACACTACCGGCGTTACGCTGGCTTAAGCCAGAAAATCCAACATGTCTGGTACGCAGATCGCGGTGCAGCACGTGCCGCGATGTGCTAGGGTCTGTACGGTTTTGATTGAATCAAGGACAGACCCTAGCTCTTTGTTTTGCCGTGCTTCTTTTCGGAAAACCGGTTCCCACTTTTCCGGAAGCACTCTAAGAAAATTTCGTGGACCTGTTATCGAAAGGCTGAGCCCATGGCTTTCGACCAACTGAAAATGCAGATTTCGCTCTTGCTCACGGAAATGCAGAACGAACCGGAAGACCGGCATGAGATTTATCTGCAGCTGCGCGAGAAGCTAAACGAGATGAAAGCTTTCGGCATGCCGCTGCCCGAAGATCTGGTGAAATTGGAACAGGATCTCGAAGCCGAATTCACGGGCGAGGTGATCGGCCCAACCTGACGGAACGCAACTGGAACAGAGTGCGGCGTCGCTGAAATACTTGAGTGAATGACGCGTTCGTAACACTGCCTGTATCACCTATTCACGCTGCCGATTGCGCTGCCGGGATAGCGGGCGCCCGACGCGACGCCTGGCGGAAACGCGGCGTCGATACTCGCCAGGTCTCCAGCAGACAGGACAATATCCACCGCTTGCACGTTCTCTTCCAGATACTTGCGCCGCTTGGTGCCGAAGAGCGGTACGATTGCGGAATCGCGCGCCAAAAGCCACGCGAGCGCAATCTGCGACGGCGTTACGCCCTTCTGGGCCGCGATTTCCTTGATCTTGTCGACGAGCAACAGGTTCTTGGCAAAGTTGTCGCCCACAAAGCGCGGGCTGATATTGCGATAGTCTTTCGCGTCGAACTGGTCCTGCGATGTGATTGCGCCGGTCAGAAATCCGCGACCCAAGGGGCTATAGGCGACGAAGCCGATGCCGTGCTCCCTGCAAAGGTCCAGCACGCCCTGTTCGCAATCGCGCGTGAACAGCGAATACTCCCATTGCACGGCGGTAATCTTCGCAGCCTTCACTGCGCGTTCAAGCGTGTTGACGGAGCACTCGCTCAGACCGATGTAACGAATTTTACCTGCTTTCACCAAATCCGACATCGCGCCAACCGTTTCTTCAATCGGCGTCGCGTGATCGACGCGGTGTTGATAGTAGAGATCGATTGTCTCCACCCCGAGTCGCTTCAGGCTCGCGTCGCAGGCTTGGCGCACGTATTCAGGCTGTCCATTATATCCCCGCTTCGTGGGATCGGTTGCATCGCGCACGATGCCGAATTTCGTGGCGACGAAATATGCGTCGCGCTTGCCCGTGATCGCGCGGCCGATGAGTTCCTCATTATCCCCCGTGCCATACATATCGGCGGTATCGAGAAAATTTACGCCGAGCTCAAGCGCCCGGTGGATGGTTGCAATCGACTCCGCGTCATCGCGCGGCCCGTAGAATTCGCTCATGCCCATGCACCCGAGTGCCAGAGCAGAAACGTGAGGCCCCTTTGAACCGAGCTTGCGCTCCATCATAGCGGATTACTCCATGCGCGGTGTGACGCCTCAAGTCATTCTTGCAAAATCGCACTTGCAAAGTCGCAAAGAGCCTTCAAGCGGCATGGTGTTGCCGTGAAAGTGCTGACAGGGCTGCCTCGAAACGGTACGGGCGGTCCATTGACCGCCCGCGCATTCGCAAAAGAAGGCGATACTCACTCGTCGGTGAATGGCCCAATCACGAACTGCTCGATTTTGATCCAGGCCGCGAGCTGCGCATAGGTCAGGCCCGTGGATTTCAGATCGTATGTGATCACGGATTTCGTCGGGCCGACGCACTTCATCGCATTGGCTTCCTCGTCCTTGACCGTTCTGCAGTTATCTTCCGAGTCTTCGAAGTAGACCTTGCCGTAAATACCCGGTTTCGATTGATCGGCGGTCGAAAAGAACGCATCTGACTGTGCGCTGGCATCGCCTTCGAAGAAGGCGGCGTCAGATTTTTGGGCCTCTTCATTAAAGCGCAAGTTGTATTCGTAGTACCCTGTGTAGGCGACTTTCTTGCCATCGACAGTCGCGTTGCCGCTTTCTTCCGCGAACCGGATCGAGCCCGTAATCCGGTCGTTTATGACTTTTTCGCCCAGCTGATAGTTTAGCGTCAGTCCATTGTTATCGAGCAGCCAGTTGCCGAGCTCGTAGTCGTAATCGAGGCTGCCGCGCACCGTCGTCTCGGGTAGATACGAGAAAGGGCCGGTCGCGAGCACGAGGCCGTCGAAATCTCAATGGATCGGCATTCTTCACCTGAATTACGATCGTCTTACCTTCGACCACGCGGCTGTACTCCTTGGCCGCAGCCTTCTGCGCTTTCTTGAGTTGCTCTGAGACCTCCCACCAGCGGGTCACCTCGCGCCCCTGCAACCCGCCGCGGAACGCAGCCGTCGATTGCGTGCCCTTGACGACGTCGATGCGCAGCTTTCCAGATACGGGATCGTAGCGCCCGCTCTGGTCGATCAAAACATCGCCCCTGAGAATCGCCGCTTCTTTGGCAACCTGCGAGGGGTTCTTTGGATTGAAGAGATCAAATTTAACCGAATAACCAAGGCTCTTTTCAGGCGTTCTATTGATAGTGCCGTTGAGAACCATCAGATCGGCCGCCGTGAGATTCGAGATGGTGTAGACATCTACTCCTGTCGCGCTCGTCAATTTACGCGATCCGAAGTCAACAACAATTTGACCGGTGACGCGTCCTTTGTCGGCGGCGATCAATTCGGCGCCGCGGCTTGTCGTCTGAGCATTGACCTGAGGCGCTGCGATCAAAGCGCTCAGCAAGGCGGCTGTGGCAATCGCGAACTTCGAAGATATCTGCATAATTATTGGCTCCAAATCTGCAAGGACGAACGTGTGCCGAAACTAAAATACTGGAGAAAATTGGAAGGCTCGATTTTTGGATCACAAATTTTAGACCACAAGGGGCCGCGCACTGTTCCCTCCACATTTAGACAAATGCCGCACGCCCATTATGCGCTTAAATGGTGATCTCGGCCAGCCGCGCAAGAGCTATGGTTACCAAAAAAAGATGGGATGTTTTAGTTCCGAACGGGATTAGCGTCTCCCTGCCGGAAGCTCGTTGCAGTCCGCATCATAGGCGGGCGGCACGTAGAATGTCAGGATGTTGAGCGGCAGGTTGCCGGTATTGCGAAAGCCGTGGCCTTCGGTGCGCTGGATCAGCATGAGCGAACCTTTCTCCAGTGCATGTGTTGCGCCTGTCGATGGTCGCTTCACCGCTGCCGCTCTCGACGTAAATCCACTGATCCGCGCCGCGATGTTTGTTTGCAGGCCCGCCGACGTGACGGCCTGGCTGAATGACAAGCGTCGCGGCTTGCGAGCGTTCGTCGCCGGCAAGAATGTGAAAACCGGGCGCGTAGTCAGCTTGGGCTATTTTCATCGCGGCCTCAACCGTCGAATTTCTCGTGTAGCGCTTTCAGGATTGCAACCGCGTCGGTGCCGTGTCCGTGTTGTGTTTCCGATAAATCTCGCGGTGTGGGATTTCTCAGCGTGTGATTGCCCAGCGGATGGGCGAAAAAGCAATCGCTGACGTAGTGCCTGCGACAGCTATGAGAGACAATATGTATATGATTAGATTGTCTTGTCCACGGTTTGCGTGCGGGACAAACTTCACAATGCAGATCAGACACAGCACCGGCAACAGAAAGCAGGCTGCTCGAGCAAGTATCTCTACCAAGCTTGGTCGCAGGGACATCGCGTATTGCGTGAGTAATCCGAAAACAGCAGCGGCTAATGCTATCCCATAAGCGAAGATGCACAGCCCTAAGTCACACGCTAGCAACTGATGGTAGCCAATGACTTCGATTAGGAACAGCACGCCAGCAGTGAAGCCGGAAATAATGGCAAGAACAACAGCCAAGGGCAGACCGCGCATATCTGAATTCTCTGCGGTCATGTGCGACTATCCAAACTTCTCGTGGAGAGCCTTGAGGATAGCGACAGCATCAGTGCCAACGTAAAGGAACTGATCGACACCGGCAGCGCGGAGTGCGGCTTCCTTCGCAGGGTCCTTCGGATCGGGACGGCCCGCCATCATGACCCAGGTTGCGCCTTTGGCTTTCAAGGCGCGGGCTGTGATTTCGGCGTGCGTGGCGTTGACGGCGTCGGATGAGCAGATGCAGGCAACCGTGGTGCCGGAATTGTTGAAGGCGGCGGCGGCAACAGAAGCCGAAGTCGTAGCCGTCGCTGATGATGGTTTCGATGCCACCAGCGGCGAGGTAGTTCTTGACCCAGGTCGTGCGCACGTTGTGCTCGGCGATCTCGCCCATGCTGGCGAGGAATACAGTGAAACCTTCAGCGGCATCTGCAACGTCGCGCAACTCTTCAAAGGCCTCGCCCAGGCGGCGCGGCTTCAAGGGGGTGACAGTGACGGCCGAGGGTGACGCGTGGGCTGCCCAGGGCTTTGGCCAAGGCTCGGTCTTGATGTTGTCGCCGCCGAGAATTGGGAATGCAGAGACGCCGGTCAGCTCCAAGCGCAGGCAAGCGATTTGCTTGGCGCGGGCGTCTGCCGATTTGGCGATCATTTCCTGCACGTAGCCTGATGTCAGTCCTTCGGCTATTCCGCCGCGCGCTTCGATGTCCTGGAAAATGTCCCAGGCTTTCTTGGCGACTTCGTCGGTCAACTGTTCGACGTACCACGAGCCACCGGCGGGATCTGTGACGCGGCCGAGGTTTGATTCTTCCTGGCAAACGATCTGGATGTTGCGGGCAACGCGGCGCGCGAAGGCATCCGGCTTGCCAAGCGCAAAGGTGAAAGGGAGAACGCAAATCGAATCTGCGCCGCCAAGGGCCGCACCCGTGCACGCAATAGTCGTGCGCAGGATGTTGGTCCAGGCATCGCGCTTGGCCATCATGCGATAGGACGTTGGGCATGCGAAGCGAACGCGGGCAGCGGCGTCTCCGGCTCCGCAGGCGTCCGCCACGCGCCAAACGAGTTTGCGCGCGGCGCGCAGTTTGGCGATTGTGGAAAATTCGTCGGCGTCGGCGGCGAGGGCGACGGAGATTTTCGGCAGCGCGTCTTTGGGGGCGATGCCGCCTTTTTCGCAGGCGCGGAGGTACGCCACCAGAGTCGAGAGCATGAGCGCGAGTTCCTGCGCTTCCGTGGCACCGGCATTGTGGTAGCCAACGCCGTCTGCGGTGAGGGCGGAAACGCGCGGCATTGGCAACGCGAGTTTTGTCAGGGCCACGGCCTGAGCGAGCGCTGTATCGAGGGTGCTGGACAACTGCCCCTGCAGCGCGAGGGTGCCGAGGGGATCGGCGCCGAAAGAGCCGCAGCGTTGATCGTTGGCGATATTGCGTGCGGTCCAGACGGCGGCGAGCGCGGTCGCGGCATCAAATGTTGCTTCACCAGCGACGAGCGCAATCGGACAGACGTCGAGCATGACGTCCGTCAAGGCGGTATCGAGCGCTTCCTTGGTGGCGGGCAAGCCGATGCCGCCAATGTGCAGAGCGATAACGTTGACGCCGCCTTCAAGGTCTTCGAGGATGGCTGTGTTCGCCGCCTTTGGATCGCTCTCGATGTGTATCGTGGCGATGTTCCAGCCGAGGCCATCGCGCACGACCGAGTTGCCGCGCGTGTAGGGGGCCGCTCCCGGCATTGCGCCTTCAACGGAGACGAGTGCGTCGGTGCGGGCATAGAGCGGTTTCACGGCGATACCGTCTGCCGTGCGCGATACAAGCCGCTTGTCGAAGTCGGTGCCTTTCAGGGCCTTTTCGACCATGCGGCGCCAATGCTCATATCCGGGTGCCGCAAAGCCCGAGGCTAATTTCAGATCTGGCTTCTGATCCGGATTGGGCGAGGTCATCGTGGCGCGATCCCTGACGTCATAAGTTGCGGTTTCTGTATAGCGGCCCGAAGTACAAGACGACGAGGCAAAAAATGGCGCGCCGGGCGGCCCTATTGCCGCGCCTGCCGCGTATTAAGGTTTGCTCCACCGGTTTGGCGGAACAACAGTTTGCCCACGGGCGCCAGTTTTCCAGCCAATGAGCTATGCAACGTTGTTTGCAAACGCCACAATGGCGTGTCAAGACGGCGCCATATCGAGGGTGCACCCCGAGTCGGGGCGCGGCCTAACGTTCAGGTCCTGCAATATAAGCGGTGGAAGCCATGAGCCAATCAGTCATCCAAGACGGCAAAATCTATGTCGGCAAGAGCGTCAAACAAGAATATCTGGATTTGAAGCTTGCCAACCGGCACGGGCTCATTACGGGCGCGACCGGCACCGGCAAAACCGTGACGCTGCAGATTTTGGCCGAAGGTTTTTCGAACGCCGGCGTACCGGTCTTCGCCGCCGACATCAAGGGCGACTTGTCCGGCGTCGCGGCGGTTGGCGAGCCGAAGGATTTCCTCGTCAAGCGCGCGCAGGAAATCGGGCTAGAGGGTTATCAGAACCAAGCCTTCCCATCTGTGTTTTGGGATGTGTTCGGCGAAAGCGGCCATCCGATCCGCGCGACGGTTGCCGACATGGGTCCGTTGCTGATCGCGCGGCTCTTGGAGCTCAACGAAGTTCAAGAAGGCGTATTGAACATCGCCTTCCGCGTCGCGGCCGACGAGAATATGGGATTGGTCGACATTCAAGATTTGCGCGCACTTTTGAATGACCTCAGCGCGCGCGGCAAGGAAGTCCAATCGAAGTACGGCAATGTTGCCGCCGCGTCGGTCGGTTCGATCCAGCGCCGCCTGCTGGTGCTTGAGGAACAGGGCGCCGAACATTTCTTCGGCGAGCCCGCGCTCGACATCAACGATCTCTTGCGCGTCGCGCCCGATGGGCGTGGCGTCATCAACGTGCTGGCCGCCGACAAGCTCATGCAGTCGCCGCGCGTCTATGCAACGTTCCTGCTTTGGATGCTGTCCAAGCTCTGGCAGACTCTTCCCGAAGTTGGCGACCAGCCGAAACCCAAACTCGTGTTCTTTTTCGACGAAGCGCATCTGCTGTTCGACGACGCGCCGAAAGCTTTGATGGACCGGATCGAGCAGATCGCGCGTCTCGTGCGCTCGAAGGGCGTTGGCGTGTATTTCATCACGCAGAACCCGGCCGACGTGCCGCGCACGATTGCGAGCCAGTTGAACAACCGCGTTCAGCATCGCCTGAACGCGTTCACGCCGCAGGATCAGGCCGGCATTGATGCGGCCGCAAGAACGTTTAGGCAGAATCCGGATTTGAAGACGGAAGTCGTCATCAAGGAATTGAAGGTCGGCGAAGCGCTTGTGTCGATGCTCGAGAACAAAGGCGAGCCGTCGATCGTGCAGCGCACGTTGATCCGCCCGCCAGAAGGGTCGCATTGGCCCGGTCTCGGAAGAAGAGCGCCGCGGCGTCATCGAGTACAGCCCCTACTTCGGCAAGTACGAAGAAAAGCTGGACCGCGAAAGTGCGCGCGAAATTCTCGGGCAAAAGAAGGAAGCAGCCCAACAGGAAGCGGACGCGGGTGGCGGCATTGGCGGCTGGCTCGGCGGCGTTCTTGGCGGAGGGCGCAGTTCCACAACGGGGCGCAAGAGCCAAGGCATGGGCGATATGATCGGCAAGGAGTTGCAGCGCTCGATATCGCGGACCGTCGCGACGACGATCAAGAACATCATCGTCAAGTCGATTACGAAAAGGTGAGGCAGTAGGAACTCGGCAATTGGCATTCGGCAATCGGAGTGTTCAAGGGTTCGCCGTTATAGCGACGATCTCAAGATGTCCGTAGGGCTGGCCTGCGCGGACGGTCACTGGACAATCCAGTGAGCCATTGACATAGTAAGCCGTTGGCCTATATTCCTTGCCTACGCGGCGCTTCCGTTATCGCCCAAGCCTGAGAAGCAACTTGGAGCCCTCATGGCGAGGATTGCTTCTGGTGAAGTGCCAATCGAAGTTATTGAGTTGCCGGGCTTCCAGCGTGAGGCTGACCAATTGTTCACTCGCGTGCAGTTGGCCGATCTGATTTGGGAGATCGCCTCAGTGCGCGAGCTTGGCGATCTGATCCCTGGCACGGGAGGACTTCGCAAGGTTCGTGTCGGGACCGGCAATCGCGGCAAGAGTGGTGGCGCTCGGGTGATCTATCTTTACGGCGGCGAACACATGCCGATCTATCTTATCGCCGTCTACAGCAAGTCCGAGGCATCGGACATGACGCCGGATGAAAAGAAACAAGCTGCGGCCCTTGTGAGGGCGATCAAGAAAGAACACGGACGGTCCACATGAGCGGAAAGAAGATCATTGACGGTTTGGGCGAGGCGCTTGCGCACGCGCGGGGACGAAAGCTCGGCAAGGTGCATCGTGTAGCCGTTCCCAATGAGATTGACGTGCGGGCGATCCGTAAGCGGCTCGGTCTTACCCAGGAGCAATTTGCCATGCGGTTCGCCCTCCCGATTGGTTCACTCCGGAATTGGGAACAAGCGAAACGGGTTCCCCATGGCCCGGCGCGGGTGTTGCTGACCATTATCGACCGCATCCCGAACGAAGTTCAGGGGGCGCTGGCCAAGGGCCGCCGTTCTGCTAACGCCTGAGGCAATGCGAGAATGAGGACCGTTAAGGCTGATTGTATCTTGAGCGCAGCGCTCCTTTGTGGCATACTGTCTAAGCTCGGAAAGTGGGCTTTAATTCGAAACGCCGGATATCAAACAGGTCCGGCGTTTTTTGTTGGGGCGGGGTGTCTGACCGTCGATTATTGCCGCCCTCCGGCGGGCAAGGGTCAGATACCTTTTGCGATGATTTTTGTTTTCGCGACGAAGTTGTTGGGTCTGCCCCCGGATCAAGTCCGGGGTTGACCCAAACTACAAGACTTCGATTTGCGCCACTTTGATTTGCGTCATTGAGCCCCGCCTCAAACTCCGTTAGGCGTTCCTGACTGGCAGAGTGAAGGACAATGCGCATGATGCAGGCCACGGCTAGGACAGGGTGCTTGTTTGGGTTGGTAAATGCGCTGTTTTTTGCGAGTCCGGCGCTCGCCGGCGGATTGTCCGGCAAAGGCGAAGTGCTCGTCACTAAGAATTGCGTGCGCTGTCACGCGATTGGCGCGACGGGAGAGAGCACTCACAAAGAAGCGCCGCCGTTCCGGCAGGTGGTGACGCGCTATCCGCTTGAGAATTTAGCGGAAGCGTTGGCTGAGGGGATCGTGTCGGGGCATCCGGACATGCCCGAGTTTGTATTTCCACCCGAAGAGATTGACGCCATTCTGGCTTATCTTGGAAAGCTCAAAAGTGAAACCCATAGTGGTGAAGCAGCTCCACGGTGAGTGTCTGATTGAGGCTGAAACACTCCTCTTGGTCCCTCCCCAGCGGGGAGGGGGGCTCGCAGCAATAGATTTCGCTTTAGCTGGAAACGTTCTAGGAGCACGCCGCCTTGAGCGAACATTCGGCGCGCAAGTTGAATGCTCAAATGCTTAGCGCGGCCCAATTGGCGTTTGTCCCGGCGGTTCCTTCATCCAATGGCCTGGCTCGCGGCCAAGCTGGAAACCCTGCTGGTAAAGCGCTTCCTGATACACGGGATCGTACAACTCCTTGGTCGTGCGCGTGAACGACGGCGGCACAGCGATGAGATTGAAATCGGCATTGTCGTCGCGTGCAAGCCGCCAGATGCGGTAGAGCTCACCCCAGTTCTGGCTTTTGATGAGCGTCGCAATGGCGCGTGTTGCAATTTGTAAGGTCTTTGGCTCGACGACATTTGTTTCGGGTGTGATCTTTCCGTTTTTGATGATGTAGAGCTTGCGCAAAGGCTTGGCCGCATAAAGCGGATCGAAAGCCTTGAAGGGCGCTTGCACCGGCAGCACAAAAACTTCGCGCATCGTGCCGCCATCGACATGCATTTCTTCGTAAAGCTTTCCGCCTGCTTCAACATCGATGCTGACAGGCGGGAAGGCACCTGGAATAGCGGCTGACGCCAGAATGACCTTGCGGAAGAGATCCAGCCCCTTGTTGCCGCCTACTCTTGCAATTTCACCCATGTTCCAAACCACGGGGCGTTGGGCGTCAAGGTTTGTCGTCAGCACCAGCAGGATACGGCCGCGGCTATATTCGGCAGCGATATCGTGGAGCATTTTTTCATCGATGTACTTCGCGATGAGGGCAGCAAGCGGTCCGGTATCAGCGAGTGCAGCTCCGCCGAAAAGTCCTGGTATTATTTGCGCGGTGATGACTTCGCTCGCTTGGTACTGGGTCCAGATTTCCTTGAGGCTGTTGTCGTGGTTGGGTCCGAGATAAGCAAACGGCGCGATAATGGCGCCGGCACTAACGCCGGTGACGATTTCGAATTCCGGTCTGTCACCCCGCGCCGTCCACCCGGCGAGAACGCCAGCGCCAAAGGCGCCATCCGCGCCGCCGCCCGAAAGAGCCAGCGTTTCGACAACCGGGCGTCCGTTGACGCGGGTTGCGTCGCGGGCGACGAGCGGCATGTTGGGCAAACGGCGGCGCACTTCTGCGACCACGTCGGTTGGCACTTCGTCGCCCCAAAAGCGAACGGACGGCATATCGCGCACGATGGCGGTTTGAGCGAGGCGCGAGTCGGCAATGCCGTTACGCTCCATCGTAGTCGCGCAACCGCACAAAAAAGACGCGCAGGCGACCGGGACGATCAACCGGCTGGGCCAGACAGTACGCAAAACGTGCCCCCGTGTGCCCACCATAGGCAACGTACTCAAGTTAGGAAACTATGTAGAAGGCCGCTACAAAGCAAAGGCTTTCTGAAGTCTAGATAGCCTGAAAAGGCATAAAATATCGTTGCGATTTAGCAAATATTCACACGCGCAACGCGATGCGCAAGAGCAACATCATTTCCCCCGGCCGGCGATTTCGGCCAAAGCGTAACGGTACGCCGTATCGACGAGCTCGCTGTGGCGGCGCCAATCGAGCGCGCCCATATTGGCGTCCGTCGGCGGGACCAGTAGCCAATCGCCGGGTTCGAGTTGGCGTTCGAAGTGGCTGTGGTTGGCCATTAGGCTGCGCACGAGAACGGTGGCGGCAGATGGCGCCATTGGCAAGCTGCCGCGCGCAAACGGGTTTATCGTGCGCATGATGAGTTCGCGACGGGCTGGAAGGCTTTGGTAATCGACGGCGAAACGCTCGCCAGCTGGCGGGTTGAAACTGACGACGACGTTTGGCCCGCTCTTCAGTTTGTGCATGATGTCGATGGGAACGTTCGAGACGACGGAGCCATCGACCAGCATACGTCCATCGCGCGTGTAGTAGGGTGGCAATAGCGCTGGGATCGCGGCGCTGGCGCGTATCGCTTCCCAAACCGGTCCGGTGCGATGAATTTCGACAGCGTAGTCGGACAAGTCCATCGACACGGCAAAGAAGGGCTTCCACATATCCTCGATGCGAACCTCGCCATACTCGGCGGCGAGGTGCTTATCGAAATGCGTATGATCGAGCAGGCTGTAGCGCGGCAGCGTATAGCGGGCGAGGGCCTTGCCGTCGATGAACATGCGATGCACGCGGGCGTCGATCTCAGCGGCGGGGACATTTTGCGCAAATGCAGCGGCCATTGCGGCGCCGCCAGAAGTGCCGCCGACGCAGTCAAATTCGATATTATTTTCACAGAATGCCTTGTAGATGCCGATGTGGGCCGCGCAATAAGCGCCGCCGCCGGAGGCGACATACCCAAGTGCCTCGCCCTTGATGAAGCGCCAGAGCCGATCGATGTCCGCCGTTGAACCGAGCGCTACATGGTGGTGCATTTCGGGCGCGCGGATGCCAAGCCAGTGCCGTGTTCCCTGGACTACGCCCGGACGATTGTGAAGGATGACGAGGCGGCAGCGGGGCTTGCGTTCGAGGCTCAAGAGAAACGCTTCAATGGGGTTTGCCGGCACGCTGGTTCCGACGGGACTATCCCCTTGAGTTCCGACAAGCATAACCTCGTCGGCCTGCCGGATCGCTTTCTCGCTCCATGGCGTAAGTTCGGCGTCGGCAATAAAAACGATCGTGTCGTACCGGCCTTCGAGTTCGTTTAGGGCTTGTGTGGCATCCAGTGTTTCGATTGCGACGCGTCCAGCATGTTCGGTGAACGTCGCCGACGATATCACCAGCGTGCCGGCGCGGCTGCGCGCGGCGGCTTCAAAGGCATCAAGAAATTGGGCGGGAATTGGCCTGTCGCCAGCACGGACGAGCGCGAGAGTACGAGGTGCGGGTGATGGACGGGACTTATTCTGTAAGGCCGCCGTTTTGCGCGTCTCAACGGCGAGGCGCACTGCAAGCTTGGCTGTAATTGCCTGCCATACGGCTGGCGAGCGCGCCGAGATGTCATCGAAATCGCTGCGGGTCAGTTTGACGACGACGCTGTCGCGGATGGCGCGGACCGTGGCCGTGCGCGTGCCGCCTGCAAAGAAGGCGATTTCCCCGATCGGAGCGCCCGAAGATATTTCGGCGATGGGTTCTGGATGGTCTGCGGTTTCGACCGAGAAACGGCCTGAGATGACGACGTATAAGGCGTCCGGCGCATCGCCTTGATGCACGAGCTCAACGCCACGGCGGACAAGTAATGGTTCGAGGCGCTGCTCCAGGCGCGCCAAATCGTCAGCAGGAAGCTGCTTGAAGAGATCGACGGCGGCAAGTCGAAGTGGCGTGAATGACATGAAGGCGCCCGTGGCACGACGCTGAGATGCAGCATATTACCACGGACGCCCCAACTTGAGAGCAGTACTAAGAGCAAATCTTGAGAGACGGTTAGCCCATCATCTCTTCGACGTGTTCCCAGTTGACGAGGTGGTCGAACCAGGCTTCGAGGTACTTGGCCCGGGCGTTGCGGTAGTCGATGTAGTAGCTGTGCTCCCAGACGTCGCAGCCGAGAATGGGCTTGGCGCCGTGCATCAGCGGATTTTCGCCGTTGGGAGTTTTAGCAACTTCAAGCTTGCCGTCCTTGATCGTGAGCCATGCCCAGCCCGATCCGAACTGCGTTAGACCCGCGTTGATGAAGTCGCCGCGAACCTTGTCGAAGCCGCCGGCTTCCTCGATGAGCTTCTCGAGTTTGGCTGGCAGTTTCCGGCCGCCGCCACCCTTTTTCATCCAGGACCAGAAATGCATATGGTTCCAGTGCTGGCCAACATTGTTAACGAGGCCGGCGCTTTTGTCTGCGAAGGCGGCTTTGCAGATGTCTTCGAGGCTCTTGCCTTCGTACTTTGATCCAGCGAGCAGCTTGTTGCCGTTATCGACGTAAGCCAAGTGGTGCTTGTCATGGTGGAACTGTAGCGTCTCAGCGGACATATAGGGCTGGAGCGCATCGTAGGCGTAGGGGAGGTCGGGAAGCTTCAAAGACACGAGATTGATCTCCTCGTCGTTGCGGGACTGATGATGACGGTGTGGGTGGACCCTAGTCGTTCGCTGACCGGCATGCAAACCGCACCCTGACATGGTGCCCATTTGCAGCCCAATTGCCACCCGTATTGAAAGTTAGACCCATTGGGTCCATATGCAACAGAACCCAAATTCAGTCCGTATTCATGGCGTCGTATATACTTTAGCGACGGAAGGGCGCTCAAATAGCGTTCTTAGTCTAATGCAGACGCGAAAGCGCGAGGGAGCATTTAGGTGCCCATGGCCAAGCCATTGAAATACTTGTTTACTCTTGCCATTCCGTTGGCTGCGTTGGGTTGGGGCGGCCTTTGGATGCTGGCGCCCGGCCAGACGCAGCAGGCCGGTGCCGAGTATGACACGGTCGAAGTCTCCAAGGGGACGATAAGAAAGCTCGTTTCGACGTCGGGGCCGGTCCGCGCCCTCGTTACAGTTTCCGTTGGCTCGCAGTTGTCTGGTCAGATCGACAAACTCTCGGTTGATTTCAATAGCGAAGTGAAGGCCGGCGACGTCATGGCGACGATCGACGCGCGCACCTTTGAAGCGAAGGTGGCGCAGGCGCGCGCCGATCTGTTGGCGGCCAAGGCAGGGCTTGCCAATCAGACAGCAGCGATGACGCGGGGCGAGGCCGTGCGCGATCAAGCCGAGCGTGCCAGCGAGCGCCAGGAAGCTTTACAGAAAAAAGGTTTTGCCGCGACGGCAACGCTTGAGAATGCCAACCGCGATTTGGCGATAGCCGCGGCTGAGATCGACGTGGCTAAGGCGCAGATCGAAAGTGCCAAAGCTGTTATCACGCAACGTGAGGCGGCGCTGAAGCAGGCGGAAGTCGATCTGGAGCGGACAAGGATTGTGTCTCCCATCAATGGCACGGTTATTTCGCGCACCATCGACCTTGGACAGACGGTTGCTGCCAGCCTTCAGGCGCCGGAGCTGTTCAAGATTGCACAGGATATAAAGCGCATCCGCATTGAAGCCCAGGTCAACGAGGCCGACGTTGGTGTGGTGGCGGAAGGTAACAAAGTCGCGTTTACCGTTGACGCCTATCCGGACCGGACTTTCGAAGGCAAGGTGACGCAAGTTCGCCTCGCCGCGACAGAACTCAACAATGTTGTCACTTACACCGTCATCATCGAAGCCTTGAATAACGACCGCAAGCTCTTCCCCGGCATGACGGCAAACGTCCAAATCGAAGTTGCCAAAATGGATGATGTGCTGCGTGTGCCGAACGACGCTCTGCGTTTCAAGCCGCGCGGTGAGACAGCATCAAGTAACCCAGCCGACCGTAGCGCTAGGATGCTCACGCGGTTGAAAGACGATTTGCAATTGACGCAGGAACAAGAGCAAGCGATCAAAGAAGAGATTGGTAAGATGATGGCGCAGCGCCAGCCGGCGCCCGGCGGCGTGCAACCCGATGTTGCCGATCCGGCGGCAATGCGCCAGCGCATGCAGGCAGCGATTGAGCAGACGCTTCGCCCGATGCTCACCGATCCGCAGCGGCCTTTGTTCGATAAGTGGAAAAGCGGCCGCGAAAATTCCAAGGCAGGCGGCGTCCACATTGTTGCGGCAAACGGTCAACCAGAGCGGCGCTACGTGCGCCTTGGCATATCCGACGACCAGTTCACCGAGATTGCCAGCGGGCAGCTTGTGGAGGGCGAGCGTGTCGTCGTGCGCGCTCGCGAAGCGAAGAAATGAGCGCACCCCAGCCGGTACGAGACGCCAAGCCAGCAAGCAGCCCGGCGCCGAAAGTGTTGATCCGCGCCGACAACGTCGCCAAAGTCTATACCATGGGCGATCAGACGGTTCGCGCGCTTGATGGTGTCTCTCTTGAGATTGCAGAGGGTGATTTCGTCGCCATAATGGGGACGTCCGGCTCTGGAAAATCGACCATGATGAACTTGATTGGCGCGCTCGACGTGCCCACGACGGGCGCGCTTTACATCGATGGGCGCGACATCGGCCAAATGGATGCCGATGAACTCGCCGATATGCGCAATCGCAGTATTGGGTTCGTATTTCAGCAGTTCAATTTGCTGGCGCGCACGCCAGCTCTGCGCCAAGTGATGCTGCCGATGCTGTACGCACATCCCCGTCCCAATGACCCCGAAGCTCGTGCGCGCGAGCGCCTGAACCAAGTTGGTCTTGGCGACCGGCTCGATCATCACCCGCGCCAGCTATCAGGTGGCCAGCAACAGCGCGTCGCGATAGCCCGTTCGCTCGTCAATAATCCGAAAATCCTGCTAGCGGACGAGCCGACCGGCGCGCTCGACAGCAAGACGTCGGAAGAGATCATGCTGCTTTTTACAAAGCTGAACGAAGAAGGGATCACCGTCATTCTCGTGACCCACGAGCCGGATATTGCTGCCTATGCCCATAGGCGGATCACGTTCCGGGACGGTAAAATCATCGACGATGTGCGCCAGGATGGGCGCGCCCGGAAAGCCGCCGCAGCAGGAGGTGCGTCATGAGCCTGTTGGACAGTCTCGGCGTCGCTTGGACGGCGCTTCGATCAAATCTACTGCGCTCGATCCTGACGACACTTGGCATCATCATTGGCGTCGCGTCGGTCATCGTCCTGGTGGCGGTCGGGTCGGGCGCGCGCAGTGAAGTCGAAAAGCAGATTGCTTCGCTTGGCTCCAATATGCTCGTTGTGTTTTCGGGTTCGAGCCGCGTCATGGGCCGCTCGGCGGGGGCTGGAACCGACAGACCTTTATCGGAAAGCGATATGACGGCGATCCGCGAGAAGGTTTCGGGCGTGGCTGCCATTTCGGGTCAGTTGAACGGCTCTGGTCCCGTGGTTTTTGGCAACAACAACTGGACGACAACCCTGAGCGGCGTTCACGCCGACTTCCTTTCCGTACGCGACTGGCCTGTCGTCTCAGGCCGCGATTTTGTGCAGCAGGACGTGCGCGGTACGGCCAAAGTTGCCATCATTGGTCAAACGGTTGTGAAGCAATTGTTTCAAGGCGGGGACGCGGTCGGTTCGACAATTCGCGTCAAGAATACGCCCTTTTTAGTGATTGGGGTTCTCGCCATCAAAGGCCCGTCGAGTTTTGGGCGCGATCAGGATGACCTCGTGTTGTTACCGATGACGACGGCGCGCAACCAGATCCTGGGCAAGAGCTTGACCACGAACGATCAGGCAGGCCAAATCTACATAAAGTTCGATCCTTCGACCGATTTAAAAGATGCTCAAGAAGAAATAGAAGGTGTGCTGAGAACGCGGCGGCGCATTCAACCTGGAGCCGAAGACGATTTCAATGTACGCAATCTCGCCGAATTCATGAAGGCACGCACTGAAGTTCTGAGCACGATGACCTATTTGCTGGCGGCGACGTCTATTACATCGCTAATTGTCGGCGGCATCGGCATTATGAATATCATGCTTGTTTCGGTGACCGAGCGCACGCGTGAAATCGGATTGCGCATGGCGGTCGGCGGGCGCCGCCGCGATATCATGAGGCAATTCCTGGTCGAGGCCGTAACATTGTGCTTGATCGGCGGGTTAATAGGTACGGTGCTTGGGGTCGGTGGAGCGTCCGCTGTTGCAAAGGCCGCACAATGGCCGGTGCTTATCTCGCCAAGTGTGATCCTCATCGCCCTCGCGGCAGCAGGAATTACGGGCGTATTCTTCGGGTTTTTTCCTGCGCGGCGGGCTGCTGGATTGAATCCAATCGAAGCGTTGCGCAGCGAATAAATACGATAGTTTGAGACCGCCCTTTAAGGACGTTGCTCGACAAAACGCCGCTATATTGCAGAATCCGGATGCACATATCGCCAATCTCGGCTAAATGTCGGCCAGAGTGACAATTAGGGATTTAATAGCGTGAAACAAAAGCCGAAGAAGCAGCTTGGCCTCAATCTCGATAAAATGTCCTTAAAGGAACTGGTTGAGCTTGAAGCGAAAGTCAAAAAGGCAATTGCCCTCGTGCGCGATCAAGAGCGCAATGAGTTGAAGCGTAAAATGGCTGAATTGGCAGGTAACCACGGTTTTTCCGTTGCAGAGCTTTTTGGCGGCGGGCGCGGCGGCAAGGGCGCTGCCAAAGGCAAATCGCTCGGTATTGCCAAGTATGCAAATCCGGAGAATAAGTCCGACACCTGGACTGGCCGTGGCCGCAAACCGAACTGGGTCCTGGAGCGGTTGAAAAAAGGCGCGAAGCTGAGTGACTTCGAGATTTGATTTCCGGCGGCCTCGCTGCAGGATCATAGCTTGGGATCATAACTTGGGATCATGGCTGTGGGATCATGACTGCGAGATCATGGCGCACGATGCCGCTTGTGTGGGTTGGAAACTGAGTGTGGCGCCCCGTAGGGGAAATTGCTCTTTCCGTCCTATATGTCATTGAAGAATGATAGTTACATGTGACTGCTATTGCTCCAAAAAGGAGCAGTGTTTTGTAGCAGAATCCAGCCCCACGTGAGTTGGGGTCTTCGAACGCCGAGGGCCGTGTTCATTTCGTAAGTGGCGGACGCATTGTTGCCAACACAAGGGTGCTGCAACGTCCGCCAATTGTGGACGTGCGGCCTAATATTGAGTGTCAACATCATTCTTGTTGTGTCCCAAGCAGCCCTTGTGCCGAGACGGCATGTGGAAAAATCTTTGCGTCCTCCGAAAGCCGAGTAGGACACGCCACGTGCTACAGGCACGTCAGTTGGCCGGAACTCGCCGGTGGCTGCTGTAACCCGTGGCTTCTGTGAGCGGCGTTGAATAGAACAGTCGCCGTAAGGTTGATGTCCAGGGTTCCGATTTTGTTCATTGTTTCATGTGGCGGCGCAAACAGAACCGCAACAGGCGTCGAAAATGACGTCGAGAACCACAATTTGGGGTTTGGTGATGGATTTAATTTTGTCCTACCTTCGCGGCTGGCGGAGCTGATTGCCGGAGCCCAAGCGGATGTTTGAACTCAGATGACGGCATGCCGGATGGGAGTGCCGAAGATGGCAGCGAGTTCCGGCGTTCGCAACACGCTACGCCACGCCGCGTGCGGGGCAGTCCTGTTGGCACCAATTTGCCTGTTCGTTTGGGGCGCACTTCCTGTTGCTGCCGCAGACACTGCCGCCGACATGGCTGCGGACATGGCTGCGGACATGGCCGGCACCTGTTGTGCTGATCTCGAATCGCGCATTGCCGAACCTGAAGCGGTGGCGGCGCGCTCCCAGAGCCGCAAGGTTGACCTCACGATTTCAGGTGCCGTCAACCGCGCTATTCTCGTCTGGAATGACGGCGCACGCCGTGACGCGGCAATCGTCACCAACGATAATGACAATTCCGTCGCAACGATCGAAGGCGAGACCAAGGATTTAGGCAACGCCTGGTCTGCCGGCTTCGTGCTGGATTTCGATCTGCTCGACGCCGGCTCAAGCGATGTCAGCCAAATGGATCACCGAGGCCTGCGCGCAATGGAACTCGGTGAGCTGTCGGTCTGGATCAAGAACGAGCAGCTTGGCGAAGTATCGTTTGGCAAGACGAGCGCACGCGGCGCGTCATCCGGGGCCAATGAACAGGATCTTTCCGGCACGGAAGTCGCGGCATAAGTGGGCGTGACAGATGTTGGAGGCGGATTTTTTCTTCGCCGTTCGGATGTGCGCGACGCGCGGCGGGGGGGCAATCTAAAATGGGACGACGTTATCGATAGTCTCGATGAACCTGACGGCAAGGTCATCACCTATAGCTCGCCGGAACTTGCAGGGTTTTCGTTTTCTGCACTTTGGGGTGAAGACGACATCTGGAATGTTGGAGCCGGATTTCATCAGACGTTTGGCCAGACGCTTCAAATAGCGGCCGCTATGGCTGTCAATGAGAACCATCAAGGCGAGGTTGAGGATCTTCTCGATCACCGAACCGTGTCGGGATCGATCTCGATCTTGCACATGCCGACCGGATTGAGTTTCACGGCCGCAGGCGGCCAACGCGACTATACCCAGTCTGACATGTTGTTGAACGGGAGTTCAAGCATTCCCGAAAGTCCGCATTTCTATTATTCAAAAGCGGGTTGGCGGGGTGCCGTCATCCAAGCCGGAGAGACCGCCGCGTACCTCGAATATGGGCGGTTCACCGACTTCCTCGGCAGCAATGCCGATAGAGGCAAAATAGCCGGGACCAGCGGCCTCGGAGCGGGGTCGACGTGCCAAGCCATCGAAACAGCATGCCTCGGGGCCAGCAGCGAGGCTCAAGTTTGGGGCCTTGGCGTGGTGCAAACGATCAAAGAGACCGAAGCCCAACTCTACCTCAGTTATCGGCATTTTGAGGCCGGCATCAGTCTCAATAACGCCACCGGCTCTAAGGTTTTGTCCGTCCCCTTGGCCGGCTTGGATACGATCATGGCTGGCGTCCTGATCGAGTTCTGATTTCAATCGTCCTATTCACCCTATTGGTGGCCTTGATTCTAGCGGCCTTGGATTTGTCATGATGAAGGGCGAGACCGGGCGCTCATCATTGGGCTGATCTCACAGTGCAAGACCAAGCGGCACCCTCGGACAAGGAACTCGTTGCCGCAGCTCTTGGTGACAAGAGCGCCTACGCGTTGCTAGTCCGCAGATGGGAGCCCCCGCTGTCACGCTATGTGTGCCGGATCCTCGGGCGCGACAAGCAGGCCGCCGACGATGTGCTGCAAGAAGTTTTCCTCAAGGCCTATGTCAATCTCAACGACTTCGACGCCGCCAGACCGTTTGGTCCATGGATCTACCGGATCGCACGCAATGAAGCGATTAACCTGCTCCGCAAGAAGAAGTCCGAGCCGCCGCTGGTCACGGGTGATGATGCAATTTTGTTACTCGAGCGCATGTCGGACGGCATTACCGCGCAAGAAATACTCGATCGCGCACGTATGGAGGAACAGATCCGAGCTGCAATCAAGAGCATGGATCCGCGCTACCGGGACGCACTCATTCTGCGTTATTTAGAGGAAAAGGGATACGATGAGATAGCCGAGATCCTAGAGTTACCAAGCGGAACGGTGGCGACGCTCATCAATCGCGGTACCAAGCAGTTGCGGGCATCGTTGGAATTGGCTGCATCAAAAGGCTTATTATGAAGGCCGGCACGTGAGCGAACTTGAGAAAAAGGTTCTGGAGCAAATCGAGCAGCGTGGGCTTGCGCCGAGGCCCTACGCCTATTTTCTGGCCAAACGCTCAGTATTGTGGACGCTTGCCGCGGTTTCTATTCTTCTCGGTGCCGTTTCGGTCGCCGTTCTCATCTATGCCATGACGGACTACGCGACGACTGGTGGCGCGGGTTTCGACGAGCTCCCGCTCGACGATGCGCTCGCCATCTTGCCATTCGTTTGGCTCACGACGCTCGGGGTCTTCATTGCGAGCGCGATCCTTGCTGTGCGTCAGACACCGCGCGGGTATCGCTACAATGCGCTGTCGCTTGTAGCAATTGCACTCACGCTCAGTGTGTTGCTCGGTTGCGTACTGCACCGTGCTGGAGCCGGTCAGCGGGCACACGCCTTCCTTGCCGCACATTTTCCGCTCTACGAAGGCCTGACAAGCCCAATGGACAAGGCGCTCGCCGATCCGGATAAAGGTTGGCTGGCCGGGCCTGCGCAGAGCTTTGATGGTAAGTCGACACTCACGATGAAAGACTTTTCCGGCCGCACGTGGACAGTGGATGTCACGGGCGCCAAAGTCACGCTCGACGAACCGCTTGGTTCCGAACAAGACGTCTCGATTAAGGGCGTCCGGACGGGACCATCGGCGTTCCGTGCAGAAACGATCGAAGACTGGGACTGATGCGCTAGGGTCTGTCCGGTTTTGATTGAAGCAAGGACAGACCCTAGCTCTCTGTTTTGCCGTGCTTCTTTTCGGAAAACCGGTTCCCACTTTTCCGGAAGCACTCTAGCGTTTGTTCTACATTGAGAACAACCGCTGCTGACTACTTTTTCAACTCGCCCTTCCCCAACACTGAAAGAAAACTGCGCTCCTCCGCGTAATGCATTTTGACGGTGCAGCCGGCACATGGCTGCGGCGTTTCAAATTCGTCTGACAGACCAAACCCGCGCCAGCAATAACGCTCCGCGGGTGGGGGCGGAGTATGGCTTGAACCATAGGCCTCACAATCGCACCGCTTCGCGGTTTTTTGCCGTTGCACTCGGCGTGACGGCAGCCGGTGCCGCCGTCACTGCGATCAATCCCAATCTTGACCTCGCGGCGGCCAAACTGTTTTACGGTGACTCTGGAGGCTTTATTGGCAACCGGCTGGCCGTATTTGGCTGGCTCCGCCAGGCATTCGTCACCTTTTTCGTCGTGTGTTGCGCCGTTGCGCTGACGGGGCTCGTCATAACCAGATACCGCATGCGGACTTGGCTCGGGCTCGTATTCACCCAATGGTTGTTTATCGGGATCTGCATCGGCATGGGACCCGGTGTCGTTTCAAATCTAGCGTTCAAGGATCACTGGGGTCGCGCCCGCCCTAGTCAAATCACAGAATTCGGCGGCACCAAGCTGTTTACGCCGGCACTCATTCCGGCCAATCAATGCAACCGCAATTGTTCGTTTGTATCCGGCGAAGCATCATCCGTATTTATCGTATTTTTCGCTGCAGCCTTTGTGTTCCGCCGGAGGGCGATGACTATAGTGTTATGTGGGATAACAGCTGGCGTGATTGCAGGCTTGGTACGCATGTCGCAAGGCGCGCATTTCATAACCGACGTTGTTTTTGCTGGTGTGCTTATGGCGCTCACTGCCGCCGTCGTGAACTATTTGTTTGAAGCTGTCGCAGCGGCGGGGAAATCCGGCGGGCCTCTGGTTGCGTCAGGACACTTGACTTAGTGCACACCCCTAGCACGCAGAATTCCAGCGAAGGTCACATTTCGCAAGGCTTGTTGCACGCTCTATTTCATTCCAATCAGCTTATTGAACATGGATCGCTCCCGAAAAATTGAAAGAAACATTCGTCGCACTGCGTAAAGCATTGTGACGGTGCGGCTGTTGCATAGCCGGCAGCCTGGGAGGGGCGGAACTGGTTTTGAGAATGCCGCGCGAATGAGTCCGCGCTGCTGCGTCTTGGTAATTGGAGGCGGCAAAGGCAAATTCACGAATGGACTGGAGCGCTAAGCAGCTGCGCCGCAAGTTGCCAGGTTGGTCACTTCAATGCTTTGTATTAAGCGGCTTCGCGGATCATGTTTCGCGCAATGATGAGTTGTTGAATTTGGCTCGTTCCCTCGTAGAGCCTGAACAAACGGACGTCGCGATAAAATCGTTCGACCGCGTACTCCGAGATGTAGCCGGCGCCGCCATGGATCTGCACGGCGCGGTCTGCTACGCGGCCGCACATCTCAGACGCAAAGAGCTTGCAGCACGAGGCCTCGGTCGAAACATCCTTGCCGTCGTCCCTCCGGCGAGAGGCATCGAGGACCATTGAGCGCGCCGCATAAATTTCCGTGCGGCTATCGGCCAGCATGGCCTGTACAAGCTGGAACTCCGCGATGGGCTTGCCGAACTGTTGGCGCTCCATGGCGTAGCGCAAGGCGTCCTCGAGCATGCGCTCAGCGGCTCCGACGCAAACTGCGGAGATGTGCAGCCGGCCCTTGTCCAGCGTCTTCATGGCCGTTTTGAACCCGGCACCTTCCTTCTCGCCAATAATGTTGGCGGCCGGAACGCGGCAATCTTCGAAGATGACGTCGCAGGTGTGGGCCCCGCGCTGTCCCATCTTCTTGTCTTTTTTGCCCAAGGAAAGGCCGGGCGTGTCCTTTTCGACAATAAATGCAGAGATGCCGCCGGCACCCTTTTTCTCAGGATCGGTGCGGGCCATCACCGTGAAGATGCCCGCCTGCGGCGCATTGGTGATGAAGCGCTTCGTGCCATTGAGGATGTAGTCCTCTCCGTCGCGCACCGCAGTTGTCTGCAGCGCGGCAGCGTCGGATCCGGCGTTCGGTTCTGTCAACGCGAAGGAGGCGATCAACTCGCCCGTCGCCAAGCGCTGAAGGTACTTCTTTTTCTGATCTTCAGTGCCGTCGAGAACGAGGCCTTGAGAGCCAATTCCGTTATTGGTGCCGATAAGGGAGCGGTAGCAGGGTGAAGCCTTGGCAAGCTGCATTGCGACCAGGACCTCCTCTTCCATAGTCAGTCCCATGCCGCCGTATTCTTCGGGGATCGACAAGCCAAAGAGGCCGAGTTCCTGTATTTCGCGCACGATATTTGGCGGAATCTCGTCTGTTTCAGAGACGAGTTCCTCGGCAGGAATGAGACGCTCGCGCACAAAACGCGCAACCGTTTCACACAATGCTTCGATCGTCTCCTGATCACGGATCATGCTTGGGTCCTCGTTGTCATGCGCGGGTCTTTGGTTGCGCCACCCATTGCCTTACCCAGGCGGTCAACAAGTGCGACAAGCCGGGGGCCCATTTCGTCAACGAGTTTCTTGCGATGAATTAGGAAGGCCGGTCCGGCGCAGTTGAAAGCCATTAAGTTGCCGTCGGGCGCATGAAACGGAACACCGACACCACTGACATCCTTATTCCACTCCTTGACTGAAATGCAAAAGCCGCGATCCTTGTAGTCCTTCATGGCTTGCTCGATCCCCGCTGAAACTGCCGGCCAATTATCGGGATCCTGCTTCTTTAGCTGCCCCATCAATGTTTCGCGCTCACGCGGAAGGCAGCCAGCAAGGTAGGCCCGGCCCGTTGCGGTTGTGGCCATCGGGAGCCGCGATCCGATGCTGAGTTGCAGTCCGATTGACGCGCTTGAGCGTACGGTTTCGACATAGACCAGGCTCAAACGGTCACCAATGGCAAGCGAAGTGGAGGCTTGCGAGGACTCTGCAAGCTCTTGCATCATTGGCCTTGCGATCTGGCGAACGTCCATATTGGATAGAAATGCATATCCCAACGAAAGTACGCCCGGGGCGAGTTGGTATTGGCCGTAATGTCCAGAAAAGCTCAAATATCCGAGCTTGGTCAGTGTCCCTGCTAAGCGCGATACGGTTGGTTTGGGAAGGCCTGTGCGCCGGGCCAGCTCCGAAACGCCGAGAAAGCGCTCCCCGGGATTGAAGCAACGGAGGATTTCAAGTCCTCGTGCAAGTGCGGTCACGAACTGTCTGTCTTTTCCCGATTCGGTCTCCACTAGCCGGCTATTCCCTTCTGCACTCTGTCGTTCCGACATGGATTTACTCCTGGCGCAAGATCCGCAGGGCGAAACAGCCATCCACCACTAATTAAAGCACTTGTAAAGCAGATAAAATCCATGCATTCGGCTTAGTTGACAATTGTATGAACCGGGTTAGTTAGAGAAAATAGCAGTTTAAAGACGCCACAAGGTTCGCAATGCAGAACGTGCAGCGGACGACATGCATTGAGAGGGCAGATGCCGGAAGTCGAGCTGATCGGACCTGAGGACGGCGTCAGCTGGGTGCGCATCAACCGTCCGGAAGTTAAGAACGCTCTCAATATGAATGTGCGCGAATTACTGGCGCAACACTTCACGGCACTATCGGCCAACGCGGCAACGCGATGCATCGTTGTGACGGGTGGAGATAAAGTTTTTGCTGCGGGCGCCGATATTCGCGAACTCGCCAACGCGACTACCGTTGATGTTTATCTTCGCAATACGCAGCGTCTGTGGCAGGCGATCGCGCAATGTCCGAAGCCCGTCATCGCTGCGGTAAATGGTTTTGCGCTTGGCGCGGGCTGCGAACTCGCCATGCACGCGGATATTATAGTCGCGGGCGAGAATGCTTCGTTCGCGCAGCCTGAGGTGAAGGTCGGCATTATGCCTGGAGCGGGTGGAACGCAACGGCTCGTGCGTGCAGTTGGCAAGTTCCAGGCGATGAAAATGGCAATGACCGGACTGGCTGTCTCGGGCAGGGAAGCCGTCGCAATTGGCCTTGCAAGCGAGTGCGTGCCGGACACGCAAGTGCAGCAACGCGCTTCGGAATTGGCGAAGATAATCGCGTCGATGCCGCCAATTGCAATCGCGCAAATAAAAGAAGTTATTCTCGCTGGCCAAGACCTTCCGCTCGAAAGCGCGTTGGCGCTGGAACGCAAAGCCTTCCAGATCCTCTTCTCCACCGAAGATCAAAAAGAGGGCATGCGCGCCTTTGTTGAGAAGCGCAAACCCGTCTACAAAGGGCGTTGAGCGATGGCGGCCAAGACTCAAGACGCGGTACTGGGCGTCGCAGGCGCTGGCTTAATGGGCCGTGGCATTGCGCAGATCGCGGCACAGGCTGGCATTCCGGTCTTGTTGTTCGACAACCGTCTAGGGGCGGCGGAAGAGGCGCTTCAGGCGCTGGCATCGACGCTCGCAACTCTCTCCTCCAAAGGAAAAATCACCGCCGACGCCGCGTCAGCCGCGACAGGCCGGTTGAAGGTTGCAAATACGCTTGCGGACTTGAAGCCCTGCACGGTTGTTGTCGAGGCCATCGTCGAGAACCTAGAAGCCAAGCAACAGTTGCTCCGATCTCTTGAGGGGATCGTTAGCGCTGATTGCATACTTGCAACCAATACTTCGTCCCTGGCTGTGACCTCAATTGCTTCGGCCCTTTCAACTCCAGGGCGAGTCGCGGGGTTCCATTTCTTCAGTCCCGTCCCCTTGATGAAGATTGTCGAAATCATCCCAGGCTCGTTGACTGAGGAGCAAGTTGTTGTGACGTTGACGGCGCTGGCTGAGCGCATGGGGCATACGCCTGTGCGCGCCAGCGATACACCGGGCTTCATCATCAACCACGCGGGCCGGGGCTATAACACGGAGGCGCTACGTATCCTCGGCGAAACGATTGCGCCTTACGCCGAGATCGATCGCATTTTGCGACAAGCCGTGGGGTTCCGGATGGGACCATTCGAGCTGATGGACATGACGGGTCTGGACGTGTCGCAGCCGGTGATGGAGTCCATCTATAATCAATACTATCAAGAGCCGCGTTTCCGGCCCTCGCCTATTGCGCGCCAGCGTCTGGCTGCGGGGCTCTTGGGACGGAAGACCAAGCGCGGTTTTTATGAGTACAGGAATGGTGAGAAGGTAGAGGCACCGGTTCAGGCCGTGCCGCCGCGTGTTGAACGCCCCGTATGGCTCAGCGTCAACGACAATTCTGCTTTTCCTGAGGTAACAAAAATCCTGTCCGGCTTAGGCGCTATAGTCGAGACGGGAAAGGTGGCAAGTTCCGGCGCCATCTGTCTCGTACTGCCGATCGGTCTAGACGCCACCACGGCTGCAATCCGGTCCGGTTGCGATCCGGTGCGCACGGTCGCGCTCGATCCACTTTTCTTGCCGGGACGGCGCACCTTGATGACGACACCGGCGACGTCGCCCGAAGTGCGCGATGCCGCGCACGCGCTTTTCGCTTCTGATACGATCCCGGTTTCGTTGATCAAGGACAGCGCCGGGTTCATCGCGCAGCGCGTCGTCGCCACTATTGTCAATATCGCCAGCGATATCGCGCAGCAGGGTGTCGCGCGACCGCCGGATATCGATACGGCAGTGAAGCTCGGTCTGGGATATCCCTCCGGTCCGTTGGCGATGGGTGACCAGCTCGGAGCTGCGCGTGTTCTTGAAATTCTGGACGGCCTTCTCGAGGTTTATCGCGACCCTCGCTATCGCCCAAGTCCGTGGCTGCGCCGCCGCGCTCAGTTGGGACTGTCACTGTTGAAATCCGAAGATTGAATTCTACTTTAAGGACCCGGGTGTCTTATGCTTGACGCTTACATATACGACGGACTGAGGTCGCCCTTCGGCCGCAATGCGGGGGCGCTGGCAAGCTTAAGGCCCGATGATCTTGTGGCGGCACTCATCGAAACGCTCGTCGGCCGTGCGGGGTTCGCTCCGAGCCAGATCGAAGACGTGGTGCTTGGATGTGCCTGCCAAGCCGGCGAGGATGCCCGCAACATTGCCCGTCACGCAGTGCTTCTGACAAGTCTTCCGGTCACCGTTCCAGGGCAGACGGTGAACCGGCTTTGTTCGAGCGGCCTTGCAGCAATTCTGGATGCCGCGCGCGCAGTTACCAGCTGCGAAGGCGAAGTTTATATCGCAGGCGGCGTTGAAAGCATGAGCCGTGCGCCGTTCGTGGTTGCAAAAAGCGAAAGCGCCTTTAGCCGGGACTTCAAGGTGTTTGATTCGGCCGTCGGCGCACGCTTTCCTAACTCGCGCGTCCTAAAGAGCCACGGCGCCGATACGATGCCCGAGACGGCGGACAATGTAGCGAAGGACTTGGGGCTGTCGCGGCATGACGCCGACGTCTTCGCCGCAGGTTCGCAGCAGAAGTATGAAGCTGCGCGCGCCGCCGGTTTCTTCGCCGGAGAGATTCATCCTATCGAGGTATCAACGGGCAAGAAGGGTATGCCACCTCGCGTTGTGAGTGAGGATGAGCATCCGCGTCCCAACACGACTGTCGAGGCGCTTGCGAACTTGAAGCCGTTGCACGAGGGCGGCGTCACCACGAGCGGCAATGCCTCTGGAATCAATGACGGTGCGGCCGTGGTTGTGATGGGCAGCAAGGCCGCGGGTGAGAAAGCTGGAAAGCAACCTCGCGCACGTATTCTTGCCGGGGCGGCAGTTGGCGTCGAACCCCGCATCATGGGCGTTGGACCTGCCTATGCGATACCGAAGGCGCTGGAGCGTGCGGGCCTCAAGCTATCGGATATGGACGTCATAGAAATCAACGAGGCCTTCGCCTCGCAAGTGCTTGGCTGCTTGAAACTTTTGAAACTCCCGTTCGACGATAAACGCGTCAATCCCAACGGCGGTGCGATCGCTATTGGCCATCCGCTGGGTGCATCTGGCGCGCGCTTGATGGTATCGACGATACGCGAACTCGAGCGCCGCAATGGCCGCTATGGCGTTCTGAGCCTCTGCATCGGCATGGGCCAGGGTCTTGCCGTGGTCATCGAACGTATTGCGCAGTAAGCGCCCAATTTCATCGCAATCAAAGGCTGTGCCATGTCATCCGTATCTGTCATCGAACTCGAACTGAAGCACAAAGAACTTTTCATCGGAGGCGAGTGGCGTCAAGCAGAAGGTGGCCGCCGCTTCGAAACCGAGAACCCTTATACGGGGAAGCCCTGGGCTAGCATCGCGGACGCCGGCGTGGGCGACGTAGACTTGGCTGTGAACGCCGCGCGTACGGCGCTCGATGGGCAATGGGGCCAAATGACGGGCGGGCAGCGCGCCCGCCTCATGAACAAACTTGCGGACATTCTCGAACGCGATGCCGACAAAATCGCAATGATTGAGACATACGATAACGGCAAGCTCATCAGAGATGCACGCTGGCAGGTCGGGCTGATGGCGGAGTGGTTCCGCTATTTTGCAGGCGCTGCCGACAAGATCGAAGGGACCGTCATGCAAGACGCGAGCCCGGATTTCTTCGTCTATACGCGCCGGGAGCCAATCGGCGTCGTGGCCGCGATCTTGCCATGGAACGCGCCGCTGCTTCTGATGACGTGGAAGCTGGCGCCGGCACTCGCTGCGGGCTGCACCTTTATTGCCAAGCCGTCAGAGTTCACGCCTGCCTCAGCATTGGCCTTGGCTGAAATGATTAAAGAGGCCGGGTTTCCGGCGGGCGTTTTCAACGTTCTCCCGACATCCTCACGCGAAGTCAGCGCTGCGCTAACGCTGCATGAAGGTGTCAACATGGTCGCCTTCACCGGCTCTACGGCAGGAGGCGTAAAGACCGCACAGTCCGCTGTTTCACATCTCGCTCGTTTCACCCTCGAACTCGGCGGGAAGTCGCCGCAGTTGATCTTTGAAGACGCGGACGTCGAGGCGGCAGCGAATGGCGTGCTGCGGGGCATCTTCTCGGCGACAGGCCAAATCTGCCACGCCGGTTCCCGCGTTTTTGTGCAACGGCCAATCTACAATAAAATTCTCGAAAAAGTCGTTGCGCGCGCGAACACCTTAAAGCTCGGCGATCCCCGCCTGCCGGAGACGGAGATGGGGCCGATTGCAACCGGACCTCAGTTCGAGAAGGTCAAGGAGATGTTGGCCCGTGCCTTGGCTGACGGCGCCGTGGCGGCGTGTGGCGGCGGAGCGGATGAGAAGTTGGGCGGTTACTTCATCAAGCCCACGGTACTGACCAACGTGAAGCCGAGCGACTACATTATGCGCGAGGAAGTCTTCGGGCCTGTCGTGTGTATGATGCCATTCGACACAGAAGAAGAGGGTATCGCGCTGGCGAACGACACGCGTTACGGACTTGCCTCTGGTCTCTGGTCGAGTGACGTGCGCCGCGTTCATCGTGTCGCAAAGCGCATTCGCGCGGGCACCGTCTGGGTCAATGCTTATCGTGGCGTTGCGCCAAGCGTTCCCTTTGGCGGCTTTGGTGCGAGCGGTATCGGTCGCGAAAGCGGCTTGGAGGCTATTCGCGATTACACCGAGCAAAAGGCGATCTGGGTCGAAATGACCGGGCAGACGAAAGACCCATTCAAGCTTTGACGCCTAGGCAGGGCGGCTCTGTTCGGGGATCCGGCCAGATGAAGCGAATTACAGGAGAACAAAAATGGCCGACGCAACTACTGGCGGATGTTTGTGTGGGAAGATTCGTTATGAGATAAGTCAGCCGGTCCAGAACATCATCGCCTGTCACTGCACTCATTGTCAGAAATCGTCCGGTTCTGGAATGAGCCACAACACGGCGATCCCGAGTAGTGCTTTCAAGCTTACGGCAGGTCAGCCCAAGGTCTTCGCGGATACGGCGAACAGCGGCAACAAACTCTATCGCGCTTTCTGTGGCGACTGCGGTTCTCCCGTTTATAGCCAACGCGAAAAAATGCCCGAAATGATGGTCGTGAAGGTTGGTACGCTCGACGATTCCAATTCCATGAAACACGCCATGAATATCTGGATGAATAGCGCGCGGCCGTGGATTAGCATTTCTCCGGACATCGAACACTATCCCGAGAACCGTCCGGTAAAGACCTAAGTCGTCTACTGTAGACCTTGCGCGTCGGGGTTCGAAATTTGACGCATGCAGGCCGCAAAACGATTGCAAATCGGTGAGCCTGTTTCTCCTCGGCGCGTCACGACACCGATAGATCGCGTGGGGGCGTCATGAAGGTGAACCATCCGGAGGTTCGCATCCATTATCAGGCGCGCGGCTAGCTCAGGGAGCACGGCGACGCCCACGTCACACTCAACGAACTTCTTAATCGTAGCCAAGTCTCGCAATTCGAGGATGGGTTTGAAGGCACTTTCGTCGAGCAGACTCAAGTCGAGGGCTAGTCGTGTGCTTGTGCCGCGCGGCATCGTGATGATCGGCAATTTGCTCAGGACGTCTTCGGACCAGGGCTTTCCCTCCAGCTCCAACTCATTGCGGCTCGATGTAACGAGCACGAAGGTGTCCGTCATGAGTTCGGTCGCTTCCAAATCCTTGTCGTTCATTATGCCTGGCAGGAGAGCGGTGAGAGCGACACCAACTTTTCGGCCGCGCAACAGTTCAACAGTTTGTTCCGCGCTGACGTCATTGACTTTGAACTGAAGATCGGGGAATTCCGACCTCATGCGTCTGATGCAGCCCGGCAATAGAGATGCAGCAATAGATGGCGTTGCCGCAATGGAAAGCGTCTGCGCGTGGCCCTTTGCGAAATCTTGCAGTTCCACCAAGCCGGCATCGTAGCTTTCGATCATGCGCGCCGCGATCGGCAGCAGCATAGCGCCTTCGCTTGTCAGACGAACGCTACGCGTGGTGCGCTCGAACAGTTGGACGCCAATGGTCTCTTCGATTTCACGCACGATTTTGCTGAGAGTCGGCTGGGTCACATGAAGCTGTTCCGCACAGCGGCTAAAGCTGAGCGAATGCGAAAGGGCTACGAATATTTTGAGCTGCCGCTGTGAAAGGTGCATACAGGTTCGCCAAGCGAAACTTTTTCTATCGCGCCATGTGAGTGTATAAGCGCCAGAATCCTAGCCTATTAGTGGTATGAACAGAGCTATATGCAAGCATCCATGCGAACTATAGCCTTTGTTTTTTGAGTGCCCTATAAGGCATATAACGGTGCGCAATTGCGAGCGAATTTTAAACTCGCCGCATAAGTTTCGCAGAGCGGAATGGCAAGACGTGACCGTAAGTAAACCGCCGCGGAAAGTCGGCTACTTCGAAAGGAACTACAAATGACGCTAAAACGAGGAGCAGACCTGATCGTAGAGACGATACAGGAGAATGGCGGCGAAGCGGTTTTCGGGTTTATCGGGCATTCCTCGCATGAGATCGCCGACGCGGTTAAAAAGTCGGATCTCAGCAAAAAAGTTGTAAACCCCGCGACCGAGCTTGGCGGCGCCCACATGATCAACGGGTACAACTACGTCAAGGATCGCGCCGCGGCCGTCGGTCTGTGGCACACAGTCGGCAATCTTCTACTCCATCCTGCAATGATGGAAGCGCGTTCAGGCCGTATTCCCGCCGTCCACATCGGATTCAACAGTGATAGCCGCCTCGCAAATCGCCGTGAGGCCTGCCAGCAAGTTCCTTGGCAGAGCTTCAACAACATTGCCCTTTCGACAACGCGAGTCGAGCGCCACGATAAGATCGGCGAACAGATATTTAACGCCTTCCGCGTCGCTGAAGGTCATCCTGCCGGACCGGCCTTCGTCGATATTCCGTTTGACTTGACCGTCGATAGAATAGATGACCGCGCCCTCGTTCCGCGTGGAGCAAATCGCACTAACCGTCCGATGAGTGCCGCTCACGAGGATGTGTTGGAGACAGCCAGGCGCCTGGTCGCCGCCAAGAACCCGATCATCATCGCCGGCGGTGGCGTCGCCCGTGCCAAAGGTGGAGAGGCGCTGAAGCAATTGGCCGAACTGGCCGGCATCCCGATTGTAACGACCTCAAACGGTTCCGGTGTCGTGACTGAGATGCATCCTCTGGTCATGGGCATGGCCGGCTTCTGCGGCTGGAAGAGCGCAAACAAGGTCATCGAGCAAGCCGACTTTGCTCTGGTGCTCGGCTCGCGACTGTCGGACTGGGGTATCGCTCAGGGCTACTGCGTGAAGCTTCCCGAAATGGTGCATGTCGATGCTGATCCTGGCGTTCCAGGAAGCTTTTACCTGACTCATCTCTCGATTGTCGCAGATGCCAAGACCTTTGCCGAGCAGCTGGCCCGGGTCTTGCCTCATACACCCGGCTTCGAGTCCAAGCCTTTCGAATTGCGCGAGAACGTCAGGAAGGCTGCCGAACTCAAAAAGGCCTGGCTCGCCGAAGTGGAAGAGAAAGGGCGCGCTGACACCATTCCTGCCAGCTTGTGGCGCGTGATGGCCGAGCTGCGCAAAGTGATGCGGCCTGACGATCTGCTCGTCACCGATATCGGCAACCATACGCTGCAAATGCTTGCTGGTGTGCCGCAACAGAAGCCCCGGCGTATCGTGTCTTCGCAAGGCGAAGGCATTTTGGGCTGCGGCTTCCCCATGGCAATCGGTGCGGCACTGGCTGAACCGCAGAATAAAGTGTTCCTGGGAACCGGTGACGGCGCGTTGTTCTATCACTTCAACGAACTGCGCGTTGCCATGGAGCACAAGCTGCCGATCATATGCATCGTCTTCAACAACAGTGCTTACGGCGCGAACCATCAACTTATGGGCTATCGTTTCCAAAGCCCGTCGTGGTGCGACTTCACCAACCCGAAGTGGGTCGATATCTTCAAGGCATTCGGCGCAAATGGCGAAGTGATTAGCAAATGCTCCGACATGGCCGGCGCCTTGCAGCGCGCTATCAACTCGAACGTGCCCTACATTATCGAGGTTCCTGTGACGAAGTCTGAGGGTCTGGCTTCCGATGATGTCGGCGGCGTCGGTCCGAAACTTCTGCTCAAGGGCCGTGAGATCCCTGTCGATGTCGAAGGTAGCTTCCTGCCGGGCGAGAACCTGCTGAAGAAGGCTTGATCGTATTCTTCGCGGTCTAAGTGCTGCTTCTTTCGAATCGGGTGCACGCTAGCCGATTGCCAGTCATGGTGATCTGCGGCCCGAAGAAGGCGCTGCAGGTAGACAGAGTTGATACGGCAATCTTACGCTTGGAGACCGGCATCCTGGATGCCGGTCTCTAGCAATCCACCCAGCGTCAATCGCAAGAGTTTATGGCGTGCTCAGGACTCGTCGTGATAAGTTCGCGCTAAATAACAACGAGAAAAACAACGTGACTGGCGTTTAAGAAAGTAAGGTCTTGCCGATGAGCGGCGCACTTTCGCATTTGAAAATTCTCGATCTCTCCCGAATCCTCGCGGGACCTTGGGCAACCCAGCAGCTGGCGGACCTCGGTGCAGATGTCATCAAAGTGGAGCGTCCCGAGGTCGGCGATGATACGCGTCTGTGGGGTCCACCCTTCCTGAAGGATAGAAGCGGACAGGATACAAAGGACTCCGGCTACTATCTCTGCTGCAATCGCAACAAGCGCTCGGTAACAATCGACTTTACGCAGCCGGAAGGTCAGGAGCTCGTTCGGGCTTTGGCAGCCCAATCCGATGTGCTGGTTGAAAATTTCAAAGTTGGCGGATTGCGCCAGTATGGTCTTGATTACGAGACGATCCACAAAATAAATCCACGTCTCGTCTATTGCTCGATCACGGGCTTTGGCCAGACGGGGCCGTACGCACCTCGGGCAGGCTATGACTTTCTCATTCAGGGGATGGGCGGCCTGATGAGCGTCACCGGCCACCGCGATGGCGAAGAGGGTTGCGGTCCGATGAAAGCCGGAGTGGCACTGACCGATATCCTCACCGGACTTTTTGCATCGACCGCGATTCTTGCGGCTGTGGCACAGCGCGATGTTAGCGGAAAGGGGCAGCAGATTGATTTATCGCTGCTCGATGTACAGATTGCATGCCTCGGCAACCAGGCGATGAATTACCTTTATACCGGCGTGTCGCCTGAACGAATGGGTAACGCTCATCCAAATGTCGTGCCTTACCAGGACTTCCCCACATCTGACGGTCACATGATACTTGCGATTGGCAATGACAGTCAGTTCACAAAATTCTGCGCGACGGCGGGGCACGCAGAGTGGGCAAAAGATGCACGTTACGCAACGAGCGCGGCCCGCGTTATCAATCGTGAAACGCTCATTCCCGCGATGCGCCAGGTCACGATAACGCGTACCACTTCGGAGTGGGTAAAGAGCTTCGAAGCGGTCGGCGTGCCGTGCGGGCCAATCAATAACATCGCGCAGGTCTTTGAAGATCCCCATGTTAAAGCGCGCGGAATCCAGATTAATTTGCCGCATCCGCTTGGCGGGGAAATTCCATTGGTCGCCAACCCCATTCGTCTCTCCGAGACGCCGGTAGAGTATAAGCTCGCTCCGCCAATGCTGGGGCAGCACACGAGTGAAGTCCTCCGCGAGGTTCTCGGGCTCGATGAAGGACGCATCAAGGAACTGTGCCATCGCAAAATCGTGTAATTTGGCGGTCCCAATTGCACTCTCCAGCTGAGGTCGGGCTATGGTCGACAAGTTCCTGCTTTACGAGAAGGACGGTCCGATCGTCACTCTGACGATGAACCAGCCAGCAGTGCGCAACATTGTGACCGGCAATTCTGCGGTCGACGAATTCCTGGTCGCATTTGCAACAATAGAGAGGGATGACAGCGTTCGCGCGGTGATCATCACCGGTGCAGGCACAGCTTTCTCCGCAGGCGGCAACATCAATGAAATGAAGCGGCAAATTGGCGTGCCGGCTGCGGAGTTGCGGCAGGAATATCGCGCCGGCATTCAGCGGCTTCCGCTCGCCTTGTACAAACTTGAAGTTCCAACGATCGCCGCTGTTAATGGTGCGGCAATCGGTGCGGGCTGCGACATCGCATGTATGTGCGATATTCGCATAGCCTCCGAGGAGGCGACCTTTGCGGAAAGCTTCGTCAAGCTCGGCATTGTCGCTGGCGATGGCGGTTCTTGGTTCTTGCCGCGCATTGTCGGCGCTTCGAAGGCCGCCGAAATGTCGTTTACCGGGGACGCGATTACGTCAACCGAAGCTCTGGCATGTGGGCTCGTTTCTCGTGTCGTGCCGGGCGCTGATCTTATGGCGCAAGCGCGTTTGCTGGCCGGCCGCATAGCAGCCAATTCAGGTCCGGCTGTTCGCATGACGAAAAGACTCATTCGCGAGAGTATGCATCTTTCGCTTGAAAGCTCGCTCGAGATGGCAGCTGCCTTTCAAGTTCTCGCACACAAAACAAGCGAACATGCTGCAGCCGTTGATGCATTCCTCGATCAGCGTGCCCGGCGCGCGGTTGAGCGAAAAAACTGACGAAATTAAGAGAGCAATGCTGGCAAGTCTCGCGGGCCGGTCCACTTATGCGGCGCTGCTATCAAACAGCCGAAGAACGAATTTAACGTCGTGGTCGGAAATATGTAGGGTGATTCCGGGCCAGGAGTTTGCAAGTAGTCCCCCAAAAGGCAAGCTTGCCTGTGACTCCCGTCGCGCTCCTGGCCCGCACTTTTTCCAAAATTGAGCGATACTCGGCGGGCAAGTCCTGAGCCGCTTGGTGATGTCTGCAAACACATGCAGAAATACTGCCCCATTAGGTTGGCGACTCAGTCGTTGTATCCGCAAAATCATCTCCTCGACGTGTTCTGACCCGGAAGAGCAGCGTCACTGTTTCGTAGTGCGAAACTTCTTGTGTCGGGTTCGCCACATGTGCACATCAAATCAAAGACACAAGCGGCACTCATAGCGAAACATTCTGCACGATGATCGTGCCCGAAGCTTCGTTGCAACGGGAGCTGGAAGTCACGTAACATAGTGATTTATATATTGTTTCTTTGATCCTATTGGTCCCCATAATCTTCGAACCGCCATGGGCCCCATGATGACCATCGGGGTATTCATGCCATGACCAACTTAGTGCAACTGAAAACGAATTTAACGGTTGGGGCCTGTGCGCCTAGCTTGATGTCACGCCTGTGATCGCCGCGCCACTTTAGCGGTGACCCAAACAGGCAAACACAATGCTTGGCTCCCTGGGGGGAGGCAGCAGGTTGAACAGAATTGGCATAGCCAGGACGGGGGAATGAACATGAAAGCTAAGTTGTTTACTGCGGCGATGAGCGCCGCTTTACTCATGTCGGGAGGGAATGCCTTTGCAGCCGATCTTGGCGGCAATTGCTGTGCGGATCTCGAAGAGCGAATCGCTGAGCTCGAAGCCACCACGGCGCGCAAGGGCAACCGCAAGGTCAGCCTTACGATCACGGGTTGGGTATCTAGCCAGGTATTCTGGTTTGATGACGGTGAAGAGAGCAACGTCTACATCGACGATAACAACGACGATCTCTCGTCGAACTTCAAGTTCACCGGGTCGGCTCAGATCTCTCCTGGCTGGAAGGCCGGCTACTCGTTGCTGCTCGGCACGACCGGCCCATCGTCTCTGGCGGACAACGCTGCGGGTCAGGTCAACGGTTACGGTCTTAAACGTCAACAACTCGTACTGGTTCATTCAATCGGATCAACTTGGTAAAGTTACGGTCGGCAAGCAAAGCTTAGCCGCAGACAACTCGACCATTTTCACCGATTTCACGCCAACCCTCTTCCCGTCGAACACGGTCGCTACCTTCGACGGCTTCGCTATGGCGGTTAACGTCAATGGCGTCGCAACGGGCACTGCCTGGCATCAGGCCGCCTACTGGTGCGAACATGCTGGTCTCGGCATCGCTAACGACTGTAACGGTCTCCGTCTGAACGGCGTTCGTTACGATACTCCCACTTTCGCCGGCTTCTCTGCGTCGGCTTCTTGGGGTGAAGACGACTACTGGGATGTCGTCGCGCGCTATGCCGGTGAGAATGGCGGCTTCAAGATGTCGTTCGCTATCGCTTACTCGGAAACCACCGATAACAATTCGGCAGGCGGCGTTGCAACGAACGACAGTAATTTCTTCCAGGTTGGCGGCACGATCCAGCATCTTGCCTCGGGTCTGTGGGTTCACAGCACCTGGTCTCAGGAGCAGATTGACGACGGTCCTGCCCACGCGTCGCACCAGGATGCCACCGGCTTCTTCGTCAAAGCTGGCTGGACGGGCAAGCTTAACCATCTCGGCGACACCAGTTTCTGGGGTGAGTACGGCGACAACAACGATGCCTTCGCAAACACGACGAATTGCGGTGGCTGCGTGTTCGGCGTGCAGATCGCCGAATCAGACGCAACACGCTTGGGCCTTGGCATGGTTCAGCAAATCGACGCGGCCGCGATGAGTATTTGGGTGAAGTACACACAGCGCGACTTAGATATCGTCGATGCCAATGGCGCGGCGTTCGAGGCTGACACGCTTCAGATGTTCCTCGCCGGCGCAGTCATCTTCTACTAAAGAACACGCAGTTCTCCACGCTAAGGTCCCCCTTCGGGGAGAACGGAAAAAGGGCCGGTCCAATGGACCGGCCCTTATTTTTTGCGGCTTCCAATATTTGTCTAAACGCTTAGCAATTCAACGGATCGTAGCCAGGCTTCTTATAAATCGTGTCGTCCTTGCCCAGGATCTCAGGCTTAAAGACGTCTTCGACCCATTGTGACTCTTCGACATCTTCAACGCCGACCGAAATGAAATCCTCGGAATTTCCAAGGCTAGCGGCAACGGCTCTAGAAATCACTTGTGCGAGCTGCGCTTTTTGAAGCTCTGACCTGCCAGAGTACAGTTTTACGACGACGTGGGGCATCTCGACTTCTCCTTAAATGTTGCCGGTAATGTCCAAAAAGAACTTTCGACGGCTCAAGTTCTTGAAAGCCATAAATTTAAAGGCTTACGACAAGATAGGTAAGCGCCATTGTGCGGCGCAGCAATGAACAGGACTGCAACGCTGATCTGCGTTGAGTGCTTCGCCTGTCGAGTGCGCATACATGGCCGATGGCAAGATCACTTCTGCGGGTCGTACAGCTTCTCTTTGATAAAGAGTGCAGGCACTAGCCCGCATAGGAAGTACGAGGCGCCCATGACGAGGAAGCCGAGGCCAATCGAGCCTTGCGTCGCTAGGTATCCGATCAACGCAGGTGCGATAACAGCCCCCATGCGGCCAAGATTATAGGCTCCGCCAACCGCCGTACCCCTGATCGCCGTTTCAAAGCTCTCGGTCATGTAAGTAGCATTGACACCGTATGGGACGCCGTAAAGGAAGCCGAAAGCGATCATCAAGTAGGCGATGTTATCGGGCGTATTGTAGAAGACGATAATAGGTAGGAAAAGGGCCGTGCCGAATGCGCCCGCGGCGAATACGGCACGCCGCCCAAGCTGGTCTGCGAGCCAACCTGCAATCACTTTGCCCAGGATCATGGCGACGTATGTGCCGACCATGTATCCAGTCATGGATTTGAAATTGAGGTGCAGCTCCTTCTCAAGATACGTGGGCATCCAATTGTTGACGCCATAGTAGCCAAACTGCAGAAAGCCAGCGGTCAATGTCCAAAGCAAGAACATGCGCCGGCGCGAGGGATCGTTGAATATCTCGGCTAGCGCGCTTGTTTTTTGCGGTTCAGAAGCTGCACCAGATTGGTTCTGAGAGCGCCGGGCTTGTGCAGCAATCCAGGCTGGCGGCTCCGGCACCAGAAACTTCATAAGGAGCGCAAGAAAGACCGGGCCGATGGCGAGGTAAAACAACCATCGCCACCCGTATGCCGGGATGATCCATCCGGCGAGCAACGTTGCAACGAGGTAGCCAACCGAAAAGCCGGCCTGGAGGGTGCCAAGGATGGTGGTGCGTCTTTCCGTCGGCACGTATTCGGCCATGAGCGTATTGCAAACGACATACATGGCGCCGATTCCAAGCGAAGATACCAACCGGAAGAAGACAAAATCCCAATAGCCTTTCGTCGTGCCGAGGGCTGCGGTCCCCAACGAGAAGACAACGATTGTCCAAACCACAGTTCGCACGCGGCCGAACCTGTCGGCGGCCCATCCGCCGAAAACGCCGCCAATCGCCATCCCGGCAAGCGTGATGCTGCCGAGTGCACCTGCTTCGACGCTCGTGAGCGAGAACTCCTGCTGAATGCTCGATAGGCTGTAGGAGAGAAACATCAGGTCCGCGCCATCGACCATCAGCCCCAAGAACGCGAAGATGAAGACCAGCATCCATGTGCGGTCTGTTCTTCCGTCAGCTCGCAAAGGCGTGGAGTTCAGTTCCATCGCGGCCTCATCTTGCCTATATTCTGAACATATTGGATTTAGGCAGTTCTTGATATGAGCCGGCAGCACTAACGCCGCTTAAAACATTGCATTTATGTCTCGGCTGGCGAGACATGCGAACGTCTCACTGGAAAGCCAAAGAGCCTACCGCTAAGAATGTTCGACGTTCTTGATCTTTTTGGGCTGCGGAAGCGGCCGTTTAAACTGAGGTGGAAAATGAGACAGCATTTGCAGGTTGCCTTGGGCGCTACACTTGGCCTGATGATCGCCACAGCGGCTGGCGCTGGTGAACCGCAAAAACTCTGGGAAGTCACGGGGCTCGAAGCGCCCGAGTGCGCAGAACTCGATACCAAAACAGGCACACTCTACGTGAGCAACAAGGGCTTTCTCTCCAAGATTTCTAATGACGGAAAGACTGTAGAACTGAAGTGGGCGACCGGCTTGAACCGTCCTCAGGGTATTGCAATCCTCAACGGCCATATCTTCACGGCAGACGGCGACGAAATCGCTGAAATCGATATGAAGGATGGGAAAATTCTGACGAAACACAAAGCCGCCGGCGCTAAGATGCTCAATGACGTGGCTGCCGATGCTCAGGGCAACATTTACGCCGCCGATACGATGGCTGGCGGCATCTACAAGTTGTCAGGTGGCAAGGTGGAGAAGTGGCTCGATGACAAAATTGCAGCCGGAGCCAATGGCCTCTTCGTCGAGGGCGACAATATCATCGTCAACACCTGGGGCGTTTTGACCGGCAACGGGTTCGAGACGAGTTCAGATGGCCGCATGTTTTCGGTCTCGCTTGCCGACAAGAAAATAAAAGAACTAGATGGCGGCAAGCCGGTGGGTCACCTTGACGGCCTCAAGCCTCTGGGCAGTGGCGAGTACCTGATCTCGGACTGGATGCTGGGCAAGGTGTTCAAGTTTGGCGCCGATGGCAAAACCACTGCGCTCATTGATGCTGGCCAGGGAAGTGCCGACTTCGCCTACGACCCCGCGACCAAGACGCTCTTTCTGCCCATGATGATGAAGAACGGTCTGGCGGCCTATAAGCTCAATTGAGCAAACTGCCTCCCATGCGCGTTGAATAAGAAAGGGCGCTCATCTTAGCGCCCTTTCGATTTTGAGCGGGCTTGAGGTGAGAACCTGGCTTCAAATGGTGTGAGAAAGAACTGGCGGCTCTGCCTGAATGCTGCTCATGACGATCAAATTTCAGGCAGTAAATCCGGGAGAGATGCTGGAGAAGTGGCTGTAATTCGGGGTTTTCCGACATGGCACGCCGTGTGCAATTCGACCCTCATAATGCCTCTAGGGTTCCGGCTGCAGCGTTTCTGCTGAAGTGACTGGTCCGAGAGAGGCACTCCCGTTCTCGTCACTACAGAACGGAGCCACGGCGGGACAAAAGCCCGGGAGACCTACGCCGCAACGAGCGTTTGCTCAGAAGCGGAAGGGCTCCATGATGTGCTGCACCCTTCTGCCAATGATCGCGATACTCCTGCGGCACCGGCACAGTGTGGTCAGCACAGGGGTTATCGATGAACCGGACAATGTCAAAAAACTTGCAGGGCCTTTTTGCGATTAGCGCGGCAATGGCGCTGGCTATATCGCCAGCAGGTGCCGCTGAAAAGAAGGACTTCAAGGTCGCTTGGTCGATCTACGTCGGCTGGATGCCCTGGGGTTACGCAGCAGATTCTGGCATCGTAAAAAAATGGGCCGACAAGTACGGCATCAGAATCGAGGTCAAGCAGTTCAACGACTACGTTGAATCGATCAACCAATATACGGCCGGTGCCTTCGACGCGGTGACCGTGACCAACATGGATGCCTTGTCCATTCCAGCTGCGGGCGGCGTTGATACTACAGCCGTGATCGTCGGCGACTTCTCGAATGGCAATGATGCGGTCATCCTCAAAGGTAAAGACAAGCTTGCCGATATCAAGGGGCAGAACGTCAATCTCGTTGAGTTCTCTGTCTCGCACTATCTTCTCGCGCGGGCGCTTGAATCGGTAAAGCTCGAAGAAAAAGATCTGAAAGTGGTCAACACGTCCGATGCCGACATGGCGGCGGCCTACAAGACGGCGGAAGTCACATCTGTCGTGACCTGGAAGCCGATTGTTTCGACGATCCTCGAATCGCCCGACGCGAAAAAGGTGTTCGATAGCTCGCAGATACCTGGCGAGATCATCGACCTTATGGTCGCGAATACCGCGGTAGTGAAGGACAATCCCAACTTCGCTAAGGCCCTTGCTGGCATCTGGTACGATACGATGGCAGCACTGGGCAAAGGCAATGAAGCCAAAGAGGCGATGGCCAAAGCTTCGGGCACCGACCTAAAGGGTTTTGAAGAACAGCTTGCTACAACCAAGCTGTTTGCAGCGCCTGCCGATGCTGTCGCATTTACGGCCGGAGCGGACCTGAAGACGACGACAGGACGCGTATCCAAGTTTTTGTTCGATAAGGCGCTGCTCGGCAAGGACGCCAAGTCAGCCGAGGCTATCGGCGTCGAATTCCCCGACAAATCCGTCTTTGGCGACAAGTCCAACGTCAAGCTGCGCTATGACGCGAGCTTTATGAAGGCCGCCGCCGACGGCAAGCTCTGATCAACCCTGGACAGAATGAACTAGAGCGGCGGGAACACATGCGCGCAATCAACGTTAAGCCAGATAAGACGTGGCGGATTGTGCTCGCGGGCCTGCCGTTCTTGTTGCTTCTTCTCGTCTACATCGCCAGTTCAGACGCGCGCTTGTCCGCGAATCCGAACGACAAGCTGTTGCCGAGTTTCAAGTCAATGGGAGACGCCTTGGCGCAATATGCGTTAGCCCCTGATGTACGCACCGGCGTCTACTTGATGTGGTCTGACACGGTAGCGAGTTTCGTGCGCTTGCTGACTGCGTTGGCAATATCCACCACTATTGCGCTAGTTGCCGGCATCATCATTGGTCTGTTGCCAGTTGCCAGGGCGGCACTTGGACCAGTCGTCGCCGTCGCATCAATGGTGCCGCCACTAGCCCTACTGCCCATTCTCTTCATCATCATGGGCCTGGGTGAAGCCTCGAAAATTACGCTGATTGTCGTCGGCACAGCCCTGAAACTCGTTCGCGATCTTATCATGCGGGTTCAAGAAATTCCGCGCGAACAAATCATAAAAGCCCAGACGCTTGGCGCTTCGACCTGGCAAATTGCGATGCGTGTCGTGCTGCCGCAAATACTACCAAGATTGATAGATGCTGTGCGATTGGAAATTGGCCCTGCCTGGCTGTTCCTCATTGCCGCCGAAGCAATCGCAGCTGACGCGGGCCTCGGATATCGCATTTTTCTCGTGCGCCGCTACCTGTCGATGGACGTGATCATCCCCTACGTTATCTGGATTACGTGCCTGGCATTCCTCATGGATTTGATGCTGAGATTGCTGCAACGCAAAGCTTTCCCGTGGTTTGCTGCCGCGAGGTCCGCATGACCGCAATCGTCTTTGACAAGGTTTGGAAAGAGTACGGCGACACGGTCGTGCTGGAGCGGCTCAATCTTGAAATAACATCGCGATCATTTGTTGCACTCGTCGGTCCGTCTGGATGCGGGAAGACAACGTTTCTGCGTATGCTTCTGGGCGATGAAGTGCCAACGCGCGGCCAAATCCTGCTGGATGGCGCGGCACTCAAGGCGGAGCCTGACAAGGATCGCGGCGTTGTCTTTCAACGCTATTCCGTATTTCCGCATTTGACAGTGCTCGGCAACGTCATGCTCGGACGCGAGTTTGAACAGGCACCGCTGCTCTGCCGGTTGCGAGGCGGAAAGCGTGATGCGGCTCGTACTGAGGCGATGGCACTGCTTGCGGAAGTCGGACTGGGTGGTCACGAACAGAAGTATCCCGCTGAATTGTCCGGTGGGATGCAGCAGCGCCTTGCGCTCGCCCAGGCTTTGATGCGCAAACCAAAAGTCTTACTACTGGATGAGCCGTTCGGATCGCTCGATCCAGGCATCCGGGCCGATATTCACGTCTTGATCCGCCGCATCTGGAACGCAAGTGACTTAACGATCGTCATGGTCACGCACGATCTTAGCGAGGCTTTTCGTCTTGCCTCTCGCGTCATCGCCTTCGAGCGGCCGCGCAACCGGCCAGAAGAGTTGGAGCGCTATGGCGCGACGCTTTCAGCCGATCTTGACGCTGTTGACGAGCGTAAGTCGCCATCGCTTGGGGCCACGATCACGCGCGACATCGAGATCTGGCCGCGCCGCATAGCCGGAGCAGGCAACCTCAGCGCTGAAAAGCCACCAGGCTGAGGCGCGAAACGCGTTTCTGCCGGGGACGGCCCAGGCGGAATTCCTCACAACACCGGGACGACCCGGATGGTTCAGCGGCGCACGGTTTGCGCGCCACACAGGAGACTGTGAATGAGTGATTTGATCTACAGCGATACCCTTCCAGGTGGCAAGCATTGGTCGCTCGTCATGCGGCGGGGCAACCGGTTGCGGATGACCGACGTTGAGGGTGGGGCCAACGTTGGGATGCTATTTTACAACCCTAACAATCTCACCGAGAGATATAATGCGCCCGATACGCTGAAGTGCCAGCATACGTTTAAGCTGACTGAGGGGCATTGCCTATACTCAGATATGGGCCGGATCTTTTGTTCAATCGTCGAAGATTCAGCCGGTTGGCACGATACGGTCTGCGGCAACGCCAACAAGTCGATGGTGGCAGCCCGTTGGGGCGACAGCAGTTATCAGGCCAACCGCAACGATTGGCAGCAAAACGGCCACGATAGCTTCCTTGTTGAAGCTGCAAAGTATGGCATGAGCCGGCGCGATCTCGCAGCCAATGTCAACTGGTTCAGTAAAGTTTCAATCAACGATTCCGGCACAATGCAATTCAACACGCGACCAGCCATTGCTGGCGCGCAAGTCGAATTGAAGTTTGAGATGGATACGCTTGTGCTGTTGCACACATGTCCGCATCCCCTCAATCCGGCAGCTTCCTATCCTCGAAATCCAGTGCGCTATGACGTCATCGCAAGCGAAAAGCTGTCCAAGGGCGGCGCCTGCGGGAGCTCCGCGCCAGAGAATGATCGCGGCTTCCGGAACAACGAGCTGTTTCATAGGGGGTGCTGCTGATGCCGGCTCTAAACGCGATCAATTCGTTCAAAGAGAGCGCGCTCAAGCCAGAAGCGGCAAACACCCGCGTGAGCGTCCCAGCTGGCGGCTATTGGATGCACACGATAAAAAAGGGCGAGACGCTGCGGCTCGTTGATGTTGAAGGCAATCAGGCAGCCGACACTCTCTTCTTCAATGCCGACAATCCAATCGAGCGTTACTCGGCTACGGATACGCTCCGGGAGCAATGCAACGTTTATATAGGCGTGGGCACTGTCATCTTGTCAGACCTCTGCCGGCCGATGTTGACCGTAACGGCCGACACCGTCGGCCGCCACGATACGCTTGGCGGGGCCTGTGCCACGGAAAGCAATACTGTCCGGTATGCGCTTGAAAAAAAGACGATGCATGCGTGCCGGGATAGCTACCTTTTGGCAATCTCTGAGAATGAGCAGTACGGGCTCACCAAGCGCGACATCGCCCACAACATCAATTTCTTCATGAATGTCCCCGTCACGTCCGATGGCGGTTTGACATTCGCAGATGGCGTTTCGGGGCCAGGAAAATATGTCGAACTTCGCGCCGAGATGAACGTCATCGTGCTCATCTCAAATTGCCCGCAGCTCAACAATCCCTGTAACGCCTACAACCCGACGCCAATCGACGTCTTGATCTGGAACGAGGGGGCTTGATCAAATTGTTCTCAAAAGTTCTTATCGCAAATCGCGGTGCCATCGCCTGTCGTGTCATCCGAACGCTCGATAAAATGGGAATAAAGAGCGTTGCGGTTTACTCCGCCGCCGACCGCCATTCCCTGCACGTGCGGCTGGCGAGTGAAGCGGTTTGCATTGGCCCGGCGCCAGCCGCGCAATCGTACCTCGATATTGATGCTGTTCTGAACGCTGCAAAGGCCACGGGCGCAGAAGCAATCCATCCGGGGTACGGTTTTCTTTCGGAGAACACGGCGTTTGCGGAAGCATGCACGGCCGCTGGAATCAAGTTTATCGGACCTGAACCCGCACACATCCGCGCATTCGCATTGAAGCATACCGCACGCGAGCTCGCTGAAAATGCTGGCGTGCCACTTGCCCCCGGATCTGGCCTTGTTGCCACTGCCGAAGTTGCACTTGGCGAAGCCCGCCGCATTGGCTTCCCTGTCATGTTGAAGAGTACCGCGGGTGGAGGCGGGATCGGCTTGCAGTTGGTAGAGAAAGAAGCTGATCTTGCACCTACTTTCGAGCGCGTGCGGCGTCTTGCTGCCAATAACTTCAAGGACGCTGGCGTTTTCGTAGAGAAATATGTAGCGCGCGGGCGGCACATCGAAGTTCAGATTTTCGGAGATGGGCAGGGGCGCGTCGTCGCACTCGGTGAGCGCGATTGTTCGGCGCAGCGTCGCAATCAGAAAGTCATTGAGGAAACGCCAGCTCCGGGGTTGCCGCCTGAAACGCGGGCGCGACTTCTCGATACAGCGGTCAAGCTTGGACAAGTCGTCAATTACGCGAATGCGGGAACAGTTGAGTATCTATTCGATAACGATACGGGAGAATTCTATTTTCTCGAGGTTAACACGCGCCTGCAAGTGGAGCATGGCGTAACGGAAGAAGTCACTGGCGTCGATCTCGTCGAATGGATGGTGCGTCAGGCCGCCGGCGAGCCGCTGCCCGAAACAATTCCGGAACCCCACGGCGCTTCAATCCAAGTCCGCGTTTATGCCGAAGATCCGGCGCGGGATTTCCGGCCAAGCTCCGGCCAGTTGACCAAGGTCAAGTGGCCCGCAGCAACGCGCGTCGAAACATGGGTTGAAAGCGGCACCGAGGTTTCCTCTTACTACGATCCCATGATCGCGAAGATCATTGTTACCGGCATAGACCGGCGCGAAGCCCTGACTAAGTTGCAATCCGCACTCGCGGAGACGGCGTTCGCTGGTATTGAAACCAATCTCGGATATCTTACAGAGCTTGCGGCCTCGCCGGTCTTTGCAGCAGGTGGTGTGACGACGTCTACTCTGGCTACATTCACCTACGCGCCGCCCACACTTGAAATTCTCGCCCCCGGCACGTTGACGTCCATACAGGACTACCCTGGGCGCATAGGCTATTGGAACGTAGGTGTGCCACCATCGGGGCCGATGGATCATTTGTCTTTCCGGCTTGCCAACCGGGCCGTTGGGAATTTGGAAGGCGCTGCCTCACTCGAAATGACCATGTTAGGGACCACGATTAAGTTCAACTGTATTACGACGGCATGCCTTTGTGGTGCTGATATGAGTGCCACGTTGGACGGCGCGCCGGTTTCAAACGGCCATCCGTTCGATGTGTACCCTGGGCAGGTCCTCGCGTGCGGTGCCATTTCAGGCCCGGGCCTGCGAACGTACCTGGCGATGCAAGGTGGGATCGACGTCCCTGATTATCTGGGCAGTAAATCGACATTCACACTCGGTCAATTCGGCGGTCATGGCGGCCGGACGTTGCGAACTGGTGATGTGCTACGACTCGCGACGCCAGAGACTTCGGGTGCAAACGCAAGCATCAGTGCCGGCTACCCTACAGCCACAGCTCTCGGATACATTTGAGATCGGCGTCTTGTATGGTCCGCACGGCGCGCCGGATTTCTTCACCCAAGACGATATAGCAACGTTCTTCGACGCAACGTGGGACGTCCACTACAATTCCAATCGAACCGGCGTTCGCCTGATCGGACCAAAGCCCGCGTGGGCGCGCGCCGACGGCGGAGAAGCAGGTCTGCATCCCAGCAATATCCACGACAATGCCTATGCAATTGGCGCCATCGACTTCACAGGTGATATGCCCGTTATTCTTGGACCCGACGGCCCGTCGCTTGGCGGCTTTGTCTGCCCGGCAACAATCGTTCAAGCAGAACTCTGGAAGGTTGGACAACTCAAACCCGGCAACAAAGTCCGGTTCAAGTGCCTATCGGCCTTGGAAGCCGCGGCGCTCGAAGTGAAGCAGGATGCAGAGTTGGCTGCGCTCTCTGCAATTCCGGCAACTGTGCTCGTGCCATCGCTTTGGTCTCAAGCCGATGATTGCATCGTCTCCATGCGCGAGAAAAAAGGTGACCTGCCTCGCGTCACCTACCGGCGCGCCGGAGACAAATATCTTCTGGTCGAATATGGGCCTATCGTTCTCGACCTAGAGCTGCGGTTCCGTGTCCATGCACTGATGGAGCGGCTAGAAGAGCGCAAACTCGGCGGCATCATAGACCTGACACCGGGCATCCGCTCACTGCAAGTCCACTATGATAGCCGTGTGCTTCCCCTCGACGGTCTGTTGCAGGAGCTTGGGCACATCGAAGATACAATCGGCGACATTGGCGACATCGAGGTGCCATCGCGAATCGTGCACATGCCGCTCTCTTGGAACGACGCAGCGGTTCAGAAGACGATCGACAAGTATATGCAGTCAGTCGGCTCCGATGCGCCGTGGTGCCCGTCGAACATTGAATTCATCCGCCGCATCAATGGACTCGATAGCATCGACGACGTGTTCCGCATCGTTTTCGACGCCAACTATCTCGTTCTCGGGCTCGGTGACGTGTATCTCGGCGCGCCGGTCGCAACGCCGATTGATCCCCGGCATCGACTCGTCACCACCAAATACAATCCTGCACGCACGTGGACACCGGACAACGTTGTCGGCATCGGCGGAGCCTACATGTGCATCTATGGCATGGAGGGCCCGGGCGGATACCAGCTTTTTGGCCGGACCAGCCAAGTTTGGAACACCTATCGCCAGACGCCAAACTTCACGGACAACAAGCCCTGGCTGTTGCGCTTCTTCGATCAGGTGAAATTCTATCCCGTCACAACAGACGATCTTTCGTCTGTCCGCGACGGCGTCATCGACGGCACGGCACTGGTCAAAATCGAGGAAACAACATTTTCGATGAAGGCCTATCGCGGATTTCTAGCCGCAAACTGGGAAGAAATTCGTACCGCTAAGGACCGGCAACAAGCCGCATTCGACGCTGAACGGGGCCGCTGGCAGGCTTCAGACCAGCTTGCGGGGGCCGTCATCGCCGATACGACACCGGATGTTGATCTATCGATCCCACCAGGCGCTCACGCCATTGAAAGTACGGTTCCGGGTTGTGTCTGGAAGATCGCTGTTGAAGACGGTACGCGCGTAACCGCAGGCGACGTGGTTGTCATCGTCGAGTCGATGAAAATGGAAATGGCAATCGTTGCGCCGTTCGATGGGATCGTCTTGGAAATCCGCTGCACTGAAGGCAAGCCAGTGGCGCTGGGTCAGACGCTGCTTGTGATGCAGGTTAACTCAGCCGAGGCCGCACAATGAAGCTGTCCCTCGACATCGCTAATTTGACGGCAGGCTATGCCAAAGGCAACTTCAAGCCAGAGGATGTGATTGCCGAAGTTTATGATCGCATCGCCGCACAAGGTGAACGGCCCGTATGGATATCACTCCGCTCCCGGCAGGATGCGCTTTCCCGCGCTAAGTCGGCGCCCCGGGGGGGCCTCTACGGCATTCCGTTTGCAGTCAAAGACAACATTGACGTTACAGGTCTCGCAACAACGTGCGCGTGCCCGGCGTTTGCCTATAATCCAGCGCGCTCGGCGACAGTCGTTGAACGCCTCGAAGCCGTAGGCGCCATCGTCATAGGAAAAACAAACCTCGACCAATTCGCAACAGGTCTGGTCGGCACGCGGACGCCATATGGCATCCCGTCAAGTGCCTTCAATAAGGACTACATTAGTGGCGGATCGAGTTCAGGATCGGCCGTGGCAGTTGCAAGCGGGCTCGTCTCGTTTGCGCTCGGAACGGATACGGCTGGATCGGGCCGGGTGCCGGCTGCGTTTAACAACATCACCGGTCTCAAACCAACAAAAGGCCTGATCAGCACCCGCGGGGTTGTGCCGGCTTGCCGTTCGCTCGACGCGGTGTCGATTTTTGCTCTGACGGCCGCGGATGCATCATCGGTCCTATGCGCAGCTTCTGCTTTTGATCCAGAAGATATCTTCGCGCGCGATTGTCTTAGACGTCAAAGCAAGGCGCAGTATCCTTCGCGCATGAGGATCGGCGTACCCGGGACACCTCTCGACTTTTTGGGCGATATAGCTGCGGCGAACCTTTACGCGGACGCAATTGGGCGTGCCAAGATGCTCAACGCTGAAGTGGTCGAGATCGATTTTACGGCGTTCCGCCAAGCTGGCAGCCTTTTATATCAAGGACCGTGGGTGGCCGAGCGATTGGCGGCGATTAAGGACTTTGCAACAACACAGGCGACGGAATTGGACGAGACGGTGCGCAGCATCATCTTAGGAGCTGCGAAGTTCAGTGCCGTTGATGCCTTCGAGGGTTCCTACAAGCTTGCCGAATTGATACGCGCAGCCGAACGCGAGTGGCAGAAGATGGATATGCTGCTGTTGCCGACATCCCCGACGACATATAAAATCGCTGACGTCGTCAACGATCCCATACGCCTAAACTCGAACCTTGGGCTCTATACCAACTTCGTCAATCTCATGGACCTTTCGGCGTTTGCCATTCCTTCTGGATTCCGGCCTAACGGACTTCCATTCGGCCTTACCCTTATCGGGCGCGCCGGTACAGACGAAGCCCTCACAGCATTTGGAGACACGATGCACCGTGCGCTCGGTGATGCACAACTTGGCGCAACCGGGCACAGTCTTACTGGAACGCCCGCGGTGGCCGCAAGTCAGGCTCATCGCCAGCGCATCCCGATTGCCGTCGTCGGCGCACACCTCAGCGGACATCCCCTCAACAGCCAGCTTGTCGAACGCAACGCCCGGTTCGTGCGCACCACGCATACTGCCGCTGGCTACAGTTTCTATGCCCTCGCCAACACAATCCCTCCCAAACCAGGGCTCGTGTTCGACGGAAATGGTGCGGGCGGCATTGAAGTCGAGATCTGGGAGATGGATGACGCTGCGTTCGGTTCGTTTATTGCTCTTATACCACCGCCCCTCGGCATAGGCACGCTCGCGCTCGCAGATGGATCAAGCGTCAAAGGATTTTTATGCGAGGCCCACGCTATTGCGGGCGCCGTCAATATTACTTCTAGCGGAGGGTGGCGAACTTGGCTCGGCGCGCAGGGCGCGGCGAAGTCTCACTGAAGTGTTTTGCGGCCTTCATTTCGTGCTGGGCTGGGACTAGCCACGTCCGCAAGTGATCCAATGGCTTATGAAACATCAATGACTTAGGGAAGATTGGCGCCCCGTAGGGAACTCGAACCCCTGTTATCCACGTGAGAGGCGGACGTCCTAGGCCACTAGACGAACGGGGCTGATCACGGTTTACAAGCTATAGGGGAGTGTGGGGCGTAAGGGAAGAGACTGAAGTGGGCAATCGGCAATCGAATAAGATTCAGGTCCCACCTTCGCTTGCCGCTTGCCCCGCCTTCAATCTCTGGGCAGGGCCTCCTGCGGACTAACGTTGGCAATACGCTTTCCAGTATCGAGATCGATGACGGCGATGCTGGTGCCACTTGGGCCTTCATAGTGAACGGCGAGGCGATTGCCCGATATCGAGGTCGAGACGACACGCGCGCCCTTTGGTAGTTCCAGCGCAATATCACTTGAGCCCGGCGACGCTGCGACGGTTGTGGACGTACCAGCTGCCGCAGCGCGCTCCTTGGCAAGCCCCATCATTCTCCAGGCAATACCGCCAAGACCGGCGAATATGAGGAAGCCGAGTGTCGCGACCAGGATCTTGAGGTTGCGCTGTAGGCGCAATTCGCGCATGAGAGCATCGTCCTTGGAACTTGACGCGGACTTACCGGCGTCTTTGGCCTCGCGACCGTCTAACTCACTCGTCATGGCGCTGCTCCATAAGCCGTCCGTTCTAGAAGTACCAAACACATTGCCCGTGCCAACAAAAATCAAAACACCCGATATCATTGCGCGCGAGGTGCAACACGACGACGCCGGGCAGCGTCTTGATCGCTGGCTCGCGTCCAAGCTCGCAGATCTCCACCCGGAACTCAGCCGCGCGCGCGTGCAAACATTGATACGCGAGGGCCAAGTCAGTGACGGCGCCGAGACCATAAGAGACGTGAGCCACAGGGTCAAATCAGGCGATATCTACAATGTCGCCGTTCCGGAAGCCGCGAATACAGATGTCGTGGCGGAAGTGATTGCCCTGACTGTGATCCATGAAGACAGCGACGTTATCGTTATCGATAAGCCGGCCGGCATGGTGGTTCATCCGGCGGCCGGTCATGCCTCTGGTACGCTCGTCAATGCGCTGCTCGCTCATTGTGGTGAGAGCCTATCTGGCATTGGCGGCGTTAAACGCCCCGGTATCGTGCACCGGCTGGATAAGGACACCTCAGGACTTCTCGTCGTGGCCAAAACGGATGCCGCGCATCAGAGCCTCAGCGAGCAGTTCAAGAGCCACGGTGCCGACGGGCGGTTGCGCCGGGTGTATCGGGCACTGGTGTGGGGCGTTCTGGATCGTCCTGCGGGCACAATCGATGCGCCACTGACGAGGAGCGCTGCGAACCGCAAAAAAATAAGTATCACGCGAAGCGTCGCCGGCCGGCGCGCGGTCACGCACTATCGCGTGCTCGAAGTGTTCGACGGTTTGGAAAAAAAGGGTGCTGCAACGCTTTTGGAATTGCAGCTTGAGACGGGGCGTACGCATCAGATCCGTGTGCATCTGGCGCATATCGGACATCCGGTTTTGGGAGATCAAGTCTACGGCACCGGTTTCAAAACCCAAGCATCATTATTAACGGAACGGGCTAAAGAGGCTCTCGAAGCGTTGGGGCGCCAAGCGCTGCACGCCGCAGAACTTGAGTTTGAACACCCTGAGAACCATGAGCAGCTGGCGTTCTTGAGTGAAATACCACTTGATATTCAGAATGTTATTGATGCGCTCCGGGCGCCCGTTGCGGCCCCCAAGAAGTCCCGCGCTGACAAAGGCGCGGCCGTAGCGAAGAAAACCAAGACGGCGAAATAGCCCGGCCAGCACTGGGTCACGCATCAGTGATCGCCCGCTCCAATGCTGGAGGGGGGTGTAATCTTGCGGCTAACACTTATGTAACGTGCGCCGGAACTGGGGCGTCCTTATCGTTAAGGGTGACAAGGTTTCGCTAACGGAGGGCCGCCTGAACCGGAAACGGGAGAAGGGCGGCGGAAAATGAAAATGGCTAGTAGAGCACTTCCGACTATTGCCGGTGGATCTCTCGGTCTGTCGCGCTATCTCGAAGACATTCGCAAATTTCCAATGCTGGAGCCGGGCGAAGAATTCATGCTCGCCAAGCGCTGGCAGCAACACGAAGATAAAGACGCCGCTGAAAAGCTGGTGACGTCGCATCTGCGTCTCGTCGCCAAGATCGCCATGGGGTATCGCGGCTACGGATTGCCGATCGGTGAAGTCGTATCCGAAGGCAACGTTGGCTTGATGCAGGCCGTGAAGCGCTTCGAGCCAGACAAAGGTTTCCGCTTGGCGACATACGCCATGTGGTGGATCCGCGCCTCAATCCAAGAATACATTTTGCGCTCGTGGAGCCTCGTCAAGATGGGCACCACGGCGGCGCAGAAAAAGCTGTTCTTCAACCTTCGCCGCACCAAGAGCCAGTTGCAGGCTCTGGAAGAGGGCGACCTGAAACCGGAGACGGTCAAGAAGATCGCGACCAAGCTCGGCGTCACCGAGGATGAAGTGATTAGCATGAACCGCCGCCTTGGCGGAGATGCGTCGCTCAACGCGCCCATTCGAGCCGACGCAGAAATTGGCGAGTGGCAGGATTGGCTTGTGGATGAGACGCCCAGTCAAGAAGAGCGTCTCGTCGAAAATGACGAGATGAGCCGGCGCAGGTCGTATCTCACAAATGCGATGTCGGTCTTGAACGAGCGCGAACGGCAGGTCTTTGAGGCGCGCCGGTTGCGCGAGGATCCGGTAACTTTGGAAGAGCTGTCGGCTGAGTTTGGCGTATCGCGTGAGCGTATTCGCCAGATTGAGGTGCGGGCTTTCGAAAAAGTGCAAAAGGCCGTGCAATCGTCCGCACGCACCGCGGAATTGCCGGCTCACTAGTTGGTTGTTTCCGTTGACGGCACGGGCCATTAAAGATAGCCACATGTGAAGGCGTTGCGCGATCCGCAGCGCCTTCTTCATTTGTGCCAGTCCGTTGCGCCACTGGCGCACGCCAGGACCGATCCATGCGCCGCAACTTTGCACTTGTTTTCAATCAAAGCGCTGGTGCCGGGCGGCCGCGCAAGCTCGACCGCGTCGTCGCGCATTTGGAAAAACAGGGGGCGCGCGTCACGGCGCTTCAAACATCGAGTGCGGAGGATGCGTCCCAAAAAGTTGCGGCAACTGCTGGCAGTGGTGGCTTTGACGCCGTGATCGCGGCAGGAGGCGATGGAACTATTCGCGCCGTGGCCGCAGGTGCCGCTGGAACATCGCTTCCCGTTGGTATTGTGCCGCTCGGCACCGGCAACGTTATGCGTCACGAGATCGGGCTTTCGTCACGCGCAAGCGTCATCGCACAAACTCTGCTTGAAGGACCAGAGATTCCCGTGCGCGGCAGCCTTGTGAACGGTGCGCCATTCTTTTTGATGGTTGGCGCGGGGTTTGATGGCCGGATCGTTGCGCTGCTCAACCAAAAATCTAAACGCATATTCGGCCGTCTCGCTTATGCCGCTCCTGTCCTCAAGACACTCGGAGCCGGTGTCTATGACCTCAATGTTGAGGTTGATGGCGTCCACTTCAATGCGAGTTGGGTGATCGTCACAAACGCCGCGCACTACGGCGGATCGTTCCTTTTGACACGGGATACGCAACTTGGAGCCGGTCAGCTAGTAGCGGTGATTGTGACCGGCACGACACGGCGGGATCTGATGGCTGCCTCTGTGGCGCTGGGGCTAGGCCGCCTTGCCGATGCTAAGACGCGGCCTCAGGGCGTACTCTCAATCCCCTGCAGTTGCGTGGGCATTTCCTCTGCCTTCACGGTGCCTGTCGAAGTCGATGGCGACGAAGCGGGCACAACGCCGGTCGAGATTACATCCGCGGGCCCCGTGGTGCGCTTGATCGTGCCGCCGGCTTATGTTGCCGATCTAACGAACCGTCACACAAATCACTTACAATCAGTCTCGTGAGGCGTTGAAGTTCTCTAAATTCCGTAAGGAATTAAAGGGCACTACAACATAGTGCGGGCGTCAGAGCGAGAGCCAGGGGTCTCATGCCCTTTTCTACTCTGAACCAAGTCCAAATGGACTTGCAGTCGGCTACAAGCAACGCGCGGCAGCGATGGATAGGGCTGCCCGAGGGAGCGTTGCTTCGGTCCCGGCCCGGCGATCTCGCGAGCCTAGCCAACCCCTTCCCGCAACTTCAAGTCCCGCGCACATCGTTCGTGCCCGGCCAGCGAGCCCGTGTGCTGGCCGATCGCACGCATTCTGCCGTGGCTCGAAAAACCGGTCTCAGACGGCCGGTGTGCGGTCAATTGGAAGACGGAGTGCCTCATGCAGAAGCGCTATTCCCGTTTAACCCCATCTCTTGTTTCAACTCGACCGGCAATAGGTCAGGGCCCGGCACGGGAGCCTCGCTGGTTGTTTCTTCTCCCCTGGCAGCAACATCACAAATACCCCCCATGTAGGACGTGACTGACGCAGCGCTGGAGTGATCCGGCGACGACAATTGAAAAAGGCCGGCACCAAGCGTGCCGGCCTTTTTTGTGCATCAAAATTCGGTGCGAAGTTCGGCCGCAGAATTCGACATGACGTGATTTAAGTTTGTGTCACAGGCTGTTGCTGAGTTGCACAATAAATCCCGCCTCCCGCTTCTCCAATGGGGTCGATATTGAGACTGATGATGTCGCGGCCTGGATAAAGCTTTTGCAAGATCGACTTCGCTTCGTCATCGGCGTTGGCGTCACCGAATTCCGCCCCGATCACGGCGCCGTTACAGACATAGTAGTTGACGTAAGAGTTCACGAAATCACGCGAGCGCGAGCGTATGTTGACTGGCTCTGGGATGACGACAATGTCGAGTTTCCGGCCCTGCGCATCGCGAGCGGACTTGAGGATCTCGTATGTCTCGAATGCAGAGACCGACCACGGATCGCGTTGATCGATGCTTTTGCCGAGCTGAATGAGGACTTGCCCCGGTTTGACAAAGCGAGCGAGCGCATCGATATGAAAATCGGTGATGTCGGCACCCTTGACACCGGGAGCCCAAATTATCCGCTCTGCACCGAGCGCGTCTAGAATGAGCCGTTCGATTTCTTCTTTAGTGCCTTCGTTGCGGTTGGGGTTGATCCAGCAGCTCTCGTGCGCCAGCACCGTGCCGGCACCATCAACCTCAACTCCTCCACCCTCGCCGGCAATGCCATTGTTGAAAACGGTCAGCCTGAGTTTTTCCGCGATTTGACCCGCTATGAGGCCATCAACAGCATGGCTCTGTTTGTTGCCCCAGCCATTAAAGCCAAGTTCCGAAATCGCAAGTTTGCCGGTATTTGAAACAACGAACGTTGGTCCTAAATCGCGGCACCACAGATCGTCCGTATCGATGGACCACACGTCAATGCCGGAACCGAGCGCTTTGACGGCTCTTTCCGATTGATCTGGGCTCGCGAGAACGACGACTGGTTCAAAAGCGGAGATCGTCTTTGCAATAAGCGCGATCTTATTTTGAACGGCAATGAGCGCGGATGCGCTGCCATAAAGCTTCGCACGAGACGGCCACTGCATGAATGTCCGTTCGTGCCGGTCGCTTTCGAGGGGCATCCGGAAACCAGCAGCTCTGGCAGATTTTTCAGCTCCAGCACGCGCGGACAATGACATCCCGAATCCATCCCACGCAGTGACGCAGGTAAGCGCACCTGCTGTTCGAATAACGCTTCGACGATTGGTCATGCTCACAATTTATGCAATGCTAAGCCGGGTGTCTACAGTGCGGACTTGTCGGCATGACTTCGTTTGAGCCGCCGCCGGTTTTCCGGCGGGGTGAGCATCATCCTCACATCGGCATATGAGCGATCTGATTGCCGAAGTAGTTGTCGATGGCGCTGACGATCGAGTCCGCAACTTTTTCGCGCCATTCGTCGGATTTTAGATTGTTGGCGTCTTGCTGGTTCGAAACATAGGCAAGCTCGATCAACACAGACGGGAATTGCGCCGTCTTCAACACGCGGAAGGCGGCCTGTTGATCGGGTTCCTGGCGCATCGTGGTGCTTTCGCTCATGTTATCGATCACTGTTTTCGCGAAAACGTCGCTGCGCTCTTGCGTGCGCTCGACGTCGCGCTCGGCCAGTTCGGCGAGGATGCCGGTGACAGCCGAGTTATCGCCTTCGACGCGGCGTACGGCATTCAGTTCGTTCGACGATAAAACCTTTTCAGCCGAGCGTCTCGAGTTTGAACGCTTCAAATCTTTGGCGACGCCGTCGCGCAGCGTGAAAATCGTCGCGCCGCGCGCGCGTTTTCCGGCGTAGTCGGCGTGAATGGCAATGAACAGGTTAGCGCTGTTCCTTTCGCCATAGGCAAGCCGCTCGTCGAGCTCAACGAAAATATCTTTGTCACGGGTCATCAGGACTTTGTAGCGTCCCGTATCTTCAAGAAGTTCGCGCAGAACGTGGCTGAACGCCAGAACGACGTTCTTCTCCACGGTGCCGTACTTGGTGGCACCCGAATCCATGCCGCCGTGGCCTGGGTCGAGTACGATCACAGGTTTGAAAGCTTTGGCAGCGCGCGCGCGCGGGCTTTGGGCAAGTTTCGGCAAGGGGGGCTGAAGTCCTGCGGCACCAAGACCGAGCGGTTGCTTCAGGCCTTTTTTGCTGCGCCGGAGCGCGGCATCGGCCGGTAAAATATCCAGCGCAAGTCTGACGTGCCCGTCAGCGGTCTTTTCTATTTTTGAGCTATCGACAACGACGGGCTGGGTCACCTCAATCACGACGCGGGTTCTGCCGGGTGCAGCGAGGCCGCCGCGAAACGATTTGACGAGACCGACGGTGTTGCCGTCCGTCTGGTCAGGAAGTTGTAATTTGACGTCGGGGAATTCGACCACAACGCGATTAGGATTTGCGAGCGAAAAGACTTGGAATTCTACTTTGCGATCAAGTCCGATCACAAAGCGCGTGCCCATCGTCTGGGCTGTTGTGGCTTTGGCAGGTGCTTGTGCTGCCGGGGAGAGAGCCGTGGCGGCGACTTCAGTGCGTGGCAGCACCTCGTCAGCCGCAACTTGCTGGTCTTGGGGCGTGTCTTGGGCCGCGCAAGTCAGTGAGCAGGCTGCAGCCAAGACGGCTACACCTGCGCGCCAGCCGGCACGCCATAGAACTGAACTCATCACCTACAGACCCCCGTCTATGCGCACCCCCGTTGAGATGGATGCGGGACAGAACCGATGTGCCCGGCGAAGATGGCGATTTCACGGATCTTGCTGGGCCTTGTTAAGGTTATCGTCCAGTTACCGTTAAGGCCGTCTTAACGCATGCCTGTCCCAGAACTGGCGGTGAATCGGCCGATTTATCCGCCGGGGGGCTTATTCCAGCGGCTTGCCGCCAAATCATCGCATTCGCGCGCATCGACCCAGCGGCCTTCGCCGCCGGAGCCGGTCTCTTTTTTCCAGAACGGGGCCAGGGTCTTCAGGTAGTCCATCAGAAATTCACAGGCTGCAAAGGCATCGCTGCGGTGTGGCGAGCAAGTCATGACAAAGACGATGTTGTCGCCCGGCCTGAGTGCGCCGATGCGATGGATGATACGGCTGGCCGATAATTTGAAGCGCGCCACGGCTTGCGCTTCAATTGCTGCAAGTTCGGCTTCCGTCATGCCGGGGTAGTGTTCCAGCGTCATCGACTGCAGCGACGTTCCGTGCGCTTCTCCCCGGACCTTGCCTACAAACGTTGCGACAGCACCAATCTCCGTATTGCCGTGCGTGAGGGCATCCATCTCGGCAGAGATGTCAAAGTCTTGTTCCCGAACGCTGACACTCATGGCGGATCACCCACCTGTGACGGGAGGAAAAAACGCGATCTCGCGGGCGCCGGATATTTTCGCGTCCGGCTTTACATGGACCTTGTCGATGGCGGCGCGAATGCTACCGGGGGAAGCAAAAGCTGCGTCATATTCGGGCCCGCGCGTTCGGAGCCACACAACGAGATCGGCGATTGTCACAATGCCTGGGCCGATTTCGACGGTTTCTTCGCCTTTGCCGGTCTTTTCTCGAACCCAGGCAAAATAGCGAATGGCAATGGGCCGCGTCGTGGCGCGTGTTTCTGTCATGACCTTCATTATTCCATTGCGTGGCGGATACCGGCTTTGAGATAATCGTATCCGGTAAACAACGTCAGAAGTGCAGATATCCAGAGTATGACAACGCCGGCTTCCGTCACGCCGGGCAACATTGGCTCCGCTGCCGGTCCAGCAAGTAGCATGGCGAGGGCTACGAGTTGAAAAGTCGTCTTGTATTTGGCGAGTTGCGTCACGTGGATCTTGACGTTGAGCTCCGCTAGGAACTCGCGCAAGCCCGAAACGAGAATTTCACGCGACAGTATGATGACGGCCGCCAGGATCGACCAACCGGTGAGCGTGCGGTCGTAGACAAGCATGAGGAGTGTAGCGCCGACGAGCAGCTTGTCGGCAATGGGATCAAGCATGCGGCCGAGGTTTGATTGCTGTTCCCAGATACGCGCGAGATAGCCGTCCAGCCAATCGGTGAGGCTGGCTACGACGAAGATTGCAAACGCGGTCCAGCGCGCTGTGTTACTGGTCGAAAAAAATAAAAAGGCGACGAGGACCGGCACGGCGGCAATGCGGCCGTAGGTCAAGATGTTTGGCAGACTGGTCAGGATAGGGCGGCGCACGATCTGGTCCATGACTGTGGCTTATCATTGCGACAGGCGCCGTCAATGGGGCCCGCAGTGGAACCCAAAAATGGCCGCGTCACGCGCTCGTCATGAGGCCGCCTGAACCGCTTCCAAGCCCCTTGGCAGGTCGATATTCGCGGCTCGCAGGGCTTCAAAGGCTGCGATTCTGAGGTCAGACTGCACGCCGAGGCCTTTGTGTATATCGGATAAGAGAACGCGCAGCGAGAATTCAGTCGACGACGACGTATAGCCCTCGAAGACGGCGAGCGGGGCGGGATCGCGCAGGACGTCTGGGTGGCGGCGTGCGCACTCGTTGAGGATGGCAATTACGCGGCGTGGATCGGCGTTGGCGCCGGCGTTAAATTTGAGAACGACTCGCCCCATGGCGTTGCGGTGCGTCCAGTTCAAAACGCGCCCCGTGATGAGCTCGGAATTGGGCACGATCAGGCTGGCGCGGTCGAACGTCTCGATCTCGGTCGAGCGCACGGAGATCCGCTTCACGTTGCCTTGTTGGTCGCCGACAACAACCCAGTCGCCGACTTTAATTGGCCGCTCGATCAGGAGAATGAGGCCCGAGACGAAGTTGTTGACGATGGACTGTAAACCAAACCCGATACCGACCGAAAGCGCGCCGGCGACGATGGCGAGGCTCGTGATATCGAAGCCCGCATATGAGATGGCAACGATCGCCGCGAGTGCGATCCCTGCGTAACCAATTGCCGTGTCGATGGAATGGGCGATGCCTGCGTCCATGCGAGGCGGCGTTAGTACGTTCTCGCGCAAACGGCGTTGAATGAGCCGTGTGAAGAAGAGCAACGCGGTGAAGATAAGGATGCCGATGAGAATGCGAACGATGGAGATACGGAATTCTCCGATCTCAAAGCCAAACAGTGCTGACTTGACCCAATCCCGGATGTCGGCGCTCGAAAAGCCCCACTGGAGCAAGAGCAGCGGCAAGGCTACGATGCCAACTGCAATGGTCAAGGCGGCTTCGGTTAGCCATGCAAGTTGTTGACGGCGCGGTTCATCCAGGCCGAACGTTTCCTCGAGCATAAGGCTGACGGCGTGGCGATTTTTACCGCTTTCACGAGTAAAGGCGCGTATGGCCAAATACAAGAGGATGGCTACAAGAGCCACGACCCCGGTCATGACGATCTGCTGGGCAGCAAACCGGGCGAGTGCGACATAGCCGAGAAGGCACGCCACAACGATGCCAGCGGCGGCAATCCATAGTGGGATTTTCAGCCAGCGCGGTTTGTCGCGCGGATAAGGGTATTCGTGGCGTTCGCCGTAAGGTTCGAAAGGCGTCAGCAATAATCCGGCCAGAACACCGACGAAAGCGAGAGACGTCGCCAAGGATTGCACGACACTCATCGACAGCGGGAAATACAGTATCTGTCCCACGCTCGAGAAGAAGATGTCGGCCGCATAAATGGCGGCCAGAAATCTTGAGCAGGCGGCAGATGCGGCGCGCGGCGCGGTTCGACAGAGGCACAATCCGGCGGTTGGGATCGGACGGTGCGAACACAGCCGATAGAAGGGCCGCAACGGCTGCAAATATCAGGACCGAGCGGAGCAACGCGGCACCGACAGGGGCTGCCGTTGGATAGTATAGAAGGCCCAGATAGTCGAGCCCGGCATAGGCTGCCAGTATTGTTGCGACAGCCGGAACCGCACGAACCGGGCCAATCCACGAGGCCGCCGCAGCTCGCTCGAAAAACGTCGGTGTGGCACCACCGAGTGGAGCGCGATAACGCGTGATCCAGCCGACAGCGAATTTCATCAAGAAGTAGAGCAGCGCCGCAACGCCGGCGAGAAGCGTGAGCCGGTACTTTTCTTTGCCAGCGGACGAAAGCCAATCGGAGACATTGTAGTCCAAGCGCCAGGAGACAGCCGGAGAATCGCGCGCGAGATCGCTCCATAGGGCAGGAAACAACGGGCTCGACATGCGTTCGGTCAAACTTCTGACGAACAGCTGCAAGCGCAGCGTCGTAATTTTCTCGATCGCTTGACTGGCGCGCCACCAGGTCACTTCAAGGGTTTTGACGGCGCCGGAGATTTCGCGGGCCTCGGCTTCGAGACGTGCGCGCTCGGCGGTCACCGTTGCCGCTTCGGGCGGGGCTCCTTTTTCTGGTGGCAATCCGATTTTTTTGATCTGGTTTTCTATGTCGGCGAGTTGAGGGCGCAGCGAGTCAGCGGTTCTTGTTGTTTGCGCGATGACGCCATCGATGTCGTCGCGCAGGCGTCCGAGATCGGTATCGACGGTGGTGATAGCGGTTAGCGTTTTCTCGGCGCCCTCCATGGTGCCGACGACAATGGCAATCGTGCTGTTGACCTCAGGGGGAAGAATGGCAGAGGGAGCGGGCGGCTCCTTGGCCGGTGCTGGCGTGGCGGGCGCCGGGTCAACAAAGGCCGGGGATGCTGCTACCGGAGAGGCGGCGGGCTTAGAAACGTCCTCGGCCCATCCGCACGCCGGGGCGAGGGTCGCTACGAGGCACGCGGCTATAGCGGCAAATTTAAAACGGAGCACGGAGGGCAGCCTCTAGCGGTTGGAAAATTCAAAGAAATTCGATTGCCGCCCGACTATCACCAAATTAGGGCAGGGTGTGGCACCCGCTTGGGTGCAAAGCAGGGTGGGGGGCAAGGAGCACAATGGTAACCGGCTGTAAACCATAGGCGGAGATCCTTGCCCGGAAATTGAGAGTGATTCGGCGCAGGCGAGAGCAATGACGGTTTCGATAAATCGCATCAAGGGTGCAGATCGCCCCAAATGGTACCAGCTCTATCGCCTATTGGCAGCCTTTCAGCTGCTTACGGTGATCGGCGGAGTCAGTCTGACATACCGCATCATGGAGACATTTTCGGAATCGGTTCGTGAAAATCATGAATGGGCCGTGCGGCTTGGCCAGTTCGGACAGCTTTCTCATTTGGCGTCTCTAATCAACGCTCCTGGGAATGACATCTTTGAGTCTCGCGACTCTAAGAAAGAAGCGTCCCGGCTTGGCTCCGCTCACCTGGACTTCGAGGTTAAGCTCAATACCTTCCGCGAGCAACTGCTGCGAGGTCCCAAGAGCTCCGTGACGGACGACTTGATCAACGATCTCGCCGCGATTTCCGGGACCGTGAACGAAATGATCAAGGAAAGCCGCGGCCTATTAGAGTTATTTGCGGCCGGCCAGTCAGACAAAGCTGCGGCACGCATGGCCATCATGGACCGCAAGTTTGGCGAAGTGAACGGTCTTTTCCAGCATCTGAACGACGACGTACTCTCAATTCAGAAAGACCGCTTCGATCGTCAAACTGCAATTTCGCAGGCACTAAGAGTTTATGAATGGCTACTGGCCGGCTTCGTTATTCTTATGCTTGGCGCGATGTACCGGTATGGCAGACACATCGCCGCCGCCATGCAGGAGACCGAAACTGAACGCGAAAAGCAGCGCCTCAGTCTCGCAGACCAGGCAGAAGCCTTGAAAGTTGCAGTGCAATCCGCGGAAGCTGCAAACGTCGCGAAGTCGCGGTTCCTTGCCAATATGAGTCATGAAATCAGAACGCCTATGAATGGCGTTCTTGGCATGACCGATCTGCTGTTGCGCAGCGATCTCCAACCTAAACAGCGGCATTTTGCTGAAACCATCTACCGTTCCGGAACGACGCTCCTCTCAATCATCAACGATATTCTCGACATTTCACGCATCGAGTCTTCGAAATTCGAACTTCAGGAGCACGACTTTGAACTGCGAAGTTGCGTTGAGTCGTCGGTAGAGCTGCTGGCCGAGACGGCGCATCGCAAAGGTTTGATGCTCAACCTGTTCGTCGCGCCAGATGTTCCCGTGATGGCAAAAGGAGATTCGGGACGGCTCCGGCAGATCCTGATGAATGTAATCGGCAACGCCATTAAATTCACGTCAAAAGGCGAAGTTGAACTCAGTATTACCTGCATTGACAACAGCGATGACGTGGTGAACTTGCAGTTCCAAGTTAAAGATACGGGCATCGGTATCGCAGAGGACAAAATTTCCGAGCTCTTCAAGCCGTTCGCCCAGGCCAACTCTTCGATCAGCCGGCGTTATGGCGGTACCGGTCTTGGCCTTTCAATCACCCAGCAGCTCGTGCAGATGATGGGCGGAACCATCAATCTTGCTAGTACGCTCGGCGTAGGCTCGACGATCACGTTCTCGATTGCCTTTGCGCCGTCGGCCGCTACATCGTCGCGGGTCATCGAAGGAATGGATCTGTCTGGAAAGAAAATCCTTGTGGTTGACGACCGCCAGGCAAATCGCGAAATTCTATTGTCCTATATTCAGGAAGCAGGCGGTTCTGCGGACACGGCCGTTAACGGCCGTTCGGCAATCGATCTCTTCCGCTTCAAGGAGAAGACTGGCCGGCCATACGACGTTGCCATCATCGATTTGATGTTGCCAGACATGACCGGCCTCGACGTCGCGCGAGCGGTTCAGGCGGGAAATAACGGTATCTCAACGAAGCTGGTTATGTTGTCGTCCGGATCGAGCCCGGAGCTACCAGGAGAAGCCAAGGCACTTGGGTTTCATGCTTTTCTTATGAAACCAATTCTCCGGCGGGATTTGGTCGATGTAATCACACAGGCAGTCGGCTCGCCGGATCAGACGCCACGTGTTGCCGCAACGCTTGAGACCCCCAAGCCCAATTTCCAGGCAAACGTTCTTCTGGTTGAAGATAATCCCGTAAATTCGGAAGTGGCGCGACAGTATCTCTTGGAGCTCGGCTGCCGGGTTGAGATGGCGGAGAACGGGAAAGAAGCGGTCGAGGCGTGTAAACGTCGCCGGTATGATCTGGTGCTGATGGATTGTCAGATGCCGGTGCTCGACGGACTTGGTGCTACGCGCAAAATACGCGAGCTGGAAGAGGAAACAGGCACCGAGCCGATGCCGATTGTTGCCGTAACTGCCAACGCATTCGACGAAGACCGCCGCGCATGCCTCGAAGCGGGGATGGACGATTATTTGAGCAAGCCGTTCTCGCCGGAGCAGCTCGTCGATGTACTCGAAAAATGGTTGGAGCCCGGCGACGGCCAGACTACTGCGGCAATTGACGAGGTCATTCTGTCGTTGGATGAGGGGTTCGTGCGGACACTGCGCGGATCTCGTCCGCATTTCTTCGAGAGGCTTCTCGATTTATTTTCTGGCTTCGCACCGGGTGCAATGGAGCAGGTTCGCAACCGCTATCTGGATAAAGATTCCGGCGCCATCATGCGGCTCGCCCATAGCTTAAAATCGTCAAGCGCGAATATCGGTGCGTCATTGCTTGCCGAACATTGCGAACGGCTGCAGCGAGCGGCGCAGGCCGGGTGGCATGCGGGCGAGATTCAGTTGGCGATCAGCGACGTCGAACAGGAGTTCGCTCGTGTCATGAGTGCTGTCGCGTCGGAAAGGCAGAACTTGGCTCAAGCCGCTTCAGCTTAATTTATTGGCAGCGGGATCAGTCCCGTTCGTGGAAAAAACTATAGATCTTCTGAGCAATTTCCGACGAAATTCCCTCGACCGCCTTCAAGTCTTCGACGCCTGCGCGGGAGACGGCCTTGGCCGATCCGAAGTGATTCATGAGCGCGCGGCGCCGCGTCGTGCCTATTCCGCCGATCTCATCAAGCGGATTGGCGCCAAGCGCTTTTGATCTCTTGGCGCGATGGGTTCCAATCGCAAAGCGGTGCGCTTCGTCGCGCAATCTCTGGACGAAGTAGAGAACAGGGTCTTTGGCTTCAAGCATCATGGGCCGGTCGCGGCCGGGGATATGGAAATGCTCGCGTCCCGCGTCGCGGTCTGGTCCTTTGGCGACCCCGATCAGGGCAACGTCTTCAATCCCAAGTTCGTCGAACACATCGCGGGCAATCGATAACTGGCCAAGACCGCCGTCAATGAGGACCAAATCTGGCCGGTCGCCGATCGGTGTTCCGCCTTCGCTCCCGGTGTCATCCGGCAAGGAAGGTGCGTCTGGTGCCGCAGCAAGCCGCTTGAAACGGCGGGTCAAGACTTCGCGCATCATGGCGTAGTCGTCGCCGGGTGTGAGATCCGCGGATTTGATATTGAACTTGCGATACTGGCCTTTGACGAAGCCGTCAGGTCCGGCCGCCACCATAACGCCAACCGCATTGGTCCCGGAGATATGGCTGTTGTCGTAAACTTCGATGCGGCGCGGAACCTCAGCAAGCGAGAAGCGTTCTGCAAGTCCCTCGAGCAGGCGCGCTTGCGACGAACTTTCAGCGAGCTTCCGGCCAAGCGCCTCGCGCGCATTCGAGAGTGCATGATCGACGAGCGCGGATTTGGTACCCCGCGCGGGCACGCGGATTTCAACTTTTCGCTCGGCTTTAATCGAGAGGGCTTCGGCCAGAAGGTCCCGGCTCGGAATATCGTGGGAAAGCAGGATGAGGCGCGGTACGGGCTTGTCGTCGTAGAACTGCGCGATGAAGCTATCCAAAACGTCTTCGACAGGGAGCGAGCGGTCGGCCTTGGGATAGTAAGCGCGGTTGCCCCAGTTTTGCCCGGTGCGGAAGAAGAACACTTGGACGCACGTTTGTCCGCCATCCTGATGGGCGGCGAATACGTCGGCTTCCTCGACGCCTTCGGGATTGATCGTTTGATCGGCAGTAACGTGGGCCAGCGCCCAAAGCCGGTTGCGATATTTGGCGGCGGCTTCGAACTCGAGTTTTTCTGAGGCGTCTTCCATAAGTCGCTGATACATGGCGCGCACCGTTTGACTTTCGCCCTTCAAAAAACGGACTGCATCGTCGGCGAGCTTGCGATAATCGTCGAGTGCGATCTCCCCAGTGCAGGGAGCGGAACAGCGTTTGATCTGATGCAAGAGGCACGGGCGGGTGCGGTTCTCATAGAAACTGTCCGAGCATGTTCGCAGCAAGAAGGCGCGTTGCAGCATGGAGATGGCCCGGGTCACCGCGCCGGCCGAAGCAAAGGGTCCAAAGTAATCGCCTTTGCGTTGTCGAGCGCCGCGGTGTTTCATGACCTGGGGCGCATCGTGATCGCGCGAGATGAGGATATACGGGAACGATTTGTCGTCGCGCATCAGCACATTGAAGCGCGGCTTGAAACGCTTGATGAGGTTGGCTTCCAGCAGCAAGGCTTCCGCTTCCGTGGCGACCGTCACGAATTCCATCGAAACAGTCGAGGTGATCATGCGGGCAATACGATTGGTGTGTCCCTGAAGGCGGGCATAGTTCGAGACCCGTGCTTTAAGAGAACGCGCTTTGCCGACATAGATGACCTCGCCCGCGCTATCGAGCATGCGATAGACACCCGGGCTCGAGGGCAGGTTTCTGAGATAATTGGCGATGACGTCGGGCCCCGAGAGGACCGGCTGATCCGGGGGTGCGGCAGTGGGACCGCCGCCTGGACCGTTTTCGTTGCTGGATGTGTCTGAGTTCATACCTGAACTATTGGCGGTCGCGTCACCCGGTCAAGCGCTAGAACGTCTCTGTGCCACAATATGGCCATCGCCAGCGCGCGTTGTAACCCCCTGTCATGCCTTAACTTAAGCTTCTGGATTCGGTTATGCGTGCTGTGTTTGCCTTTTTTTGCGCTTTGACGCTAGCCGCTGTGCCAGGCTTCGCTGCGAATAAAGCGAGCAAGGTCAAGCCGCCGGCACCCTTCACCAAAAGCGAGGAATTACTGACATGGATGAACGGCTACCGGTTGAAGCCGGAACCGAAGCGCCTGCCCGAGGCTGTCAAGGCCATGGTCAAGTCCAGCGTCACCAAGGATATGGACCAGGCGGGCGTCTATATCGGTTTTACGGCGGGGGTCATCGGCTCCAATCCCGACGACGCTGAAAAGCTGATCAGCGACATGTTCCCGCTCGATCCACAGGATCAGGTGCTGCTCGTCAAGGCGATTGCCTATTCTGGTCTTGATGACTGGAAAGGCCTGATGATCAAATTCGTTGAGCGCATGCCGGCGCGAAAAGTCCTCATCGACAAATACCTCTTCGCCAATAAGCCGACGCTCGCCGAGTTGCCGTTTGAAGAAAGTTCATCGGCCATAGATATTAATTGGGGCTACTACTTCGCGACCGGATCGGAAGCGCCCGTCAGGCGCATCGTGACCGTCGTCGCGTGGTCAACCGATAGGGACAACGTCGAGAAGTTGACCATAGGCGCCATGGCCAAATGGACGCTGGCGCAAAACGCGTCGCGCGATCCCGAACTCCTGGCAATGCTCAAAGGTGTTTCAGCGGAAAGCGAGGTTGCAGCACGTGCGCCCTTGAACGAAGTGATTGAGGCGGCTGAAACGCTGGAACTCGGTAAGATCCGCAAGCAGGCGTTCGCGTCGATCGAAGAACTCAAATCCAAGGGACCAGAGAGCACGCGAAATTACAATTGGTGGGGACAGGCGGGGCAGACCGTTCTCTCGTTAGGCTGTGTGGCCGCTAGTGTGATGGGGCAGGTCGAGTTCGGTATACCGTGCGTTCTTGGCGGTGCACTTTCGACTGCGGCGCTCAAGTACCTGGCGCCGGGTCAAAAATAACAACGCGCGGAAATTAGAAAACTCACCCACCCGCGCCACACATCGCATTTGCGGCAGCGACGGCTTCGTCTTTTGAAGGGTGTTCGCTGACAAGTTCGGCGCCCGGAGCGCTGGCCTTGGCGTAGGTTGCAAACATGGATTGTTCAAATCCATCGATAACGCTGAGTGCTGTTAGTTCCATGCCGCCATTGCGTGAGGCTTTGACAAGCAGCGTTTTCTTGCCGCCATAGCTAGCGGTCAACACGCGGCAAGGGCTTGCTGCTGCTGGCTGAGGGGCAGGAGAGACGGCAAGCGCCGCTTGTCTGGGTGCGGCGCGCGCAGGTTTTGGCGCTGGTGCGGTGATCTCGGCGGCGGGAATGGCGTCGAGCGAAGTTTCAATATCATTCGTCACGAGATCAACAGGTCCACCGAGACGCGATGGTGCGATTCTAAACGTGGGAAGTACGGGTTCAATACCGTCTGTCGCTGCCGACTGCTGATTTTCGACCGTAACCTCCGGGGAAGTATTTACTGTTGCCGCGCTTGGTGCCGCAGGCGAAACCGGTTCAGCAACTTCCGGTGCATTTTCTGCCGGATCGGCGGCCGCTTTGGACTTGACCGTTGCCGGCGGCGCTTCAAAGCCGTTCTCGCGCGACCAGAGGGTGCGCACAGGAGGGCCTGACTTTTCGGGTGCGCGTTTTTTCTCAGGCGGATTTGGTGCGCTGTCTTGAGAGTTGTCTTGTGCGGTGTTGATGCCATCGACCCACGGCATGGTCTCTGGCCCGGCAAGCTTCTGCGGTTTGGGTCCGCCGAGGCCGGCGGGCTTTGCGTAGCGTCCTTCGGGTACATGGGCCGGCGCCATAGGCTCGGCTCCGGCAACCGTTGCGGGGCCAGTGCAGTAGTTCGTGAAGAACTGCTCGGCGACGAAATCTATAGTCTTGCCGTACTTGCGGTCGGCGGCCCAACGGCGTGCGAGATCGCTGTAGGTCACAGCGCGCTTCAAGCGGCGTGATTGCTCAACGATACTATCTTGTGCCAGTTCTGTGCGCGGTGCGACGGGGTTCACAATCATTTCGCCAGAGTAAGCGACGAGGTGCTGGATCTGCGCGAGTACACCAGTCTTCACGTCCGGAAATCGATTGCCGGGGACACCGCCACCTGTTGCGCCGATGCCCGCGAAATTGTTTTGCTTCTCGTGCACGTCGCCGCGCCGCCCATCGCCACGGCGGTATTTGAGTGAATTGGTTTCAATCACCATCTGAAAGAAGGCGTAATCCCAGCGGACGCGCCAGGTATCGCCCCACTGCTTGTACCACTTGGCAATGTCGCGATATTTCGGATCGAGATTGGGGTTGCGGTCCTGGAGAAACGCCATCAGGCGTTGGGGCGACACGCAAGCCGGCATGCGATTGTTGTCGCCTATTCTGATTGGTGGCGCAGCGTTGAGCGCCGTTGAAGCGAGCAGCAGCTGCACAAGAGCCGCTGCAACCGTAAGGGTTCGCTTCGAGACATGTGGGGCTGCTGGTTTCATATTCTCAAGCTCTTGACACTAAGGAGTGCTGCTGACGGGGAAAGGCTGATTTTTCAATCAGCCTTCGGGGCAGAGCTCGAACGCCTTGTCGAGGGCCTGGGTTTGGGTGGCAAACTCACCAACGGGCTGACCACCTTTGGCATAGGCTGCAATATAAGCTTCAGCCTCGCGCTTTTCCGTTCCCTCATTGACATCGAGAACGGTGTAGTTTGTCGTCTCATCGCCAGCGGCCTTGATGATGATGGCCCGGCTTCCGCCGTAGCTTGCGGTCCATACGCGGCATTTCGATGATGGATCGGCGGCGTCTTTACTTTTGCTGACGGAAGGCGGTGTGACGGCGGCCTTGGTTCCGGATCCGAGCGCGGCGGTTTGGATTTTTGCCGTTTTCTCCGGGATTGCTGCGGGCGCTTCGGTTTCAACGGCCTCCGCTTCGGCTTTCGGAGCGTTGATGATTGTGAACGCGGGTCGGGCAGGGGGCGTTTCAGAGGTTTCAGGCGACGCAGTTGCTGCCGTCTCAGCGGTCTTGGCAAGGGCGCCAGCGCCGAGATTGGATCTGACAAATGAACCAGACGCGCGGGCTTCTGCAACCGCGCGCCGCGCGAGTTCTGCGCCGGATACTTTAGGTGTTTCCTGTTCGTCCGCGACCGCTACGGCCGGTTCAACGGCTGCCGTCTTCGTCTCAACACTGGGGCGCGCAAGCGCCATCATTTCCGGTTTCGGGTCAGCGCTCTTGCATAAACCGTCATAGAAAGATTCTGAGACATTTGCGATGTCGCGTGAATAGTTGCGCGAACCGGGTGCCCACTTCTTGGCCAAGTGCGTGTACGTCATCGGCCCATCGATGGTCTTCTGCCATGATGTCAAAACGCCCCACTCCAGAACCTTGCGCGTTCGCTCGGCGACGGGATTTTCAACGCTCTCGCCTGCATACATCAAGAGATGCTGGAGATGAGCTTTGACGCCAGTGGCGACGTCTGGGAATGTTTCGCCCGGTTCCTTCTTGCCTGTCGCGCCGAGGCCGGCAAAGTTATTCTGGTCCTCAGAAACATCGCCTGTGAAGGTCAGATTGCCAGTTTCAAGCAGCATCTGGAAATAGGCGACATCCCAGCGAATGCCGAGTTCCTCGCCAACGCGCATGTAATCGGCGGCGATCGCCGCGAAGCGCGCGTTTAGTGTTTTATTGCGCGCCTCGAGAAAAGCGCTGAGCCGGCCCGGCGTTGCACACTCGGGTACCTTGTTGTCATCGTTGATTTTAATTTGCGGAAGCTCGGCTGCAAGAGCCGGAGCAGACAGGCAAACAGCCGACATGGCCGTCGCCAACGGAAGCGCGAACAGCGCCCCAAAGCGGCACATCATGGTAACACCCATAATTACGCGGCACCCTCAAATGAGCGCCCTACAGAACCGGAATGGTTTCTAGGCGCTTAACGTTAACAAAGTGTTGATCGAACCCCCGTGGTCCGTGATGTGAAGGTCGCCGATCAATAAGGCGGCAATGAGAAGCGGGCGCGGAAGGATTGCGGCAATCCGTTAGAAACTCTCGTGAATTTCACAGCGGATGAACATGCGGGAGTGCTCAAGAACGCCCAATCAGGCGAGATGTTGACCGCCGTCCAACGCGATCATTTGGCCGGTCATAGACGGTGTCGCGAGGATGAATTTCACTGCCGCGGCAATCTCTTCGGGCGAGGGGCCGCGCGCGAGGAGCGTGGACGTTTGCTCAGCGGCGAAGTCGGCTTCGGTCTGATGGACGCTTTGAAAAACGGGTCCGGGGCCGATGGCATTGACACGAATGCGGGGCGCGAGAGCCTGAGCGAGTGTGCGCGTTGCCGTCCAGAGCCCTGCTTTGGATATCGTGTAGGAAAAAAAATCAGGCGTCAGCTTCCAAACGCGCTGGTCGATGATGTTGATGATATTGCCTTCGACGCCGTTGGGCAAAGTGCGCAACATGGCTTGCGCCAGGAAGACGGGCGCCTTGAGATTGATGTTCTGATGGATATCCCAGGTGTCTTCTTCGAGAGAGTCCAGTGAATCCAAGAGAAATTCCGACGCGTTGTTGATGAGACAAGCCGGCGGACCAATGGTCTTGGTGCATTGGTCGACGAGGCCGCGCATCGCCTTGAAGTCGGCAAGATCGGCAGAGAGCGCCGCAGACCTAACGCCTAAGTGCTTTAGCTGCCCTACAAGTTCTTCGGCTTCTAGCTCCGAATTGCGGTAGTGCACCGCGACTGACCATCCGGCACGCCCCAGATCAAGCGCAATGGAGCGGCCGATGCGGCGGGCTGCACCTGTAATGAGAGCGACTTTGTGAGAAGGTGCGTTGGCGGGCATTAAGCGGCTTTCGTATTGCGACATGAGACACATGGCCGGTCAGGCTCACAAGTCAATGTCAATTTGGGGATGCGCAAGGGAATCATATAGGATTTGCGGGTGGCCGGATCACACGTCCGGCCGGGAAAATTTCGTTTTACTGGATACCGGCTTGCCGCTGGCGCTTGGCCGTTTCAAAAGAACTCGAAGCACGCAAGCGGACAAGAGCAAACAGCTTGATCCAACTGATTGTCATTTTCGCCTTAATCGTTGTGACGATCGCGGTCATCGCGTTTGCCGTCGCGCCCAGGCTTGTGCAAAAGCGCGTTATCTTTGGCGCCGATCCCGATCTGCCGAAAGCCTTCGGCTGCGATATGGCATGGCTCGCGATCAAATCCGGTGATCCCAATGCAGTGGCCGAGGCGCTCGAACTGATTGAACTCGTACCAGCGAACTGGGATTCGGGCATAGGCACGATTTACGATGGCAAACTTGGCGACACATATGTCTTTGTCTCGCCGCCGGTAAAGGGGTGGATTTTTGTCGCCGGAATACCTTTGCCGTTACCCGCCGGACGTTCGTTCGTCGATAAGCTGACGCCGCTGCTCGGGCGCTTGTCGAGTGTGTTTCGCGATGTGCAGTATTTCGCTGCTTACCCCGATATCGATCTCTTCGCCTGGGCGCGCCTGGAACGTGGCCGCATGGTCCGCGCATTTGCAATAGGTGACGACGGTGTGATCTGGGATCGCGGCCGGCTCACGTCTGAAGAGAAAGCGTTAGGCTTGAAGCTCTTCGAATTGCGCGGCATTCGCGGACGCAAGGGCGACGCTGGCGGCGCGATCATTCTGCACCCGACCGAGGAACAGGTTTTACAGCTCGCGCGGAGCTGGAGCATCGACACGGGCCGGCTTGATAAATTTGATGTTGCACCGGCTCACGGGTTCATTGCGCGCGCGCCCTCTCAATGGCGCACTGAACGTGTGCGCAAAGCTGCTTGATCGCGGATCAACGATCAGATTTACGGTCCGGGCCTTATCGTCAAGTCGAAGGCTGATTCGTCGATTGCCTCTGCCGCAACCTCGCTCTCGTCAGCCGTCACGCCGGCCCATACCTGCGGGTCTTGTAACCTAGGCCGCGTGGAGACGAGATCATCGCGGCGCGTGCGGCCTGCATCTGCTAACGGCTTTTCATCAACCGGACAGGTGCCAGGCTTAGCGTCACCGCTGGTCCGATCAATTTCGAGCGCAATGCAATTGCCTGCATGGATCGATCGAAGCGAATTGCCAGTTCCGGTGGGCGCCGATTTTCGGAGGCGCACGGCAATTTTGGAGCTGCTTTTTGCGGTTGCCGCAACACGCTGATCGTCGTTGAACACCACATTCGCGACGAACGACCAAAAGCCAATCATGTGCCAAGCGCACATGCCGGCTAGAAATCCGAGGCCACCCCAGATCATTGGCGTCCGGCGATCGTGCCGGTATGCGTTGACTTGAGAAGGGATGTCACTTTGGCCGAGGTTGCGGTGATGGATCGATGAATGATCAACAATAGACTGAGGCTCGCCCACCGTGCCGGCGCCGTTCGCGGGCTTGGGCATCGCATCCGCGCTTTGGGCGCTTGGCCAATACTGATCGAGGTCGAGGGTTCGCATTTCAAGTCCAGTGTCGAATCACCAGACCAAGAGTGCGGACGCCGCGTCAGACCGGCAAGGCAAGAAAATGGCAGCCGCATCGTAATGGCTGTTTATCCACAGACTGAAACGTGGCGGCCCCCATACCATACCGGGAGCCGTTCTCAGATATTGCGGTCATCTTCGATCATGCGCGGCGCGGGAAGCGGGTTTGGCCGCGAACTTGGCGGCGCCTTGCGGTCCGAGCCGCTGTAGTTCTCGTCGCGTGCCGTGGAGCGCACGGGCGGTACAAACATGCGATTGCTGGAACAGAGGCGGCGTTGATCTTCGTTTGATCCGCAACTCTGCGGCGCGCCGTCCTTCGAGAAGCAGATGCGGATTTCTTTGAGCCGGTTGCCCGCGCCGCCGCAGGCAACGGCGAGCATGTCCGGTCTCAATCCCGGATTGGCGCGCACTATATCGGAGGCAAGCTGATCCGGAGACATGAACAGCGCTTCCATGGGGTTCTTGTATTTGTCTGGAATACGGATGCTTTCGAACATGCGCCGGGCGGTTTGATAATAGCCTTCGGGCGAGAGACCGGAACATGTGCCGTGCTTACGATACTCATGAATGACGAGGCGTGAACTCGGCATGATGTCGAGCATGCCGTCGATCAAGGGTTGGGGAACGAACGGCCGCCGTGCTGTGCGGCAGCTTTCGGGGTAACCGCGATTGTACTGCGGCCACAGCCCATGAAGAATAAAATTGAAGCGCCGGCCGTCTCGGCGGCTGCATTGCGTTTCGTCGTCGCCCGAACGGGCTTCCGAGCAATACGACGGGCTCCAAGAGAGAACGAGCGCGTAGTAGTCGAATTCGCCCGGAACGTTGCGCTGCTGGGCCTGAGGGTTCAACCGCTCGCTTGGCCAAGCGTTGCGATCATTCCGTCGTTCTTGCTGATAGTCGCGCTCGCGCTGCCAATTGCGGTCTTGGGCCGATGACACAGCTCCAGCCAGCGTCAGGGCAAGTGCCGCGGCGGCGAAAAACTTTAGGACAGTAAGTGCAGAGTGGCGCATTTTCAGGAACTTCTCCTCATGGCCGCCCAAAGGCGGCAGCCGGGGCGGACCATAGGAGCGGATTGCGGCGGCGCAAAGCTCTTTTCTCGCTGAGCCGGATTGCCTCTGGTCAGCCGCGTGTTCCGGCTGGCAATGCTGCGAAAGCCGCCAGTATGCGGGCCCAGGAGCGGGCGCCTTTCTGGAAACTGGTGAGATTGTATTTTTCGTTGGGCGAATGAATGCGGTCGTCATCGAGGCCAAAGCCGATCAGCAAGCTGTCCATGCCAAGGGCGTCGCGAAACGAAGAGACAATTGGAATTGATGCCCCGCAGCCCATCAAGACCGCTGGACGCGACCACTCGTCTTCAAGGGCCTTCGCAGCCGCCTGCATCGCTTTGCCATCGGTGTCGAACATGATGGCACCCGATCCGCGGTTGCCGAGCCATTCCGCCGTGCAGTCTGGTGGTAGAACGCTCTCGACGTACTTGTGAATGGCGTTCATGACCTTGTCCGGGTCTTGGCCTGGAACGAGCCGGCACGTGATTTTGACCGATGCCTTTGCCGGTATGACGGTCTTTGAGCCAATGCCTTGATAGCCGCCGGTGACGCCGTTGAATTCGAGCGTCGGGCGCGACCACAGCTGCTCGATGATGGAGCGGTCCTTTTCGCCAGCCGCCGTCTTCAGCCCTATGGACGCGAGAAACATTTCGCCCGCTAAGCCAATCGCCTTCCATTGTTCCATTTGTGCGGGCGAGGGATCTTTGACGCCGTCATAGAAGCCGGGAACGGCGACGCGGCCGCTGTCGTCATGTAGTGCCGCCATGACCTTGGCGAGCGCGCGAATGGGGTTGGTGGCGGGCCCGCCGTAGAGCCCGGAGTGGAGATCGCGCGCAGGCCCCGAGAGGATGAGTTCGTCGCCTGCCAATCCGCGCAACATGGTGGTTATCGCGGGCGTGTCCTTGTCCCATTGGCCGGTATCGCACACGAGTACGAAGTCGGCTTTGAGTTCCTCGCCGTGACTCGCGAGGAAATCCGGCAATGACTGCGAACCGCATTCCTCCTCGCCTTCGATGAGGACCGAGACGGCAACCGGAAGTTCGCCGGCAACAGCTTTCCAGGCGCGGAATGCCTCAAAGAATGTCATCAGCTGACCCTTGTTGTCTTCTGCGCCGCGCGCGATGATGACTTTTCCGTGGGGCGGTTCGTCGGCAATGCGCGGCTCGAATGGCGGCGTGGTCCAAAGATCAAGCGGGTCGGGCGGCTGCACGTCGTAGTGGCCGTAAAAGAGGACGTGCGGCAGCTTTGGGTCGCGCGTCTTGCGGTCGTGGGCGACCACCATGGGGTGCCCCTTTGTGGCCACAACCTTGGCATCGGCAAACCCAATATCTTTGAGCTGAGCGGCGCACCAGTCTGCGGCTTTGCGGCATTGGGGCGCGTAGGCAGGGTCGGTCGAGACACTTTCTATCCTGAGCAATTCGAACAATCGCTTAAGCCCCGCATCTTTCGACTGGGCAAGGCTTTCCAAAACTTTGTCGAGGTTGCTCATTATTGCATCTCCACGTCGCCGGCCGGGCAAACACCAGCTAATACGTTTGCAGCGGATGAGTGGCCTTTCACCGCCCGCACGGGCCTGCTATGGCACAACGAAGCACGTCGAGATTCGTGCGCCACGGTCGCCCGGAGCGTTCTGATGACACAGCCTCGGCCAGACGGCAAAAGGAAATGGGTCTACGCCTTTGCGGCCAATGCCGCCGAGGGAGATGCCAGTATGGCGGCGCTGCTTGGCGGCAAGGGGGCAAACCTCGCGGAAATGGCCCGTCTCGGGCTTGCCGTGCCGCCCGGTTATACGCTCACGACCGAGGTATGCGCCGCGTTTCTTTCCGGTGGCAAATCCGGGGAGCGGGCGTTCCCTGAGGGCCTCAAGCAAGAGGCAGATCAGGCTTTGTACAAAGTCGGCGAACTGACGGGCGCGTTCTTCGGAGACGAGGCGGCGCCGCTTCTGGTGTCGGTCCGCTCCGGCGGTCGTGCGTCGATGCCGGGCATGATGGACACTATTCTTAATCTTGGGCTCAACGACAAGACGGTTGAAGGACTCGCGGTGCTGACGGGCGATGCGCGCTTTGCCTATGACAGCTACCGCCGCTTCATCCAGATGTATGGAGACGTCGTACTTGGCGTCGATCACGGCGTGTTTGAAGACACGCTCGAGAATTTCAAGAACCTCAATGGCTTTGGTTCCGACGCCGATCTTGATGCGGATGCTTGGCGCGAAATCATCGCGGAATATAAGGACGCAGTGGAGCGGGAGCACGGTCAGCCCTTTCCGCAGGATACGAATGCGCAACTTTGGGGCGCTATCGCCGCCGTGTTCAAATCGTGGAATACGCCGCGCGCTTTAACCTATCGCCGCTTGCACGATATCCCCGATAGCTGGGGCACGGCAGTGAATGTCCAGGCCATGGTCTTCGGCAACTTGGGCGAGCACTCGGCGACGGGCGTGGCTTTCACGCGCAACCCATCGACGGGCGAAAAACTATTGTATGGGGAGTTTTTGCCGAGGGCTCAGGGTGAGGATGTTGTGGCCGGTGTGCGCACGCCGCAGCCACTGATGGCACAGGGTCAGGCGGGCGGTCAGGCGGGCGGATCGCTCGAAGAGATGATGCCAGAGACGTTCCAGGAGTTGACCAATGTATTCGCATTTCTCGAAGCGCACTATCGCGACATGCAAGACGTGGAGTTCACGATCCAAGCCGGCAAGCTTTGGATCCTGCAAACTCGATCCGGCAAGCGCACCACGGAAGCAGCATTGAGGATCGCTGTCGATATGGCGGGCGAAGGGTTAATCACGCGCAACGAAGCGGTGTGCCGCATCGACCCGGCGGCCCTCGATCAACTTCTGCACCCGACCCTTGATCCAGACGCGGAGCAAGACCTGCTAACGACCGGCCTTCCGGCGTCACCTGGTGCGGCATCTGGCGAAATCGCGTTTCATGCCGAGATGGCAGAAGCGCTCAAAGCAAAAGGCAAAGACGTCATTCTGGTGCGCGCCGAGACCAGTCCCGAGGACGTGCACGGGATGCATGCAGCCGTTGGCGTTCTGACTGCGCGCGGCGGCATGACCAGTCATGCGGCGGTCGTTGCGCGAGGCATGGGGCGGCCGTGTGTTTCAGGCGCGGGCGCGCTGCGCATCGACAGTAATGGCGGTACGATGCGCGTCGGGCAACGTGTCTTTCGTGCAGGTGAAATCATCACCATCGACGGCAGCACGGGGCGTGTTCTGGCCGGCAAAGCTAAAATGCGCGCGCCTCAGCTCTCAGGTGCATTTGCGACGCTCATGGGATGGGCGGACGGCGCACGCCGCCTCAAAGTGCGCGCTAATGCCGACATGCCGCGTGACGCGCGCCAAGCCCGCTTGTTTGGAGCTGAGGGTATTGGCCTATGCCGCACTGAGCACATGTTCTTCGAGGAAGATCGCATCCTCGCCGTGCGCGAAATGATTTGCGCCGACAGTGAGGAGGGACGCCGCCGCGCGCTCGCGAAACTTCTGCCCGTGCAACGCAATGACTTCGAGCAGTTGTTCGAGATCATGGCCGGACTGCCGATCACGATCCGGTTGCTCGATCCGCCATTGCACGAATTCCTGCCGCATGAAGAGCGCGAGGCGGCGCAAGTTGCGGCAGCGCTCGATATGGATCTCGCCAAGCTCAAGACGCGCGTCAATGAACTCAAAGAGTTCAATCCTATGCTCGGTTTCCGGGGCTGCCGCCTCGGCGTTCGCTTTCCTGAAATTACCGAAATGCAGGCGCGTGCGATATTCGAAGCCGCCGTCAATGCCGGCAAAAAAGCAGGCAGTCAGGCTCATGTCGAAGTCATGATCCCGTTCGTCGCGTACCGGCGTGAATTCGACGTGTTGCGCGTCGTCATCGATCAAACGGCCGCGGCTGTGCGCCAGGAAACCGGCGCGGAATTCACCTACGACGTAGGCACGATGATCGAATTGCCGCGCGCTGCGTTGCGCGCGGGCGATATCGCTGAAGGAGACCGGGGCGCCGATTTCATATCATTTGGAACCAATGATCTGACGCAGACAGCGCTGGGCTTATCGCGCGATGATGCCTCACCCATTCTCGCGAATTATCTCGAGCGCGAGATCGTTGAGATCGATCCCTTCGTATCGATTGATCAAGAGGGTGTTGGTGAACTTGTCGAAATCGGCGTCGCGCGCGGACGCAAGGCAAAGCCGGGTTTGAAAACCGGCATCTGCGGCGAGCATGGCGGCGATCCGAAATCTGTTGAGTTTTTCAATGCCGCCGGGCTCGATTACGTATCGTGCTCGCCCTACCGGGTTCCCGTCGCGCGGTTAGCTGCTGCGCAAGCGGCGATCCGCTCCAAAGCCAAGTTGGCGTAACGCTTACAGTAGTCCGCCGCCGTCGCGTTCCGCGTGATCGAGGGGCGGTTGGCGCGGCCGGGGCCCTTCGCGTTTCGGCATGAGCATGAGCCAAATGACGAGCGGCGGCACCAGGAAGCACCAAGCAATCCAATAGGAATAGTCGCGGTTTTTTTGCCCCGCAAACACTGCGGCCAGCGCGGCGGCAACCACGGCGCTAACACCCCAGATTACGAAAATTTCCACCATATAACCTCATGGACAATGGCCGGCTGCGCGAGGGAGCCTCGCACGGCAGGAAGACGTAAAGATACCTCATGAATGAGGTGCGCGCGAACTATGGCGAAATCAAGCGCTTTTGTTCCGGGTCTTTGGAGAGGCCAGGAAGTCGAGGCCAAGATCCAAGACGGATGCCGAATGCGTGAGCGCGCCAACCGAAATCATATCGACGCCGCTTTCGGCAATGGCCCGCACGGTCTCCAGGTTAACGCCGCCCGAGGCTTCGGTCAGGCAGCGCCCTGCAACCCGCTTGACGGCGGCGCGGAGCTGATCGGGCGTCATGTTGTCGAGCAGAACGGCATCGATTTTGTGCTGCAGAACTTCATCAAGCTGCTCGAGCGTATCAACCTCGACTTCAATCTTGACCATGTGCCCGGCGGCGGCGCGCGCGGCTGTCACGGCCTTGGCGATGCCGCCTGCCGCAACGATGTGATTATCCTTGATGAGCACGGCGTCGAACAATCCAGTGCGATGGTTTTGCCCGCCGCCGCATCTGACGGCGTATTTCTCAAACGCTCTGAGCCCGGGCGTCGTCTTGCGCGTGTCAGTGATTTTTGCCGGCGTTCCCTGGATGGCTTTGACGTAACTCGCAGTCAGCGTCGCGATCCCCGACAGGCGCCCCATATAGTTCAGGGCGACGCGTTCGGCTGTGAGCAGGGCTCGGGCATTGCCGGAGATGCGTGCGATAGCGGCACCTTTCGCAACGCTCTCGCCGTCACCAACTTCGACGTCGAAGAGGACGCTAGGGTCAAGCGCTCGGAACGCGGCTTCGGCAAGCTGTAGTCCACAGATCACACCGGGCTTGCGTGCGGCGATAACAGCTTCGGCCTTTGTAGAGGCGGCAACCGTTGCGTTGGTGGTGATGTCGCCCTGGAGGCCTAGGTCTTCGGCCAGAGCTGCATTGATGGCGGCCTGCACCATGGGATGCGGGAGTGGAGGCGGCGCGCTTCGTGCGCTCTTGTGCGCCGTCATGAGCGGACACTTTCAAGTGCCGGACCCGTCGTATAAGTTGCCGCGACTTGAGCCTCTATCCGTTCGAGATCGTCCATGGTCATGAACGTGCGCTTGGCAAACGCCTTGTCGCTTTCGGGATAGTCACTGCGGAAATGTCCGCCCCGGCTTTCCTTGCGATTGACGGCGGCGGCGGCGATTAGGCGCGCTGTGAGCACGATGTTGGCGAGGACGCTATCGTCGCCCGTGTTGTCCTGCAGCGTCTTGAGGCGCCGCAAAGCTGTACGCAGTCCGCGTGCATTGCGCACGACGCCCACATGCTTCGTCATAAGGGATCGCACTTCCGAGACTTGGGCCGCTCGTTGAGCGGGGCCGGGTGGACGTGGACCAGATACCTTTTTGGGGTCGACGAAATGGCCGGCGCCTTTTTGAGGAGTGACCGACTTGATGTCCGTTGCAACGCGTGCGCCGAAGACGACAGCTTCGAGGAGCGAATTGGAGGCAAGCCGGTTGGCGCCATGCAAGCCGGTGCTGGCGGCTTCGCCCACGGCCCACAGACCGGCAACACTTGTGCGCCCGAGGGCGTCGGTCGCGATGCCGCCCATGTGATAGTGCTCGGCAGGTGCAACGGGAATGAGGTTCTTCGCGCCATCGATGCCGGCTTTCTTGCAATGGGCGGCGACGGTCGGATAAGCGGTATTGAAGCGGTCGCCGATAGCCTCGCGGCAATCGAGGAAAGCGCCGCGCCCTGCCGCGACCTCGGCAAAGACGCCGCGCGCAACGATATCGCGAGAGGCAAGTTCTCCGCGCGGGTCTGACTTGAACATAAAGCGCTCGCCCTTGCGATTGACAAGGATGGCACCTTCCCCGCGCAGGGCTTCGGTTGCAAGTGGTGCGGGGTCGAGACCGACGTCGATAGCGGTCGGATGGAATTGCACAAACTCGGCGTCGGCGATGACGGCGCCTGCGCGGGCGGCAATCGCAATTGCCACACCCTTTGGCATATGAGGGATTGGTCGTCACGGCGAACAGGCCGCCGACGCCGCCCGTGGCGAGTACGACGGCTGAAGCGGGTACGAACTCATAGGTGCCGTGTCCGAGTGCGGCCGGGCGGATAAGGCGCAAACCTTGTACTCGTCCAGCGTCACAAATGAGGTCGTCGACTTCGTAACCTTCCAGCACGCGAATGGAGGGCGTGTTACGCACTGCCGTGATGAGGGCGCGCATGATCGCGGCGCCAGCCTGATCTCCAGACACGCGCACCACGCGCTTTTCAGTGTGTGCCGCTTCTTTCGATAGGACATAATGGCCGGCGAGATCGCGGTCGAAGGGAACGCCGTAATTAAGGAGATCGCGGATGCATTCGGCAGCTTCCCCGGCGACCAAACTCGCGATTTGATTATCGACGATGCCGGCGCCCGCTGCGATCGTGTCGGCGGCGTGCTTCTCAGCGCTATCGCCTTCACCGACGGCTGCCGCAATGCCGCCCTGTGCCCACACGCTCGATGCGCCTTCGCCCAAAGGTGCTGCTGCGATAACGGTGACGGGCAATGGCGCAAGTTTCAAAGCTGTGTAGAGCCCAGCGAGTCCCGCGCCAATGATGGCGATGTCGCCCGGTGCCGCCATCGCCTCAGCGGGCTTGAAGACGGTTTCGGACTTTTTTTGACGTTTCTCCACCATGGCCTACGCCTTCCGATCAAACGCGTTCAGTTCGTCAGATTAACCATGCGCTCGACGGCGCGGCGGGCACGTTCAGCGATTTCCGGGTTAACGGTCACTTCGTATTGGAGATGTACGAGGCTGTCGTAGATGCCTTCGAGGCTGATACGCTTCATGTGCGGGCACAGATTGCAGGGCCGCACGAATTCAACGTCAGGCGCTTCGACGGCGACGTTGGACGCCATTGAGCACTCAGTCACGAGCACGACTTTCTTCGGTCGTTTGTCCATGACCCACTTGATCATGCCGGAGGTCGAGCCGGTGAAGTCGGACGCCGCAATGACGTCGGGTGGGCATTCAGGGTGCGCGATAATCTTGAGGCCCGGATCGTCTCGGCGCATGGCGTTCAATTCTTCGCCAGTGAACCGCTCGTGCACTTCGCACGCGCCTTTCCAAGCAATGATCTCGATTTTAGTCTGCGACTGAACCCACTTCGCCAAATATTGGTCTGGAATGCAGAGCACGCGTGGGGCACCGAGGCTCTCGCAAACCTTGACGGCGTTCGACGATGTGCAGGTGATGTCGCATTCGGCTTTAACGGCAGCGGACGTGTTGACATACGTGACGATCGGTACGCCGGGATAGGCTTCGCGCAACATGCGCACGTCGTCAGCCGTGATCGACGCCGCGAGGGAACAGCCAGCGCGCATGTCAGGGATGAGTACGGTTTTGTCGGGCGACAAGAGCTTTGACGTTTCCGCCATGAAGTGGACGCCGGCCTGGACGATGACTTTGGCGTCCGTGCGCGCGGCTTCTTTCGCGAGTTGAAGACTGTCGCCGCGGAAGTCGGCCACGCAATGGAAGATCTCCGGCGTCATATAGTTGTGCGCCAAGATAACGGCGTTGCGCTCTTTCTTGAGTTCGTTGATGGACTTGATGAGCGGCGCATAGTGCGGCCACTCCATCGGCGTGATGACGTGTTTCACGCGCTCGTACACCGGCGCCATTTCCGCTTTGAGTGCGGGCGACCAATCATATTTGGGTTGAGTTGCCGGTCCACGCATCGGGGCACCGGCTGGCTGGCTGCCGCGCTTTTTTGTGACCGTTTTTTCTGGCCGCATTCCCGTTGACGCCATCACTTCGATCTCCTGAGAAACACTTGTTATGCTCTTTTAGAGCATATTCAGCGCCTGATGAGAGCCGGCCCGACCGCCGGAATGAGTTGCTTCTAATGCTCTAAGTGAGCATTCCAATCATGTTGGTAAGATAGTGCATCGGCACCGGAATTTCCAGTGCCGATCACTCATGACGTGCGGGTGCTTGTTCTGTTCCGGCTAGCTAAGAAAAAGTCAGTTCCGGCTGCTCGGCGGCGCTGAAACACGCACGCCAGGAGCCGGCCTCTCAAGCAGCACTTCGCGCCGGAAGCGGAAGAGCTTGGCTGGGCGTCCGCCGGTTCTTGTCTTCATATCGCCTGTCGGTTCGACCAAACCTGCGCCTTCGACCAGACGGCGGAAGTTCTGCTTATGCAGATGCGGTCCAAGAATGGCTTCCACAGTCTTCTGAAGTTCGTAGAGCGTGAAATCATCCGGCATGAGTTCGAAGACCACGGGGCGATATTTGATCTTGGCGCGTGTCCGGTTGATGGCAGTTGCCAGAATCCGCCGGTGGTCGAATTTCATAGGCTGGCCAAGACGGGGATGATCGCCCCACACCTTTGCCGATGACCGGCCATCGCGCAGAGCTTCATCGACAAGCCCAGCCTCATAGAGCAGCTCGTAGCGCTCGAGAACTTTTTCCTCGTCCCAGGCGGCGCCATCGAGTCCGAAGCACATGCGAATGCGATCCGCTCTTGCGATGAGCGGCTGCGGGCCATTCGACGGCTTGGCGCTTTCGGCCCAGGCCTTGAGTCGCGGCTCAATCTCATTTGTGATGATATCGGGCCGGCCGCGGCGCCAATCTTCCCATGGAAAATAGTGATACCATGTGCGCCATGCACCGTTGGAAACGCCACGCCCGTCACCGGCTTGCGTCAGTGCGAGATATCCGATGGATACGTTGGGCGGCGCAAGATCGCCGGGCTCAACGTGGCGGCCTCTGTCTCCAAAGGTATAAAGTTGTTCGGCGTAACCAAGTTCAAGTCCGGTCTGATCGCGCACCCAAGTGCGCAAGCCGCCTTCAAGCGTGCGATGATCGCGCGGACTGAAAGGGCCAAACGGCAAGCCGTCGGTCGCACCGGCACTGTCAGGCGCGTCGCGTACCACGAGCGCAACCGGCTCGTTGTCGAGGACTGCAACGATGGCGGCATTCAAGCCGATTTCGACGCCTGCATGACCCATGCTGTCCTTTGTCGGTGCGCGCTGTGCTTTCTCTGCTAATGGTTTGCCCCGGCCCGAAAGTTCCATGTTCATTGTGTAATTCCCCGTGCTCCCCACCTAGCGAGCTAGAGGGCGATCATGGCGATTTTCAGAATAAGTGATGTAAGAAATGCCGTGTGAAAGCCGCAATTTTGACCAATTGTCAGAGATGCGAAAGTTCTCGCACCCGAAACAAGAACTGTTCTTCGGCGTCATTGGCGGGGAGCGGCACAATGATCATCAGCCGCGCATTCAGTTCTGGCGGAATGACCGGCTTGCCGAAAAAATCTTCGGCTTCTGCAATGCTAAAGCCTGCAAGAACCGTCGCCTCATAGTATGCGGCGATACCGTCAGCAGCTTTAATTGACTTTTTGAGTTTGGGACTGAGCGCTTCCGGCAATCCAAAACGCTTGCGAATAGCAGCTAATAGACGCAATTCGAAGGCTTTGTAGTCGAGGCCGATCGCGGCTTTGAACGGGCTGATCAAGTCGCCAATCACATATTCGGGCGCGTCGTGCAGTAGGGCTCCTAACTTTTCAGCATTGCCGAAATCGGGGTTGAGAGTCGAGGCGATGTCTTCAACCAGCAACGAATGATGCGCGACTGAAAAGGTGTGCGCGCCGATAGTCTGTCCATTCCACCGGGCAACGCGGGCTAAGCCATGAGCGATGTCCTCAATTTCGATATCCGCGGGATCTGGCTCCAGGAGATCGAGCCGTCGGCCCGACAACATACGCTGCCAAGCGCGCGGAGACGCGCGATTTTTGCCGCCGCCTGTCATCGGCCGGGCACCTTCAACTTCAATTGAAGTTTGGCGCAGGCCTTGTGACGCGGGCAAGAGACGAGATGATCGTTGACCATCCCTGACGACTGCATGAAGGCATAGACGGTCGTTGGCCCGACGAAACGAAAGCCTTCTTTTTTGAGAGCCTTGGACAGGTTCTTTGAAATCTCGGTCTGTCCTTGAATGTCTTTGAACGAAGTCACGTTGTTCTGGATCGGCGTGTCCGGAACAAAGCTCCAGACGAAATTGCGAGAACGGCGTGTGTTTGGAGAGCGCTAGATAGGCTTTCGCGTTATCGATGGTGGACTCGATTTTCAGTCTATTGCGCACGATGCCGGCGTCGCCCATGAGGCGCGCGATATCTTTTGCTCCGTAACGGGCGATGCGCGTGGCATCAAAACCATGAAAGGCGCGGCGAAAATTCTCGCGCTTTCTTAGGATTATCAGCCAAGAGAGACCGGATTGAAAGCCTTCCAATACAATTTTCTCAAACAGCGCCCGGTTATCGGTCAGCGGTACGCCCCATTCTTCGTCGTGATAGCGCGCGTATTCCGGATCCGTGATGCCGGGCCAGGGGCATCGATCGTCACTGTTTTTGGGGGGCTTGGGTTGCACTGGATCAAATCGCTGCTGAGGGTTTCCTGAAATGAATAGGCAGCGTGCCGGTGTGATGGCAACATCAATGTTCCGGCTGTCCCCGCTGTCATGGACTTGAATCCCAGGGCCGACGCCGCCGATTAGGAGAGCGAAGACAATGTACTTAGACTGGATCAATCACACGGCTGACCTCAGTCAGCCCTTAAAAGAGCTTCGGACCGGTGCACCGGACGTAATGAAGTCATTCGGTGCCATGGCTCAGGCTGCGCTCAAAGCGAATGCGCTTGATACAAAAACCAAAGAATTGATGGCAATTGCCATTGGTGTTGCCACGCGATGTGACGATTGCATTGCCTTTCACACAAAGGCGGCTCTGGATCGTGGGGCGACCCGCGAGGAGATCATGGAGACATTGGCCCTTGCCATCTACATGGGCGCCGGGCCTTCAGTCATGTACGCCAGTCATGCCGTTGAAGCTTTCGCCCAAAATGCCGCCGCTCGGGCGCCTGCGGCGGAGCCTGCTCAGGACTGATTGGCCGGTAGCGCCGGGAGCCAAGAGGGCAGAGAGATCGTGACGGCTACACCGCCGGCGTCAAGTGGTATGGATTGAGCCGCGAACTCGGCGGCACGATCTAGGCGCATGAGTGCAAGGCCGCGATGGCCGCTGACTGATCCAAGTTTCCCAATTGTCACGCCGCCGGCTGTGATTTCGGGGCGTGCCGGGGGAAGTGTGGTTGCGGCCACGACAGGGACAACGCGCTTCCTAACAACCGTCTTGTGATGCATGCGCGCGACGATTTCTTGGCCGACATAACAGCCTTTAGTGAACGACACACCGTTCAGGAGATCGAAGTTGGCTTCGTGCGGATAGGCGTCGACGAAGTCGTAGTCCTTGCCGCCTTCCGGAACGCCAAGCGCAATGCGATGTGCATGGTACGCCTCTTCCGCAACCTTCTTGCCATTCGTTGCCGAGGCGATGTCGGTCGCAAATCGGGCTTCGGCCAAGATGCGTTGCCCGAGAGCTGTATGGCGTGGATCGATGAAGGCGATCGTGCCCGTGGTGGGGCCGGAGGAGCACGCGTTGGGGCCCCACAAGGCGAGCAGCTTGTAGTCCTCGGAAACTTCCTTGATCTCGACAGCGGCCCGAAGCTTGTACATCGATAGCCGTTTTACCAGATCTCCGGCTTTGTCGCGCAACACGTCGAGGACGAAGCCATCGAGCGTGCGCACGCAGAAGAACTCGAACAGGATCTTGCCCTGCGGGGAGAGGATTGCGGCATGGGCGGCGCTTGCGGCAAAGGCTACGTCATCAGGCTTCGTGACCAGGTTCTCGACGTCGTTGGTCACGAGTCCTTGGAGAAACTTGGCCGCATCCGCTCCCGTTACGCTGACCGCACCGCGATCTGCGAGGTGAGCTACGCTTGCTCTGTTGGTTTCTTGCGTCATTGGTGATTGTGCCGGTTGCCTTCAGTTGCCAAGTTACGTATGCGGGACGTAGCGAGAACGCAAGCCGCCGGAGACAAAGGTTCCATGTCTGAGACGTATGACCTCATCCTCAAAGGCGGCACTGTCGTCAATCATGATGGCGTTGGGGTGCGCGATATCGGCGTCGCGGGCGGGCGCATCGTGGCCATCGGCGACCTCAAGAGTGCTAAGTCGGCTGAAGTTCTGGATGTCAAAAATCTGCATGTTCTCCCCGGTGTCATCGATACCCAGGTGCATTTCCGCGAGCCCGGGCTTGAACACAAGGAAGATCTCGAAACCGGAAGCCGGTCGGCCGTCGCGGGCGGTGTGACGGCGGTGTTCGAGATGCCGAACACCAAGCCGCTGACGACCACGGCTGAGTTGCTGGCCGATAAAGTGCGGCGCGCGCGCCATCGCATGTTCTGCGATTTCGCGTTCTTCGTTGGCGGCACGCGAGAGAACTTCGCCGATATTCCGGCTCTCGAAAAACTCGAAGGGTCCGCCGGCATCAAAGTCTTTATGGGGTCCTCGACCGGCGATCTTCTGGTCGATGACGAAGCCTCGCTCGACAAGATTATCGCCAGGATTTCGCGCCGTGCCTCGTTCCATGCAGAGGACGAGGCCCGGCTCATTGCGCGCATGGATTTGCGCAAGGCGGGCGATCCGGCCTCGCATCCGGTATGGCGCGACGAAGAGGCGGCGCTCATTGCAACGAAGCGGCTGGTGGGTTTGGCGGAGAAGTACGGCAAGCGCGTGCACGTGCTGCATGTCTCGACGGCGGAGGAAATGGCTTTCCTTGCGGGGCATAAGAATTTCGCAAGCGTGGAAGTAACGCCGCACCATCTGACGCTTTCGGCGCCGGAATGCTATGAGCGGCTCGGCACATATGTGCAAATGAACCCGCCGGTGCGCGGCGAGCGGCACCGCACCGCGATCTGGGCCGCGTTGAATTCCGGTGTTGTTGATATTCTCGGCTCCGATCATGCACCTCACACGCGCGAAGAAAAAGACCACGCTTATCCAGCGTCCCATTCCGGTATGACCGGCGTGCAAACTCTCGTTCCCATCATGCTCGATCACGTCAATGCCGGGCGCCTCTCGCTGCAACGGTTCGTCGATTTGACGAGCCATGGGCCGCAACGCTTGTTTGGCATTCGCGGAAAGGGCCGGATAGCGGTTGGCTATGACGCCGACTTCACGATTGTCGATCTAAAGCGCCGCGAGACGATCACGAACAAATGGATCGAGAGCCGGGTAGGGTGGACGCCCTATGATGGGGTCAAGGTCCAGGGCTGGCCGGTTGGGACAATCGTACGCGGGCGGCGGGCCATGTGGGACGGCACCATTTTGGCGCCTGCCAGCGGCGAACCCGTGAAATTCCTTGAGGGATACGCCCGTTAACTGTTCTGGCCCCGCCTTTGCAATCCGGACTGTCAAACCCTCTGACTGTCCCGGATCAATATGCTGTCGCGTGCCCTCCAAAATGCAATCGCCCCGACCCAGCCGATGAGCTGGAGCGAGGCGTTTGTTGTCTCGTGCGCCGCAATGGCGGCATCGCTGCCGCTCATTGCAGGTATGTATCTGGTCAAATCGGCGGCCGGCATCAATCTCATGCCAGGCGCGTCACCACTCCACGATCTCTTATTTTGGATCGTGGCTTAGCCACCAGTGGGTCAGCCGTTTCCGCCGTTTTTCGCAGCCTTGGCGATGTTCGACGGCAGCTTGTTCAAGACGTGAACCGTGGTGCCGATACCGGCGATGCCAGCCAAATGCACGACGTGTCCGTTCATCATGCGGAAGCAACCTGACGATGCGGCGTAGCCGATGCTCTTGGTGTCGTTGGTGCCGTGAATGCGATAAAGCGTATTGCCGAGATAGAGGGCCTTGGCGCCGAGCGGATTGCGAATGCCGCCCGTCATCAATTCAGGCAGCTCCGGTTTGCGCTCCAGCATTTCCGCCGGCGGGCGCCAATCGGGCCAATTCACTTCCTTCGAGATTTTTTGCGTACCCGTCCATGTGAAGCCTTCGCGGCCTACTGAGATTGGATATTTATAAGCCTTGGACGACGAGAGGACGTAATAAAGTTTGCGGCCTGCCGTATCGATCACGATGCTGCCGGAACCGAAGCCGTTCGGAAACGAGACCGTCTGCGGCGCGACAGGGGAAATGTTCGGACGTGGGCCGCCGTCCAATTCAGCTGGGCCCTTTGCCAGGGATTTCTTTACAGGCTTATCATAATCCTGCTGCTCGACCTTGGCGGTCTTGGTTTTCTTTTTGGATGAGCCGAATGAGAAGATCGGTTGCGACGCACCAGGCTTAGCAGCCTTTGCGGCCTTGGGCTGCTTCTGCCACTTCTTTGGCATCTGGTAGCCGTAAGTCTCTTCGAAAGGGTGGAAGGCTTCGGCCGTGTTTGGCACGACCAGGGACGCGAGCGCGAACGCACCAACGAATAGTCTCATCATGACGCTAATTCCCTAACTCAACAAAAAACCGTAAGACTGAGATTATACAGAGAAGTTCGTGACGGCCAAGTCCCCTGTTCCGTGTGCGACAAATGATTGGGGGCCAGGCCCCTAGTTGATATCCATCGCCCATGCCCGCCGGACTGAAGGCAAAGCGTCCCTTCTGGGGCTGTCTAGCTTGAATTGTCCGGGCTTTTCACGTTTTTTCCCGCCATACCGTGGGTCGTGCCCGCTCAATACTTGGGCGATGGCGGCCCGGTGCGTGAAAAATGGTCACACAGACGTTGCGAAGACGCCGGCGCGCCGGAAACAACAGCGGCGAGGAAAGAATTGCAAGGCTATGTGTTACCTTTGTTCGTAGCTCGTGACGCACCACCTCAATGTGCCGAAGAGCAGAGTTGGGGATCAATGGACTACCTTCCGAACCCTTTCATCATTCCCGTCGGTTTGATCATCGGTGTGCTCGTTGCCGCCCCCGTTGGTCCGGTCAATGTTTTATGCATCCAGCGCGCCATCGAACGTGGTTTTTGGGGCGGGCTAGCGGCCGGTATCGGTTCTGTTGCAGGCGATGGTTTGATCGCGCTCACGGCCGGACTTGGTGTCGGCGCGGTGTCTGGAGCCGTGGTCGATCACCGGGCCATCATTCAAGTGATAGGCGGATTGGCGCTCGTTGTGTTCGGGCTAAAGCTCTTCCATTCCACTCCGCGTATCTCTATGGCGTCGGGGGGCGAGCAAGAGGGCACGACGCTCAAGGATTTCGCCTGGGATATTCCGCAGACATTCTTTTTGACAATCACCAATCCAGGCGCGGTGCTCGGGCTATTCGCAATCTTTGGCGGCGTCTCGACGTTTGTGGAAGTGGCGTCAACCATTGATGTATTATTGATGGTGGCCGCCATCATGACGGGAAGCTTGCTATGGTGGATCGGACTGTCGAACTTGATCAGCCGTTACCGGCATTTGATTGATGCCGAGCGGTTGCGCGCGATCAATCGAATTGCGGGTATCTTGCTCACCGGGTTCGGCGGCTTGTTGCTGTTTGAAGTTTTCTTGAAGGGCGGACGTTTTTAAACCGGCCAGATTATTTGCTAGGCCTATTGATGGCGCCGGGTGAGCGTGAATTCGCCCTGGTCGATGCGCTTTTCCAGGCCGCGGGTCAATTTCACGACTGCATCTTCGCCATAGATCGATACGAGATCGGTGAGTGCCGTGAACAGTGCCGCGTAGGCCATTTGCTCTGGCGCGACGCCGGTATCAACACCTTCGTCCCACGCCGCTAAAATAAGATCGAGCGCCTTCAGATTCGGATTGTCTTTTTCAAGCTCATCAAACGAAAACATGTCGTCCCCCGGATACTCTGAAATTTTACGTTTTACTTTCGCGCGCATGTCCGCTGCTCATTGCCCCTGCCGTCAAGCGTCTAGGCGCCACCTCTGTGACCTAGCACAGGCAAAAGCGAAAGGTGGCCTCAGCAACAATTCACAGTAAACTGCCAGCCGTTACAGGTGCGCTGTGCAGCGGTTACTGCGGGAAGGTCTTGACCAGCCCATCCGAGAGTTGCGCGCCTTCAGCAATGAAGCGCGTGATGGCGGTCTGAGCCGAGGGACTGCAGGTATTATAGGTGCGGCTGTAGCTGCGATAACCTTGATTGAAGGCGCGTGTCAGGCGGGCACGCCGCAGGGCGGACGATCCTTCGGCGTCCATCAGTTCGCGCATGCGCTCGCGCCAGTACTGGCCTTCGTTTGCACCGCACAGTTCGCGCAAATAGTGTATGGCGCCAATGATTTCCGAAATTCTCATGAGTTTGTCGTCGTAGGGCTTTGCGTCAGGCGCGGCGTGGACCGGCGCAAGGGCCGACAGCAGGCTGAAAACGGCCACAGCAGTCATTGCTTTCAAGTGCCGGTGTATTGTGCCCATTTCAGGTGGTCTTAGCTCCGTTGATGCCTTGCCGGTGCTTGTTGACCGACGGCTCATAAGTTGAATTCTTGGCGCGCTCGCGGCAGACAGTGCGTGACAAAAAAGAATGCGTGCTAGAAGGACACCATCCCCGGCGAGAGGCGCCTATGTGTTCGCGTTATAGTCTGACATCGCCGCCGGAAGCCATACGCAAGATGTTTGGCTACGGCAACAAAGAGGACTTTCCACCTCGCTACAACATTGCACCGACTGACCCGGTTGCAATTGTGCGCAATAGTTTAAAGGGTGAGCGCGAACTTTGCCTTGTGCGCTGGGGGCTTATCCCGTCTTGGGTCAAGGATCCTCGCGAATTTTCGACGCTGATCAATGCTCGCTCGGAAACCGTGACCGAGAAGCCATCATTCCGTGGTTCGATCCGTCACCGCCGGTGTTTAGTGCCGTCCGATGGGTTTTATGAATGGACCGGCAAGGCGGGCTCAAAAATCCCGCACCTCATTCGCTACAAAAGCCGCGAACCCATGGCATTTGCCGGAATTTGGGAGCACTGGCTCGGCGCCGATGGCAGCGAACTTGAGACAATGGCTATTTTGACGGCTGCGGCGAACGAGGACATGGCCGCCATCCATGACCGCATGCCGGTCCTCCTGTTGCCTCGGGATTTCGAGCGCTGGCTGGATTGCAAACCCGGTACGGCCGAACACGTTCGCGAGCTGTTGCGCCCTGCGCCCGACGGGCTTCTCGAGATGATTGCCGTCAATCCCAAGCTCAACAATCCGCGCAACGAAGGCCCAGAACTTCACGACCCCCATTTCGAGGCTGCGCCCAAGACCTCCCCTCGTTCGACACTTCTTTAACTGCTTGAGCGTATCCGCCGTAAGGCATTGCAAACGCGTTTGATTCGCATATCAGTGGACGGATTGCATGGCTCGTCAAACGCCTATCGGGCGTAACAATATGAAATTCAAGTGTTTTTTCGAATTGACCACGTTGTCACTGAGGCGTGCGCCTCCCCTCGCGGGTTGGGTGTTTCGGCGTTACTGTGCCACAGTCAAGAGACGGCCGTTATCTGTGGCTAGATTTCCGCCAATGGCTTGGGGATAAACGCTAAAGTGATGCCAGACGGCGCGCCGCATTGGCTTTGTTTTTGGAAACTTGGTTTGTTGGAAATATGAGTGCGCGCCGTAGGCGACCTCGCGGACAAGGAGAACGGACGACATGGGTTACAGGGGTGAAGATCTCGACCTGCGCACACCGCAGACTTGGAGTGCCACGCCGACCGATCTTGCCGGGGTCAGTGACGCGAAGTCATCGTCTAATGGTCCAAGGGGTGCGTTTCGCAACGGACCTATCTGGGTCGATGATACGGTGCTGGCGTGTTCAAATCATGCGTTTGACGTCGCCCTTGCGCACCGCGCTGGCGAAGTACGGCTTGAGCATTTGCTGCATGCCTTGACGCGCATTGACGCTGCTGCAGAAGCGCTTGAGGCGCGTGGCGTGCGCGTTGCCGCGCTCAGACGCGAAAGTGCGACCATCATCACCAGCGAAATTCCAGTTGGATTGCCGAACGGTAAAGGTGCGCCGCGCCGCTCGGAAGAATTTGGCGAAGTCTTGCGCCTTGCCGCCGTCAATGCCGCGCGCCGCAACGCGCCCGCCGGCATCGAAGATCTGCTCTATGTGCTGTTCGATCAGCGCTCGGATTTGCCGGGCCTTGGCTTGCTGTCGCGTCACACGGTTCGCGCATCGCGGGAGGCGACAGAGCCTTTGCCGCCGCTGACACGGTATGTTGCAGAACCGCGCTATAGTGCGCCTGAACGTATCGTACGTGTTCCGGTTGAGCCGGTGCGATATACGCCAGAGCCCGCACGGCCCTATCGTTCGGAATTCGACGGCACTGCGACCGATACAATTCAAAACAGCCGCATCGAAGCGCTGGAGCAAATGGTGCGGGCCTTGAGCAATGATCTGGCCAGCGAACGGCAGGTGGTTGCGAATCTTTTGAAGGACTTGAGCCAGGAGACACGTTCGCAGCGCGACGACCATGGATTGTTGACCTCAGGTCTACAGGATCGATTGCAGAATTTGGAGCAAGCCGTGAGACAGACGCGAGATGGCGACGTTTCGCCCAACGATATTTCTGAACTGGTTCAGGCCGTGCATGGCGTGATTGAACAGCGGTTCGGCGAGATGGCCCGATCATGGTCGGTTCTGACCGACCGGCTACAGGGCGTTGAACTCGCCGTGCGTGAAAAGCCCTCTGCCGGCGGTGTTCCCGGAGATCTGGTAGAGCGTCTCAGCCGCGCCATCGATCTAAAGCCGATTGCCAACAGGCTGGACATTATCGAGGAAGCATTGCTTTCGGGCGATAACCGCAACGAAAGCGATGTCGTGGATCGTTTGAAATCGCTCGAAGGCGAAATTGCGCGTGCGCTTTCCACCAATACTGCAAGCACCGGCCGTATGGAAACGCTACTTGCTGGCTTCGACAGGCAGAAATCCGAATTGGCGAGTGCGCTCGCAGGTCCCATCGTTGAGCGTGTGACTGCGTTAGTTGGCAGTTCCGGAAGTCAGCAGGGTGCGATTACAGAATCGCTCTCGAAGATCAGCGACCGATTGAATTCGGTCGAGCGCGCCGTTGCCGCAGAGATCGAGACGGCGGCGGCAAAGCATCAGGCTTACGCGCAGGATCTGACGGAAGTTCATGATGCACTAATGAAACTCAATCAGAATCAGCACACGCTTGCGGGTTCCATTGACCAGTGGCGCTCGGATGCGGCTGGCGATCTCTCGGTCATCTCGAACCGGTTGACGAATCTTGATCGTGACAACGAGCGCCCGATTGAAACGCTGAATGCCATGCAAGTTCACATGGACACCATGAACAAGCTGATGATCGAGCGCTATCACCGCCGCAACCGGTTCTGGTACTGGCTGTTTGGGACCGATGATTGGATTGGCGCGAGCTGGCCGTCACAGGCAGCGGCCATGGAATTTGAGCGCCAGCGACTTAGAATGCCGCAAAGCGCTTAGGTCCGTGAATTGGTTTTCTTTTACCTGGTGCTGTTAACGATTGGCGGCACGGGGCTTGCTTTTGGACAGGCATGAGCAACCTTGATGACATCAAAATCGCACACACTGGCGGCAACCTGCCGCCGGGCCGCCGCCGTTATCTCAGCGGCTATCTCGTGGCCGAGAGCAATAGCTTTGGCGTCGTGCGCATAGCTATGGCGCTCGCCGTTCTCGTATCGCACAGCTACTTGCTGGCGCGGGGAACGTCTTCCGCCGAGCCGATCCACAACTTGACGGGACATTCGCTTGGCGAACATGCGGTGCAGGTGTTTTTCTTTTTAAGCGGCATTCTCGTCGCGCAGAGTTTTGACCGCAGCCGCTCGATGCTGGACTTTGTTGCGGGACGGGTGTTGCGCATTTTTCCCGGATTGATTGTGTGCGTGCTGCTGACGGCTTTGGTGCTTGGGCCGCACATGTCGGTACTGGAACCGGGCCGGTACTTTACCGATCCGCAAGTGCTGCATTACATCGCGCGCACGCTCTCGCTATCGACGGGATCGGCGCCTCTCCCCGGCGTGTTTGAAGCGCACCCGTTGCCGGCAATCGTCAACATGTCGCTTTGGACCTTGAAATACGAGGTTTTATGCTATGCCGGCTTGGCCATCGCAGGCGCTGCCGGACTTTTCAGCGCGCGTTGGGGCAAGGTCTCGGCACCGCTTCTTGCGCTCTTTTTGACGCTTGTATTTATCGAGCAGCCGAAGGCCATCGAGACGTATACGTCGATCGATAACATCCGCTACTTCGCACTTTTCTTTGGCATGGGTACGCTGGCTTATCTCGTCCGCGATTGGTTGCCCATCCACGGGGGCATCGTCGTTCCATTGTTCGCACTCTTCGTGCTTGCGCTCGGCACGCGTTTTGGCGAACTCGCGACCGCGATCTTTCTCGGTTACGCGACTTTGTGGGTGGCGACGCTGTCGTTTGGCCCGCTCAGGACGTTGACGAACCGCTACGATCTTTCCTTTGGGGCATACATCTACGCCTGCCCTATACAACAGATGCTCATCGAAAAGCTGCCGGGCATCGATCCGCTGTTGTCTGCGGCGCTTGCCATACTGATTGTCTTGCCGATCGCCTTCCTCTCGTGGGTTCTCGTTGAACGCACCGCCTTGAAACAGCGGTTCCGCGTCACGGTGGCCGTCTCCGGCACGCTGCGCCGCCATTTACCCTTACCGGCATCAAAAAAAATCTTTGCTTGAGCCGTTGGCACTCCCCGTGCATTGTTAATCGATCATTAAGAGTTGTCCCCAGCGGGGACGTGCGTGGGGTTTGTTATGTTGCGCCGGGCGTATTTCATCAATGTCATCGTCAGTGCCATCGGCACGTTTGTGTGTTTGGCCATTACTCCAACGAGAACCGAATTCTTTACTGCCGTGCGCCAGAGTTTTGACGCGCATGCTCTCAACAGCGCAATGTTAAGCCCTGTGGTGTTTCGCTTGATAACGCCGCGCGCAAACTAGTCGAGGCGCCACGCCATGACGGCCGTCCGCCGAGCTACAATGCAAATCTTCGCAATGCTTGGCGTTGCCTTTTTTGCACATGCGATAGCGACCCCGTTGCCAGCTCGTGCGGAGCATATTCAATCGCACCAATGCGGGGTCAAATCAGGTAGCTTTGCACGCATCTGCCGCCCCAATGCATATCCAACGTGCCTAAGAGCGTCAGCGCGGGGCGTCAAAGGCTTCAGTGCACCGTTCTGCGCAAGGCGCCAAATTGCGTGCCGCTCATGCCTCGACAAGCTGCGCGCGTGCATCAAGAAGATCGGTCACGCGAAAAAATTCGAATACAGCTGTGATGAGTGCTCAGGCAAGTTCTCGCGCTGCATCGGCAAGCGCTACCCTAAACTCAAAGATTAGCCACGCGGGGCCGCTGCACGCCTCAGGCGGTCGTTGATGGCGTCGCCAAGGCCGTGCGAAGGGATTGGCATGACGGCGATGGCGGTAGGATTGTGTGCATCAAGGCCGCGCAGCGCCGCAAAAAGGTTGGCGGCGGCCTCGACCAGATCGCCTGCAGGGCTCAAGTTAAAAACAGCTCCAGATGGCGCGGGCGTCACGGCGCCGAAGGCAAGGAGTGCTTCACCTTCATGCACATCGGTTGCGTTGAGGCGCAGTGGGGCTTGCGTCGCGTAATGGCTTTCGAGTTGACCCGGCGAATGCGGGCGAGCGCTGCTGCCTTCAGCGCGGGTAATCTTGGCGCCCAATACGGTCTCGATGCGTTCAAGCGGAATAGCGCCCGGCCGCAACATAACGATGCCGTCCGCTGTCAGGTCTAGGACGGTTGACTCAACTCCGTGCTGCACTGGGCCACTATCGAGGATCATCGCAACAGAGGCGCCGAGATCCGCAGCCACGTGTTCCGCGCGCGTGGCGCTCACGTGGCCTGAGCGGTTGGCGGATGGCGCGGCAATGGGCTTGCCGAATGTTTTGAGAAGTGAGCGCGCTATGTCATTGCCGGGCACGCGCACCGCGAGCGTCGGCAATCCGGCCGAGACGAGATCGGCAATAGGGCAGTTGTCCGCGCGCTCTACAACAAGCGTCAGTGGGCCAGGCCAAAAAGCGGCCGCGAGCTTTTTTGCGTTGTCCGAAAAATGGCCGAGTTGTCCGGCAGCGGCGGCATCAAGCACATGCACGATGAGCGGATTGAACTGCGGGCGGCCTTTGGCTGCAAAGATGCGTGCAACCGCGATGGGGTTGGTTGCGTCGGCCCCAAGGCCGTAGACGGTCTCGGTTGGAAAGGCGACAAGGGCACCGGATCGCAAGTATACGGCCGCGCGTTGCAGCGCCTCTTCAGTTGGTGGGCATGTTTGCGTTGGCAATTGCATAATCTCTGGTTTTCACGTCGTGAAGTCCGGCATAGTCTGCACCCGATACGGGAGTCTGTTGGACCTCAACTGCTCCAGTAGACGACAAGCATTGCGCGCTCAAGGTGGAGCAACGCCGCTATGGCATTATGGCAAACAGGGGTGAATGACGCGCATGAGCAATGATATCGAACTTTCTCGCTTAGGTGGCGCCCAGATCCTGAGATTGAACCGGTTAGACAAAAAGAATGCCCTGACGCGTGGCATGTACGCTCAGTTGGTGGATGCCCTGATTTCAGGGGAAGCGTCCGACGACGTTTCAGCACATGTCATTTTCGGGTTACCGAGCGTCTTTTGTGCGGGCAACGACATTGCCGATTTTCTGGCATTGGCGACTGGTGCGGGCCACGACATCGACGAAGTCATGAAGTTCATTTTCATATTGCCGGTTTTGAAAAAGCCTTTGCTCGCCGGCGTGTCGGGGCTTGCTGTCGGCATTGGCACCACCATGCTATTTCATTGCGACCTCGTCTATGCGGCACCATCCGCGGTCTTTTCAACGCCGTTTCTTGATTTGGGGCTCGTGCCGGAGGCCGCCTCAAGTTTATTGGCGCCGCGGCTGATGGGTCATCAACGGGCGTTTGAACTTCTGGTGCTTGGCGCGCCGCTCTCGGCCGAACGCGCGCGCGAAGCGGGCCTCGTGAATGAGATCGTGCCTGCCGGGCAACTCGAAGCCAAGGTTTTGGCTGCGGCCGCAATGCTCGCGAAAAAGCCGCCTGAAGCCCTGGCAATTTCGCGCCGCTTGCTGCGTGGCGATCAAAAAGACATTTTGGCATGTATGGAAAAAGAGGCACAGCACTTCAAGGACCGCTTGAAGTCGCCCGAGGCGCGCGAGGCATTTCAAGCGTTTCTTGAAAAGCGATCCCCGGATTCTACCAAGGCAAAAATGTAGATTGAATGCGAGCGTTTCGAAGTTACGCATTGCGATGGGAGAGACTTCATGTTGTGGCTTCGGACCGTGGTTCTTGTTCCGCTTGCTCTTTCAATTTTGGCGGCAAGTTTAACTCCGGCCTCGGCCAATTGGTTGACGCATATTCTCAAAGAAGCGGGCGAAGCCGGCGGCAAGGCTGGGACACATATACATCCTAATCTTGGCGCTGTTGGCAAGGCGGCAAAGCATTTGGGCGATCTTGCTGATGCGCCGAAGGGTGCCCTTGCCGCGCATGCGACGCCTGAAGGGCATTGGAAGTTCGTCAATCGCGAGGGCGAGACTTTTACGGCTGGAACTGCAGACGAATTGAAGCGCGTTGGGGCATCGCTCGCGCCTGACGCGGGGGATGCCAAGCTGACGCTTTATCTCTCCGAAGATAGCGTGTTCGCGAACCGCCAGCATCTCGACAAGCTGCCAGCGAACGCGGATTTGCACGTCGTCACCGATCACGGCGCCTATCCGCTTACCCGTGCGGGCAGCGGCGGTCAGTCTCTGGCGCTCAGGCTGAAGCCCAATCTTTCGATCAATCTGGCCGATCGTGGACTTTTTGAAGAAACGCTGTCCTATCTCAGCCGTCCCTTGAACAAATCGGGCATTCGAACGATTGCGTTCGAGCCTGGTGGATCGAGCCTTCTCTCAGCCGCACCCCGCTTCGATCCGGCGACTAAAGCGGCACTCGTCGATAAACTCGATCCGGTTCACTTAAGTCGCGCGTTCTCCGGCATTCGCGGACAGACGGCGGTCATGGTTGGCCGTATCGAAAATGGCAAACTGTTTTTCAAGCCGCAATCTGGTGCGGAGATGAGCCGTGATGTCGAAGAACTACTCTCGGCCGCGCGCAACAGCGACGTCAATCTGGTCTTGCTGCATGCCGACACACCGCTGCAACCGGGCGGACAGAACTGGCTTTGGCAAAATATCGAGGTTGGCGGCTTTGATGATGCCATTGGCAAGCAAACATTTGGCGATTTTCTCGATGCGCTGGCGGCCCGGCGCGCGCCGATGTCTCTTTCCGCGACGCGCGAGGGACAGGGCCGCCTGCGGATCAGCGCGGTTGCCAACGAGGCGGGCGGTGTTGTCTCCTCCATCAAGCCCACTTTGAGCGAAGTGATTGAACACATCACGGGTGAGGTGATCACCAAGGCGGCAGAAATTCACGTCCGCGACGAGGCCAGCCAAACAGAAATCGACGCGCAGCTCATTCCCGGTATTCCAACATATATCCAGATTCCGTACTTAGTGAGTATTGTGGTTGGCATCCTAGGCTGGGACGTATCGCGGGCGTGGTGGAGCTGGATCTGGACGCCGCGCCCGAGGCCCGAGGGGCGGGGCCGGATGGCACACTGGTTGAGAAGTGCGCCGAACTTTCTCGCCTATCTCTTGCTTTTTCTACCTGTCGCTGGGATGCCGGCGTTTGCTTGGTATGCCATGAAGCAGTTTTGGGCCACCGTGACGGCGCCGTTCCGGTGGATTTGGAGCAAGCTCAGGCGGCGCGTCGAAGTCTAAGCTCGCAGCAGTGGCGTAAAATGCTCGATGAAGAATAATAGCAAAGGACGCGGACATGGGTTCACTCGCTGGAAAAACGCTTCTGATCACGGGAGCCAGCCGCGGCATTGGCCTTGCAATTGCCAAGCGTGCGGCGAGGGATGGAGCCAACATCGCAATTCTGGCTAAGACGAATGATCCTAATCCGAAGCTTGAGGGCACGATTCACACGGCCGCCGAGGAAGTGCGCGCGGCAGGCGGGCAAGCGCTGCCGGTCATGTGCGATATTCGTGACGAAGATCAAGTGCAGCGCGCGGTCGATCAGACGGTTGCCGCGTTCGGCGGCATCGATATCTGCGTCAATAACGCGAGTGCTATATCGCTGACACCGGTTGATAAGACCGACATCAAACGCTTCGATCTGATGTTTGGCATCAATACGCGCGGCACGTTTCTAGTTTCCAAAACCTGTCTGCCGCACTTGCGAAAATCCAAGAACCCGCACATCCTGATGATGTCGCCGCCGCTGGATATGGCGCCGAATTGGTTTGCCGGGCATGTGGCGTACTCAATAGCCAAGTACGGAATGAGCCTATGCGTGCTGGGGTTGGCCGAGGAATTGAAGAAGGACGGCGTGGCGGTTAATGCGCTGTGGCCGCGTTCGACGATTGCGACCGCCGCAATCCGAAATATTTTAGGCGGCGATAAGCTGATGTCGATGAGCCGGAAGCCGGATATTCTGGCGGATGCGGCGCATCTCGTATTCCAGCAGCCGGCCAAGACGTTCACCGGGAATTTTCTGATCGACGACTCCTTCCTGCATGAAGTTGGCGGCGTTACTGATTTCGAGCCCTATCGGGTGGACAAGACCAAGCCATTAGCGCCGGATTTCTTCGTGCCGGCGAGCAGCTTACCCCCGCCGGGCGTCAAACTGGCCCGGATTTCCGAGCTTGGCAGCAAGGGTTTGAACTGAGGAGCGCGGTTCGGGAAGTTTTGGTTTGTTTAACAAGGGCGGCGCGTTGTAAGACGATACAAAACATATAGCGCTGGGTCGAAGCGGCATTACCATGACAACAGTCCTCATCACACATCCGGCGTTTCTCAATCACGATACGGGAGCCCATCACCCGGAGCGGGCAGACCGGCTGCGCGCTATCGACAAGGTGCTAGGCCACGAAGTCTACAAAGATCTCGTGCGCCGCGAGGCACCCATGCGCGAGGATGTGCGGGACGCCATCGAACGCGCGCATCCGGGCGGATACTATGGGGAGCTGGAAAAGGCACGGCCACTCGCAGGGCAGGGCTTGCGTCAGGTCGATGGCGACACAACCATGTCGGAAGGAAGCTGGGAAGCCGCCTTGCGCGCGGTTGGCGCCGGTCTCGACGCCGTCGATCTCGTGATGAAGAAAGAAACTGCCAACGTCTTCTGCCAAGTTCGCCCTCCGGGGCATCATGCAGAAAGCGCAAAGGCGATGGGTTTTTGCCTATTCAACAATATCGCCATTGCCGCACACTATGCCCGCTCCAAGCACGGGGCGGAGCGCGTGGCGGTTGTTGATTTCGACGTGCATCACGGCAACGGCACGCAGGAGATCTTCTGGTCCGATAAAAATATGTTCTATGGCTCGACGCACCAGATGCCGCTGTTTCCGGGTACCGGCGCGTTGAATGAGACAGGCGTTGGCAATATCTGGAATGGGCCGTTGCGCGAGGGCGATGGCCGGGAAAAATTTGAAGCTGCGTTTCGCGAGCGCGTGCTGGCACCGCTGCATAACTTCGCGCCCGACATCGTGTTGATCTCGGCCGGTTTCGACGCGCACAAAGACGATCCGCTGGCCGGCATTCAGCTGGTCGAAGCAGACTTCATGTGGGCGACAGAAGAATTACTTAAAGTCGCACGCAGGCACTCTGGCGGCCGGGTGGTTTCCATGCTTGAAGGCGGCTACGACTTGACGGCGCTAGCGAGATCGGTTGCGGTGCACGTCAAGACGCTGATGGAAGCCGGGACGTAAGTCCCCTGCCCGAATTTTCGAATTGAGAGACGCACGCAATGACGACAACCAAGGCCCCGGCGAAGGGGCACACCGACATCAAAGAGATGACCTTCGAGCGTGCGCTGAAGGAACTGGAAAGCATTGTCGGCCGCCTGGAGCGGGGCGACGTGGAGTTGGAAGAGTTGATTGCGATCTATGAGCGCGGCGAAGCCCTGCGCGATCATTGCGACCGGCTTTTGAAGCAAGCCGAAGCCAAGGTCGAGAAGCTGACCATTGGGGCTGATGGGCGGCCCAAAGGCACGGAGCCGCTCGACGCAGAGCGCTAGGACACGGCTGTTCTGTAATGCCCAATTCTGAAGTAATGGCGGTCTTCCGGCGGGCCTGTCCGGTAATAGGCGGGAAGAAGCGGGTAAGTGCGAACATTGGTCCCTTGCAGCGTCCAGTGGGTGTGACATAACCAAGACAAGCTAAAGCCGTGCAATACCACCTGCAATTCCTGGCGAAGGTGCCGCCCCTTGAGCAAGACCCCGCTTCTCGACAGCGTCAAAATTCCCGCCGACTTGCGCAAGCTGCCGGAAAGCGCGCTTGTGGATTTTGCGGCCGAACTGCGCCAAGAAACGATTGACGCCGTGTCGGTCACGGGCGGGCATTTGGGCGCGGGCCTCGGTGTCGTCGAATTGACTGTTGCCCTGCATTGGGTTTTCGACACGCCACGTGATCGCTTGATCTGGGACGTCGGACACCAAGCCTATCCCCACAAGATCATCACTGGGCGGCGCGACCGCATCCGCACACTGCGTCAACCGGGCGGGCTCTCCGGCTTTACCAAGCGCGACGAGAGCGAATACGATCCATTCGGTGCGGCGCATTCCTCGACCTCGATTTCAGCAGCGCTCGGCATGGCCGTTGCCCGCGATCTCGATGGCGGCACAAACAACGTTATCGCCGTCATCGGCGACGGTGCCATGAGCGCCGGTATGGCGTACGAAGCCATCAACAACGCGGGCGCGCGCGACGAACGCTTGATCGTTATTTTGAACGACAACGATATGTCGATTGCCCCGCCGACGGGAGCGCTTTCTGCTTATCTGGCGCGCGTGACGTCGAGCGGCACGTATCTGCAGTTGCGCGACTTTGCCAAGCAGATGGCGAAGATGTTGCCGAAAAAGTGGGAACGCCGCGCGGCCCGCATGGAAGAATACACACGCCACTTGTGGCAGGGCGGGCAGTGGTTCGAAGAGTTGGGATTCTACTACGTCGGCCCGATTGACGGACACGATCTCGGCCAGCTCTTGCCTGTGTTGAAGAACGTGCGCGATGCCAAGCATGGGCCGATCCTGCTGCACGTCATGACCAAGAAGGGCAAAGGCTACGCGCCTGCGGAAGCCTCAGCGGACAAGTATCACGGCGTCAACAAGTTCAACGTCGTGACCGGCGCGCAGGTCAAGCCGAAGCCGAATGCGCCGACGTACACGCGCGTTTTTGCCGAGAGCCTCATTCGCGCGGCCGAGAAGGACGAGAAGATCGTCGCGATTACGGCTGCCATGCCGGACGGCACCGGACTTGATCTCTTCGAAAAGCGTTTTCCTGAGCGTATGTTCGACGTCGGCATTGCCGAGCAGCATGCGGTAACGTTCGCGGCGGGCCTCGCAACCGAGGGCTACAAGCCGTTTGCGGCGATTTACTCGACCTTCCTGCAGCGCGCCTACGATCAAGTCGTGCACGATGTCGCCATTCAGAAACTGCCCGTGCGCTTTGCTCTGGATCGCGCTGGCCTTGTCGGCGCGGACGGGGCAACGCACGCAGGTTCGTTCGATCTCGCGTATCTCGGGTGCTTGCCGAATTTCGTCATTATGGCTGCGGCAGATGAAGCCGAGCTTGTGCATATGGTCGCGACGCAAGCTGTGATCGACGATCGTCCAAGTGCGCTTCGTTATCCGCGCGGCGAAGGATATGGCGTCGAACTTCCAGTCGAAGGCGTGCCGCTGGAAATCGGCAAAGGGCGGGTGTTGCGCCAGGGATCGAAAGTCGCGCTGCTCTCGCTTGGTACGCGGCTGCATGAGTGCCTCGCTGCCGCCGACCAATTGGCGGCCTTTGGGCTCTCGACGACGGTCGCAGATGCGCGTTTCGCCAAGCCGCTCGACAAAGAACTGATCAAGCGCCTCGCGCAAAATCACGAAGTGCTCGTGACCGTTGAAGAGGGATCTGTCGGAGGGTTCGGCAGTTTTGTGCTGCAGTATCTCGCCGAAGACGGATTGTTGGACCGTGGCCTCAAAGTGCGCCCGATGGTGCTGCCGGACGTGTTCATCGATCACGGCAAACCGGACAAGATGTACGAGGCCGCCGGACTTTCGGCCGACGGCATCGTGGCGACGGTGTTCAAAGCCTTGGGGCGCGAAAAGCTAACCGGCGAGCTTGGCGGCGGACGGGCTTGAGAATTCTCCTCTCCCTGTTGAGTGCTGGAACGGGGAGAGGGAGACGTTACTTCACTGTGATTTTGATAGCGGGCGAGACGACCGGCGGATTGTGCGGCACGTGATTGTGGTCGCCGAGCACGAGTTGGAGCGTATGTTCGCCGGGTTTCAATTCGACCGTCGCTTCGGTCTGGCCCTTGCCGAAGTGAACATGGTTGGCGTCGGCTGGGATAGCAGCCTTCATGTCCGCAACCGTGCCATCGACGATGAGATGATGATGGCCGCTGTTGGCTTTCTCGGTGCCGGCTGGCGCGACGTCCATGCCTTCGATGCCGAACTTCACAGCAACCGGGCTTGAGACCGTTGCGCCATCCTTGGGTTCGATGATGAATACCTTGGCGCCGGTGGGCGATGGCGTGCCTTTTGCCTCTTCGGCTATTGCAGCAAACGGGGCGCTGATGGCGAAGACAGCGGCGGCAAGCGTCAGAGTATTGCGGCGGTTCATGGCGTTTGGTCCTCTTGAGTGAAAAAGCATTAAGCCGAGTTATATCAGCTCGTGGCTGATCGTGAACCCGTCTGAAGTCGAGCGCGGGCGCATAATTCCCTTGACCCGCGGCTGAAGTGTGGCCTTCAAGGCGTGACGAGATGATGACGCAATGCCGGGAACCACGTGAGAATGGCTGACGACATGGAACTGCGCATTGATCGCGTGGGTGCGCAAGGCGATGGCGTGGCAACAAGCGAGGCGGGCCCCGTGTTCCTTCCATTGACGCTTAGCGGTGAATTGGTCAGGGCCAATGTCAGCGGCGAACGCGGCCGTCTATTAAGTGTTCTTGAAGCGAGCCCGGATCGCGTGGTGCCGGTCTGCCGTCACTTCGGTGTCTGCGGCGGGTGCGCGCTTCAGCACATGGCAGCGTCCGCCTATGGCCAATGGAAGCGCGATCAGGTCTTGGCGGCATTTCGTTCGCGCGGCATTGACGCGGATGTTTCAGAAGTCGTGGCATGCGCGGGCAAAAGGCGGCGCGCGATGTTTTCGGCGAAGCGGACGAGCGCGGGAGTTGTGCTTGGATTTCATGAGGCCGGATCGCATGAGTTGGTCGATCTCGCGATGTGTCCTGTCGTCGATGACAGAATTGTTGCGGCGCTGCCGGCGTTACGCGATCTCGTTTCGCCACTCGTTTCGCGGCGCGGGGAGTTGAGAGTGACAACAACGTGGAACGAAGCCGGGCTCGATATTGCGCTCGAAGAGTCCGGGCAAACTTTGACGCCGGAAATCAGGGCGCATATTGCCAAGGTTGCTAGTCAGGAACGCTTCGCGCGTGTCAGCATTTCCGATGATTTGGCCTACGAGGCGATGGCGCCGTTCCTGACCATGGGGGCGGCCGAAGTTATGCTGCCGCCGGGCGTGTTTTTGCAGGCTGTGACGCAAGCGGAAGCAGCGATGGCAGAGCTTGTTGTCAGCGCTGTTGGCAAGGCCAAGAAGGTGGTTGATCTCTTCTCGGGCGTTGGCGCGTTTACATTTCGCTTGGCGAAGGCGAGCAAAGTGTTTGCGGCGGATAGCGACAAGGTGGCCATCGCAGCACTTGTTGCGGCGTCGAAAAAGACGAGCGGTCTGAAGCCCATTGAAGCGATTGTGCGCGATCTCTTCCGCGAGCCGTTATCAGGGACGGAGTTGAATGCCTATGACGCGATTGTGTTTGATCCGCCGCGTGCCGGTGCCGAAGCGCAGGCCAAGATGATTACGCGATCAAAGGTCAAGACGGTTGTGGCGGTGTCGTGCAATCCCGCGACGCTGGCGAGGGACGCGCGTATTTTGATTGATGGCGGATACACGCTCGAGTCTGTGACGCCGGTCGATCAGTTTCTTTATTCGCCGCACATCGAAGTGGTGGCGGTGTTGCGGCGGTAATACAATCGGTGTCAGACCCGGAGGGTCAGACACCGTCCCCGCGCAACAACCGCTCCACATAGGCCGGCACGACTTCGGTGGCGGGGCCGTAGATGGCTTCAGTGAAGAGGACGGCGCCGTTCGAGGGTTCGAGATTGAGTTCGACCGTGTGGGCGCCGCCTTTGCGCGCGGCGGCGACGAATCCGGCAGCCGGATAGACGTTGCCGCTGGTGCCGATCGAGATGAAGAGATCGCATTGGCCGAGGAAGTGCGCGATGCGCTCCATGTGATAGGGCGTCTCGCCAAACCACACGACGTCGGGGCGCATGCCGCCTGGTTTCGTGCACGATGGGCAGACGATTTCGCGCGATAAATCTTCGCGCCAGACTTGGCGCACGTCGCAATGGGCGCAGAAAATTTTCCAAACCTCGCCGTGCATGTGGATCAGGTTTTGCGATCCGGCGGCTTCGTGCAGGCATCGACGTTTTGCGTGACGATGGTGACGCCGGGGTGTTCGCGTTCAAGGCGGGCGAGCGCGATGTGCGCGGCGTTTGGTTTGACGCTCGGCGTGCGCGCGGCGGCGCATGTTGTAGAAATCGTGCACGAGATCGGGATTGGCTTTGAAGCCTTCGGGTGTAGCGACATCACGCCAATCGTATTTGGCCCAGATGCCTGTTGGATCGCGGAAGGTCGACAAGCCGCTTTCGGCGGACAAGCCCGCGCCGGTGAGGATGAGAATGTTTTCGTATCGGGGCATGATTTGGTGCGCTACAGGCCGGTGAAATTCGTTCGTTGACGCTGACTTTCTAGAGTTAACCTTAAGGCCTATTTTGGCCCTTGGCGCGGACCCTTGAAATTGCTCGGCAATTAAAATTTCTCACGCCAATTTTTCCCCGCCCCCCTGGCTGAGCGCATACTGGCGCTTCAAAGTTTGAGGACGAGCGTCGATGAGTTTTGTATTTGGACTGGTGTTGAGTTTGGTGCTGCTGGCAGGGTATTTACTCCCCGCCTCACTCCCCGCACTGGCCGCGATGGCGCAGGAACTGGTCTGCGAGGACAATGGCCATCATGGCTTCGCCCACGGGCACGGCGCGAATGCCAACGCACGGGTCGTGGCGGCCCTTGGTCACGATCTCGGTTTCGTTGCCTTTGTTGTCGATGGTTTTGCGGGGCGAAAGGATCGAGGACGTGGGCTTTACGGCAAAGCGGCAAACGATTTGCTGGCCGCTGGAAATGCCGCCCAAGATTCCGCCCGCGTGGTTGGACAAGAACTTCGGCTTACCGCCGCGGCCGATGCGCATCTCGTCGGCGTTTTCCTCGCCCGTCAGCGCCGCAGCGCCCATGCCAGCGCCGATCTCGACGCCTTTGACGGCGTTGATGGACATCATGGCAGAGGCGAGTTCGGAATCGAGCTTGCCATAAAGCGGCGCGCCCCAGCCAGGCGGAACGCCGTCAGCGACGACTTCGATGATGGCGCCGGCCGAAGAGCCCGATTTGCGAATGGCGTCGAGGTAGGTGGTCCATTGCTCGGCCGCTTTGGCATCGGGCGAGAAGAACGGATTGTTGCCGACTTCATCCCAGTCCCAGCGTTTGCGCTCGATTTTGTGCGGACCGACTTGGATGAGCGCGCCGCGGATTTTGACGTTGGCGACGACTTTGCGGGCAATCGCGCCAGCCGCGACGCGAGCCGCTGTTTCGCGCGCCGAAGAACGCCCGCCGCCGCGATAGTCGCGGATGCCGTATTTGGCGTCGTAGGTGTAGTCGGCGTGGCCGGGGCGGTATTTGGCGGCGATGTCGCCGTAGTCTTTGGAGCGCTGGTCGACGTTGTCGATTTGCAAGGCGATGGGCGCGCCGGTCGAGACCTGCTTGCCCTTGTCGGTGTTGAAAACGCCCGAGAGTATTTTCACTTCGTCGGGCTCGCGCCGTTGCGTGGTGAAGCGCGATTGACCGGGTTTGCGCTTGTCGAGGTAGGCCTGGATCTCAGCGGCCTCAATAGCGATGCCTGGCGGGCAGCCATCGACGATGGCGCCGATGCCGGCCCCGTGGCTTTCGCCCCAGGTTGTGACGCGGAAGAGATGACCGAAGGTGTTATGCGACATGCGTGTTCTGACGCCTTTTGCGCTGCGATAGGACCCGGAGACACGAGATCAGGAACTGATGCCTCTGCAACGCTCTGTTGCTGCCAAGCTTCACTGCCTGTCTTAGGTGCGCGAAGGGCGCGCTGCAAGCCAAACTCGCAGGCAAAGTTCGTGACAAGGCGGCGCGACGCAGATTATCTGGCAGGAGTTCTGCGTCCGCCGCCTAGAAAGCCACGCTTGCAAGCCGGATTTCCAGCGGCGAAAGACGAAAATCAATGAAGAAACGTATCGCATCCACAACTCGGCCGAGCGCGCTTTGCATGCCTGAACGCAGCCTGCGCCGCATCGCAGATCGCAGATGAGGAACCGTGATACCAATGGGTCAGGCATACCAAGCTGGAACCGCGTTTTTCATGAAAGTTCAATGTGTTTCGGGCACCCGGGCAACCTCGTGCCTGCCTACCCAAAGCTGCTCCGGCACGGACTGAGCATCCGCGCTCGAGGGGCTTCATTACGTCCACCCAAAAGGTGGGAAAGAGCCAGGGGCCGCTCCCCTGGCTCTTTTGCGTTTTTACCCCGTTGTGAGACGCGCAAAAACGCTAATCGCCAAATGCAAATCCTTTGTTATATTGTCCGCATCCGAACTGTATTTTGAGTAGGGGATTTGGGCCATGGCCGGTCGCGCTTTGTTCGGCACCCTCGGGGTGATTTGGGCTTTGCTGGCACCGGCCCATGCTGGGGCTGCTAACCCGACTGCCAATAGGCAGGACACTGCCGCAGTTCAAAAGCCCGCATTGCCGGACGAAATTCCAGCTCCTGCGGCGGCCCCGCGCGCGGCGCAGATCGAACCGGTCATGGTTGAGCCCGTGAAGCGCGTCGCACCGAAGGCTCCTGAAAGCAAAACGCCGGATAAGAAAGCGGCGATCATGGTGACGATCGAAAAAGATCCAACGCTTGAGCAGAAGAAATCGTCAGACAACAAGAAGAGCTGCAGCGCGGGCACGAAGCGCAGCGGCAATGGATGCACGAAAGTTGCGTCCAACAAGACAAGCGGGAAGAAGCGGCGCTGAAGTGCGTCCATCTCCCTCGACCCGCATTCCCGGCCCGGCTCACCCAAGCACCTTCGCGGCGAGGCGAGCAACGAAGCGAGAGCGTAATTGCGCAGACCCGGGATCATTACCTTTCAAAAAATACTCGGATCAAACCTCACCACGTATAGCTCCCGGCTCTTCGCGATCTCCCTGCGGGCGTTCGCTCGGCCGGGAATGCGGGTGGTGAAGGCGATGCGCCGGTGGCGAGCATTCTGCAGCCTATGCTAGCCATGTGTTATGGATTTCGAGCTGCGCAAAGATTTTTACGTTTACATCACGGCGAGCAAGCCGCGCGGGGTGCTGTATGTCGGCATGACGAGCAATCTGCCACAGCGAGCATTGGAACATAAGGACCGATTGATCGAAGGCTTTACAAAAAAGTATTGGACCGGGCGCCTTGTCTACTACGAGCATCATGACACGGCAAAATCTGCGGTCAAACGCGAGGGGCTTCTAAAGCGCTGGCGCCGCGATTGGAAAATTGAACTGGTTGAAAAATCTAATCCTACTTGGCGCGATTTGTTCAATGACATTCTCGTTGAATTCGGCTTTGAGCCTGAAAAGTAGTGCAGCACTCTCCATCCGCATTCCCGGGCGAGAAAAATGGCGCAGCCGTTTTTCGGAGACCCGGGACCTTTACCCGAAAAAATAATACACAGATCAAACCTCACCACGTAAAGGTCCCGGCTCTCCGCGATCTCCCTGCGGGCGTTCGCTCGGCCGGGAATGCGGGTGGTGATATATTCTCTAAAGCCACCGCATCTCGCGGCCGCGCAGCACCAGGATCTGATCCTGCGGCACGTCGAGCGATGGCACAAGGCGGGTATCAAGAGCGAAGAGCGCGCCGCGTGCAACGCGCGTGACGCCGCCATGCGTGACGGCAACCGTGTCGCGCGTAATGCCGTTCAGCCAGCCGGCGGTGCGTACCATGAGATCGGCGTAGCTTTCTCCGCCGCGCGGGCGCCACCCAAACGGATCGGCGGCTTTGCCGGCGACGCCTACGGGGTCGGTTGTTGGCAGCTCAGTGGCAAGGTGGCCTTCCCAGTGACCGTAGTGAAGTTCCATGAGTTGGGCATCGGTGCGGAATGCGTTTGGCGCTATTTCGAGCGCGGCACGCATGATCTCCATGGTTTCTCGCGCGCGCGATAGCGGGCTTGCGACGAAGTCTGCGGCGGCAAGGCCAGGCAAGAGCTGGCGCAGAATTTCGCCATTGCGCTGGGCTTGGGCGCGGCCCGTTTCGTTTAGTGGAATGTCAGTTTGACCTTGGTAGCGCTGCTCAGCGTTCCAATCGGTTTCGCCGTGGCGGATCAGATAAAGAGACACTCCAGGTTTCAAAACCGCTGTTGGCTTGGCTTTCGCCGTCAAGTGCCGTCGCCTTTGACAACCGAGATATCAGGAGCGTCTTCGTTCTTCATGCCTTGGACGTGATAGCCGCTGTCGACATGATGGATTTCGCCCGTTACGCCGCGCGAGAGATCGGACAAGAGATAGAGGCCGGCGCCGCCCACGTCTTCGATTGTTACGGTGCGCCGGAGCGGCGAATTGTATTCGTTCCAGCGCAGGATATAGCGGAAATCGGAAATGCCGGACGCGGCCAGCGTCTTGATGGGGCCCGCAGAAATGGCGTTGACGCGGATGTTGTTTTTGCCGAGGTCGGATGCCAGGTAGCGCACGCTGGCTTCAAGTGCTGCCTTGGCGACACCCATGACGTTGTAGTGCGGCATGACCTTTTCAGCGCCGTAGTAGGTCAAGGTCAGCATAGAGCCGCCATTGGTCATCAGCTTCTCGGCGCGCTGGGCGAGTGCGGTGAACGAGTAGCAGGAGATCAGCAGGCTTTGCGTGAAGTTTTTTTCGCTTGTATCGACGTAGCGGCCGTCGAGCTCGTTCTTGTCGGCGAAGGCGATGGCGTGAACCAGGAAATCGAGGCGGCCCCAGTCCTTGGCGAGCGTTGCGAAGACGGCGTCCATGGACGCGGTATCGGTGACATCGCAAGGGAGCACGTGCTTCGAGCCGATATCAGCGGCAAGCGGCTCAACCCGCTTTTTCAGGGCGTCGCCCTGATAGGTAAATGCGATTTCGGCGCCCTGGGCGGCACACGCCTTGGCGATACCCCAGGCGATGGACCGGTTATTGGCGACGCCCATGATGAGACCGCGCTTACCGGCCATCAGATTTCCGGTCGGAACGCCCGCGTTCGCCTCAATTGCCGCCATCGGCTCTCGACCCTTGGTTGTAAGTTTCCGGGCTTGAACCCGGGGCGCATCCTACACAAAAGGGCGCGCCGGTCCAGTTGGCAACACTAGCGATAGTAGGGTCAAAGCGGCGCAACCCGAAAAACGCGAGATCTGAGGAAGTTCCAGCGAATTTGGGATGTTAACCTGGCCGATGCCTGTGCGTCAGCCGTCGAGTTCCCAGCCGCCAGTTTCTAACCGGCAGGCGATCGCTTCGGTCTTTTTGGTTTCGCCGGTCCCGTTGAGAACGACAAGGATGTGGCGGCAAACATGGCCGCGATGATCCTTGAAGGAGGCGGTGGGGCGAACAATGCCTGACAAGCGGCCGTGGCTGCGGTGCCAGACGTAACTCGATCCGTCGGCGACTTGGGTCAAGGCGAGTTGTACGCTTTCGAGTACAGCGATCTCATCAGAGGCATCGAGCGGGAGTTGAATTCCGGCAAATTTCGGCTTGCTGGAGGATTTACCGGCTAAATCAGGGCAGCTGCAACTTGGGGCAGGGCCTGCTACGGCATCAGCGGCGTTGGCAAATTCCGCAGATACAACGACGGCTGCGACCAGAGCGAACGCAGTGCTGCCGGCCGCAAGAAGCGGGAAAAATGATAAACTAGAACGCATGGACGCTACACTCACTCAACTGGAACGCTACAATCCGCGACAGGCGGAACACGTATTGAGTGTGCCCCACTATGGTTAAGAGGCGCTGAACGGCCGTCTCGATGGGTTCGATGTGAGACGATTGCCAATCGGACTTTAAGAATGGAGTTGGCTGATCATGGCGACGAACGCTGATGCATTGGCGCAAGGCGAAGCAGACTTCGTGCGGGCGGACGACCCTTTCGTATTGTTTGGGAGTTGGCTCGCGTTGGCAGAAAAGTCGGAGCCAAATGATCCCAACGCTATGGCGTTGGCGACAGTCGATGGCGAGGGACTTCCGAACGTACGCATGGTTTTGCTGAAAGGGCTCGACACAGCCGGCGCGAAAGACCGCGGTTTCGTTTTTTACACCAACTATGAAAGCGCCAAGGGCAAGGAACTACTGAACAGTGGGAAGGCGGCTCTCTGCTTCCATTGGAAGAGCCTTGAGAGGTCGGTCCGGGTTAGAGGGCTTGTGACGTCTGTTTCGGACGCGGAGGCGGATGACTATTATAAATCCCGGCCCCGCCTCAGCCGCATCGGCGCGTGGGCGTCAGCGCAGTCGCGTCCGCTTGAAGGGCGGTTTGCGCTTGAAGCCGCGGTTGCCAAATATACGGCGAAGTATGCGGTGGGCGATATTCCGAGGCCCCCGCACTGGTCGGGGTTCCGCGTTACGCCGCACAGAATCGAATTCTGGATGAGCCGGCCGTTCCGGCTGCATGATCGCGTCGCCTTTGAGCGTCAGGATGCGGCAAGTCCATGGTCTAAATCGCAACTTTTCCCTTGATATAGTGAGGGTCCGCAACCCGTTCGTCTTTTTGACTGAATTCCGGATAAAATCGGAAGCACCATGCGATGAATTCCTGATAAGTGCTTCAACGTAAGTAAAACTGAAATGATGAGCGCCACGTGAACGCGATGACACGCATCGAATATGCAGCCGAGCAACCCGCGTCATTCTTGGCGCGCTGGGCCAGCAGAATCGCTATTTTTTGCGCGGTGCTGTTGGTTGTGGCGCTTTTTCTGCATCGGCTCTTTGCGCTATCGACGCCGGTCGCCATGAACATAGCGACCGCCGTGTTCGCGGGCGCTGTGCTCGTGCTTGTTATGGCATTGATTTCTGGAATCGATATTTGGATCACGGGGCGGCAGGGTGCGGCGCGCGTCGTGTCCGGCGCGGTCGTGGCGCTGGCGCTCCTGGCAATTCCGTTATCGCTTTGGGTCGTCAGTCAGGAGTGGCCGGCCATCAATGATGTGTCGACCGACATGGCGCGCCCGCCGGCGTTCACGGAGTTATCCAAGTTGCGGGAAGCGGGCAGTAATACAGCCGATTATCCAGCTGAAGCATTCGCGCCGTTGCAGAAGGCAAGCTATCCGGACTTGAAGCCGCTTATCGTCGAGCGGTCTCCCGACGAAGCCTTTGAGCTCGTTCTGCAGGCGCTGGGGAAATTGCGGCTGAAGACGCTGAGCGAGGTGCCGCCCTCGGGAGCAAACGATGGGGCTGGGTCGATTGAATTCTCTGACCATACACTTGTCCTGGGATTTGTTGACGACGTTGCTATTCGCGTCACGGGAGAAGGCGAGGCGGCGGCACGCATCGATATCCGCAGCGCATCGCGGTTCGGGGGCCACGATTTCGGGCATAACGCTCAGCGTGTGCGGCTCATCCTGAAAGAGATCGTAGGCCGGCTTGAAGCGACGGTGCCGAGCGTAGACAAGAAGCCGGCCGCAGCCGCGAAAAAAGATGGCAAGGCACTGATCAAACGGCCTCAAGCGCGCGATCGGCCGTCAGCGGGTGGCAGCTCAAAACCAGCCCCTTCTCGATCAGGAACTCGACGTGCGCCTGAACCGTCAGAGTAGCGGCGGGGATGAGTTCCGGGGCGATGCCAGAATAGATCTCGGGCACGATGCGGCGAATACTTTGCGCACCCTCCTTGAGTGCTTTGAGAATGGCCTGTTCACGCCAGCGCCGGTGCAAGAGATACGCTTTGACGGTACGCTGAGGGTCCTCTAGCCGCCCGCCGTGCCCAGGCAGAAAGACCGTATCATTGCGATCCAGTAGAATTTCAAGCGAGCGAATGTAATCCGACATGCGCCCTTCGGGTGGTGCGACCACCGATGTATTCCAGGCCATGACATGATCACCCGAAAAGACGACATCGCGGCCTTCAAGGGCGAAGGACAGATGGTCCGGCGCGTGGCCGGGGGTGTGAATGGCGGTCAGCGCCCAATCGCGGCCGTCGATCACCTCGCCTCCGCTGAGGTGAACATCGGGCGTGAAGTCGAGATCGACGAATGCGCTGCCTGATGGTGTTTGTGCAATTGGGATGATTTCACTGCTGACGCGTTTGTAAGCTAAGACGGCGGCACCGGTTGCGGCTTTCAAAGCGGCGGAGCCATCGACATGATCGCGGTGCGCGTGCGTTGAGAAGATGTGTGTGATGGGGCGCGACCCAGCCGCTTTGAGAATAGCCTCTAAGTGCGCGTTGTCGCTGGGGCCCGGATCGATTACAGCCAACGATGTCGAGCCGACGAGATACGTGTTCGTGCCCTTGAATGTGAACGGACTTGGGTTGTTTGCGACAATGCGCACGATGCCGGGGCCCATGGGTGCGGGCTCGCCATAAGCGAATGACATACCTTTTTTGAACGTGATGCCGTCCATATGCCAACACCCCGGTGGTTGCGGCGCTGCGAGTGAACGCGCGCCTGGCTAACGCGCGTCTGGCTATTGGGTTATCGCGGGGGCAAATTCCACGCCACGTGTAAGTTCTGGCCGCGATAAAGCCACTTGCGAAAAAGAATGGTCGGAGCGAGAGGATTTGAACCTCCGACCCCTTGCTCCCGAAGCAAGTGCGCTACCAGGCTGCGCTACGCTCCGCCCGACCGTTCAGCCTATCGCCAGTGATTGGGCGCTATTGATTGGCTTATCGCCCGCTGTGATGACCGAGGGGCGGCCGCAGGCGAGGCGGCTTTATAGCTGTGGCATCTGCTGCCCGCAAGCGCCGATAGAGCGGTGTGGTCAAGAACCTCATTTGGAGTACTTTTTGATGCAACTTCAGGGATTAACGGGACCGCGGATTTGGTCGCAGGGAGAGTTGAAGGGCGCCATTGCCCGGGCCACGGGGACTGACTATGGTGCGGCACCGTCTGCTTCGGCAATTTGAATGTGCGTGAAGCGGGACTATTGGGGCGTAGCCAAGTGGTAAGGCAACGGATTTTGATTCCGTCATGCGGAGGTTCGAACCCTCCCGCCCCAGCCAACCAGTCGCCCTCTCTACCGGTATTTGCCGGTGGACCGTGGGCGAGGCGCAAAAGGCCTGTTTTCCGGGCGGTAGCGGCCTCGCCATTTCCCTGATCGAATACAGAGAATACCTCCAGTGGGAATTTGGGCGGTCCCGGCCTTCGAATTCTCTGGTCGGCAATTTTCCGGTTGGCAGGTTAGCCCGAGAATCCAAGCTGCTGGCGCTGAGCGGTCCAATCTCTCGCGGGTTCCTTCCCTGGAGGCTTTCCGACGACGGCCCAAGTGCGTGCGGCAACTACCGGCGGGCCGTCGTCCGAAACCCTTCACAAAAGTGAACATTGCCTACAGCAGCGCCAAGCGTTTGCCGGATGGCGGCGTCCAACAAAGCGGACATCATCTTTTGTAAAATCTCAAGTGGCGGCAGCTGCAGGCCAACGGCCACTCGTAAGCGTTTGTGATTTGTCACCGCAACGGCATGCTGACCCAGACTTGACCGCTAATGGCTTCGAAGTCATCCGAGCCGATACCGTCATAAGACGCGGTGCCCCGGATCGAATAGCCCCACGGTGAGATGAGACCAAGACCAGCCTGCACCTTGCCGCGCACGCCTTCGCCGCCCGTCTCGACGCCATTGACGGCTATGCCGTCGCTGTCGAAGTCCCATATACCTTGGATGCCAACGAACGGTTCGACTTCTGACCCATCGCTCGCTTTGAAGCGATAACCAACCTCAGGTCCGAACATCGCCCGGCCGAGCGATACGGTTTGACCCGCAATCGCGATACCGTTCGAAGTCCACATAGGCGTCCTGCTCGTCTTCAAAATACGAGATGCTGGCCGATGGCGTGAAGCGCCACGGACCGTGCTCCCAGTTGCCCGTGAGCTCTGCTCGCGCGAGCCAGCGTGTGGTGTCGAAGTGATCGACATAGGTTCCAAACGGACTCGTCGCGTTGTCCGATGTGCCCCAAGCCGCGCGTGCGTCCAGGAACAGATTTGGTGTCAACTCAGCCGTCATATAGGGGCCCGCCATCCAGCCTTGGCCTTTGACTTCGCTACCGAACACCGCTGAGCGCTCGCTCATGTTGTCGAACTGCACAAGCGCGCCAATGAGGAGGCCCGGTGCGATCAAGTAATCCGCACCCACGTACAGCAGTGTCACGTCGCCTTTGGCTCTGGCTTCGTCGCCTCGGAAGTGCGTGATGTTGCCTTCGACCCAAAGGTCGAAACCCTGGTCGCGGCCCGAGGGAAGCGCTTGCGTGTTGCCGCCAAGTGCCATGCGGTTGGGATCGCCATTGCCGCTCTGCTTAGCGCGGCCAGCCTGCAGCATTTGTTGCAAGCTTGTTGCGAAGGATAACTTCGTGGTGCTGTCGCCATTCTCGCCGCCCGAGATGCCGACACTGAACGGCACATTGTTACCGCCCGACATTTGTCCGCCACCGCCTGCGCGAAGCCCGCCCCGGTTTTTCAGCCGGTCAGGTCCTTGCGACGTCAGTATGTCGGCGCGGTTCTGCATGAAGCTGCGATTGACCTCGCTCGTGCGCCGCTCGATGAAGCCGGTCCTGACGACGAGAATGAAGGCCTTCTTGCCCTTGAAACCGTTGGCGTCGGTGGCCGTCACAATGAACGTGAAGGTGTCGTGTGCGCCAGGCGTGCCCGTCAGCGCGCCTGCACTCGAGAGCACGAGGCCCGCTGGCAGCGCACCGCCCGTCACCGCAAACGAGTAAGTTGCCGTGCCGCCTGTCGCAGTGATTGTCTGCGTTGCGTAGACGACGCCCTGACCGCCGTCCGGCAACGTGCCGGGCGCGAGCGCGATTGTCGGCGCTGGCGGTCCGGAGCTGAACTCGCCTCCATTTGGGCCAGTGCTATACTGTGCCAGCAAGCGCTCCATAGGAACAAATGGATCTGTCTGGCGTTATATCCTCATAACAGACATCAGGAGGATACAATGGCCTACCCTGAAACCAACACTCCTAAGCGCGATCCGTTTGGCGACGCGAAGCGGGACCCGACCGGAACAGACCCCAATGCCCAGAACAGTTTTTGGAATTGGGTCGTCGGTTTGGCTGTGGTAGCGCTCGTCGCCTTTTTCATTTTCAACTCGATGAGCGGCGCGCCAAGAACTCTCAACAATACCACGACGTCGCAGCCCGTTGCGCCGACGGCGAGCCCGCCAGCCGCGCCAGCAGCGCCAACAAACCCATAGACGAATTGCGCGGATGAGCCGGCCGCCTGCTGAGAAATTGGCGGGCGGTCGTGAGTTTGGTGCGCAAGAAAAAAGCCGGCGTGGTGCATCAATGCTCTACGCCGGCTGGCACGTGCTGCGACGGGCAAAAGGCAGAAAACCACCGCACGTCCAAACTTCGCCCGAGCGGCTTGTCAGCGACATCGTTCCAGCGCCCGTCGTTTGCACATTCGGAGATTTCGGAAATGTTGGGATTGAAAGTCTGGCCGGTACTGGCGACCGTTTCCATCTTACCTCTTGTGAGTTCGCCTCATGCTTCCGCTGGTGCACCGGCCAAGAAAATCGGCTTCGGCAGCAATCCAGAGCTTCCAGCACCCAAAGTGTCGCTCCTCCCAACAGTCAACATTGCGCCTGCACGAGGCTGGAAGATGGGTGAAAAGCCTGTGGCAGCTTCAGGACTGGCCGTAACTGAGTTTGCAGCGGATCTTGATCATCCCAGATGGCTGCATGTCCTTCTAAATGGAGACGTGCTGGTCGCCGAAACGAATGCCCCCAAGCGTTCCGACGGCAAAAAAAGCATGCGAAACTGGATCATGGGGCTCTTGATGGGCCGTGCCGGCGCTGGCGGGCCGAGTGCCAACCGCATTGTTCTGCTGCGCGGCTTGAAGGCGGATGGGGCAGCCACTGAAAGGTTCGTCTTTCTGGAGGGGTTGAACTCGCCCTTCGGAATGGCGCTCGTCGGAAACTGGCTCTACGTCGCCAACACCGATGCGCTCGTCAAATATCCTTATGTCAGCGGCGATACGCAAATCAAAGCGGCGCCCATCAGAATTGCCGATCTGCCCGCCGGCCTGCTTAATCACCATTGGACTAAGAACGTTATTGCCAGCAAAGATGGCTTGAAACTTTACGTCACTGTTGGTTCAAACAGCAACGTGGCAGAGAACGGCATCGACAAGGAAGACAACCGCGCGGCTATCTTGGCAATAGATCCACAGACCGGAACGTCCTCCGTCTTCGCTTCGGGACTTCGCAATCCGATTGGCTTGGCCTGGGAGCCGGACTCCGGCGTATTGTGGACGGTTGTCAACGAGCGCGACGAACTGGGCGACGATCTCGTTCCAGACTACATGACTTCGGTGAGGGAGGGGAATTTCTATGGCTGGCCGTATAGCTATTTCGGGCAGCACGTCGATGACCGTGTGAAGCCTCAGCGCCCCGACATGGTCCAAAGGGCAGTAATTCCAGACTATGCGCTCGGTGCGCATACGGCATCATTGGGATTGACATTTGCATCCGAAATCAAGTTATCGGAGCAGTTCGCAAATGGCGCATTTATTGGCCAGCACGGGTCTTGGAACCGCAAGCCGGCAAGCGGCTACAAAGTAATTTTTGTGCCGTTTTCCGGTGGCAAGCCGTCGGGCGAACCGATTGACGTCCTGACAGGCTTCTTAGACGCCAATGGCGGTGCAAGGGGGCGCCCCGTCGGAGTGGCGATAGCGCAGGACGGTGCACTGCTCGTGGCCGACGACGTCGGCAACCGGATATGGCGCGTTGCCGCTGCACGGCCGGCTTTGCCGCGCAACGACGATAAATAAAATATACCTGCCCAGGTAGCGTTAAGACATGAACACCCCTTCATCATCACGGCAGTGCCATTCACCAATGCCATTGACCGGACTTTTTTATTGTCAGGCGTACGACGGTGGCGACTCCGAAAGTTCGACCACAGTCCTTCTGGGTTCTGACAGGTCCCCACACCATCACTTTATGCAGATCGCCGGGAACGGATTCAAACTCAAGACTTCGGACTTCCTCAAAGTCGTCGCTCAAAGCCCCACATTGCAAACGGTGATGTTGCGTTTCGTCCACGTCTTCATGACACAAACGGCCCAGTCGGCACTTGTCAACGGTAGTTCTGTGATTGAAGAGCGGTTGGCGCGATGGGTGCTGATGTGTCAAGACCTCCTAGACGCAATGGAATTCCCAATTACACACGATTTTCTTTCGATGATGCTGGGTGTGCGCCGCTCGAGCGTGACGGATGCTATCCATTTGCTTGAAAGCGATCAGCTCATCAACGCTACCCGCGGGAATATAGAGATTCTCGACCGCGACCGCCTCGTGCGTGCCGCTGGCGACTCCTATGGAGTACCGGAGGCGGAATATCATCGTTTGTTCGGCCCGATGTAGCATCCACAATCCGCTTGGAAGCCTACGCCCATTTTGGCAGGACTTGCGTGCGCCAGGAGATCTACCTCGTGTCTTTCGCCGAAACATTCATCGGGGCAATGATCCAGATGAGATAAAGAACTCCGGTCTAAATCGCCGGCATTCGGGAACAATTTCTGGTCCGTCGCGTTGTTGCGTTGCTCTGCTACTTTTTATGCGGTAGCCAAAAGGCGGACTGCCTATGTCGACAAGATTTGCAATTGCCGTTTTATTGAGCGGGTTGGTGAGTTCGGTTCTGTTCGGTGTTGGTACAATAGCCGTTTTGTCCATCCCAGGGTATGCTTCGCAAGCTCATTTCTTTATACCCATAGTAATTATTCTGAGTATCGTCCTTGCGCCGGTTATTTCGTGGGTCATCGCACCGAGGCTCCAAGCACGATACTGGCGGCAAACCAAGGCTCATGGTTTACTATTGGCTGAGAAGGTCTGATGTCCCCCACAAACGTTAGCCATGAGTTTGACGCGGTGAATTATCTTTCGATCACTGAAGAAGTTTTTGGTAGCCGTGATCAACGCGCGGGCGACTGTATGAGCCGTCTGTCAGCTATAGACGCCCACATTTGTCGCCACCAGATCCTTTCGACTGTGTTTTGATTGACGAGCCAGCCAGCATGGCACGAGAGCGTGACGATCTTCGGCGGAAGTATTGCTGCCGGGCCAGTTAGCGATGGTCGGCAGACAGGAAACTCATCTATCCGCTCGTGGCCAATTCTTCGGCTTTGATGATCCTAGCCGTTGTCCACATGCTCGCCAAAGTTGGGTTCGGCGCAAATAATATGCACCGAACCCTCATTCTCACGCTGTATATCTCCGTCTGATGCGCTCGACTTCCGATTTGTCGGGGTTGTAGAGTTCCGCATCGGGATCAAACCCCGTCCAGCCGTTTTGCCGATATTCTCGATCGCGTGCAATTGGATCGATCGGTTGATGGCGATCTAGGATCGCTTGGATCTCGGCTGCTCTTCCGTCGGCTCTAACCGTCACAAGGGTGCCTCCGCGCCGAACTGACTCCGAATACACGTGCGCGGTGTTTTCGTTCTCGCCGCCATCAACGATGCTGCCGATGATACCTCCAGTCGCTGCACCTGCTGCCGCTCCGAGCGCGGTCGATGCCAGCCAACCGGCCGCAACCACGGGACCTAGACCCGGAATCGCGAGCATCCCTAGACCGGCGAGAAGACCTGCACCACCCCCCACGGCAGCTCCTAAAGTTGCACCGGTTCCAGCTTCAGATACATCATCGACGTCAGTGTACTGGTCGCTCACATGTTTGTTTGCAAGTAAACTGATATCGCTGCTCGGAATGCCCAGCGATTCAAGATCGCGCACGACGTGCTGAGCTTGTCCGTAACTGTCGTATACTTTTGTATATGTTTGCATTTGGAATTACCTCTCAGATTTTTGCGTTAATTGGCGACGACATTGCCTTTGAAATCGACCGCGATTTTGACGCTTTTGTCCGCAGTTTTTGCTGTTCCGCGCCAAATTCCGTCTTTGTCCTTAACAAGAGCCGAGACATCCGAGAATCCCGCAGCGATTGTACGATCTTTAGCCTGGTTCTCGGTAAAGCTGTTGGCGCCAGTCAGCGGTGCTCCGGCATCTGCTTTTGCGGCGGTGTACAATCCAGCTTCGCAATTCTGCATGAACAGTGCGTCATCGAGCTTTGCGTCCGCTGCCAACGGCTTGTTGGCTACACGCATGGCAGCGAGATAGTGGTCGGCTTCGCCGCCTGTCAGCATGCCATCCTTGTTAGCGTCTGCTTTCGTCCATTCGGTCTTGCATTCGTCAGTCGTTATAGCCAGTGCAGGTGAAGCCAACGCGGCAAACGAGCCGAGTATAATGAGCATTTTTTTCATGGGTGAACTCGCGATTCTAGTTTGCGCTCCTCGCAAGTACGGCAACGCCGTACTTGGCAGCGATATAAGTTCAACGCTCTATCCAATAAGAAGTTCCGGTCTGGCACTGAGTTGGCGCGCGACCGAAGCCGTGCAGGAGCTTGATGCAAATCAACGCGCGCATTGAAATTAAGGCCGACATTTTAAAAGTATGGGAATTACCGTTGCACCTCGCCCGAAGGTGGGAAGTGTCTTAGGCGCACGAGTCACTCCTGCCCGGTTACGCATGGGGCGACATTGCTGATTGGCTCAAGTAGACGACATTATGATCCCTAAGATTCGTGTTGGTGAAAGATCGGACCTCGTTGACTAGAAACGAGAACTTCCAAATCCCGGACGGAATATACGCTGATGGTGCGAAGTGGTTCGGAGGATTGAAGAAATGGCTGAAATGAAAAATATTCTAATTGGCGCACTGATCGTAGGCGTCGCCGTACTAGGCTATCTCTGGTATCAAAGTCGGCAGAATACGATCGAGATCCAGCTTCCAAACGTGTCGATTGAGAAAAAATAGCAGTCGATTTGACCTGACCCCGTCAACACCTCCGCAATTGGGAAGAGCCCGTGACTTTTTCGTTGTTTTTTGGGTTTCTTTGAAAATCGTAAAGGGCGGCTCAATGCCGCCCTTTTTTGGTTACTGGCTTGCTCGCGAGAGCAAAGGCGTAATACGTCGCACGGCGACACGTCGGTTCTGCTGTTCGGCCTGGTCCGTCTGAACCTTCAAAAACTGTTCGCCATATCCCTGTGTGGTCAAATTCTCCGGTGGCACGTCGAACTCCTCAGTCAAAAGGACCGCCACCGATTCAGCGCGTCTATCTGAAAGGCTCAGGTTGTCCTCATCAGAGCCTACAGCGTCGGTATGGCCTTCGATTAAGAACACTTCGTCCGGATTTTTCTCTATGACCCTATTGATCGCGCGTGCCGCTCGTTTAAGGGCTGGATACTGATCTGCAGATACGTCCCATATTCCAAACTCAAATTTGATCGTATCAAGGTCTACACGGCGCATACGATCGCGGAGCATTGGCGAGCGACGCACTTCCTCAAGGGCGTAAGTCCGGTTCAGTTCTTCAACAGGTGGCGCAGACAGAGCGTCGAAGAGATCATCGTCAGACGCGGCATCGTAATCAACGATGTATTGCTGCCGTGAAATGTTCAAACGCGGCGGCGGCAGATCGATGATAGCATCGATGAAGGATCCACCACCCCGATGGCGCTTGTAGTAATCCCGATTGTCAAAAAGGATCACATCCCGGCCATCGCGACCCCTCCTGTAGCGGCGCAGCGGTCGACCTTGATCATCGAGATCAGTAAAAATCTGGATACCACCAGGACGAACGGTCACCGAAATATTCAAACCGTCGCGCCGCTCAACGCGAGTGTCTCGCGACAGTCGGCGAAATCGCTCGGTCTCATCATTGCGAATGATGACGCGTCCATCCTCTTTGATAATCGCGCGTTTATCTGGCTCCTCGATGACGATACGTTTGCCGTCGTCTTCCGAGCGCTGCTTGCGGTTCTCGTTAACTTGCTTCAGATCTTTAACATCAGTTGCCGCCGGCCTCTGCTTATCGCGTTTGCGTTCAGCGGCGGGCTCCGTTGTTGTTTCTTCCGTTCCGCTCGGCAAAGGCGCAGTGGCCTTCGGATCTGGCTCAACGGCATCAGGCGCCGACTTTTTTTCGGTTGCTGGTTGTTCTTGCGGTGCTGCGGGTGCGGCTTTCGGTTGAATAACGGGTTCCGGTGGCTTCGATTTTTCTTTTTGCTCGCCCACTGGTTCCGCGGCGGGATCAGCATCACGCTCTTGCTTCGGCTTAGCAACGGGACCATCGACTGGCGCTTTTTCTTCTGTGGCCTTTTCACGCTGGTCTGGCGCTGAATCAACACCTTGAGGTCTTTCCGCTGCATCTGGCTTCTTTGCGGGATCATCGTCTGCGTTACCCGCCGGTGGCGCGACTTTCTTTTTTTCGGTCTTATTAGGTTTTGAGCCGTCACCATCGACCGCTTCTGGCGCCTTTTGGGGACGGTCGTCAGCCGTATTCTCCGAAGGTCGGCGTGGTTTTTCGCCCGGCCTATCTTCGCGGTCACCGCGTTTACGATTTGCCTTGCCCTTTTCGGACCCAGGACTTTTCTCGCGAGTGGTCGTTGTGTTCTCGTCCTCGGCAGCCTGTCCGGCATTCTGATTATTAAGTTCTGCCGGCGCTTCAGCCTGCGCAAACTGATAATGAGCACTTTCAAACGCCAGAACCGCGCTCGTTGATAATAAACTGCACGCGAGCGTCGCGGCCGTGAGTGTTTTTCTATTTTGCATAGCTAAAGATTCTCCTGGGAGCGGTGCGCTAACGCGAGCGAGCATGGCTCTGTGCTTAAGTCGGACCGGGCGGCAATTGTTCCGATCGCTCCCCGAATTGATCCACCCCAAATGAAAGGGCAGGATTGTGGTCGCGGCTCTTCTGCGACCAGCCAACACTATCGGCTTCCAGCTTGTGAGATTTCGAACTGTCCCAATTTAAATACTGAGAAGTCGGAAGCTGCGGTATCGCTCGGAGTAAAGCCGCCGCTGTCGGATGCGCTGAGCATGCGGCAGTGCCGGCGTCGAAGTGTGCCAAATAATGGATTTGCTAATCGTTCAGTTCCGCAACAAGCTCGCCAAGCTCCGGCTTCCGCATAATCAACGGCAAAGGGCGTGTTGACTTGTTGTCAACCGAAAGCAGATCGAAACACCACAGGCAGGTACTTACGCGGCGTCGAGGAATCGAGGATCCATATGTTGATCGCGACCGCAGGCTGTCCATTCCGCATCGATTACAGCATCCCTGCACGAAAGGTATTCTATGGGTACTAGTCTCAATCGCACCCCCGAACTTGAAACCATCGCATATTCCCCGAATTGCTTTGAGTTCACTATGTGTTCCTTTTTATTGTCGTCAACAGCCCTTGTGCATTCGCAGTAACATCCCCATACCATCCTTGTGGATGTCGGAAGGATGTCGAAATGGTCGAGCGGAATGTATTCGAGTTGAGGCAGAAAATGGCCGACACCGAAAAAATCACGGTCAATCTGGGCTTTGTCGATCTCGGTCACATCGATCTGATGGTGCAAGAGGGCTTCTACACCACCAGAACAGACTTCATTCGCACGGCGGTCCGAAATCAAATCGAGCGCCACGCCGAGGTCGTCAAAACCACCGTGATCCGAAAAACTCTCGATCTGGGCTTGCGCTACTACAGCCGAGCCGACCTTGAGCGCGCCCGAGACGCGCACGAAAAGCTCCACCTCAACGTCTTGGGTTTGGTCACGATCGCCGCTGACGTCAGCGCCGAATTGGCGCGCGCAACGATTGCCTCCGTGACCGTCCTCGGCGCCTTGCACGCAAGTCCCGAAGTCAAAGCCGCATTGGCGGATCGCAGCGGCTGAAGACTACCGCCTCAAAGCCGAATTGCCTTGCTCTGTAGCGTGGCCGCCGAAAACCGAAGGATGGGATCGACATGAATGAGATATTTACGCGCGGCATGGCGACTGCAACGCGGCTGACGCAAGCCGGTAAACTCGCTGAAGCGACGGCGTTGATCAGATCCATCCTAAGCGGGCGCGATGTTCGATCTGATGCATCGGCAGCGCGTCGTCATCCATCGACGCAAGCAAGTGATATCGAAGGCACTGCCAAAGAACTTGCATCGTCGGACCGTGACGGCTTGGCCGGGCCAAGGTCGTCCTCGGCGAATGTCGACAGCGGGTCGCGCCAGTTCGAGCACAAGCGGTCCTTGACAAAACCCGTCTTCAACCGCGTAAGAGCACGAGACTCCAAAGTCGTGCAGTCCGACGCGCCAGGTGAGTTCATTGCCGGCTCGTTTGCGAATAGCGCTGGCGCCCGACGCTATAGACTTTACGTGCCAAAAGCGCGCCGCGACGGACCGCGTCCGCTCATTGTTATGCTGCACGGATGCACGCAGTCGCCGGACGATTTTGCCGCTGGCACGCGTATGAATGTCTGTGCCGAGGAACACGGATGCTTTATCGTTTATCCTGAACAAACGACCGCAGCGAATGCGTCCAAGTGCTGGAACTGGTTTAACAGCTCCGAACAACAGCGTGGTCGGGGAGAACCGTCGATCATCGCCGGACTCACGCTGGAGTTGTTGAAAAGGTACTCAATCGATCCCCTCCGCGTCTATGTCGCCGGCCTGTCGGCAGGAGGCGCAGCGTCAGCCGTGCTTGGTGAAACCTACCCTGATATCTACGCCGCTGTGGGCGTACATTCGGGACTGGCCTGCGGAGCGGCGCGCGATATGCAGTCGGCTTTCATGGCGATGGGTGGTCACAGATCAGTTCGAAGTCATGATCATTCAAATCCCGACCTCACATTTGTGCCAACGATCGCCTTTCACGGGAATCGCGATCGGACCGTGCATCCCCGAAACGGCGTCGACGTCATCGCCCGAGCCAATAGGTCCGCCAATCTGCAATCGCTCACGGAAAACGGCGAGGCCAACGGGAGGTCTTTCACCCGCACTGTTCACCGCGATGCTGGGGGCAAAGGCGTGAGCGAGGAGTGGGTGATCCACGACGCCGGCCACGCTTGGTCCGGCGGCAGCACCAAAGGAAGTTTTGCCGATAATGGCGGTCCAGACGCGTCTCGGGAAATGCTGCGCTTCTTCCTCGATCATTCGCTAGGATCCAGCGGCCAAAGACGGTGAAAAAGTCGAGCGTGGCAGCCGAGCGCGCTACGATGTTCACTTCACGCGGGCACGCGAACCATTGGCACGTGATCCCCCAGCGGCCGGTGTCGCGCGAAGTGACGAGAAGTATTTCGACCTGACCGTTGTCGGCTTTGCGCACGGGCAGCGCACCGACCTATTTCAACATTGTCATGGCTGGATAATGCACCATTCGCACTATAACGCGAGGCGGCATCTAGGCGTTATCAACGGCGGGACTTGTCGAAGTTTTCTGGTCGGGATGACTGTCGAGCAGCTCCTTGTTCGTTAAAGTTCCGCAAAGTTTCGCCGTGTCGAAGAATGTGACACCGTGATCGACCGCCGCGCGGATGAGCAGAATCAACGCGCACGTGGCGTTTGAAGTCTTGTCGCGAGGCCGGCGGTAAATGCCACTTATCTCCATGTACCCCAGCCTCAGTGCCGACACTTCGAGCATACCACCAAGCTTCCGGCGCGTTCCTTTGATCGACGGCTTGGAGCCGCCTGGTTGAGCCAGTGCGTGCGAGGCCAGTCTGCTTAGGCATGCCGTAGCGGCCAGCGTTTCCCCCGTCAACAGAACGTCTCTCCGCCGGTATGAGCTGCTTCATAGTGCGCATCGATGCGATGCCGTTTGACCATGTCTGTTCCCGGACAAGGCCGATCTACTTTGTTTCAGGTGAACGGCCCAACCGCTCCCGAGAAGCGAACATCAGCTCTTATCAACATTGGATTCGCATAAACGGAATTATCGCTTGTCCAGTCCTGACCACTCCGCTGACTGGCTAATTCGAACGACTGATGGATCGCGTGGGGTAAAGTCGTGCCGATCGTCAAATCGGGACGAGACCGGTCTTGCTGTGACGAGGTCGCCGGCAAGTGAAGCGATGTGGCTGCGAGCATCGACTTCGCTCAGTCGATATCGTTCCCATCGCCCGGCGGCTCATCTTTCGGCATCTAACGCGCTTCCCACTCTTCTCTCGTCAACCTTTCTGGTATGACGATATAGCCGACGGGTTGATCATCGGTCGTCTGGTTGCCATGTCGCGCGACGCAGCGCATGTAAAGTGGCGTCGCGGCGGCGTGACCTGTCGCGGCGAGCTGCTTGAGCTTCATGACTATCACCTCAAGCGTCGTGTAGCGGACGCGAGTGCCCTTCGGCTGCCCTGAAAGGCGCTGCATCTCGCCGAGCACCCGGCCCGCAATGGACCGGTGTCCGGCCGTCTTCGGCGGCCGGACATAGCCAACCGCCTCGCCATTATTTCGTTTTTTTCGTCCACTGAAGCACTCCAAAAATCGTTATAATCTGACGACCGAAAGTACATACTCAAAGATCGGCCACATCGACGTTTGCTGTCCGGATCCATAATCCGGGTCATCGAAGATCTTTCGCTGGAGTTCTTCGGGCAGCTCTTTCGGTACAATAAAGATGCCGCCCGTCGCTGCCTCAGGCGGCTCCTTGATGATCTTGTGCTTCTCGGCTTCGCCGAGCACCCGCTTCATCGAGGTGACGCATTTGTCGACCAGTGATTTGCGCACGTTCTGGCGCAGCATCGCTTCATACGGATCGACGGATGTGATGCCGCCGTCGCGCTTGACGCGGACGGGGTCTTCGAGCGCCGCGCGAATATCGATTTGATAGTCCGTTTTGACTTTCGGCTTGTTGTTCGCCGCACGCCGGCCATCAACGCTGTTCGCTGCGCCGTCATTGATCTGTTTAGTACCTATTTCTTCCTTGCTCATTCCGCCGCGCTCGGCGGCAACGGCCTCAAGCTTCTGGCCTGTCGCGACGAGGACGGCGTCAAGCTTGGCGATACCGGCCATGCGGCGGAGAATGACGTCGCAATAGTGCGGGTCGAGTTCGATGCCGTAGCCGCGCCGTCCGGTCTTGTGCGCCGCGACCAGGGTTGTCCCAGAGCCCGCGAAAGCGTCGAGCACAACGCCCTTGCGCCTCGAGCAATCGAGGATCGCGTCGATCACGAGCGCGACCGGCTTGACGGTCGGATGCGCGGCGAGATCATCGTCGCGCGTCGCGCGTCGCGCTGAACGCGTTGGCGCCGGCGTACTGCCAGACGTTCGTGCGGTAGCGGCCGTGCTTGCCGAGCTCGACGTTGTTGATGTGTGGCGCGGTCCCCGCCTTGAAGACAAAGAATAACTCGTGCTGGGACCGGTAAAGCGAGCCCATCCCGCCGTTTGTCTTCGACCAGACGCAGTGGTTTTTGAACGCGGCGTAGGTACCGCCGGCGGCCGTCATGACCTCGGCGAGGTGGCGCCAGTCCATCGCAACGAAATGAATTGAGCCATCGACCGAGGCCTCGACCAAGTTCGCGAAGACGACTTTAAAAAACCCGCGAGCTCGGCTTCGGTCATTCCGCCTGAGGCCATCGCGAACTCGCGATGCTTGACCTTGCCGAGGCCGCTGACGTGCCCGTCGATGCGCACGCTGTAGGGCGGGTCGGTAAAGACCATCTGCGCGGTCTCGCCATCGAAAAGCTGCGCATAAGTCTCGGGCTTCGTGGAGTCACCACAAGTCAGCCGGTGCGGTCCGATCTGCCAGATGTCGCCGAGGCGCGTGACGGCCGGGCCGGTGACGTCAGGCACCGCATCGGCTGGATCGGCTTTCTGCGGCATGTCTTCGATGCCGGCGAACAGCACGTCGATCTCGGGCATTTCGAAGCGGGTCGCCGAGATGTCGAAATCGAGTTCGAACTCCATTAAGTTCTGCAACGCGATGGCGAGGATCTCGCGATCCCAGCCGGCCTTCTCGGCAAGTTTGTTGTCGGCAAGAATGTAAGCGCGCTTCTGCGCTTCCGAGAGATGCTCAAGCCGGATTGTCGGCACAGTTGCATGGCCGAGCTGTTTCGCCGCTTCGGCGCGACCGTGGCCGGCGACGATGCCGTTGTCCTTGTCAATCAAGACCGGGTTGTTGAAACCGAACGCCTTGATGCTGGAGGCGATCTCGGCGATCTGTTTTGGGCTGTGTGTTCGTGCATTACCCGTGTAGGGCTTGAGGCTGCTAGGCGCCATGCACTCGATGGTCAAAACTTTCGGCATGGGTCGACGCTCCCAAGGTTTAGGATCGACCCTTCAATTGCCCTCCTTGCCGATACTTCGCATTCATCCGGTTTTCTCGAGCAATTCGATGAGCGCTCTGAGACGGGCTACTGCAGGTCGGTCTTGAACCGCTCTTTCGCGATTTCGACGTTTTGTCGTATAATTCGCAAGCGGCCCATCTTCCATGTCCCCGAACTTCGGCAACCACTTCTTGACGTGGTGGCAAGCGACACGCTGAGAAGTGGGGCTGTCGTATTTTCTAGCGTTACGCTTTTGCGTCTTGCCGCGCTTCAGTAACCATTCGCGAAGCTTGTCGCCTCTCTCAATCCCTGTCTCGTAGATCGGCAGTAGGAGCAGGTCCTGAATTTGCTCGAATGTCGTGGCCGCGGATTTCGGACCAGTCTTCCGCTTGCGTCGACCACAAAGTTCATTCAGCAGCACCGCGCTAAGCTCAATCGGCAGAGGTCGATCCCAAAAATGGCCGACAAGCTGGGCAAGTTCTTGCCGCGTCACTGGATTGATCGATGGCTCGACGGCTTGATGCTCACGTCGAACCCGCGCCATAAGAGACCCGGTCCCTCCTATGGCCCAATCGGTCAAAAACTGCTCGCCGTCGTGCGACAATGTTTTCCGGGGCTGTGCCTTCTCGCAACCGGCAAAACTTGTATCCGTCGGAGCTTTGGCCGCGCTTCGCTTGTTTCGCGTCGCGCTGCTTCTGCCTTTCGACTTGGTTGTGTCCCTTTGGGTCATGCGAGTGATTAAGCACGTCACATTCCAAACTCAACACGGCCGAGGTCGGACGCGTTAGAAGCCGTCCAGTGGTTGCTCAAATTGTACCGGCGCATCAGGAGAAGCGAGGTCCCGCGGCCTTCCAAGCTGTTGCCGTGCGCACCCCAGGCATTGAGCAAGCGGACCGCAAGGGCAACATCTCATCGATGTCATTCGCCATTCCGATGCAACACTCAGCGCTGTTCTCTGCTTAGCTGGCCGCCGAGAGGCAGTGACCGTGTTGAACTTGGAAAATCTCCGCGGGCACCTTGCGGCGTCATTGGTCGAACTCGATCGGGCTTTAGAGAAACACGCCCAAGAACTGCGCACTCAGCCGATCAGAACCAAGCAATGTTCACGAAATAAAGAATCTCCCTCCTCAAAAATTGATGATCCCGCCGACACTGACAAAATCAGCGTCTTCGAGATTGCCGAGGGCCGGCGCGCTTGTAACATCCGCCGTCATATGGTGGTACTTGAGGTAGATGGTCATAGCCGCCGCGTCGAGTTCCTGTGCGATGCCGCCGCCGTAGCGCCGGAGCATGCTTGACGTTGCGCCCGCTGCAAGGGCTGCGGGGCCAAGCTGATCGTCGTATTCGGCATAATCGCCGTAGACGATGGTGGCACCAAGCGCAGTCCATTTCTGCCGGATGCCGCCCTTAACATACCAATGATTGCCATCTACCGCGGTTCTGCCGTTATTCAACACCGTATCGTTATTTTCTTCCGTCCCATAAGCGGCATGCAGAAAGAGCCCGGTCGCCAAGTGTTGGATATAGCCGCCAACCTGGAAAACATCGGAATTCTTGATTGGAGAGACAGACGGCCCCGTTGCGCCCTCATCCGAGAATTCCGAGTAACCGGCGCCAGCCAGAACCTTGAAGCCGCTAATTTCTCCGCTGTAGCGGAGCGCGATTTCCCAGAAATCGTCCTCGCCCCAACTGGCCGAAGCTGTGAATCCGGCGAATGCCGGTGTGTCGTATCGTACACCATTCATCACGATGCCGTTGCAGTCGCCGCCGAGCGGAAGGGCCTGGGCGTAACAGAATGAGAGGTTGCCCCACGTCACGTTCGACAACGCCCCCGTCGTGCTGTCGCGCAGTAAGAACTGCGGGAAGCCGGCAAGGAAAGTGTAGTTGTCGAAAATTTGCGTGCCCGACTGGTCGGTGAACATCGCGGCGCTCTTTGCAGCGTGCGCCTGTTTGCCGACGCTGAGTTTGCCGAACTCCTTGCTCTGGATGTACCAGTAGGACATCTGCGTGTTCAGGCCCTGGCTGAAATTATCAGAGTTTTGATTGATGGCATTGCCTGCCGCATCGCGGCCGAAAGGATTGTCGTCGAGATTCTGGATGCGCAGCATATAACCGGCCGTCCAGCCGGGCGAAATCTGCGCCTGACCATTGAGTTTAAAGTGAGAGGCTTGAGTTGGGCCGAGACCGTGCAGGTAAACGTTGCTTTCGCCGCCGTCATCCCACCACGTCACCTCTTGTGCGACATAGCCGGATATGGTGAGCGAGACTTTGCGATTGCCCTTGCGTGCCGCCGTCGCTTCGAGTTCGGCAATGCGCTCCTCGAGATCGGCGCAACAATCTCCGCCGAGGTCGGCTGAGATGGCGACCGGCGCGGTGGCAAGCATCATCCCGTTGACGGCGGCAGCAATATAGCCCGCCAACCGGAAACTATGTTGAACCGCCATCCTGAAGTCTCCCATATTGGTCTAACAGTCCCACCGGCCTCAACTCCGGACCGATCATTTCCGTCGCGAGCCAGGGTCGGCGAATCAACTTATCTCGCGGCTCGAAAGTTAGCAGCCGCCCGCACCAGAGAGTATGATCAGTTAGCCCAGTCCATGGATGCATGTCAGACACGTTCACATCAGGCGGATGTGTTGCAGTTCAGTATCGGACCGATTGCCAACGTCTATTGCAGTTGCGTCATCAGCAGGCAACGCGGTGATTTTTGAGTCGGCGCGCGGTAATCGGCCTAGAATTCGCGGATGCCCTGTGTGCTCAGCTCGCTCGCGCGTCCGAGCAGAGCGATTTGGTGGGCCATGCCCCAAAACCGGCAAAGGCTTACGTCTGTCCATGACAACCACCATTGGCGCCTCTACATGTGCAACCGATATGAGCCCCGTTTTCAGGAGTGAGTGGCGCGTCACGGGCGATCGACCAGCGCACCATGATATCGACGGCGGTTTCTGCCGGTTGGCCAGATTTCTCTAGCGCAGTCGTCAATTGCAGCCAATCTTCGTCCGAAGCGAGTTGAGCAAATCGTTGAGCCGCGCCGTAGACATATTCACTCGTGCTTTCCTCATGCCGCTGTCGCGCGGCTTCGACTTCTGCCAATAAGACGATGTCGCCGAATGACAGCAAGGCCTCTAGGGCGATCATCTCGTTTTTGAGGCCGTTTAACATTGCACCGAGTAGCATGTGCGCGCTCACTGAACGAGGGGTGTGTTTGAGCCGGCAAGTTCTATACCAGTGATGTTCGACCGGCCGGCCAGTACCAAAATGTAGTGCCGGATTGCCGTGCGGCGAACGCGTTCGGCCAAGTATTCCGCTATGCGCTCGTGGACGAATGAGAAGGGCAACTGAAGTCCGGTCTCGCGGCGATTGACCCGCACAACATGAAGGCCATAGCGGCTCTCGACCGGCACACTGCAAATTGTACCTTCCGGTATGCTCATCAGTGCGCGCTCGAATTCTGGCACGGTCTGGCCGGGACCGATCTGGCCGAGATTGCCGCCCACGTCTCGAGACGGGCAGGCTGAGTTGAGCTTTGCAAGGTCTGCGAAGCGCTCAGGTGCAATTGTCAGTTCGGCGATCAGCGACTCGGCCGCACTCTTTGCGGCGAAGCGGGCGGCGTTATCTCCGGGAGGCGCGGCAAGCAGGATATGGGAGACTTCGGCGAGATCGGACGAGCGGAACCGGCGCGGATTCTGCGAGTAGTAGCACAGGCACGTCTTCTCATCTGGCTCCGGGGTCTTGATCTGGTGCTCAATAAGTGTGCGCACGAGCGCTTCGTCATAAACCTCGCGCCGTCCCTCGTTATCGGTGATGGGTTCGGGGAATAGCTGGAGAGACCTCGCCTCCTGCAGCAGCATCTCGCGGATGGCCAGAGCGCGGGCTGCTGCTTGCCACGCAGCCACCGGCGTGGCGGCCGGATGGTTTTGCGTTTCCTTGGCAATCGCGGCGCTAGATATCTCGACGTCATTGACGGAGACCTTCTTAGGCTTGGCCGGACTTACCGGCTTGATACCGCAGGCTGTGGTCAGATCCATGGCTGGTTACTCCGCGGGCTGCTGAGCGGAGCGGGCGGCACCGCTCCGGGTCAAGTCCCGGCGCGTGCGCACCACCTGGTAGCCTCGGCGGCCGAGATACCAGACCGGTGCCGACCAGATATGAACGAGGCGTGAGAATGGGAAGATCAGAAAAATCGTCATGCCGAGCACCAAGTGCATGAGATATGGCCATGCCAATGCTTGCAGTTGGCTGGCATCGACAGGCTGAAGTGTCAGGATTCCTTGTGCCCAATGTGCCAACGTCAGCATCACCGATCCGTCCGGATGTCCGAGTGAGAACGGGATTGTGATGAGGCCGAGCGTCAGCTGAATCCAGAGTAGGATCAAAATGGCGATATCCATCGTGGTGCTTGTGGCCCTGATCCGCTCGTCGAACAGGCGCCGATGGAGCAACATGGTCAAGCCGATGAAGCAGAGACTGCCGGCAATGCCACCCGCGACGATGGCTAGAAATTGCTTTTGCTCAACGGTAACGAACAGAGTGTAGATCGAGGCCGGCGTTAGCAATCCTACCAAGTGTCCAAACAGCAAAAACAATATGCCGAAATGGAACAGGTTAGAGCCCCAGGTCAGTTGCCGCTTGCGCAACATCTGGCTGGAACTTGCCTTCCAAGAATATTGCTCCCTGTCAAAGCGGATGAGGCTGCCGAGCAGGAAGACGGTCAAACAGACATAGGGAAACCAAACGAAGAGAATGTGGAAGATAGTGTCGCGCATGGATCAAACTCCCGGTGACGTGGGTTTTCCGGCGTAAGTAAATGTGGTCCTCGGGCTGGCGCGCGGTGCTGTCTGAAGTCCGGGCGCAGGCCGGCCAGCTTGACGAAGCTTCGCTGACAGATCGTCCTTGCCGCAGGCAGCACTTGCGGCCCCAGGCCCGAACAAAACTTCTTCCTCAGCCCAAGCCGCATCCAAAGCCTCAAGGTCGTCGGGCTCGGGATCCGGCTCGGCAAGAAGCCGCGCAATCATCCCGGCATCGGGCTGAACATTGCCGAGCGCGCCGAGGCTGGCGAAAACCGCGCTATATGGTGAATTGCGCTTTCGCAGACGCTCCTGCAGCGCCGAAAAGACATGCGCTGGTTGTCCGGCAAGTTCTATTGCCTCAGCCGGGCTTGCGTGTTGCGGCATACTCCAGGAAAAGCGGAAGGAAGTCCGGCAACTCCTTCGTGGTCGGCGTATAGCCGCCGTCTTCGTAGACTTTGATGAGGTCGACCATGGCCTGGCCCCGGTCGCGGCTTTCGCCGTGAACGTGTTCGAACAAGTGCAGGGACAGCGCGCGGGTCCGGTCGAACAACAGGATGTAGCGTTCCTGCAAATCAAAGAGGTCTCCTTGCTCGATGCTGTCGATTAAGTCGTGGAGGCCGGCGCGTTCGTCTGGCCCAAGAACCGCCTCGCGGTCGATGACGTCGTGGAGCTCGGCGCCGGCCGCCACAAGTTCATCAGTGGGGTAACTCAGCAAGGCAGAAAGGACTTTGAGCGTCTTCATGAGTTGGCTCCCACCGTTGGCTTGTCGTTCTTGAGTTTCACGCCGCCAAATAAATTGACCTTGGTGTCGCTCGGCATACATCCATCGCCAAAAGTGAAGCCGCATTGCCCGCGCAGCTCATAGGCATCTTCGGTTGCTTCGCGATGGGTCGTCGGAATGACGAAGCGGTCCTCGTAGTTGGCGATGGCCATGATGTGATACATCTGCTCGATCTGCTGACTTGTCAGACCCACGCGCTTGGCGATGCCCTCGTCGATGACGCCGTCGACGGTCTTCGATCGCATGTAGGCGCGCATGGCCAGCATGCGCTCGAGTCCCTTGGCGATCGGCTCTTCGTCTCCGGCGGTCAGAAGGTTTGCGAGATACTTGAGCGGGATGCGCAAAGAACGCACATCCGGCATCTGGCCGTTGCTGCCCATCTTGCCGGCTTCGGATGCAGCTGTGATGGGAGACAGCGGCGGCACGTACCAGACCATCGGTAGTGTCCGGTATTCTGGATGGAGCGGGAACGCAACCTTCCACTCCATGGCCATCTTGTAGATCGGGGAATGGCGTGCGGCTTCCAGCCAAGCATCCGGCACACCGTCGCGGCGCGCCTGGGCGATGACCGAAGGGTCATCCGGATTGAGGAAGATCTTGGTTTGCGCTTCGTAGAGATCCTGCTCGGAAGGAACGCTTGCCGCTTCCTCGATGCGGTTTGCGTCATATAACATCACGCCCAGATAGCGGATGCGGCCAACGCAAGTTTCCGAGCAAACGGTAGGCTGTCCCACCTCGATGCGTGGATAACAGAAGATACACTTTTCAGATTTGCCGCTCGACCAATTGAAGTAGATCTTCTTGTAGGGGCAGGCCGAGACGCACATGCGCCAGCCGCGGCATTTGTCTTGATCGATGAGGACGATCCCGTCCTCTTCGCGTTTGTAGATAGCGCCCGAAGGACACGCGGCCGCGCACGCCGGATTGAGGCAATGCTCGCACAGGCGCGGCAGATACATCATGAAGGTGTTTTCGAACTGGCCGTAGATTTCTTTTTGCACACCCTCGAAGTTGCTATCGACGGAACGCTTGGCAAACTCTCCGCCGAGAATTTCTTCCCAGTTCGGTCCCCATTCGATCTTCTCCAAACGCTTGCCACTGACAAGCGAGCGCGGGCGCGCGGTCGGGAACGCTTCGAGTTCGGGGGCCTTTTGCAGGTGCTCATAGTCGAACGTGAAGGGCTCATAGTAGTCGTCGATCTCCGGCATGTCCGGATTGGCGAAAATGTTCGCGAGAATGCGCCATTTTCCGCCGATCCTGGGTTCGATTTGGCCATTGCTTTTGCGCTTCCAGCCGCCGTTCCAGCGGTCCTGGTTTTCCCACTCTTTCGGATAACCGATCCCGGGCTTGGTTTCGACGTTGTTGAACCAGGCGTACTCCATGCCTTCGCGGCTGGTCCAAACGTTTTTGCAGGTTACCGAGCAGGTATGGCAACCGATGCACTTGTCGAGGTTCAGGACCATCGCAATCTGAGCGCGGATTTTCATTTGTGATTTCTCCTCACTCAGCCGCAGGAAGTTGGACGCCGTGCTTTTCCGCGTAGGGCCGTTCCAGCCAATCGACGGTCTTCACCTTGCGGACGATGACGAACTCGTCGCGATTGGTGCCGATCGTGCCGTAATAGTTGAAGTCGTAGGCAAGCTGGACGTATCCGCCGATCATGTGCGTCGGGTTGAGCACCGCACGGGTCACCGAGTTATGAATGCCGCCGCGATTTCCCGTAATTTCCGAGCCAGGAACATTCACGATCTTTTCTTGCGCATGATACATGAACAGTGTCCCCTCCTTCATGCGTTGCGAGACGACCGCCCGGGCGACCAAGGCGCCGTTGCTGTTGAAGGCTTCGACCCAATCGTTATCGACGATCCCCGCCTTCGCTGCATCCGTTTCGCTGAGCCAAACAATCGGCCCGCCGCGCGACAACGTGAGCATTAGAAGGTTGTCGGTATAGGTGGAATGGATGCCCCATTTCTGATGCGGCGTGATGAAATTCAAAATGATCTGCTTCTCGCCGTTGGGCTTTAATCCGAGGACCGGTCCGGTCGATTTGAGATCGACCGGCGGCCGGTAGAGACACAGCGATGCCCCGAAGGCGCGCATCCACAGATGATCCTGATAAAGCTGCTGGCGGCCGGTGAGCGTGCGCCAGGGGATCAACTCGTGCACGTTGGTATAACCGGCGTTGTAACAGACCTTCTCGCTCTCAAGGCCAGACCACGTTGGCGCCGAGATGATCTTGCGCGGTTGAGCAACTACGTCGCGGAAACGGATTTTCTCGTCTTCTTTGGGCAAGGCGAGATGCTGATGCGCGCGGCCCGTCGCTTTACCAAGGGCTTCCCATGCCTTGACCGCCACTTCGCCGTTGGTTTCCGGTGCCATCATGAGGATGACCTCCGTGGCGTCGATGTCGGTGACGATCTTCGCCAGACCCTTGTTGGCGCCTTCGGCATGTGTGCCGTTCAGGGCCTTCAGATGTTCGACCTCGTGCTCGGTCTTCCACGTAATTCCCTTGATGCCGTTGCCGATGCTCGTCATCAGCGGTCCGAGTGCGGTGAAGCGCTCGTAGACGTGCGGGTAGTCCCGTTCGACCACAGCCACGACCGGCATGGTCTTGCCGGGAATGGGCTCGCATTCGCCTTTCTTCCAATCCTTCGGATCGAACGGCTGGGCGATTTCGTTAGCCGTGTCGTGCTTGATCGGATTGAGGACGACGTCCTTCTCTAACCCGAGAATTTCCGGTGCGACCTTCGAGAACGCCTTGGCAATCCCTTTGTAGATTTCCCAGTCGGAGCGTGCTTCCCAGGCCGGGTCGACCGCACCAGTCAGGGGGTGGATGAAGGGGTGCATGTCGGAGGTGTTGAGATCGTTTTTCTCGTACCAAGTCGCGGTCGGCAGAACGATGTCTGAATAAACGCAGGTGGTCGACATGCGGAAGTCGAGCGTGACCAGAAGATCGAGTTTTCCTTCGGGTGCGTGTTCGTGCCAGACGGCTTCCTTGGCGCGCGCCTTGCCCTCTATTCCGAGATCTTTGCCGAGAACGCCATGAGTTGTGCCGAGTAGATGCTTCAGAAAATACTCGTGGCCCTTTCCGGAGGAGCCGAGAAGATTGGATCGCCAAACAAACAGATTGCGCGGCCAGTTCTTCGGATTGTCCGGATCCTCGCACGACATCTTGAGCGTGCCGTTCTTGAGCGACTTCGCGACGTAATCCTTGGCCTCCATGCCGGCAGCGGCCGCATCTTTCGCGACTTGCAGGGGATTGGTCTCCAATTGCGGCGCAGACGGCAACCAACCCATGCGCTCGGCGCGGATGTTGTAATCGATAATGGCACCATCCCAGGGCCCGGCGGGCGCTGTCGGCGAGAGCAGATCTCTCACCTGCATGGTCTCATAACGCCACTGATCGGTATGGGCGTAAAACGCCGACGTTGAGTTCTGCTGCCGCGGCGGGCGGCCCCAATCGAGCGCGAAGGCGAGCGGTGCCCAGCCGGCCTGGGGTCTCAGCTTTTCCTGCCCGACGTAGTGGGCCCAGCCTCCGCCCGATTGGCCGACGCATCCGCACATCACCAGCATGTTGATGACGCCGCGATAGTTCATGTCGGCGTGATACCAGTGGTTCATGGCGGCGCCGATGATGATCATCGAGCGTCCTTTGGTTTTTTCGGCGTTGGTTGCGAACTCGCGCGCAACCTGGATGATCTTGTCTCTTGAAACGCCGGTGATTTTCTCTGCCCAGGCCGGGGTATAGGGGACATCGTCATCAAGCGACTTCGCAACGTTTTCGCCGCCAAATCCGCGATCGACGCCGTAGTTGGCGAGGAAGAGATCGTGCACCGACGCAACGAGCTTCTCGCCATCGGCCAGTTTCAATTTCTTTACCGGCACGCGCCGCTTTAATATGCTGTCGTGCTTTGTTGAAGCGAAGTGTTCGCGCTCCAGATTGCCGAAATAGGGGAAGGCGACATCTGCAAAGTCGTCCTTGATCTCAGCCAGAGACAAGCGAAGCTTGGTTGGCTTTCCCGAGGCGTCCTTCTCTTCGAGGTTCCATTTGCCGCTTTCGCCCCAGCGAAAACCGATTGTGCCGCCAGGGACGACAATCTGCCCTGAGGTCTCATCATAGGCGACGGTCTTCCATTCGGGATTATTGGCTTCGTTCAGGCTGCCGTCGAAGTCGGATGCGCGGATAAAGCGGCCCGGGACCAGATTATCGCCCTGCTTCTCAAGCTGAACCAGCATCGGCATGTCAGAGTACTGGCGAACATAGTCGCGGAAATAAGGTACTTGCCGGTTGACGTGGTATTCCTTGAGGATGACGTGGCCCATGGCCATCGCGAGCGCCGAATCCGTTCCCTGCTTCACCGACAGCCAGATGTCGCCGAACTTGGACGCTTCCGAATAATCCGGGCAGATGACCGCGCTTTTGGCGCCCCGATAGCGCGCCTCGGTATAGAAATGCGCATCCGGCGTGCGCGTTTGGGGAACGTTCGAACCCCACAGAATAATGAACCCGGCGTTGTACCAGTCGGCGCTTTCCGGCACGTCTGTCTGCTCGCCCCAGGTCTGCGGACTCGACGGCGGCAGATCGCAATACCAATCGTAGAACGACATCGAAACGCCGCCGATCAGCGAAAGATAGCGCGAGCCTGCCGCGTAGGAGACCATCGACATTGCCGGGATCGGCGAAAATCCGAAGACACGGTCTGGACCATAGGTCTTGGCGGTGTAGGCATTCGCCGTCGCGATGATTTCCGTTACTTCGTCCCACGAGGCGCGGACGAATCCGCCGTGGCCGCGCATTTTTGTGTAACTCGCGCGCTTCTCCGGATTTTCCACAATCGATTTCCATGCCGCAACCGGCGACATGGTTTTTCGCGCTTCGCGCCACAACTTCACGAGCCGCGAGCGCACAAGCGGGTACTTCACCCGGTTGCCCGAATAGAGGTACCAGCTGTAAGACGCGCCGCGTGCGCAGCCGCGCGGTTCATGATTTGGAAGATCCGGACGGGTGCGCGGGTAATCTGTTTGCTGCGTCTCCCACGTGACAATTCCGCCTTTGACGTAGATCTTCCACGAACACGATCCGGTGCAATTGGCGCCATGCGTGGAGCGCACGATCTTGTCGTGCTGCCAGCGTTTGCGATAGCCGTCTTCCCAGCGGCGATCTTCCGATGTGGTGATGCCGTGGCCGTCTGAGAATGTTTCTGACGGCTTGTTGAAGAAGGTGAGACGGTCGAGGAAGTGACTCATTGTTTCTCATCCTGTCGATGCAATTGGAAAGTGACCTTTGTGATCACGCAGTAGCGGCGGCCGGGCGGTTGGTAACTCCATGCTCGATGTCGTAGAGAAGCCCGCCGCGCCGCGTGTAGAACCACCAGGTGATGGCGATGCAGCTCAGGTAGAAGGCGAGGAAGCCGTAAAATGCGAGTTGCGGGCCGCCTGTGGCAGCGATCGAGGTGCCGAAGCTCTTTGGGATGAAGAAGGCGCCGTAAGCCGCGATCGCCGACGTGAAGCCGATGATGGCCGCCGCTTCCTTGTCGGATTGCTTCACGCGGTCGGCGGGCGACAAGCCGGGCTCAAGCCTCGCGACTTCTTTGCGCATGATTGCCGGAATCATCTGGAACGTGGAGGCGTTGCCGACGCCGGCGGCGGCGAACAAAAAGAGGAAGCTTACGAAGAACATCGTGAATCCCATCGGATCTCCCTTCATGCCGATGGCGTAAAGGACGCTGATAACCCCAAAGCTCATCGCGACGAAAACCCAGAACGTAATCCGCCCGCCGCCGATCCTGTCGCAGGCTTTGCCGGACATGGCGCGGGCAAGTGCGCCCACCAGCGGACCGAGGAAGGCATATTTCAAGGCGTTTACGTCCGGGAAAAGGATTTTCGAGAGAAGCGGGAAGGCGGCCGAAAAGCCGATGAACGAGCCGAATGTCCCGGTGTAGAGCCAGCACATGATCCAGTTGTGCGCGCGACGGAAAATAATTGCCTGGTCGGAGAACGACGCTTTCATTGTTGCGATGTCGTTCATGCCGAACCAAGCGGCGAAGGCCGACGCGACAATGAACGGCACGAAAACAAATCCGGCGTTTTGAAGCCATAGCGTCGTGGTTACGCCGTCGATCGTCGCGGTTTGCGGGTCTCCGCCAAACCAGCCGAAAACACCGGCTGTGATTGCCAACGGCACCACGAACTGCACGACGCTGACGCCGAGGTTGCCAAGGCCGGCATTCAAAGCCAGAGCGTTGCCCTTCTCCGCTTTCGGGAAGAAGAAGGAAATGTTGGCCATCGACGAGGCAAAGTTTCCACCACCAAAGCCGCACAGCAAAGCGAGGGCGAGGAAGATCCAGTAGGGCGTGTCGGGGCTCTGCACTGCGTATCCCATGCCGAGGGCGGGTATGAGCAGAGACCAGGTGGCAAGCGTGGTCCAAAGCCGTCCGCCGAAAATGGCCGGCATGAAGCTGTAGAAGATGCGCAATGTCGCGCCGGAAAGTCCCGGAAGCGATGCCAGCCAGAACAACTGCTCATTGGTGAAGGCAAATCCCACGCTCGGCAGCTTCGCAACGACCACCGACCAGACCATCCACACGGCAAAGGAAAGAAGCAGGCACGGAATGGAGATCCAGAGGTTGCGGCGTGCAATCGCGCGGCCGGTCTTATCCCAATAGGCCTTGTCTTCCGGACGCCAGTCCTGAATGCCGCCTCTGCCCTTGAGTGCGCCTTCTTGCGCGGGTCCGTGAACGGGCTGCATTTCCGGAAGCTCTGGAAGCGTCTTGACAGAAACACCAGCCTTGACCGCCGTATGTTCCATGTGCCGGATTGCGAAGTGCATCCACACCGTCGAGATCGAAGCAATGAGGAACAGCAGCCAAAAGCAGCTCTGCCAGATGCCCGTTAAATCGTTGAGCGCTCCAAAGGCGATGGGCAGAACGAACCCGCCAAGGCCGCCGACAAGCCCGACAACGCCGCCGACGGCGCCGACCCGATCCGGATAATAGACCGGGATATGCTTGTAGACCGCAGCCTTGCCCAGGCTCATGAAGAAACCGAGCACAAAGGTCACCACCACGAATCCCGTAATACTCATGCGCGTAGCGAATGTGATGGGGCCGTGGATACCCTCCACCACGTAAGAAGTCGGCGGATAAGACAGAATGAAGGTGCACACGACCGATACGAGGAACGTCCAGTACATGATGCGCCGCGCACCGTACTTGTCAGACAGGTGACCGCCGTAAGCCCGGAAGATCGACGCTGGAACGGAGTACGCTGCACCGATCATGCCGGCCGTTGTTATATCGAGGCCATAGACGCCGATGAGATAACGGGGCAGCCAAAGTGCAAGAGCCACGAAGGCGCCGAATACAAAGAAATAGTAGAGAGCGAAACGCCAGACCTGGACGTTGTGCAGCGGCGCCATCATGGCCGAGAGCGACTCCGGCTTTTCTCCGGTTGCGCGGCGCCGCGCCAGATCGGGATCGTCTTTGGTCATCAGGAAAAAGACGATCGCCATAACGGCCAGAACGGCCGCCCATACCAGGGCAACGGTTTGCCAGCCATAGGCTACCATGATCGTGGGCGCGGCGAACTTGGTGACGGCGGCACCGACGTTTCCGGCTCCGAAAATGCCGAGCGCCGTGCCTTGTTTTTCTTTCGGGAACCATTTGGCAACATAGGCGATGCCGACGGAAAACGAACCGCCAGCAATGCCAACGCCAAGCGCCGCTAGGAGAAATGTCGGGTAGTCATAAGCAAACGTCATCAGCGCGGTCATTACAGCCGCCGACAGCATGGTTAGCGTGAGAATTAAGCGTCCGCCATATTGATCCGACCAGATGCCGAGGATGAGGCGTATCAGAGAGCCGGTAAGGATCGGTGTGCCGACCAGTAGGCCGAACTGCGTTTCGCTCAGCCCGAGATCCTGTTTGATCTGAATTCCGATGATCGCAAAAATTGTCCAGACGGCGAAACAGACTGTGAATGCTAGGGTCGAGAACCAGAGGGCCCTGTTCTGGTCACCTTTATTCACAGCGGTCCAGTCCAGCATGATCGCCCCCACCTAATCTGGCTGAATGTCCTCCAGGCGGGGATCGTGTCGTCACGGGGCCGTGACTTCCTTGATTGAGATCAAGACTGGGCGGTTTTCTAAATAATACTCAGGTACTAACAACGATAGGCTGCTGAACGAGATGCTCTTTGGAAGTATCAGCCAGGCTCGGCGGATCATCGAAAATTGGAGGATCGATTATAGCTGCGAAAGGCCACGCGAGCATCAATACGCGCAAATGCTTGACGTGGCTTGGTTCGGGTCCGCTCAGAATCTAGGCTCCGGAGTTCTGTCCGAACCTTGCATTACTCAAGAGTTGCAAGAAAACGTGATCCGGGCGCAGGCAGGAGAATATTAAGGGGCGCTCAGTGGAACTTCTTCCAAGATGTATCGTCAGATATCAATCCGCAATGTTGCAGAGCAACTTTCGCTGTCGGCTTTTTATCAAAATTTGGCTTGAGGATACCGTGGCGTTTAGTGCGCTTTGGGTCATCTGCGCGAGTAGCGGACCACGTCCGCTCGACGGTCGGTCCAACTCCACCATCGGAAACTCAATTCGTGACCGGCACAAATACCCCGACTGCTGACGAAGTGGCCGCACGAACTCTCCGGCAGCGTCGGGCCAATCGCGACGGTCCTTGATGATACGAGCCAGGGCATCAGCTTCGGCAGCAGATAGATGGAATAGCTGACAGTCGGCGAACTTATGACTGGCACATCGCCGGATGCGCATGACGAACTTCGCAAACTCTGTACAAGCAATCGGAAATTGCCAAATCCCGGAGCTGCTAGCTGGTTTGTGGCGACTCCCTGCGTTGTCACATCGCAATGCCCTTACCGTTGCGCTCCGCTCCCTGTTCCATCCTGGCGCGCATAACGTCCGTTGGTAAGATCGTGTTGGTCACGTTCATGTATGATGTTGGCGCGCCCAACCAGCAGACCATCGACCGGCCCGATGTGCCCGCCGTCTTTGCCCTTGTACGGCATCGAGTGGAGCACGTAACGCATGGCATTGAGCCGTGCGCGCTTCTTGTCGTCCGACTTTACGACCGTCCACGGGGAATCCGCCGTATCGGTGTGGAAGAACATTGCCTCTTTTGCGCGCGTGTAATCGTCCCATTTGTCCAGAGAGGCGAGATCAACCGGAGAGAGCTTCCACTGCTTGAGCGGATGCACTTTGCGTTCCTTGAAGCGGCGACGCTGCTCGTCGCGGCTGACGGAGAACCAGAACTTGATCAGATGGATGCCGCTGCGGACCAAATTGCGCTCGAACTCGGGGATCTGCCGCAAGAACTCATCGTATTCGGCATCAGAGCAGAAGCCCATGACGCGCTCGACACCGGCGCGATTGTACCAACTGCGATCGAACATCACGATTTCGCCGGCCGTCGGCAGATGCTCCACGTAGCGCTGGAAATACCACTGACCGCGCTCGACTTCGCTCGGCTTCTCCAGTGCCACGACGCGCGCACCACGTGGATTGAGATGCTCCATGAACCGCTTGATCGCACCCCCCTTGCCGGCCGCGTCGCGTCCCTCAAACAGAATGACCAACCTCTGGCGCGACGCTTTCGCCCAGGCCTGCAACTTGAGCAGTTCGCTTTGGAGGATGAATTTCTGATCCTCGTAGTCGATACGCAGCATCTTGTACTTGTAAGGATAGCCCCCTCGCCGCCAATCGTCCGCGAGCTCATCACTGGTTTTGACCTGGCTACGGTCCCGCCGCGGCACGGGATCGACATCTTTCCCGGTCAGTTCCGCTGCCGGTTGGGCAAGCGCACGCCTGAGAACCTCCGCATCGTCGGGCGATGCGCCCGCGAGGATTACTTGGATGGCATCCTCAGCATCGCTGCCAGTCGAGTGAGAAATGATCTCGCGGGCCGCCGCCAGAGAGGCGTCCTGCTTGCCAAGCGTGTCGTGCTCGACCTCCAAGGCCTGCAGGACATGCGTCGCAGCGCCCGTGGCGCTGCCGCCAGCCTCCCCCTCGACAATCGTGGCACCGCTGTTCTTGTCTTTCTTGGGGTTCTTCCGACCATTTTTTCGATTTTTGTCGGGCACGCCGAAACTCCTGGATAGCGGTGACCGGCCGAGGTCTGAGCTTTCGACGAGCACAGTGCCTTGATCTGAGTCAAAGGTGCCTCGGTTCTCTTAGCGCGAAACTCACGCGGGCTTTGATCAGCCGCGATGAGTTGCGAACTTCAAGCACCGAATGGGCGCGTGGCCGCTCCAGCTGTTGGCCTGTTGTTCCCGCATCTCACTTTGACGCGATCTGATCGTAAGCGGACTGCGGTGGTGCGCAAAGTCCGCCGACGCCATTTCTGCATAGGGTTAGGTGCACCGGACGGTAACCATTCGCGGGAAGATATCTGCCGAAACCGGACTTTAAATAAGATACTTGGTCTGAATAAGTGCACGCTTGTTTGTCTCTCTAACAAGGAGACAATCCATGGAAAAGGAACCTGCATTCACAGATAAACTGCTGACACCCCGTACCCCTTGGAACAAAGGCAAACTGATCGGCGCCAAGTGTAACCGCCAAGGCGCATTGTTCGGAGCTATTACGGTTCCTATCATGACGTCAGGCGGGACCATAACGGCTACAAGATGCTGGCGTGCGCTACGCGGCGCAGTGAGTATCAGGGCGTTTCGGTCAACTTGGCGGCGCTTGACCACTTTCGTCAAGAAGACGGCGACTTCGTCGGCTTGATGAACTCACACTTCAAGGCCGTGGTGCCGATTGCAAAGCTCGACAGCATCCGCCGCTACGAGGGCGAAGACTTTATCGTCGTGCGCCCTGCCGACATCGGCCTTGAGGTAGCGGTCGAGGACACGACGCCATGCGGGTTTTGACCAAGCATCGTTGCGCGGAGAAAAGGGCCGGGGCAACACGGCCCTTTTTCTTTGCCGAGTTGATGTTTGCCGCCCTGGCGAGGTTTGACAGCGTCTCGAAAAAGTGCTGATTTATAAGGGAAAAATTGGTTGCGGGGGCTGGATTTGAACCAACGACCTTCAGGTTATGAGAATACATATTGGCGTTTTTGCAATGAGACGCACAGAGACTATATGAGACATAATGAAACCTAATTAATTATTGTATTTCAGAGCAATTAATCGTTGATCCTTCAACGGAATGTGTCTCACGTTGTAGCTCTTCAGTCCACCCTGACGCTCGATTTATGTACTCGCCATGTACTCGCTGGCAGCTCTTCAGTCTATAGTGAGGGACGAGTTCGAAAGGCGGAGATTGAGGGCCATGGCAGGCAAGGCAAACGAAGCGAACGTACTACCGCTCAACGCGCTCGCGGTAATGCGGGCCGGGGTCCGAGGTGGCGCACTCCGAAAGTGAGTGGCGCATCGAGGGAGAGCGGGGTCTCGTGCTGCGGTGTCAATCATCAGGTGCGGCGACCTGGTGGTTCATTTACTCGACGACCATCGCCGGGGAACGCAAACTCCGCCGCATCCAAATCGGCCGCCGCGACGGCGTCACGCTGGCAGAGGCGAGAAAAGCGGCCATTGAGCTGCGGCGAAACGTGGTCTCAGGTTCAGACCCGGTCGCCGAAGTCAAAGCAAAGCGGTCCGCCCTGTCCTTTCAAGCTATGGCCGAGCGATTCATCGACGAGAGCCCGAAGTTGTCCGCGAAGACCCGTCCAGTTTACCGTGCCGCGCTCGTGAAAGATGCCTACCCGCTGATCGGCAACTTGCCCGCCGCCGAGGTCACGCGTGCCCACGTCCTCGCCATCTGCCAGCGCATCGAAGCGCGCGCCAAGGCGAACGGTAAGGGCACCGGAGTTCAAAGTCAGCGAACCAAGACGACGATATCCGGCGCCTATTCATGGGCTGTCGGCGAAGGGCTGGTGCCCGAGAACCCCTGCATCGGTATCGCTCGGAGGTCCGTGACCGTTGCCCGCACCCGCAACCCGTCGAGTGCCGAACTCGCTGCGCTGTGGACGACGGCGGCTACACCCAAAGGCAAACTGTCCCGGTCGATCAGCCTCATCATTCGCATCGCCATGATAACCGGTCAGCGACGTGACGAAATTGCCGGCTGTCGTGTCGCCGAACTCGTCGACCTCGATGGCGTCACTCCTCTCTGGGTTATTCCAGGCGACACCAACCTGCGCGGCAAGATCGTCGAGGGCCGCACCAAGAATGGCCGCGAACAGCGCCTTCCTTTGTCACATCAAGCCGTCGCGCTGTTCAAGGAAGCCTTGGCCGATTGCAGCGGTGGAAGCGAATACGTGTTTCCTGCCGACTTCACCAAGATCAAGGACGGACGACCGCCGCGCGCGCCGCACATTCACGGCGAGAGCGTCACCATGGCCATGCGGCGGTTGCGGGCCGTCGCCGGTGTCGATGACGTATCGGTTCACGACATGCGCCGCGCCATCAGCAACTGGATGAAGGACCAGGGCATCGGACGCGAAGTTCGTGACTTGGCGCTCAATCACTTGGACGCGAGCGTCGATGCCCGCCACTATTCTGGCGCGGCCCGGATGGAAGTACAGGTCCGCGCCGCGATGCAGGCTTGGGGAGATCATATCTCGCAAATCATCGGAGACGCGCAAGCGGCGCCTCCTGTCGCCACATTCGCTTGACCGAAGGTGCAGGTAGCAAATCCCGGCGGCCGCGGGCGTTACCTTGGCGAGCGGTACTGCGTTCAGCAGCCAGACCGGAATCGACGCGATCTCCGCCATAGAAAATGTCATCGGTAGCCAGGGCAACGACGTCCTGACTGGCAACGGTGATGACAACGTGCTGATCGGTCAGGATGGCAGCGATACGCTCGATGACGCCGGCGGCAACGACCGCCCCGCCGGGCGCGCGCGGGTATCGACACGCTGATTGGCGGGGGCGGCAATGACACGCGTCTCGGCGGCCTAGGCGACGATAGCCCTTATACAATCAGGATGGACGCATCCGGTCAGTGCTCAATTCAACGATCACATTTTGGCTCTGAAAGTCGGAGCGATTCAAAAAAAGTGGCCGGTTGCTGGAGAGAAATGTCGTCTTTGGCTCTGGAAATTGCGGCCATCACACGCTCATCACGCGCAGCTTGTAAGCCAAAGTGAGTCGCACTGATAAGAAAAACGGGTAACGAAAAAGAAAGTTGCCCAGTCCCAA
>CAWFWU010000019.1:0-861331 GCA_963819605.1 uncultured Alphaproteobacteria bacterium | reverse complement strand
GCTCGAAGGCGCGCGTCTTCAAAGCGGCAAGCACGCGGTCGATATCGGCGATCAGCAAATCCGCCGCGCGCACGAGCTGCACATTCAAGCACGTGTCGAGCACGTCCGACGATGTCATGCCCTGGTGCACGAAGCGGGCGTCCGGCCCGATGAACTCCGCCAAGTGGGTGAGAAAGGCGATGACGTCGTGCTTGGTCACGGCCTCGATGGCGTCGATCTTGGCGACGTCGAATTTGGCCCGCGACCCGTTGTCCCAGATGGCCTTCGCGGCCGCCGTTGGGATCATGCCGATCTCGGCCATTGCGGCGGCCGCGTGCGCCTCGATTTCGAACCAAATGCGGAAGCGGGTTTCCGGATCCCAAATGCGGGTCATCTCGGGGCGGGAGTAGCGGGGGATCATCGATCACGTCCTTGTGTGGCTGGGGCTCAGGTAGCAGAGCCGAAAGCCCGGTTCAATCAAGGCGCTGCCGCAGGTGCGTCATGGGAACTGGAAAACCTGTTTCGGCGGCGCAATAATTTGTGAAGAATTGAACGGTGGATTGCCCCATTCGCGCCGATCTGCAGTCACGCCGGAATGATTAATTGCCGAAGTTGTTGCAGTGCGTTCACAGGCGTTCGCAAGCGTTGGCCGTTGCCGGAAGTTCTGCGGTTGCGTTCAGAATTTGTTCAGGACCACTGGGTCACACTCGCCACAGCGTAAATCATTCGTTCAAGTCACAGGTGCATTCTTCACGATTCGATGCCTATTGTAGGCAAGCCAACTTGACGGCCTTTTGCGGGCCCTCAATCGAAGAGTGAAAGTGCATCAGGTACCAAATCGCAAGCGTTTGCGGGGAGAGACTGAGGTCATGCAAGAACAGATGGGCAGCGGCGAGATCGCTGAACTCGTTCAACAGATGGAACAATCGGAAGACGATCCGCGCCGCTGCTATGCCATCGTGCAGCAGCGCATCCGCGAGTACCGTCAATCGGGTCATTCCATTCCAGACGATCTGGTAAGAATTGAAAAGACATTGATGACGGAATGCATGGCGGCCTCACAGGGTCGCTAGGTTGCGTCGCTGAGTAGGCTGCTACGTCGAGCGCCAAGTTCTGGGCGTTCAAGTTCTGGGCGTTCAAGTTCCGGGCGTTCCGGTTTTTTCGAGAGAGAGTCAGCGCGCGTTTGTGCTGGCCGGGGTTTCTGACGGCCCGCTGGCGGCGACCCACGCCGCACCATCCCACTGCAAGATATCATAGGCCGGTATGTTGGCATCACCTGCTTCATTGAAGCCGATGAGGCCGAGAACCGTTTGATGCCAGCCCAAACTCAAGGCATCTATCGTTTTCTTTTTGGGGTTCGCCGATGCGGCGCGATTTTGTGCGCTGGCATACGCTTCGACAGCCGCGTAAGCCAGCGCGGCGTCGCCCTCAAGCATGGACGCTGCCGCCGCATCAGCTTTCGGCACATGCGGCAGAAGTGCCATGACGCCTTTGGCGTTGGCCGCGAACGATTGGGTGAATTCTACAGTTGCAACGCTATCGGAAACTAAAAAGCGCGCATCAGATCCAGCCCCGCGCAGTGCTTGCAAAATGAAACCTGCTTCAAGTGGAAAGCCTGCAAAGAACACGGCGCTAGCGCCTTTGATCTTGGCCACGAGGCGCGCGTACTCTTTGTCACCGCCAATGACGGTTGCCGTAATGGGTTCGATTTTTGCGGCTTTCAATGTTTCGATGGCTTGCTCGGCAATGGTCTTGGCATAGAGCGTGCGGTCGTGCACGACGGCGATTGCGGCGCCCTTGAAGGCATCAAGCAAATAGCGCGCGGCGGCCTTTCCTTGCGTCCCATCCCGGCCGGCAAGGCGGAAGATGGCGGGCCCTGCGCGTTTGTCCGTCAGGCCTGGGTGGCGCGTTGCGGTGGCGATGAAGACGGTTTCCGATTTGCCGTAAATGTCAGCGGCGGCGATGGCGGCATTGGCGCACGGATGACCGAGTACAAGGGCAACGCGCTTGGCGACGAGCGCGCGGGCGACGCCGGCGGCTTTGGCATCGTCGCAGCCGTCGTCGATGACCTCAATTGCGAAATCCGCGCCCGGGGTTGCATTGAGTGTTTCGGCGGCTCGGCGTGCGCCTTGTTCGATTGCACGTGTGCGCTCGGCGTAGGGGCCGGACATTGGACCTGCGATGACGATGCGTGTTTCAGCGGCGGCGGGCGATGAGCCAACCGTTAGGAATGTGAGCGCCGCCATCACGACGGCTCCGGTGAGCCCTGCGGAAAAGCCGTGCCATCGTCGAAGCTCTGGGAAGCGGGGGTTCGGGTGCATGCGTTGGTGCACGAATTCCTATTGTGGTGGCATTCATCTGTTTCGCACGGACGGCGCGCGCCGTCTGCCAGTCTCATGTCCGATGTAGTGATAAGGGATGGAGCGTGTCCATGTTGTGGCGCTCGGGAGCTAAAACCCCGCTGACAACATGAACAGCCTTGCCCATTGTGAGGCCCGCGTCCTAGGGTGGCAAATGCCGTTTTGGCTTTGAACAGGGCATGAATGCGCTACAAAATCTGGCATTCGCGCGATTCGCACGCGGCAGCGGCCATATCGGGAGACACGACATGAATGCTTTGTTCCGGAAAAAGCCGCTGACCGATATCGACGGGGAAGGGCATGGTCTCAAACGCTGCCTCAGCGCTTTCGACCTGACGTTGCTCGGAATAGGCGCCATCATCGGTACCGGTATTTTCGTTTTGACAGGGCATGCGGCGGCAACGCAATCGGGTCCCGCCGTTGTCCTCTCGTTCGTCGTGGCGGGATTGGCTTGCGCTTTCGCGGCCCTCGCCTACGCCGAACTCGCGTCGATGGTTGGCGGGTGCGGCAGCGCGTACGGCTATTCCTATGCGGCATTCGGCGAAATGATCGCCTGGATTATCGGCTGGGACTTGATCCTCGAATATGGTGTTTCGGTCGCGGCCGTCGCCAATGGCTGGTCGGGCTATTTCAATAATGCACTGACGGCTGTCGGCCTTGGCTTGCCGGAGTATCTGACCAAAGGGCCAGCGGTAGGTGGCGTCGTCAATCTTCCAGCGGTCCTCATTATCCTCGCGCTCATGTTCATGCTCATCGCTGGCGTCAAGCAAAGCGCTAAGCTCAATGCCGCGATGGTCGCCATCAAGCTTTTGACGATTGCCGTCTTCGTGGCTGTCGCCGTGTTCAATGTGAATCCCGAAAACTGGTCGCCTTTCATGCCGTTCGGCTGGTTCGACACAACGGCGGATGGAAAGACAGTCGGCGTCCTCGCCGGAGCACATCTCGTCTTTTTCGCGTATGTCGGCTTTGACGCCGTCTCGACGGCCGTCGAGGAAGCGCACGACCCGCAAAACGATGTGCCGAAAGGCATCATCTGGTCGCTCGGTTTTTGCACGATCATCTATATCGTGGTGTCGGGACTGCTAACCGGCATCGTGCCCTACACGACGTTGAACGTTTCGTCGCCCGTGGCGCATGCACTTCTGCAGCTTGGCTACAATTGGGCGTCGGCACTTGTGGCGACGGGCGTGATCTTCGGACTGACGACGGTGATGCTGGTGCTTTATTATGGTCTGACGCGCATCATCGTTGCGATTTCGCGCGATGGGCTGTTGCCGCCGTTCTTATCGACCGTGAGCCCGACCACACATACGCCTGTCACGACGACGGTTATATCAGGAATCGTGATGGCACTGGCCGCGGGCTTTGTGCCGCTTGGCGCGCTTGCCGAACTCGTCAACATCGGCACGCTCGCGGCGTTCGTGCTGGTATCGGCCGGTGTTATCGTTTTGCGCAAATCACATCCCGAATATCCGCGCCCGTACAAGATGCCGTTCGGAATAGTCCTGCCGGTTCTAGGTGTGCTTTCGTGCGGAGCGCTCATCGCCTTTCTGCCGCTGATGACGCATCTGCGCTTCATCCTGTGGCTGGCGGCCGGGATGCTGATCTATTTCGCCTATTCGGCGCGCAACAGTAAACTCGCGGCGCAGACTTAAGAGCGAGTGCGCACTTAAAGCACGTTATGCGTGCCGTCGCAGAACGGTTCGTCGTCGGTTGCCTTGCATCCGCAGAGGTTGAACGTACCCGTGCGGTCTGTGGTGAACTTCAGAGGTTCAAAAGAGGTGCCCTTGTGCGAGCTATCGCAGAACGGCTGCTTCTTCGAGCGGCCGCAGCGGCAATACCAGTAGTCTTTGCCCTCGACGAGTTCGACCTGATAGGGCCCCGTTTGGGCAACAACGGCTTCGTCTGACATGGCTTTCCTCCGGGCAGTTGTGTCGCGATTGGGCGCCTGCTGGTGCAATCTCCGTCCCTTTGCCGTCGGTAGCTCTTTTGGCGTCAAGCGGCAAGAGGGCTGTAAGCGAGTAGCCATTTCAAATAGGCGGCGCATGATTTCGGACTTTACGGGCCGCCTTGCGTGGTGTCATTTGAGCCCGCCATTTGATGCTTTGTGCAAGACGGGAAACGGGGGGATCGGGTGAAAGGTTGCCGGGTGAATACAGGCTTTAGATCGCAGCGCACTCGGCCGGGTGATATCGCGACAGCCGGCACGAAGTGATGCTGCAATTGCGCCGCGTCTCAGCCAGGATCATGCCTACCGCCCCGACATCGATGGACTGCGCGCTATCGCGGTGCTCGCCGTCGTTCTATATCACGTTGGCGGCATTGGCGTATCGGGCGGGTTCGGCGGCGTCGACGTGTTCTTCGTCATATCTGGTTTCTTGATCACGTCGATCATTCAGCGCGAGATAGATGCCGGCACGTTCTCGTTGCTCAATTTTTACGAGCGCCGCATTCGGCGTATTTTCCCGGCTCTCGCCGCAGTTGCCATTGTTTCGACCGCGATCGCAGCGGTGCTTTTACTGCCTGAAGATTTCAAAGAATACGGCAAGAGCCTGCGCGGGCTCGTGACCATCTCGTCGAACTATTATTTTCTCCGCACCACGGGCTACTTCGATGCGGCGGCGATCGAAAAACCGCTGCTGCATACGTGGTCGCTTTCGGTCGAAGAGCAATTTTACGTTGTCTTTCCAATTCTGCTTTTGGCGCTATGGCGCTTTGGCAGGACCGCCGCCATTCTTGGCATTACGCTCCTGGCGGCGGCATCGTTTTTGGCCAGCATTCAGGCGCTTGAAAACGTGCCGGCGCGGGCATTCTTTGCGACGCCCGGGCGTGTTTGGGAACTGTTCGCTGGCGTCCTGACGGCACTGCTTGCACCATCGCTTCCTGTTAGCCGTTTAACGCGCGAGCTTTTCGCGGCGGCGGGGCTCGCCCTTATCGCATTCGGGTATTTCGCCTACTCCGACATCACGCCCTTCCCTGGGCCTGCTGCACTCGTCTTCTGCCTTGGCGCCGCACTCATCATTTCTGCTGGAACAGGCGGCGGCGGGACCATTGTGGGACGCGTGCTGTCTGTGCCGCCGCTAAGGGGTATAGGGCTGATCTCGTACTCGGTTTATCTTTGGCATTGGCCGCTCATAGTTTTCGTGCATTACCGCTTTCCGCATTGGTTTGCAGACGGCGAGGGGCCGGAGGCCGGGCTCAGCACAGCGCTAACTTCCGCCGGTCTTGTTGCTGCAAGTTTAGCGCTCGGTTACCTGTCGTGGCGGTTCATCGAACAACCGTTCCGTCAGCGCTCGGGCACGCGGGCGCAGCGCCCGGTTTTCATCGCGTTTCTAAGCCTGACGGCGGCGCTCATTGCCGTCTCCCTTTTCATCATCAAGCGTCAGGGCCTGCCCGAGCGCTGGCCTCAAGAAGTAAACGAGATGCTCAAGCATCGCGAACGGCCCGAAAGCGAAGTCTGCAGGGCGCTAAAAGATTTCGGCCTTTGGCCGAAAGACTCATGTCTCGTCGGTGCCAGCGGGGCGATGTCGCCTGATACGATTGTTTGGGGCGATAGCCACGCATTGAGGTTGATCGACGGCATTGAGGCCGCGGTTACGGCGTCGAACCGCAGTGTTATCGTTGCAACCTTGCCAGGCTGCCCGCCACTGGTCGGTGTGACACTCCATGGACGTTCGCGGGACGTACCTTGCCGGGCGCTCGCCGCTGCAGTCTTGACAAGTATGGTACAAAATGACGTGCGCAAAATCGTGATGATTGCGCGCTGGGCATATTATGCAGAAGGCATCGGCCACGGCATGGGCGGGGGTACCGCCTTAAAACTCAGCCCAGATGGCCTTTCCAAGAATCCGGCTATTTTTGCTCACTTGTTCGAGTATACCGTTCGCCAGCTCAGTGCGATGGGACGCGAGATTGTCATTGTGGGGCCGATCCCCGAACACCGGTTTCATGTCGCACAAACTTTGGCGCGCGCGGTGGCTTGGCGGCAAACGTTGCCAAGCGAGCTGCCGCGTTCGGTTTTTGCCAAACGCCAGCAACACGTTTTGCCCCTCCTTGAGCGGTTGGCGGCGCTGCCGGGGGTTCGTATCGTTTATCCAGATCGCTATTTGTGCGCAGCGGAAACTTGCCGGTATGCAATGGCTGCCGAACCGCTTTATGTAGACGGCAACCATCTGTCGCTACTTGGGATCAAGCTCCTGGCACCGCTGATCGAAGAAGCATTGGCCAAGCCGCATAGCGAATGACTGCACACTTGTTTATCCTTCCAGAACTTTGCGTGCTGCTTCATCCGGTGTCATGGTGCCCGACAGCACCGCATCGGCAAGGGGATCGAGGCTTGCTTTGCCGCCGGCTTTGATGCGTTGCGCGACGAGATCGGCGGCGGCGCGGGCAATGAGATATCGGGCGCGGCGGCGGCGGCGCGAGGCTGCGGGTTCTGCGGAAACGCGCCGCCCAATCTCGTCCAACGTCTCGACCAATTTCGGCACGCCGTCGCCGTTGAGCGCGCTCGTCTTCAACACCGGAACTTTGTCGGAGATGGTGGCGCGGAGCGAGAGCGCGCCGATCAATTGCTGCATGGTTTGTTCAGCGCCCGGCCGGTCGCCCTTATTGACGACGAGCACGTCGGCGATTTCGAGCAACCCCGATTTCATCGCCTGGATATCGTCGCCGAGGCCGGGCGCGGAAATGACAACGCGAATGTCGGCCACTTCCGCGACGTCGATTTCACTTTGGCCAGTGCCGACGGTTTCAAGCAGTACGATGTCGAAGCCTGCCGCATCCAGCGCGTCGATGATGCGCACGGCAGCAGGAGACAAGCCGCCCAAGTATCCGCGCGAAGCGAGGCTGCGCACGAACACGCCGTCATCATCAAGTGCCGCCGTCATGCGGATGCGATCGCCGAGGATGGCGCCGCCCGAGATCGGGCTTGAGGGATCGACGGCGATGACACCAACTGAGCGGCCTTGTTTGCGCAAGGTCTCGATGACGGAGTTGACGAGCGTCGATTTGCCGGCGCCCGGCGGCCCCGTGAAGCCGACAACAAGCGCGTGTCCCAAATGCGGTTGCAGCGCTTGCAGCAACGCGGGCGCGGCCGCCGACATGCGCTCGAGTTCGGTGATGATCGCGGACGTCGCCTTACGCTCGCCTTTGCGCATACGCGCGATCAGGTCCGCCATTTCGCTCTGAGCGATGCGGGCTATGGGTGCCAAGGAGGGGGCAGCGATTGCAGAGGACTCATCGGGCGGCTTGGTCATAAGCGCTGATACGCGGGCCGCGCTTGAAGCGCAACGGGGGGTGCCGGTTTAGGCAATGGGGCGGGGCCTTCGTGCCGCTTAAAACCCAGCGAAACCAGCCGCGAACCTGAGCGCGACACAAAGAGCAGAGGCAGCGGTGGCCACGGCCGCGCGGGAGTTCAGGATCTGCGTGCGATTGTAGGCGACGATCAAGCGGTTGAAGTCGCGAAAGTCGAACTCTTCTGTTTTATCGACCCGGCGCAGCGTCGCGCAGCTCGCCTGCCACCAAAGCCACGCCGCGGCTAGGGCTGTTAGCATCGCGGCGACGTCGAGAAGGAGAATCATGGAGCGTAGTCTGACGGGCATCCGCCGATGCCGTCAAGGTGCGCACGGTGGCTTCACGTGTTTCAATTCTCCGCCGGTTCGCCGCCGGATGGCGCACCCGATGGTCCGCTGCCGTCCCAGCGGCGTTTGCCGGTTGGGCGCGGTGCGCCGCCAGCAGCGCCGCGCGCAGGTGCATCAACGTTTGCTCCTGGTCTATCGCCTTGAACGCCCGCAGCAGTAGCGGCCGCGCCCCGATCCGGGTTGCGCCACACGCGCGGCGGTTTGCCGTTCGGCCCAGTTACAGGGCCATCTGCCGTTGATGTTCCCGATGGCGATGTTGAAGGATTGATGATGACGGGTTGCGCCGGTTTCGCTGTGGACGCGGGCGGTGTTGCGACGGGCGACGGCGTTTGTGGCGCCTTGTCAACTTCGCGATTGACCTCAGGTGGCTTGACCTCCGGTGGCTTGGCCTCGACGGCGCCGCGTTCGAAGCGGGGCGGACGCGCGGCGGCGATAGCGGGCTTGCCACCAGGGTACATGCCGGGTGGTGCGGGTTTCACGGGGTGGCGTGTGGTGCGGGGCGCAGGCGTATCGCTATTGCTTTCGCGCGCCACATCGGCCCCTGAACCGGGTTGCGATTTGCGAAACTTGCGCACGGCCTCTTCGGTGCGGCGCCGTTCGGGGCGGAAAATTTTCACCTCATTGCGCGAGCGCGCACGCCAATCGTCGAAACGTCCCGGACGGCGCAGGCCCGGATCATCAACCGGCGCAACGCGGATGCGCGGCACGGGGCGGTTCGACAAGCGCTCGACGTCCTCGGGTGGGAGGCCGCGATTGCGCATCTTGTGATCGCGGCGTTCGAACCCGGCTCGCGGTGTGGTGCGGTGGATGAGGTCGCTGTTCCATGTGGGCGGGCGCACGTAGCGGCGCATCTCGGGGCGGGCGAAATAACGCGGACGCACAAACACCCAAGTGGGATTGAAGCGCTCGTTTTGTGCAAAATCAGCGCCGCTGGAATTCTGACCGTCGCGCGCTTCGGCGTCTGGCGGCAATGGCGCCCAGCCGATGGCGTCTTCGCTCTGGCGCCACGCGACCCAAGCCGGGGCCCACTCGGTGCCGGGAACCCAGACCCAGCCGTAGTCGCCGTCATAGCTCCAGCGGCCATAGTGATAGACGGCCCAGCCGAACGGTTCGTCCGAAACCCAAGTCCAGCCATAGTCATCCGAGTAAGCCCATCGGCCGAGCGTATAGGGCCGCCAGTTTTCGTCAACATAGGGCTGCCAGACATCGCCATAGCGCGGGTGGTTCATCCACACGCCGCCCTCGTCGAGGGCTTCGTAGAAATAGGACACGTCCGCGATGCCGCTGGCTTTGCCGCCGCGTTGATCAACATCGAAGTCGTAGGAGTTTGACGGAGAGCGGGGCGGGCGCGGCGCGCGCTTACGACGTGGTTCGTCGCGCTCGCCGTCTTCGCCTGTGAAGTATCCGTCGCGATCCCACTGAGCATGAGCGGGCGTCGCAAGCGCTAAGGCGGCGCCAAGACAAAGCGCACTGAGCGCACGCGCGGAAGACATTTGTCGAATACAAAATCGCAAAGGCATTGGCCTCCCGCCTCTGGGTAACATCACCAAGAGAACAAGCGTGCCAAATACGACGATGGCAAGGCAAGTGGCAAATGAGCGCTTCAGACGCTTTAGAACTTGGCCACGACCGCGTGATCGCCGTTGAGCGTACCGAATTTGGCAGCAGCAAGAACGGCAGGGAGAATTTTTTCCGCCGTGTCGACGACGGCGAAGTGCACGTCGAGGCCGGCGCGGATAAATGTCTCGCCTTTCATGTGGGCGAGTAGGTCGAGGAACGGCGTCCAAAAGCCGTCGATGTTGGCGACCACGATCGGCTTAGAGTGGCGTCCGAGCTGCGACCAAGTCAGCTGTTCGACAAGTTCTTCAAGCGTGCCGATACCACCTGGAAGGGCGACGAATGCATCCGAGCGCTCGAACATGAGGCGTTTGCGGACGTGCATGTCCTCGACAACGATCAGTTCATCGACGTCCTGGAGCATCTTTTCCTTGGCGCCTAGAAACTCCGGGATGATGCCGGTGACCTTGCCACCAGCGCCAAGGCAAGATCTCGCGACTTCGCCCATCAAGCCCAGACTGCCGCCACCGTAGACGAGGCGAATATTGTTGTCGGCCAAGGCTTTGCCAAACTTCCTGGCGGTAACGGCGTAGGCCGGATTCAAGCCCTTGCCCGAGCCGCAATAGACGCAGACGCTGTCGACCTGTCTTGCTTGAACTTTCTGCTCGGCCTGAGTTTCGGGCAGGTTAGAGGTCTTGGCCGCGTCTTTGGTCTTTTTTTGCATGGGTCTCTACATCTTGGAGGACTTGTGGCCTTACGGCACTCGATTGAACTGCACCCTTAGCGCTACACTAAGGCAAGGACGCAAACGCCGCATGAACGGCGCTAAATCGCCGCCTCTGGCCAAAGTCAGGCCCTAGAGGCGCTGCGTTCGCTTGGCGTTAGCGGGGAAGCTGTGCTTATTTGGGGTTTGAGTTGTGAGGCGTTGTTATGAAAAGCCGCCAAGATAAGACGGGCCAAGGAAAATTGTCGGATCGAGTAGATTGCGCCCCGGCGGCCGGGTGGCTGGGCTTCGGTCTATTGCTCGGGTGGGCTGTGTTGAGCGCTTCCCCCGCGTTGGCCGCGAGAGCGCCGTTCCTCGATGGCCTCGGCACACACCAGGGTCCGTCTCCTGAACTTGCCGCCCCGCTTCAGCCTGGACTGGTCACGGGGCCGGTCATCGCGCGGGTCTTGGCGCACGCATCGGGTGCGATCCGCATCGATGGGCGGGGCACGCCCTATGCCTCCATTTTTGTCGATATCGATGGCGTGGTCGCGGGCCCCATTGCGGCGGGTGCGGATGGACGCTGGCAATTGCGTACCGCGATTTAAAGCCGTGCAGGCGAAATCGGCATTGAAACGTATGCGCATAGCGCTGGCACGTTGTGGCCGGTTCCAGGTCAAGCGGTGCGCGTTACAATGCCCGCAAGGTCGCTAGCCGCAAACGAGCAGGCCCAACCCTCACGCATCTACGAATATGCACGCATCGGTTTGCTCGCCAACGCGCCAGAGACAATCGTGACGCGCGTGCGCGTCGCCGGCGATGTGTGGAGCGTGGTCAACCCATCGCTGCGAAATGGCGTCGTAAAGCCGTTCAATCTGGCGCAAACCGAAACGACGGCACCCGCCGCCGCACAAGAACCAACCGAGCCTGCAGCCGAGGCTCCCGGCGCAGCGGCGCAACCAGCTGCGGCCGACGCAATCGTGCCACCCGTCAAGCGTGAAGCACCGAAGACACCAACGGCAGCGGAGCCTGCGGCGGCACCCGCTGCAACGCCGGCCGCCGACCCCAAGGCACCAGCGGCACCGCCGGCTCAGCCAGCCGCGGCACCTGAGAAAAAATCACAGCCCGCTCCTGCGCAATCGGCGAATAAAACGCCGCCACCGCTGCCTGATGTGGGCGGCATGTTCTCGCGCGTTCAAGATTGGCTGGCGCGTGCTAATCGCGAATACCAAGGCACAATCGTCAAAGAGCTGTCGCGGCCAACTACGGGTGGAGCCGGCGCTGACGCTATAGCGGCGGCGAAGAAGCGCGAAATTGAAAAAGCAGTTGAGGCGACCAAAGCGGCAGAAGCCAAACGGCTTCAGGACGAAAAGACGCGCGCCGAACAAGCGAAGGCTGAGGCTGCCAAGAACGACGTGGCCAAGTCTGAAGCGGCAAAGTCTGAAGCGCTAAAGCAGGCGGAAGCCAAAAAGATGGCTGAAGAGCTGAAGCAAGCAGCTGAGAAGAAGGCGGCAGAGGCCGCGAAAAAGGCCGAAGCGGCGAAGCCTGCCGAGGCCGCAAAGCCGGCTGAGGACCTCAAGGCTGCGGAAGACGCCAAGAAAGCAGAGGCTGCAAAGCAAGCTGAAGCCGCCAAGCAGGCAGAAGAACAAAAGCGCGCCGAGGACGCGGCGAAAGCCGCAGCTGCAGAGAAAGCGGCGAGCGCCAAAGACATCGAAGCGGACAAACTCCGCGCCGCCAACGAAGCATCGCGCCTTGCGGAGCAAAAACGTGCAGATCAATTGCGCGAGCTTGAAGCCAAACGCAAATCGGTCGAAGAGGCGCAACGCAAGTCCGACGAAGCACAGCGCCGCGCGGATGAAGCCAAGCGGAATGCCGAAGCGAAGTCGGCTGCCGAGAAAGCCGCTGCCGAAGCAAGGCCCAAACCCGAGCCGCGCGCCGCCGAGACGGCGGTCGATCCTTCCAAGCACCGCCGCCTGACGATCACGATCAACCCCGAGCCGATTGTGAGGCCACGTGCCGAGCCGACACCGGGGCGGCCGGAAGTCACGCCGCCTGCTGCTGAGTTGGCCGACAGGACATTGGTTGCCGACCGGGGCGGAGCGGAAGACGGCGTTTATGTTGGCGGTTCGCGTTTGCGCCAGCGCATCCGGACGTATCGCGAAGCGACGTACCGCGATACCGGCCGGTATGCGCGCGGTCCAGCCGTCAAGCGCTGGGTGTGGCGCGCGAAGTACGGAGCGTGCCGGGCTGCTGGGCGCAAGTCGTTCGCACCGCGCCGCTATGTTGTGGCGCGCGGCGACAGCTTGTGGCGGATATCGTCGCGCCACTACAAGTCGGGCCGGTACTATGGGCGGATCTATCGCGCCAACCGCGACCGCATCCGCGATCCTGATATGATTTATCCGTGTCAGCGGTTCCTGGTGCCGCGGCGTGCGTGAGGGCGTTGGCCAAGCGTTAGAGCCTAGCGAATGAGTTGTGCTGACCAAGTTCTGCGCGAGAGGCAATTGGCAGCGGGCACAAACCTGGGCGCCAATGGACATTCTCACCCGCGCACCCTAAATACGCACCATGATGCAACGCGCAATTTCCGAGCCGCGCGCGGCGGAGCCAACGGGCCCTGCTGCACGCTTTGAACTGTCTCCCGAACAGAAACGTGTTCTGAGAGGACTGTGGCCGCACGTTTGGCCGCACGACCGCCCCGACTTGAAGCGCACCGTGCTGTGGTCGCTCGTGTTGATCCTGATCGCCAAGGTCGTGACGGTGATGGTGCCCTACACTTTGAAGTGGGCAACCGACGCGCTTGTGGCGGCCGGCGGCGGCAAGGTGCTTGAGAACGAAAGCGTCGGCTGGCTGATCGGTGCGCCGGTGCTGGCAAGTATCTTCTACGGCGGCTCACGCATTTTGATGACACTGCTGGTGCAAACGCGCGAAGGCATGTTCGCCAAGGTCGCGATGCACGCCGTGCGCAAGCTGGCGCTCAACACATTCGAACATATGCATCGCTTGTCGCTGCGCTTTCATCTTGAGCGCAAGACCGGCGGGCTGACGCGCGTTCTCGAGCGCGGGCGCGCGGGCATTGAAAACATCACGCGCATGGCGCTGATGACTCTGCTGCCGACGATCGTCGAATTTCTACTCATCATCGGCGTGTGCGCGATCGAGTTCGATTGGCGCTACATCGTGACCATTGTGTCGATGATCGTCATCTACTTGTGGTTCACGATTCAAGCCACCAATTGGCGCGTCGCCATCCGCAAGACCATGAACGATAGCGATACGGACGCCAACACCAAGGCCATCGACAGCCTCTTGAACTATGAAACGGTCAAGTACTTCGGCGCCGAAGAACGCGAGGCGAGCCGCTACGACAGATCAATGGAAACTTACGAGAAGGCGAGCATCAAGACCTATACCTCGCTCGCCGTGCTCAATACGGGGCAGGCGATTATTTTTACGATTGCTCTGACGATCTGTCTCGTCATGGCGGCGCAGGATGTCGTGGCTGGCAAGCAGACGGTTGGACATTTCGCCATGGTCAACCTGCTCATGCTGCAACTTTTCATGCCGTTGAACTTCATGGGCATGGTGTACCGCGAAATCAAACAAGGCCTGACAGACATCGAAAAGATGATGGAGGTTTTGGACAAGAACCCGGAAGTCGCGGACCGGCCGGACGCCAAGGATCTCCACGTCAACGGCGGCGCGATTCGCTTCGATCATGTGAAGTTTGCCTACGATCCCGAGCGCGTGATTTTGCAGGACGTGTCGTTCGAAGTGCCGGCTGGCAAAATGTTCGCCATCGTCGGTCCGTCAGGGGCCGGCAAATCGACCATCAGCCGCATTCTCTTGCGCTTCTATGATGTGACCGGCGGGGCCGTGACGATTGATGGGCAGGACTTGCGTGCCGTCACGCAGAAGTCCTTACGCGCGGCGATCGGCGTCGTGCCGCAGGATACCGTTTTGTTTAACGACACGATTTTCTACAACATCAAGTATGGCCGACCCGAAGCGTCGCGCGCGGAGGTCGAAGAGGCCGCAAAGCTCGCGCAGATCGACGGCTTCATGAAGGCACTGCCGGATGGCTACGATACGATGGTTGGAGAGCGCGGCTTGAAATTGTCTGGCGGCGAAAAGCAGCGCGTTGCCATTGCGCGCACGATTTTGAAGGGCCCACCGATCCTCATCCTGGACGAGGCGACGAGCGCGCTCGACAGCCATACGGAAAAGGAAATTCAAGACGCACTCGACCGCGTTTCGAAAAATCGCACGACGCTTGTCATTGCGCACCGCTTGTCGACTATTGTTCATGCCGATCAGATCCTGGTGCTGGAAAAGGGATCCCTTGTCGAGCAGGGGACGCATGCGGAGCTGATTTCCAAGGATGGGCTTTACGCCAGCCTTTGGGCGCGCCAGCGCCAAGCTGAGAAGGCGCGCGAAGAATTGGCGCATGTTTTGGAAGAAGCGACGCGCTCCGGTGCGTTGCGGCCAGCGGATGCGATGATCGAACCGGTCAAGTAAGGTACGCGCGTGGACGGCAATCCAAAAGGCATTCTAGAGATGCTGTGGCGCTGGATACTGATCGCGGTCTGGTCATTGCGCCAGATCTTGCGCACCGCGTGGTCCATTGCGCGCGGACCCATTATCGCGGCACTGCAAGTTCTCGCGGCCCTCATCGTGCTGTTCGAGGAGTGGGGCTGGAAGCCACTCTCCGAACTTCTGGCGCGGCTTGCGAAGTTCGCTCCAATCGCAGTCATTGAGCGTTGGATCGCAGGGCTCGGTCCTTACGGCGCGCTTGTCGTGTTCGTGCTGCCGACGACACTACTCTTGCCGTTGAAATTTTTGGCGATGTGGCTCTTGGCGCAAGGCAAGGTGTGGACGGCGACCGGGCTGTTTGCGGGAGCAAAGGTTGCCTCGACAGCGCTTGTGGCGCGCATTTTCACGCTAACGAAGCCGGCCTTGATGCAACTCGGCTGGTTCGCGCGAACCTATAACCGGTTCGTGCCCTGGAAGGACGCGCTCTTCGCACAAATTCGCGCGTCGTGGGTTTGGCGCTATGGGCGCATGGTCAAGTCAAGGGTGCGGCTCGAAGTCAAGCAGGCGTGGGCCCGATGGCGGCCGGGGATCATGGCGCGCTGGACTGCGATCAGGCCCCAGATCAGGGATGGTGCCGTGAGTGTGCGGCATTGGCTGAGAGGCATTAGGGAGCGGTTATTTGGAAGCTAAATTGTTTGGGGTGGAAAATTTATGTGGGCAAAAAATCCGCAAGGCCCCGGAAGGACAACGCATCTCTGGCGGCTATAGGCCGGAATGCCCAATGCACTGAGTGCAAATCACACCGCTGCAGAAGTGCAACTCAGACCTTGGTCTGACCCATCGAATCAGATGAAATTTGTCTTCGTTGGGTTAAATGATAGCCGACATATAGACTGTTCCCGGCACCGATTCTCGTGCACCAATTTCTGTGCGCTCAAATCAAAGCTGCAAGCGCGATGCGAAAGTTGTTTGAATGAGAAATGCGATCGCGGCGGCTTTGGTATTGCTGCCAATAGTGTCTGGTACGCTTTCAGCGGCCGATCTCGGCGGCAACTGTTGCGCCGATCTCGAAGAGCGCATTGCCGACCTTGAAGCAACGATGGCGCGCAAGGGCAATCGCAAGGTGTCGTTGACGATTGCAGGCCAGGTCAACAAGGCCATTCTCCTTTGGGACGATGGCGTTGAGCGCAATTCCTACGTGGTTGGAAACAAGAACGATCAATCAAATTTCTCGCTTGCGGGGGACGCGCAATTTGCGCCCGGATGGGTGGCTGGGTTTGAATTGGTCTTGCGCGTGCGCGACGGCCTTTCCGACGATGTCGATCAATCAAGCGATAACGGTTCGGGTGATCCGTTCGAGCTCAGGCAGGCGCATTGGTTCGTTGAGAGCGAGAAACTCGGGAAAATATCCATTGGGCTCGCCTCGCGCGTGTCCGATACAGCGCCGGAGAACGATCTTTCAGAGACGGGGGCAGCAGGGTACGCAGGTGCGCAGGATATCGGCGGCGCATTTCGTTTGCGGCGCGCAGACGGATTGCTACTCGGGCGAGCGTGGGGCGAGGTCATCAGCCACTTCAACGGCGATACCGCCAATATCGTGCGTTACGACACGCCGGAGTTCGCAGGATTTATCGCCTCTGCAAGCTGGGGCGAGGATGACATCTGGGATGTTGGATTGAAATACGAAGGTGCGGGCGCAGGGTTCAGGGCCGCAGCGAGCCTCGCATATACGGAAGTGACGGACGGTGACTTCCTTTTCGGAGATCGCACGACGCTGGTTGGGTCGGCGGCCATAGTGCATGAGCGGACCGGGCTGAACGCCCTCATCAGCGCAGCGGAGGTGCAGTTCGACGGTAGGAAAATTACGGCGGCAGGCGGAAATTTACAGCCTTTGGACGCGTCTTTCATTTACGCGAAGCTTGGCTGGGTCGCGCGCTTGAACGGCTTGGGTGCGACGGCCTTTTATGGCGAGTACGGGTCGTTTGAAAACCACTTTCAGACCTTCAACGTGCCATTTGCTCCGGCCGGTTCGAATGCGCAAATTACATCGGGGAGCGATGCCGAAATTTGGGGCATTGGCGTTGTGCAGCATATCGATGCTGCGGATATGCAAGTCTATGTCGGTTACCGGTCGTATGCGCTAGAACTCAATGCCCGGGCCGGGGCGACAGCGCCAGAGATCTCTTTTGAAGACTTCCACACGATAGTCGCGGGATCGAAGATTTCGTTCTAGGCGGCCACAGTAATCATGCGCAATAGAGGCCGGACACATTCAAACCCCTGAGCCGGTTTCCAGCGCGTCAATGACGCGTTCGAGTTTTTGAGCAACCAAATCTGCTTTTTCAAGAAGCGCGGGGTTATCGATCGCGTGCATGGATGCCACGGGATTGATCGCGGAGACTTCGACATTACCCGGCCCATGCTCCTGCACGATGACATTACACGGCAGCATTGTGCCTACTTTGTCCTCAAGTTTCAGCGCTTCGAGTGCCAACGCCGGATTACAGGCGCCGAGGATACGATAGGGCCGGAAATCGACACCTATTTTGGATTTTAAAGTTGCGGACATATCGATATCGGTCACGACGCCGAAGCCCTCATCTTTCAATGTTTGAGTGACGCGACCGATCGCAACGTCGAATGGCAGGCTTAATGTTCTTGTGTAGTAATAGCTCATGGATCCTCACATCATGCAGCCGCCGCTGCCAAGCGACAGATCTGCCTTTTTCTTCTGATCGTCATCCAAGGTGCCATACAGCGCGGCTGTGGCCGGTTTGAGTTCCTTGAGGGCATCCACAACGGTTTGCATAGCCGTGATGTGACCGTCGAGGCGCTGGATCGCATCGCCCGATTTCATGGTTTTCATGTGCGTCTCGTGTGCCGTCTTCATGGCGTCGCCACGTGCCTTGGTTGCTTTGATGTAGGTGTCCCAGGCCGGGGACTGGGCTTCGGTGATTTTAAGTTCCGCCTTGAGGCGAGCGAAGTGGCTGTCATCCATCAGCTTCGCACCCATCTTGTGCTCTGAGCCTTGGCGCATCATGTTGCAGCCGCCCATGCCACTATCATGGCCGCCATCATGGCCACCTTTACTGTCTTCCTCCGCCATTTCGTGCGTCTTACGATCCATATCATGCGCACGCCCGGCCGCTGCGGCAGTGGCGAAGAGAGAAGCCAAAAGTGCTGCGGCCGTGGCGGCAATCACCGCCTTAGTTGAGTGTTTCATGAGCCTTTGCCTCCAGTCTTAAGGAGAACCACCGGTGCACGGTGTTCGCGGGGGAATTTAATGTTTAGATAGCAACGCGCGTTCTGGGGCGCACTGACTTCGATCAATCTGAATACACATGCCGGGCCCGCACACATGCCCATGCCGCCGCCACTGAAACCTATCTTGATTGCAGGCCCAACCGCGAGCGGGAAATCCGCTTTGGCGCTGGAGCTTGCGGAGCGTTTGGGTGGCGTCGTCATCAATGCTGACAGCATGCAGGTGTATTCGGAGTTGCGCATTCTTACGGCGCGGCCTTCAGAGGCAGAAGAAGCGCGCGCCCCGCATTTTCTCTATGGCTTTGTGCCCGCCAGTGAGGCCTATTCGGCCGGGCGCTTCGTCAAGGATGCAGCGGCGGCGATTTCAGGAGCGCACGCAAAAGGTTTGCGTCCAATCATCGTTGGCGGCACGGGGCTGTATTTCAAGGCGTTGACCGAAGGTTTGTCGCCTATCCCAGAGGTGGACCCTGCTGTGCGCCAGTATTGGCGTGAGGAAGCCCGTTCCAAGGGCGCAGGCGAACTCTTTCTACACTTGACGCTGCAAGATCCCGAAACGGCCGCGCGGCTGAACCCAAGCGACACGCAACGCATCGTACGCGCGCTCGAAGTGCTTCAATCGAGCGGGCGAGGGCTGACTTACTGGCAGAGTGAAAAGGGAACCCCGGTTGTCGAACTCGCGGAATCCCATGCATTCGTAATTCTGCCGGAACGCGGCCCGTTGCAGACGCGCGCCGATGCCCGCTTCGATCTGATGATGGAAGCAGGAGCCTTGGAGGAGGCGGACCGCTTGGGGCGCATAGGTCTCGATCGCGAATTGCCGGCCATGCGAGCTTTAGGCGTCGCACCGCTCTTGGCTCACCGTCGCGGCGAGACCGGGCTGGGCGAGGCCGTGGCGGCCGCCAAGGCGGAAACCCGGCAGTACATCAAACGGCAGACGACTTGGCATAAACGTTATATGATTACGTGGAAAGCAATTTATGACGCAATATACGGAAACAAATGCGACTGAAGTCATGTCGTTTATTCAAAGTTAGCGTTGACCGGAGTAAATGGGCCCTCTACATACTGAATCCGCAGAGGCCTGCGGCATGCGCGGGCAATGGTGAGGAGATTACCCATGGCACGAACGATGACCGGCGCGGAGATCGTATTGACGGCGCTGGCGGATCAGGGCGTCGAGGTCATTTTCGGATACCCGGGCGGTGCGGTTCTCCCCATCTACGACGAACTCTTTCAGCAAGAAAAAGTGCGCCACATCCTTGTGCGCCAAGAAGGCGGCGCGGTGCACGCGGCCGAAGGTTATGCGCGCTCGACCGGCAAGGTCGGCGTTGTGCTCGTGACGTCAGGCCCTGGCGCGACAAACGCTGTCACGGGATTGACGGACGCTCTCATGGATTCCATTCCGATCGTGTGCATCACAGGGCAGGTGCCAACGCACTTGATCGGCAACGATGCGTTTCAGGAATGCGATACGGTCGGCATCACGCGGCCATGCACGAAGCACAATTGGCTCGTGAAAAACGTCAACGATCTGTCGCGCATCATTCATGAGGCGTTTCAGATCGCGAAGTCGGGCCGGCCGGGCCCGGTCGTCATCGACATTCCGAAAGATGTGCAGTTCGCGACAGGGAATTACATCGGCCCCTCGAATATCCAGCACAAGACATACAAGCCGAAATTGAAGCCGGATCAGCAGCCGGTGCGCGATGCGGTTGATCTGATCGCGTCAGCCAAGAGGCCGCTGTTTTATACCGGCGGCGGCGTCATCAATTCGGGTCCAAAGGCCAGTCAGCTGTTGCGCGAATTTGTGCGGCTGACAGGTTATCCGATTACCTCGACGCTGATGGGGCTTGGCGCGTATCCTTCATCCGACAAGCAATGGCTCGGCATGCTCGGCATGCACGGCACTTACGAAGCCAACTTGGCAATGCACGACTGCGACGTGATGATCAACATCGGCGCGCGCTTTGATGACCGCATCACCGGGCGGATCGACGCCTTCTCGCCGGGCTCGCGCAAGATCCACGTCGATATCGATGCCTCGTCGATCAACAAGAATGTGCACGCCGATATTCCGATCATCGGCGATTGCGCCTACGTGCTCGAAGACATGCTGCGCATCTGGAAGGCCAAGGCCCCGCAAGTCGACAAGGCCGCGCACAAGACGTGGTGGAAGCAGATCGAAGGCTGGCGCGCGAAAAAGTCTCTGTCCTACAAGAATTCCAAAGACGTGATCATGCCGCAATACGCGCTGCAGCGGCTGCAAGATCTGACCAAGGATCGCGACACGTATATCACGACGGAGGTCGGCCAGCATCAGATGTGGGCCGCGCAGTTCATGCACTTCGAAGAGCCGAACCGTTGGATGACGTCGGGCGGGCTTGGCACGATGGGGTATGGCCTGCCCGCGGCAATCGGCGTGCAGATTGCGCATCCGAAATCGCTGGTGATTGATGTCGCCGGCGACGCCTCGATCCTGATGAACATTCAAGAATGCTCGACCGCCACGCAGTTCAATCTGCCGGTCAAGGTGTTCATCCTCAACAACGAGTACATGGGCATGGTGCGTCAGTGGCAGCAACTCTTACACGGCAACCGCCTGTCGCACAGCTACACCGAAAGCTTGCCCGATTTCGTGAAGCTCGCGGACGCCTATGGCTGGAAGGGCATGCGCTGCGAACACCCGGCTGACCTCGATGATGCGATCAAGGAAATGATCAATCATAAGGGTCCGGTGATGTTCGATTGCCGCGTGGCGAAGCTTGCGAATTGCTTCCCCATGATCCCGTCCGGCAAAGCGCATAACGAGATGCTGCTTGGCGAAGATGTGTCGGATGAAGAAGTCGGCCGCGCCATCAGCAAAGAAGGCAAGGTGCTGGTGTGAGCGAAAATTGACGGGCAGCGTGACGTGTTGTAGCCTGTCTTACTTCCATCTTACTGTGCGCTACGAGGTTAACTCATGGAAAAGACACGGCTTTCGAGCAAGGGCCAACTGGTAATCCCAAAATCTGTGCGCGATGCGCACGGCTGGGGAGAAGGTACCGAGTTCACGGTGGAAGACTCCAAGGACGCACTGGTGCTGAGGCCGCATCGGCGCCCGATTTTTCCTCGGACGACAATCGAAGATGTGATCGGTTGCGCAAACTACAAAGGGCCGAAGAAGTCGATCAAGGAGATGAATGAAGGCCTTGCCAATGAAGCCCGGCGGATGTGGCGGAATTTTGAAGCGCAGGGCAAGAAGCGATGATGGCAATCGATACCAACATTGTCGTTCGACTAATCGTAAATGATGATGACAAGCAAGTTGGCGAGGCCAGACGGATCATGCAACGGGGTGAGATACTGCTCACCGCAACTGTTGCGCTAGAAACGGAATGGGTATTGCGAAGTGTTTACAGTCTTGCGCCGTCGCAAATTTATGCCGCGCTGACTGCTCTGCTTGGCCTCGAGAACGTCGAAACAGATAACCCCGAAGCCATCGCAAAGGCGCTCTCGGGATATGCACTCGGGTTAGATTTTTCCGACGCAATGCATCTGGCCCACGCATCGCGGGCGGATTGTTTCGCGACATTCGATGCCGGTCTACGCAGACGCGCCGCAAAGATAGATGGGCTTGTTAAGGTGGTCGCGCCATGAGCGCCAGATTCGGAATCATATTGATTTATGCGCTTTTTGGGTTGAATCAGAGTCTGCCGGCGCATGCCGCCGCGCCTGAGTGGAACCAAGCCGCCAACATCAAGCAAGCGGCAAATCATCTTGCTAAATTGCATCGCGCGCAGGGCTCTCAGGGCGTGCTCAAGTTTCTCGACGCCTGCTACCGCACGCACACGCTTGCCAGCAAATTCAATCGCGGCTTGGAAGCTTGCATGGCGCAGGACTACATGCATTCGCAGGTCTTGGCCGTGATCTATGCCCGCCTTCCGGAAGAAGCCCGCGCCAAGAGCAACATGCCGTCTCCCGTGTTCATTGCCAAATCAATGGGCGCGCGCTTTGGGTCGATCTTTTCTCAGTACAACTTTACGCCAGCGCAGTCGGATGACTTCAAGAAGTCGGTTGATGCGCATGGCTTTCCTATTTTTCTGAAAGCCGTGTTTCCGAAAGGCGATGTGGCCCCCGAGGAGAAAAAGTAGTCTCCATGCTGCGCCTCGTCATCGCCAACAAGCTCTATTCGTCGTGGTCGCTGCGGCCGTGGATGGTCCTTCGCGCGTTCGATATTCCGTTCGAAGAAACGGTCATTCCGTTGAAACAGCCGGACACGAAGGCGGCGATCGCCAAGGTCTCTCCATCTGGCAAAGTGCCGGCCCTCATTGAGGGCGATGTGACAGTTTGGGAAAGTCTCGCAATCATCGAGTATCTGGCCGGGACGTTTCCGGACAAAGCGATCTGGCCGAAGGATGCAAAAGCCAGGGCGCATGCCCGTGCCATCTCGAACGAAATGCACGGCGGGTTTTTAGCGCTTCGCCAAGCTTGCCCGATGAACCTCGCCAAGCGCTTCAGGACACCGGAGTTGAGCGACGATCTCATGGCCAACGTGGCGCGCATCGAAGCCATCTGGCGCGGCACACGCAAAGATTACTCCGGCGGCCGGCCGTTTCTCTTTGGTGCCTTCACGGCCGCTGATGCGATGTTCGCGCCGGTGGTGTCGCGGCTTGATACCTATCAAATTCCGGTCAGTACTGAGACGCGCGTATATATGGATACAGTCCTTTCACATCCGGCGTTCCTGGATTGGAAACGCGCCGCACTCACTGAGCCTTGGACAATATCTGATTACGAAACCGGCCATACGGCCACAGAAACGTTCCGTGAAACCTTCCGCTGACACAACGAAAGTCAAACCAATGGCCGAGCATCCGACGCAGACGCATTACCCGAGCCCGCTGAAAGCCCAGGAGGTGGTGTCGCGCACCTTGTCGATTATGGTCGATAACGAGCCGGGTGTTCTCGCCCGCGTCATCGGGCTCTTTTCCGGGCGCGGCTACAACATCGACTCGCTCACCGTGACCGAGACCGAGCACGAGAAACACATCTCGCGCATCACGATCATGACGCGCGGTACGCCAGCGGTCATTGAACAAATCAAACATCAGTTGGAACGGCTTGTGCCCGTGCACCGGGTCCGCGATCTGACCGCGGAAGGCGACTCAGTCGAACGCGAATTGGCGTTGGTCAAGGTTTCCGGCAAGGGCGACAAACGCATCGAGGCACTGCGTTTGGCGGAAATTTTCCGGGCCAAGGTCATAGACACTTCGACTGAACATTTTGTGTTTGAAGTGACCGGCAAGCCGTCCAAGATCGAGACCTTCATTCAGATCATGACGGAACTTGGCTTGGTTGAAGTCGCGCGCACAGGCATCGCCGCGATTGGGCGCGGTGCGGCAACGCTTTGACACCTGACATCTTTTTCTCAGCAACCGCGTTTGCGCTTGTGGGCAGTTTCACGCCCGGGCCAAACAACACAATGCTATTGTCTTCCGGTGTGAACTACGGGTTTCGCCGGACGCTGCCGCACATTGCCGGAATTGCGATTGGCTATGCCGTAATGTTTACCGCCGTGGCGCTTGGCTTGGGGCGCGTCTTTGTCCTTCAGCCGGCGCTGTACATGGCGCTCAAGATTGCGAGTTCGCTCTATCTGCTGTGGCTCGCGTGGCGCATCGCGACGGCACTAAGTCCGGCAGAGGGTGCGGCCGAGAGGCCCCCGCTTTCATTTCTGCAAGCCGCGCTCTTCCAATGGATCAACCCGAAAGGCGTCATGCTGGCACTCGCGGCGTCAGCGAATTTTCTCGACCCCGACAACCTCGCAGCCGATCTGCCCATCATGCTGGCGTTGATCATCGCTATGTCGCTTGCGTCGGCCTCGACGTGGGCACTGTTTGGGCAAGGCTTGCGGCGTTTCCTGACCGATCCGGGCCGGCACACGCTCTTCAATCGCCTGATGGCGTTAGCGCTAGTCGCGTCGCTCTGGCCGCTTTTTAGCTCTCATGCCGGTTAAGCCCCGTCACGGTCGCGTCCGTCACGATTGCGAAGGCACGGCACTCCGCGTGGTCTTCAGCTTCGTCGTGAAACGCTGAGTATTAATTCTTTTTGACTTTGACGTTCTTGGCGATTTTGGCGTTCTCGTGGGCTGCCTGTAAGGCCGCGTTCGAGACGGTAAAGGCATCGCTCAAAGCATCAACGGCTGCTTTCTTATCGTCGCGGAAGCCAATCTTTCCCCCATCCGAGGGATAGAGCGGCGCGGAGGTGTTTGGCTTGCCGAACGTGATGACGAAGGCCTGAAGCCGCATCCGGTATGTCCCAGTCACGTTGTTTTCGCAACGCTCGATGCCGGCCGCTTCTTCGCATGATCTGAGGCTTTTGAAGGACGGCGCGTTCTTCTCGTGGAAATTAACGGCCTTCTCGATCAGGACGTCGCATTCTTCGGCCTTGATTTTTGCCCCGTCGGCGCAGTCGGCGGCCGACATGTAGATGGATTTTTCAACCGGACCGGCGTTGGCCGCCTTGTCTTCGGATTTGCCGCAGCCTGCGAGGGTAAGAATTGCAGCTAGGGCAATGAGAGGAGCGGGACGCATCATGACGGGGGCCTGAGGGTTTGATGTCGCTTGTTCGATTGGGGGTATTGCGCCCTACTTTGCGCGAGCCCGAGTTAGGGTTCAGTTAATCGATCTAAAGAATTGGCTTCAAAACGCGGATTAAAGGGTTCCCGGCGAAGCAAGGGTGCCAAAAAGCCGCCCTGGAGACGCGTTCCGGGCGTTGAAACCTTTAGGTCGATCTCGTTAGGTTCCACGCGACTCTTCGGGGGGCTAGGCCAGTCCGCCCCCCAATTTCATCAGCCAGCCCGAACGTCGAGTTTCGACCGGGGAACCCGAGAGGCCGCCCATGCGCGTCTATTATGATCGTGATGCCGACATCAATCTCATCAAATCCAAGAAGGTCGCTATTGTCGGTTACGGCAGCCAGGGCCATGCCCACGCGCTCAACCTGCGCGACAGCGGCTGCAAGGATGTCGTGATTGCGCTGCGCAAAGGTTCGGCAACGGCGGAAAAGTGCGAAAAAGAAAAGCTCAAAGTCATGGAAGTGGCGGACGCCGCCAAGTGGGCTGACGTCATCATGATGCTGACCCCGGACGAATTGCAAGCAGACATTTACCGCGATCATTTGCACGCCAACATGAAAAAGGGTGCGGCGCTGATGTTCGCGCACGGTCTCAACGTGCATTTCAATTTGATCGAGCCGCGCGAAGATCTCGACGTTGGCATGGTGGCACCGAAGGGCCCCGGGCATACGGTGCGCGGCGAATATCAGAAGGGCGGCGGTGTGCCGTGCTTGATCGCGATCCATCAGGATAAGAGCGGCAACGCGCATGATCTGTTTCTGTCGTATGCCTCAGGCGTTGGCGGGGGACGTTCAGGCGTCATCGAGACGACCTTCAAGGAAGAGTGCGAAACCGATTTGTTTGGCGAGCAAGCTGTGCTCTGCGGCGGCCTCGTTGAGTTGATCCGCGCCGGATTTGAGACGCTGGTCGAAGCAGGTTACGCGCCGGAGATGGCCTACTTCGAATGCCTGCACGAAGTGAAGCTGATCGTCGACCTGATTTACGAAGGCGGCATTGCCAACATGAACTACTCGATCTCGAACACGGCCGAGTACGGCGAATACCAAACCGGGCCGCGCATCGTCACGCCGGAAACGAAGGCCGAGATGAAACGCGTGTTGAATGACATTCAGATGGGCCGCTTCACGCGTGACTGGATGCTGGAATGCAAAGCGGGTCAGCCGAACTTCAAGGCGACGCGGCGCATGAACGACAAGCATCAGATCGAGGAAGTCGGCGCTAAATTGCGCGCCATGATGCCCTGGATTGCCAAGAACAAGCTCGTGGATAAAGGCAGGAATTAATCCGGCAGCCGTTGCCGCAGAAATCAAGGCTCGCGTTGAACTTGGCGGGCCTGCTCCCCTATGCTAGAAGGGAGGCATGAGCGAATTGCACAGAATTACTACCGACAGAAATGTTTGCGGCGGCCGCCCCACCGTGCGCGGCTTGCGCATGCGCGTTCAAGATATTCTTGAGTTACTCGCCGCTGGCGCTCCCCGCTCTGAGATCCTGGAAGATTATCCTTACCTCGAGGACGGTGATATCACGGCGGCTCTCGAATACGCAGCGCGAGAGTTGGACCACGCGGTCCTCGCGGCCGAGTGAGCCGCGTTTTCTTAGACGATGGCAATTTGCCCGTTGCGCTCGCACGCATGATCTCGAGTTCCGGGTTCTCCTCTGAGCATATCTCGGATATCGGGCAAGATCGAAGCGCTGATCATGATATTTGGCGTCGCGCCAGAAAGAAAGGTGCAACGATCATCAGCAAGGATATAGATTTCGCGCTTCTCTCACGCCGCCACAACGCAGGTCCTGCGGTCGTATGGGTCCGGCTGGGTAATGTTAGAAATCGAGTGTTGCTTGAGCGAATGCAGAACGAGCTGCCGAATATCATCGATTTGCTGGAGAAGGGCGAGCGGCTTATTGAAGTTCGTTGATGGCCGCGCTGTTATGGTTAGCTCGACTAGTTCAAGCTTTTGAAGACGGAACTGAGGTCCGGGACCGCTGCTCACATCCGTTACTTAGTCTCGCGAATTGCATATTGGTGTGGATGCGGCAACGCTTCCGCACCATTTTTAATTGAAGCGCGCTTTTTGGCGGGGTGATGCAACCTTGCTCTAGAAGCCGCGCAGTCAACGTTGCAAATAGGTGTGCGAGTTCTTGCGGGAAAAGAGGGGCTCGTGCTGCCGCTCTCTTGGGGAGGGTTATGGCACAGCAGCACGAGCGGTCCTGTTAGCGTTCGGTATCCCGTTGTCGCGGGAATAGAGCGTGACGCCAACACGGGCGGTGGAGGAGCGGGGACCTCCACCGCCCGTTTCCGGCCTTGCCGCATAAGCGGCCTTGCCGAACCGGGTACCGGCCTTTTGTTTATCCCGGGGCGCTGAATGCCTCAGGAAACAGACCGGCAAAAATCTCGTTCCTTATGCGCTTGAGCGCTGGGACGGTCTTCTTTCAACGACCGGTTTGAAACCGGCTTTTCGTGCCGTCGGGAGGGCTTGACTGCCGCCCCCCGGCGACCGTGTCGATGCATGCGAATAGACGTTTTGATCGTGTCGCTCTCATGACGAAATGCGGTGGAAAATAAGACGAGAGGATTTTTTCCACTGCGCTAGTAATTGAAATCAAACAATATATAGGCTGAGTGAGCATTTGGTCTGGACGCGAGCCGCGTAAGGGTTGTGGCGCATTGTGGGCCGGATTTTGCTCGTTCAGGGAAGCCGTTTTTTGCGTTGCACGCCTTGCGATGTGATTGAGATGCGAGGGGCGAATGATGAGTGCCACAAGCAAGTCGGCAGACGATGATCGCGTGGTGCGCGTCGCGTCGCTGTCGCTCAGGGTCTCGTCTGGCCATTGGCAATATGCCGGCCATCATCGCGACGCCATTGACGCGCATTGGAAACGAGCGAGAGCCGCCAATCCATCGCTTTTCAACGGTGTCATTCATGTCGTTGATCGCCTCGACGTAGGCGACAAACATATCGAGGCGCGCCTCATAGCCACCGGTTTCAAGAGTTTTCTCTATTGGCGCGACCAAGGCTTTCCCGCCGAAGGCGGCGTACGCGACGGCTTTGGCTCGGCACTCATTCGTTCAAGTGAAGGGCATATCCTCCTCGGGCGTCAGCGGCCAGGTAACATCAATGCTGGCCTCGCGTATCTCCCTGGCGGGTTCATCGATAACCGGGATGCTGGTGCCGGCGGTGTTGTAGATATCGCGGCCAGCATCGAAAGGGAACTGCGCGAAGAAACGGGTCTTGGCTTGGACGATCTCAAGGCAGAGCCGGGCTTCATCGTGACTATGACCGGGGCCCAAGTGTCGTTCGCCGTTGCTTACAATTCTACCCTTACTGCCGAAGCACTGTCGGTTAAGGCGCACGCACACATCGCGGCAGAAGCGGAACCGGAACTTGCGGAGATGGTGATTGTGAGGGGATTGGAAGACCTGCAAGGTTTGGCCATGCCGCACTATGCGCACGTGCTGCTAAACTCGCCTCACGCGTGGGCCGGTAAACTTTAATGGTGGCGGCTTGCTGCGGACAGTCTTCACCGTGCCACCGGCCCAAATAGGCCGCGCCTGTATCCTTGTTCGCTTCCTGAGGTAAGGAAAGCTTGGTGGGCGATGCAGGATTCGAACCTGCGACCCGCTGATTAAGAGTCAGCTGCTCTACCAACTGAGCTAATCGCCCGCCGGCCATCTGCTTTGGCTGATCTGTCAATTACCGATCAGTGCCGCGACGATGGATGGCAAAGGGGCCCGCAAAAGTTTTGGGCCCCTAGGCGAGCCTCTAGCACCGGCGCTGGGGCTTGTCCAGCCTTCTACCCGCGCGTGCCCAGTTGGCCGCGGACATGATGCCTTTACCTACCAGAATCGGCCGATTTCCTTGCGGCGGATGTTTTCGTCACGATGCACATAGGCCGACATGGCGAGCCCCAAGCCGATCATCAATGTCATCATCGACGTGCCGCCATAGGAGACGAGCGGGAGCGGGATGCCAACCACAGGGACAAGGCCCGTTACCATCGCGACGTTGATGAACACGTAAACGAACAACGATACCGTCACGCCTGCGACGAGCATACGCCCGAAGCGCGATTGGCAGCGCCAGGCCATCGATAACATCATCACGAGGAGCAGCGCATAAAGTCCGAGCAGCACAAGCAAGCCGGCAAAGCCCCACTCTTCTCCGAGGATCGTCAATATGAAATCGGTATGTTTTTCGGGGACGAAGTCGAGCTGACTTTGTGTCCCTTGAAGAAATCCCTTGCCCGAAACGCCGCCCGATCCAAGCGCAATTTTCGATTGTGCGATGTGATAGCCGGACCCGAGAGGATCGAGGTCGGGATCGAGAAAAATTTCGATGCGGCGGCGCTGATAGTCGTGCAAGTTGTTCCATATGAGCGGCATGGCTGCGACGACGCCACCGAGACCCGCTACGAAGTAAAACGTCGAAACCCCGGCCATGAACATGAGCGCTAGGCCCAGGACAGCGAATAGGACTGCCGATCCCAGATCAGGCTGCCGCAAAGTCAGCATAACGGGGACGGCAATCATGGCGAGTGGCAGAAGGACCCAGACCGGGCGCGATAGCCGCTCTAAGGGTAGCCACTGGTAGTAACGCGCCAGCGCACCAACGAGGGCAAGCTTCATGAGTTCGGAAGGTTGAAACGTTATGCCGGCGATCCCCAGCCAACGCTTGGCACCGAGCGCTTCAACTCCCATGACTGGAACAAGGGCCAGCGCCGTCAACGCTAACCCGTAGGCCGGGTAGGCCATGCGGAGCCAGAGTTCAGGACGCACCATGGCCATGGCAAGGACGATCGCGACGGCGATCAGGAAGCGCAATGCGTGGCGCTCAGCCCATGGCTGGAACGATCCGCCCGATACGGAATAAAGTGCGGCAGCGCCGATTGAAGCAATTGCCGCCGCTATGAGAATGACTGGCCAATAGACGCGCCAGAGTTTGTCTCCAAGACTGAGCGGCCTGCCAGAACCTAATGTGTACGCCATGATCCAGCCTCAACCTGATTTATCTGGTGGGCGCATATTGGGTCCGTTGCTGTCCGGCTCGGGTATTGCCGCATTGGAGGCCGGGTCGGCCAGAAGGACGGCTTCAATGACATCGCGCACAAGTGGTGCTGCGATGGCGCCGCCGCCGCCGCCATGTTCGACAATTGCCGCAACGGCGTAGCGCGGCGTATCGGCTGGAAAGTAAGCAACAAAGAGTGCGTGGTCGCGTTCGGCCCATGGCAAATCGTCTTGTGCCGTGTCACTCGAGGCGCGGCTGACTTGCGATGTTCCGGTTTTCCCGGCGACGCGTACATTTCCCTCACCCAGGCTGGCATTGCTGCCCGTTCCGCCTTCTTCATTGACGACAGCCAGAAGCCCGCGCCGCACGGCCTCAAGTTTGTCTTCATGCAAACCTAAGGACGGGAAAGCGGTTTGCTGGCTTCCCGCAGGGCGCTTGATCAATGTCGGCGTTACGACTTTTCCGGTGGCGACACGCGCCATCATGACGGCAAGCTGCAAGGGTGTTGCGAGAACGTAGCCTTGTCCAATGCCGGCAAGAATCGTTTCCCCGGCCAGCCAGCCTGCGTTCCACTTGCCGCGTTTCCAATCTGCGTCGGGCACGAGGCCAGCCTTTTGTTGGGCCAGTCCGCAATCGAAAACTTGGCCGAGCCCCAATGAGCGGGCCATATCGGCAATTGCATCAATACCGAGCCGCTTGGACATTTCGAAGAAATAGACGTCGCAGCTTTCGCGCAGGGCCTGATGGAGGGACATGCGGCCGTGCCCAGAGCGCTTCCAGCAGCGATAGGTTTGATCGGCAAGCTCAAACCGGCCGTCGCAAGCAACACGTTCGTTGACGTCAACCAGGCCCGAATGAAGCGCTGCGAGTGCCGTGACCATCTTGAACGTTGAGCCTGGTGGATATTGCCCCGCAGCGGCCCTATCAAGCATAGGTTTGTCTTCGGCGGCCGTCAGCCTTTGCCAAGTTTCATCGGTCATGCCCTCGACGATTTGGCTCGGGTCGTATCCAGGCGTAGAGACCATGGCGACAACTTCGCCAGCCTTTAACTCAATGACGACACAGGATGCGCGCCGTTCCTGTTGCAGACGCTCCAGGACAATTCTCTGCAAAGCTGTGTCGATGGTAAGTGTAACGTCGCTCCCGGGTTTTGGGTCGTGCATTTCAAGGTTGCGCATCATGCGGCCGCGCGCATCGACTTCAATTTTTTGGGTGCCCCCCTGGCCGCGCAAAACGGCTTCCAATCCGGCTTCCACACCACTTTTTCCAATGCGCATACCCGGCATGCGCAGGAGCGTGTCGTCGTCAATGCTGAGGCGTTCCACGCTGCCGAGGTAGCCAACGACATGCCCGACGGCCGGACCCTGGCGGTATTTGCGTTTCCAGGCGACTTCGGTGCGGATGCCTGGAAGGTAAGGCGCGTAAAGGCTAATCTGCGCAACTTGCTCAAAAGTCAGTTCGCTCGCGACGGTAATCGGAGTGTTACGGCTTTGTTTCTTGGCGCGCTTTGCGATGGCATCAAGCTCATCTGGGCGAATGGGGATAATCCGTGTCAGCTGCTTTAAGACGCTTGGCACGTCGCCGGCGAGCGCCGGAGTGATCGTGACGCGAAAAGTTTCTTCATTGTCGGCCAGCACGAGGCCTTTGCGATCAAGGATGCGCCCACGCTTGGGTAAGACCACTTGAAGACTTGTGCGGTTCTCGTCTGCGAGAGGATCATAGTGACCTTCCTCAAGTACTTGGAGCTGGAACAGGCGCCATGCGAGCGCGCCGAATCCTAGTAGCTGCCCGCCGCCCGCAACCATAGCGCGGCGGGTGAATTTTCGCTTGGCTTCCCTCTCTTCGCTGTCGTGATCAAACATGGTTTAGGTTCTGCGCATCAAGCGTGGATTGGCCTGCGGCGCTTTACGTCCGTCAAGCAAATAGAGGAGGGGCACAATAACGATGGCTGCAATGCCGGCGAGTCCCGCGCCGCGCGCGAATGCCGTCCAATCGGCAAACTCCACGAAGTACAGCGATGCGGCGGCCCAAGCCGCGAAGGCGACACCAAGTAGTGACATCAAAAATAGGCCGATCCGGGCCAATTGGCCGTTGTTTCTGAATGGCTGGCACAAAACGCCAAGCGCATATGCTGCAAGATAAACCAGCGCCCAATATCCGAGTGGACCATGGGTAAGTGTATCGAGGCAGAGGCCCGCCACGAATACAAACCACTCCGGCACCAGTTCTGGCCGGCGAAGTCCCCAGTAGTGAATGGCGACAACCGGGAGGAACGGAAGAAAGAAACGGTCCTCCGAGGGCAGGCCCCAAGGCAAGGCGGCAATCAGCGTCAAAAGAATGATTGATGAAAGCGGGACGACATATCTTAAAGCTGGCATCATGAGCCTCGTTCGCCGTTCCTAGGAAAAGTGGAGACTTTTTCGGTCATCGCGTTCCATTTTTCCCATCGTCATTCTTCGATGTGGCTTTGGACGACTGAATGCGGGGCGCGGGCAGACTCTGTTCGCCCATGATGTCATGCGACGGATTGTCGAAAAAGAGCACGCTCAGGTATTCGAGTTCATCCAACCTGGCGCGAAGTTTCACGCGTGGCGCAGTCACATCGCCGGTAATTTTGCCGATCCTCAAGCCGCGAGGGAATAGTCCGCCCGTTCCGGACGTTGCGACGTCGTCGCCGATGGAAATTTTGGCGTCGGGCGGCAAGAAAATCAGCCGGGGTACCGAGCCGTTGTCTCCAGCGAGCACGCCGCGTACACCTTTGTCGCCGACGACGACGGGGATGCGGCTGTTGAGGTCGGTCGACAACAGAACCCGCGAGGACGACTGGCCTATTTCGACGACACGGCCAACGAGACCGTCGGCACTGATAACGGGGAACCCAGTTTTGATATTTTGCCGGGTACCGGCATTGATCATCACGCTTCGTACAAATGCGCCACTTAAGTCGGCAATCACCCGGCTCGTCACAAAATTGATCTTAGGCTCGTTCACGACTTTCGAGAGTGCTTCGAGGTCGGCAAGCTTGCGCTCAAGCTCCTTGGCGCGCCACTCCCAGCTGCTGAGTGTTTGATTTTCACTCTTCAGGCGGTGCAGTTCCTCCGTAATATCGACTTGGGCTGCGATCTGCCGGCCGACGTGACGCACGGGCTCCAGTGGAACCATGGCCGCCTGCATGATCGGGCTCATCCATTCGGCAATGCGCCAGCGGGCTTCGGCCAGTGCTGTGTGGTTCAGTCGGCTGAGCAACATCAAGCCAAGGCACAGCAGCACGAGGAATGGAACGATGACGCGCAAGCGGCCTAGGCGCACCGAGCTATCGCCCCGCCGTGTCAGATTCAGCTTATCGTCTTTGAGGCGGACCATACGCTTACGCCAAACTCCGTCAGATCGACTAAGGCTTGATGAGCAGATGCTCGCGCTCTTTGAGATTGGCGAGGATTGCAGCAGATCCGGTAATTACACAATTCTGAGGATGCTCCGGGATGATGCACGCGATACCAATGCGGCGTTCCAGTTCGGTGTCGAGTTTCGCGAGGTTCGCTCCGCCACCCGAAAGGGAAATGCCGCGTTCGCAAATATCGGTCGAGACTTCAGGCGGCAGGTCTTCTATCGCGCGCTGAATGAATTCGGCGATTTCCTCGACGGTATCTTCGAGTGCTTCGGCGATGTCTTGTGGACCTAGAACCACCGTTTTCGCCTTGCCTTGACGCAAATCGCGGCCACGAATAAAAATTTCTGCTGTTTCGCCGTTGATCTCGCGGGACGCGGAGCCGGCTTCGATCTTTATGCGCTCGGCGTTAGCTTCCCCGATCAGGAGCTGGTGCTTGCGGCGGACATAGCGGACGATGGCCTCGTCCATGGCATTGCCCGCGCAGCGGAGCGAACGAGCTTGCACGACGCCGCCCAAAGAGAGCACTGCGATGTCGGTCGTGCCGCCGCCGATGTCGATAACCATGGAGCCGCGGGGTTCGTCGACTGGTAGTCCGGCGCCAATGGCGGCTGCCACAGGTTCCTCAATGAGGAATACTTTTCGAGCGCCCGCCGACAACGCCGTCTCATAGACGGCGCGGCGCTCAACGGGCGTTGCACCGGCTGGCACACAAATGAGGATGCGCGGCCGGATGAACTCCAGCATGGTCTTGGTGCGCTTGATGAACTGCCGCAACATCTCTTCAGTGGCCACGAAATCGGCGATCACGCCGTCGCGCATGGGGCGTATGGTTTCGATGCTCTCAGGCGTGCGTCCGACCATCATTTTTGCTTTGTGGCCGACGGCCAATACATCGCGGATGCCGCCCCGCGAGCGAATGGCGACGACGGATGGCTCATCGATGACGATGCCACGCCCGGCGACGTGCACCAGGGTATTGGCCGTGCCGAGATCGATGGCGATATCGTCGGAAAGCACGCTACTGACGCCGAAACCCAACATCACTCGTAACAAGGCCCCTGTTTGCTATGTTTGCCGGGCCTAGTGAACCCGGCGCTAAACACGCTTCGTGCATGTCCAAAGCAAGGCACATGCCGCACCTTCGCCGCACGAAACCATTGGCTTGCAGACTGCCGAGGCGCGGGTTGGCATTTGTACCCTACCCAATCATAGCGTTAAGCCCATGATGCGCAAATACAAATGCTATCGCGCTGGCGGAATGCCCGGCATGTGGCGCCAAGTCCCTTGCCGCACAGGTAAAACCTAGACGGCGTGCTGGGTTTGTGCCGATTTCTGACGCTTTACGACGAGCTTGCTGAGCGCCGCGACATAGGCCCTAGCCGATGCAACCATAGTGTCGGGGTCGGCGGCCCGCCCCGTCACGACACGGCCGTCTTCCTCTAGGCGGACGGAAACCTCGGCCTGAGCGTCGGTTCCCTCGGTCACGGCATGCACCTGGTAGAGATCGAGCCGGGCCTCGTGCGGCACGAGAAGCTTGATCGCATTGAAAGTCGCGTCGACCGGGCCGTTGCCGGTGCTTTGCACAGTTTTCGCATTCCCAGCGATATCAAGCGTCAAGGTTGCCGACTGCGGCCCAACGGTGCCCGCGATAACGGTCAGTGCCAGCACTTTGATGCTGTTGTGCATGTGCGCGACGCCGTCATCGACGAGCGCTTCAATGTCTTCGTCGTAAACGTGCTTCTTGCGGTCGGCCAGTGCCTTGAACCGGTTGAACGCATCTTCGAGTGCGTTCTCGCCGAGTTCGTAGCCGAGTTCCTTCAGCTTGGAACGGAAAGCGGCGCGGCCCGAATGCTTGCCCATGACCAGTGACGACTTACCGACGCCGACGCTCTCAGGAGTCATTATCTCGTAGGTTGCGGTGTTCTTAAGCACGCCGTCCTGATGAATACCGCTCTCATGTGCAAAAGCATTCCGGCCGACGATGGCTTTATTGTATTGCACCGGGAAGTTGGTCACGGCCGAGACGAGCTTTGAAGCCCGCGCCAGCATTTCGGTTTTGATGCCGGTGCGATAGGGCAGGAGATCGTGGCGCGTACGCAGTGCCATGACGACTTCTTCGAGCGCGGCATTGCCAGCGCGCTCGCCAAGTCCATTGATGGTGCATTCGATCTGGCGTGCTCCGGCGCGCACGCCCGCCAGCGAGTTGGCAACCGCAAGTCCGAGGTCATCGTGGCAATGGGTCGAGATAATCACCTTGTCCATGCCGGGAACGCGTGTTTTTAGCATGGTGATGAGATCGAAGTATTCCTCCGGCGTCGCATATCCGACGGTATCGGGGATATTGATCGTCGTGGCACCCGCGCGGATGGCGGCTTCAACGACGCGGCAGAGATAATCGTGTTCGGTGCGCGTTGCATCCATTGCGCTCCATTCGACATCGTCGGTATAGCCGCGTGCGCGCGCGACGGACGCGACGACGCGCTCGAACACCTGATCCTGATCGAGTTGGAGTTGGAATTTGCGATGCAGGGGCGACGTGCCGATGAAGGTGTGGATGCGGCCGCGCTTTGCAGGTTTGATGGCTTCGCCCGCGCGGTCGATATCGCCGAAGCTTGCTCGCGCCAGTCCGCAAATCACCGAATGCTTGGCGAGTTTGGCGATTTCGTTGACGGCCTCAAAGTCGCCGTCGGAGGCAATTGGGAAACCGGCTTCGATGACATCGACGCCCATCTGGTCGAGGAGTTCGGCGACTTGCAGCTTTTCTTCAAACGTCATCGTCGCACCGGGGCACTGTTCCCCGTCGCGCAGGGTGGTGTCGAAGATGATGACTTGTTCGGGGGCCGACGCAGTTTTTGCCGTGCTCTTTTCGCTCATTGGTTTTGATCCCTGCCGGGGCGGACGCGCGCGCGTCTCATGCCCACTCTCATTCCTGGCTCGACGGTCGACCTGATCCCCTGAACGCGCCCCGGATTTCCGCCGCAGGCGTTGGCTCAGGGGCTTGTAAGCAACAGCGCAAAAAACCGCCCGCGCGCGAGGCGCGGTGAGGTAATCCTCAGAAGTGGCGAACGGCGGGTCATGGGCGCCCTGGAAAAGTGTCGCAAGTGTTTCTAGCCATAAGCATATGCCACTGAGGCCCGGTCTATACAATAGGACAGTCGTTGCAATGGAGCGATGGCTTTGACAAAAATCAAGTCGCGCTGCAGCTTCGTGGCCCAAATTCCCTGGAGCAACTCACGCAGGCTGTTGACCGTGCGATCCCGGCGGGCATTGAGCCAAGTCTGAGCCAAGTCATTGAGCCAAATCACAGTGCCGGATTGCCGCAGCCTTGATCTGCGCGCCGGAAAACATGTGCCGCCACCGTCCTATTCATCAGCGATCTGTCATCTGGGAACAGGTATTGAAGCTCGCAAGAAATCATATGCCATCCGGCTCATGCTGGAGCGTGCATGCAATCCGGAGCTTCATCATGGCCGGCCTCAGTGTGACCCAGGACGTTAAATCTCCAGAACGCACGCGCGAAACCTATGATCGCAGCCTGGTTCTGATCCATTGGGCGACGGCGTTGCTGATCATTGCCGTGTTCGCAGCGATCGAGTTACGTGTGTTCTTCGAGAAGGGTAGCGCGCCGCGCGAAAATTTGAAGTCGCTGCACTTCATGCTCGGGCTGAGCGTTCTCGGACTTACGCTTGTTCGAATCTTTATGAGGTCGCGGATGTCCGCACCCGCAATTCTTCCTGCGCCGCCCGCGTGGCAAGCCCTTGCGGCGAAGCTTTTACATCTGTTGATCTACGCTATTTTGATTGCACAACCTGTTTTGGGCTGGCTGACGTTAAGCGCCGCCGGCAAGCCGGTCCCGTTCTTTGGGCTGACGCTACCGCCGCTGATTGCAGCCAGCAAAGACACCGCTGAATGGCTGAAGGAGATCCACCACGAAATCGGCCAGATCTTCTATTGGATCATCGGCCTGCACGCAGCCGCGGCGCTGGCGCATCATTACCTGTTCAAGGACAATACGCTGAAACGCATGCTTCCGGAACGCGTCACACGTTGATCGTACCTTGCATAACGCGCACGCCGTGACCGCCAATGCGCACGCTTTCGAGACGGCCACGCGCGACGCTCATAGTCAAACCGATGGCACTTGGGCGGCCCATTTCGAAGCCCTGCTCGATGGTGCGCTTTTGGATGCCGTCAGTGAGGCCGTCAAAGGTATGGATGATGCGGGCAAAGCCGATGGCGGCGGCACCAGTGGCCGGGTCTTCCGGAACGCCCAAATCCGGGGCGAACATGCGTGCGTGGAAGGCCGATTGAGCCTTGACGCACTGGCGCGTGTAGAGAAAAACACCATCAATCGCGCGATCGCTGAAGGCGCGTGCCCAGTGCGTTGCGACGACATGAGCCTTTGAGATGGCTTCGAGGTTGGAAACCGGCACGTAGGCAAACGCGCTGGAGCCGCGAAGCAGCAGCGGTTTATGATTTTCAAATCCGATCTCGTTCGAATTCAACCCGAGAGCGGCGGACGTTTCTTCGGGCAGCGATAACGCTTCGCCAAAATCTGGAAGCTTCGGTGCGTCGAATTCGCCGTAAGCCGCGCTGCCGTTCCTATGGCGCACCCCGATGCGGACGCTGCCGATTTCCTCTTCGAGCACAATGATGGCGTCACTCTCGCCATTGACCGCCGGTGAGCGGAGTTCGGCAAGGAGCAGTGCGCAGCCAAGCGTTGGGTGCCCCGCAAACGGAATTTCGCGCGATGGCGTGAAAATGCGCACGCGTGCGGTGTGTCCGGGTGCCGTGGGCTTCAACACGAACACTGTTTCGGAGAGATTGAACTCGCGCGCGATTTGCAGCATGTCGGCCCCCGACAAGTTGTCTGCGTCAAGCACGACGGCGAGCGGATTACCGCCAAACGCGCGTTCCGTGAAAACGTCAATGATGTGGTAGTTCAATCCCATGCGCCGCCGCTCCGGCACGTCTTGTGCCGCCCCTCTTCCCAAAGCGGCGGCACCATGGGCCAACGGCCGCTTTGAGCCAAGCGGAATTTAAAGGTGGACTGCGGTGCGCGGTCTTTCCGGCCAGGTCACCGCAAGGTCACCACTTGAGGAGGCGGCTTCCGGCGAGCGCACCTAGCGCCGATACGATCGTGATGCCGGCAACGTACCAGATGGCCAGGAACATCGGGCTGTCATCGACGCAGAACGATGCGTAAAGCGCGGCGCCAATGGCACCAGACATCAAGCCTGCCGCCGCGCCAGCTGCAACAGGGTGAGACGGTGCGCCCTGGCGCAAAGCAAACAGGATGGCAACGAAAGGCGCAAGCGATAGCATGGGGATGTACTTCATGCAGGCGACCGGCATGCTGCCAAGTGCGCTGACCGCCCAGTGATCGGCCGGCACGGCCTGCATCTCGAGCGCGACGGCCCCCGCAAGCAAAAGAGGCGGTATCATCAGGAGCCACTTGGTCCAACCGGCGGCGCCGTCTGGCCGTGCCAAGCGCAGCACAAGAAGCGCGGCTGGAATTGCGAGGCCAAGCGTGAATACGAATTTGAACATGAAGCGCGGGTCGTGCGTGATCGCAAAGGCAAAGTCCGAGCGTGGCCCCAGCAAACTGAAGAAGTGTGCCGTCGCAAGAAGCAGTCCGGCACCAAGTGCCAGCCACACCGTGCGCGAGATCGGCGCTTTGACGCTTGCGTTATCTGCAACCACGGCCCTGATGAGATCGTCTGTTTTCATGTCGCCGGCTTCTCTTGATAAGTATCGGACAGGGTCTTGAGGCTGCGGTGGAGTGAGACGCGGACGGCGACTTCGGTCATGCCAAGTCTGTCGGCGACGTCCTTGGCATTGTGCCCATCAATGGCGATGGCTTGCACGATATCGCGGTTTTTACCCTTAAGTCCGTTCAGGACGCGGCCCGCGTCGTAGGCATGCATCGCATCGTCCTGACCGCCCGCTTCGAGGAATTCCAGCATGCCTTCGATCGGCACTTCGGTGCGCCGGCCGCGGCGGCGGATTTCATCAATCATTTTGTTGCGCGTAATGGCCATGATCCAGGGCCCGATGGGCTTTGACTGGTCCCACGTGTGGCGTTTCAGATGAATGGCCAAAACGACTTCCTGCACCACGTCCTCCGCGTCGCTGGCTGAGACGTCTGCGCCGCCGAAACCCCGGCGGACAGACGCGCGCAAAACCCGCGACAAGTCATTGAGCAGCCTTTGGTAGGCCGGCCCATCTCCGTTAATTGCGGCCCGCATCAGTTGCGACCACTCATTTTCGCGTGCGCGTCGATCCTGCATCGTGCCTCGTACTTGGGGAGTTCGGCGGGATAGGCTCACCTGTTACATGACTGTGACATAGGCTGTGACTTTCTGCCCTCATGGGAGACGACATGCGGGACGATGGGTCTGGTCGTGGAAGTTAGGTTGGCAACAAGTGGCGGGACACTGCCCCGCTCGCCGCGCTGGGGCAAGGCAAAAACGAGCTGTTTCAATCCCGCTTGCGGGCAGTTCACCCCTGTGCTGCGGCAAGCCCCAGAGCCAGCCAAACGAGCCCGACGTAGGTCAAGCCATGCAGCAGCTGGTCAATCCCGAGGGCCCACCAAAACGGGGTATCGCGCGATGTCCAGTCGTTGCGGCGAACGATCTGCTCTTTTGTCCAGTCGATATGGTAATGCAACACAAACTCTGTTGCGAGCAGCGCCAGTATGATGCCCGGCGCGGCTGCGGGCAGCAAACTGAAGACTGGGGCGGTCAGCGCTATGTGGGTCAAGCTATGGGTCAAACCGCCCGTTGCCCCATAAATTCCCTTTTCGCGGCGCTGGGTCTCTGTTTGCAGGATGAAGTCGGCAGCAGCGTGTTTGACCAGCAGATATGCCATGGCCAACAGCACCATCGCCGCTTCGCCGCCGATTTGGTCGGGGAATGGCATGTTTAGGGTCTCCTCCCCCGTGGCATCTTTCAATGTGCCGCGCTCCCACGCGCCGCAAGCCCGGCAACATAACGGATTCTGATTGGTCCGTGCTGTTCCCTAGGGAACAGGGCCGTGGGAGGGTCAGCGAGGGACAGCGAGGGGCATTTGCACCCCACTTCCCCCCGGTCCCCATCTGGTGTAGAAGCCCCTCAATCCATTCATTCCGGCCCATCCTTCCAGCCTTGAAAGGCCCTCGTCCATGGCCAGCACTGTCCTTCTCGTTATTCACCTCATGATTGCGGCAGCCCTCGTCGGCGTTGTGCTGCTGCAGAAATCCGAGGGCGGCGCGCTTGGCATCGGCGGCGGCGGTGGCGGCGGATTTCTCACGGGGCGCGGAACGGCGAACTTGTTGACGCGTGCAACGGCTATGCTGGCGGCCGCGTTCTTCGTGACGTCGATTTCTCTCACTCTACTGGCGCGCAATACGCAACCCGCCGGTTCTGTGTTCGACGGGTCGAAGCCGGCGGCGGGTGCGCCGGCAGTTCCGGGCACGACGGTTACTCCGGCCGATGGGACGAAACCGGCCGAAGGCCGTGGCGGCATTTTGGATAAGATTCAGCCGCCGAGCCAATCGCCGGGTCCGGCACCGGGTCAAGTTCCGGGCGGGCAGTAAGAAATCGAGAAATGAAATCGAACCAAAACGGCCGGACTGATCTCCGGCCGTTTTTGTTTTGAGGAAGAATTCCGCGCCTTCCCCCAATGCCTTGAGGCCCGCGGCCTAAACCCCTGTGGATGTGGCGCTTTTGTCGCTTGGAGACTCGTGCTGGGCCGTGCGACACCCATCTCCCATGCAACGGTACATCTTCATCACCGGCGGCGTGGTCTCCTCCCTTGGAAAAGGCCTCGCGTCCGCCGCCCTCGGTGCGCTTCTACAAGCGCGCGGATATTCGGTCCGCTTAAAAAAGCTCGACCCCTATCTCAACGTCGATCCGGGCACCATGAGCCCGTATCAGCACGGCGAAGTCTTCGTCACCGACGACGGCGCCGAGACCGATCTTGACCTTGGCCATTACGAGCGCTTCACCGGCGTTCCGGCCAAGAAATCGGACAACATCACCAACGGGCGCATTTATCAGGAGATCCTCGCCAAGGAACGGCGCGGCGATTTTCTCGGCGGCACTGTGCAAGTCATTCCCCATGTCACCGACGCGATCAAACAGTTCGTCTTGAACGGCAACGAGGACGTGGATTTCGTGTTGACCGAAATTGGTGGCACGGTTGGCGATATCGAAGGCTTGCCGTTTTTCGAAGCCATCCGCCAGCTTGGGGAACGATCTGCCGCGCGGCGCTTCCGTCTACATTCATTTGACGTTGATGCCGTACATTCCCTCGGCCGGTGAATTGAAAACCAAGCCGACGCAGCATTCGGTCAAGGAGCTGCGCTCGATCGGCATTCAGCCGGATATTCTTTTGTGCCGTTCAGACCGCGAGATACCGGCAGGCGAGCGCAAGAAAATCGCGCTCTTTTGTAACGTGCGCCCCGAGGCCGTCATCCAAGCGCTTGACGTCGCCTCGATCTACGATGTGCCGCTCGCCTATCACCGCGAAGGCATCGACCGCGAAGTGCTGGCTGCGTTTGGCATTACGGGTGCGCCAAAACCGGACCTGACGCGCTGGGAAACGATCTCCCACAACATCGCTGCGCCCGAAGGCGAAGTGACCATTGCCATCGTGGGCAAGTACACGGGGCTGAAGGACGCCTATAAATCTCTGAGTGAAGCACTCGTGCATGGCGGCATCGCCAACCGCGTGAAAGTGAAACTCGAGTGGATTGAATCGGAAGTGTTCGAGCACGAGGATCCCGCCCCCCACTTGGAAGGCGTGCATGGCATTCTCGTGCCAGGCGGCTTCGGCGAGCGCGGCGCCGAGGGGAAAATTATGGCCGCCAAATTCGCGCGCGAGAAGAAAGTGCCGTATTTCGGCATTTGCTTTGGCATGCAGATGGCGTGTCTCGAAGCGGCGCGCAATCTCGCAGGCTTTAAGCGTGCGAGTTCAACCGAGTTTGGCGACACGCAAGAACCCGTCGTCGGTATGATGACGGAATGGATGCGCGGCAACGAGTTGGAACAGCGCCGTCAAGGCGGCGATCTCGGCGGCACGATGCGCTTGGGTGCGTTCGCGGCAACGCTCAGCGAGGGCAGCCGCATTGCTCAAGTATACGGCGATACGCAAATCTCCGAGCGCCACCGCCATCGTTACGAAGTGAACACGCACTACCGGATGGCGCTGGAGCGTGCGGGTTTACGGTTTGCGGGGCTATCGCCTGACGGCTTGTTGCCCGAGACGGTCGAATATACCGATCACCCGTGGTTCATCGGCGTGCAGTATCATCCCGAGTTGAAATCACGGCCCTTCGATCCGCATCCGCTTTTCGCGAGTTTCATCGCCGCGGCCGTCGAGCAGAGCAGGTTGGTGTAAGTTGCGTGCTTCATATGCATCGGTGTCATCCTAGGCTTTATGCCTAGGATCCATCGTTCAAGAAACGCCAGCGCATGAGGATGAATGGATTCTAGCCACGAGGGCTCGGATGACAAATGCTGCGGCCGTGGAGCAGAGCAGGTTGGTTTAGTTCGTGCTTCATATGCATCGGTGTCATCCTAGGCATTATGCTACGTCCATCGCACAAAATCTGCCAATTGGATGAATGGCTTTTAGCCACGGGGCTAGGATGCCAAATGCGGCGGTTGGTGGCGCAATCGAGGTTGGTGTAGTTACATTCGATATTGGCTCAAATGTTTTCGGGAGTTTGACCGCCGGTCGAGCCAAGTCGTTCCGTCTTTACGGCGCACTAGCACGACATTAGTGGCCAATATGCAACTCATGCAGAAATGCTTGCTCCTGATCTTTTGCGTGACGCCATCCGAAGTCAACGACCTGCGCTGATTGGTCAGGGACCACCTTCAATCTCATGAGGTAGTCGCCGATAGTTTGCCGATCCTTGGCGATTGGTAGAGCAAAGTACAACATGAGCAGCGTCAACATGACGAAAAACAGTGAAATGGCTATAATCCAATCCGATGGGACCATATAGTTTCGCTCGAACGCCCAAACATACGTCCCCGTGCGAAATGCTTCAACCGAAGCGGTGCCAGCGACACCAACGGAGTAAGTACAGCCACAACAACGAAGAAGTCGATCAAGAAAGCTGAAAATCTCCGAACCACGGACGGTACCCCGAGACCTCGTGGGTTGTTTTTACGGTTAACTGGGCCGCTACATCGGCATGGCAATTCCGGTCCGAGCCAGGACTTTTGGATCGGATGGCTTCGAACGCGCGAAGCTCCTAAACGAAAAGGTCCGTCGAAGTGTATATGGGCACTTTGCGGCTGGCAAGTTGAACGATCGTAAAGCCAGCGAACAGCAAGAGGGCAACAGCTTGCCGGCTGAGCATCGTCCTCTAAAGGCGCTCCGTGGAAGCCATTTTCCATCACATCAGATTGAACGACTAAATCCACCCTTCAATTGGCCGAGGCTCAACGACGCGCTTAACCCGCAATAAAAACACCGCACTTTAGAGTGCGCAAATCAGGTCCCGCACTTCAGTCGGGGCGCGGCCACTTGGAAGCCCCTATCGGGGTATTGAGCCATAGGCTTACTCTGCAACCTGCTGCCATTCAGCGCTTCACTTTTCCTCCCCCTTGAGGGGGGAGGGCGGCGCGCCATGAGTTAGAGCGCGCATCGCCAGTATCCCACGAACATAAATGCGCGGTCTAACTCATCCTTGGCGCGCCGGGTGGGGGTGATATTTTCACGCCTGAAGCAAGTGGCACCCCCACCTGATGCGTCCAGCGGCTTAGACGGCGCTTTTCTGGCGCTTGCGACTGTCCTTCGTCGAGCCGACCGAAAGCGCCGTCTAAACCGCGGACGCATCTTCCTCCCCCCTCAAGGGGGAGGAGCACTACCTAAACGCCCTCGCAAAGGCGAAGCGGGTGTATTTCGCGACGTAGTGGCTGGCGATGCCGGTACCGCGGCGGATGTGCCCGGCGACGTTGCGCCGGGGTCCCTTCTGGCGATGCTGCGCAACGTGCCGCTTGGACTTGCCTGCAGAATGTTGGCCCGCATAATATTTGCGCGCAGAACTCTTGGAAACTGCCGCATGTCTAGCTTTGGCGGTGCGCGTGGCGGGCTTTGTGGCTGCGGCCTTGGGATCGTCAGTGCCGCTCTGCTCGCTTGCCTGAGCTTTGGCAATCTGTTGGCTCTGCTGTTCAACCAGCGGGCTGTCCAGGATCGCCGTGACGCACGGGTCCGACAGCTTTTCGAACGCGTGCGCCATGCAGTCACGCGCTGCCGCGCCTTCGGGCGCGTGCGCGATGCAATGTTTCTCGTAATCGTCCTTGCACGCGTCCATGACGGCCTGCGGTATCTCTCCGGCAGCAGCGGCAGGAGCCTCTGCAGCTTGCGACACGTCCTGAGCCATTGCGGGTGACACAATCGCCAGGGCAATGGCAGCGCTGATTGCAATCGTCTTGAGCATTGAAAACATTGAACCTCCCGAGGCGATAAGCGGAGCCAGGAAGGCTGACCATAGACGCTCTGCCGCACCCCGGTACAACCCGTGCGAACGAGATGTCGCGGGAAGGCGCTCACCCAATCTACGGCTCAATCACCACCGAAAACGCCCCACGCAGGTCACCGGCTTTGAATCCGGTTGCTTGGTCTTCAGGATAAAGTTTTGAGAGCTCGGCTTTCACGTCGTCCTTCAAATCCGATCCGTGGCACGCAAGGCAGGGCTCGGCGGCGGTTGGAATTGCTTTCATGTAGCGGATCATGGTCTTGCCGTTGTCCGTGACCGTTTCACCGTGATCGAGCGTGGCGGCATCGGCGCCGGCGGCGAGTTTTTCGACGAATTCGGCGAGCACGCGCGCTTCGAACGCGTCCGGCTTGTTGCTTTGGTTACGCACCTTCAATGCCGTGCGCCGCACAGTCATCTTGTGTTTGTTCGAGGCTTCAGCCGCGAGTGCGGGAGCAATGGTCTGGCAAACCGGAATGGCCGACGCGACGCCGCCCGCTTTGATCTGCGTCACGAGCGCCGTCTTCAAGGCTTCGCCCATGTCTTTGATCGCAGCCCGCGCTTGGGCCAACTTTTCGGAATTGCCTGGCTGCGCCTCCTCAGCGTTGCTCAAGAGGGGTGTTGTCAGGATGGCCAGAGCGGTGCACGCTGCAAGTGCGCCCGAGGCGCGGAGCCGGCGTGATCGCTGAGACAGAATTGGTGCAAGACATGATTGCAGATGACAACGTGACATGACCGCTGCTCCTATTGCCGCTCCAAAGGCTACTGGAGGATTGGGAGTGCGTCCAGCGATTGAGTGAAATGCCCTGCCGCACCTTGGTGTAACGCTGGCCATTTCGCTATCGTACTTCAGCAAAGCTGCCGCTTAGTTTAGCGCGTTGCGAAGGGGAGTTTTGAGGATGCTGTCACGCCGTTCGATTTCTATATTGGCCACTGCCGCTGGGCTTGCTGTTTCAGCGCTCCCTGTCCTCGCCATGGGCTACGACAGTTTGGCGTGTCCGGAACTCGCCGAGCGGCGCATCGAGTTCTTCACCAACAATGGGTTTTGTAATCCGGCGAACGCGGACGCAAAAGACTGCAAACCAATAGTAAGTGGCTCGGAGGCTGAACTTCCAGAAGCGGCACGAACGCAAGTCACCCTGATTGTGCGCACGGAAACGCGCAAGGAATGCCCGGCAAAGTAGCCGTGATCGGCTGCGCCTTCCGAGAGCCTAAAACACAAAAAACCATCCCGGCACTTGGGCCAGGATGGCTTTTGAATTTCGTCCGTTAGACAATTAAATTAGTTCGCCGGAGCCGGTGCAGCGGCCGGCGCTGCGGCTGGCATTGGAATAGCCTTCACGTCGAGCTGAACGATGCCGAAGTGAATGAGCGAACCAAACAGCACAGCGAAAAGAAGTGCCGTGGTCAACGCGTTCACGAAGCGGTTCGAGAACGACAGCATGTTGCCGACGAGGTCGAGAAAAAATACGACGGCCGCGCCGATGAGTACAGGCTGGAGCCATCCGAGTTCTGCGAGCATGAGACTTCCCCAAGTGGTTGACAGTTGTGGTTGAGTGTTGAATTCCGTCAGTTTGCGGTCACGAGTTGACCCTGTTGTAACGGCGAAAGTATAGCACGTATTCCCGGCTCAATCGCGCGGCATATGGTTAAAGCTAACCATATGAGAGGGAACGTGAAATTGGCCGTCTTGATGCGGGAGGGCTGCGAATTGCGTTGGCGGTTTTGGTGCGCGGTGTAGCCCTGTGCAGGTGCCGGTGGCCGCACCTGGCATGGACAGTCAAAATCGCCTCCAGCGCGCCGTATGGGGCATTAAACCGTATTCCTGTGACGCTCCCGCGAAAGGGCAAAGCAATTCCGCCACCACAGCTCTTCAGCTTCCACGTATCTACTGTTATGATATAACAACCCACTGATTTCGATCACAAAAAGTTTGGAACGCGTGAGAGAAAAGCTATTGGCTATTCTTTTCGCGAGCCGTTAAACACCACGTCAACAGGGGTTCCCTGTGATCTGAATTTTGAGGAGAGACATCATGAAGACCTGGATGAAACCGGAAGTTCGCGAAACCGAAGTCGGCCTGGAAGTTACGAGCTATCTCCCAGCTGAAATCGACATGATCTAATTCGACTTCGAACCGCAAGGTTCTAGAAACGGCGGCCTTAAGGGCCGCCGTTTTTGCGTTTTGGCCCACTATTTGAAGTGGGGATGCCGGGACAAAAGCTCGCTCACGCCAGTTTGCCCGGATATAAGAGCCTATGAGCCAACACGAATCCCTCAAGCCCAATGCCCGGGTCGTTGCCGGCAATGTGACCTTTGCCAACGATGCGCCGATCGCGGTGCTCGCCGGGCCGTGTCAGATGGAAAGCCGGGCGCACGCGCTCGAAATGGCATCCGCGCTCAAAGAAATCGCCGTGCGGCTCGGGATCGGTCTCGTTTTCAAGGCTTCATTCGACAAAGCCAATCGCACGTCTCTTGGCGGCAAGCGCGGTATCGGCCTCAAGGGTGCTCTGCCCATATTCGCTGAAATCAAGGAGACACTGGGCCTGCCGGTCGTGACCGACATCCACGACGTCAGTCAATGCGCGCGTGTAGCGGAAGTCGCCGATATCCTCCAGATCCCGGCGTTCTTGTGCCGCCAGACCGATCTTTTGATCGCCGCCGCCCAGACAGGCCGCGTCATCAAGATCAAGAAAGGCCAGTTCCTGGCGCCGTGGGACATGAAAAACGTCGTCGCCAAGGTGACGGGAAGCGGCAACGCCAACGTGCTCGTGACCGAGCGCGGCTCTAGCTTTGGCTACAACACGCTGGTTGTCGATATGCGCGCTCTGCCGCAAATGGCCGAGACAGGAGCGCCGGTGATTTTCGATGCGACCCATGCGGTTCAACAGCCGGGCGGACAAGGGACGTCGTCTGGCGGAGACCGGCGCTTCGTGCCTGTGCTTGCGCGGGCTGCCGTTGCGGCCGGTGTAGCCGGGCTCTTCATTGAGACGCATCAGGATCCCGACAACGCGCCGTCAGACGGGCCGAATATGGTGCCGCTCAAAGACTTCGAACGCTTGATCCGCGACCTTCAAGCCATCGATGCAGTCGTCAAAAAGCAGAAGAGCGCAGGCTAGCAAGGCCTGCGCTCTTTCTTTTTTGCTTTGGACCGGGCGAAGCGGCGGGGAGTGCGCCCACTGTGCAATCGGTCCAATCGCTTCTCGTTCCGCGGCGAGCGCTGGCGCCGCGGGCATCACATCATATTTTCTTAGACCAGAGGATGGCAGCTACCGCTTCAACATGGGCCTTGCTCGTCAAGCCGCCGTACGGATTGGGCGGGATCTTGGCAGCAAGGGTCACACAGGCAACCGGCCCGCAATTGGCCGGAGACCTGATCTTTCCAACGCTGACGGCGGCCATGGCCATCGTCGTCGCAAAGAGGCTCATCGTTGATAGGCAGGAGACATAGGCAAGGGCACGCGAGAGTACTTCATATTGCATCGGACCACCTCGATACGCTTTACAATGGGTGACGACACTTCCACTTGCAGTTCACCGGGGTCGGGGAGGAGGGAGCGGCCTCCCCAATCCGGCATGTGTTGATAATGCCGCAACCTTGGTAAACAAGGCGTTAAGCTTACTGGAGTGTGAAGTTTATTTTTTCCGGTCCGGCAATCTTGTGAAAGTCCCGGTTTTCGGCCGCCAGCGATCCGATTTACTCGTTTCTTCGTTAAAACCACTGGGTGTAGCGGGAACTCACGGGAACTCATTGGGTGAGAATAGCCGTCGTCGGATCTGGCATTTCAGGACTGAGCGCCGCCTGGCTGCTCGGTCTGCGCCATGACGTGGTTTTGTACGAGGCAAGTGGCCGGCTCGGCGGGCATTCCAATACCGTTGATGTGAGTGCTCCCGAGGGTAGCTGCCCGGTCGATACCGGCTTCATCGTCTACAACACCGCCGCCTATCCCAACCTCATTGCATTCTTCGAAACTCTGGGCGTCGAGACGGCGCCATCCGACATGAGTTTTGCAGTCTCCCTTGATGGCGGGAGGTATGAATATTCCGGAGCCGGACTAAGCGGGATCTTTGGTCAGCCGCAGAATATTTTGCGCCTCAGTCATTGGCGGATGCTGGCTGACATTCTGCGCTTTTTCAAGGAGGCTGCTGCTGCCCACACAAGCACTGTGCCGCCCAACATGTCGCTTGGTCAGTGGCTTAAAGCACGAGGTTATTCCAAGTCATTCATTCATGGTCATATTGCGCCGATGGCAGCGGCCATCTGGTCCGGTCCAGCGGACGCGATGTTGGATTTTCCATTTGCCGCGTTCTGCCGTTTCTTCGCCAACCACGGCCTACTTCAGGCTTCCGGACGCCCCGAATGGAGAACGGTTAGGGGTGGAAGCCGGAATTACGTCGACAAAATCAACAACAGGTTCTCTGGGCGGGTATCGCTCGCCGATCCTGTTTGCAATGTCGAGGGGGGAGCCAAAGGCGCCATCGTGCGCACGCGTGCGGGGACAAAAGAGCGTTATGATGCAGCACTTTTGGCTTGTCACGCCGACGACGCAGTATCGATAGTTTCAAATGTTGAACCCGGTACGCGCCGGATGCTTTCGCAATTTCACTATCAACGCAATGTAGCGGTGTTGCACACGGATCCATCGCTCATGCCGCAGCGCCGCCGTCTCTGGTCGAGTTGGAACTATCTTGGACGAAGAAACGATATCGATGAGCAGGGTGCAGAGGACATCTCAGTGACGTACTGGATGAACCGGTTGCAGCCACTGGCAACCAAAACCGGCTATTTCGTTACGCTCAATCCATTCCATCCGATATCCAGCGAGCGAATTGCCGGCCGTTTCGTTTATCACCATCCAGTGTACGACGCGGCAGCGCTGAGCGCGCAAAGGGACCTGTGGACGTTGCAAGGACGAAACCGTCTCTGGTTTGCGGGCAGCTATTTCGGATATGGTTTTCATGAAGATGGATTGCAATCTGGGCTAGCGGCGGCTGAAGATCTGAGCCACCGGTTGGAAGGGGGCCGCGGAACTGTGCAGCGGCCGTGGACATGGGATGAACACCTGTCTCGCATCACACGGCCTGTTATTGCTGCTGACTTCATGCCGGAGGTGGCGGCGTGATGGTATTGGTTGCAAGCAGATCGGCGGTCTATTGCGGGCATGTCGTACACAAGCGCGTGCGGCCGAAGCCTCATGCGCTCGATTACCGGGTTTTCTCGTTTCTAATTGATCTTGATGAAGTGGCGCCGCTCGCAAAGCGCCTGCGCTTCTTCTCGTACAACGCTTGGAATGTTTTCAGCGTATTTGATAATGATTATGGCGCGGGTGGTAGAACGTCGATCGGTGATACAGCCCGCGCGGCACTTGCTGACGCGGGCCGCCCGAGCGAAGGACGGCGTATTCTACTCCTCTCCTATCCACGTCTTTTCGGCTACGTCTTCAATCCACTGAGCGTGTTTTATATTTACGCTCCGGCAGGTGAACTCGAGACGTTGATCTATGAAGTGAACAACACTTTCGGCGAGCGGGTCAGTTACGTCGTGCCGGCAGGGTTGCGGCAATCGAACGATGTCTATGTGCAATCGTGCGCCAAGGAAATGTTTGTGTCGCCGTTCGCTTCCGGGCATGGGAAATACGGCTTTATCGTCAAGGATCCGATTGAGGAAGCTTTCGTCGCCGTCAACTTTAGCGATGGCGATGGGCCGTTGATTAAAACGTATTTTCGTGGCCGCCGCTCAGATCTGAGTGACGCAGGGTTACTTAAATTGCTGGTCGGATATCCGCTCTTCACTCTGAAAGTCATCGCCGCCATCCACTATGAAGCCGCCAAGCTTTGGTTCAAAGGCGTGCCACTGACGGAGCGGCATGTCTCGCCGCGCTACGCAATCTCTCACAACAAATCTGTCGAAAGTTAATCACTCATGCAGGACAGCGGCGCGGTTGCCCAAGAACACAGAAACGTACCTCATTCCGGACTGGACTGGAGGGAGCGGCGCATCGCCAGCGCGCTTCGGCAAGCGTTTGGATCGTCGGCGCACGGGAGGCTGCACGTCGAGTTCCCGTCTGGGGCAAGTGTCGCCGTTGGTGGCGGTACGGGACCTGCGGGCCGGATGATGCTCGCGTCGTTCAAGCCGGTTTGGCGGCTCCTGACACGCGGCAGCCTGGGGCTCGCGGAAAGTTACATGCGCGCTGAAATCGATACGCCCGACCTTGGCGCCGTTCTGCGCTTTCTGAATATCAATTATACAGCACTTCAAAGTGCCAGCGGCGGTGTTTCGAGAGCACGCTTATCCGATATTTGGTGGCACAAGCGGCGCGAAAATTCTCGCCGGGGAAGCCGCCGCAACATCGCGGCCCATTATGACTTGGGGAACGATTTCTACTCACTTTGGCTCGATTCCGGCATGACCTATTCGAGTGCAATCTTTCGCGCACCGGACGTTTCACTTGAGGCCGCTCAAGAGGAGAAATATCGCGTTGTACTCGATGCCTTGGATTTGAAGGCCGGTGATAAGATGCTTGAAATTGGCTTCGGCTGGGGAGGACTGGCTGAACGCGCCGTGCGAAATGGCGTGCACGTAACGGGCATTACACTTTCTAAAGAGCAGTTGGCTTTTGCGCGCGAGCGGCTGTCGCCGGAGGGTCTGGCAGCGCGCGCGGATTTGCGCCTTGAAGACTATCGGGATTGCAGCGGAGAATACGATGGCATCGCTTCAATTGAAATGATCGAAGCCGTCGGGGAGGCGCACTGGCCGCGTTACTTCCAGACGATTGCCAGCCGATTGAAACCTGGTGGGAAGGCCATCATTCAGTCCATTACGCTCGATGAGCGATACTTTAAAAACTACCGGAATCAGGCTGATTTTATTCAAAGGTATGTTTTCCCAGGCGGCATGCTGCCAACGGGTGTGCGCATGAAAGAAGAAGCAGCACGCGCCGGTCTCGCTTTTGAAACCGTTGAACGTTTCGGTTCAAGCTACGCCGCAACGCTGAGTAACTGGCGTTCGAAGTTCCAAGCCCGTTGGCCCGAAATTGAGCGCCTTGGATTTGACGAGCGCTTCAGGCGGATGTGGATCTACTACCTGACCTATTGCGAGGTCGGTTTCGAAAGCGGCGATGTGGACGTTGGAATTTACCGGCTGACGAAAAGATGATGCGCCGCCGCGATGAACTCCCTCACTGAGGCCCGGTGTCGTCAGTGCCAGCGCGTTCGGCCGCGAAGCCGATCATCCAGAAAAAGACGCGATTGGGAACGATGCGCAACGTCTTCATCAGGAGGGCCATGCGGAATGGGAACACGATCTCATACTTGCCGCGAGCCAGGCCATCGGCAATCGTCTGCACGGCTTCTTCAACCGGCACGATAAACGGCATGGGGAAGGTGTTGACGTCGGTCATCGGCGTTTTAACAAACCCGGGATTGATGACGGTGAGTTTGACGCCCTTGCGCTTGAGACTTGGATAAATTGTTTCGCATAAGCTGATGAGGGCGGCTTTTGTCGGCGCGTAGGCAGCGCCCTTCATCAGGCCGCGATATCCGGCAACAGATGATACAATTCCAATGTGGCCGCGGCCGCGAGTGGTCATAGCACGCATGGCGGGCTCAAGCGCGTGGAGTACGCCGAAATAATTCACGCCCATGGACGTCTTGGCTTTGTCAGCGCTGAAATCCGAGACCAGCATGGGCTGCCAGATGCCTGCATTCAACACGGCAAGATCGACCGGTCCATGGTCGCGTTCAATAGCGGCGAAAACCTGCGCTACGCGATCAGCATCCATGACGTCGAGGGGATAGGGTTTGATGGCAGGGTGGAGAGCCTGCATGTCCTTGAGATTGTCTTCGGAACGCGCCGATACAGCAACGGTTGCTCCTTCGCGCGCTAGGAGCAGCGCGAGTTCGCGGCCAATGCCGGTGCTCGCGCCGGTGATCCAGACGCACTTCCAAGGACGATTGGCCCGCATGGGGGTATTCACATTCCGGTAAAGGGCTGCACAAGTCTAGCTAGCACAGACTTGAACCGGATTTTGTGGTCGGACGCAATAAGACAGATGCATCCCTCCACGGCATCGGCAATCGGCTGGTGCTCAATGCTGTCGTCGAGATCAGCGAGATCTCCTGCACCATAACGCCCTGTCTTGTCCGAATACGCTCCCCGCAATACCAATGTGAGTTCAGAGCCGCCGTGACCGTGCTCAGGCAAAGCCATTCCAGGGGCGACCTTGATGAGGCGCAGATCGCCAATCGCCGACTTTGACAGCGGAATTTGATAATGCAGCAATCCCGGAGCCAAACGCTTCCAGGCTAGATCGTCGAGATAGTCACCGGCGATGGATCGCAGGGGGAGCGGTATATCGCCCGCCGAACTCTTTTTAGACCGCGCAACGGCAGCTTCCCCATCAGCCTCTGCCCGGCGCACAGCCATGACGGGGGCTTCGCGAGTCATTGGCGAAGGTGACATGTCTTTGAACAACGCCACGCCGATATTTTCCATCAACGCCAGTTCTTCCCGGCATTGCGGACACACGTCTATATGCGCGGCCATCACAGCAGCGAAGGCCTCAGGCATACTGCCTGCTGAGCAGCTCATCAAACTTTCAGGGCCAGGGTGGTGGCAGATCGTCATCTACTTCAAGTCCTCTACGGCTTCGCGTATTTTCAGGTACGCAAGGCGCATTCGCGATTTAACGGTGCCGAGCGGCAATCCGAGCCGTTCGGCTATTTCACTGTGGGACAAACCCTCAATGTACGACAACGCCACGACTTCGTGCTGATCGGCGGGCAAATCTGAAAGTGCACTTTGAACCCTTTTGCGCCGTTCATTATCCTCATACAACTGGTCTGGGAGCGGATCGTCGGACGGTTCTTCATTCCGCCCCTCAGGCAACTCAACCCAAGTCATCTCCTTACGCAGCCTGTCGATTCTCAGATTTCTTGCGATCGTAAAAATCCAAGTTGTCGCACTACCCCGGTCGTCCGAGTAAAGGCCAGCCTTGCGCCAGACCGTTAAGAGCGTTTCCTGCGCAAGCTCTTCGGCAGTATTGGCGTCGGCGCCTTGCCGCATCATGTAAGCTTTGACGCGGGGGCCATACGTTTCGAAGAGTTCCCGGAACGCTTCAACGTCGCCGCTAGCTGCTACACGTTGGAGGAAATTGGCCATTGATGTGGGGCTCGGCGGGATCCTGAACCGGCTTAACGTCCGGTTACCGTTATAAGTCGCGAGCATAGCGGAACCTCTTTGAACCTGCCAGCATTACGAGCCCGGCGTTAAAATGGATCGCAGAATAGTGGTTCGGGCTGCTGTGCACGGTATGTATTCGCGGAGGCCAAGCGGCCGAACGGAGTGTCGACGATGGGATTGGCCGAAATTGCGATCATGCTTGCCGCATTGGTGGTGGCGGCAACCTTGGCCCGGTTCATGGGCATAGCCGCCGTTCTCGGCTATGTCGCGGCTGGCATTCTCCTTGGACCCTTCAGTCTGGGCGTTGTGTTCACGGCTCATGACGCCACAGAAATCCGCGAAGTGGCTGAGTTCGGTGTAGTGCTGCTTCTGTTCCTCATTGGGCTGGAGCTCCGCCCAAAGCGCCTGTGGTCCATGCGGCAGGCAATTTTTGGGGCCGGTACGGCGCAAGTTGTGCTGACGGCCGCCGTACTCGGTGCCGTTGCTATCGCCTTTGGTTTCAATTGGAAGTCTGCGCTATTTGCGGGTGCCGCCTTGGCGCTGTCTTCCACCGCCTTCGCGCTGCAAGTCTTAGAAGAGAACAAAGAACTGGCGGCGCGACACGGCCGGCTCGGGTTCGCGGTACTGCTGTTTCAGGATCTTGCGGCAATTCCGTTGATTGCGCTCGCGCCGTTTTTCGCCGTTTCCGCCGCAACCGCGACGGCGGAGATCGACTATCTCGCGTTCGGCAAGGCGCTTGCGACGATCGCGGCCGTCGTAATCGTGGGACGATATGCTCTCGATTTCCTGCTGCGCCTGGTCGCACTTTCAAAAGTTAAAGAAGCCATGACGGCCGCGGCGCTCCTCACCGTCGTTGGCGTCACGCTCGTCATGCAGCAAGTTGGCCTGTCGGCGTCGCTCGGCGCATTTCTGGCAGGTGCACTTCTGGCCGAAAGCAGCTACCGGCATCAACTTGAAGCCGATATAGCCCCAATCGAAGGCTTGCTCCTCGGTATGTTCTTCACTGCGATTGGCATGTCGCTCAATCTGAAACTGCTGTTCTCTGAGCCCCTCCTGATTGCGGCCCTGACAATCGGACTCATGCTCATCAAGGCGCTCATTCTGTTTGCGATCGGGCGTTGGCAAGGGCTTGAGCCAGGACCGTCGCGGCGGCTTGCACTGGCCCTGGCGCAGGGCGGAGAATTTGCGTTTGTGCTGCTTTCGGTCGGACAGGCCAGCGGCGTTCTCGGAAAGAACCCTGCGGAACTACTCGCTGTCATCGTCACCTTGTCGATGGCGTTGACGCCGCTGCTGCTACTGATCGAGCGCAAAATCTTTCATCGCAGAATGCAACACGCGGCGGCATTCGATGTCATGCCCGATCACGACGCGCATGTGGTCATTGCCGGGTTCGGACGCTTTGGTCAGATCGTGGCACGTGTGTTGCGCGCCAAAGGCATAGCCTTTACGGCTCTCGATATCTCGGCCGAGCAGATCGATACTGTAAAGGCGTTCGGCAGCAAGGCATTCTTTGGCGACGCCAGCCGGCCCGAAGTTTTAGATGCCGCGCAAACCGGTAAAGCGCGGGCGTTCGTGCTGGCCATTGACGACATCGACGCCTCGATGCGCACCGCCGAAATTGTCAAGGCGCGCTATCCAGAGGTGCCAATATTCGCCCGCGCGCGCAACCGTACTCATGCCCACCGCTTGCTCGATCTCGGGATCACGTCGGTCCAACGCGAAACGTTTCTATCTTCGCTTGAGACGACCCGGCACATACTTCTGCAGCTTGGCTATTCGGATAGGGTTGCCTCGCGCGCCATTCAAACCTTCCGGACGCACGACGAGCGCCGCCTCGTTGAGGATTACAAGATCTCGTCCGATATGGACAAGCTCAGGGAGAAGGCTTTGAGTGACCGCGTGCGGCTCGAAAAGCTATTTGCGGAAGATGCCGCCGAGGAGGCCCGCCGGGCGCAATTGGAGCCGCGCCCCCGAGAGGCGAAAACGTGAGCAAAAGCGGCGCGTTGGGCCTTTGTGCCGGCCAAAAAATCGCACGTTCCCCCGGGCGAGACCGGCGGAGCGGCGATTTGCTGTTCAACAAGGGTCTCGCGGGCATAGACGGGGCTGGAAACCCCCGGTAAATGTGCCCCCAACAATGAAACCGGGCGCACCTGCATGCGCTCCCCAAAAACCTGGGCTTTTCAAAACATGAGCAAGGCGGAGACGAAGGCAGCCCCTGCGGCGGCGAACCTCAAGGATATGGCCAATGCTATCCGGGCCTTGTCGATGGATGGGGTTCAAAAGGCAAACTCGGGTCATCCGGGCATGCCGATGGGCATGGCCGACGTTGCGGCCGTGCTCTTCACTGAAGCTCTGAAGTTTGATGCCGCAGATCCGGCATGGCCCAATAGAGACCGCTTTGTGCTTTCGGCCGGTCACGGTTCCATGCTGCTCTATTCACTGCTCCATCTCACCGGCTATCCGGGCATGACGATGGAAGAGTTGCGCAACTTCCGGCAACTCGGATCGAAAACCGCAGGTCATCCCGAATACGGCCATGCGGCAGGGATCGAGACGACGACCGGACCGCTGGGGCAGGGCCTTGGCAACGCTGTCGGCATGGCAATTTCGGAACGCTTGCTTGCCGCGCGCGTAGGGCACGACCTTATCGACCACAATATCTATGCCATCGCCGGCGACGGCTGTCTCATGGAAGGCATCAGCCACGAGGCCATCTCGCTCGCGGGTCACTTGAAACTCGGCAAGCTCATTGTTTTCTGGGACGACAATTCAATTTCCATCGATGGCGCAACCAGCCTCGCTGTATCCGACGATCAGGTGAAGCGTTTCGATGCGTCCGGCTGGAACACGATCCGCGTCGATGGCCATGATACCAAGGCAATCTCCGCCGCAGTCAAGAAGGCAAAGTCGGACCCGACGAAGCCATGGCTCATCGCCTGCAAGACCATCATCGGCTACGGCGCGCCGACCAAGCAAGGCAAATCCTCGACGCACGGCGAGCCGCTCGGCGCCGATGAAATTACTGGCGCGCGCGAAAAACTCGGCTGGCCTTATCCGGCGTTCGAAGTGCCGGAAGACGTCTTAAGTGCGTGGCGCGCGGCAGGCAGCCGTGGTGCAAAGGCAAATGCAGAATGGAAGAAGCAGCTGGCCAAGGCCGATGCGCCTGCAAAGGCACTCATCAACGGCCGTGACGCAGCAGCCGCTGCGAAGGACGCGTTTACTGAGGCTAAGGCAGCCTTCGCAACTGACACCACCAAGCGTGCGACGCGCGTGTGGTCACAGATGACTCTCGAACGGATCGTTCCAGTGCTGCCCGAATTGCTTGGGGGTTCGGCGGATTTGACGCCGTCTAACGGCACGCGCACCAAGCATCACACGTCCATAACGCCGGACGATTTCGCGGCCAATTATCTGCACTATGGCGTGCGCGAGCATGGCATGGCGGCCGCCATGAACGGTATCGCGCTCAGTGGTTCATTCATTCCATATGGCGCCACGTTCCTCGTGTTCACCGACTATTGCCGCCCCTCGATACGGCTGTCGGCGCTGATGCAGCAGCGAGTCATCTATGTCATGACGCACGATTCAATCGGCCTTGGTGAAGATGGACCAACGCATCAGCCGGTCGAGCACATTGCGTCGCTCAGGGCCATGCCGAACGTCAACGTGTTCCGTCCGTGCGATGGTGTTGAAACGGCTGAGTGCTGGGAGTTGGCGTTGCAGGACACAGATACGCCGTCCATTCTGGCCTTGTCGCGTCAAGCCGTTCCGAACTTGCGCACGGCGCCGGGCAAAGAAAATTTGTCGGGCAAAGGTGCTTACGTTCTCAAGGATCCTGGCACGACGCGCGATGTCACACTGATTTCGACAGGCTCGGAAGTTGGTCTAGCCTTTGAAGCAGCAGATGCGCTTGCAAAGGACGGCTTGAAGGTTGCGGTCGTGTCGATGCCGTCGTTTGAGTACTTCGCCCAGCAGGACGAAGCCTATCAGATGAGCGTCTTGGGCGAAGCCCCGCGTGTTGCGGTGGAGGCGGGTGTTGCGCAATGCTGGCATCAATGGTTGCGCAAGAAAGACGCTTTTGTAGGCTTATCTGGTTTTGGCGCATCGGCACCGGCCGGCAAGCTGTTCCAGCACTTTGGCTTGACCGCTGACGCCGTTGTTGGAGCGGCGCGCCGCGTCATTAAGGACAACAACGCCTGAAACTTTTAAGGCGCTGCAATCGTATCTCATCCAGCATGTGAATTGGACGTCCCATGAATCTCGACAAGCTCAAGACCACGCAAGGCGTCGATGTGAAGGGTAAGCGCGTGCTCGTGCGTGCTGACCTTAATGTCCCTGTGAAGAACGGAAAAGTCACGGATGCGACGCGGCTCGCACGGCTGGTGCCGGGTCTTCGAGATCTTTCGAAGCGCGGCGCACGGGTCATCGTGATTTCTCATTTCGGCCGTCCCAAGACCGGGGGAGAGAGCGAATTTTCACTTCTTCCAGTCGCGGATGCCTTGGGTGAACTTGTCGGCAAGCCAATGGCTTTTGCGCCCGATTGCATCGGTCCTGCGGCGATGTCGGCGGTCGCGGCTCTTAGGGACGGGGATATTGCTGTCCTTGAAAATTTGCGCTTCCATAAGGGCGAGGAAAAAAACGATCCGGCATTTGCCGCTGAGCTTGCCAAGCTCGGTGACATTTTTGTTGGCGACGCATTCTCCTGCGCGCACCGGGCCCATGCCTCAACGGAAGGCATTACGCATCACCTGCCGTCTTACGCAGGGCCGTTATTGATGGAAGAGATCAATGCGCTGCGCACCGCACTTGAGAAGCCGCAACGGCCGACCGCTGCGATCGTTGGCGGTATGAAAGTTTCGACCAAAATCCCCGTTCTGACCAACCTCGTCGCCAAAGTCGATAAGCTCATCATTGGTGGCGGCATGGCGAATACATTTCTGCAATCCATGGGCAAGATGGTCGGGCAATCTTTCGCGGAACCCGAGTTTCATTCGCTCGCGCGTGAAATCATGGCGGAAGCCAAGCAAAAGGGTTGCGAACTCATCCTACCCCTCGATGCCGTCGTTGCGGACGCATTTGCCGAGGACGTAGAAACCAAAATTGTCAGCATCCACAAAGTACCACTCGACAAGATGATCTTGGATGTCGGACCCGAAAGCGTCGCCAACGTCGCCAAGATCCTGGAGGGCTGCAAGACCGTCCTCTGGAATGGCCCGATGGGCGCGTTTGAGATTGCCCAATTCGGGCAAGGGACTTTTGAACTCGCTAAACAAGTTGCCTCGTTGACCAAAGCCGGGAAACTTGTCTCGGTCGCCGGTGGCGGGGACACGGTTGCGGCTTTGAATGCGGCGGGCGCGGGGCAAGACTTCACTTACGTCTCGACGGCGGGCGGGGCCTTTCTGGAGTGGCTTGAAGGTGCTGAACTACCGGGTATTGCCGCTTTGACGCGCTAAGGCGTGAATTCGGCAAGCACGGCCTATCTTGAACAGAGAAAGTGCGCGGCCGATGTTTGCTGATCTCCACGTCTACTTCGGTGTCGCGCTGGCGGGGCTGGTCAGCTTCTTGTCGCCTTGCGTTTTGCCGCTGGTCCCGCCTTATCTCGGCTACATCGGCGGCACGACATTTGAGGAACTTTCGGGCGAAGACGGCATTGAAGATCACGTCTGGCGCCGTGTTGTCACCGCGGCGATCTTTTTCGTGCTTGGGTTCACGACCGTATTCATGGCCCTTGGCGCGGGAGCTTCCGCCATCGGCCAGTTCATTCAAGCGTATCGGGGCCCACTTGGTTCCGCAGCTGGCGTCATCATCATTCTTTTCGGGCTGCACTTTCTGGGAATCTTGCGCATCCCGCTCCTCTATAAGGAGGCGCGCATGGACGCGGGCAATCATGGTGCCAGCTTCGCCGGTGCTTATGTCATGGGGCTCGCCTTTGCTTTTGGCTGGACTCCGTGCATTGGCCCGATCCTGGCAACGGTTCTGACACTAGCCGCTAATGAAGCCAGCATGGGTGCAGGCGTTCGGTTACTCTTCGTCTACTCGCTCGGGCTCGGTATTCCTTTCATCCTGGCGGCGGTCGCCATTGGGCCCTTTCTGTCGTTCATGAGGCGCTTCAAGCGCCACTTCGGGACGATGGAAAAGGTGATGGGATTGCTGCTTGTTGCGACCGGCATCTTGTTTCTTCTTGGCGGCCAGAATTGGTTTGGCCAATGGATGCTGGAGACGTTCCCAAGTCTCGGGCGCATTGAGGACTGGGTGACATCCGACAGCCTTAAGGGTGAAATTCTCAAAAAAGGCGGCCAGTAGCAGCGGCCCCGCTTTGAGGTTATGAGTCCAAGAATGACGCTATCCCGTCCCATCGCTCTAACAATAGCCGGCTCCGACCCATCCGGGGGCGCTGGCATTCAAGCCGATCTCAAAACTTTCACGGTGTTTGGCACATATGGGGCAAGCGTCATCACCGCGTTGACGGCGCAGAACACGCGTGGCGTGACCGGCATCCATAAGGTGCCAGTTGACTTCATTGCCGCGCAGTTCAATGCCGTGACGAGCGATCTCGCCATTGCAGCCGCGAAAACCGGAATGCTCGGCGACGAAGAAACAGTTCGTACCGTTGCCCGGCTCATCGCGGGTGCTAAGCTAGGCCACGTCGTCGTCGATCCCGTCATGGTGGCAACCAGCGGTGATGCGCTGCTTGCGCCAGAGGCCATTTCAGCCGTGCGCTCCCTCATGCTGCCGCTTGCGACACTCATCACGCCCAATCTTCCGGAAGCTGCGAAACTCCTCGATCAGCCCATTGCCACAACAGACGCCGAAGCCGAGCGCCAAGCGGTAGACCTACTCAGGTTTGGATGTGGCGCCGTATTGCTCAAAGGCGGTCACGGGGATGGCGCCGGGTCTGTCGACTTTCTGGTGAGCCCGGCTGGCTCGATCCGGCTGTCAAAACCGCGCATCGCAACGAAGAATACGCATGGCACCGGATGCACGCTTGCGGCTGCCATCACGGCGGGACTTGCCAACGGGTTGACCCTCGAAGACGCCGCGCGACGTGCCAAGGAATTTGTCTGGGGCGCGCTCGAATCGGGCGCGAATTTGCAGATAGGCAACGGCGCAGGGCCGGTTGATCACCTCTTTGAAATCATGCCGCACTGCGGAATAAACTAGGAATTGCTGTATTCGGCGGATTGTCCGGGCTGATCGTGTTGCGATGCTGCACCAACACTACACTTTGTGCCGTTACATAGCGCGCAACTCTTGTCATAGGACGCGCGATTTGGCACTTTCCGCTCGAATAGTGGCGCTCATTGCCACGACGTGCTCCGGGGGGAGTGCCAAGCTCGTTTCGAGGGGATTTGGAACTGAGCTTGGCAAAAAACCGGTCCGTCAATGAGACGGGCCGGTTTTTTATTTGTAGCTCGCCGCACGCGAAATTTGCCGGCGTTGCAAAGCAAGCACAATAGAGAAGTTTCTGTGTCAAACGGGGCGTTTTCAGCATTCCTTTGTTGAGTGTGGGCCCCATGAATCGGTACACTTCGAACTGAGAGAATTCACATTGGCGGGGGGCCGTTCGACGCGGCCGGGGGCAAAAATGATAATGTCACGTCACAACATGTCACGTCAGTCGAAGGTCCGTGGTGCGCTCGTAACAACCACGGCCGCCGCGGCACTCGCGGTGACAACAGGGTTCGCGTTTGCAGGTGGTTTCGCTGTGCGCGAACAGTCGGCGTCTTTGATGGGCGCGGCGTTTGCCGGAGCGGCTGCAGGCGGTGATTTGAGTTCCGCGTTTTGGAACCCGGCGGCTTTCGGTATCGCGGAAAATGGTCTCACAACGCAGAGCGCCTATTCTGCAATTTTCGCGGATACGGAGCTTTCGAATGGTGTATCACCGTTTGGCGGCGCCACGTCGACGGAAATTGACCGGATCGGCATATTGTCGGCAAGTTATGCGGCCTATCGCATGAGCGACAAAATGGTTTTCGGCCTGTCGATCAATGCGCCATTTGGTTTGGCAACGGATCCCGACAACGAGAATTGGACCGGTCGCTTTCACAGCCGCGAAGCGGAAATGATGACGCTCAACGTTGCGCCAACGCTCGCTTACGAAGTATCGCCCGGAGTTCATGTGGCGGCTGGTCTTCAGCTCGAATACGCAAAGTTGAAGCTGTGGTCGGCGGCAAATCCCTTCGTTGTTCCGGTTCCAAGTGCATCGATCAAGGTTGACGACACCATCGGCGTTGGATTCACCCTGGGAATTCTTCTGAAGCCTGCCGAGGGGACCAGTGTCGGTCTTGGCTTCCGCTCGTCAATCGAGCATGACCTTGAGGGTAAGTTCACCACGCCATTGGGATCGCTGCCGGTCAGTGCCACACTCGAAACTCCGGAAATGGTGACATTCAGCATCAGCCAAGCGGTTTCAAATACGATGCGCGTGATGGGCAACGTCGAATGGAGCAACTGGAGCCGGGTCGCAACAGTACCGGTCGTCGGTTTTCCAGGTGGTGCGGTCATCGACGCAAATTGGGATGACGGCTGGTTTGTTTCGGGCGGCGCGGAATACGATTACATGCCGGGTCTGACCTTGCGTGGCGGCGTGGGTTACGAAAAATCGCCGATCCGCGAGCCCGGTCAGCGTCTGGTTCAGCTGCCAGACAGCGATCGGGTTTGGTTGAGCGTTGGTGCGAGCTACCGCTACTCTGAAGCAACCACGCTAGACTTCAGTTACGCTCACATTTTCTTTGAGGATGAGCACCTGACACGCGGGGCGCTTTCGGCTCCGGCAGCGGTTCTTGATGCTGATGTCGAGAATAGCGCCAACATTATCTCGGTTGGCATGCGCACGCGCTGGTAAGCGGCATCGCATTTCTAAAGAAAAAGCCGGGCATCGAGCCCGGCTTTTTTGTTTGGCACTTGGCCCAATGGCACTTGGCCCAATGGCACTTGGCCCAATGGCACTTGGCCCAATGGCACTTGGCCCAATGGCACTTGGCCCAATGGCACTTGGCCCAATGGCACTTGGCCCAATGGAATGTTTCTGAAAGTTGAGGCGGCTCAGCGCGTCATCGCGCAGGCATCGACCATGCGCTCATGTTCGACGGTTTCAAGAACGGCATCAACTCTTCGCAGGGCTTCGGCGACAGCGCCGGCAAGCACCAGCGTGCGTTCCGAGTGCGTGGCCTGTTGCTGACTCAATGTGTAGAGGTGCGCGGCATTGCGGGCAATCTCTTCGCATCCCTTGGGATCAAACGGATTAGCCTGAAGCGACCAAGCAATTTCATGCAGGCTTTCGGCAGCCTTGAGCATGGAGTGCGTCGCCCCACCCGCGTCCGATTGGCCAGCGGCGCGCGAAGATGGTTTGGAGAGAAGATTATCGCGGACCGTATTAAGGTGCGATTTAAGTTCAGCGAGCTCGCCCTGCAGTTGTCCGAGAAGCGCGGGCGGTTGGCGTAAGGATGTCTGTAAACGGCCGATGGCGTCTTCCAGCAGCGCACTATCGAGACGGCGGGCTCTGCGGCCGTGTTCGGCCAAAAACCAGCGGCCACGCGCGCTCTCCAGCAACGCGGCCTCGATGGCGCGGTACTCGTCGTCTGTTTCAGGAGGAGCCGCGTGCGAGAGCCGGTTCATAGCCGTCCGATTTTATCCACAGTATTTGAAATTCATACGCGATTCGCTCACCAAGGTGAAAAGTGTATTCAGGTTGGACCCGTTAGGAATGCCCCATAGTGAGTCTTCGCGGCATCTATGCGTTTGGATAGGTCAGGTTAAAAGACAGATATGACGGAGGGGAGCGCGGCAGCGCGGGCATTCGGTTTCAAAGTGGCGCTGTTCTATGGCGCGCTATTTGTCATCTACGGCATGCATGTGCCGTTCACCCCCATGTGGCTCGACTGGCGGGGACTGTCTGCGGCCGAAATCAGCACGGTGATGGCAGCGCCCTTTTTCCTGCGCCTGTTTGTGACGCCCGTTGTCGCGCTGGCGGCCGACCGTGCCGGATCGCATCGCACGACTTTGATCGTACTCGCATGGATCAGCCTCGTACTTGTTCTGCTGCTCAGCCAAGCCGCATCGTTCTGGCCGATGCTACTGCTGATCGTCCCGCTCATTATCTGCAACTCTACCATCATGCCGCTGACGGAAACGGTGGCGGTTAAAGGCGTGCGCGAGGCGGGGCTCGACTATGGGCGTATGCGCCTTTGGGGTTCGGTAACATTCGTGGCAGCGAGCTTTTTGGGCGGTATCGCAATTGATCACTATGGGGCTGGTGCTGGAATTTGGTTGGTGGCATTGGGTTGCGCCATCACAGTTCTGGCCGCGCATTATCTCCCGCGAATTTCGACCAAGCCGAACCTCGATCAACCAACGCAAAGCCCACTTTGGCATGCGACCGAGCCGCGGATGCTTTTAAACTCAAAGCCGTTCATGGCCTTCTTGCTTGCTGCGGGCTTTGTTCAGGCCGCGCACGCGACGCTGCTGACTTTCGGAACTCTCATCTGGCAAAAGCAAGGCTTGAGCGCCGGGCTTTGTGGTGTGCTGTGGGCGATCGCTGTCTTTGCCGAGGTTGCGTTGTTTGCATACTCGGGGAAGCTTATCGCCCGGTTTGGAGCCGCCGAACTGCTCATCCTAGGGGCTGCAGCGTCGGTGGTGCGCTGGGTTGTCATGGCGTTCGATCCTCCACTCGTTGTCCTTGTGCCGCTGCAAATCCTGCACGCCTTCACCTATGGCGGCGCACACATCGGCGCCATTCACTTCATTCATCAAGCCGTCCCCACGGAAATGCAGGGCAGTGCGCAGGCGCTCTACGCAACGATCGCATCGGGGCTCGCTATGGGAATGGCCACGCTTGTCGCTGGCTGGCTCTATGGCGAATATGGCGGCGGATCGTATTGGGCCATGGCGGTGATATCTTTTGTGGCACTAGCTGCAGCTATCGTTCTGCATCGCATTTGGGACCGCCGTATGATCCTTGAGAGCCCGACGACCCCAGTTGAGGACGCGCGCGCTTCTGCGCATTGACGATTTTTCCGGGCCGGGACATCGTCGGGTTCATGACCGTAACAATCGCCGCATTCTATAAATTCGTTGCTATTGATGAGCCCGAGGTGCTTTGCGCCGGGATTTCTGCAGCATGTGAAAGATTTGCCATCCGCGGCACAGTTCTCATTGCGGCCGAAGGCGTCAACGCCACGATATCCGGCGGCAACGGTGCGGTTGAAGGACTGCTGACTTGGCTGCGCTCCGATACGCGCTTTAGCGGCCTTGTGGCCAAGTTATCGTATGCGGAAGCCGAGCCGTTTAAGCGGATGAAAGTCCGGACTAAACCCGAGATCGTGACCTTCGGCGTTTCAGGCTTGAACCCGGCTGCCCAAGTGGGAACTTATGTTGCGCCGGAAGCGTGGAACACACTCATTCAGGACCCCGATGTTGTGGTCATTGATACTCGCAACGCCTATGAAGTCGCTATCGGCACATTTGAAGGCGCAATCGATCCGAAGACTGATGCCTTTAGCGATTTTCCCGATTACGTGTCGCGCAACCTCGATCCGGAGCGCCACAAGCGGGTTGCGATGTTCTGCACGGGCGGTATTCGTTGCGAAAAGGCATCCGCCTACTTGCTCGCCCAAGGTTTCCCCGAGGTCTATCACCTCGAAGGCGGTATTTTGAAATACCTTGAAACCATGCCCGAGAAGGAAAGCCTTTGGCGTGGTGAGTGTTTCATATTCGATGAGCGCGTCGCGCTCCAGCATGGAGTAGCCGAAGGCTCGCACCGGCATTGTAGGGTTTGCGGGTTTCCGGTTCCAAGGGCGACCGATCAGACACACGATCCGGTCCTGGCCCCGGTTCCGGAGTGTCCCCAGTGCGGGGCGCTGAACAGCGGCCGGGATACTTGAACGCTTTCCCCGGTATCTAGCCCCAGAGTTCTGCTTGTGGTGGCGTCATGATGCCGGAGTTGATTGCGATTCCGGGGGCGCGGTCGCGAGCCAAAAGCAACGGGCCGTCGAGATCGGTCCACTCCGCGCCTTGGGCCAACAACATGGCCGGCGCCACCGCTAACGAGGTCGCCACCATTGAACCGATCATGATGCGAAATCCCAGTGTCTCAGCAGCGCGTTTCAATGCAAGTGCTTCCGTCAGTCCGCCGGATTTATCGAGTTTGATATTGATCGCATCATAGAGACCTTGAAGCCTGGGCAAGTCAGCACGCGTGTGTAAGCTTTCATCGGCGCAAATGGGCACGACACGTTTGACATGACGCAGTGCTTCGTCATTGCCCGCCGGCAGTGGTTGTTCAATGAGTTCGATGACCGCATCGGCGGCAGCACACATAAGTGGCTCAAGATATGCCTCGTTCCAGGCTTCGTTGGCATCGACGATGATGCGTGCGTCTGGGCGGGCCTCGCGAACAGCTGCCATTCGCGCCGCGTCACCCGCACCACCGAGTTTAAGTTTCAATAGCGGAAGGTCGCGGACAGAAGCAGCTTTTGCGGCCATGGCTTCAGGCGTATCGAGGCTCAACGTGTAAGCCGTCAACACCGGATCAATGACCGTTATCCCGGCAAGTAGTGCCGCTGGCGTACCCGATCGCTTGGCTTCGAGATCCCAGAGGGCGCAATCGACAGCGTTGCGCGCGGCGCCAGCCGGAAGTAGTGTCTGCAGCGCGCCGCGGCTGGCAATAGCACGAAGTGACTTGATTTGTTGAAGCGCGCTCTCAATCGTTTCGCCGTAGCGCCCGTAAGGGACGGCTTCTCCACGGCCTTGGAATAGACCATCGATCAGCGTGACGATGAGAACATCGGCGCTGGTCTTGGAACCGCGTGCAATGGTGAAAGCCTCGCGCAGCGGCCAACTTTCGTGGCTAACATTCAGCGTCGTGGAGCCGAGGGAGCGCGGCAAGGGGCGGTCTCTGGTTCAAGAGTTGCGGTCCGGCGTTCAAATGGCGCGGCCCGCCGCATGGGCAAGGAACAAATACACTCGACCCGTATCAGAGACGAGGTGCGTGTGAGCGAGCCGCCCGGTTGGATCGCGTCCGTCAGCTTCGCGAATGATGCGTTCGAAGTCGGCGAGGTAGCGTTGCACGGTCTGAGTTAACTCAGCGTCTGATTTGATACGCCGCGAGACTTCGTCGAATACGATGCGGGTCTCGGGGGAATAGATGCTGCGAACCATGATATTGCGCTGCCCGGCCCGGAACCGGTTCCAGATCGCGGACGCAGTAGCTGGATCGATAGAACGGGCGATTGATCCGACATCTAGCCGGAACGGTGCGGCGTTCGCTGGCTGATGACCATCTTCATCCTGGGTGTCATGAGATGCGCGCGCCAGGAGGTCCCCGAGTGACCATCCTTCTCGTGCTTCGGTGGGCGCAGGACGTTGTTGTGCGGCACGGCCGCGTGAGGTCTCTGATTGCTGATGGGGTGATTGCTGATGGGGTGCAAGCGCTTGTGCGCTCGGACGCACGGCGGGCATTGGAGCAGGTTCTGGCGGCATGACATCACGTTGTGCCGTTGTGCGGGCCGAAATCTGGGTCAACTGATCGAGTGCCTTAAGCTGATCCTGGAGCGCGCGGCGCATGGCCTCTGCGGTTTCGCGAGTAGCGGCCGGAAGCCGGGCGGATTCCTCGTTGATGCGTGCCTGTTCATGGGCAAGGGTCGAGACCGCTTCGGCAGTACGCTGGCGCGCGTCATCGGATGCGGATGAAAGCCGGCCCGTCAGTGATTCAAACTCCTTGGAGAGTTCGCCCGATGCTGTATTAAAACGGTTTTTCAAGTCGTCGTAGGCGCGTCCGCTTTCGGTCTCGGCTTGGCTCTTGGCCCGCTCGAGTTCGCTAAGAAGCGCGCGCGTACGCGATTCGGTTCCCGTTTGAAGTTCCTGTGTCAAAGCCCGGGTGCGCGTTTCAATTGTCGATAGCGAGCCTTCGAGGTTCGAGGAATAGTCGTTGAAGACCCGGCCAATCTCGTCGGCCTTACCGGAGAAGTGCTCGAGGGTCCGTGAAATATCCTGGTGGCGCGCCTGAAGGGTTGAATCGATTTTGTAGTTGGCGGATTCAAGGGCGTTGGCAGCCTTGAGAATTGAGTGGCCCTGATTTTCGAAGCGGTCGGTCACTCCGTGGATTTGACCCAACAAATTCTCTGAAACGTTGCGCAGCATATCGCTCTGGTTGGCGAGACCTTCGATGGCCTTCAGCGATTGACGTGTGATGTTCTCGCTTGTGCGGCGAACTGCGTTGATGCCGTTCATGACGGATTCGTCGAGTTCGATGGCTTGGCGCGCAATCGACTCGCGGAATGTCGATGCATGAGTATCGAGAGCCGTGGTCAGCAGCGTTGCCTTTTCGCTCACCGCGCTATCGATGGCCGATGTCGAACGCATGATCTGATCGTCGAACAATTCAAGACGCCTTTGGAAGGCATCATCCAGAGACTTGGTGCGTTCGACCAGCTGAATGTCGAGCGCCTGCGCCCGGTTGGAGAGCGTGGTGTCGAGAGCCTTGGCGTATTCCTCAAAAACGGTTTGTAGATTTTCTGTGCGGTTGCCGAGTGACGTGTCGAGCGTGTGCATGTAGCTATCGAAAGAAACACGCATCTGTTCCGTCCGGCTGCCGAGCGCGGTCGAGAAGGCCGTTGTGTAATCTTCGAGAACCGTCTGCAGTTGCTGCGTGCGCGAGCCAAGCGAGTTCTCGAAACGATCAGTCTGTACCGCCAGTGAAGATTCAAGGTTCGAGAGATTTTCTCCCGCGCCCTTGATGATTCCAGCGAGCGTAACTTGCTGTGTTGAAAGTTTTTCAATCAGCGTTGGAATTTCGGTACCAAGCGTCTTCAACGTATCGGTGACACTGGTTGATGTATTGAGCAGCGCGTGGCGCTCGCCTGTAAGTTCTTGGATGAGGCCGCGAATGCGCCGTTCGTTTTGCTCGTAAGAGCGTTCCAGATCCGCGACCTGATTGTGGACCAGGGCTTCCAGTTCGCCGGCCCGCCCAAGCGCCCGGCTCACCGCGTCATTCATAAACGAAACTTGGCGGCGCACGGCTTGGCCGAGGCTGGCAATGGATTGCTCCGCCGCACGATCTGGTTCGGCGAGCCGGATGGCAACCTCGGTCATGGTCGATGACCTAAGCGCCAGAGATGCAACGTGCCAGTTGAGAACGGCAAGCAGCCATACGATGGCAATGGGAACGGCAATTGCCGAGATGGTGTAGTAGGTGACGGGTTTGAGCAGCAATGATGTGATGGATGCGCCATCGACCCATTCTGGCGCCAATGTGAAAGCGGCGAACGCTAGTCCTGCAACGGCCCACACGATGCTGGCAATCGCTGCGATGCGGAATGATTTAGAAGAGGGCTGTTGCTCAAGCGCATAAATCAGACCACCGATGCTCGGTACGTCGTCATTCGCCGCAATCTTGCTGCGCACAGGACCTGCCGGACGGCGGCGCGCGACGCGGCGCGGTGCGGATTCTGCCTCTGCTTCAGGAATTTTTGTTTCGGCAATTTTACGGCTGAGCGGAGGTGGCGTTGACGAGCTGGTGCTGACGTCTGCAGACGTATCGCCGCCGGTATAGGCAGCATCCTGCGCGCCGCCATTTGCGGCTATCGCCATGAGCTTTGTAATTTGGTCTTGCGGCTTCGCCATTCGCACGTCCCCCACGCGCCCCCAAGACGCCCCAACCCCCGGGGTTCTCAAGATCGTGCGCTGAGACTAGGGCATTTCGGCCTTTGGCTCAAAGCACAAAAAGGGCCTTTCAAGCCAAAAAAGACTATTTCTTATCAGCCGGTTGAGAATGGCGGGAGGGTGTCATCCCGCGTAAACCTTTGCTTTTGGACCAGTTTCGTCCTGTATTCATTGGAAATAGAGGTGTTACTTTAGTATTGCCGCCATCCCCGAAATTTGTGGGGTTAGTTTTACTTGCAATTAGACCTGCCGTGCGACCATGGGCTCGGGTTTAATCTATCAGGCCGCTATCCGGCAATGTGAGCCATAGGACTTAGCAGGGTAAGTATGGACACAATTGCTGCAACTCTTGAAAATACGCCGGTGGAGGCCGACGACAGCCTGCAGCTCGATCCCGTGGATTTAAAGCATCTGCGCAGATATACACTCGGCAATCGCGCTCTCGAACAAGAAGTACTTGAATTGTTCTTCGCTCAGCTTCCGTCTACCATTGCCTCTCTAAGCACGGCTGTAAGCGACCGGGATTGGCACATGGCGGCCCATGCACTCAAGGGCTCGGGCCGTGCGGTTGGCGCTTGGCGGATTGCCCGGCTCGCTGAACAGGCAGAGCGGACTGCACTTTGGAAGAACCCAGATCAACTTCAGCATACGGTTGCCTTAATTGAAGACGCGGCAGAAGAAGCCCGCCGTTTTATCCAGGACGTCTACGGGCGGCCTTGAATTGCGGAAAGCATTTGTTTCCCGCTGGAACGCCCCCCGCCAGCATGCTGGGCCGGCGTATTTTCTGGAAATGCTTAAGGGTTGCTACGTTCGGCTGCAAACATGCGGCTTATCGCCGGTCATTGCTCTGTTGCTTGAATTTCCTGGTCTTCCCAACTAATTCTTCGCAGCGATTTCTTCGGCGCAAACCCGTGGATATTAGAAGTGACGACGGCTTCGTCGCCGTTCGAGGCAGATGCTGCCCGGACGCATCATCAAGGTAGTTAGATAGGCAACATGGCCAAAATTACATTTATTCAGCCCGATGGCGCAGCCCAAACTGTCGAGGCTGAGATCGGATTGACCGTCATGGAAGCCGCCAAATTGAATAACGTTGCGGGCATTGAGGCCGAATGCGGCGGAGCGTGCGCTTGTGCAACGTGTCATGTTTACGTCGATGAAAAATGGCGTGTGGCGACGGGCAAGCCAACTGACATGGAAGAAGATATGCTCGACTTCGCATTTGACGTGCGAGAGGAGAGCCGGCTGTGCTGTCAAATCAAAGTCACAGCCGCTCTCGATGGCTTGGTCGTGCGCGTACCTGGCAAGCAATTTTAAAGCGCTGAATAGTCCTTGGAACTCAGGGGAGAAGAGGCGATGACGCCTAACGATCTTGCCGGTTCGCCCGCTGCAGCCGTCATTGAAACCGATGCTGTTATTATTGGTGCCGGTCCGTGCGGGCTCTTTGCCGTGTTCGAACTTGGACTGCTCGATATTAAATCCCATGTCGTCGATATTCTCGACCGGCCCGGTGGGCAATGCGCCGAACTCTATCCAGAAAAGCCAATCTACGATGTACCGGCGCTGCCTGTCGTCACCGGGCAGGAACTCACCAATCGGCTGATGGATCAGATTAAGCCGTTCAGCCCTGCCTTTCATTTTTCGGAACGTATCGATGCTTTGACCCGGGAACCTGATGGCCGGTTTCGTCTCACAACGGACGCCGGTAAAGTATTCCTTACGACGATCGTCGTCATTGCGGCAGGTGGGGGCTCGTTCACACCAAAACGGCCACCGATTGAAGGGATTGAAAGGTACGAAGGCACGTCTGTCTTTTACGCAGTTCGCAAGATGGATGTGCTGCGGAACAGGGATATTGTGATCGTCGGTGGTGGCGACAGCGCGCTCGACTGGACCTTAAATTTGCAGCCGGCCGCCAAGAGCTTGACGCTCATCCACCGGCGCGACGATTTTCGCGCGGCACCCCATTCGGTTGAAAAAATGCGAGCCCTGGTGGCCGAGGGGAAGATCCGGCTTTTAATTGGGCAAGTGTCCACGCTCTCGGGTGACGGACGGATGTTGTCCGGCGTCAACGTAAAAACCGCCGAAGGCGAAGCACATGTTTTTTGCGATGCCTTGTTGCCATTCTTCGGTTTAACAATGAAGCTTGGACCCGTTGCGGATTGGGGGCTCAATCTGCATGAGAACCTTGTTCCCGTCGATACCGAGCGCTTTGAGACCAGCGAAAAGGGTATCTTCGCAATCGGGGACATCAATCACTATCCCGGCAAACTGAAGCTCATCTTGTCAGGCTTCCACGAAGCGGCACTCATGGCTCAGGCTGCCCACAAAATTGTGTATCCCGGCAAAAAGTTGCTATTCCAGTACACGACGTCATCATCAAGCTTACAGAAGAAGCTCGGCGTCAAATGATCTGGTTTTCAGCCGATCGCGACGGAGTTGGCGCGGCCGGTTGATACGATCTTGCGCAAGGACTGCGGCATCGCTTCAATCGCGGCCTTCATGCGCGGGCGCATCCATCCGAGATAGAGGCGGGCGTAAGTCTGTCCTGCAAGGGTGAGGGGACGAGACCAGTCCTGCACTTCGACTGTCGCGTCAGACCAATCCATCTTGTAGTTGTCGCCAGGCGCGAGCATGTCGTATGTCGATAGCCGGTCAACGTAGCCGTCTTTGATGCTTTGTTCTAAAAGAAGAACCCCGGCACCCGATTTTTCGTAGGCCAGGCTATAAACGATAACGTGCATGGCGAGGCGGCCCTTGCACGTGAATGACACTTCAAGTGCCACCGGCACACCGTTGCAGGTGAGTGCTGAAACAATACTTTGCGTCGAGCGCGACGTGTCGGCCACGGCGTCATTGAAGAACCGGCGCATGCGTGGATCAGCTATGGCATGCGAGACCAGACCGCGCTCCTTCAGCCACAACGCCTTGAGGTCAACGGCGTGGACAGCAAGCGCCGCCGCAGTAACGCCACCCGCGTGACGTTCGAACTTTATGGTGCCGTGTTCTTCTAGCCGCCGCGCTAATCTGCGGCGGTTGCGGCGGCTTCTGTTCGAATAGCGCTGCTCATAGGCCTCGAAATTGGCCGCGTTCGTGAGATCGAGAAAGGGTGCTACCTGCTTGTTGGAGCTCAATGCACCGATTTCTGCAAGCAGCGGCACGACCACGGCATCAGCACGCACGCGGCGCAGGCGAACGACGTCGCCCTTGGCGTGGGTTTTCAGATACTGCCATCCGGCCCGGAGGCACTCGAGTGCGTCTGGTATGTTGTCGATGAGAACATCGCCGTACTGGCTGAGCGGTTCTCCCATCCAGAATATCTGCGTAATGCCTCGGACTCGTTCCGATACGAGCGGCCAGACCATAATAAGTTGAGCGTCTCTGCGCGCGACGACGATTGAAAGCCTGAGGCCCCTAATCCCACCTGGCGCGTCATCGAGATAGTTATTGGCCCAGTGCCAATTCCAATTAAAAGTCTGGAACACCTGAGCGGAGTGGCCCGCGCGCTCAAAAAGCGCGTTCCATTCGCCTTCAAGCGCATTGAACCCTGCGCGATCAGTAATAAGTTCGATGGCAAGGTCTGAAACCATCGTCGCCAATGGGTGGGTTTCTCTGCCCTCGACGTCTCCACGCGATTGAGTAGCCGGCGGAGCAGCGGTGCGAGGCAAGGGTGTTAAGCACATCATGGACAGATCGCTCAATTAACTCATGGGATCATTACAGATCCTTGCCAGAATTACAGCAAACAACGTGCCATGGTTAGGACGCAGCGCTAACCCTTAAAGGTCCGGCCAGTTCGCAACGGAAAATGGAGCAGATCAACTGGTTTGGTGGTCAAATAGAGATGCCGGCGCGGCGGCAATGCTGAGGGTGTCCTGTTGTGGACCACGCGAACGGCCCCGATTTGACCGCAAGGGTTAACGCGACGCCAACTGAATGGCAGCACCCACATGTGCCCGTCCGGTCAATCGCAACGGCATGCAAATCACAGATCGTAATTGGCTAGAGTGCTACCGGAAAAGTGGGAACCGGTTTTTCGAAAAGTAGCGCGGCAAAACAGCGAGCTAGGGTCTGGTCCATGATCCAATCAAAACCGGACAGACCCTAGTGCCCGTTACCACTCACTCAAGGGCTTTTGGAATTTGGACATGCCTTCAGTACCGCCGGTCGATCCTGAACCAAGGTTACCGAATAGCCCTTCATCCTCAGGTTCCGGCTCGGGAGGCGACGGTGAATAGTCTCCGGCTAGATGACGCGTCAGCGCCTCTTTAATCTGCGCGACCTTGCGTTCAGAGCAATACATTTCACCCTGACTGGCGACGGCGCGCGAGACGCCCCGGTAGGCAGTGTCGTAGACTTGAGTAACCTTCACTACGTCAGCCGGGCTCGCAGTCGTTTCCGCAGCAATGAACTGCCCTCTCAACTTTCCAGGATCAATATTGAACCCGCATTTGAGCGCACGCGCTGATGTCGTGCCAACTTGCATGGCGCGGGAGACTGCATCGTTCTGCGTCTGAACTGCGGGTTCAGGTGCTTTGGCGCTGTTGCCGCCCATGAGTGCGCTGGTTGTCAACGGATTGCCGCCCGAACAGCCAGCAACAAGCGCCGCGCCAAATAGCGCTGGAATGACGTGGTATTTCATGGCCGTGTAAACCCCATCCGGCTGTCCTGCCTCACGATTGACCCTAAAGCCGTCACCGGTCAACTGCCCCGGGACGATGTTCCCACATTAACCAGCCATTTTTTGGGCAAGTGCGGCCACATTGCCCTAACGCATCAGCTCGCGGGTAGCCGCATCCAAGCCTTGTAGTGTCAATGGATACATCCGTCTTCCAAGCAACCGGTGTATCAGCCCTATCGAGGGCGTCCAATCCCAATGGTGCTCAGGCAATGGGTTCAACCAGACGCAGTGCCGGTAGACATCCGTGACGCGTTTGATCCAGAGCGCACCGGGTTCCTCGTTCATGTGTTCGACCGAACCGCCGGCTACCGTAATCTCGTAAGGGCTCATCGATGCGTCGCCGACGAAAATCACCTTATAGTCGTGCGGGTAGGTATTCAGCACCTGCCAAGTTGGCGTCCGATCTGTGTATCGCCGCGCATTATCCTTCCAAACGCCCTCGTACAGGCAATTGTGGAAGTAGAAGTATTCCAGATGCTTGAATTCAGAGCGTGCGGCCGAGAATAGCTCTTCGACCTCCTTGACGTGATCGTCCATGGATCCGCCGATGTCGAAAAACAACAAAAGCTTGATGGTGTTGTGCCGCTCCGGCCGCAAATGCAGGTCAAGATATCCCTTCTCTGCCGTGCCGCGCACAGTGCCAGCCATATCCAGCTCTGATGGCGCACCGGATCGCGCAAACTGCCTCAGACGCCTCAGTGCGATCTTGATATTACGCGTACCAATTTCGGCGTTACCGGCAAGATCCTTAAATTCGCGTTTGTCCCAGACTTTGATCGCGCGGCGATGACGGCTTTCTTTTTGTCCGATGCGCACGCCAGCTGGATTGTAGCCATTAGCGCCGTAAGGTGACGTGCCGCCCGTTCCAATCCATTTGTTTCCGCCCTGGTGGCGGCCCTTTTGCTCGGCAAGCCGCTTCTGCAATTCCTCCATAATCTTTTCCCAACCGCCAAGTTCGGCAATCTTCTGCTTGTCCTCTTCAGAGAGGTGCAAGGTTGAGACGAGGCGCAGCCAGTCTTCAGGGATTTCTGCAGCGCCTGCGCCGGCGAGGAGTTCGAGGCCCTTGAAAACGCGGCCGAAGACTTGATCAAACCTATCTAGGTTGCGCTCATCCTTCACGAGCGCAGCGCGCGCGAGGTAATAGAAATCCTCAACCCGCTGACCGGCAAGACCGGCCTCAACCGCCTGCAACAGAGTCAGGTACTCTTTGAGCGTGACCGGAAGCTGGGCTGACTTGAGTTCTTGGAAAAAGTTCGCAAACATCCGGTTAGCTTAGAGTGCTTCCGGAAAAGTGGGAACCGGTTTTCCGAAAAGAAGCCCGGCAAAATCAAGAGCTAGGGTCTATCCATGATTCAATCAAAACCGGACAGAGCCTAGTGCCATCTGGCCCCCCATTAAAGAGGGTTGCAAAATTGGCCGCGGCAAAAGGGATAGAAAATGAGACGTTACGCATAACAAAAAGCCGCCCGGTAAGGGGCGGCTTCCTGTCATGCCAGTCTTAAGCCTTAGTAGAAGATGACAGCGCCAGCGAGGAACATGTCAACGTCGTCAAAGGTGACGGCAGCGCCGCCGACCGTTGCATCAAGTTCGTGGTGACGATACTTGACCCACATGGACATCGCAGCAGCGTCGATTTCCTGCACGATGCCAACGCCGTAGCGGGTGGCATCCGAGGCCGTTATCGTGCCAAGACCAATAAAGGTCGTGCCAGCGTCGAAGGCATCGTCGTTCTTGCCGTATTCGCCGTAGAAGTGCGTCGCGCCGAGCGAGTTGAACTTGTTCGACCAACCGGCTTTCAGGTACCAGCCAACAATGTCGTTCGGCTGATTAACGTCGTCAACTTCGTTCACGCCGTATGTGCCGTGCACCCAAAGACCAGAAGCGAGATGCTTGACCATGCCGCCGACCTGGAAGTAGGTCGAGTCCTGCGGAGAAATGCCGTTGTCGGTCATTTCAGAGTAGGCTGTGGCCAACGAAACCTTGATGCCGCTGAATTCGCCAGAGTAGCGAGCAGCGATATCCCAGTAGTCGTCTTCACCCCACGAGGCCGAGAGCGAGAAGCCCGCGAAGGTCGGCGTGTCGTAACGGACGCCGTTCAAGCGCAGACCGGCGCAGTCGTTGCCAATGCCGACACCAGCGTGTTCGCACCAGAAAGCTGCCTGTTGCCAAGCAACGTCTACAGCGGCGCCAGCTGCGTTCAACTGCGACTGACGCACGCCGTTGATGGCGAGGCCAAGGAAGCCGCCGTCGAAGGTCACGCCATTCGCCGGGAAGAGTGTGCCCGAGAAGTCGGTACCAAGTGCGGCGTTATCTGCGCCGAGGCTCTGCTTACCAACCGACAGCTTACCGAGCTGGTCGGACTGGATGAACCAGTAAGAGTTTTCAATCGCAATGCCCTGGCCGCCGTTGTCGTTGTCGGCGTTCGAAACAAGCGAGTTGCCCGGATCGGTGTAGATCCACAAGCTGTAGCCGGCCTTCCAGCCGGGCGAGATCGTGGCCGAACCCGTGAACTTGAAGTTCGACGAGAGGTCGTTCGAGTTGTCGACAACGTAAACGTTGCTTTCGACGCCGTCGTCAAACCACCAGATCTGGCTCGAAACCCAACCCGTGATCGTCAGGCTGACCTTGCGGTTGCCCTTGCGTGCGGTTGTGGCTTCAAGTTCGGCAATGCGCTCTTCGAGATCGGCGCAGCAGTTCCCGCCAAGGTCGGCAGCGGAAGCGCTCGTGGCCATTGTGCCAACGAGGAGGCCTGCAGCGGCAATTGCGCTAAGGCTATATTTAATCATTCTTACTTCTCCCGTCTTATCTGTTTGGCCGGCGTATGCGAAACATAAGCCTGTGCCGGGTCGGTTGTGCCGTTTCACTCGAAACGGCTGTCGGCCCCGCAAATAGTAATTGCGTTTACCGGCTGACCGGGAAATTGGTCGATTCCATCGCAATCAACAATCTCTCAATTGATTCTCAGAAAGACTGCTCTGTGGATGTGGCGTTGAAGCAACTATTGCCGGGCTCGAAAACTTTTCACGGCGTGTCCCTAACAGGCTGTAAAAACACCAGAAACTTTGTTTGCCCGCGAAAAATAGGTTGGGTTCGGCATTGTCAAAACCAAGTCTATCCCTCGATGACGAAAACTAGCCAAGACTGTGGATTATACCAATTTTGACTAAAAACTCACCGGGGAACCCGCTGGTGCTTCGTGGTGCCGGATGGTGTGGGGATGGCAAGCCAATGCGCCGCAATCTTAGGCAATCAAGCGCACTCAATCGGGCGACTGGCGGTCAGTTTGGCTGCAGACTACAGTTTGCGCGCGGCGCGAGATTGAATGAAGCGGCGTGAGGCAAATGCCAATAAAACGACGATGAGTGCCGCGCTGTGGGTCATGAGCACCATCCCGGGCCGCGACTTAAAACTCGCCAAAACGAAGTTTTCGTAGAAACTCGGGTGGAAGCGATCAACTTGGCCAAAGCTCCACCGGTATTGATCAAGCATAGCGTCAAGGAGCAGGTAGGCATTCGCCAGCGCATTGCCGTTGATCCATTCAAATCCTGCAATGCCGGCCGCAGCAAAGGCGCGAGCCATCCAATTCAAACCCTCGACGGCGTGGTCATAGATAAAGAGCAATGCGAAAATTGCGATGTGAACCGTGACGAAGAATTGCCATAGAAAGTCGATCTGCCCGCGCGCCGCCATAATGGCTTCAACGAGCGTAGGTTCATCTAATGGCGTCATGTGCAAGCGGCTCCAGAAACGTCCCGCCCGCTGCCACAGCGTTCAGGTACTCAGATGCGGACAAGGTCACGTATAGACGAGACGATCAGGGACTGCCAAACTTTCGTATACCGCGCATCTATTGTGATAAAAACCGAGCCGCGTGACTTTCGGCGGTGAGGGCATCAAGTCCGCGCCGCCCTCGCGGCGATCAAGCAAAAGTTGCCACAATCGGCTGGTAGCCGCCGGAGCGGGGCCGGAGTGGGGCCGGAGTGGGGAATGTATCCGATGGATCCGCTTTATCGCCGGAGCATGACGATCAAACAGGCATTGAGGGGCATAGGCATCAAGGGGCATGAGTAGCGAACAGATGGATCGCAGGTCGGTCCTCAAGACATCGTGCGCATTGGCCGCCGCAATAGCGGCGGCGCGGGAAATCGCGTTAATCGGGGCGGCCTTTGCTGCGCCCGTTGGTGGAGCAACGCAAAAATTTACGAACCAGACCGTCAAGGATCTTGCCAAGACATTGGCCACCACGGATTTCGCCAAACCTGCGGTGGAACTCCCAGAGCCGTTCAACAAGTTATCCTATGACCAGTATCGCGACATCCGCTTCCGGCCTGAACAATCGGTCTGGCGCGGAGATAAACTCGATGCTGAGTTACAACTCTTCCCCATGGGCTGGCTGTACGAAACGCCGGTTGAAATCTGGCTGGTCGATAATGGTGAGGCGAGCGCCCTGACAGCAGATGGCCGCTTGTTTTCGCTCGGTCCCTTGATTGGCAAAGGCGCCGACGCCGCGCCTTACGGCTTCTCTGGGTTTCGCATTCATGGGCCGCTTAATCGCGCCGACTATCTCGACGAATTTGTCGTGTTCCAAGGCGCGAGTTACCTGCGCGCGGTTGGGCGCGGGCAGAACTATGGGGTTTCCGCGCGCGGCCTCGCACTTAATACGGCCCGCGCAGGCGGCGAGGAATTTCCATTTTTTCGCAGCTTCTGGATCGAAAGGCCGAAGGCCGCATCGGGTGAAATAGTGGTTCATGCGTTACTAGACAGCCCGTCTGTCACCGGGGCCTATCGCTTTGCCATTCAGTCGGGCGAAGCGACCGTGATGGACGTCGAAGCCTCGATCTTTCCGCGCAAAAAGCTGGCCCACGTCGGGATTGCGCCGTTGACGAGCATGTTTCTGCACGGTTCGTCGAGCGCACGAGGCACGAAAGACTTCCGCCCCTCGGTCCACGATAGCGAAGGTCTCGCAGTCCTCAATGGCAGCGGCGAGCGGCTGTGGCGGCCACTGTGTAATCCTAAAATGCTTCAAACCAGTGCGTTCGTGGATAAGGATCCCAAAGGTTTTGGATTTGCGCAGCGCGACAGGACTTTCCGTAGTTTTGAGGATCTCGAAGCGCACTACGAGCGCCGTCCGACGGTCTGGGTGGAGCCGAAGGGCGCATGGGGCGACGGCTTTATCGAACTCATCGAGATCCCGGTCGAAGACGAAATCCACGACAACATTGTTGCGTTCTGGAAACCCGCCCTCGCCCTGGAACCGGGAGGACTCTATGACTTCACTTACCGGTTACATTGGAGTGACGACGTTCCAGCTGCGTGGAGTGGCGCCCGCGTCGCTAAGACGCGTGTTGGGGCCACAAAAAAAGACGGCATCAGCTTGTTTGTCATCGATTTTGAAGGCGCGGCAGTTAAAGAGTTGCGTGATCTTCCTGTGGCCGAGCTATCGGTTAATCCTGGGTCCAGCGCGAATATTGTTGTTCAGCGTAATCCCGAGATTGCCGGTGTCAGAGTGGCGTTTGAGTTGAATCCGGGCGATGGCGAACTCGTCGAACTCCGGCTCGCGCTCAAGGCTGGCGATCAACAAATTTCAGAGACTTGGCTTTACCGATGGACCAAGCCGTAAACGAAAATTTCAAAGGCTTGCTGCCCGTGCCGCCTGCGCGCGACGTTGGCTTGGTGCTGCTTCCGCCTGCGGCACCGCTTTCGATGCCCGAGCAGGACTTCATAACGCGCATACCGCTTACGGCAGAGCCCCGCCGCCGCGGCTATTGGGTGCCTCGTGCCGCTATTTTTGCGGGCGCGGGTGTTCTGACAGTGGCGTTCGCCTACGAACTTTTCGGAATTCTGGCATTCGGCTACATGACGCCGCTTCAGTTCGTCTTCCTGGTTCTCTCCACGATAGCGTTCGGGTGGATTGCGCTTGGCTCGCTGAGCGCAGCGCTTGGCTTCTTGCCCCTGTTCGCCGGAGAACAAGCCAGCACCATCGCGCCGCGCAAAGCGGCTCTGCCACTCGTCAGCCGCAACGCGCTTTTGTTTCCTGTTTATCACGAAGACCCGGCCCGCATCGCCGGCACCATTGAAGCCATGGTGCGCGATCTCCAGCGCTTGGGCGCTCAATCCGCGTTCGACGTCTTCGTTCTCTCTGACACGCGTGGCCTGCCGGACGGTGCACGCGAAGATCACGCCTATGCAACTCTCGCGGCGCGCCTATCGGGCATTGCCAACCTCTATTATCGCCGCCGCCGGGACAACACCCATCGCAAATCCGGAAATATTGCTGACTGGGTCGCGCGCTTTGGTGCTGACTACGAGCACTTTGTGATCTTGGACGGCGATAGCGTCATGTCGGGCGAAACGCTCGTCGCGCTTGCTGGATCTATGGAAGACGATGCCAAAGCAGGACTAATTCAAACCGTGCCGCGTCTTGTCGGCGGGCGGACATTACTTCAGCATCTGACCCAATTCTCGTCGGCCACCTACGGTCCTGCCGTCGCTTCTGGCATTGCTTTTTGGCATCGCGACCAGGGCAATTACTGGGGTCATAACGCTATTATTCGCACGCACGCGTTTGCTTCCGCTGCGGGATTGCCGGAACTCACGGGGCGCAAACCGTTTGGCGGCCACATCTTATCGCATGACTTCGTGGAAGCCGTGCTCCTGCAGCGTGCTGGGTGGGGCGTCCACATGATGCCGTCCATCGAAGGGTCATACGAAGGCCAGCCGCCTAACATCGTCGATGTCGTCGTGCGCGACCGGCGCTGGGCGCAGGGCAACCTGCAGCACTTGGCGCTTTTGTCCCAGCCGGGTTTGACGGCGATGGGGCGCGTGCATCTGGGCTTAGGTGCAATGGCGTATCTGATTTCAGGTGTCTGGGCCCTGTCGCTTGTCGTCGGCATGGTGCTTGCCATGCAAGGCGGGCAGATGATCCCGAGCTACTTCCAAGATGCTAAGACGCTTTTCCCGATCTGGCCGGTGATCGACCCCGGTGCTGCGTTGCGACTGTTCATGGCGACGCTTGGCGTCGTTCTATTGCCCAAGGGCCTGGGCCTTATTTTGGAATGGCAACACTCAGTCAAGACCCGCGATTGGCGCCGTGCCATTCGCAGCACCATCGGGGTGGCCTATGAGACGGTGTTCTCGATGTTGATCGCCCCGATCCTCATGCTCACGCAAACCGCGGGATCGATTCAGATTTTTGCTGGGCGCGATTCAGGGTGGAGCGCGCAGAAGCGCGACGATGGCCGGCTCAGCTTCGAAGACGCCATGTGGTTTGCACGCTGGCATACGGCCATCGGCGCCGTGATGGCGATCATCGCTTGGAAGGTGTCGCCGGGGTTGCTCGGATGGATGGCGCCTGTCATATGCGGTCTTCTGCTTGCGGGCCCCGTCAGCTGGCTCACGTCGCGTCCAGCGGACCGGATTTCGCGCTGGATGCTGGCTACAAAAGAAGAACGCAGCCCGCCGGCGATTGTTACCTTGGCGGACCTCTCTGCCGCTCAGTGGTCCGAGCGCCTTGCTTTGGTCGCGGTAAACGACCCTATTTCGCAAGCCGCCTAAACTTTTGCCCCAGCCGGCGGAGCGGCGCCATGATCGCCGCCGCTTTTCAGCGAGCGGTACAACTCTTGGAAAATTTCGCGCACGCGCACGGGCTCGCTATCTAAGAAGGGCAGGGGCCGCGTCACCTCGATGGCTGCCACGCCGAGCCGTGCCGTCAACGCGCCGTTGAACGCGCCTTCTCCAAGTCTGCGCGATAAGCGCCGCAGTGCATCCTGGCCTAAGAACTGCCCAAGCAGATCGTCCGTCATGGCAACGCCGCCCGTCGCAACGATATGCGTGACCACAAGCCGCCCAAGCCGCAACGCGCCAAGCGTTCCAGGCCTGCCGCCATATGTGCCTGCAAGCGCGCGGAACATGCGCACGTTTTCGACCAGCACATAGCCCATCGCGATCCACATGATGGGCGACAGTGCAGTCACCGTTGCCACGCGCTTTGCCGATTTGAGAATGATGCCGCGCGCTTGTGCGTCGAGGGGTGCGAGCATCTCGCGTTCGGCCAAGCGCATGAGATCGCCCGGCGCCAGCACGTCATTGGCATGCTCCGCAAGGCGCGCGAGGCCCCATTTCATATCGGCGCGTCCGCGATAGTGTCGTGCGAGAAGGCTAACCGCTGTGCGTTCGCGTTTGGGATCGTTGGCGGCCATCGCGCCTTTGACGAGTTTGTTCAGGCGTGAGAGCCGCGCCAAGCTACGGAAGCCCCAAAGTTCGCGCAACACGAGTACAACGCCGCAGAGCGCGATAAAACTCATCAGTGCAAAACCGGTCCACCCGACCCAGTCGTTGCGTTCAAGTGCGACGGATACAAAGCGCGTGAACCAGAGCCCGGCTGCGAGCGACGCCAAAGCCGCCATGGCCGACAGCATAAGACTGCCCCAGCGGATGCCCCGCTGCATGCCGCTCGCAGACAAAGAGCGGGCTTGCGGCTCGTTGGCGCGGGGCGGCGGCTTCCCTGCTTGCACATCGAAAAGCTCGTCGTCGTCATCGGGCTTGAAACCCGGATCGTCGATTTTGAAGGCACGCGGCGATCGCGGGGGTGTCGTCGGATTGGTCATGCAAGATCCTCCGCGATCAGGAAATCAAGTGCGCGGTCGAGGCGGATATGCGGCAGCGCCGGAGTGGCCGTATCCGTGCCTTTAGGCTTCAAGCGCGGAGGTGCAAAGCGCACCAGCTGCAACGATCCCTCTTTGGCGTGACGCGCGGCGTCGAGCGCGGCTGTTGGGCTCACCGGCAAATCGCCCGGAAAAATAGCCGCCTCCGTCTTGCCGTCAAATACGCTATCGCCGACGCGTTCACCGGCGAGTGGCGTGCCCTTGAGGCAAGGCAAAACATCCTTACCGCTCTTGATCTCGGTTTCGCGCGTCGCACGCAACGCCGCAAGTGCGAGTGCTGACACACCCGCGCCCTCCGTTTCGGCCCGTTCGGACGCCGTATCCACAATGTGCTTCAAAATAGCGGCGAGCCGGTCGTGGCTGGAGGCGGGCAAGTGATCGGCCTTGGTTGCGGCAAACAGAACCTTCTCAATGCGCCGCCCCATGATGAGTGACAGCCAGCTGTTGACGCCCGGCCGGAACACTTTCAACACGCCGTCCATGGCCCGGTCGAGATCGCTAAGAGTGTCGCCACCTTTGTTCAATGCGCCGAGCACATCGACGAGTACGATCTGCCTGTCGAGGCGGCGGAAGTGATCGTGAAAGAACGGCCGCACGACTTGGCTCTTATAACTTTCAAAGCGGCGGATCATCATGGCAGCGAGCGATCCCTTGGGCGGTGCCGCAGCCGACGTCAGCGGCATCGGAAAGAATGTCAACAGGGGGGAACCGTCAAGTTCGCCGGGCATCAAAAACCGCCCGGGTGCCAGTGTCGATTGGCCTTCGCTTTCGCGCGCGGTGCGGAGATAACCGGTAAAGAGCTTGGCACCGTGCAGCGCGGTGCTCTCGTCCTCGGCCGCGCCCGGATCGGTGCCGGCCAGAAAATCGAGCCAAGGCTTGGCCAGCCCTGTACGCCTCGGGTCGCGGGCCAGCGTCAAGGCTTCGTTGGAAAACTCCTCAAAACTTTGATTGAGCATGGGCAGATCGATCAGCCATTCGCCGGGATAATCTACAATATCCAAATGCAGTTTCGACAGTCTAAGCGCCCGCTTCAGGCGGCTCTCAGACCTATACTCAATCGTCACGCGCAATTCTGAAACGCGCCGCGTACTCTCGGGCCAGGTTGGCGGATCGGCTTCAAGGCACGCCATATGCGCTTCATAATCGAAGCGCGGCACGGCGTCGTCGGGTTGCGGCTCGAGATATGCGCGCACGATCCGCCCTTCCGCGTCCGGCGTGAAGAACGGCAGCCGCCCGCCGCCCACAAGATTGCGCACCAGGGCGGTTATGAAAACGGTTTTCCCCGCCCGCGCCAATCCGGTGACGCCAAGGCGAACCGAAGGTGTCAGATAATCTGCGAGACGGCCGCGCGCATCTTTGATGAGATCGGGAAGTCCATCCGGGATCAGCTGCGATAAGCGTTCGGGGGAGACCGGATTTTGCAAGGGCGCGCCACAAAAACAAAAGGGAACCGTTCTGGTCCCCTTACCTGACGCAACTTGAAGCTGAGAGCAAGGCGCGAGCTCACGTCACAAGCACGAGTGCGCGCCGCCGGTTGGCTGTTAGCCGAGCATGACGGCGGCGATACCGGCCGCCATCACCGTCAAACCCATGAGCACGATCGTGCCGCTTCTGAAGAATTCTGTCATGACCCGCTCCTTGAACCGGCGCACCCGCCCGCTCGAAACATCACCATTGCACTCCACACTAACCTCCAATCGTTGAACGAAGGCTGAAGCCTGAATTCATCTCCTGTTCATGATACGGGCGCGCGCCTGCCATAGTTTCAGGGGGCCACAGTTTCAGGCACTACGGCCGGAAGGGCCCGAAAAAAAGAGGCTGACAGCCGTTTTCCCGCGAAGTGGCTGTCAGCCCGTAGTGCCCAAAGGAGGAGTGCAAAAATTCACGTCCACCGCTGAGCAGCCTAGCCGGCCCTCGCCGCAAAAATTGGGCACTGTACAGCGCTTCAAGGGATTTGAGTTTCGGGTGGGAGAGGGGAGTGGGGCGGGCACTAGACTTCAAGCCTGCGTCATGTTATACATTTGTGTAATATTTACGTTTGCAACCGGAGCCTGGCATGGCAAATGCAAAACTTCGCCAAGTCGGCGGATCGACCGTTGTGGCGATCCCTCCAGCGCTTCTGAAGCAGCTTAATCTGGCGGTAGATGCGCGCGTCACGGTCAGCGTCGAGCGGGACCATTTGGTCATCAGGCCGGAGGCGCGCCCGCGCTATAGTCTAGCGCAGATCATGGGCCAATGCGACCTCACGGCGCCTTTGCGGCGGTCAAAGGCCGAGCGCGCGTTCATGGATGCGCCACGCGGCGGCAAAGAGGAAATCTGACGTGGAGCGGGGCGACATCTACACGGTGACTTTGGACCCCACATCAGGCGGTGAGCAACATGGCCAGAGGCCTGTGCTCGTGATTTCAAAAGCGGAATTTAACCGGCTGGGTGTCGCCGTTGTCTGTCCGATCACGCAGGGCGGTGTTTCGGCGCGCATCGCAGGGTGGGCTGTGCCATTGACAGGCACTGGCACAGATACGCAAGGCGTCGTGCTCTGTCATCAGATCAGGACGCTCGATCTCAAGGCGCGGTCGGCCAAGCGGAAGGAAAAGGCACCCGACTTTATTATGGACGAGGTTTTGGCAAGGTTGCAATCGATCATCGATTGAAAACGGCAAATCGCGCGCGTGATCACGAACTCGGGCGCGGCCAACGGCACGGCGCATACGGTTCATGATGTGTTCGGCAATGTGATCGCCGAACTCGACGCGGCGGGCGCCACGGTGCGCGAGTACCCGATCGCTTCTGCTCGCATGCGCGAGCAGGTCCGGGGCAGGCGTTGGCTGCCGGAGGCGGAATGGCGCGATGCCGCGACGACCGTGGACCGCCCCATGGCCGTCGTCTCGGGCGTCAACACAACGCCGACGCTGCTCATGGTGCATGTCGACCACCTGCACCGGCCCGTGAAAATGACAAACGCGGCGGGGGCGAGCGTCTGGTCGGCCGTCTGGTTGCCCTGGGGCGGGGCGCATGCCATCACCGGAGCCGAGATCAACGACGCCCGCTTCCCGGGACAATGGTTCCAGTTAGAGGCAGGCTTGCACTACAACTGGCACCGGGCCTACGATCCGTCCTTGGGCCGCTACACCCAGCCCGATCCTTTGACGTTCTGCAGACGAGGTAGATGATGCCGAACTCCCTGGCTTTCAAGATGGGCCATCGCTCTTTGCTTACGCGGGAAATTCGCCCGCTCACTTCACAGATCCAGAGGGACAAGCATTACAGTTTGTGATTGGGTATTGCAGGGCGTTTCCAGCCAACTGCGCAGCTGCCGCCGCTGCCACCGCAAAAGCCGCAAAGTACTGCATCAAGAAGGCCCAAGATTTCATCAAAGACGAATATGGCGGCAGCCACCGTAAGAAGAGGCCGTCAACGCGAGAAAAACACGAAGAGGGCGACTCGAGGCGTAACCGCGATGCAGGCAACGAGAAAGCTGATGATCGACGTTTCAATATGAAGAAGGGGGAGAGGAAAAAGGACTTTAACAGCAGGCGCTAGAAGGCATGGAAATGAAGCGAGTTGCACCGGACCCAGCAGATGCCGATTTCGATGTACTCCTGGAGTACATGCACTTCGACACCTACCAAGGCGAGCCCTCCTAAAGAAGATCGACAGTTGGAAGAAAGGTACGGAACGAGGAGATTTGGCATCAAAATACAGCCTCGGGTTCTGGCTCAAATGGGGAATTGATCCTGTCCTAAAGGCCAATCCAAAAATAGGATTCCGCCTTTTAACCGAGGCGGCAGAAGGAGGCGTCGTCGAGGCGGCGTTTTCAGTCGGTCATTGCCATAGACATGCAATAGGATGTCCGGAAAATCCTGAAAAGGCCTTCGAGTGGTATCACCGGGCAGCGTTGCTGGGCTCGCGCAATGCCATGGGTGAACTGGCAAAAATCTATTATCGCGGAGAAGTTGTTACCAGAAATATGCGACTTGCAAAAATTTGGGAAGATGCGGCCAACCAAACAATAAAGCCGATAATTTTCGAGACGCAGGAGCAGACCGATAAGCGCCTTCGAAAGATGAAGCTCGCGATGGAAAAGAAACGCGCTGCACTGGTGAAATCAGGATAGTTTGAACAACCAGTTGCACAAGAACGGTAATCATCTGACAGTGCCACGCGCCATCCCCAAGCTCCGTCGTGCCGTTCCAGGATCGAGGTCCGGGATAAACTCCGGACGGCACCCTCAACAGGTTTCAGCGCAACAGAAATCGCGACGCGCTCCCGTCGCGTCGCCGGGCGTGAGGCGGCGGCATTCGAGAATTGAGTGTGCGAGGCGTCCCATACTGCCGCATCGCGACAGGCTATGCGCCCGCACCCCGGATCGCTTCGCGTCATGGTATGACGCGGTCCGGGGCAGGCTCTACGACGCGCGCGGCAACATTACGTCCGACGTGCGCACCATCACGGGCGCGGGGGCCAAGACCGTCGCCTACACCTACTCCGCCGCCGATCTCGTGACGCAAATCACCTATCCGTCAGGCCGCATCGTCACCTACACGCGCGACACGACCGGGCGCATCACGGGCGTCACGACTAAGCTGAACGCGGGCGCTGGCGCCGTCAACGTCGCGACCAGCATCACGTATCAGCCCATTTCGAACCTGATCAAGTCGCTCACCTACGGCAACGCGCTCACGGAAACCGCCGCCTACACGCTCGACTACGAGCAATCGCAGTGCACGGTCTCGAACGGCGCGACGCCGGTGTCGGGGTTCGCGATTACGCGCGGGGATAGTTTGAACATCACTGGCCTGACCGACACCGTGACTGGCGGAAACAGCCAAACGCTGGCGTATTCGGCCGCGAACCGCTTGAACAGCGCGACGGGCGCGTATGGCAGCAAGACCTGGATCTTCGACGGCGTCGGCAACCGCACCAGCGAGACCAACGCGGCGATCACGGACTCCTACACCTATCCCGCGACCAACAACAAGCTGCAGTCGATCGTCAGGAACGCGGCGACGGTGCAGCGTCGTTCACGTACGACAACGCGGGCAATATCGCGACGGATGTGCGCTCGGGCACGACGTTCGCGTATGGCTATAACAACGCCAACCGGCTGAAGACCGTGACGAGCCAGGGCAACTTGCTCGGCACCTACACGTACAACGGCTTCGAGCAGCTGATCAAACGCGTGATCACCAACTCCGGCAGCGCCAACGGCACGGCGCATTCCGTTCACGATGTGTTCGGAAATGTGATTGCCGAACTGGACGCGGCGGGCACCACGGTGCGCGAGTACATCTGGCTGCCCGAAGCCGAGATCGCGCCGACGATGGGGTCCAGGACCACGGTGGATCGCCCCATGGCCGTCGTCTCGGGCGTGAACACAACGCCAACGCTGCTCATGGTGCATGTCGATCACCTGCACCGGCCGGTGAAAATGACCAACGCGGCGGGGGCGTAGGTCTGGTCGCGCCGTCTGGCTGCCCTGGGGCGGCGCGCATGCCATCACAGGCGCCGAAATCAACGACGCCCGCTTCCCCGGGCAGTGGTTCCAGCTCGAAGCAGGCTTGCACTACAACTGGCACCGCGCCTACGATCCAAGCCTGGGCGATATACGCAGCCTGATCCGCTCGGCTTCGTCGATGGGCCGAGTGTGTTTGCTTACTCAGGTGGATCGCCATTTATATTTGTTGATCCTTCAGGCCTCATGCCAGGCCCAGTGGTGATAGATGGCAGAACGGGAAAGGTGATCTACCCACTCCTGGTGGAGGCACCCCAGGCACTATACAACCTGACCCATGGCGCAAACCGCCTAGCCCTGATGGAAATTGCTTCAAGGAGCTAATTGCATGCAATATACGCTGCATTGCCCGGCCAATTTGTAAATTCACACCAGCTTTATATGCGTGCTCTGCGATCTGCGAAGCGAAATTTCTACTTTGTGCTGCCCGGGGTAGTGGTCGTGGCAGCAGTGGCGGCGACGATGCACCAGATTTTGGTGGGGGTTAAACCATGCCGCAGGTTCAATATCGAACAGTGCTGCTGAGTCAGCTAAAATCCAGAGATAGCGAAATCAGCGAGCTGTTTGATGGAGCAGTTATCGATTTGATTTTGGATTCCGCAACGATCGAAAAAGTTAAGGCTGTGATCGGCTACTACGAGAATAAATTGATTCCAGAGAGGTATATCGAAAGACTGAAAATCGGATGGCGCTTTAAAGGCTTAGGGATGTTTCTATACTGTGCTGAACAAACGGGCTATCGTTATTCTTGGTCGACCGTTGACGGTGAGCCTACACTTCGTTTTAGCCCGCGTAGCCCAGAACAAGCTAAGCCACGAAATGTTGGACGCGATTAGGCCCGGTCTGCACTCGGGCCGTAATCCGCCGAACCTCAAGCTCGGGCCGCCGATGAAACGAGACGGAGCATGATCGCCAAATCTTTCTGTTCCGCAATTCATCCGCTGCGGCTTGATCTGCGACGCGCACCCGTCGCGTCGCGGCGCAATCGGCGGCATTCGAGGTTTGGGCGTGCGCGGATTCGCGGTTCGAGATTTCACCTATCCCAAGCGCGCAGGCAACCCCGGATCAATGCTCGTTTCTCGCGTGACGAGGTCCGGGGCAGGCGTGTGACCGGCGCCCGCACCATCGGCGGGGCGGGCATTGGCTCACGAAGCCGTGTCCCCGCCTCTCAATTCCCGGCTTTGGCCAGCCAATCTTCTGCTTCTTGAAGCGAGAACGAAAACTCGGCGCCTGGAACTTCTGAACGCACGCGAGAGCCCTCGGCTTTATTGATGATGGAAAACCGGCCGTGGTGGGCACCCTTGCCCACCTTCTCCAAAATATAGCCCTTGCTCAGGGCGATGCGGGTTGCGTGCTTTTCCTGAGTATTTGACATGCTCTCACTCCGCCTCAGCAGTTCAATTTCGTTCTTCGTGTGAGTGTGACACCGATAAATTCTGCAGACAACCGCAAAGACTGACCCTTCGAACGTGATGCGTTTCTCATCAGGGTGCACCTACAAAAGCAAACAGGCGGATCGCTCCGCCTGTTCGATGGGTGTTTAATTGGCGCTGGCCTCAATTGAGCTTCTTGAAGAAGTTCGGCTTGTTGAATTGAATTGATGGCGATTTCTTCTCTATGCGAGGTGACTGCGAGGGCCCATCGCCTCTGGTCCCCTTATTGGGCCGCGACGGCACATCTTCGTACTTCGGCTTCTTCGGCTTGATAATGATATCGGGAATTTCAATCTTGATCTTCTTGCAGTTCGGCTGTGTCCCGTAGGTTCCGGGCGGGCACTTCTTAGGCTGAGGCGGCACGCAGCGCTTGCCCTTCCATTCCCAGCCTTTTTCTTTGCAATCGTCGGCGGGGTTAGACGGTGGTACGCAGCGCTTACCGTTCCACTCCCAGCCCTTCTTGCAATCGTCAGCCGGGTTGGATGGGGGCACGCAGCGCGAGCCTGTCCAGCGCCAGTCTTTCTCGTTGCACTCGTCTTCGGGGCTCTTGGGGGGCACGCACTTCGAGCCGGTCCAACGCCAACCCTTTTCCTTGCAATCGTCTGCCGGGTTGGATGGCGGCACGCAGCGCGAACCTGTCCATCCCAGCCCTTTTCCTTGCAATCGTCGGCTGGGTTGGATGGCGGCACGCAACGCGAGCCTGTCCAGCGCCAGCCTTTTTCCTTGCAGTCTTCGGCTGGATCTTCTTCGCGCACACAATTGCCTTTGCTCGTGCGTTCGAAACCGCCGTCGCAGACGCAATTGCCCCTACGGTTGCGATGTTCGTTCGGGCCTGGCTGGCAAAGTTCGACCACCGGACGGCAACGGCCGTTGTCGTCGCGCTGATAGTCCGACCTGCAGACGCAGCGGCCTTTGGAGTTGCGCACTTCGCTTGGACCCGGTTCGCATTGCGGCTCGGGACGGTAGCATTCGCCGTCATCGCCAAGTTCCATGCCCGATGGGCACTCATCGACGATCTCGACGCACTTCGGCCAGATGCCGGTTGTTCCGCGCGGGCACTGCTTCGACGGGCGGCACGGGGTCGGGCTCAGCGTCCAGGCCCGGATTCGCATTGGCGCGTATCAACGTTATAGATGCGGTTCGCCGGGCACGGGCAACGGCCAGACTTGGGCACAGGCCGGCCGTCTGGGCAGACTTCAGGACGCTCGTCCTTTTTGCACTGGGACGAGGCAATCGTTGCCGTCGCACTTGCCGCGTCGTCCGTGCCGATGCGGTTTGCCGCCGTCCCTGCATTGGGGAACGTCAGCTTGGCCGTATTCGGCGCTTCGCAACGGCCGTCGTCGGCAAACGTTGCCTTGACTTCAAGCGTCAGTACTTGGTCTTTGACAGTTTCGACGTGCGCGTTTTCGCAAGTGTAATTTGCGCCCGCGCCGACGCAGGTGAAGGGACCGGAGAACGACACGTTCTTTGGCGCCGTAGCCAAACGTTTCGGCAAGTTTCAGCGGGCCCTTGTAGGGATCGGGCCCGGTGTTGGTCACCTGTCACGGCATAGGTGCACTGCCAGTCGCTGCCATCTTGTACGCACGGCCCTTTGACGGTCTTCTGCACCTTCTGGTTGGTCGGATCGCAGAGCACGTGGAGGACGCCGCCGCCATCGACCCACCACAGACCAAACGTCCAGGCGTTGGCAATGGCCGTGTCGTCGGCGGGATTGAGGTTTGGTGCCGCGCCCGCGACCGGCAAAGTCAACTTGACCTCGTTTGGTACGTTGCAGCCCAAGGCTTCGACGTCGGTTGCTTTGATGTCGATCACAGCCGGGATCGTAATCGTGCCGCCTGCCGGGATGTTGACGACAGCAAGACTATCGCAGGCGTAGTTGGCAGGACCGCCGACGCAATTCCAGCCGGGCCCAACATGAAGGGCCTGCGTTGCCGCCGGTACTTTCTCATCGAACTTGATGATGCTGTTGACGGGAGCAAAATTCTGGTTGGTGATGCCGATATCGTAAGGACAGCTCAGCACGTCGCCAATCTTGTTGCACAAGCCAGCGCCCGGACCGGTTGCGATCTTCGTCACTTTGAGGTTCGGCGTGGGCACCGGAACGTCAACCCAAACGCATGCTGGATTGCCGCTTGGCCCTGCGCCGCCCATGAGCAGGGGCGGGGGCAGCGGTCCTGGTGGCAGCATGGCGGGATCGAGCACGCCGAAGCAATTTTCAGCGACGTACCCGCCGGGCGCCGGCATCGTCACGTCAACCCAATGGATGTGTTCTTCACCAGGGGCCAGGATAAGCGGCGTGATGCACGTAAATGGCAGCTGGTTGATATTACCAACGGTGCAGGCAATCGGCGGATTGACGGCGGTTATGGGCGCGTTGACGACGGCACCACCGACGAACATCGCGTCAGCCAGAAGCACTTCGCCTGCGTACGGCATCAGACCAGCGTTCTTGATGCTGAGCCCGAATTTGCACGCTAAGCCCGGCAAGCATGTCCCTGGACCGATTTTTTCGACAACGATATCGGTTCCGCCTTCGGCGCAGGCTTTTGCCCAACCGGCCGCGTGATGGAGTACCGCGCAGTTGCGGAAGCCCATGTTGCCGGCCAGTGCCAGGTCGAACGTGTTGACCCACACATCGAACGACGCGACGTCGCCCGGAAGCAGCAAAGCGACTGGGATGTTGCAAGCGAAATTAAGTGTTGGCGTCGGCGTGCACGTGATGCCGGGGTGCGAGACGCTGGACGCAAAGATCGGTACGATGCCGCCCCAGCCCGGACCCGCCATGATTTTCGTGACGTCGGTGACTTTGACGTCTTCGGTCAAGACGGCCGTTGAGACATTGCGCACCGAAATCGTGCAGCGGATCTTGCCGCCGATGGCGCCTGCGTAGCAGCGCTTGTCGAGCAACAGGCCCGCTTCATCTGCCGGGTATGGCAATTCCGGATTGATATAATGCGGCTTGTCTTCAAGCAGCTCAACGGGAGCAGTTGAACCTTCGCACGGCGCATAAATCGCCACGTCGCCAACATGGCCGTAGGCGTCCGCATCTTCGTGGCGGCCATCGTAATCGACAAACCAAGATTGGTACGGCGGTTCGTTATCTGGGCGTACGCGCGATTTGTAGTGGCCTTGCAGCCCGTGCACGATTTTAGCGCCGCCGAGCGAGACGCGTTGCACATCTTCGCCTTCGCGCAAATGTTCGCCCGTGCTCCAGAGCGTCTGGCGGCATGACCCGTAGTTGATGTTACCGTTTTTATCGTAGCCGTAGTTGAGCGCGATGCCACCGACAGTGGCGTTGTGCTCTTTAGCAAGACCGATCGCGTACTCCTGCGGCTTCGCGGCCCAGCGGCCTTCCTTTTCGTCCCAGCCATAACGCACGACAAACGCCTGCTGAGGCGAGGCAAACTTCGCGTAATCGTAACTGCCGGAGGCAACGCCGCGCTGCGAAAGATACATCATGCCGTTGCCGTCGAAGACGATGTCGGTGATGTTGGTGCCGGGATAGGCTTTGCCAATTTCGAGTTCGATACGCGCGTCCGTGCCGAAGTCGCCTTCGTCGTCGATCGAGACCGACCAGACGGACGCACCTTCGGCCACCGAATAGTAAAGCCGGCCTGCGCTGACAGCGAGGCCGAATACGCGGCGGCGTTCGTCGGCAAAGCCCCAAGTCGCGATGTCTTCGGCGTTAAACGCCGGGCTCGTGATATCCATGCGGCGCGAGGAATTGTATGGCACAGGATCTAGCTTCTGTGCCTTACGGCCAACCATGCCGTGATCGAAGACGTCGCGTTCCTTGCCGTCCAGCGTGATGCGGTGAATGAGGCCGGTTTCGAGATCGGACACGAACAGCTGCTGTGTCCTGCGATCAAATGAAATGTTGCCAAGCCCAGGCCCGGCATTCTCGCGATCATCGAATTTGACGTTGGCGAAAAGCGAAACAGCGCCGGTTTTGCCATCGATTTTGTAAATCGCGCCCGGCGTGCCGTCCTTTTCCAATCCGAATTGGCCCGGCATCCACTTGGCGCCGGCCGCGCCGTTGACGAGGCGTTCGAGTTTGCCACCCGCGCCGTCCTTGACGATCTGCAATCCGAACATCGAGGTCGATGTCACGTAAACATTTGGTGTCTTGGCCGCGCCACCATCGTCGAGCGTCACGCCGAAAACTTGACCCGTGTCGCGCGCCTTGATCTGCAACTTTGCAAGTGCGTCCGAAACCTGTCCGCGCGGACCCGTGCCCAACACCGACAAATCGAAAATCTGCAGAGCGGTGCCATCGAGGTTGATAAACGTCCGGTCGAGCGGATGCACGTCGGCGGGAACGTTCTTTCTCGGCATTGGCGCCCGCGAAGCCCGTCACGGCAGCGTCGCCGCGCTTGATGATCCCGTCGGCGGCCTGCGCGCCGGAATTGAACTCGCCACCAGGAAGTACAGTCAATACTCGAAAGCGCCGCAGCGGCAGCTGCTAACCCGCAGCCCGCGCGCCCAATATTGCGCGTGCAACCCAATTCATCGTGCGGCCCCCGGTGCCACATGCGGGGCGGCTGAAATTGCCGCCTTGCGAGGCACACCGATGAAAACTAGCATTAAACATATTTGATCTCCATGGTCTCGATCAGTCCATTATCGACGGCACGGCCGCCGCTCGAGACTTGGGTCGCAGTTCGCCTCACTAAGGTTCAAGTGTACGCCCGCTTGGGACCCCGGGGAAAAAAACCCGATAAAAAACCTCCCTGGCGGGAGTTAGGGTTATCGGGCTAATTTCTATTTTGCTAGTTTGACAGGGCTTAACCTTGGCTATGAACCTTTTACGCGGCTCCCGCGACCAACCCTCCAAGAGTGGCAGAGACGCCATGGAACATACCCAAGACGACCGCGCGCTCATCAAGGCCATTGCGGCAGGTGACGCCAAAGCCTTGGAACGTCTCTTCACGCGAAACCAGACCCGCGTTTTCCGGTATCTCGTCCGGGTCGTGCGCAACGAAGCAATGGCGGAGGAACTCTTGAACGAGGTCTTTCTAGGAGTTTGGCAAGGTGCGGGCCGCTACGAGGGCCGCTCGGAGCCAACGACGTGGCTCTTGTCGATCGCCCACAACAAGGCGGTCAGCTCGCTTCGCAAGAAGCGCGAAGTGTCGGGCTACGACGAAGACGCTGTTGGCCAAATTGAAGACGAGGACGATACGCCCGAGGTCACGCTGCAGAAAGTCGACAAGGCCGGACAGATCCGTCAGGCCATGAAGGGATTATCTGCCGAGCACCGGGAAATTCTCGATCTCGTCTACTACCAGGAACAATCCGTCTCAGAGGTGGCAGAGGTTCTCTCCATCCCCGAAGCAACCGTCAAAACCCGCATGTTCTACGCGCGCAAGAAGTTGGGAGAAATCCTGAAAGAGCGCGGCGTTGACAGAGGATGGCCCTAAATGAGCAAACCCATGACCAACGAAACCGAAGTCCTCTCCGAGGCCGATGAATTTGAAGCACTACTTCCCTGGTATGTTTCAGGGCAAGATCAGCTGCCGCCGACAAAGCCAAAGTCGATGCCTATGTAGCGAATATCCCGCAATGCGCTCCCATCTTGTCATGGCCCGCGATGAAGCTGACGATATCTTTGCCGCAAACGCCAAGATCGAAGCACCGCGCGATGCCCTCGACAAACTGCGTGCGAGCATTGCTTCAAGCCCAAGCGCACGCCTGCATTCTGTCAAGGCGTCTCTGATCGACAAGCTCGGGCTGTTCTTGAGCGGCCTCGCGCCACGCCAGCTGGCCTATGCCGGCATCAGCGCGGCGCTCGCCATCGCCGTTCTTGGCGGTTCGCTCGGTTCGTTTTATCGGGCGGGCAGGGCGCCGGTTATCAAACGGCTGCCGGTCCTGGTGCCTCGGTGGCCAAGGGTACGTTCGCGCTTGTTGCATTTCAGCCGGCCGCACCTGCGGGAACGTTGTCGGCGTTCCTCGCTGAGAACAAGCTGACGATTGTCGAAGGACCAATGGCGGGCGGCGTATTCCGCGTTCGTTTGGGTGACAACGTGTTATCCAAGGATGCGACGGACGCCGCGCTCGCGAAACTCAAAGCCCGTGCGGATCTCGTGTCGTTCGCGTCATCTGCATCTGAAACTCCGTGAGGCGTGTTATGAAACGTATGCGCAAACTCGCAGGCCTGACAGTGATTGCAAGCCTGGTGCTCCCGGCGGCGGCGTTCGCGCAAGCGCTGCCGGATGCGCCGTCCGTTCTCGATCTCCTGCGAAGGCTGCCGAAATACAAGCTGGGTCCGGCGGCGGGCTCCGCTTTCACGCGCGCGCCCGGCACCAACGCGTTGATCGGCACCGTCGTGCCGGAAATCCTGGATCGCGAAATCATCGTCACGTTTCCGGCGTCAGTCAGCAACGCCGAAGTGTTCGCCATACTGCGTGCGCAAAATCTAGCTGGCGAAACGCTCTACGTCTCGACGCTGCTCAATCAGCGCGTCGTGCGTATTCGTATCCCAGACGTGCGGCCTGTTGAAGCCGTACTGCAAGCGATATCAGCGGACGTGCGCATCATCATCGCGCAACCGCACTATGTCTATATTGCCAACGGCGCGGCCAAGGCTTTGCCCGTGCCGCAATACGCGCCGGCCAAACTGAAACTCACCGAAGCCCACAAAATCGCTTCAGGCAAGCGCGTGAAGATTGCCGTCATCGACACGCAAGTCGATACAACGCACCCAGCCTTCGGAGGCGGGATAACCGAAACCTTCGACGCGCTCGGTGAAAGCAAACCAATTGCGGAAAATCATGGTACCGCCATCGCCGCCATCCTCGGCGCGCGGGCGGAATTGACTGGCGTCGCGCCGGGCGCGAGCGTGCTCGCCATCCGCGCTTTCGCTGGCAATGCGAAAGGCCAGCCGCAATCTTACACGCTCGCAATATTGAAGGCGCTCGACTTCGCTGTTTCAAGTGGTGCGCGCGTCGTCAACATGAGCTTTGCAGGCCCGAGCGACCCGATCCTTGGACAAGCCATCGCCGCCGCTGAAGCGAAGGGCGTGACCATTGTTGCGGCGGCGGGGAACGGCGGACCGGACGCGAAACCGGCATACCCTGCGGCGTATCCGGGCGTTATCGCTGTGACGGCAACAGACAACGCCGATCAGCTCTACAAAAACGCAAACCACGGCACCTATATCGCCGTTGCAGCCCCCGGCGTCGACATCATCGCGGCTGCAACCAAAGGCGCGTACGATATTTCATCTGGCACCTCGATGGCTGCCGCGCACGTCTCCGGCATAGCCGCGCTGATGCTGGAAAAAAATCCCAAACTCTTGCCCAAAGATATTCGCGCGTTGCTGCTTTCCAGCGCGCACAAGACGTCCGGGCAGTCCGCCGATCTCGGTGCCGGAATAGCGGACGCCGCGGGTGCACTTGCGGCGGTGAAATAATTTCTGATGCCGATTGTTCTGCGCGCAATTCTTGGGTTGGCGGCCGGATACATCATGGGCGCAGCGTTGGGCGGGGTTCTGATTGCACTCGTGTCGACCAACACGCACGACAAAAACGTCGAAATGGCAATGACGTCGGCATTCGTCACCGGACCAATCGGGGCGTTGCTTGGAGGAATTGCCGCGCTGTATTTGAGGCGGTAGTTGGGAACCAACGGATGGGTCCGTCGTTTCATTAGTAGGCGATGCGCACGACATTCGGGCAATTCGCGCCAAACGTAACTTGTCTGCAACGCGGCTTCGTGAACGCGTGTCCAACAATCCGAAAGTTGCGCTTGACGCGCGAGAATCGAATTAGACTAAAAGAAATATGCCGCCTGGCTTGCCCAATACGGGAGACCGGAGACGAGCAAATCAGGGTTGGAAAATCGCTCATTAGCAACAAGGCCGGAGGCCAGTTCGCCATGACGCGTTTTATAACTCAAGTCGGCCGTCTCGCCGCTGTATTTCTTGTCTATGCAGCAGGTATTAGGACTTCTGCGGCCGGCGATCACGCGTCGTGTCCTGGCGCGGACGTCGTCGAAGCCGAACTGACCCATGGTACGACATCGGGCTATTATGTGCCTGGGCTACGGCTCGTCGTCTTGAACAAGACGATCCTCAACACACAAGCAAAAGCGGTGCAGAACTTCATACTGGCCCACGAATGCGCCCATGCCGGCGAAGCCGTAGGCAGCGATGAGTTGGCGGCCGATTGCGCGGCGGCAAGACGCGGCGTCCAGGACGGCTGGCTCGGAAAAACTGAACTCATCCAGATTTGCGCGCATATCGCTAAACTCGGCGTCGATGCCACGCACCCGCCGGTCAACGTTCGTTGCGCCAACATCCGCTACTGCATGCGGCCTCCGCAAGTGGAAGCGCAACACCTCACGCCGCTCAATCCAGGTTGGCGCATGGCGCAGCATCAGTGACGATCACTTGGCGGTCAGCACCCGCAACAATACGTCCACTTCGCCGCCAAGCCACCGGTGCCCAATGGGCTGCTCAATTTTGTCTGGCATGCGGCCGAAGTGTCGGTCGCGATAAAGCGAGGCCCAGCCGTATCCGCTTTTCACTGGCCGTTCTTGCGCGACGCCCGCGAGCTTCTCGAACACGGACGGCTCAATCAGCCCTTCAACGGTTTTGGCAACGAGCCGGTGCAGCGCGCCATCGTTCAAAGCGTACCAATCTTCGCCCTTTGCTGCCGCCATCTCGGCCATGATGACCAGCGGCTCTAGCGCAAAAACATGGTAATGGAGCGCGCGGCCCTTGCGTTCGAGTTCGAGCGGCAGCGTGCCATCGCTCGCGATGTCTTTTGCAGCGTCTTGGAAAATGCCCTTCGCCATCTGCCAATATTTGCCGTTCTCCGTTGCCAACCCAACGGCGGCGGCGGCAAGCCCCATCCAATACCAGTGATTATTGCGCTTGACGCCCGCGTCGTCAAAGTGCGCGCGTGCCGCGCCGGCCCACGTCATCAACCACGGTTCAATCGCTGCGCGATCTTCGGCGGTCGCGAAGTGCCGTAACTTGAGATACGCCAGCGCGGTACCAGCGAGGTCCCACTTGCGTTGAGCTTCGGATTGCTTTGAGTCCATCGTGCCGAGGTACGCGCTAGTGTCGGCCCAGCCTCTGATCCATGAAATGGCGCACGCTGCTGTTTCAACCGGAGAGCTGCGCTGGCTATTGGCGCGGTCGGCCTGTTTGGTGATGAAGCCGACAAAGGCTGTGAGCGGCGCGGTCTCGGCTTTATGTGCTGCCATCTTCGCCGGATCGACGACGGATCCGGCGCTGTCCTCATAAAAACGCTCGAGTTTCAAATCGCGCACAGGCGCGGGCACAGGCGGACAGTCGGCATGCGCGCGCACTGCGGCTGTCGCTGAAAAGAGAACCGCGACTGTGAGACAAACGCGCTTGATCATGTCGCGACCGCGTCGTTGTAGGTGTGCACGCCACCATTGGGATCGCGAACGGTGTAGGTTCCGTTACCAAGCGCCGTGACGTTTGCCTCGATTTCGACTTTTCCATGCCCGCCGGGGATATCGAGAACGTAAGTAGGCAGCGCAATGCCCGATAGCCGCTGGCGCAACTCGCGCATGATGGCGCGGCCATTCGCAATCGTCGTTCTAAAGTGCGCCGTCCCCGGTGCCAGATCGCCGTGGTGCAGGTAATAAGGTTTCACGCCGCATTCCACGAGGGCCTGCATAAGAGTTTCGAGCGATCCTGCATCGTCGTTGATGCCTTTCAGAAGCACGCTCTGACTGAGCAACAGAACGCCTGCTTCGGCAAGCTGCGCGATTGCGGCTCGTGCGGCGGGTGTCAGTTCGCGCGCGTGATTGGTATGCACGGCAACGACGACGGTTTTCGCCGTTGACGTCAGTGCGGTTACGAATTCAGCCGTCACCCGCACCGGATCGACGACGGGGACGCGGGTGTGCCACCGCAGTATTTTCACGTGCGGAATGTCACCAAGCGCCTTTGTGATCTCTGCAACCCGGCGAGGCGACAGCACAAACGGATCGCCACCCGTCAGGATGACTTCCCAGATTTCATCGTGTGCGCGGATATAGGCGAGCGCGCCCTCAATATCGTCCGCCGACATGGCCTCGCCCAACTCCGGCCCCACCATCTCGCGCCGGAAACAGAAGCGGCAATAGACCGGGCACACGCTCGCGATTTTCAACAGCACGCGATCTTTGTAGCGATGCACGATGCCCGCCACGGGGCTGTGCGCATGATCGCCAATTGGATCGGCAAGTTCAGCGGCATGCGTCTCGAGTTCGCGGATGTCGGGGATGAACTGCCGTGCGATTGGGTCAGCGAGGTCGACGCGATCGATGAGGTCTGCCACGGCTGGCGTCAGCGCGATGGCATATCGTGCCCCAACGCGCGCAATATCGTCCCGCGTCTGGCCCGGGACTAGACCGGCGGCAACGAGATCATCGGCGGAGCGGAGCGGGCGCAGCATCTCGTTCATGTGCGTGGCCAAACATCTGTATCGTGATCGGGATGCTGGTAGGAGATAATCTTGTCGAGAAAAGGTGCGGCCGCAATATCGTCCATCGTGTGGTGGCCGGGCAGGCTATCGATGCTGCCGGCATAGGGCAGCTTACCCTCAGTGCCGAACTGCTGGACCGGAATGATATTTCCTGGCTTATCGAATGCGCCGATGGCGAGTGCGATGCCGTCGGGTGCTTCATAGCTCAATGGCGTGCCGCATTTATCGCAAAACCCGCGCTTCACGAAGTTTGACGAAGCAAAATACGAGGGTGTGCCGCGTGTCCACACAAGCGTTGCGCCACGCGTGGAGACGAGGGGGGCATAAAATCCGCCGAACGCTTTCTGGCACATGCGGCAATGGCAAACGGACGCGTCGCCAAGTTCGCCCTCGACGCGAAACCTGACCGCGCCGCATTGGCATCCGCCGGAGTGAGATGGAGTGGTCAATGTTTTGGCCTCATCCGTTTACAACAGCGCTACGCTAACTGATGCATGCGTGTCTATAGGCCGTCACTTAGCCTCTCCCCTTGGGGAGAGGCCGGCGCGGCCATTGTGTTTTGATGCGTTGCACAGAAACTCTTTCCGCGCCGGGTGAGGGGGCGGGCTTTGGCGACTTCACAGATGACCACCCCCTCACCCTAACCCTCTCCCCAAAGGGAGAGGGGACGGCAGCGGTGTCCAGAGGACTTGGTCGATATGCGTCGCGCCTGTGGCCAGCATGACCAGCCGGTCGAAACCAAGCGCGCAGCCGGAAGCCGGCGGCATGTGCGCCAGCGCCGCCAAGAAATACTCGTCGATGGGATAGCGCTCGCCGTAGATGCGTTCCTTGTCGTTCATCCATTTTTCAAAGCGGCGGCGCTGCTCGGCCGCGTCGTTTAATTCGCCAAAGCCGTTTGCGAGTTCGACGCCGCAGACATAGAGCTCGAAACGTTCGGCAACGCGGAGGTCATCCAATTTTGGCCGGGCCAGCGCCGCCTCTTGCACCGGATACTCGCAAAGGACCTCGGGCCGGTACAAACCCAGGTAAGGTTCGATTTTTTCAACCATGACCCGGCTGAAAATATCGCCCCATGTGTCGTCGTCTCCAAAAGTGATACCTTTTGCCCGCGCTCGTTCCGCGAGCGCATCGCGGTTCACAGATATGGCGTCATAAGTTTCATGGAGAGCGATTTCCGCGAACTGCGCAAAAGCTTGATCGAGCGTCGTCCAGTCGTACGTCTTGGTCAAATCGCAGGTGCGCCCGCGCCATGTCCAATCCGAGCGGCCCGTAACATCCGCCGCGATCCTCAGTATCGCCGCGCAATCCTCCCACAACGACTCATAATTCGCACTTGCCCGATACCACTCAAGCATCGCGAACTCAGGCGAATGGAGCGGGCCCCGTTCGCGATTGCGAAAACACGGCGCGAAGGTGAAAATCTTTTCCTCCCCTGCCGCGAGCAGTTTCTTCATCGCAAACTCAGGCGAGGTGTGGAGATAAAAATCGCGGCGCTCCAAGTCCGTTCCCACAGCCTCGGTCTTGAACGCGTGCAGATGCGTTTCGTTTCCAGGCGACACCTGCAAACACGATGTCTCGACCTCGACAAAGCCCTCGGCCTCGAACCATCCCCGAATGGCAGATTTGATCTTGGCCCGGGCCAGTAACTTCCCCCGCCGGTCGGCGTGGCGCCCTCGATCCCACCAGGGGGAAGCATCGTTTCCTCGGCTTTTCATGTGATTTTGCTGGGTTCCGATCCTGAACATCGGCCGCACTTGGCCTTCTGGCCCGAAGCAGGTATGAAGCGGCTCTGAAATCCCGCCCATAGAAGCCGGTCACGGGGCCACATGGCCCCACTAGGCTTTTGAACAGACGAACGGAGACCACGCCGTGGTGAAGGTTATTGCAAGCTCGGTCCGCAAAGGCAACGTCCTCGAGATCAACGGCAAGCTGGCCGTGGTCATGACGGCCGAGAATATCCATCCCGGCAAGGGCACGCCAGTCACGCATTTGGAACTGCGCCGCATTCAGGATGGCGTCAAACTGACCGAACGCTATCGCACGACAGATCAGGTCGAGAAGGCGTTCCTCGACGAGAAAGACTACAATTTCCTCTACGAGGACGACATGGGCTTCAACTTCATGCAGCCCGAAACCTTCGATCAGATACTGATCCCGAAGGACGTCGTCGGCGACCAGGGCCAATGGCTGGTCGACGGCATGACGTGCTCGGTCTCGCTCTTCGAAGGCAACCCCATCGCCATAGAGCTGCCGCAGCGCGTGACGTTCGAGATCGTCGAAGCCGATCCGGTCGTTAAAGGTCAAACCGCATCGTCGTCGTTCAAGCCCGCCAAATTGTCGAACGGCGCGCGCGTCATGGTCCCCCCGCACATTGGCGCGGGCACCCGCGTCGTCGTCATGACGGCGGATGGCTCCTACGTCGAGCGCGCGAAGGATTAACGCGCGGCGATTACAGATGCGGATTTCGGGCGCGACTTTTGGGCGAAGGGCGCGATACAACTCGCGCCTTTTTCATTATGGTAACTTGGCAAGCCAGGCTTCCTTTACTTTAAGCCATGGAAGTCCCGGCATTAAGGTTTGCCCCGTGGCACAACCGGGCTTGGCTCTAGACTTGGTTTCAAACTTGGGTTCCAAACTTGGGTTCCAGCATTTTGTGATGTGTTGAAGGACGATTGCGCGTGAATATTCTAGGGCTGGTTTATACGTCTCATGATGCGGGTCTCGCGCTGCTGACAGACGGCAAGCCGAACATCATATTGGAAGAAGAGCGCTTCAACCGCATCAAGCACACTTTGAAGTATCCGCGCATGGCGATGGATACCGTGTTTGGCGCCGGGGGCCGCCTTGATCTCTCGGACGTCGATGTTATCACCACGCCTTGGAACATGAAGCGAATTCGCCGTTCGCTGCTCGGCGCGGTGTTCCGCGACATGCCAGCCAGTCTCAATTTGTTGCGTCCCGAAGCACATCGCACGCACACGACCGGCTTGCTCAACGTACCGCTACGCTTGAAGCTCGGAATGCTCAGCCAATTCGGCTTGAAGAAGCAGCCACCCATCGTCCAAGTCGGACATCACGAATCTCACGCTTCAGTGTTTTTCGTCTCGCCGTTCGAAGAGGCAACCGTTCTCGTTGCCGACGGTTATGGCGACGATGGTGCAACCAGCGCTTGGCTTGGCCGTGGCAATAAAATCGAGCGTCAGTGGTCAGACCCGATGTTTGACTCGCTCGGCATGCTCTACACGTGTGTTTCTGAGCATCTCGGCTTCCCATTTTTCCAGGAAGGCACGGTCATGGCGTTGGCCGCCATGGGCGGGCCAGCCTATAAGGAGAAGTTCAAGGATCTGATCCATCTGCTGCCCGGTGGGCGCATCCAGATCAACAAGAGCTACATCAATTATCCGACGCACGGATTGATCGAGCCGTTCAAGCCGAAGTTTTATTCGGCATTTGGCCCGCGCCGGAAATCACACGAGCCGTTGACAGAGCACCACCACACTATCGCATGGGCCCTGCAGCATTGGACCGAAGAAGCGCTGATCCACATCACGCGTGAACTCTACCGGGTCCACAAAAACAAGAACCTTGTTATCTCGGGCGGCGTTGCGCTGAATTGCGTCGCCAACGGGCGCATCCTGCGCGACACCGGTTTCGAGCGTGTCTGGGTCCCGCCTGTTGCGTCCGATACGGGTGTGTGTTTCGGCAGCGCGCTCTATCACTGGCACAATACGCTTGGGAATAAGCGCGATTTTGAGCTGACGCACGCCTTCTATGGCAAAGAATATAGCGACGCCGAGTTCGTTTCCGCTCTCGGCGCCGCCGGCCTTAAATACGAACGAATGGAAGAAGATGCGTTATTGAAACGTGTCGCCAAAGATCTAAGCGAACAAAAAATCGTCGGGTGGTTTCAGGGGCGGGCCGAGATTGGGCCGCGCGCGCTCGGTAACCGTTCCATCCTCTCGTCCGCGACGTCGAACGCGATGAAGGACTTGATCAACGCCCGCATCAAGCATCGCGAACCGTTCCGGCCATTTGCGCCAGTTGTTCTCATCGAGCGCTTGAACGAATTCTTCGAATACGAACACCCCGATCCCTTTATGACAGTAGCGCCGAAGATCAGGCCGGACAAGATCGCGCTCATCCCAGCCGCGGCCCATGTAGACGGCACGGGCCGCATCCAAACCATCGATCGCAAAGCCAACCCGCGTTACTACGGCGTCATTGAAGAGTACGCGAAGATCACCGGCATCCCGGTTCTCTTGAACACGAGCTTCAACAGACAAGAGCCTGTCGTCAACGCTCCAGCCGAAGCCATATCCTGCTATTTGCGCACGGATATGGATCGCGTTGTACTTGGGAACTATTACGTCTCGGATCGCAACGCGGACGCTATAAAGCGTGCCTTTGAAAAATTCGCCAAAGCGGGGTAGCGGCATCTCACTAAGTAATGCTGCCCGGATTTGTATAGTAGGCGGCTTGGGAATGGCTACACCATCGATCGTAACCTGAATGCTTGCGGGTGCGGCCTTGATCAGCGTGGCTAATCTGCCGAGAAGTGCCTGCGCGCGGGTTGGCCGTGGCACAAGCTCTGAAACTGCGTCTTTCGGCTGTCTCGTATGAATGACCGACACTGAGACCGCATAGCCGGTCCGGAATTTGGATCGCTGAGCCGCCGGCACCTGGTCCTCATCAATGCTGAAATAGACGGTTTGCTCCTCGTTGCCCGCGTATTGGCCGCCCGTATCGTCACTCATGGTTCCGTCAAGAGTTGCGGGGATCAAAGGGGACCGGATGCTGGCACGCGGACCAGGCCGGATGGCTGCACCATCACCCGCTTCGATTGCCGCAAGACCTTCAGGTGGAACCGTTGCTTCAACCAGAAACGATTGGTTGGGCATCGTCACTTCGACCAAGGGCTCACCTGCGACAACGCTCAAGCCCGACATTTGGATTCTAAAATTGCGCAGGAATCCGTCGTGAGGCGCGCGAATATCGGCCTTTTCAAGTAGCCGCTGGCCCTCGTCCAAACGGCTCTTGGCATCGCCGATCTTGCCGATCAGGTCTTCGATACGGGAATTGGTCTCCTCACGCCGCGTTTTCATGTGTTCGTAGGCTGCAAGCCGCACGTTGTCTTTTTCAACTTCGATGTCGGCGATGGCGGCGTCGGCTTCTGCAATCCTGGCCTGCAGGGCCAATTCCTGGCGTGCCAGATCGGAATCGCGGTTGACCGGGAACGTACCGCGAGCCACCATATCTGAAATGCGCTCGCGCTCGGCGGTCAGGCTTGTCAATTGCTCGGTTGTCTTGCTGCGGATGAACTTTTGAAAGTTCAATTTGCGCTCAATCGATTCGGCTTGCTTGCCGTTGGCTTCCTGCCTTTGCTTTAGGTATTTCTGTTGCTCCGCCAAGCTGGCCTGCTGATTGATTGTTAGCTGGCCGAGCGCGGCAAGTGCGTTTGACGAGGGTTCGACGTCCGCCAGCTCCGAGGCATCTATTTCCACTCTTGCGCGATCCTCAAGAGCAGCGGTCAATGCAGCCTTGTGCGCGTAATGCGACGCAAGTTCCAAGCGAAGCCGCTCCATCATGGCATCAGTAGCGTCCTGCTTCACATGCGCGATGACGGCGCCAGCCTTGACGGGCTTTCCATTACTTTCGGATGCGAACTCGAGCCGCCCCGAAACTGGACTCTCGATCAGGGTCGAGGTGGGCTCAGATCGCACCACGCCTGGAAATTCCATATCGCGAGGGGTTTGACTGAACCGCTGCGGCTTCGGCGGCGGGCCTCGAAGTTGAGCCGTGATCATCAGCGCGGTAACCCCGCCAATGATGAGCAAAGACACCACGTTCCTCATTGAACTCAAATCGGTGTCTTTACGCATCACGGCCTCCAACGGATAGCAACGCTCCGCGCGCATAGGTTCGCGGATGCAGTGCTTGGCGAATGACTTCGAATTGCCGGACAGAGAGGCCCGATATGGCTCTTACGTTGACCCTGCCCCTCGGCCCGGTGAGCAGTTCAGAGAGTAGCGCGATGATTGCCACCCATTAACCAACAGTCAAGCCGCATACTCGCACATCGGACCTCAGTTGGGGGACCATGGTCCTTCGCTTGATTCGGCAAAAATGTTTCGATTCGGCGAATATGTTTCGCCGGCGTGCGCATTTTAATAGCCGCCGCATGGCTTAGTCTTCACCCGCGCCAGATTTGGCCAAATAGCATCAATTCACGATTCTGCGTTTGCCGTTTAGTCGCGCTAATTTAGCAGTTGCATTGTCACAAATGATAGCCGCGCAAAATGCCCCGGCAATCCAGCCAACGAACCCCTCACGCATTGCCCACGTGATACGAGTAATCTCAAAGGCACTTTGATTTTGGTCAATCGGCGGCGGGCGCGGATGGCGCGGGTTTTGCGAAAATAAGTTTCTGATAGACGAGCCCGATGCCGATCAAAACGGCGCCTAGGCAAATGAACGATGCGGCACGCCAGAAGCCGCCGATACCGGCAAGATCGAACAGCGTGACCTTCAGTGCGGCGAGCACGATGAGCCCGGCCGAGGCGATGCGCGCTTCAAGCGATCCGCGCAGCAATCCATAGCCTAAGAAAACAATACCAAGCAGCAGCCACGCAACCGAATAAGCCCAGCTCTCGGCATCCGAGGTTTCGAGCCACTGGCCAATCCGCTCGCCTTGGAATGCGTGGCGCACTTCGAGCGTCAAGTAAAAGAAGATGAGCACGACGGCGAGAACGCCGGCCGCGCGCGTGAACCATGCGGGGCGGATGTTGCGCGCATGACGGGCGGCGAACAACGCCGCTAGGCCGGGAACAAGATAGGCAGTCATGAGCGAAGAAAAGATCGTGCGCCCGCCTACAATGTCATTCGTCAAGTATGGGTTCGCGCCGATCAGCAATCCAAAGGCGGCAAAAGCAATCGACGCTGCTCCAAAAATTGATGACGCCGCATTGAAGACGGGGTTGTTCTTGCCAAGATGCAGTTTCGCCAAAGCATATGAAAAGAAAATGCTGACAAGCGTCAGCAATCCGGCTTCGACGTGACCGGTTCCGGCATGAAAGACATCGCCGCCGTTGGTGAGGTGGCGGATTTGGAAGAAGGCGAGCAAGCCCGCGAACACAACTGCCAGCGCATCGCTGAGCCGCACGGGCAGGTCGCCTTTCTCGCGCGTCTCCAGCAATCGTGCGGACAGGGCAAACGAGGCGGCTGGCACTCCGTAGCCAACAAGCAGCCAATTGAAGACCGGCGTCGTGCCAACGCCCGCGCCCATAATGCGCGGATCCCAGACAACGCGCGCAAGCACGAGCAATCCGAGTGCGGAGACCGCATAGCGCAACAGGCGGATATCGCGCAGCGACGCCACATAAGCCGTGCCGAGTGCCGCCAGCGCGAGTGCGACTGTCAGGTAACCGCGTTCCGTACTGACGATCAGTGCGAAGGCGAGCGCGGCAATGGCGGCCGCCGCAAAAGCGCCAGCGGCGATATTGTAGGCTGGCACGGAATAGGATTGGTCCGCCTTGTCGAAACGGCCGGCGGCAATCCCGAAGGCGCAGGCGAGTGCCGTGCCACCAAGCGCGAAAGGGATGGAAATGTCGAATTGCGTGATGCGCAGGTAACTCAGGATCAGCGCTAGAAGTGGCGGTACGGTCGCGGCCAGAGCATACAAGCCCGTCGTCGTTTCCGGTAGCAGCGATCCGCGCCACATTCGGTGTGCTGCGATAGCCGCAGGTGCCAATGTCAGCAGCATGGCGGTTGTCATGAAACTCGAAACATTATCGGGCAAGCGCAACACGCCCGCCGCATAAGGCGCGAGGAGTGTGCGGTCCGGCGGCATGTGCAAACCAGGCCAAACAGCGAGCACGACAAGAGCGACAAGCCCGCCAAGACAAAGTGCGATTGCAGCTGGTGCCGTCAGCCAGCCTGTTGCGGCTAGCCCCGCGACAGCAAGCACGGCAACCGGCATCCAGCCCCAGTATTGGAACGAGACTGCGCTCAAGAAAAAACAAACGAGCAAAGTCAGAGCCGCAAGCGCGCCGCCCGCAATCCAATCGGGCGCCGCGTTCTCGTCGCGCCGTCCAAGATGCGGCTCATAGGCCATGAAACCGCTCGCGAGCGCCAGTTGCAGAATTGCGTGGGCCGCAGCGGCGTTGACGAGAGATAGGTTCTCCATCGTCACCATGCCCGAAACTTCTGCGGTCATCAGAACGCCCCACAGCACCGCGCCGGCAACAGCGGATGCCGCGAGCCATAGCCATTGGCGCGTGCGCGCCAGCATATAGGCGGCGGCGGCGACAACACCGAGGTAGAGTGTCAAAGACCAGAAGTTGGGCGCGTTCGATGAGACCAGCATTGGTGTTAGAAACGCACCCGCAAGTCCAAGACCGGCCAGTGCGGGTCCGTGGATCGCGGCGGCCAGCATGGTCACAATACCAACCGCGCCGAGTGCTAGAAACGCAAACGTCGGCCCAATGAAATCGTAGAGCGCATGCGCGGCGTAGATCGTGCCAAAGGCGACGATTGTGCCAGCGGCCGTCAAGATGCTTGGGATGTGCGCTTGCGGCAATGCGTCAATCGGGATCGTTATCTCACCGCGCCGCAACCATTCGCCGGCTGCGACGAGACCGGCGGCGAGCAGCGCACCGAGCACGACGCGCACGCCCGGTCCGAGCAACCCGGCTTCAATCGTATAGCGCACGAGAAACAGCCCGCCGAGCGCCAGCGCTGCGCCACCGGCCCACACGGCCCATTGCGTGCCAAGCCGCTCTTCGAAGCTTTCGCGCTTGGGTGGACGCGGCGTGTCAGTGCCCGAGGGAGGCGGAGGCGAGGATGGCGGGGGCAGGGCGGGTTGAACCGGCGGCACGCTTGCTGCCGATTGCGATCCCGTTGGCGGCCACTCCGCGCGCGCCACGGCAGGGCGGATATTGCCGCCTTGCTCGGGCACGAAGATGCCATCGGCTTCGGGTGCATCGCCGCGGCGCTCTTCCCGCATCCAGCGCACCTCGCTGGCCAGCCCATCGAGCTTTTCTTCTGTGCGGCGCAGACGGTCCTTGAGTTCAATCGAACGTTTGCGCGCGCTCAAAGCGACGAAAAATGCGATGAGGGTTAAAATAGACCCGATCAAGCCGCCGAAATACATGGGGGATGAACTCCGTAGCGAAGAATGGTTGGCATTTAAGCTCACGATTCCATTCTTGAAAAGCCAAAGGTGCACTCATGCATAAGAAAAGGCATGCACAGCATCAGGCTGTCTAATCGCGTCTGCACGTTGCAGCCTGTTATGGGCCATTATGGCACAATAGATGCCGCAAACCGGCATTTAGCTTGATGGCGGCGGCTTACCGGAACTTGCGTTGCACGGGTCTTGCAAAGCCGGTAACTTCCCGATCAGACCACCGATGATCAGCCAACGAGTGAAGTCAGGAGTACGCCGATGCCAGTCACAATTAATGCAGCCAACAGCGCCTATAACGGAACCGGTCCAGGACGGATCGTGGGAGTCGTCAATATCGGTGAAATTGTAACCATTGCCAGTGACGGGTTCCTCGGGGCCGGGCCCAACAACGCTGCTCTGGTTTTGGACAATAGTGTGGGTAGTGCTCCGCCCTCCACAGTAACCGTTGATGGTTTTATTTTTGGCAATGGTGCGGGTTCTATGGGCATGACAGGGTTCACGGGTGCTCAGGCGGATCTAACGGTTGGGGCAACCGGAGTGATCATGGTCCGTGGCGGGGTGTTCGCTGCCAACAATGCGTACTCCATCCACAACAATGGTTTGATTAGCAATGACAGCGGTGATGCCATCCGATTGGCTCATGATTTTAACTTTGTTACGTCCGCCTATTTTTCGACGGTGGTCAACACAGGCACCATTTCTGCTGGCGGATCAGGGTTCGCAATTCTGTCGCAAGATTTCGATCCGGTTTTTCCTTCTGCAGATACCATCACGAACTCCGGCTTGATCAACGGTTTCGTTGATCTCGGCGGCGGCGACGACGTCATCAACAACACGGGGGCGGGCCGTATCACCAAGGCGGTGCATCTCGGCGCTGGACTCGATCAATACACAGGGTCTGCCGGCGCGTTTGTCGATACTGTCTTTGGAGACGCTGGCAACGACACACTGCGCGGCAACGGCGGCAACGATGTGCTCAATGGCGGCCTCGACAGCGACAGGATTTACGGCGGACTTGGCAACGACTCGCTTTCCGGCGGCCTTGGAGCTGATTTCTTCGTTTTCAACACGAAGCCGAGCGCCTCGAACAACAGAGACACTATAACTGATTACAACGTCGCTGCAGATACAATCCGGCTGGAGAACGCTATTTTTACCAAGCTTGTTGGAGCGGCTAACACCGCGCTATCGGGGGGCCAATTCTTCAAGAGTGCAACGGCAACGGCGGCCCACGATCTTAATGACCGGATCATTTACAATACCGCAACTGGGGCGCTCTATTACGACGCCGACGGGAATAAAACTGGCGGCGTTGCTGCGGTGAAGTTTGCAACACTGACGGGCAGCCCGGATTCACTCACACAATCAGACTTTTTCATCATTTGATGATCGTGCGATAAATGCATTTGGGGAGGTCGTGCGTGTCCCCAATTCTCATTTCAGAGCTGGGCCACCGGTGCTAAGCGTCGATGGCCTTTTTTACTTCAAAAATTTCCATGATGCGGCAGCCCTTGTGCGGCCCATCGACGACGAAGGTCCATTTGCCTTCCGTGAAGGTATCGCACATCTTCACGCCCTTAATCAAAATCCAGTGGCCTTCTTTGCCCTTGTGAATGGCAAGGATATAATAGGCCCATGCGTTGCGCGGTTTCTGCATCCAGGTCCACACGCTCGGTCTTTCCTTGCGGCCCAAGTGCATAAAACTCTGCTTCAAGTCCATGCGGTAGCCGAAGTGGGCCAGCGCGGCTTCGACCTCGTCGGCATATGTGCCGCGCACAACGGGCTTGCGCCCAGGCGGAAGGTCGCGGCCCTCGCGGATCACGTCCTCGATTTTTGAAATTCCATAGCCCGTAATGGCCGAGAGCACATACGGCCCGCAAAATGCCACGCGGCCCGTGTCATTGGTGACCTGTACAAGGCTGGACGTTGGCCGTCCGTGGCTGAGGGTATCGGTCATACCGGGATTGCTCGCGCTGACTATCGTCTTGCCATGCTGGCCGGGTATGGTTGATGAATGATTAAAATCCCCGGGTGGTGGATCACCCTGAGCCGGGCAAGTAACAAGGATTGGAGCCACGTGAACGTCTCGTTTCTACAAGAATTGCTCAACACCGTTGCCGAGCAGAGCCGTGCGCTTCTGCCCAAGTCACTCTTTGGAGCCGGCGACGAAGAAAACGTCGAAGCGTTGGCGCGGGCCTTGATGTCGGGGCGGGGTGAAGCCTCGGGCGTTGCCATTGCGCGCCAGTTGCTGACGTGCCTCAAGACTGCGTCATCGGAAGACCGCCGCAAGTTCTTTGCGTTCTTAGCGGATGAGCTGCAGCCGGACGCCGTATCGGTCTCGCGCGCCGCCGAAGCCTATCTCGCGCACCCGAGTGAGGCTTCACTTTCAAATCTGCAAATGGCGGCAGAAAGCCCGCGCCGGGAATTTTTCCGCCGCCTCAATTTGGCACCCGGCGCCACGGCCGAAATCGTCGGGCTTCGTCATGAGCTTCTGCGCACGCCGAAGACGGAAATGAATCTCACCGCCGTTGATGCCGACTTGCAGCACTTGCTGCAGACCTGGTTCAATCGCGGCTTCCTCGTATTGCGCCGCATTGACTGGCAAACGCCCGCCGCAATCCTGGAAAAGATCATCGCCTACGAAGCCGTGCACGAAATCAAAGGCTGGGACGACCTGCGCCGCCGCCTCGATCCCGTTGACCGGCGCTGCTTCGCGTTCTTTCACCCCTCACTCGTCGATGAACCCCTGATCTTTGTCGAAGTCGCCTTGATGCGCGATATCCCGGACGCCATCGGTCCCGTCTTGGACGCGCGCCGGGCGGAGATTAAAGGCGATCCGATTGCCGCCGTCTTCTATTCGATCTCAAACTGCCAGGAAGGATTGAGAGGCATTTCATTCGGCAATTTCTTGCTGAAACAAGTGGCTGAAGAACTTCTCAAAGAGCTGCCAAGCCTCAAAACCTTCGTGACACTCTCGCCCGTTCCGCACTTCGCGCGCTGGCTCGACCGGATGACGGCGGATGAGGATACGAGCATCGTGACGGCTCAAGACCGGCAGATCCTGAAAGTTCTGCGCGATCCCCGCTGGGTGGAAGTGGCGCGTGATCTTGGGCCACAGGCCGAACCGCTCAAAAATATTGTGCTCGCGCTAGCTGCTCATTATTTTCTATCCGCCCGATCAAGCGATCAGCGTCCCGTTGATCCGGTGGCGCGCTTTCACTTAGGCAACGGCGCACGGCTCGAACGCCTGAATTGGCTCGCGGATACGTCCGAGAAAGGCTTGCGCGAAGGTCATGGTTTGATGGTCAACTATCGCTATGACTTGACCGAAATTGAGAAAAATCACGAAGCCTACGCCAACGATGGCACGGTCGCCGCGTCCCGCGCGGTTCGCGCCATGCTGCGGCCACCGGCGAAACCCAAAACTGCGACCGGCGCAGGGGACGTGAAGACTGCAATCGCGGTGCGCAAGGTTACCCCTGCCGTTCCCACAAAGAGTTAGACACCCGCATTCGGCGCCCATATAGGCGATCCGCGTCTCGACACTTGTCATGCTCTTTCGGGCGTGCACTATGCCTGCCAAATAAGCATGGGGCCCGCCGGAACGGGCCCCCGGCAACACCAGAACCTTAGGAACCTGCCATGCGCTACGGTGACGAAGATCGCGAGAGCAAAAATGTCGAAGACCGGCGCGGCGAAGGCGGGGGTCTCCGTTCCCCGGCGGGCGCGGCGGCTTCCAAATTCCAATCGGCGGCGGCGGCTTTAGTTTCACAACGCTGTTAATTCTCGGCGCGTTGATGCTGTTCATGGGCATTAATCCGCTCGATGTTCTGCTTGGCCCCCAGGGCGGCGGCGGACAAATCAACATGCCGCAATTGCCACGCGCTGAGCGCCCGGTAACGACGGAACGCACCAAGGTCGATATTCCGGGTCTGCCGGGTGAGACCCGCGGGGCCAAGGGACCAACCGGCGAAGACGAAATGAAAATGTTCATCGGCCGCGTACTCGCCGATACGGAGGACGTGTGGCACGGCGTCTTCAAAGGCTTCGGTCAGAAATATGAGGAGCCGCCGCTCGTTCTCTTCTCGGGCTATACGCAAACTGCGTGCGGTGCCGGCCAAGCCGCCATGGGACCGTTCTATTGCCCGCTCGATCGCAAGGTCTACATTGATCTCGCCTTCTATGACCAGATGAAGCGCCAGTTCAATGTCAGCGGCGATTTCGCTCAGGCTTACGTCGTCGCGCACGAAGTCGGCCACCATGTGCAGACCATCCTTGGCATTGCTGAAAAAGTGCAGGAGTTGAAGGGGCGTTCGGATGAGCGCACGGCCAACAAGATCCAGGTGCGGATGGAACTGCAGGCCGACTGCTTGGCCGGCGTTTGGGCGCATCTCAATCACCAGATGAAGAGCCGGCTTCAGGAAGGCGACATCGAAGAAGCGCTCAATGCCGCCACGCAAATCGGCGACGACATGATCCAGAAGAAGACCACAGGCCGCATCGTGCCTGACGCGTTCACGCATGGCACGGCCGAACAGCGCCGCCGCTGGTTCACGACGGGATTGAAATCCGGCAAGATGGAAACCTGCGATACCTTCAACACATCAGACCTTTGATGCGCTGAATATACCTTCCAGCCCTACAGAAACGATTGGCGGCGCCGTTGATTTAGATCACGGCGCCGCAATGTTTTCACGGTTAGCTTTAAATCAGGAGTGCGCCGGGGCGGCGTCACCGTCGTTCGCGGTGCTAACGATTTAAAGGTGGGTCATGACTTAAAACATGTCGAATTTTGATCGCGGCATTCGTGCCATCGCTGGTCTCATTCTCATTGGTCTCGCGCTCGGCCTGCACGACGCGGGCAACGCCCCGCAGTCCGGGCTTTGGTGGGGCTGGATCGGTGTCGTACCGCTGGCCACTGCGTTCTTCGGCTGGTGTCCGCTGTACCGGCTGCTCGGGATCGGCACCGGCCCGCGCGCTTAGACAGATTTCAACAAACGCCCTTAGAGCGCATCGCCCGAGAAATCGCCGGCCTGGCAGGGAGTGTTCAATGGGCCAACGGTACGTGCGCCGCTCGTCCGTGGCGCGCTGTTTGCGCATTCCCAGTTTTCTCTACTACTTTGTCTAAGGCTCTGGTACGAGCCCCTTCGGGCGGCACTCGTCAAAGGGGCCAGGTTGATGAACTCGAAGTCAGATGAACTAGCGCCACTTGTCGAGGGCATTCACGACATTGTCGTTGCACCTGATCGGCTCGAAGCGCTTCTCGATATCTGGTCGAAACGGCTACATTACGGTTCTGAATTCGCAGCGGGTTTCAATCTTCTCGATGAACCGGGAATCTCTGTTCATGTCGAACATGCCGAGTTTGTTCTGCGCAATGTCATCGAGTTGGTAGAGGCGGCGCGGCCGGCTGTCATAACCTGGGTCAATAGGATACGCAGCGCGACAGTCGTTGTGACACGTGCTGGCTTTGTGGTCGCTGCCAACAAAGCTGCGGGCGAGGCACTCGGGATAACCGCCGGATGCTCCGCAGCCGGGTTCGGCCTTGAGGATGAAGACTATCGCGTTTTGCTGGTTGAAATTGGTTCAATAAAAGTCCAGCAAAACGGAACGCCGCGCATGGTGCGGTTGCGGCGAACCAACGCCGCGGCGCCGTTGGTCATGCGCATTATCGACGGTATTGACGGAAATCCATTTCTGGTCGGACTGATTACGACGATCATCACTTGGCCTGAGAGCCTGACCAAACTGGTGCAAGACGTGTTTCATTTAACTTCGTCGGAAGCCGATGTGTTGAAGCACATCGCGCTCGGGCATTCGGTAAAAGAAATTGCGGCCGCTTCAGGCCGTTCCGAACCGACAATCAGGAGCCATGTTAGCGCTCTTTTGGAAAAGACCGAGACGCGTTCGCAAGTCGAGGTGATCAGGATGACGCTTGGTCTTCTCGAGGTGGCGGATCCCCAATCCGAAAAAACGACTCCAGCTATTCCAGATGCTGGGTCTGATCGTGGCGGCGTTCCTTCGACCTTGATGATGGACGACAAGCGGCGGCTCGACTATCTGGTCATCGGCAACCCACGCGGCGCACCGTTTGTTCTGATGCCCGGTGGAGTTGGCACATCGCCCTTCCCGCCCGAAGATGAACAAGAACTCTACCGGCGCGGATTGCGCATGATCATTCCAATCCGTGCCGGCTACGGCGGCTCGTCGCCTATCCCCTGTGGCCGGCACGTTCATGAGGTGGCGGCACACGATGTCTTTGCCTTGATGGATCATCTTGGCATTGCTCGCGCACCTTTCGTTACAATCTGCGATGACTTCCGGATCGCCGTAGCATTGGCTGGTATTGCGCCTGAGCGTATGTCCGCGATACTAGGCTGCGGCGCCCCGATGCCTGCGGTCACTCAAGTGCACTACGACCGCATGTCGAAGTGGTCGCGTTTTGTCAGCGCGAACGCCCGATATGCGCCGCGCGCTTTGCCGTATGTGGCGATGGCGTTTTTCAGCCTCGTGCGGAGATTAGGGCCGAAACGTTTTCTGCAAACGGTGATGGCAGACAGTCCGGCCGACTTGAGGGTCATCGAAAATGACAGCGTCATGGCAGCTCTCGCACGAAGTTCGGAAGTCGCGGTGACACCGAACTTTACCGCCCATATTGCGTGGGGTGCTGAGGTTGCTGCCAATCTTTCGGTAAACTGGAGTGATGAACTTGGCAGTTGCCGTGTGCCAATCACGTTGTTTGCCGGTCATCAGGATCCGTTTTCGCCATTTGAGACGGTGAAGGAATATGCCGCTGCGATGCCGCACATTCGCCTTCGGGATTTTCCCGATTGCGGGCAGCTTTTGCATCCCTATGTCGGGACGCTGTTTGATAGCATCGAAGAGAGCTTACGCGCAGACTCTCAGATGCGCGGCTTCGCTGTACCAACGTAATTTGCCGGCGCGTCTGACTGTCGCTGAAGTTGCCGACTAAAGCGCGTCACCCGCGAAATCCCCGACCTTGCAAGGAATGTTCTTGGCGGCAAGCGCCTTGCAGACCCGCGCCGCTTCGGTTTTCGATTTGATTGGACCGGCGATGAGGTCGAAGTTTGGTGCTGCCGGATCGCCACTTTCAACGTAACGCGCCTGTAGATTTTTCAGAGTATCGGCATGCCGGTCCGCGAGCAGGCTCCAGCTTAACTTCAAACTATCGACCGATGTCCCTGAAGAGATTTGTACGCCAATCGGCTTGGCGGCGGGTTTGACGATGGCGGGACCAAAAGAGATTGCGTCACTGGCGGCCTTTGCTGCTGGCCGGGCGACCGTCGTTACGCTGCCGGTTTCCAGCGCCCCGATCGTAGTCGCCGTATCCGCGTTGATAAGTTTTGGCTGTTGCGGCGAGCCGGACGCTTCTTGCTTGGGTGCGGCTTCCGTCGCGGCCGGCGGGGCGACGGTGTCGATCGCCTGGGGCATCGTTTCAAGCTCTGCGGGTGCGGCGGGATTTGCCGGTGGTTGCGGTTGGCGCTGTGGGGTAGCCGTCTCAATAGTTCGCGCGGATTGCGTCATCTCCAATTTGCTCTCAAGAGAGTTGAGTTGCGCAGTAAGCGCGCGTTCGCGTTCGCCGTGTGTGAGCACATCGGTTTTGACTTTTGAAAGTTCAAATTGAACTTGGGCCACACTTTCGCGGATTGCGCGCATATCGGACGCGAGACGCGCGGCGGCGCGCTGGCCTCGGTTGTCTTGCGGCTCGGTGATGTGGACTCCGCCCGGCATCAAGTCTTCAAGCAGATCGGGTGCGGTCAAAAGGATGGCGAAATAGCCCGTGGCCAAAGTTCCGGCCATGATCCAGCCAAACACGTAAGGTGTGAAGATTGGACGCCGCCGCAATGGAACAGGTGGCGGTGCGATGTGCAGCGCGGGGCTCGGAGTTGGGGTCATTGACTGGAACTTCCCTCATTCAAACAGAATGCGTCGTGGCAATATGGTGTCAGCGAAGCGAGATGGTGCCAGCGAAGCGAGTGGCGGCTGGACCGGCTCAGTCACTGATTCGTTTCAAGAGGATGTTGCGCTGAATCAGAGGAGCAGGGCAACGCAAGGCGCGGCTTCGAGATTGATAACCTGTGGATGGGGCCGGAGGGCCAATTGCAGCGTAACGCACTCAAGCGACGGTCGATTTTGGAGTTTTATTGGTTCGTGCACGGGGAAAGGAGGCGGCAGGAGCACGCTTTTTGCCAAACACTGTGGCTGCGCTTGCCGCACCGGGTGCCAGGGGGGTATGCATCGGGCTGGAAAGGGCACTCGAGTTTAAGCGAGCGCGCCTCGGCACCCTCAAACGGCCCTTTACGATCCGCGACCCTATCAATCAGGTAGTCAATGAACACCTCCCCGCTGCTGATTATCGTCCTTGCCGCAGGTAAGGGCACGCGCATGAAATCGGTGCTTCCCAAGGTGCTGCACAAAATTGCCGGGCGCTCGATGCTCGGCCATGTTTTAGCGCTGGCGCATTCGGTCAACGCGCAACGCCTCGTGACCGTCGTTGGTCCCGATATGCCCGCCGTCGAAGCGGAAGCCAAGAAACTTTCTCCAGCCAGCACAACATCCATTCAGCATCAGCAGCAAGGCACCGCCGATGCTGTCCTCGCCGCGCGCGATGCGATCAAATCCCACAAGGGCGACGTGATCGTACTTTATGCCGATACGCCGCTGATCCGGCCTGAGACCATTGCCAGACTACGGGCGCGGCTTGACGCTGGCGCTGCCATCGCCGTACTCGGCTTTCGGGCGGCGAACCCCTCGGGCTACGGCCGCCTATTGACACAAGGCAAAGACGAGTTGCTCGCAATTCGTGAGGATCGTGAGGCAAGCGAAGAAGAACGCCGGGTTGACCTGTGCAATTCAGGCGTACTCGCGTTCCGGGTACCAGACTTAGAAGGCCTCCTCGGCCGCATCACAAACAAGAACGCCAAGGGCGAATACTACTTGACGGACGCCATCGAACGCGGACGCCGTGATGGTTTGAAATCCGCCGTTGTCGAGTGTGAAGAGGACGAAGTGCTGGGTGTCAACGCACGCGATCAGCTGGCAGAAGCCGAAGCCATCTGGCAGCGCCGCCGCCGTATTGAGATGATGCAGGATGGCGTGACCATGATCGCGCCGGATACTGTTTGGCTGTCCTACGACACGGTTATCGGCCGCGACGTCGTGATTGAGCCAAATGTATTTTTTGGACCCGGAGTGAGAGTGGACGAGGGTGCCGAGATCAAAGCGAACTGCCATTTGGAAGGCGCCGCCATCGGCAAGGGAGCGCGCATCGGGCCGTTTGCGCGGTTGCGCCCTGGCGCGGTACTTTCGGAAAATGTTCACGTCGGCAACTTCGTTGAAGTCAAGAACGTGACGATGGGCGCTGGATCAAAAGCCAACCACCTTGCTTATCTCGGCGACGGCACCGTCGGCGCCAAAGCCAACGTAGGGGCCGGGACCATCTTTTGTAACTACGACGGCTTCAACAAGAGTAAGACTGAGATCGGCGCCGGGGCCTTCATTGGCTCCAACTCGTCACTTGTGGCCCCACTTAAGATTGGCGAGGGAGCCTACATTGGTTCGGGGAGCGTCATTACTAAAGACGTTGCGGCCGGAAGTTTGGCCCTTGAGCGCTCGCCCCAGGAAGAGCGGCCCGGCTGGGCCGAGAAATTCCGCATTCTCATGGGGCGCCGCAAAGGTAAATCTTAACGCCCTTAAAACGTGCATGGCTCTTGCAATAGGTTGCCTGGACGTGGCCTAAGATCCTCCCGATTGAGAGGATATGAAACACTCTGTGAATTGAGAACGGCGTTAACCCTAGTACTTCTCAGGATGGGGGACGCCAGAATTCAAGGATAAATGCGATGTGTGGCATCGTTGGAATTCTCGGCAAATCGGCTGTCGCGCCAAATCTGGTCGATGCGCTGAGGCGGCTGGAATATCGAGGCTATGATTTTGCTGGTATCGCGACGCTTGAGAGCGGGGCGCTAACGCGGCGGCGCGCCGAAGGCAAACTCAAGAATCTGGAAACGCGCCTCTTGAGCGAGCCCCTCGCAGGGCGCACCGGCATCGGCCACACGCGCTGGGCGACACATGGGCGCCCAACCGAGCGTAACGCCCATCCGCACATGACCGCGAAAGTATCGGTCGTCCATAATGGCATTATTGAGAATTTCCGCGATCTGCGCAAAGACCTCGAAGGCAAAGGTCACGTTTTCGAAACCGATACCGACACCGAAGCCGTGGTGCACCTGATTACGCATCACATGCAGGCAGGCCTGGGTCCGATCGACGCTGTGCATGCGGCACTTAAAAAACTCCAGGGCGCGTTTGCGCTCGGTATCATTTTCGCAGGTCACGATGATCTGATGATCGCGGCTCGGCAGGGCTCACCACTGGCCATCGGCCATGGAACAGGTGAAATGTATCTCGGCAGCGACGCAATCGCCCTCGCGCCGTTCACCGATAGGATCACCTACCTCGATGAGGGCGATTGGGCCGTCATGCATCGCTCGGGCGCCGAAATCTATGACAAGTCCGGCGCACGCGTTGATCGTCCAATTGTCAAATCTGTCGCCAGCTCCTTGCTCGTCGATAAAGGCAACCACCGCCATTTCATGGCTAAGGAAATTTACGAGCAGCCGGAAGTTATCAGCCACACGCTTGCCAACTATCTCGACATGGCGGCTGGCAAAGTGAATTTCCCCGATCTCGGCATCGACCTCGCCAAGGTTTCGCGTGTCACCATTTCCGCGTGCGGAACCGCCTACTATGCCGGTCTCGTTGCCAAGTATTGGATTGAGCGCGTCGCGCGCGTGCCCGTCGAGATCGACGTAGCGTCCGAGCTGCGCTACCGCGAGGCCCCGCTGCCCGAGGGCGGGCTCGCCGTGTTTGTCTCGCAATCTGGCGAAACCGCCGACACGCTGGCGACGCTGCGGTACTGCAAAGCCAACGGCCAGCGCATCGCCTCAATCGTCAACGTCAGAACGTCGACCATTGCGCGCGAGTTGCATGCGGTGCTGCCCATTCTCGCTGGCCCCGAAATCGGCGTCGCCTCGACCAAAGCCTTTACCTGTCAGCTCGCTGTGCTTGCCTGTCTCGCCATTGCCATTGGCCGGGCGCGTAATACGATTTCTGCGAGCGAAGAGGCGGAGATCATCAAAGGCCTGATGGAAGTGCCGCGCCATATATCGTCGCTGATCCGGAACGAGCAGCAGTTCGTGGCAATTGCTCAAGAGTTGTCAAAGGCTAGAGACGTGCTTTATCTCGGCCGCGGCACATCCTATCCGGTTGCCCTCGAAGGCGCGCTCAAACTGAAAGAAATTTCCTACATTCATGCCGAAGGGTATGCTGCTGGCGAGCTGAAGCACGGTCCTATCGCCTTAATCGACGAAAACGTGCCCGTTATCGTTGTCGCGCCTGAAGACGACCTTTTCGACAAGACGGTTTCAAATCTGCAGGAAGTTGCCGCCCGTGGCGGGCAAATCATTCTGATTTCAGATGCTTCGGCAGAAAAAGTAGGCTGTAAACTGGCCGCCCACATCAAAATGCCCAAGGCTTCCGCGTTCGCGACGCCGTTACTCTATGCCGTGCCGACACAACTCATTGCCTACCATACGGCAGTGGTCATGGGGACGGACGTCGATCAGCCGCGCAACCTGGCAAAGTCGGTCACCGTCGAATAACGGGGACAACAGGGTTAAAGTGGAGGCCCTAGATTTGCCTCCTTCCGCTGCTTCGACTACGCATTGAGGTCAAGTGGTGCGGCGTTACGTTTTGAAGCCACCGGTTTTTTTGTGGGGAAGGATCCGGGCTATGGGGTGGGACACCCGAATGAAACACGTGCGCATGAACGCCGCTTTTGCGGCATCACTGATGCTTTCCGTTGCGATGCTGGCGGCGCCATGCGTTGCGCAACAAGCGCCTGCGGTGAAAGCGGCGGCTAAGTCTGCAGCGCCAGCGGCGCCGGGTGCAGCTGAAGCGGCACAAAAGCAAAAAGAAGCCGAAGCCGCCAAGCGCGCTTACGAGTTTGGGGTGAAATCCTATGCAGCGGGCAAATTCGAGCCTGCCGTCCAATCTCTGAGTGCGGCACTGCGCGGCGGCGGACTTACAAGCCAGGATATGGCGCGCGGACTTTACTACCGCGGTCTCGCCTACAAGAAGCAATCGAAGCCTGGTCTCGCGATCTCCGATCTCACGAGTGCGCTGTGGCTCAAGAATGGTTTGAACGATACGGATCGTCAAAACGCGACAGCTGAACGGGCAGATGCCTATAAGCTCGCCGGGCTTGGTGACGGAAATAGCGGAGCCGAGACTGTTGCGGTTGCCGATCCCAATGGCAAATCTCAAACGGCTGCCGTGCCGCCGGCGGCACCTGGGGCTGTCCCCGCACCAGCTCCGTCGGCAGCCGCAACAGGCCCCGCGCCCGTGGCTGCCGCGAGCTCATCGTCATCGGCCAATGATAGCGGCATTCCAAACCCATTTGCCGTCACAGAGGGTCCGCCGCCCAAAGTATCGCGTCAAGCGGCCACATCGCCAACACAAGCTCCGGGCGGCGCTTCAGGCTCTGGCAAATCCACGGACGGTGCGTTTGATCAAGTTGCGGCGCTAGAACAGCAGCGCGTTGAACCAGCTACCGCTCCTGTTGCCCAACCAGCACCGGCTGCGGCGGTTCCTGCACCTATCCCTGAACAGGCCGCAACTGGTTCTTCAAACAACACCGTCGGTGGTTTTTTCTCCAACCTATTTGGTGGTGGTAGCGAGACCCCGGCTCAGCCCGCTCCCGTGACGACGGCATCGACCAACCAACCGGCGGCCGTGACCTCTAGTTGGACTGATAAAACGTCGGTTGCATCCGGTGCGAAAGCTAAGGTGGTTCCCGCCGCCAAGGTTGCCCCTCCGGTCACGACTGCGGCGGTTTCGCCGGCCGCACCCGCACCAAAGGCCGCAGTACCTGCTCAGCCTCAGGTCAAAGGCGGCAAATTCAAACTTCACATTGCCGCTATGCGCTCCAGACCCGAGGCGGAAGCCTTGGCGCTGAAGCTGTCGCAACAGTATGGAAATCAACTAGCCGCCCGGTCACCGACGGTCGATGAAGCCGTTATTGGCAGCATGGGTACGTTCTACCGGGTGCGCGTTGGGTCATATGCGACGGCAGATGAGCCCCGTGGCCTTTGCAACACGCTGCGCAATAGTGGATATGATTGTCTGGTCGTGACCAACTGAGTTCGAGCCCGTTTGACACGCGGGCATCGCACCAGGACGAGACCCAGGACGAGACAATGACCGCGCAGACACCCGGCCCTGATGGTCTGCCCGACGCGGAGAGCAAAGATGCGCCTCTGACCGCCGGGCTGAAGCGGCTCGCGCGCGACGACGGCAAAGCTGAATGGCATCTCGGCGCACGTCTCAGAAATTCGTTTCTGACCGGGTTGCTCATTGTCGGTCCTGTAGCCATTACGCTCTACATCATGTGGTGGCTGATTAACTGGGTCGATGCTTGGGTAAAGCCACTGCTGCCGACCTATTATAACCCGGACACCTATCTGCCGTTTCCGCTTCCCGGACTTGGCCTCTTCGTTGCCATCGTCGGCTTGACCATCATCGGCGCATTGGCTGCAAATCTTTTGGGACGCTCGCTTGTCTCGACTGGGGAATTGATGCTGTCGCGCATGCCGGTCGTGCGCAATGTTTACAGCGCCATCAAACAGCTGTTTGAAAGCGTCATCTCAAGCGGGGGCCCCAACCAGAGTTTCCAGAAGGTTGGGCTTATCGAGTTTCCCTCGGAAGGCCTCTGGTCGATCGTGTTCGTAACAGGCGAGACTACGGGCGAAATCGTCGATAAGAAGCCCGGCGGGCAGACCGATCTACTCACCGTCTTTATGCCAACCGGCATTGTACCGCCGACGGGCTTCATCTGTTTTGTGCCGCGCAAGGATGTGACGCTGCTGTCGATGAGTGCGGAAGAAGCCGCCAAGGTCATTCTCTCTGGCGGCATCGTAATGCCGGATCTGAACGGCAAGCTCAAGGATATGGGGGCTGTATCCTCGGCTGGCCCGCGCACAATTGCGAGTCTCAAGAAGAAGAGCTGAGTGTCGTTCGGTGAATTGTAGCAACCGTCTTGACGGTCACGCGGGTTGCCAGGATTTCTGAGCTTTTATCATGGCATTGAGAATTGTCAGCAGCTTTCGCATGGCGGCAACGACGATGACTTTATAGGGCTTGGATTTCGCCGCGAGGCGTTCGGCGAAGGCTTTGAGTTTTGGGTTAAATCGAATGCCGACTCGTGCGGCGTTGAAGAGAGCGGTTCTAACTTCCGCGCGGCCGCCGCGAATAGACCGGTAGGCTTTGCGCTGACCGCTTTCGCGCGGGAACGGCGCGAGGCCTGCGAGACTGGCGATTTGACGGCGGTTCAGCGATCCGAGTTCCGGCAACTCGGTGATCAGTGTTGCTGCCACGATGAGGCCGGCGCCTGGGACAGACGTCAGAATGCGATAGGCCCGTTCGCAGTCTGCATCGGCTTTGATCAAGGTTTCGATTTCAGCGTCGAGCTTTTTCTTGTCTGCCTTCAACGTGGCGATGGCGGTGTCTGCCCGGGCGGCAATATCTGGGCTCTCATAGTGACGGAGTTGCGCCGTGCGTGCCGTGATCTCGGCGACGATTTGCGCCCGATAGGCCAGGATTTCCTTGAGTTTTGCGCGCGCCGTCGAAGCCAAGGGTGTTGGCGCGGGCTTCTTGAAGGCGGCGTAGTGGACGAGAACTTGCGCGTCGATTTTATCTGTTTTGGCGAGTTGTCCGGTGCCCGTCGCGAAGGCCCTGACACGCGCCGGGTTCACAATAGAAGCGTTGATGCCGTGGGTCGTCAACGATTTGAGCAATGACTGCTCGTAACCGCCGGTCGCTTCCATAACGACGCCGGCAACAGTAACACCAGAAAGTTTTGCAATGAGAGTGTCGAAGCCTTGCGCCGTGTTGGCGACGCGGAAGGCGCCGAGGTTTGGAGAGAAGACATCGAGCATTTTCTTTGAAACGTCGACGCCGATCCATTGAGCATGCGTAGTCATCGGGTCCCTGCCTTGTCTGCGGCGACTTGCGCCAAGCAACCGTTCGGGTTCACAATGGCGCGGGGCGGGATTGCGCTACGTTGCGGGCTTACGCCCAAGGTTGGGTACAATCTCCGACCCCGCGAGACGGTCTCCTTGGAGGCCGTCTCATTCCATGATAGCAAATCGCCAAGAGACAAGGTTGGGTTAGCACCGGCCCGTGTGCCGCCATCTATATGACATTCGTGGTTCCGGAGCCTAACCCAACAGCTCTAGCACAGACAAGACAGTTGGGTTACGGGCGCAAGTGCAGGGCGCCCTAACCCAACCTACCAGTGATTCACGCCGCCCGGAACAAGCGGACCGCTTCGTCGCACTCGAATAAATAGAGCAGCGTACGCAACTCGCGGCCGCGCGGCGCGTTGAGATCGGGGTCGTTCGATAATATCAGCTGGGCATCGTCGCGGGCGGCCGCCAGCAGCATTTCAAATCCCGGCACTTCGGCAATGCGAAATCCCGGCGCGCCGCTCTGTTTGGCGCCTAACATTTCCCCGCCGCCGCGTAATTCCAGATCTTTCTCGGCAATCAAGAAACCGTCTTCAGTATCTTCCATCATCTTGAGGCGCGCTTTCGCTGTCTCACCCAAAGGCTGCTTGAACAGCAGCATGCAGAAACTTTCACGGCTACCACGGCCAACGCGCCCGCGCAGCTGATGCAACTGGGCGAGGCCAAAGCGCTCCGCGTGCTCGATGACCATGATATTGGCGTTGGGTACATTGACGCCGACTTCGATGACAGTCGTTGCAACCAGAATCTTCAATTCGTTTGCGGCGAACGCGGCCATCGTCGCATCCTTTTCGGCCGATGGCAGCGCGCCGTGCAAAAGGCCAACCGTATCGCCGAAGATTTGCCGCAAGTGTGCGTGACGTTCTTCCGCCGCCGCCAGTTCACTCAATTCGGAGCTTTCGATCAGCGGGCATACCCAATAGACCTGCGCGCCTTCAGTGAGTTGTGCGCGGATGCGATCAATCAATTTCTCCAGAGACTCAACCGGGACGGCTTTCGTCACAATGGGTTTGCGGCCTGCTGGTTTTTCCGTGAGGCGAGAAACATCGAGATCGCCGTAGTGGGTCATGAGCAGCGTGCGCGGAATGGGCGTTGCCGTCATCACGAGGACGTTGGTGCCGCCGTTCGAACCCTTGGCTTGGAGCGCCAGGCGCTGGTGTACGCCGAAGCGATGCTGTTCGTCGATGACGGCGAATGCCAGATCCTTGAACACGACTTCAGTTTGAAAAAGAGCGTGGGTACCGATCAAGATGTCAATTTCGCCCGATGCGAGCCGTTCCAAGAGTGCTTCGCGAGCTTTGCCTTTTTCCCGTCCCGTCAATAGTCCGATCGTCAACCCGGCCTTCTCGGCGAGTGGCGCAATCGTTTCGGCGTGCTGACGCGCAAGCACTTCGGTTGGCGCCATCAGAGCCGCTTGCGCGCCGGCCTCAACTGCGGCCGCCATGGCCATCAGTGCAACAACAGTCTTTCCCGAGCCGACGTCGCCCTGCAGTAAGCGCAACATGCGATGGGGCGCTGCGAGATCGTCAGAGATTTCCTTCAAGGCTGTGCGTTGCGATCCGGTCAACTTAAAGGGCAGTGCGGCAATGATTTTGCGTCGAATGCGCCCGTCCCCTGTAATGGCGCGCCCGCTTTGCGCCTTCATATTCTGGCGTACGAGCCCAAGTGCCAATTGCCCCGCCAGCAGCTCGTCATAGGCCAGCCGTTGCCAGGGGGCCGCGCCGTTTGAGACGTCCTGCGCATCGGTCGGACGATGCAGGCGCAGAAGCGCCGATTTAAAATCCGGCCAGCCGCGCTGTCTCAGCCACTCTGCATTCTGCCACTCAGTGAAGTGCGGCACGCGGTCGAGAGCTTGCCGTGACGCCTTTTGCAACACTTTGCCTGAGAGCCCGGCTGTCAACGGGTAGACCGGCTCTAGCATTGGCAAGTCCTGGCGCGCATCCTCGGCGACGATGTAGTCGGGATGCGTCATCTGCATAACGTCGCTGTAGCGTTCGATGCGGCCCGAGACGTACCGCACCTCGCCCACGGGGAGTTGCTTCTCGATGAACTTGCGCTCGGCGTGGAAGAACACGAGGTCGAGTTTGGCCGTGTCGTCTTCACAGCTGATTTTGTAGGGCGCCTTATTGTTCCCGCGCGGTGGCGCCTTGTGTTTCAGAACGCGCACCTTCACGGTCACGATCGTTCCCGGGATGGCATCCTTAAGGGCCGGTTCCGCGCGCCGGTCGATGACACCGGCCGGCAAATGCCACAACAGGTCTAGAACACGAGGTTCCGGGACTTGGGGCGGCTGATTGAGACATTTTTTCAGAAGCAAAATGAGCCGGGGGCCAATGCCCGTCAGCGCGGTCGCGGACGCAAAGAGCGGAGCGAGGCTAGCTGGGCGCATAAAACGCTCAAACGCCCGCTACCGGCCGCGCATAAGCGGAGCCGGAATGGGTATAGCTGGTCGCGTCAATACGCATCGTCCTCTCTTGCTTTGCGGAACCGGCGAGGCGCGCTATATGGACCAAGCCGGTGCGCCTTAGGGTGGCGGGTCCAACAGGCGCCGTCAAGCGCAGGGTCAACTTTATCAAGCCACCAATATCAAGATTGGCGAGAGCATCAAGCTACATGACGGACGATGTTGACATGCGCCGCCGCCGCGCGCTTTACCGGGCATTGCATCGCGGCACCAAGGAAATGGATCATATGATTGGCCGCTTCGCCGAAGCCAAAGTGCCGCAATTGAGCGGAGACGAGCTCGGCAGGTTTGAACGCTTTCTCGAACTTCCCGATCCGATGCTGCATGCTTGGTGCTTCGAATCCGGCGCTGTCGATTCACCTGAGTACTCAAATTTGGTTGGTGATGTCCGCGCCTTCCACGGACTTGACGGCGTTACGCGGACCGGCGGCTGATATGTCGAAAGTCGCTCAAGCGTCGCGGACGGTTGTTTCCGGTGTGCCGGAAGGATTGGACGCGCGCGTCATCGCCGATATGACAAAGGCAGCCACGCGCGAAGCGGGCCCTGGGCTCCATCTCCACATCGCCCGCGACGACCGCCGCCTCAACGAGTTGGAGACGGCGCTCGCGTTCTTTGCGCCCGACGTCAAAGTCATTGCCGTTCCGGCCTGGGATTGCGTGCCCTACGACCGCGTTAGCCCGAATGCCGAACTCGTGTCCCGGCGCATAACCTCGCTCGGCAAATTGGTCATCGGTTCACTCAAAGAACCAAGTGTCGTCGTCACAACTGTCAACGCCGTACTGCAGCGCCTGCCGCCACGCGCATTTATTCGCGCAGCCTTCAAGCCGATTGCGCCGGGTCAGCGCATAGACATGGCGGAACTTGTGCGCCGCTTGGGTCTCTACGGCTTTCAGCGCGCGAGTACCGTCATGGAGCCGGGCGAATTCGCCGTGCGCGGGGGTATCCTCGATCTCTTTCCGCCGGGGCGTATCAATCCGATACGGCTCGATTTCTTTGGCGACAATCTCGAAAGCATCAAAGCCTTCGACGCGCAGACGCAGCGCAGCACTAAGCCGGTGCAGAAGTTTGCGCTAATGCCCGTCAGCGAAGTGGCTTTTGGCGACGCTCCAACGGCACTCTTTCGCACGCGCTACGTTGAACTCTTTGGCGGGGCGACGGGAGAGGACCCCCTTTACGAGGCCGTGAGTACCGGGCGGCGTTATCAGGGCCAGGAACATTGGCTGCCGTTGTTCCACCCAACACTCGAAACGCTTTTCGACTATCTGCCGGGCGCGGGTGTCAGCTTCGACCATATGGCGGACGAGTTTATCGAGCAGCGCTTTGCCCAAATCCAAGAGCACTACGAAGCGCGCGTGGAAAGTCTGGAAGGTCAGCGCTTTGGTGCGCCGCCGTATAAGCCTGTGCCGCCCGAAGCTATGTATATCTCTGGCAAGGAATGGCAGGCATCGCTGAATGCCCGTAGCGTTGCGCGATTGACGCCCTTTGAAGAACCAGGTGCCGCCAATGTCTACGCGATGAAAGGGCGGCAGGGACGCACCTTCGCCGCCGAGCGCGCCGACCCGGACGCCAATGTCTTCGATGCCGTTGCCGGATATCTTCGCGTTATCCATGCCGGCCACCGGCGCGCGGCCATTGCCGCGTGGTCAACGGGCGCGCGCGAGCGTTTGATCTCGCTACTTGCGGATCACGGCCTCAAGGATACGGCTAAGGTCGAGAACTTCCCCGAGTTGCAAGCTTTGAAACCGGGCTTCACCGGATTTGCGGTGCTCGGACTTGAACACGGATTCGAGTCACCTGATCTCGTGGTCATCGCCGAACAGGACATTCTCGGCGACAGACTTGTGCGGCAGAGAAAGCGCGCACGCAAAGCCGCCGACGTCTTGACCGAAGCAACCAGTCTTTCGGTTGGCGATCTCGTGGTGCACGCGGACCACGGCATTGGACGCTTTGCAGGCTTACAGACCATTACCGCTCTCGGCGCGCCGCACGACTGTCTTGAATTGCTCTATGCGGGCGGCGACAAGCTATTCGTGCCGGTCGAGAACATCGAACTTCTGTCGCGCTACGGATCGGACGAGGGTGATGGCCAGCTCGACCGGCTTGGCGGCGTCGCTTGGCAATCGCGCAAGGCGCGGCTCAAAAAGCGCTTGCGCGAAATTGCCAACGAACTCATCAAGATTGCAGCGCTGCGGCTGCTGCGCGAGGCACCGGCTATTTTTCCGGCGGCCGGGCCTTATGACGAATTCGTGGCGCGCTTTCCATACGAAGAAACCGAAGATCAGGCGGCGAGCATTGACGCGGTTGTCGATGACTTAGGCTCGGGCCGCCCGATGGACCGGCTGGTGTGCGGCGACGTCGGCTTTGGCAAGACCGAGGTTGCCATGCGCGCCGCGTTTGTTGCCGCCATGAACGGACTGCAAGTCGCAGTCGTGGTGCCGACAACGCTGTTGTCGCGTCAGCACTTCCGCACCTTCTCCGAGCGATTTAAGGGCTTACCCGTCAAGGTCGCGCAAGCGTCTCGCATGGTCGCTGCCAAGGACTTGGCTGAGGTCAAAGCCGGCATGAAATCCGGCACTGTCGATATTGTCATTGGCACGCATGCGCTGCTTGGCAAGCAAGTGGAGTTCGCGCGTCTCGGCCTGCTGATTATCGACGAGGAGCAGCACTTCGGCGTCAATCATAAAGAGCGTTTGAAGAAGATGCGCGAAGACGTGCATGTCTTGACGCTCTCGGCGACGCCGATCCCAAGGACGCTCCAACTCGCGTTGACCGGCGTGCGCGAACTGTCGCTTATCACGACACCGCCCGTGGACCGCCTTGCGGTGAGAACATTCATATCTCCATTTGATCCCGTGATCCTGAAAGAAGCGCTCCGGCGCGAGCGTTTCCGCGGCGGGCAGACCTTTTATGTGGCGCCCCGTATCACCGATTTGGATGAAGTTGCCGAATTCCTGCGCGAAGCTGTGCCCGATCTGACCTTCGCGCGCGCGACGGGCCAGATGACTCCAACCGATCTTGAAGATGTCATGACGGCGTTCTACGAGGGCAAGTACGATATCTTGCTCTCGACCGCGATCGTTGAGTCTGGCCTCGACGTGCCGAACGCCAACACGCTCATCGTGCATCGCGCCGACATGTTCGGCCTCGCCCAGCTCTATCAACTTCGCGGCCGCGTCGGGCGCTCGAAGACGCGTGCGTATGCCTATTTTACGACGCCGCCGGGGCAAAAGCTCACCGAAGGCGCGGAGAAGCGGCTCAAAGTCCTGCATTCACTCGACACACTCGGCGCCGGGTTCTCGCTCGCCTCGCACGATCTCGATATCCGGGGCGCCGGAAATCTGCTCGGCGAAGAACAATCGGGTCACATTCGCGAAGTCGGTTTCGAACTTTATCAGTCGATGCTCGAAGAGGCGGTTGCAGCCATGAAGGGCGGCGATCTGCAAGAAGCGGCCGATAAGTGGAGCCCTGAAATCCAGCTTGGTATGTCGATCCTGATCCCGGAGGCCTATATCGCCGATCTACAACTCAGGCTCGGTCTCTATCGCCGTCTCTCGTCGCTGGACCAGCGTGCCGATATCGATGGTTTCGCCGCCGAACTGGTCGATCGCTTTGGCGAGATGCCGGAAGAAGTGCGCCATCTCCTCGACGTCATGGAGATCAAGGGCCTGTGCCGTCAGGCCGGAATTTCCAAAGTGGACGCGGGCTCGAAGGGTGCAGCCATCACTCTCTACAAGAATAACTTTGCCAATCCCGAAGGTCTCATCGCCTTCGTGCAATCGCAGCGCGGCAAATTGAAGGTGATGCCCGATCAGCGCCTGGTATTCCGGGCCGACTGGGATCTTCCTGATGCGCGCCTCAAGGGCGTGCGCAGTATCGTTCAGCAGTTCGCCGATATCGCCGCAAAAGCAAAAAGGGCAGCGTAAAACGCCACCCTTTCTGTACGCGACACGAAACTGAATTTGGTTATTGAGCAGTCGCGATATGCAAATGCGATGGGGCACGAGCGCCATCCAGCATCTGAAAGAGAGCGGAGCTCACTTTCTTCTCCGGGCTTTCAGCCGCACTTTGCACGGCTTTCTGCGCGATCCGCTCGGTGCTTTCATCGTTGGCGCGAAGTGCGCCCTTAATGCGCGCGCCCTCTTCGGCTGAGAAGATGTCGTGGAAAATCTCGCTGTCGACGTTGGCGGTTTTCTCGAGACGCACGCGTTTCGCGCGTATTGTCCCGCGCGTCGTGCCGCGGATCATAACTTCATCGGCGACGATGCCGCCTTCAATCACGGCGCCCGGATCGACGATCAGCATCTTGCAGCGGATGTTGCCGTGCACGCGGCCTTTGACAAGAATGTCGCCATCGCTCTCAAGATCACCTTTCATGGTCAGCCATTCATTGATGATTGAATAGCTGCCATCGGCGTCGCTGGCGTAGTCGCGGTAGGAACGCACCGTAGTCGTATCCTGTGCGGAGGCTTGGATCGAACGATCAAATTCGGATTTAAGAGCAGTTGACGGTGTTCCGTCCGGCTTCCGGTTATTGAACATGCGATTATCGTCCCGCCAGGAAAATCGTTTTCGCAAAGTTTGCGCTACCCGCGTATCAATACGGCACTGCGCTGAAGAAAGGTTTAACCGGGGGAGGGGCGTTCAAATATTGATCCCGTGCGCGTTGTTCATGTCTTGGTAACGGTTGACTCAGTCCGCGCCGCAGTGAGCGCATTGCGCCTTACCTTGCCATTGGCCGTCCGCGGGAGGGCGTCGAGGAACACGATTTCGCGCGGGTGCTTATAAGGGGCGAGGCGTGTCTCGAAGAACTGTGTGATAGCCGCGGCATCGACCGCGCTGCCTGGTTTGCGCACAACATAAGCGCCGATGACCGACACGTCAGCGCGCACTTGCACCTCCGCACAAGCGACTTCGGCAACGTCCGGGCATTGCGCAATAACGGCTTCGACTTCCTGCGGCGACACGCGATAACCGAGCGCTTTCATGATGTCGTTGGCGCGGCCGGTATGCGTGATGTAGCCGTCTTCATCCATGACGCAGAGATCGCCGCCGAGAAACCATTCGCCGCGATAGACGCTCGCTTCTTCATCCGAACGATTCCAATAGCCGAGCATCAAGCCGGGATCAGAGCGGTGAATAGCGATCAGCCCTTCTTCGCCGGCTGTTAGCGGTATAGCACCCTCATCGACCGGCAAAATCACGACGCGGCGTCCCGGTTGCGGCTTGCCTACTGTTCCAGGTTTGCGTGGAACGGCCGGCGATGTGGAAACGTAAGTTGAAATCTCGCTCATGCCGAGCGCTTCGTAGAGTTCTGTGCTGGTACGTTCGCGCCAATTGTCGAACAAATCTTCAGGCGGCCGTTCACCAGCGATAAGAGCGTGGCGCAGCGTCCCGAGATCAAGAGGGCCAGGAGCCGCATATTTCAAGATTTGGCGCACTAAGCTTGGCACGGCGGCAAAAAGCGTCGCGCCCGTCGCGCGAATGAGGGACGGCCAGATTTCCGGTTTCTTATCGCCTGAGAAAATGATGCTCGTCGCACCGTTCGCCCAAGGGTCGATGAGGCCGGTGCCAAGCGTGTAGGTCCAGTTGAACGCACCTGCGTGTAACACGCGATCCTCAGACGTGATCCCATACCAGCCTTGATACATCGGTGAGCGGCCATATCCCACGCGATGTGCGTGTACGACGCCCTTGGGGCTTGCCGTGGTACCCGACGTGTAGAGCAAGTAAGCCGGGTCGTTGGCGGCGGTTGTCGCATAGTGCGTCCTCCGCCCGTCACGCATCATTCTCCGGATATCGTCTTCGCTCACGGCGTCTGCCTGATCTGCAATCACACCTCTGGGCAAATGCGCTGCAAACGCGACGAGCCGCGCCCCACTGTCGTGCAATAGGAATTCGGCTTCACCCGCCGTCAATTGACTGGACGCTGGAACCGCGACAAGGCCTGCGGCCATACACGCGAAGTAGAGGATCGGGAACGTGCTGGTATTATCGAGGCGAATGAGGACGCGCTCGCCCGGCACCAATCCGCGATCCACGAGTGCGCCCGCTAGCCTCAAGACTGCGTCTTCGAGAGCCGCATAAGTCCAAGTCTCGGAAGGCTTGCCCGTTGCTTCATCGTTCGTCACCAGCAGCGCGGCCTTGCCCGGCGTCGCAGCAGTAGCCTTTGCGAGGCAGTACTGGGCGAGGTTCAAGGTCTCGGGATAGGCAACGGTCATTTGGGCTCTTCGATCCACCAACTGTCCACGGCATAGCCAAACACCGGTGTTTTGGCGGGATGTTTGAGCCGTGTCCAGTGGGCCACCCATTGCTTGGGAACATGGAACATGGGGACCACGTAGTCGCCTGACAGCAGCACGCGGTCGAGCGCGCGCACGGCGGAAACGAAGGTCTCTTTGTCTTCGGCCGCCAACATGGCTTCTATCATGGCATCGGCCGCAGGGTTCTTGACGCCCGCGAAATTGTAGGAACCAGGGGTCGCGGCGGTCTTTTCCGACCAGCGGAACAACTGTTCGTTGCCGGGCGAGAGCGACGCGGTCCAGGTCGTTTGTATCATGTCGTAATCATAGTCGTTGAGGCGCGCCTGATACTGCGCACTATCGACCATGCGCACGACGGCCGTAATGCCGAGCGGCTCAAGGCCCCGCGCAAACGACAACAAGAGTGCTTCCTGCGCCCGGTTTTGTGCCAGAATTTCAAAACTGAACGGCTTACCCGACGCGGGGTCTAGAAGCTTTCCACCGACCAGTTTGTAGCCAACCTGCTTTAGAAGTTCGAATGCCGCTTTCTGATTTTCCCGGTTCTGACCGGAACCATCGCTCTTCGCCAAAGCGTACTTACCTTCTAGAATTTCAGGACGGACGGCACCCGGAAACTTTGCAAGTAGGTCGCGTTCGCGTGCGTCAGCCGGGCTACCCGTTGATGCCAGATACGAACGAACAAAAAAGCTATCCGTGCGCTTTTGCAGGCCATAGTAGAGCGTGCGGTTGATCCACTCAAAATCGAACAGACTGATGAGCGCACGCCGTACGAGCGGATTTTGGAAATGACCCCGCCGGGTGTTGAAGACCAGCGCCGTCATGCCGGCGGGCAACGCGATATCGAATTCCTTCTTGACGATGCTGCCTTCGCGCACGGCCGCAAAATCGTACTGCGACGCCCAATTCGCCGGGTCTTCTTCCAGGCGCAGATCAATGCCGCCACTCTTGAAGGCCTCTAGCATCACCGAACCTTCGCGATAGTAGTCGAAGCGGACCTCGTCGAAATTGAAACGTCCCTTGGTGACTGCGAGATCCTGGCCCCAATAACCGTTATCACGCGTGTAGCTAAGAGAGCGCCCGGCATCGATGCGCGACAGCGTATAGGGCCCGGAGCCCACGAGCGGCGTCATTGTTGTCTGGTCGAACGTTTCCGGACTGGTCGCGTGCTTCGCGAGCACCGGCATCAGTCCCAGGATGAGCGGCAGCTCGCGGTCGGATGCGTCCTGGAATGTGAAACGCACACGCCTCTCGCCCAGCTTTTCAGCGGCCGTCACTTTGGAAAAATATGTCCGGTGGTTGGGCCGCCCCTTTGTTTTCAAGAGTTCGAATGAAAAGATCACATCGTCCGCGGTGATCGGCTTGCGATCTGAGAATGCGGCCCTTGGATTCAAATCGAAGGTTACGCTTGCCTTGTCCTCAGCGACGTCAATCGTCTCGGCAATAAGTCCATAGAGCGTGAAGGGTTCATCCAGGCCGCGCGCCATCAGCGCTTCAAGCTGAAATTCGCGCACGCCCGCCGCCGCTACGCCTTTTATGATCAGCGGATTGAGACTATCGAATGAGCCCGGCTGGCCGAGTACCAGGCGTCCGCCTTTGGGCGCGTCCGGGTTTACGTATGGGAGATGTTGAAAACCTGCGCTAAGCGCCGGCGCGCCATGTAGCGCTATCGATGGCTTAGGTTCGGCGAGCACCGGGAAGGCCGTAAGTAGTGCGGCAAAAACGAGGGCTCGGCGTAACGCTGAAAGTGGCATTCGAGGTTTCCATGCGAAAGTGATGCCGACTGATAACACGCGGAATTCCCTTCGCTATGGCTGTTCGGCGGCAATTTTGTTGCGTACCAGTCCGGTGCCTCGGCATACCTCGGGGCCAGTCTGCCGTAGTGGCAGGTTTGCCACGACAAACACGGTCGCCTAGCTGCTCCCCGCCATAGGCAGTTCGTGGTCACGGGATTGCCGTAATCCGAGCCTTACTCCCCAACCTCGGAGGCGCTCGTTGCGCCCGGGCCCGGCCCAAGGGAATAGACTGCATTGGGTGCGGCGTTAAGAGGGGATGGGCTGGGGCGACCAGCTCTCAAGCACAAGGATTTTTAGGTACATGACACATGCAGTTTTGCGCATAGGTGGGCTTGGGGCCCGGATTGGCGGAGCCCTGGCGCTGGCGGCGATCATCGCATCGGTTCCGGCTCTCGCTCAGGACGCCGAAAAAGAAATCACTATTCCTGTCCAGAAGGTTGAAACGCCGGCACCAGCCGCGAAACCTGCGGCCGAGAAGGCCGCGCCCGCTCCTGCCGCGAAGCAGGCGGCTCCCGCTGCAAAACCCGCCGCACAGGCTCCAGCCGCCGCTCCCGCAGCAAAGCAAGCTGCGCCTGCTGCTGCCGCGAAGGCCGCACCTGCTGCCGCAGCTGCTCCTGCTGCTGCTGGCGCCGATACTGCTGCCGCGGCAACGGGCGAAGCCAAGAGCGCGTGGGTCAAGCTTTGCGAAAAAGCTCCCATCATGAAAAAGGATAAGGACGGCAAGGACCAGAAGGAAGAGAAGAACCTCTGCCTGACCCATCACGAGCGCTTGGATGGCAACACAGGAATGGTTTTGGTTTCCGCTGCCATTCGTGAAGTCGAAGGCCAAGACAAGCCGTCACTCATGGTGATGGTGCCGCTGGGAATGGCACTGCCGCCGGGCATCCGCGCGGCAATCTATACGAAAGAGCAGTGGGCTGCGGCCTCCAAGAACGAAAAAATCGATGACAAGGCTCTGAAACCTATCGAACTCAAGTACTCGCTTTGCCACCCGGCCGGATGCACCGCTGAAACGGAAGCAACCAAGGAGATCGTCGAGCAGATGAAGGCCGGCGGCGGCCTTATGATTCTCGCCATGAACGCAGCCGCTCAGCCAATCGGCTTCCCAGTACCTATGGACGGTTTCACCGAAGCCTACACTGGCGCGCCAATCGACAATGAAAAGTACCAGAAGGCACGCGGTGCATTGATGGGTCAGATCCGCGAACGCCAGAAAGAATTGGCTGCAAAATACAAGGCCGATCAGGATGAAAAAATGCAGGCCATGAAGAACTTGCCCGGTGCCAATACGACAGGCGCTGCGGCAGCCCCCGCGACAACCGGTTCGACGGAAGGCGCTGCGAAGCCTGCTGCTGCTCCGGCCGCGAAGGCACCTGAGAAGAAGTAAGCACTTCGGTTTGATCGACGCAAAAATAAAACCGCCCCGGCGTCACAACCGGGGCGGTTTTTTGTTTGGTGTTCCTTCAGGAAGGTCTTTGAAATGTTTGCGCGAAAGTCAGCGCTCAATGCGCATTGGTCTCGCGCAAACGATAGCGGCCCTGTTTGTCCTTGACGAAATGATCGTGGATTTCGGGATGGCGCAGCGGTTCGCCGCTGTCGTCCGCCAGCAGGTTCTGTTCTGAGACGTAGGCAAGATACGTCGTCTCCGCGTTTTCTGCGAACAGGTGATAGAAGGGCTGATCCTTGCGCGGGCGCATTTCTTCTGGGATCGACAGCCACCACTCTTCCGTGTTGGCGAAAATGGGATCAATATCGAAGATCAACCCCCGGAACGGGTAAGCCCGGTGCTTCACAACCTCACCGACCCCAAATTTTGCCTGCCTGACTTCGGTCATTGTCGTCGCGCGCTCCGGCGTTTGTCTGCGGAATTTGGGCTACAATCCATATCACAATGCGTAAACGGCAGCGCGTTCGGGATCTTTCGACGCCACAAGTTTGGCCAGATCAACGATAACCTTGGCTTGCTTCCAGGTGGCATCGTCTTGCATCTTGCCGTCAATCATAACCGCACCCGTTCCGTCCGGCATGGCGTCTAGAATACGTTTCGCAAACGCCACTTCCTTAGGATCTGGCGAGAACACGCGTTTGGCAATGTCGATTTGCGAGGGATGCAACGACCACGCGCCCATGCAGCCCTGCAGAAAAGCGTTGCGGAATTGCGCCTCGCACGCAGCCCCATCCGAGAAATCGCCGAAGGGACCGTAGAACGGCTTCAATCCATAAGCCAAGCAGGCGTCCACCATTTTGCCGACCGTGTAATGCCACAGATCCTGCTGGTAGAAATTGCGGGCCGCGGCCTTGTCGGCACTAGCGTCAGCAAGAATTCCATAGTCGGGATGTCCGCCGCCGACGCGTGTCGTTTTCATGCCGCGCGAGGCCGCGAGGTCAGCCGGACCCAAGCTCATGCCGTGCATGCGCGGAGACGCTGCCGCAATGGCTTCGATATTGTTGACACCTTCGGCCGTTTCCAGGATCGCGTGAATCAGGATGGGCTTTTCGACTTTATGCTTGGCTTCAAGTTGGGCCAAGAGCTGGTCGAGATAGTGGATGTCCCAGGGTCCCTCGACCTTAGGCAACATGATGACGTCAACCTTGTTGCCGGCGTGAGCAACAATCTCCGTCACGTCATCCAGCATCCAAGGCGAGTTCAAGCAGTTGATGCGGGTCCACAGTCCCGTCGATCCGAAATCGAACTCGCGCGCCATCGAAACGAAGCCTTTGCGCGCCGCTTCCTTTTCGCCAGCCGCGATTGCGTCCTCAAGGTTGCCGAGCACGACGTCGACCTGGCCAATCGTGTCCTTTAGCTTGGCGCGGATCTTCTCGTTATGCGGGGGAATGAAATGGATCATGCGCTCGATGCGAACCGGCAAGGCGCGGTAAGGCTCAGGTGCCCCAATGGCGAGGGGGGCAAAATGCTTAACGGGCGTGCGGGTGGAAGCCATGGCGCGCGAAATCCTCAGATTTTGAAGTGTGATTGCTGGATTGAAGGGGCGCGCGCACCATAGGGAGGCGCCCAAAGGTGTCAACGGGCGCTACTGCCGCGCGTATTCCCTCTCCCCCTTAAGCGCAGCAATGGGGAGAGGGGGCGGCCATGCCCCTACAAGTCGAAATATTTCGCAAAATCAATCGGCCCGTTCCCCTGGGAACAGCCGCGCCCATGAACCTCCGGTACTCATGATGCGACAGACATTCAACCGCCTCAGACGAGGCACCGGAGATAGCCATGAAACAGACCCTCTCGACCACCATGCTCAAGACGGCCCTGATCTTTGCCGGGCTCGCTCTCACGACCGGAAACGCTTCTGCCTTGAGCCTGCGCGTCAAAATCGCCTGCGCCAGCGATTACTACGCTCACTGCAGCACCTACAGCCCAGGCAGCCCGGAAGTTCGCCAGTGCATGCGCAAAGTTGGTCTCGGCCTCTCGAAGGGCTGCGTCGATGCACTTGCTGGTGCGGGCGAAATCTCATCCACCGACTATGCCAAGTACCGCGCTTCGTCCAAGTCGGCCTCGGCCCGTTAAGCCGTCAGCTGTCGACCCCAAAGACCTGCAAGCCCGCGATATCCGACTTTATGAACTCGAGGAGCCAAATCTCGCAATACTCAGCAATGCCCCAGATTGGGGAAAATTAGGATCGTGCCATGATTGAGATCGCCGCCGCCGTTTGTCTGATCAGCGCCCCTGAGCGCTGCAAGGATATCAGCCTCTCGTTTGAGGAAGCAGCGATCACGCCCTACTCTTGCATAATGTACGGACAGGGCGAACTGGCAAAGTGGACCGAAGATCATCCCAACTGGCGTATCGCCAAATGGTCGTGCCGCCCCGCCGGGCAAGTGGCGAAACTCTAAGTTTTAAACCTTGGAAATTATGCTGGCCTAGAACTTAATGACGGCGCCGGTCATGACGATGTCGAGATCCTCGAGCGCAGCGTCTGTGATAGCGCCAGATGCGACACCTCCCACCAGTCCGCGGAGCGTCAAGTCCGCCTCGTAGTGACGGTATGAAATATAAACCTGCAACGCAGCGTTGTCGAAGCCTTGGATGACGCCTGCGCCAAACATCTCGACGCCGCTTGAAAAGATCGCGGCCGGTGCGCCTAACGGGTTCAGTGCATCGGTGGCGCCAATCGTGCGGCGGTCGTTCGCCCCACCTTGATAATCGTAATACTCACCGTAGATCGTCGTCTTGCCATGCTCGTTGAACTTCTTCTCGACGCCTGCCTGGACCGCCCAGAACGTCTGCTCATCATCGGCGCCCGTGCCACTAAAGGTCGTAGTGCCATTGAGCAGTTCATCATTCTTGATGCCCGTGCCCGCATTGACGAAGAGGCCGGTCGCTTCGTGAATGACGCTGATCGAGCCGCCGAGGTTTTCGCATCTCGCGTCGCTGCTCCCGGCACCCGATCTGGTTGCGCACACTGTTGACGTTTCCGGCCCGTCGAGCACGACGCCGTAGCCGATCCCCGCTGTATATTTAAAGCCCGCGCCTTCGCCCGTATAGCGGAGTGAAACATCCCAGATATCGTCCTCGCCCCAGGAAGCACCGGCCACGAAGCCGGCAATGCTCGGCGATTCGTAGCGCACGACTTTCAAGGAACGCTCGCCTTCACCCGGCTGATCCCCGCCATCGCCCAGAAGGCGGAACCAACTCAAACCGCTCAGTCCGCCGTTGGCGCTGCTGCGCAGGCGAAGGCCGAGGCCGCTATCCTCGACGTCGGAATACTTGGAGATCAGGCCTGTCTGCGTCAGGTTTATCTCGGTAATCGCGTTGGTCGCGCTTGTGCCAAGGCCCATGTAAACCGTGCCGAGCGTCTTGCTCTTGAGGTACCAGTGCGAGTCGCGAAAATCTATCCCGCCGCCAGCATTATCGTCATCCTGCGTGATCCGTTTGGAGTTTGCCGAGCGCACGCCGATCTCGAGCCGGTAGCCTGCTTCCCAATCGCCGTCGATCTTTGCCTTACCGCGAAGACCGAAGCGGCTGCGGCCGTTGTCGTTCGTGACAACCGTCATGTCGCTTTCCGAGCCATCGTCCCAGAACATGATGGCTTCGTTCACTTGGCCATAGATTTCAAGGCTCACCTTGCGATTGCCCTTGCGCGCCGTCGTCGCTTCAAGCTCAGCGATGCGCTCTTCGAGGTCGGCGCAGCAATTGCCGCCAAGGTCTGCAGCCTGTACTGGGGCCATTCCACATGCCGCGAGAAGTACGGCGGCAGCCGGTAAAACGTGGCGGGCAAAAAGTGATGTCATGGTCCATGATCCTGGGCAGCTGACGATCATTCGAAATTCGTTGTGTCGGTTTGGCCATAAAGCGGCACAAAGATCGAGTCCCGCGTCGGCTCGCCCGGAAAAGTCCGGGCGGCGCGTGACTTTTGGGTGTCACACTATGGTGCGCCTGGGCGCGCAAGTAGGGGGGCGGCCGAGGGCAAGAGTAGGGGTGCCACCGGACTTAGGGCGCAGCCTTTGCACTCGGCCAGAACTGCTGCTCGCCGTTGATTTTAAAGGCGGCAATGGCGGCCTGTCCTTCGCTCGACACGATCCAGTCGACGAACGCCTGGCCCTCTTTGGCTTTGACGTTGGGATACTTCGCCGGGTTCACAAGGATGACGCCATAGGGATTGTGAAGCGGGGGATCGCCTTCAACAACGATTCTGAGGCCGCTACGATTCTTGAAAGAGGACCAGGTTGCGCGGTCTGAGAGAACATAGGCGCTCGTACTTGAGGCCATGTTGAGCGTCGCGCCCATCCCTTGTCCGGCTTCGCGGTACCACGTGCCGGACGCAGCCTTGGCATCGACGGCTGCTGCCTTCCAAAGTTTCATTTCGGCCTTGTGCGTGCCGCTGTCGTCACCCCGCGAAACGAACGGCGCTTTTGCTTCCGCGATGGCCTTCAATGCGGCGATGGCATTTTTGCCGCCAGAAATCTTTGCGGGATCGGCGTCCGGTCCAACGATGATGAAATCATTGAACATGACGTCATGGCGCGCGACGCCGTAGCCATCGGCGACAAATTTTTCCTCATCCGCTCTTGAATGTACCAACAGCACGTCGCCATCGCCGTTCTGCGCGTTCTTGATCGCTTGACCCGTACCGACGGCAACGACGCGCACGTCGATCCCCGTCTTCGCTGTAAAGACCGGCAAGATATATCCAAAGAGCCCGGAGTTTTCCGTCGAGGTCGTGGATTGCAGAATGATGAAGGCATTTTCAGCGCGCACCGCTGGAGCGCCAACTGGAGCGCCAAGCAGCGTGGCCAGCACAGCAATGGCCATAATGAAGCGGCGCGTGATCATCTGATTGGTTCCCCATTCAATGAGCGTTAGCCTGCCGTGGCAGCCATCGCAGATATCGTTGATCGCGCTATAACACTCCGTGAATAGCGGCTGTCAATGCCATTCCAGCGTGCGGGTTGCATCCAGGCGTTGTGCTTTTAGGCAAGAGTGGCAGAATAGGTCTTCAAGCCCGGCTAGGATTCGCAAGCTCTATGACCAACCTTATTGTTCGTATCGATTTAGGCCCTCATGGGCGGCTGGGAGCGGGCAAGCTCATGCTGCTATCAAAAATTGACGAACTTGGTTCCATCTCGGCGGCCGGGCGGGCGATGAAGATGTCGTACCGCCAAGCCTGGGCCCTCATCGATCAATTGAATGCGTCATTCCAGGAGCCTGTGGTCGTGTCGCAGACCGGGGGAAAAAGCGGCGGCGGCGCGCACTTGACGGACTTCGGCAAGCTTCTCCTCAGTCATTGTAATGCCGTCATCGGCAACGCGCGCAAATCGGCGCAACCGCACATGGACTTCATCGACGCTGTGTTGAAGCGCGCAGACGCCCCAGTGGTTTCCGAAGCGCTGAAAAAAGTAACGCGCAAGGCGCGTAAGTAAATCTTCTTGAACTAGAGAACGATTTCACCGTTGAGATAGGCGAGGGCCTCGGGGGACTGCGGCCGCGCGAAAAATGCTTCTGCTGGCGTCCGCTCCTTAGTCCGCCCTTTGTGCAGAAAGATGACTTCGTCCGCCAAGCGGCGCGCCTGTCCAAGGTCGTGGGTGATAAGAACGATCGGAGTTCCTGCATCGCGGATGCCGCGCAGCACGTTCTCAATGGCCGCAGTTGATGCGGGATCCAGATTGGCGGCGGGCTCATCAAGCACCAGAATGCCGGGGACCATTGCCAGTGCCCGCGCCAGCGAGAGACGCTGTTGTTCGCCGCTTGAGAGCACGCGTGCGTCCGTCTCGCCAAGATGGGCAAGGCCTGCGAGCTGCAACGCATCCAAGGCGCGTTCGCGTTGCTCGTTCTTTGGCGTGCCGGTTACGCCAAGCGCGTATTCGATATTGGCGCGCGCCGAACGCCTGAGCAAAACCGGCTTTTGAAACACGAATCCGATTTTGTTGGCGCGCGCGCGATCCGGAGCCGTGCCGCCCCATGTTACGCTGCCAGTGTCAGGCGCTAGTAACCCGCAAAGCACGCGGATGAGCACACTTTTGCCGGCGCCATTCGGCCCAAGAATAACCGTCGTACCAGGCCCGGCGCCGAGCGAGAGATCAACGGCATCTAAGATGCTGCGGCCGGATCGCGCGACGCAAATTCCGTGACCAGCGAGCGGGAGGACGCTTGATGTCGAGACGTCAGGTGAGGGTTCGTTTGCACGATGCATCGGCTAAGCCCCCGCGCCAAATCGAGGTGCCGCAGTGGGCGCGGGCTGCAAGCTCGTCAGCAGGGCATTGATGCCAAGCGCCAACGCCAGCAGGATCATGCCAAGTGCCAAGGCGAGCGCGAATTCTCCGCGCGACGTTTCAAGTGCGATGGCCGTCGTCATGGTGCGCGTCACGTGATTGATATTTCCGCCGACAATGATGATGGCGCCGACTTCCGCAATGGCGCGCCCGAAGCCTGCTAGAAAAGCTGTGATGAGCCGCAAACGCCCTTCATAGAGAAGCGTTTGCATGCGCTCGAACGTAGTCAGTCCAAAAGCGCGCAGCTGTTCGTCGTATTCGCCGTCGAGGTCTTCCACCGTCTGGCGCGCCAAGGCCGCGATGATGGGTGTGATCAGGATCGTCTGGGCGATGATCATCGCGGTTGGCGTGTAGAGCAATTGGAACGATCCCAGCGGCCCCTGGTTCGTCAGCATGAGATAGACCAGCAACCCGACCACGACGGGCGGCAAGCCCATGAGTGCGTTCATGACCACGATGACGGCCCGGCGTCCTGGAAACCGGTTGACGGCAAGGGCGGCACCGAGCGGCAGTCCGAAAAGGGCGGCCAGACACGCCGCTGTTAGACTAACCTTGAGCGACAACGCCACGATTTCGAACAATTGCGGGTCGAAGGTGGTGATCAAGCCGAAGGCTTTGACGAACGCGACGTGAGATCGCTCATGAGCGATATGACCCAATACAAACATAACGAGTCGCCTCCGGAGCGCGCCAGACTCGGCCGTTAAAATGAATGGGTATTGGACCAAGGAACATGTTTGCGTCCGGGGTGATTGCTGACTACTGTTATCCGACAAAAGAAGCGCGGCAAAGCGCATAACAATGCTCCTCGGAGGGAACCGGACGATGCTTAAGGCACTTGTGATTGATCCCGGCAAATGCACTGGCTGCAAGCAGTGCGAGATGGCCTGTTCATTGGAAAATGAAGGGGAATTTAACGCTTCCAAATCTCGCATCCGCGTCTTCGATTTCCACGAGTTGGGGCAGATGGTGCCCTATACCTGCACCCAGTGCGCCGAAGCCTGGTGCCAGCAAGCCTGCCCTGTCAATGCCATCACGACCGATGCCGCGACCGGCGTCAAGGTCGTTCATGAAAACCTCTGCGTCGGCTGCAAGGTGTGCACGATTGCCTGTCCGTTCGGCACCATTAATTATAACGCCTCTACCGGCAAAGTCATCAAGTGCGACCTCTGCCAGGGTAGCCCGGCGTGTTCGGATGCCTGCCCGACCGGCGCGATCACCTATCAAGACATCGAACAGACCGGCTTCGACAAGATGAAGATGTGGGCTGGTAAGGCCGGCGCATCCGCGGACCGCACGAACACGAATGCGCCCGTCGCCAAGCACTAAATCATAGCCGGCCGTCTGCGGGCCTGAAGGGTCCGCGGCGGTCCGGAATGAACGAGGCATTGAAACCAAAACTGCTCTGTCTTGAGTGGCCGCACCGGCCCGAACAGAAGCGGTCAAACGACCTAAAGGAGATCTCGATGGCCTGGGCACGTAAGATCCTGAGGATCAATCTGACGAGCGGGACCGTGAAGTCGGAGCCGCTGAACATGGAGTGGGCGCAGAAGTATCTGGGTCAGCGAGGTCTTGCCTCCAAGTATCTCATCGAAGAAGTCGATCCTAAGTGCGATCCGCTCGGACCTGGCAACAAGATTATCTACGCAACGGGCCCGCTGACGGGCACCGCCGCTTCAACGGGCGGCCGTTATTCGGTCGTGACCAAGGGTCCTCTGACCAACGCCATCGCCTGCTCGAACTCGGGCGGTTACTTCGGCGCCGAATTGAAGTTCGCCGGCTGGGATATGATCATCCTTGAAGGCAAGTCGCCAAAGCCGGTCTACATTTCGATCGCCGACGACAAGTGCGAGATCAAGGACGCCTCCGCCATCTGGGGTACAAGCGTCTGGAACACCGAAGAGTGGATCAAGAAAGAGCATCAAGACCCGATGCTGCACGTTGCAAGCATTGGTCTTGCCGGTGAGAACCAAGTCTACTACGCCGCCGTCGTCAACGATCTCCACCGCGCCGCCGGACGCTCGGGCGTCGGCGCCGTGATGGGTTCCAAAAACGTCAAAGCCATTGCCGTACGCGGCACCGGCGGCGTTAAAGTAAGAGACGGCAAGGCGTTCATGACAGCGGCAAATGCTGCAAAGAAAGTCTTGCAAGCCAATGCCGTCACCGGCCAGGGCCTCCCGGCCTACGGCACGCAGGTGTTGATGAACGTCATCAACGAAGCTGGCGCCCTGCCGACGCGAAATCACCGCGAAGTACAGTTCGAAGGCGCACACGACATTTCAGCCGAAGCCATGTCAACGCCGCGCAAGTCGGACGGCAAGAAGAACTTGCTGACCAATCAAGCGTGCTTCGGTTGCACCATCGCGTGCGGCCGTATCTCGAAAATCGACGAGAACCACTTCACCATCAAGAACAAGCCGCAGTATTGGAAAGCGTCCGGCGGTCTGGAATACGAAGCGGCGTGGGCACTCGGCTCCAACACTGGCGTCAACGATCTCGAAGCACTGACCTACGTCAACTTCCTGTGCAACGAGCAGGGTTTCGATCCGATCACGTTCGGGGCGACCGTTTCGGCGGCGATGGAGCTTTATGAACTCGGCCTCATCAACAAGGAAACAACGGGTGGCATCGATCTGAAGTTTGGATCCGCCGAAGCACTCGTTACGTGCGCAGAACTCACCGCCCAAGGACAAGGTTTCGGCAAGGAACTCGGTCTCGGCTCGTTGCGTCTTTGCTCCAAGTACGGCCGTCCTGATCTCTCGATGACCGTCAAAGGCCAGGAATTCCCGGCCTACGACTTGCGCGGTATTCAGGGCATGGGTCTGACTTACGCAACGTCCAACCGTGGTGCCTGCCATCTGCGCTCCTATACAGTGTCGTCGGAAATCTTGGGCATTCCCGTCAAGACCGATCCATTGACGACGGACGGCAAGCCAGCGCTCGTCAAGGCGTTCCAGGACGCAACGGCCGCTGTCGACAGTTCGGGTCTCTGCGTATTCACCACCTTCGCCTGGACGCTGAACGACATCGCACCTCAGATTGACGCCGCCTGCGAAGGCGGATGGACACCGGAGCGTCTGATGGAGACCGGCGAGCGCATCTGGAACATGGAGCGTATCTTCAACAATCGCGCAGGCTTCACGCATAAAGACGACACGCTGCCGCCACGCCTCCTCAAGGAAGCAGCGACGACCGGCCCTGCGAAGGGTCTCGTCAATGGTCTCGATAAGATGCTGCCTGAGTATTATCAGCTTCGCGGTTGGACCAACGAAGGCGTGCCGACCAACGAAACACTGTCAAAGCTCGCGCTCTAAATAGGGGCGCGTCAAGCGCCGGAAATGGGCTTTGATCGCTTGAATAGGGGGCCCACCTGAGTGAAAATTCGGGTGGGCTTTTCGTTGTCGGGATCCGAATAACCGGAGAAGAGTGATGCACCACGTCATCGTTGGATCGGGCCCTGCCGGGGTGACCGCCGCTGAAACCATCCGCAGCATCTGCAAGAATTCCAAGATCACCATGATTGGCGGCGAGGGCGAGCCACCCTATTCGCGCATGGCCATTCCCTATCTCCTGCATGGAGATATTCAAGAGAAGGGCACGTACCTGCGCCAGACAGCCGGTCACTACGATAGCCTCGGCATCGAGTACAAGCAGGCGCGCATCGCCGGCATCGACGCCACAAAAAAAGAGCTTTGGACGTCAACCGTCGAGCCGATCAAATACGACAAACTGCTGCTCGCAACCGGCGCGACGCCCATCATCCCGCGCATGGAAGGCGCTGACCTTCCCGGCGTTCACACCTGCTGGACGCTTTCTGACGCGCGCGCCATCGCCAAGCTCGTCGGCAAGGGCACGCCCGTTGTGCTCGTCGGCGCGGGCTTCATCGGCTCCATCGTTCTCGAAGCGCTCCACAAGACCGGCGCGCAATTGACCGTCGTCGAGATCGCGCCGCGCATGGTCGCGCGCATGATGGACGAAACGGCAGGCGGCATGTTAGGGCGCTGGTGCACGGAACACGGCGTGCGCGTTTTAACCAACACCAAGGTTCTCGGCATTTCGAACGGCAGCGGCGTTGGCGCGTCGAAACTTTCTGTCGGCCTGTCGAACGGCGACACCATTCCCGCAACCCTCGTTGTGCTTGCGGCGGGCGTGCGCTCCAATACCGGCATTCTGGCTGGCACTGGTGCCAAAGTCGGCGCGGGCATCGCCGTCAATGATCACCTCGAAACGTCCGTGCGCGATATTTATGCGGCGGGCGACTGCTGCGAGGGCGTCGATATCTCGACCGGCAAACCTGACATGCTCGCCATTCAACCCGTTGCGGTTGAACATGGCCGGCTCGCGGGCCAGAACATGGCAGGTCAAAAAACGTCGCATCGCGGTTCGCTCAACATGAACGTGCTCGACACGATGGGCCTGATCTCCTCGTCGTTCGGTCTCTGGCAAGGCTCGCCGGAGGGCAAGACGTCGAGTATGACAGATCAGAAAAACTGGAAATACCTGAAGCTCAATTTCCTCGGCGACAAGTTGATCGGCGCGCAGTGCGTCGGCATGACGGACCACGTCGGCATGTTGCGCGGCCTCATTCAAACCGGGTTCCGGCTTGGTGTGTGGCGCGACCGGCTGATGGCCTCGCCCGAGCGGCTGCGAGAAGCTTACGTCGGCGTGGCGCAAGGCCATCCCGTTGGCGGCACAACCGGCCCGGCGCCGAAACTTCCATCGCACAGTCCCGTGCTTAATCCTGCACATTGAGATTGGCGCAATGCAGGTCACGTTGAAACTCTATGCGTCGCTTGGCGTTTATCTGCCAAGCACCGCCGTGAAGAACGAAGCCAAGCTTGAAGTCGCGGACGGCACGACCATCCGCCAGCTTCTCGACGCGCATAACGTGCCCCCGCAAGCCTGCCATCTGGTGCTTGTGAATGGTCACTTCCAAGCCCCTGCCGTGCGCGGAGCCGTGCAATTGAAACCCGGAGACGCACTCGCCGTCTGGCCGCCGGTGGCAGGCGGATGAGCGCTCGTTTGAGCTCCGCGCCGTCGCCCTTCGCCGACCAGCGCGTGATGTCGATTTCGCCGTCGGAGTTCGCGATTTCGATCGACATGCTGGGCCCGCATCGCGACGGCGCCAACGGTTCCAAGATTTTTGATCTGGCGTCAGGCCCGGTCGAAATCACATTCGAGCCGCTGCCGGGCGTGACGCTTGGGCGTTTGCTCGCACTGCCGCGCGCCAAAATCGAACTGAAATTCGCAGATACCGTCACCCCAGCCGACCGCACGAACTTCGTGCGCCTGTTCGATACGAGTTTTCAGAGGGGCGGGGGGTGAGGGCGCTTCTCCCTCTCCCTGCCCTTGCGGGGAGAGGGCTGGGGTGAGGCGCGGCTGCTTAATCGAATGCCGCTTTCCCAATATTGCAGGTGGCTCAACCACTTGCCGTCCATGCGCGATCTGCGAATTCGGGATCGAGCGGCAGGTCAAAAAGGAAGTGGGTGTAGTTGCTCAGTGTCTTCATGCTGATCGCCAGAATGATGCCGAGAATATACTTATCGCTGTAGCCAAAGGATTTGAATTCTGCGGCTTCTGCAGCGCTCGGGCGGCCACGCGAGGAAACCATCTTGGCCGTGAACGCCGCAAGGGCCTGCAGCTTGGGATCTGCGATTACCCGGCCATCTCTAATCGCCTCTGTCACATCCGCCGGCACCTTGGACATTGTGTCGGCGATCATGCTGTGGGCGGCCATGCAGTAGTTACAGCCATTTTCGCGCGATATGACAAGGAAAACCACTTCCTGTTCAACGGGCGTGAAGCCGCACTCGGAACGAAAGGCCGCGTATCCGCAAGTGTAGGCTTGATAGAGCGCGGGTTCATTGGCCATGGCTCCGTACATATTTGGGATGAAGCCGAGCCATTTTTTGGCACGCTCCATCAGCGGCATGACCTTGCCCGATGCTGTCGCAATCGAGAGAATGCTGAGGCCGCTGACGGTGTAACTCATTGTCCTATCCTCTCCGTGCGTTTCAATGAGCTCAGTTTGGAGCCGCGCCACTATCCGCCAACCAGCGCCGCATACGAAATGAATCCGGCCATATCTCCGGGCTTTACAGCCGTTACGTCTTCCGGCAACTCGATCAAGCCGTCCGTTTCCGTCAACGAGCTGATGACGCCCGCGCCGTCCTGGCGGTATTTGGTTGCTTCGAAAACGCCATCCGCCGCAGGGCCTAGCGACACGCGTACATATTCGCGCCGCCCGGATTTCTTTTTGTACGAAAACGCCGCGCGCACGGGATGCGCAATCAAAGGTTCCGCCCGCGCGCCTGCGAGACGCAACAGCAGCGGTCGGACAATCCGCGCGAACGTAACAAACGCGGCAACAGGATTTCCCGGCAACCCGGCAAAAGCCGCGCTCGCGCCCGCGCCGCCGCGCAAAACGCCCATGGCAACGGGCCGCCCCGGCTTGATGGCCGTGCGCCAGAAGGTAAGCGTGCCCGTTTGCTCGACGGCTTTGCGCACATAGTCGGCATCGCCGGTCGAGACGCCGCCGCTGGTCAGCACCAGATCGGCGTTCGCCGCCGCGCCTGCGAGCGCGCCGGCCAAAACACTTTCGTCGTCCTTCAAGATCCCGAGATCCGTCACCTCCGCGCCGAGTGTTTCGGCCATGGCGATGAGCAGCGCGCGGTTGGCGTCGTACACAGCGGCTTTGGGTAGGGGCGCTCCGGGCTCGACGATCTCGTCGCCCGTTGAAAAAATCGCGACTCGCACGCGGCGGCGCACGTTGACCTCAGTCAGTCCAACTGCCGCGACCATCGCGATGTGATGCGCTGCGAGCCGCGTGCCAGCCTGCAGCACGATTGCCCCGCTCTTGACGTCCTCGCCCTTGAGGCGCCGATTAGCACCCACCTTCAAGCCTGCGGGCAGAAGGACCGCATCGCCCTCGACCCGGCAATCCTCCTGCATGAAAACGGTGTCGGAACCTTCCGGCATCGGTGCGCCGGTGAAAATACGGATGGCCTCACGGGCCTCTAGACGCGCACTCGCATGCCCCGCGAAAACCGGCGCGCCGATCTCAAGCCGCGTTTCGCCGCTTGGCTTGAGATCGCTGTGGCGCACGGCATAACCATCAACGGCGGAGTTATCGAACGGCGGCAAATTAATGGACGCCAGCACATCGCTGGCCAGCACCCGCCCGCGCGCTTGGCGCAACGCAACGCGCTCCGTCTCGGCAACCGGCGTCACGCGCTCGGCAATCAGCCGCTCGACATCGTCGACCGTCAAAAGCGGGCCGCCAAAGGCAAAGCAGTCGTCGGTCAGTTGAGCCATGGGGTGCGAGGGGCCCTAAAGAGATGCGATTTGGTTCGCTTGTAGCCTACAAGAAATAACGCGCGAATTCATTTTCTTTGCGTCGCAGGCTTAAAACGTCTCAAGCCACGGCCTGACTTCAATCTCCCATGACCAGGAATTCTTCGGCTGATCGATGAGGTGGAGATAGCTCTCCGCAATCGCATCGGGATCGAGCGTGTTATCGTTGCCGCCGTCTTCGCGCCCCGCCGCGCGGATGCCGCCGTCGACAACCACGTGCGCAATGTGAATGCCTTGGGGATGGAATTCGCGCGCCATCGATTGCGTAAGCCCGCGCAGCGCAAATTTCCCCATGGCAAAGGGTGCCGATTGCGCGAAGCCTTTGACGCCGGCGGAGGCTCCCGTGAACAGGATGGTGCCGCGCTTCAAGGGCAACATCTGCCGCACGGCCGCTTGCGCGACGAGGAACGCGCCGAACGCCGTAATGTCGAGCGCCTTGCGCACTTCATTAGGATCGAGCGTGACGAGCGGCCCGCGCACGCGATACGAGGGATTGTAGACGACGACTTCCGGCACGCCGCCGAGTCCAGCAAACAGCGCGTCCACATCGCGCGCGTTGGTGACGTCGCACGTGACCGCCATCGCGCCGGTTTCAGTCACGAGCTTGCTAAGTTTCGAAGTATTGCGCGCGGCCAGCACGACGCTCATGCCGCGGCCCGCGAACTTCCGCGCTAGCGAGGCGGATAACCCGTCGCCCACACCAACGATGACAGAGATGGGAGAGGTCATGGGGCGGCTCCTTGAAATCATCGCGTGTAATGGCAGTGTAGCAGCGTAGGGCGCATAAGGCACGGCGTCGGCACACCGTTTCAGTTGAGCGCCAACGGCCGCACGCCGGGCCGTCATGCGCCGTCTTCCAACACGCTCCGGTGCAGAATCGCGGTGCATGACGCCGCGCACGGTTGTCTGTGGGCAACTGAAGCGCCAGGCAAATAGCGCGGCTTATGCACCCTACATTCCGCGTTTTTATTGCGGGCTACGCGAGCTGCGAGCACCGCCACCACACTCACCAATCCCGACATCACCCCATTCATCACCACACGCTCCGCGATCCTCGATTCGAACACGCCGATTATGCGGCCTCCAGAGGAGGGCGGGGATGAAAATATTTCGGCGAAAAATTTTCTGCGGCGAGATCAGGCGCTTACAGACCGCGTTCATCTCAGCTTCCCACCCCCGTTCATCATGAACGAAGAAAAGCGCCGTCTAATCCCCTCTCCCCATGCAAGCGCAGCGCATGGGGAGAGGGGATGAGAGCACCTCACCCCCACCGTCTATTCGACCACATCCACTGTTCCGGCATTTCGCGCACCCAGGCTTCGAACTGCTTGGTCATTTCCGCCGTCACCCATTTGACGTCATCGGATTGGTTGGCCGTGCGCGGCACCTTCAATTCCTTCAACTCAATTTCAAAATGGCTGTCGTCGCCAATTCGAATGCAGCGCGACATCCACATGCGGGCACCCGTGCGCCGGGCAATCATGCCAGGAATCGTGACCGTCGCCGCATCCTTGCCGAAAAAGGGAACAGGCATGCCCGTGCGGTCCCACAAATCACACACCACGCCGAGACGGCCGCCCTGGCGCACATAGTCCATGATCGCGCGCGCCGTCTTTTGGCTCTCTCCATGATCGCCTTCAACGCGGCCGCGCCCAAACAATCCGCCCGGATAGAGATCCTTCCTCTGATCGCGCAGATATTGATCGACGTAGGGGTTGTTGACGGAGCGATAAACGGCTGCCGGGTTCGCGCCGGCCAGAACCAGCGGCCAGATCGCCAGTTCCCAGTTCCCCATATGCAGCGATGCGCCGATGATGGGCCCGAGCTTGCCTTTATAGCGTGCGAACACAGGCGCGTTGCGGATCTTGATGCGGGACGGATCTTTAATGATGCGGTCGATGTGCATGGTCTCGGCCATGACGCGGCCAAGGTTCTCCCAATGCGCCATCGCTATGGCCTCGCGTTCGGCCGCGCTCTTTTCGGGAAATGCAATCTCAAGATTGGCCAGCGCCCGCCTGTGCCGCTTCGGGTTCAAGATTGGGGCCAAGCGCCGCCACCAGCGCGCGGAAAAGCGCGTCGCGGTATCGAGCGGCAGCGCGCGGATGGTGCCGATGATCGTGCGCAGCGCCGCGTACTCCATGCGGAACTGTAGATCGCGCAGAAATGAGACGGGCGTAACAGGCGTCATGCGTGTGGGGCGCCTTCGGGCGGACTAAGCTCGCCCGGTGATGCGGCCTTGGCGTGCTCCCCGTCAAGTGCTGCCGGGCCACCCTCAACGCGCATAAGCCGGGGTGTGGCAAAAGACGGCGCTACACCTTCGCGCATCAAGGCGCGCCGCAGCGGCGGAATGGCCTTTAGCGCCGCGAGACCGAGCCCGCGCGCCAGATGAATGGGAGCATATTCGGATAGCAGAGACCTGTTCATAAGGTCGATGGTCCAGGAGCGCGAGGCAACGTCAGTCCGGCGCTGACGCTCATAGGCCGCACTTACCTCCGCGCCACCAATGTCGTCTCCCCGTGCTTTGGCGTCTGCCATAAGTTCAGCGAGCGTCGCGGCGTCTCGGAAACTAAGGTTCAAGCCCTGCGCACCAATCGGCGGCATGACGTGTCCGGCTTCACCAATGAGGGCTGAGCGCCCTTTGGCAAGCACCGTTGCCGTTTGACCCGATAACAGGAACGTCTTGCGTTTTGAGATGTGGCTCAAGGTGCCGAGCAGCCCGGATACGTGCGCACTGAGTTCAGCGAGAAACTCGGCCTCGTTCAATCCAACAAGGCGCTGAGCTTCGGCTGGGGTTTCAACCCACACCAGGCTCGACATGTTGCCGGATCCACTCGTGGCCATCGGTACAACAGTCAAAGGCCCAGCGCGGCGATGCAACTCGGTCGAGACGCCGCGATGTGGACGCGAGTGTGCGAATGAGCAAACAACGGCGGCTTGATCGTAACTCCACGTCTGCGTCGCAATCCCAGCGGCACGCCGCACTATAGAATTGCGCCCATCGGCGCCAGCCACCAATGGCGCGCCGAACGTGACGCCTTCTTCCGTTATCACGCGCATGCCGCAATCGGCTTCGGCAACGCTTGCAATGCCCGTAGAGACCACACGCTCAATGCGCCCAGCGCCGGCCCGTTCAAGAGCTTCCGTCAGCGCCGCATTGGCAACGTTATATCCAAAGGCTTCCAAACCGATTTCGTTTGCCCGGAAGGTCACCTCCGGCGCGCGCAGAAATCCTCCCGTCCCATCAACAAGGCGAATAGCGTTCAATCGCTCAGCCTTGGCTTCGAGAAAATGCCACGCGCCGATTGCCTTCAGGAATTGGATGGAGCTGGCAAAAAGCGCCGCAGTCCGGCCATCTGCCGGATCAGCGCACGGCCCGATGACCACGGTTTTGAGACCGAACAAAGCTGAGGCTAAGCCCGTTGCCAGTCCCGCTGGGCCCGCTCCGGCAACAATCAGATCTGCAGACGCGGTCGGGTTCATAACTGAAGAGCTCTCCTTGAGCCCACCAAAGCACGGCTTTGACAATTTGCGTAGTTGTGGCGTTGCCGCAACGTCTTTGTCACCTAGCTGCAATAAAGCAGCATTAGATCCCCAAATGTCAGACAGAGTCAGGCACTTTCCATTCTGGAAGGTGCCGTACAACTCTGACCTGGGACAGGGCTGACCAGGGTTTGCAGCGTTTGATGCGAACTCCGGGCAGGGGATGATGGCGAGAAGAGGGGGATCCAATGAAATCGGCTTTGAAATTCAGTACGGCGCGGGCGGCAATCGTCTCAGCGCTTGGACTTGTCGCCGCTATGCCAGCGAATGCAGCCGATCTCGGCGGCAACTGCTGCGCCGATCTTGAAGAGCGCATCGCGGAACTCGAAGCGACAACGGCGCGCAAAGGCAACCGCAAGGTCAGTCTAGAGATTTCGGGTCACGTCAACGAAGCCATCATGTTCTGGGACGACGGCTTCGAGAGCAATGCCTACCAAGTCACCAACGATAATTCACGTACGCGCTTCCGCTTTAAGGGCGGCGCCAAGATCTCCGACGGTTGGAAGGCTGGATACCTACTCGAAATCGGCGTCCGCGGCGCCAACTCGAAGCGCTCGAACCAGGACGACGATACGGGAGGTCCCGACAACACGGGCCTCGATATCCGTCACAGCTACTGGTTTATCGATAGCAAGCAGATGGGCAAGTTGTCGGTTGGATTAACCGGCGGCGCTGCCGAGGGTGTGACGGAAATCAACCTGTCGCAAACCAAAGACATCGCCAAATTCTCCGACCAAGAAGACTCCGGTCTTGGCATGTTCTTGCGCAGTTCGACTGGAGGCCAAAGTGCTCTCTCCTGGCGCCGTCTCATTCGTGACAACGGTGATCAGGCAGGTGAGGGCCGCCGTCATAAGTTGGTGAAATACGACACCCCCGAGTTCATGGGCTTTGTCGGCACGGTCAACTGGGGCGAGGACGACGTCTGGGAGGTTGGCGCTCGCTACAGCGGCGAATTCGGCGGGTTCAAGTTGGGCGCTGGTATCGCATACGGCGAAAATACCGAGGAAGCGGTTTCGGGCAACGCAAACGGATTTGAATGCTTGGCACAGGGCTCGCGCGTTCTTAGTGGTTCCAACCCGGATTGTAGCCAGATCGGCGGTTCGATCAGCGTCATGCATACGTCGTCTGGCATTTATGCCAACTTCGGTGCCGGCCAGATGACGGACGACCAGATCACCAACACGGACCGCTTCACGGGTGTCGCCGGAGTTGATGACAAGAGCCAGTTCTACGCTGTGGAAGGTGGCATCGAGCAGAAGTGGAACGACCTCGGTAAGACGACTCTCTTCGTTCAGTATTACAAGAACGAAGGTGGAGCTTCTGCCCGCCGCGGCCTTGCTGCGGGTGATGCTGCCAATCCCTTCGCCGTCGATTTACGCATCTTAGAAACAGAATTGGAATCCTTCGGGGGCGGCATTGTGCAGGGCATCGACTCGGCGGCCATGCATCTCTACCTGACCTACCGCCATTACGAGGCCGGCGTCACAGCGCTCTCGGGTACGGCTGGCGCGGGTGCGCTCGGCAACGTGAGCCTGGAAGACCTTGATGTCGTCATGGGCGGCGCAATCATCCGGTTCTAATTCTAATCGCATACCTCCCGTCTGCGATCGGAACCTGGGGGCTGCCTGCAAAGGCGGCCCCCGATTTCGTTTATGCCGGTGTTGAGTTTTAACACTCTGATATGCAACGTAATTCACCGGTTCGGTTCACTGGTCCGGGTGTGACCTAGCCGCAATATGGCCGTATAACCACAGGGCCCTTGGGAAACGACAATTAGGCCATCAACCTGCCCTCTTATCCATTGAGTTTCTCCGGCCGAAGCAGCATGTTGTCTCGCATGTGCGTGCTTTGGTGGCATGGCGGGGTAGACGTGAAAAGACTTGGAAGACTTAGCAGGGTTGACGGCTGCGCTGGTTGTTATGGCCGGTACGGCGAGTTTTGCCTTGGAAGAACAGAAAGCTGCGGCGCCTCAGACGCCTGCTGTTGACGGCACGGGCGCGGCTGTTCAGTCCGCTGCTCCAGCAGCCAAACCCGATTCCGGTACAGAGATCCGTATTCCGGGCCTCGGCAAGCTTGGCACTCTGCCAAAAATGGATTTTGGACTTGAGCTTCTGTACGGCGCGACCGAAACCGAGAAGGCGCAGGAGCCAGCCAAGATTGAGGAAGATCCCTCGGACTTGACGATCCGCGGCTCTGTAAAGCACCGCTTCTAGGGCGCGCGGATGTTTTGCAATTCGCAACTGAAGTTCGACTTAGGGGCGCTTTGGCGCCCCTCGGCATTTGCGGTCTAGCTCATGATGCGCTGGATCGCCGCCAGCGTACATCTGTTTACGGCACTGGGCGCCGTCTGCGCGCTGCTCGCTACCTTGGCCATTTTTGATAAGGCGCCGGAGCGGATGTTTTTCTGGCTCGGCATTGCCCTCATCATCGACGGGATAGACGGTACCTTCGCGCGCGCGGCGCGTGTCAAAGAGCGGTTGCCCAGGTTCTCCGGTGAAATCCTCGATCTCGTTGTTGACTACGTCACCTATGTTTTCGTGCCCGTCCTCGCGCTCCTTGCGTGGCGGCACCTCGATGGTGCGACCGGCCTCATTCTTGCGTCGGGAATATTGCTATCGTCGCTTTACCATTTTGCCGACACGATGAGTAAAAACGCCGAAAATTTCTTCGTCGGCTTTCCGGCGATCTGGAACATCGTCGCCTTTTTCGTGTTCGCACTTGACCTACCGCCGTTGGCAACAACGTTGATCGTGGTGCTGGCAATCGCGGGAACGTTTATCCCGATGCCGTGGGTGCACCCCTTGCGTGTGGAAGCTTGGCGGCCTGTCACGATGTCAGTGATGGCCGCGGGGGCGGTTGCAGCCGTTTACAGCGTTGCAGCTGGATTTCCCGCCAACTTAATTGCGGCGCTCGTGCTCGCGGCTGCGGCCGCGTATACGATAGCTTTCTCGGTTTACTGGTATCTAAAACCCAGCGCACGTTCGTTGTAAAATCTTTGAGCCCTGGATTACGGCATCTGGCGGAGGGGGAGGGATTCGAACCCCCGGGACCCTTACGAGCCCGCCGGTTTTCAAGACCGGTGCAATCGACCACTCTGCCACCCCTCCCAGCCGCAAACCGGGCTCAAGCCCAAAGTTCCGCAGCGGGCCTCGTTCCTAACCGGTTCGCGCGTCTGTCTCAAGGCCCTGTCTTTATCCAGCACTTGTCCCAAGCCCGGGCGTTGTTTACGCGCCGCTAAGCCTATTTTGCCATGGTTCAGGCAATGTTCGGCCAAGCTCTATCGATAGCTAGGTCAAACGGGTTGTGGCACGCGTCGAGTGAGTTCCGGTCAAATGTCGAGTTGGGTGAAGACTGGTGCCGTCAAGATTGGCGTCAAGCCAATGGTTGGTCTCGCGCTCTGTGGCGCCGTGCTGTTGGCCGCATGCTCGGGATCGGCGACAAACGCTCCGCCGCGCAGCCTTACGGGCAACCGCCCGCCGCCGACCCTCAATCGACCGCTCTTTACCGAAGCCGAATACGGCGTCAGTTCCAGCCCGCGCATGGCCGAGCATCGCGGGCGCACGCGCAAAGGTGGTGGCAGTTTTAAGCTCGGCAGCCCCTACAAGGTGGCCGGACGCTGGTATGTGCCGCGCGAGGAGCCAGGATACGACCGCCGGGGCACGGGATCGTGGTATGGCGACGACTTCCACGGCCGGAAAACTGCCAACGGCGAAATTTTCGATATGCACGCGCTGACGGCCGCGCATCCGACGCTTCCCTTACCGTCCTATGTCTATGTGACCAATCTGACGACAGGGCGTACCATCATGGTCCGCGTCAATGATCGCGGTCCTTACGTGAGTGATCGCATTATTGATCTCTCGCACGCCTCGGCTCGAGCCTTAGGCTATGAAAACCAAGGCCACGCTGCCGTACGGGTACGCTATGCGGGACGCGCGCCGTTGAACGGCGACGACAGGCGCGAGAGTCAGTACATGGCTTCACAGCCTTGGTATCGCGGCGCAGCTCCGGCCGTTGCATCCTATACCCCGCCTAATGCGCCACTCGATGTGCCTGAGCCCTTTCCAGCCGGAACAGCCGGGCGCTGGTCGCCAACCGCCTATCGATCCGCACTTGCTGGCAAGCCCCTGGCCCCTGCGCCTGTCACGGCGCAGAGATGGGCCGCTCTGCCGCAGCGCACGGGAAGTCTCGCAGACAGCACGAGTGCGGGCTATTCGCCTGCTGGCGATGTGGTAAATCCAAATGAACTGACGTGGCGGGCGTCACCGCCTTCGAAACCTGCGCCGGCTTTTTATGTGGGCAATGGCGCGGTGGCCCGGCACGGCTTGGGTGGCGCGCCTGCAAACGAACGACATACAACTTCTGGTGTCTACGTTCAGGTAGGCACTTTCCGTGATCAGGCCAACGCTGAGCGGATGCGCCGGGGTTTAGGCCACATTGGGCCTGTCGAAGTTGCGCCTATCGGTGACGGATCCTCGTCCATGTACCGCGTGCGTATCGGCCCGATGCCGGCCGCTGACGCCCAGACGGCTCAAGCAGAAGTGACCGCACAAGGCGTCCGGGGAAGCCGAATTGTCCAAGAGTAAGTAAAAAGACACCGGCTGGACCGTTGACAGGATCCGAGCCAGACCTCGATAGTCTTCTGGCGTTTGCCGCCTGGCAGCTATTTTGGGATCGATGATATTGTTCTCATTGCAGAATTTCTTAGTCCGCTGGATGCGCGCCGTGTGTGTGCTGGCGATGTTCCCGGCCTTTGCCGCCCCTGCGTACCCGGCAGCGCCCGAGTTCGCAGAATTACGTCACAAAAGCACAGCGCGCGATCCTGATCGATGCCGCTGATGGCTCGGTATTGTTTCAACACAAACCCGACGATCTGGCGCCTCCCGCCAGCATGAGCAAACTGATGACCCTTGCTGTTGTCTTTCGAGGGTTGAAAAGCGGTCAGCTGAAAACGTCAGACGAATTTCTCATGAGCGTCAACGCCTGGCGAAAGGGTGGGGCGCCGTCGGGCACGTCGGCGATGATGGTACCTGTCAATACCAAGGTGACGCTCGACGAACTCATCAAAGGCATTGCCATACAATCGGGTAACGACGCCTGCATCGCCGTCGCCGAAGGCATGAGTGGCAGCGAAGCCAACTTTGCCAAGGCGATGACCGAAGAAGCGCGCCGCATCGGCCTCACCAAATCGACCTTTGCAAATGCCACGGGCCTACAGGATGAAAATCATCTCATGACGGCCCGCGAGCTTGCTCTTCTGGCCCGGCACATTATTACTGAGTATCCGGACTATTACCGCGTATTTAGCGATAAGGAATACCAATATAAGAAGCACAAGTTTTATAATCGCAATCCGCTGCTCTTTCTTGGCATCGGTGCCGACGGTCTGAAGACGGGGCATACCTCCGAAGCAGGCTTCGGTCTCGTGGCGTCTGCTGTGCAGGAAGGAAAGCGGCTCATCGTCGTCGTCGCGGGGCACGCCAACGCGGACGAACGAAAGAGCGAAGCAGCCAAACTCATCGAGTGGGGTTTCAAAAGTTTCAGTCAAGTCAAAATTTTTGACGATGGCGAGATTGTCGGCCAAGCCCGTGTGTGGGGCGGCAGCCGCATGTACGTTCCTTTGAGCGGAAAGGGTGAGGTCCGTATTTCGCTGCCCAAATATCCGGCCAATCAGCGGCTTTCTGCCGAGATCGTTTATAAAGCGCCCTTGAAGCCGCCGGTCAAAAAGGGCGATCAGGTTGCTGTTCTGAAAGTCGTGAGTACCTCGAGCGCCGCGACCGAAGTGCCGCTTTACGCCACCGAAGATGTCGAAGCGGCCGGCGTCGTGCGCCGCGGCCTCGACACGCTAGTTCTCATGGCGCTGCGGCGGCTGGCCCTTTAAGATCACGTCAGATTCAAAAGGGTACGACACCATGAAGCGTGGACGGTTCATCACTTTCGAAGGGGGCGAGGGCGCCGGAAAATCAACCCAGGCAAAGCTGCTCTCCGCGCGGCTTGAAGGCGCCGGCATCCCGACCCTCGTCACTCGCGAGCCGGGCGGCACACCGCTTGGCGAAGATATCCGGGGTTTGATCCTCAAGGATCGCCCCCAGGATCCTGTAACCGAACTCCTGCTGTTCGCTGCTGCGCGGGCCGAACACATGACGGCTTTGATCCGCCCGGCGCTCGACGAGGGGACCTGGGTCATCTCCGACCGGTTCATGGATTCAACTCGCGTCTATCAGGGACGCCTTTATTCCGTTGAGCCGGATCTGATCAAGACGCTCGAACGCTACACCGTTGCGCCTGATTTCCCCGACCTCACGTTGATTTTAGATTTACCGCCGGAAGCGGGACTTGAGCGCGCTAATTCGCGCGGTACGCTCTCGCGCTACGATGCCGAACGTATCGAAACGCACGTGGTGCTGCGGAAAGGTTTTCTTGAAATCGCCGAAGCCGAGCCCAAGCGCTGCATGCTGATCGACGGCAGTATGACGCAACAAAGCGTCGAAACGGCCGTGTGGCAGGCGGTCAGCGAACGGCTGCTCTCGAAGGTGCTTTAAGTGGCCCGCGCCCCGGCATTGACCAACAACGAAGCTTTGCCGGAAGCGGACAAGCTCGAGGGCGTGCCTCATCCACGCGAAACAACTGTCCTTTATGGGCATCAGGCGGCCGAAAACATTTTCGCGGCGGCGCTCAGCTCTGAAAAGATCCATCACGCTTGGTTGCTTTCGGGCACCGAAGGAATCGGCAAAGCGACGCTGAGCTATCGCGTAGCGCGTGCGGCACTGGCGCGCCCGGAAGATCGCGATCCCTTCGGCGGAAGTCTCCACATCGAAGCGAACTCTCCCGCATACCGCCAAGTCACTGCGCTTTCGCATCCAGGGTTATTGGTCATACGCCGCGGCTACGATCAAAAGGCCAAGCGGTTCTCGTCAATGATTTCGGTCGATGACGTGCGCCGTCTGAGAAATTTCCTTTCCCTAAGTGCTGAGTTGCAAGGCTGGCGCGTAGTCATTGTCGATAGTGCCGACGAGTTGAACGTCAACGCCGCCAACGCACTGCTGAAGTCCTTGGAGGAACCGCCCGCCAAAACTATCTTTCTCATTATCTCGTCGGCCCCGGGGCGATTATTGCCGACAATCCGTTCGCGCTGCCGCTCCCTTGCGCTGGCGCCGCTCGGGCCCGACGATCTCATGAAGGCCGTGCGCGGCGCGCTTGAGGCCGCCGCAAAGCCACCGCTATCACCCTCCGATTTCCAAGCCCTCGCGCCGTTTGCAGGCGGCAGCCCGCGCCGGTTGCTGGCGATGGCGGAGGGGGGCGGATTAGCGCTGCAAGCAAAAATCGCCAAGGTGTTTGAAGGTCTGCCAATCCTTGATTTAAAGGCCGCCCACGCCCTTGCCGATGAGTTGCAGCCTGCCGCGCAAGAACAGAAGTTCGAGCTGTTTTACGATCTACTATTGAGTTTCCTCAGCCGTCTCGTTAGGGCCGGTGCCGCTCAAGAGGGCGAGCGGTCTGACGTCGCGCTTTCAAACCGCATCATGGGAGACGCCCGGCTTGCCACGTTTGCCCAACTGTGGGAAACACTGGCCCGCGACAAGGCGGAGGCGGATGCGCTCAACCTTGATCGCAAGTCGCTCATCCTCGACAGCTTGTCAAAGCTCGAAGCGGCGGCGCGCAGTTGACGCGCGAATTAAGGATCTAGGTGTGACTGAGAAATTTTACATCACGACGGCCATTTCCTATCCCAACGGCGTGCCGCATATCGGGCACGCGTATGAGGCCATCGCGACAGATGCCATTGCGCGCTTCGAGCGCTTGGACGGCAAAGACGTGCTGTTTTTGACCGGCACCGATGAGCACGGTCTGAAAATGAAGCAGACTGCCGAGAAGGAAGGGCTCACTCCGCGCGCGCTCGCCGACAAGAATTCCGCACGCTTCATCGAGATGGCGCAACTTCTGGGCCTCTCCAACGATGATTTTATCCGCACGACTGAACCGCGCCACTATGAGGCGTGCGCGGAAATCTGGCGGCACATGGCAGCAGCCAACAACGGCGACATCTTCAAGAAGAACTATGGCGGCTGGTACTCGGTGCGCGACGAGACGTATTACAAGGAAAGCGAAACCGAAGTCCGCGACGGCAAGCGCTTCGCAACGCCGACGGGCACGGAAGTCACTTGGACCGAGGAAGAAACATTCTTCTTCCGCCTCTCCGCGTATCAAGACAAGCTCCTTGCGCACTACGAAGCGAACCCGGATTTCATTTTGCCGCCCGAAAGGCGTAACGAAGTTGTCTCGTTCGTCAAAATGGGTCTCGAAGATTTGTCGATCTCGCGCTCGACGCTCGATTGGGGCATTCCCGTTCCAGATGCGCCCGGGCACGTCATGTATGTCTGGGTCGATGCGCTGACAAATTACGTCACGGCAACGGGATTGCTCAACCAAGGTGAGAACCCACGCAAGGAGTTCTGGCCAGCGGACGTCCACGTCATCGGCAAGGATATCGTGCGCTTTCACGCCATCTATTGGCCGGCCTTTCTCATGAGCGCTGGGCTGCCTTTGCCCAAGCGCATTTTCAGTCACGGCTTTGTCTTGAGCAAAGGCGAGAAGATGTCGAAGTCGGTCGGCAACGTCGTCGACCCGTTCGATCTGGTCAAAGCCTACGGGCGCGAGCAGGTCCGCTATTTCTTCTTGCGTGAAGTCATGTTCGGGCAAGACGGCAACTATTCGCCCGAAGCCATTGCCAACCGCATCAACGCCGATCTCGCCAACAACCTCGGCAACCTGGCGCAACGCTCGTTGTCGATGATCTTCAAAAATTGCGATGGCAAACTCCCGGAGCCGGGCGCGTTTTCGGACGCGGACAATGCAATTCTTGCGAGCGCCGATGCGATCTACGCCCAGGCCCGCGGCGAGATGAACAAACAGGCGGTCACCAAATATCTGGACGCAGTTTGGAACGTCATATCTGATGCCAACCAATACTTCGCAGCCGAAGAGCCTTGGGCCAAAAAGAAAACCGATCCCAAGCGCATGGAGACCATTCTCTATGTGACAGCTGAGATCGTGCGCCAATTCGCCATTCTCATCCAGCCTGTGACGCCGGAGAGCGCGGCAAAGCTGCTCGACTTCCTGGCCGTTCCTTCGGACAAGCGCGCGTTCTCGTTTCTCGGCAAGGCGGGGCGTCTGCTTGGAGGAACGGCAATCCCAGAGCCACAGGGTGTATTCCCGCGTTACGTCGATCCTGAAGAAGCCGAGAAGCCCGCCGGCTCATCGGCCGAAGCGCAGGCGCAAGCCAAGGCCGCGAAAGAAGCCAAGCGCGCGGCCGAACGCGAGAAGTCGCAGAAAGCAAAAGACCAAGGCAAGCCATCTTGATGCTCGTCGATCACCACTGCCATATCGACCGCCACGAGTTCAAAGACGATCTCGACGGCGTCGTTGCGCGTGCGCAGGCGGCAGGCGTTAGCGTCCTCGTCGATATCTCGACGCGCATCCGGCGCTTTGACGAGATCAAGGCCGTCATCGAACGCTACGACAATGTCTACGGCTCCGTTGGTACGCACCCGCATCAGGCGGACGAAGAACTCGACATCCCGGTCAGCGAAATCGTGCGCTTATCGAAGCACCCGAAAATTGTTTCCATCGGTGAAGCGGGCCTCGACTACTTCTATAAACATTCGTCTCCCACCGGTCAGGCCGAAGGCTTCCGCAATCACATCGCCGCCGCGCGCGAGACAGGCTTGCCACTCGAAATTCACACGCGCGACGCCGATGCCGATACGCTCGCCATTCTTAAAGACGAACACGCAAAGGGGCCATTTCCGGCCATCCTTCATTGCTTCACGGGCGGGCGCGATCTCGCCATGGGCGCGTTGGATCTCGGGCTCTACGTGTCGTTCTCAGGCGTCATCAGCTTCAAGAAGTCGGATGCCCTGCGCGACATTGCCCGCGACGTGCCGCTCGACAGATTGTTTGTTGAAACGGATGCGCCGTTTCTGGCGCCGGAACCGTTTCGCGGCAGGATGTGCGAACCGGCCCACGTCGTGCACACCGCCGCCGCGCTCGCCGCTGTTAAAGGCCTCCCCGTCGACGACATCGCGCACGCCACGACTGAAAACTTTTTTCGACTGTTCACCAAAGCGAAACGGCCAGCACCTCCCTCCCCCCTTGTGGGGGAGGGCAGGGGAGGGGGGACTCCCAAAAGCCAAGAATCGGAATTCCCCCCACCCCTAACCCCTCCCCACGTCGCGCCGGAGGCACGCCTTCGGCGCAAGGGGGAGGGGAAACATGACCTACCGCTTCACAATCCTCGGCTGCGGATCGTCGGGCGGCGTGCCGCGCATTGGCATGAACTGGGGTCAGTGCGATTCTTCGAACCCCAAAAACCGCAGGACGCGCTGTTCGGCACTCGTTGAGCGCATTTCGCCGTCAGGTCAAACCGCCGTCATGATCGACACGTCGCCCGATTTCCGCGAGCAGATCCTGGCGATCCGCCTCATGGCGCTCGACGGCGTGATTTATACGCACGACCACGCGGACCACACGCACGGCATCGACGATCTGCGCATGGTCGCCTACGCGATGAAGAAGCGTGTTGACGTCTACTTTGATGCGCAAACCGGCGACAGTCTCAAGTCGCGCTTCGCTTATTGCTTCAAAACACCCGAAGGATCGAATTACACGCCTATCCTGAACGCCCACGATATCGACGGCGTGTCGCCCACCACCATTAATGGGGCAGGGGGAGCGATCACCGCTCTGCCCATTCCGCAAACACACGGCGACATCACGTCCCTTGGGTATAGGTTTTCAAATCTGGCGTATTCGCCCGATATTTCGGACTTGAGCGAAGCGTCCGCCGCGTTGCTCAAAGGTCTTGATGTCTGGGTTGTCGACGCCTTGCGCCACTTACCGCACGAGAGCCACTTCAATGTGAAGCAAGCGCTGAAGTGGATTGCCCGGTTAAAACCGAAGCGCGCCGTGCTGACCCACATGACCAGCGATCTCGATTACGAAGCGCTGCGCCGCGAATTGCCGGATGGCATTGAACCCGCTTATGACGGCATGGTTATCACCCACAGCTAGGCTCATCTATGTCAAAAACTTTGGGCCGGAGCTTTGGCTCCGGCCCGTTCAATCGTGATGTTATGTTGATCTAGAAACTCCGGCGGCTCCTACGATGTGAGAGACGCGCGATGCATTAGTGATGGCGATTCCATTTCTTCTTGTAGAAGCGGTGATTGTCATGCCGGTACCTGTTCAACCGCCAAGATGGCGTGCACGATACGCGCGACCAACGATAGCTGCGGTGCCAGCCCCAGCGGCCAGCTTGGCATGTGCGGTGGATGCCGTGCGTTTTCTGTACCAGTGTTTCGCCGGACTGTGCGAACTTCGCCGAGCCGAATGCGGGGGCGGCGCTTGCGCCTGTGCCTGCACCGGCAACAGCAAGAAGGCCTGCAAGTGCTGCAATTATCAATTTCATCGTGTTCTCCTAGAAGCTGAGAGTCTCGCTGCGGTCATACGCAGGTACATAGGAGAACGGGCGCCTTAAGCATTATCCGTCGCGGGACGCATTTTTTCGATAAATTACCTCAGCCGCGCCCGCGATAAGACGCGACGCCTTGATCGGGGAGCCAAACGTCTTTCGGCAACGATCCCGTCTGCCAGAAGACATCAATCGGCATGCCACCGCGCGGATACCAATATCCGCCGATGCGCAGATAGTGCGGTTTGAGCAATTCGGCGACGCGTTTGCCGATGGCAACCGTGCAGTCTTCATGGAACGCGCCGTGATTGCGGAACGACGCGAGATAGAGCTTCAAAGATTTGCTTTCGACCAGCCACTTATCCGGAACGTAGTCGATGACGAGATGCGCAAAGTCTGGCTGTCCTGTCACAGGGCAAAGAGAAGTAAATTCTGGCTGCGTGAAGCGCGCGGCGTAGTGCGTATCGGAATGCGGGTTCGGCACGCGTTCAAGCGTTGCCTCGTCCGGGCTCCGAGGAAGGGCGGTCTGCTTGCCAAGCTGCGAAACTTTCGGCGGTGATTTCGCCATGCTCGTTTACTCCGCTGCGAGACGCATTGGCCGCGCAGGACCGGTATAGACACAACCTTCGCCGCAACTATCGCGGCTGACGTGGATTTCGGCCAAGCCCGGCACGCGGTTGGCAAGCCGGTTCCAAATCCAAATCGCGATGCGTTCCAACGTCGGCGCGGAAAGCCCCTCAACGTCGTTCAACATACGATGATCGAGCGCTGCTTCGGTGTCCGCGATCGCCGCCGTCAGGTCATCGAAGTGAAAGACGTAGCCGGTCTCGGGATCGGGCTCGCCATCGATTGTAACGCGGGCGCGAAACGAATGGCCGTGGATGCGCGCGTTGGCCGTTCCCGGTGCCGCTGAGGGCAGGAAATGGGCAGCCTCGAATTTGAAATCTTTGTAGATGCGCATGGGGGAGGGAATAGGGGAAAGGAAGGGCAGTAGGCAATAGGCAATCGGCAACCGGCAACCGGAGTGAGATAAACTGTCGCTTTTCGTCCCGATTGCCTATTGCCGAATGCCGATTGCCGCCTACCTAATCCCCACCACCTTGTGGGTCTGAACCGAAAGCCGCCAAGGCGGGTTGCCCTTGCAGTAATCAATCGCCGCCGCCGTATTCGCTTCGCGCGCTGGGCCATCCATCGGCTGCAGAAAGCGGTGCTCGAAGTCGAGCCCCTCGCACAGCTCCGGCATCAGCGCGGGCTGCGGGAAAACCAGTTTCAACTCATCCCCATAGGTTTGCTTAATTTCAGTGCCTGCCTTCGGGCTAACGCAGATCCAATCGATGGAGTCGAGCACCGGAAGTGTGCCGTTGGTTTCAATCGCGACCGAAAATCCGCGCGCGTGCAAGGCATCGATCAACGCGTGATCGACTTGCAGCATGGGTTCGCCACCGGTCAGCACAATAAGCGTTGGGGCGGTCGCGGTTGCCGTGCAGGCTTTGCGGCAGGCCTTTGCCAAGTCATCCGCGTTGTCGAATTTTCCGCCGCCTTCGCCATCCGTTCCCACAAATTCCGTATCGCAGAATTGGCAGATGGCTATCGCGCGGTCTTCTTCGCGGCCCGTCCATAGATTGCAGCCCGCGAACCGGCAGAAGACCGCTGGCGTTCCCGCGTTCGCACCTTCGCCCTGGAGCGTGTAGAAGATTTCTTTTACGTGGTACATGGTGCTTCCTGGTGTCTGACCCGTCCCGCCGAAGGCGGGCAAGTACAGGGGGTCTGACACCGTTGCACTGGGCGGGCAAGGGAAATTCAGAATGGATGACGCGCGCCGAAACGCTCAAACTAGTGTCAGACCCGGAGGGTCAGACACCGTGCGCACCACCCGCTACTTCGACCTCGTTATGGTGGCGTTCGTTGTCGTGCTCGTGTGTTCCAACCTCATCGGCCCGGCGAAAGCTGCGACGCTCGATCTGCCGTTCGTCGGCGCGGTGACTTTTGGCGCGGGCGTGCTGTTTTTCCCAGTCTCCTACATCTTCGGCGACATCCTGACCGAAGTTTACGGCTACGACCGCGCCCGCCGCGTCATCTGGACCGGATTTGCGGCGCTGGTTTTTGCAGCAATCATGGCTTCCGTCGTTGTCGCATTGCCGCCTGCGCCATCGTGGCCCAATCAGAAAGTGTATGAAATCGCTTTCGGCAATACCTGGCGCATCGCCGGCGCGTCCATGCTCGCCTATTTCTGCGGCGAGTTCGTCAATTCCTTCGTGCTTGCTAAGATGAAGATTGCAAGCGAGGGCCGCAACATGAAGACGCGCTTCGTCGCGTCGACCGTTGCGGGTGAAGCCATCGACAGCGCCATTTTCTATCCGCTCGCTTTTTGGAACTCGGGCATCATGCCGAATGACCTCGTGATGACGCTCGTCGTTTCGCAGTTCATCACCAAGACGCTGGTCGAGGTCGCGTTTTTGCCTCTGACAGCGCGCATCGTCGCCGCCTTAAAGCGCGCCGAAAACCTCGATCACTTCGACCGGGATACCGATTTCAATCCGTTTAAGTTGGGGGTTTAGTTCAGGCCGCCGCGATCTCAACTGAGAAAGCTTTCAACGACACTTTGTTGGCGATCATTTCGATCGAGGTGCGCACGCCGGCGGGCTTTTCTGGGAGCTTGTCGCCGTGGGGGAAGAGCATGACCAGCAACGCGAAACCAGCGATGAAATTCACCGCCTGGATTTTCGAGCTGTTGATCTTATTCATCATCGCCGTGGGCCTTGGGGTTTGGGTGGTTGAGGGTTTGTCGCTGTATCGGGGGTCAAAGGTTCAAACTGAAATACCGCTTGGGTATGGGTTTGATACCGCGCGCCCAACCCACCCGCAGTTCCGGGGGGAACAGGGGGCCAATCCCCTCTCCCCACGCCCCTTCGCTTGGCGTGGGGAGAGGGTTAGGGTGAGGGGCAGAAGCTTGCGTAAATGCCTGCAGCAATTGCATTTTTGAAGTTTCGGCCGGGTTCTGCTAGGATGAACCCATGAACATCCAAGCGCCAAAACGTATGACGGTGGACGAGTACCTAGCCTGGGCCGAGGGACACCCGGGACGGTATGAGCTGATTGATGGGGTGGTCCGCCAAATGTCGCCAGAAACAGTCGGGCATGCAGATGCTAAGTTCGCGGCCGTTGTTGCGCTGAAGGCTGCTATCAAGCGTGCGGGCATTGACTATTTCGCTGTTCCGGACGGAGCTACCGTGCGAATAACAAAAGATACAGCTTTCGAGCCGGATGCTCTGGTCTATGCTGGACCAAGAGTTGAACCCAAAGATGTCGAGATCGCGAACCCCGTCATCATCATAGAGGTTGGCTCAACCTCAATCCACAAATACGATGCGGGCTTTAAACTGCAGGGATACACGAGCCTGCCGAGTGTTCAGCACGTTCTGCTAGTGAATGTTGCTAAGCAAGTCATCATGCATCACCGGCGCATATCGGAAACAAATTTTGAAATGTCTTCAATCGCCGAAGGCACTCTCCGCCTCGATCCCCCCGGCCTCGAAATTCCCGTTGCGGATTTTTTTGTGGTGGATTGAGCGCGGAGCTTCCCCGCGCCACTTCTCCCACCCCTTGGCGCGCAGATCACACGCCGGGCATTGCCCGCAGCCATAGCCCCAGGGGTGGCGGTGCGTCCTGTCGCCGAGGTAGCAGGTGTGCGTATCCTCGATGATGAGATCGACGAAGGCGGCGCCGCCCAGCTTTTCGGCCAGCGCCCAGGTGCCGGCCTTATCGACGTACATCAGCGGCGTCTCAATCGAGACTGGCTTATCGAGGCCGAGGGAGAGGGCCTTCGCCAACGTCTGCAAGGTCTCGTTGCGGCAATCGGGATAGCCGGAATAATCCGTCTCGCACATGCCACCAATGAGCGTTGAAATCCCGCGCCGGTAGCCCAGCGCCGCCGCATAAGTGAAAAACAGCAGATTGCGGCCCGGCACGAACGTCGTCGGCAGCCCCGCTCGCCGATACGTCGATCTCCGCTCTCGCGCGTCAGTGCCGTATCGCTGATCGCGCTAAGTGCTGGCAACGCGAGCATGTGATCGTCACCGAGCTTGGCCGCCCAATTCGGAAATCCAGCCCGCAATTTTGCGAGCACACGCTGACGCGCCTCAAGCTCGACGCTGTGCCGCTGCCCGTAATCAAAACCCACCGTCTCAACATGCTCAAAGCGCTCGAGCGCCCACGCCAGGCACACGGCCGAATCCTGTCCGCCGGAAAAGAGCACGAGGGCTGAAGCGTCACGCATCAATCAAAGGCTCTTTCCGTCGAACGGCGCGGGTTGATGGTTGAGAGATCGACGTCGTCGAGGCAGCGCACATTGACCGCAATCATTGTGACGCCGTCGGGCGAGGTCCCCTTGGCAAACGAGCGCACGCCGCAGGTTTTGCAGAAGACGTGATGAATGTGCTTCTTGTTGAACTGATAGTCGGCAAGATTGTCGCCGCCTGAAAGCAACTTGAAATCGCTCTCAGCCACGAACGTCAGCCAATATCCGCTTTTGCTGCAGATCGAACAATTACAGCTGATGACCGGCTCCAGGCCCGTCTTGACCTCGTAGCGCACCTTTCCGCAGTGACAACCACCCTGATACAGCTTCGGATCGCTCATTCGTCCCTCCAATGCCCAATTTGCCGCCCCGCAGGGTAGGCCCGGACTGCCCGCCGAGACTTTCAACCCATGGCGATCAGGGTTACAACCACCCCCATTCTATTCCACGAGCCAGCCCGGCTCTGCAACACTTGATCCCCTGAAGGACCTCCCATGACCGCCATCGTCGATATCATCGCCCGCGAAATCCTGGATAGCCGCGGCAACCCGACGGTTGAAGTCGATGTGGTACTTGAAGACGGTGCCAAGGGCCGCGCGGCGGTGCCGTCAGGCGCCTCAACCGGCGCGCACGAAGCCAATGAACTCAGAGACGGCGACAAGGCCCGATATATGGGCAAGGGCGTGCTGAAGGCCGTCGAGTGCGTCAACGGCGAAATCTACGACGCGCTTGCCGGTATGGACGCGGAAGACCAGCGCGGGCTCGACGCCGCCATGATCCAGCTCGACGGCACCAAGAACAAGTCGCGACTCGGCGCCAATGCCATTCTCGGCGTCTCGCTCGCCGCCGCCAAAGCCGCTGCTGAAGCAAGCGGCCTTCCGCTCTACCGCTACGTCGGCGGCGCGACCGCGCACGTTCTCCCCGTGCCCATGATGAACATCATCAACGGCGGCGCGCACGCGGATAACCCGATCGACATCCAGGAATTCATGATCATGCCGGTCGCCGCTGAAACGGTGAGCGACGCCATCCGCATGGGCGCGGAAATCTTCCACACGTTGAAGAAAAACCTGAAAGACGCTGGCCACAACACCGGCATCGGCGACGAGGGCGGTTTCGCACCAAACTTGAAGAGCGCCGACGAAGCGCTGACCTTCATCATGAGCGCGATCGAAAAGGCCGGATACAAACCGGGCAGCGACGTCATGCTGGCGCTCGATTGCGCCGCGACCGAATACTACAAAAACGGCAAGTACGAACTCGCGGGCGAGGGCAAGTCCTTGTCCAGCGCCGACAACGTCAAGTACCTGGAAGACCTCGTCTCGCGATTTCCCATCATCTCGATTGAAGACGGCATGGGCGAAGACGACTGGGCCGGGTGGAAACTTCTGACCGAGACGCTCGGAAAAACGTGCCAGCTCGTTGGCGACGATCTCTTCGTCACCAATACCGAGCGCCTGAGCCAAGGCATCAAGACCGGAACCGCGAATTCGATCCTCGTCAAAGTCAACCAGATCGGCACGCTCACCGAAACGCTCGACGCCGTCTCCATGGCCCAGCGCGCCGGCTACACCGCCGTCATGTCGCATCGCTCGGGCGAAACGGAAGACTCAACCATTGCCGATCTCGCGGTCGCGACCAACTGCGGCCAGATCAAAACCGGCTCGCTCTCGCGCTCGGATCGCCTCGCCAAATACAACCAGCTGATCCGCATCGAAGGCGAACTCGGCGGTGTTGCGCGCTATGCGGGACGCAGCATTCTCAGAAGCGCCGTGGCTTAAATGCGGTGCGGCGTTTGTCTTCCCGACCTTTGGGGCTTGGATTTGGATAAAGCATCTTTTCGATCAACTCGACCAATGCTTCTATGAACAGCATCATGATGATCCTCCATGGCGGTGCATGACTTGCTTGGAGGAACGATGCGCGCGTGAGAGCGCATAGACAAACGCCGATGCTTTACACGGCACGTCAGCTTTTGTTACATGCGCCATGGCAAGGCGGCTTCCATCACTCAACGCATTGCGAGCGTTCGAATCTGCGGCGCGGCACGTTAGCTTGTCATTGGCTGCGGCCGAACTGAACGTGTCGCACGCCGCTGTCAGCCGGCACATTCGGGAACTTGAAGCCTGGCTGGGCAAAAAATTGTTTCATCGCACGGGGCGCGGCGTTGAGTTGACGGATGACGGCGAAGCCTACGCCAGTGACCTGACGCCCGCCTTCGATCTACTCGTTGAAGCAACTGGCCGTTTCGCCGCGCCGCGTAGCCGCAGCCAACTCGTCATAAGTTCGGAAGTGCCGTTCGCCGCGCTGTGGCTGGTCCCGCGCCTTGGCGGTTTCACATCCAAGTATCCCGAGATCGATCTGGTGCTGGACCCAACCAACAGGCTCGTTGATTTCACGAAGAATGAAGCAGATCTTGGCATTCGCTATGGCCTTGGAGAATGGCGCGATGTAGAGGCATTGAAGCTGATCGATTCCGAAATCACGCCAGTGTGCAGTCCAAGCTTGCTAAAGAAAAGCCAAATCCGGTCTCCAGGTGATCTAGCCAAAACAATCCTGCTTCAAGAAGACACCAAACAGCATTGGCTGGACTGGCTTTCAGCGGCGGGAATAGCTGGCAAAATCTCGCCGTCGGGGCCAACGCTGAAAGGCCATTTGGCCATTGCCGCCGCTGAAGCGGGGCAGGGGTTCGCGCTTGCAGACCAAGTAACCGCCGCAGACGCGCTTGTCGCCAAGCGGTTGGTTCGTCCCTTCGATATCTCCATCCGTCATCAAGCCTATTACCTTGTCTGGGGCAGGGGTACGAAAAAAAACAAAGCTGCGGAGGCGTTCCGCCAATGGCTCACGCAGGAGTTGGAGACATCGATTGCGAGCGTGAAAGCCCTTCGGCGGCCATGACGGCAAGTACCAGTTGTCGTCTTTGTGCCCGCGCCGGGAAGATCCAAGGCGCTCACCCCTTGTACTCAATCCGCCCCCTGACGTTACACTGAAAAGGCCCGATTTCAGCACACTCGTGTCACTTTAGGCTTGTAACGCTTCAACGTGTTGCGGGACCCGAAGTCAGTTTGTGTGTCGAGGTCTCTGATGCTGGTTCCGGCTCATCCGGCGCGTATTCCTGCCGCTCTTGATTTAAACGCCAAGGCAAATGCCGAGACGCTCGCTTGGTTCGGCACCGCCTATGGCCGGCGCGTGCCATCTCCGGAACTGGCCGGGGCGTCCAGCACGAGTGAACGCCTTTCAACTGTAGCCGATTTAAGCCAAGAGCGAATTGCGGGCACGAATGGCCCGCGCCGTTACGCGCTGTTGGTTGTACTCGGCGGCGCCGCCGTCGCGCTACTTGTGCTGAGGACAATGCCGGTGCCGCCCGCAGCCGGACCCAATCGCGTCCATTATTCGCTGCCAATCGAAGCCGCCCCGCAGATCGACGCTTCGCAGCACACGCTCCCGGACGCAGTTGCATCCCGTCCGGTTTCGACGGCTTCGCCAGGTGCTTCCATACTGCCGCCCGAAATGCCTAGTCATCCGGCAGCCGCATTGCCCCCGCCTGCGCCGCTCAGTCCTGCGCCAACGCCAATTGTCGAAGCTCGTGGGGCGGCAGCACCCGCGCCAGCGCCTCTGCTGCCCGGACCGGAACCCGTCGCGGTGCGAGATGGAAGCATCGCGATGGTGCAGCCACCGCCTGCCTTGCAAACCAATCTTCCCGAGCAACCACGGCCAGTCGCGCCGCGCGTCAACCAAACGCGCAATGCGGATTTAATCGAAGGGCAAGCGCATTTCGCCAAGGGAGACCTAACGGCCGCCCGTGCAGCCTTTGCCAAATCATTTGAAAGCGGTTTGCCGGAAGCGGCCCTGGCGCTGGGAAACACCTTCGATCCGGTAAGTCTGGCAAAGGCGGGAGTGAAAGCCAAAGGCGACCCAGCACTTGCGCGCCGCTGGTACCGCCGCGCCTTTGAACTCGCTATGCGCCGTCCGGCGCGGCGCGAGCCTTAGACAGAAAGGAAGCGCACGTGGACTGGGGGAATGGAACGATGGAGAAGGAGCCGCGTCACGGGCGCAGGCCATCTCCATCGCGGAATTTGGCTTCGATCCTGATGGCCGCGCAAATCATCTCAGGGTGCGCAGAACATGAGTCAGAGTGGGCACCTTTGATGTATCTTCAGGCTGAGATCGCCGACGGCCTGGCCAGCACTTATTGCAGTGTGAGGCGCTTGTTCAGCCCCAGCGATCCGTCGTCCGACTTCGCCGCCAAGGCCGATCCCAAGCTCATCGCATTGGCCCAGCGCGACGCGCAGCGCGCCTGCCTCAAAGGCCTTGAGGCCAAGACGGAAGAGCGCGCCCGGCGGCTTCCGGGCCGCAATAACATCTAGCGTACCTAGTGAGTGCACCCGGCCTTACGTGATTTGGTTAATTCAAGCACGATACGGCTGGCGCAGCGGTATGGGAGGCCGCCGTGCGGTGCGCCTGCAACCCGACATCCTCGCTAACCACCACGGATCAACCGCGAAAGCGCCGCAACAGTTCCGGCCGTAAATGTGCTACACGTCGCACCAACAAGAAGGTAGGTCAGACATGGCGACAACGACAAAGAAGGCCGCGCCCGCAGCGAAGGCGGCAAAACCCGCTGGCAAAACCGCATCAAAACCGGCCGCAGCCAAGGCAGGCGCAAAACCTGCCGCCAAGAAAGCCCCGCGCGCCAAAAAAGTTCCTGCTCCCCCGCCCGAGCCCATTCCCTATGTCAGCTCCTTTGAAGTTGGCAACAAAGTCACCCATCCGATTTTCGGCGATGGCAAAGTGACAGCAATCGCCGACGAACAGCTCTCGATCGCGTTCACGGGCGGCGATAAAGTCGTGCTTGACGGATTTGTGAAAAAGGCCGGCAAGGGCTGAGGCGCTTCGGGCCGTGAGGGCGCGGCGGTGCGTAGCGCGTCATTAGGTGCGCACCCTGCACTTGTGCGGGCCGTAAAGCGCCGCATGGAGGCAAGCGCCGGTATTTGATTTGGTGCATGTGGCACGTCCCGAATGCGAGGTTCGGCGCAATACGCTCCGCCCTCATGAACCAAGCTCATTCGAAAATCTCCACGGTACGCAGGCGTACTACCATAACCTAATGCACGTTAACCCGCGCGCATATCAATCCCACAAATAATCGAACAGTGTTTTACTCGCTCTTAAGGCGGCCGGGCTCATAGTCCATTGGTCCTCCAATTCCTTCGTGGAGAGCCGGAAATCCAGTGTTGAGTTTCCCTTCGCATGATCGCCGTTTAAAGCCCCGCATTCGCGTGCGGCAGGTGCTGGTGTTGCTTGCCTGCCTAAGTTCGAGTGCGTACTTCGCCTATCATGCGCTTCGTGGACGGCACGGCCTCGCGGCTCGCAATCAGTTGATCGAACGCGCCAGCTTGCTGGAGTTTGAGATCAAGAGCCTCGAGGCCGTCCGCTCCAAACTCGAGCGCGACGTGGCGCTGTTGGCGCCGGAACTTGCAAATCCGGATCTCGTCGAAGAAATCGCGCGCGACGTATTGGGTTATGTGCGCCCCCAAGATCAGCTCGTCGCGGACCGCTGAAATCTGGATACTGCTTGTTGTCCCGTTAAGTATGCAGAGCGCCCTTTCTCCGCTTTCACCGGGAATTGTGTTGCACGGAGACGCTCCGTGGGCGACATTTCTCCCCTCGACTTGCAGTGAGGTAGCGTGCGATGGCGGTCCATTCCGGCGATGGTCAGATTGGCGGGCAAGTCACCGCCATGATCGTATCGGCATCGACGGCTGCAACGCCGCGATCAAAACTGCCCCGGCGCTCGTGGCGGCGGCTGGCAGGCGACGCATCCGTCGTCGTCGAAGAGGTTTGCGCGGGACTTCTCTGGCTCGAGGGCCCGGCGCGGATAACTTCGGCAAATAGCCACGCAGTCAAGGTGCGGGTCAATTTCGGGCACCCGCTCGCGCTGCCTTTCTGTTGCATTTGGCTAGCAGCACTCCCATTTCTTGCTCTGCGGGAAGCCATGAGGGCGGTCCTGCGCTGGCTCGGCCGCCGGCAATCCCAGCGCGATACCGCCAAGCACCAGAGGAACCGCCCGTGAGCAAGCAGCCACCCAAAGATCCCCCCGCCGAACTCGAAATCCCCGACGATGTTCCCAAGGCCGATCAGGCCGTTGAGTTGATCCGCGCCTGGATCGCCGATGGCTCGCTCATGGTTTCTCTCAATGCCGGCGCGTTCGGAGACCGGGTAGAGGATTGGGGCCGTTTGTTATCCGAAGTCAGTGCCCATATTGCCAAGGCGGCGGCGCTGCAGGGGCATATGTCGGAGACGGAGGCCGAAGCGGTCGTGCGCAAGGCCTTTACGACGGCTGGCATTGTCGTCGCTGGCAGTCCTTCAAGCAGCGGCCCAGAGGGCAAAATTCGCGGGAGGACGAAGCACTAGGCAAGGCACTCGGCAAGCGGCAAGCGGCAAGCGGAGAGTGAATTTGTCTAACGGCAGTTACCGCATCAAGGACCGATTGCCTACTGCCACCTTCTTCCCCTGTTGCACCCGCGCATCATAATCCGAATTTCCACAGCAACTCGAATCGATTGCCGCTTTGAAAGTGGATGAACGGGGTCTATGCTCTTGTCTCCCCCAGTGTCGCATCGCTAAGCCTCGTACCCAGGCTGTGTGCGTTCGTTCGAAAATTCGCTTCCTCGGGGGACGTACGATGACATCGCGTTTTACAAAATCATTCGCTGCTGCCGTTATGGCCGGCGCGCTCGGCGCTGGCTGCGCCAACAACTCGACCCTATCGACAGCTGGCATCGCGCCGGAAAAGGTGGCCGCTCAGCAGGCCGCAAAGGTCGATCCTGCCTGTGTATCGCTCGCAAGCCAGATTGAGACGCTGCGCAAGGATGGCTCTGCCGAGCGGCTTGAAAAGGCTGCGACCGGCAAAGGCGCAAATGTTCAGGTGAAGCGTGCAACTCTCGCAAAGCAGTCTGAATTGAATAAAGCCAACGCCGATTTCCAAATGAAGTGCGGTCCGAAGATCCCGGCCGCTAAGACAGCACAAACAGCGCCAGCTGCAACCTCTGCCACAACAACTGCGAACGCGGCATCTGCTCAGGTTGCGCCCATTGCGCAGGGTGCGGCAGCACAACCGGCACAAGAGACCGTGAAGACAGCCGTCAAAGCAGCTGTTCAAGGTGCCGCGCAGTAAGAACGCTTTAGGCTGTGCCGGTGCGCAATGCACAGGTGGCATGGCCGGTATTGCGGCCAAATATTGGCGATGCGTGGACGCGACGCAGCGCTGATCCTTTCTCGCTGGTGCCAAGCAGCCACACCAGCGCCATCAGGGGTTGCGATTGTTTTTTGACTATGGTCAACAGACAGCATTGATTTGGTCTTATTGAGTTTTGCAGGCAGAGCCAAAGCTTAGAAGTGCAATGCTTCGACAGGCAACCCGGCCAAGACGAGAGAATGGAATAAAGATGCGGTATTTCATCGGTCTTAGTTGTGTGTTGGCATTGGCTGCCGGGCTTTCTGGCTGCGGCGGTGCTGCCGGCGGCGGCGATCCGGGCGCGAAGTCGCTGCCCATGGGACAGTCCTGCCAATCAATCCGCAGCGAACTCAACCGGCTTGATTCACGCGGCGTACCCAATCTCGTTGAAAAAGCGAGTAGTGGCGGCAAGTTGAGCGATTCCCAGCGGGCCGAAGCCGATAACTACAATAGGTTGTTGGGCCACTACCTTGGTGCGCGCTGCCACGTCTGAGACCGGCTTTGAAATGGCCAGCACGGCAAACTAGGTGCAGCGAAAGATTGCGGTTTGTTGTGATCGCTTTAAAGTGCACTGACGCTCAGCTGTCAGGAGACCAGATTCATGGATGATAATACGCGCGCGCTTCTCGTCTTCGCTCTCGTTGGTATCGTTGCCGGCTTCCTTGCGTCTGTTGTCGTCGGCGGTGGGGGCATTCTGCAATACCTGGTTTCAGGCGTGATTGGAGCCTTTGTGGGCGGATACCTATTGAGAGCGCTGGGCATCAATCTCGGTATTTCCAATCCGCTCGGATCTCAAATCGTAACATCCACCATCGGTGCGATCATTGTCGTGATTTTAGCGCGGATGATTTTCTAAGAGACTATCCCGCAGTCGTACAACAACACGCCGGAGCAATGCTGCTATGCCCGATCTCCAACCCTACTGGCTCTACATAGGCATCGCCTTGAACGGATTGATCGCGGGATGGCTCGCGGGCTTGCTGTTGGGCGGCGGTGGCTTGATCCGCAATCTCTTCGTTGGCATCATCGGCGCGTTTCTGGCCTACTTCCTGGTGCAGGCGGGAATTCTGCAGTTGCCAGCGAGCGTGACGGCCTACACCGAAATGGTGCCCTACGGCACCCAGGTTCTGATCTCCACCATCGGCGCGGTCTTGGTCATCCTCATCGCGCGCATCGTTGGGCGGTGACAACCGCGTGCCGCAATTCAAGACCCAGCGCCGCGTCCCGTTCACGCCGGCACAAATGTACGCCATCGCAGCTGACGTGGAAATGTATCCGGAGTTTTTACCGCTCTGCACAGGCCTGAGTGTGCTATCGCGGCTTTCGCGCGACGGCGGGGAAGAGCTGACCGCAATAATGAGCGTTGGATACAAGGCCATCAAAGAGACCTTCACGACGCGTGTCGTCTTGATGCCCGCGACCAACGCTATCGACGTCTTTTATCTCGACGGCCCCTTCAAGCGCTTGGAAAACCGCTGGCGATTTCTAGAGGCGCCGGGCGGCTCCGATATCGACTTTTTCATCGACTACGAATTCAAGTCACCCATGCTCGGACTACTTGCCGGCGGTATGTTCGACCAAGCGTTTCGCAAGTTTGCAGAAGCTTTCGAAACCCGGGCCCGCAAGGTCTATGGCTCCGCAGCGCCAGCGGCATGATGCGACACCATTTCCTTCCCAGCGCAGCAAGCTAAGGCCGCCAGTGCACTCATTTGCAGGGAGCGACGCCGCATCCGGACCTTCGGGCTGGGCTTGATGGTGATTTAGCGGATCATCTTGCTGGCGTTGCGTGCGAGGTGGAGGCCCTTCACGCGGTCTAGGCCTTTGGCGCCTGTCAGGTTCGCGCCGTCGAGATCGGTTCCGGTAAAATCCGCGTCAGTGACATCGGCACCGGTTAAGTCTGCACCCGAAAGATCTGCGTCTTTGAGAATGGCGCCCTGGAGGTTTGCCGCTTTGAGATTTGCAAACCTCAGCAACGCCTGGGTCAGATTAGCTCCGCTGAGGGTTGCACCGGAAAAGTTAGCGCCAAGTAGTTCGGTGCGCCAGATCTCTTCGATGAAGCCTGTCTTGCCAAACGGCGCGCACGTCGCGCCCGTTAAATCGGCGCCGGAAAAATCGGCTCGATTAAAGCGCCCGAACATGCGGATGGCGCGCATGTTGGCCGAGCGGAAACTCGGAGCTTCACTCCCCACTGCGGCAAGTGTTGAGAATGCCGAAGGCCGCAGCAGGCTCGCACCTTCGAGATTTGCGTTATCGAGACGAGTGGATATCAGCACCACGCGATCGAGCAGCGCGCCGGAGAGGTTGGAGCCGGAAAGATCCGCGCCCGACAAATCGGCACCGAACAGGTGCGCGCGTGTGAGATTTGCCTTCTTGAAATTTAACCCTGCGAGGTCAAGGCCTGAAAGATCCTTGGCGCTGAAATCCGGCACGCTTCCCGCGGGCGCGGCATACAGCTGCCCGGTCAGCTGCCGTGCGGTAAAATCGGCGGCGAGCGACGGATTTTGCCAACTGAGGAATGCGGCCGCGACGAGCAGTGTGCGTTTCATGAGATGACCTGACGGACGAGGCTCAGCGCTCCGCCAACCGCCGCCAATCGTATGGCGCTGCGCGAACGTACACCAAAACGGTGCTCTTGCGTGATTGGATCTCGTCCGCGGCGAAGCACCGAAAGATAGACAAGGCCGACGGGCTTTTCGCTGAGTCCCACCGCCGGGCCCAGCGACGCCGGTCACAGCAATTGCAACGTCCGCTTTGGAATGGGCTAGCGCGCCTTTGGCCATGGCCTCGGCGACTTCGCGACTGACCGCTCCAAATTGTTCGATGAGTTCACGCGGCACGCCGATGGCATCAACTTTGGCGTCGTTAGAATACGTCACGAACCCGCGCTCCAAAACATCGGAAGAGCCCGGAATTTCGGTTAGCAACGCGGCGATAAGCCCGCCCGTACAGCTCTCGGCCGTTACGAGCTTGAGGCCGCTTAGCCGCAGATCATCGAGAAGATCGCGGGCTGAAGCGACGAGTTCGTCAGTTAACATGTGTTTGGCTAACTCTCAAAAAACTTCGGGGAGCGCTTGGGCGAAGCGCTCCCCGTCAAGGTACTTGCAGAGATCGTCAGTTGCAAACGATCCGGGCGTTCAATCTGAAGCGAGCATGCCAACCATCTTCTGGGACAAATAGCCGACAAGGGCGCCAATAACCATCGAGGTAAAAACATTGAGCAGCGGGCTGGCGGCAAGATTGGTACTGAGCGCGTCGCCGACATGATTGCCCGTGAATGCAAATGCGGCCGTTGAAGCGAATCCGTAGACGCCTGCGGGAATAGCGGCGAACAAGGGGATGTTAGCACCTAGTACCAACAACGCGGCCGCTAAGCCGAAGATGACGGGGACCGCCCAAGAGCCAAGCCCTGCAAGAACACCGGAATTCATCAGCACGAACGCGACCGTGCCGCACACACTGCCCCACAACGCACCTAGAATTGCCGTCTTCAGCCCGCTTTCGCCGCCGCCGGCGCTGAAGAAACTCCCCCAGGCGATAAAGACGGCCCAGAGCGAAAGGCCCAGGCCCGAAATTGGACCAAGGAAGATCCAGGTAACGAGCGTGGCCAATACCCCGACAACGATCGCAGTCGCTAAATTCAGATTCATAGTGTTCCTTCTCCATGCAAGGATTTGCCGTTGAGGAGGAAAGCCCGCGCAGGCGTTTTAGTCTCGCAGCCGATAACAGATTGAACTGTTCACGCAGACTCGAATTGACAGACTTTTGCTTTCTTCCCCGCCGCAAAGGGTATGGGGGTTATGCGAGATTGTCATTGCGCCATTCGCATCGTCTTGATGGCGGGTGCTGGTCCGCCTGGCGGCACATGCAGGCAACCGGCCGATGGAGTTAGCGGACTCTTGCAAAAGAACTTCGGGGAGCGCTTGGGCGAAGCGCTCCCCGGTGAGGGTATCGAGAGAGAGAGTGTGAGATGCAAACAGCCTGGCTGATCAGGCCGCCACCAGTCTTTCGGCTTGATTAAGCAGACCATCGAGCACTTCGCGACTGCCGGAGCCCATGACCCCAACGGTCTTCTTCTGCGCATCCTGCCAGATCGGGTAGGCATCCTTGAGCACGGCTTGACCCTTGGGCGTCAGGTGCAAGCCGCGGCCGCGCCGTCCGGCGGGCGGATCCATCACGATATGGCCCAGCGCCAACAGGCGCTTCAAGTTGCGCGACAGCGTCGACTTTTCGATATCGAGATCGTGGCCAATTTCGACCGCCGTAATCGCATCGCGTGCAGCAAGTTGCGCGAGCAGCGTGTACTGGCTCGCGGTGATGCCAAGTGGGCGCATGGCATCGTCGTAAACGCGTGTAATGATACGCGACAGCTGACGCACGCGGGTAGCGAGACACGTATCGGACGCGGCTTCGGCAATGGCGCTGATGGCAGCATCGGATGGTCTGCGGTCAAGATTTTGGGGCATAATGTTCATGTCGGCTCCCACGTTGGTCGTGGCAATACAACCACTGCCGACCTTGATGCCGCGATTCTGGCAGAGGGGTCAACGCCGGAAGCGTGTCTAAGGTGCAACGGGTATCGGCAACATAACGGTTGCACTCGTCATTGCTGCGATTCCTTCACGCCGGCCGGTGAAGCCGAGACCTTCGGTGGTCGTCGCTTTTACACCGATGCGGTCAGGGGTTAGACCCAGCGCCGCGGCGATAGCAAACTGAATAGCTTGGCGATGGGGGCCGATTTTCGGAGCTTCTGCGAGGACCGTGACATCGACGTTGACAATTTTTCCTCCCCGCTCGCGCACGCGGCGGACTGCGTCTTCGACGAATATTTTTGAGGCCGCTCCCTTCCACTGCGGGTCTGAGGGAGGAAAATGCTGACCGATATCGCCGTCGCCAATGGCACCAAGAAGCGCGTCGGTCAGGGCATGCAGGACGACGTCCGCGTCCGAGTGGCCCTCGAGAGAATGCGTGTGGAGAATTTTCACGCCCCCAAGCCAAACGTGATCGCCATCGCAGAACTTGTGCACGTCGAAGCCGGTGCCAGTGCGGGTTTCGAACTGAGAGCCTGCAGCAAGCAACGCCTCCGCCATTCCAAAATCCTCCCGGTTCGTGAGTTTGAAGTTCGCATTGCGGCCTGTAACTAGCGCAACATCCAGCCCTGCCCATTCTGCAAGGGCTGCATCATCAGTGAAGTCGGTTTTACCTTGCTTTTCCGCATCGAGATGCGCCTTCAGGATAGCATCGAACCGGAAGCCTTGCGGTGTCTGAGCTCGCCAGAGACCTGATCGCTCGACCGTTCCGGTAATGAGCCCATCGGGTCCGGCGCGCTTAAGAGTGTCGGAAAGCTGGACAGCGGCGATAGCGCCTTGATGAGTGCCGAGTGCAGCAATGATGTCTTGAATGACGCTTGTCTCTACGAATGGACGTGCTGCGTCGTGGATCAGGACGAGATCGGGCGGCGTGTACGGTACACCGGGAGGATCGCACGAGAGGGCCATAAGACCAGCGCGTACCGAGGCCTGCCGTGTCGTCTGTCCCTTGGCGGGGATACGCAGCTTTTGCGCCTGCGCTAAGGTGCATTCCCACTCTGTGCCGTTGGTTCGACCGACACTAGACCAGTAAAGTGCGTCGTCGCTCGTATGAGTGACGACCTGAATTGAGTTGATTTCGTCGAGTTCGGCAAATCTGTCTATGGACCATCGAATGAGGGGTTTTCCACCGATCATCGCATACTGCTTCGGCACCCCCGCGCCCGCGCGCAATCCCCGTCCGGCTGCGACGATGAGGGCAGCGATCTTCAAATGTCATCTCCTCGAAACGGGGGCATGCCCGAGCGTTACCGGTGGCGCGGCAATACGGCAATTGGGAATATTCAACTTTTGCCTTGCCCGGCCCGAGTGGTCCAACTAGTCTGCCTAAGCGTAAGGCACACATAGATAGTGCATAAATTACAGGCAGGCCCTTGTTTAAGCTAGGCACCCCCTCACGAAGCAATGCGGCGCTGCCAGAGGCTGGTCTCGTTGCCCTGGCGCCGATGTCGGGCGTTTCGGATTTGCCGTTCAGGCGGGCTGCCCATGCCCTTGGCGCCCCTATCGTAGTCTCGGAGATGATTGCCAGCGAAGAGTTGGTCAAGGCCCGCGCCGACGTATTGCGCCGCGCCGAGGGGCGGGAATTGGAGCCGTTCATTATCCAACTTGCCGGACGCGAGGCCAAATGGATGGCCGAGGGCGCCCGTATAGCGGCCGGTAAGGGCGCGAGCGTCATCGACATCAACATGGGCTGCCCGGCTAAGGAAGTAACGGGCAAACTCTCTGGGAGCGCTTTGATGCGCGACCTCGATCACGCGCAGTCACTCATTCACGCGGTAATCAACGCCGTCGATATTCCGGTGACGCTCAAAATGCGGCTCGGTTGGGATGACAAGACGCTCAATGCACCGGAGCTCGCGCGCCGTGCCGAAAGCGAGGGCGTCAAGCTCATCACCGTGCATGGCCGCACGCGCTGTCAGTTTTTCAAAGGCAAAGCCGATTGGGCGGCCGTGCGCCCCGTTGTCGAAGCGACAACGCTGCCCGTGCTCGTCAATGGCGATATACTCACAGCCAGCGACGCGGCCGCAGCGTGCCAAGCCTCCGGTGCCGCTGGAGTCATGATCGGGCGGGCCGCCTATGGTGCTCCGTGGCTTCCGGGACAGATCGCGCGTTTCTTCGAGACCGGGCGAGACACCGGCCCTCCAACAATCCAAGAGCAGGGGCGCATTGCCGGCGAACACATCGATGCAATGCTCGTTCACTACGGACGCCATCTTGGTTTGAAAAACGCACGCAAGCACATCGGCTGGTACCTGATTTCAAGCGGCCGGCCGGAGGCGCTCATCAAAGCGTGGCGCCGCAGATTATGCACGCAAGAGAGCGCGGAGCAGGTTCTCACGGGCCTGCGTGACTTTTACGATGAACCCGAACGGATCGCGGCATGAGCGGACGAGTGGAAAAAGCGGGAAAACCGGCAGGCCTTGCGCAGGTAGGCGCCAATCTACGCTCGTTGCCCGAGGTCGATACCGATGTGCTGCTTGCCGCTCTCCCGCACCCCATTCTCGTCATCGGTGCCGGCAACAAAATTGAGTTCGCCAATGCAGCTGCCGAAGCCTTCTTCTCGACCAGTGCCAGTTCGCTGAAGCGCAGCACCATAGCCGACATCGTAGCATTCGGCTGTCCGCTCCTGTGGCTTGTTGAGCAGGTGCAAACATCCGGGGCCATGGTCAATGAATACGGCGTGGAAGTCGCCGCTCCCCGTTTTGCCTCGCCCAAGCTGATTGATGTCTACGGCGGGCCCATGCCGGACGATCCACGCCGCATTTTTCTAATGCTGCAGCAACGCAATATGGCGCAGATGATTGAGCGCCAATTTACCCACCGTGCCGCAGCCCGCTCGGTTTCTGGCATGGCCGGCGTTCTCGCGCATGAAATCAAAAATCCGCTCTCCGGGATTCGAGGCGCTGCTCAACTCCTTGAGCCCGGCTTGTCGGATGAGGACCGCTCGCTCGCACAACTTATCTGCACCGAAACCGACCGCATCCGCGACCTTGTCGACCGCATGGAAGTCTTTGGCGACGAGAGGCCAATTGCAAAGGATGCCGTCAATATTCACGATGTGCTCCATCACGTTCGCAAGATATCGGAATCAGGTTTCGGCCGTGGCGTGCGTTTCGTTGAAGACTACGATCCCTCGCTGCCTTTCGTTCACGGCAACCGGGATAAGCTGGTGCAAGCGTTCCTCAACCTAATAAAGAACGCGTGCGAAGCAATTGGGGACAAGACTGATACTGGGCGCATCACTCTGCAGACCGCCTTCCGTCCTGGCGTCAGGCTTTCCGTTCCGGGTTCCGATACGCGCGTCAGCCTGCCTCTCATGATTCAGGTGGAAGACAACGGCAGCGGAATTGCAGATCACATGAAGGCTCATCTGTTCGATCCCTTCGTGACCACGAAAGTATCGGGTACTGGGCTCGGCTTGGCACTTGTCGCCAAAATCATCTCCGACCACGGCGGTATCATTGAGTACGATAGCGAACCGAAACGCACGATTTTCCGCGTCCTTCTGCCGATGCAGAACCGCGCACGATCCAGCACTTCCGCCCAATCAATCCAAAGAGGCTAAATGAGCACCATGGGCCGCGGCACAGTCTTGATCGCAGATGACGATACCGCCATCCGCACCGTATTGAACCAAGCGCTTGCCCGCGCTGGATACGCACCACGAGCAACAGGAAATGCGGCAACGCTTTGGCGCTGGGTCAGCCAGGGCGAAGGCGACGTCATCATCACAGACGTTGTGATGCCTGACGAAAACGCTTTCGATCTCATCCCGCGCATCAAGAAACTGCGCCCCGATTTGCCGATCATCGTCATGAGCGCGCAGAATACGCTGATGACGGCACTGACGGCAGCGGAGAAGGGGGCATTCGAGTACCTGCCTAAACCTTTCGACTTAAGTGAAGTCGTGTCAGTCGTGGCGCGTGCGCTGTCGGAACCCGCCCGCAAGCGCGCTCCTCAAACGCACGAAGCGGACGGAGAAGAACTGCCGCTTATCGGCCGGTCGCCGGCCATGCAGGAAATTTATCGCATCCTCGCACGCCTCACTCAGACCGATTTGACCGTCATGATTGCTGGCGAAAGCGGCACGGGCAAAGAACTGGTTGCGCGCGTCTTGCACGATTTCGGCAAACGCCGTCAGGGCCCGTTCGTTGCCATCAACATGGCGGCTATTCCGCGCGAGCTGATTGAAAGTGAACTTTTCGGCCACGAGAAGGGGGCTTTCACAGGCGCGCAATCCAGGACCGCAGGTCGCTTTGAACAGGCGGAAGGTGGCACGCTCTTCCTGGACGAAATTGGCGACATGCCGCTTGAAGCGCAGACACGACTTTTGCGCGTGCTGCAACAGGGAGAGTATACAACTGTTGGCGGGCGCACGCCGATCAAGACCAACGTGCGAATAATTGCGGCGACGCACCGCGATCTCAAAACGCAGATCCAACAGGGCCTCTTTCGAGAGGATCTCTTCTATCGCCTGAATGTTGTGCCCATGCGTTTACCGCCATTACGCGAACGCCAAGAAGACGTCGGCGATTTGGTGCGTCACTTCCTGCGCGTGGCGGCACGCGAGGGTCTTGGACAGAAATCCATCGAGACAGCGGCAATCGAACGGCTCAAAGGGCATCAGTGGCCAGGCAATGTGCGCGAACTCGAAAATCTCGTGCGCCGGCTTGTGGCGCTCTACCCGCAAGACACGCTGACCCTGCAATCCGTCGAACAGGAACTTGCTGGATCGGATGCCTCTCAACCAGCATCCTCGAACGGCGATGGGCTTGAACTCAACGAAGCTGTCGAGCGCTATCTAACGCGCTACTTCATGTCATTCGGCAATGACTTGCCGCCTCCAGGACTTTATGATCGCATTATCCGCGACGTTGAAAAGCCGCTCCTGAGCGCAGCCCTTGGGGCAACCCGGGGTAATCAGATCCGGGCGGCGGAACTTCTCGGTCTCAATCGAAACACACTGCGCACGCGCATCCGCGACCTCAATATCCGCGTGTTCCGAACCATCGACAGCTGAGACCGGCCATCAGGATTCATCCTGAACGCTATTAGATCCCCTCATCAACAATGTGTGCCTTGACCACAAGCTGGTCCGGGCCTAAGCCACACTTGTCGCGAAAATGTCACAGTTCAAGTGCTTGTAGATTTGCAGACTGTGGCGGCGAAACCCTGGGTGCGGTTCACCTGGCGTCCAATTTGCGATTTGGGAGCGGTGCACATGACGCCTTGGCACGCTGTCAGGTTCTGGACAATGCGATAAACGTCAAGGAGTTACTAGTCTTGGCTGGTGGACAATGACTGAGAGCAGCGCGTCTCCGAAACCGGCGGTGCATCCGGGCACCGGTCAATCGGCTGCGCCAGCTCAGGCGACTGTAATCGAAGAAGGCGATAGCCCTCTCAATCCCTCCGACCGGGCCTCCCTTGTCGGCTTGGTCGTTGTGGTGCTTTCCATTATATCCGCCCTCGTCAGTTATTTAATCCTGACGGGCCTCACAACGATTACGCCGCGCAACGAAGTCGTGTGGTCGGCACTCGCCGTTAACGTGGCCTTGATCCTCGCCATGCTGGCGGTCATTGCCTCGCAATCGCTAGGACTGTGGCGCGCTTGGCGCGATAGAGTGCCTGGCGCGCGACTGCATTCGCGCATCGTATTGTTGTTTTCTGTCATCGCGGCATTACCCGCTATCCTATTGGCCGTTGCTGCGACGACAACCTTTTCGCGCTCGCTCGACGGATGGTTTTCCGTCCGCACTCGCGCCATCGTCGATAATTCCTACGACGTCGCCAAGGCCTATGTCGAAGAGCATGGCAAAATCATGCGCACCGATGTCGTCAATATGGTGCGTGACATTGACGGAGCTGGCGACGACGTCAAAGCGGACCCAGATGCCTTCCAGAAATTCCTAATCGGCCAAGCGGGATTGCGCGATCTGCCGGCCGCCTACGTCATCGACGCTGACGGCGTACCGGTCGTTATGGCGATCGACGATCCGAAACTTCCCTACATTGTGCCGCCGCTCGCCGCCATTAAACAAGCGGCCGATGGGCAAGTGCCATTGTTGATGCCGGAAAACGATTATCGTGTCGGCGCCATAGCGCGGCTCGAAAAATTCCCTGGCCGCTTTCTCTATGTTGTGCGCGGGGTGAGCGCCAAAGTCATTGGCCACTTGCAACGCACAGAACAGAACGTCGACGAGTACAACCGTCTACGCCAAACCAAGAGCGGTTTGAAAATCGCTCACGGCCTCATCTATTTTATGATCTCGACAACGGCGCTGCTCGCTGCGATTTGGACCGGCATGTGGTTCGCCGGCCGCTTCGTGGCGCCAATCCGGCGATTAATTGCAGGCGCGCAGGAAGTTTCACGCGGCAACCTCAACATTGCCTTGCCCGAAAAGCGCGGCGAAGGTGATCTGCGGCGCTTATCCGAGACTTTCAACCATATGACACGTGAGTTGAAAGGTCAGCAGGACGCTCTTGTATCAACCAACGATCTCTTGAGCGAGCGGCGCAACTTCATCGAAGCCGTTTTGTCTGGTGTTTCCGCTGGAGTCATCGGCTTGGATAGTACCGGCCGGGTAACACTTCTTAGCCGCTCTGCCGAGCAGTTACTTGGCGTCACATCGCAAGACGTGGTCGGTCAGAGATTGCTGGATCTTGCACCTGAATTTGCCAGCGTTCTCGCGGCCCGCGAAGACGCCAGCATCAAGGCCAAGGGTCAGCACGAAATCAAACGCCAGATCGGCGACGACGAGCGGACTTTTGCGGTAAAAATCACGCGCGAACGAGCCGGTGAGGGTGACGTCGGATCGGTTGTGACGTTTGACGATATTTCAGAGCTGGTACAAGCCCAGCGCACCAGTGCCTGGGCAGATGTCGCGCGGCGCATAGCTCACGAAATCAAAAATCCTTTGACGCCCATACAACTCTCGGCCGAGCGCTTGCGGAATAAATTCGGCAAGCAAATCTTGGATAATCGCGAACTGTTCGACACCTTGACACAAACAATTGAGCGTCAGACCGGCCAGATCAAAAGTATGGTCGATGAGTTTGCCTCGTTCGCGCGCATGCCAGCGCCCGACATGACCGAGTCCGATTTACGGATTGCAGTGCAAGAACCTGTCATCTTGTTCCGCGAGGGTAACAAGGATATCAACTTCAAGCTCAATCTTCCCAGTACGCCGGTTCGCGCGCGGTTCGATCAACGATTGATTTCACAGGCCATGACAAACCTGGTGAAGAATGCGACCGAGGCGATCGAGGGTTTCGGCGAAGCGCAGGGCCGCCCGGCAGGATACAAAGGCGAGATCGAAGTCGGTCTTAAAGTCCTCGACGACCGGCTGGTCATCGAAGTGGCGGACAACGGCATAGGCTTGCCAAAGCAGAACCGGACGCGCCTGCTTGAACCCTATGTCACGACACGCGCCAAAGGCACGGGGCTCGGGCTTGCGATCGTGCAAAAAATCATCGAACAGCATAGCGGAACGATTTCGCTTGAGGATGCACCACTGACCGAAACGCGCACGCGTGGGGCCCTGATGCGCGTGGTCCTTCCGCTCAAGTCAACAAAGATTTTTGAAAACACCGATCCATCGCCCGCAGCTGCTGAAAAAACGGCGTTGCGCGCATAGCCTTTAAATAACGTCACGGGAGCCGAAGACAATGGCAGCAGATATTCTGGTGGTTGACGACGAAGCCGACATTCGGGATCTGGTTTCTGGAATTCTCGAAGATGAAGGTCACAGGACGCGTCTTGCGCGCGATAGCGATGAGGCATTGAAGGCGATTGAAGACCGCCGGCCCCATCTTGTCATTCTCGATATCTGGTTGCAGGGCAGCCGCCTCGACGGTCTTGAAGTCTTGACAGTCATGAAGCGTGCCTATCCGGACCTGCCGGTCGTGATTATTTCAGGCCACGGCAATATTGAAACGGCCGTCACGGCCATTAAGCGCGGCGCCTACGACTACATCGAGAAACCATTCAAATCTGACCGGCTGGTTCTCGTGACGCTCCGGGCTCTTGAAGCTTCTCAATTGAAGCGAGAAGTGAAAGAGCTCAAAGAACGTTCCGTGGTCTCAGCCGAGATGATCGGCAAGTCGACGGCGATCAATCAACTCAAAAATAATATCGACCGGTTGGCACCGACCAACAGCCGCATCCTCATTCGCGGCTCATCGGGGACTGGCAAGGAACTTGCGGCCCGCGTCATCCATCAAAAGTCGCACCGTGCCGACGGACCTTTCGTGGTGCTGAATGCCGCCGCGATGGCGCCAGATCGCGTTGAAGAGGAGCTTTTCGGAACCGAAGACCGCACGGGTGGGCCACGCAAAGTCGGCGCGCTCGAAGAAGCACACACCGGCACGCTCTACATCGACGAAGTTGCCGACATGCCTATGGAAACTCAAGGCAAGATCCTGCGGGTTCTCGTCGAGCAAAAGTTCATCCGCATGGGGGGCTCTCAGAAAGTATCCGTCGATACACGCATTGTTTCCTCGACCAGTCGCGATATCGAACGCGAGATCGAAGAAGGCCGCTTCCGGCAGGATCTTTTTCACCGCCTGAACGTCGTGCCTCTGCGGGTTCCGAGCCTAGCAGAGCGGCGCGACGACATCCCCGAACTCATTCACTTCTTCGTCGGGCAGATTGCGCAAGCATCAGGACTTTCGCCGCGTCAAATAGGCGAAGACGCTGTAGCGGTACTTCAAGCTCACGATTGGCCCGGCAACGTGCGTGAACTCAGAAACAACATCGAGCGGTTGATGATTTTAGCCGGGGGCGAACCCAACACCGTCATTACGGCCGAAATGTTACCAGAAGAAATCGGCTCCAACGTTCCGCTTCCTGTTAACGGAGGTGCCGAGCACTTGATGAGTCTGCCGTTGCGCGAAGCACGCGAAATTTTCGAGCGCGAGTATCTGTTGGCGCAGATCAACCGTTTCGGGGGAAACATATCGCGCACGGCGGAGTTTGTCGGCATGGAGCGCTCGGCGTTGCACCGCAAGCTCCGGGCGCTGGGCGTATCGTCCGATCAGCGGGCCGGCGAGGCACGCTCGGTATGAGGAGCGGGGTATGAGCCGTATCGTCTACGTCAATGGCCGTTATAGGCCGTATGCCGAGGCGGCAGTCCACGTGGAGGACCGAGGTTTCCAGTTCGCTGATGCGATCTATGAAGTTGTTGAAGTCCTCGGAGCCCGGCTCATCGATTCAAGGCGCCATCTGGACCGGCTGGAGCGATCGCTCCGCGAAATAAAAATGACGCCGCCCATGTCGCGTCCGGCACTATTGAACGTCATCCGGCAAACGATGGCGCGCAACCACGTACGGAATGGTCTCGTCTATATACAAGTCTCGCGAGGGGCTGGACCGCGCGAATTCTCATTTCCCTCCGATGATGTCCAGCCGACCGTTGTCGTCATCGCGCGCAGCCAAAACCCGGCAACAATTGCCGCAATCGCGGAGACGGGAATTGCGGTCAAAACCGTACCCGACATTAGGTGGGGCCGATCGGACGTTAAAACAGTCATGCTGCTGCCGGCCTGTCTCGCCAAAAACGAAGGCAAGTCACATGGCGCGAAAGAAGTCTGGCTGGTCGATGAGAACGGCAACGTCACTGAGGGCGCTTCCAGCAACGCCTGGATTGTGACGCCCGATGGCCGCCTCGTCACGCGGCACCTCGATACCCGGATCCTGCCCGGTGTCACACGCGCGACTGTGATAGACGCCGCTGCCGCTGCAAGTTTGGAACTCGACGAGCGAGCATTCTCGGTTCGCGAAGCTTATGAGGCAAAAGAAGCGTTCATTACGTCGGCGACCAATACGATCATGCCTGTCGTGCGCATTGACGAACATGTGATCGGTGATGGGATGCCCGGCCGTTTGACGCGCCAACTTCGCTCAGGCTTTCATCATATTGCTGAAACTTCAGCCTTTTAGACCGCAACGAAGCGCGAACTCGGGTTGCGGAGGGGCTTTTCATCGGTCGCGAAATGATTATCTTAGGCCAACGAGCCGGATAATGATGGGCATACCGTCGGAGTTTAACGCTACGATAGGACACCCGCACACGCTGAAAACAAGATTACAAAGAAAAAATCAAGCGGATAAAAACAATGGCCGAGCGCGCTCAGAACCTCCAGGATACGTTCCTGAACTATGTCAGGAAGAACAAAACACCGCTGACGATCTTTCTCGTCAACGGCGTGAAGTTACAAGGCATCGTCAGTTGGTTTGATAATTTCTGCGTGCTGCTTCGACGCGATGGGCATTCCCAGCTCGTCTACAAGCACGCGATCTCGACAATCATGCCGGGCGGTCCCGTCAACCTGAACGATCAGGACGGCGAGAGCATCACCTTGTGATGGCGGCACATTCTGACGACAAAGACGACGGCAGCTCTGACAACTCAAAGGGCCGCACGTTGAAGTCGCGTCGGCGCGCGCCCGAAGAAACCCGCGCTCCTCCCTCGCGAGCACTCATTCTTGTGCCGGTTTGGAAGCGGCAGATCCGCGTCGGGGAAAAGGCCAAACCTTTTCCGCAAATTCACACACCTGAAAACCGGCTCGCTGAAGCCATCGGCCTTGCGAACGCGATTGATCTCGACATTGTGGACGCCTTGATCGTTCCTCTCTCCGAACCCCGGCCCTCGACGCTCATCGGTTCGGGCAAGGTGAAGGAACTTCAAGATCTGATCGCGGAGAAGGAAATAGGTCTCGTCGTCGTTGATCACATCGTCACGCCCGTGCAGCAGCGCAATCTTGAGAAGACCTGGGAATGCAAGGTCATTGACCGTAACGGTCTCATCCTCGAAATATTTGGTCAGCGTGCCAGAACCAAGGAAGGTGTGCTTCAGGTCGAGCTCGCGCATCTCACGTATCAGAAGGGCCGCTTGGTCCGCGCCTGGACCCATTTGGAAAGGCAGCGCGGTGGTGCCGGATTTCTCGGCGGCCCCGGCGAAGCCCAGATCGAACTTGACCGGCGCATGCTTCAAGATCGTATCGATGCGATCAAGGGGGACTTGAAAGAGGTCGTCAAAACGCGCGAGCTGCACCGCAAAGGCCGCCGCAAGGTGCCGTATCCAATCGTCGCCATTGTGGGTTACACGAACGCCGGCAAATCCACTCTCTTCAACAAGATCACGGGCGCCGGCGTGCTCGCCATGGATCAGGTGTTCGCCACACTTGATCCGACAATGCGCGAACTGAAATTGCCGAGCGCTCGCAAGATCATTCTTTCCGATACCGTCGGGTTTATCTCCGACCTTCCGACGATGCTGGTGGCTGCCTTCCGCGCCACGCTCGAAGAAGTCGTGGAGGCCGATCTCATTCTGCACGTTCGCGATATCGCGCATGAAGAATCGCAAGCGCAGGCGGCCGACGTTGAAAAAGTTTTGGGCGATCTCGGCATCGATACGCTGCCGGCCGACAGCCATATCCTGGAAGTTTGGAACAAGGTTGATATGCTCTCGTCCGAGAGATTGAGCGAGCTACAACTTGAGGCGCGCCGCGACGAGCGCCAGCCTGCTCTCGTCTCGGCCGTTACGGGTGAGGGATTAAGCGCGCTGTTCGAAGCCATCGATGCGCGTCTTGGAAAAGCAGATGAAATCTTGCCGCTGGTTATTCCCGGGCATGAAGGCGCGTTGATTGCGTGGCTCTATGAAACCGCTGAAATCCTCACGCGCGAAACGCGTGACGACGGCGCTCTCTCGATGCGCGTCCGCGTTGCGTCCGAAAAGAAAGCGCACCTCATTTCCCGGCTTCGGAAGGCGGGCATAGAGGTGTAAGATCCTCGCAGCTCATGGCACTGCCCTGGGCATGAGCGATGCAGGAGGTTGTCATGATCAACCATGTCCAATGCTGTATCGCAGGCGGCGGCCCCGCCGGCATGATGCTTGGCGTTCTGCTAGCGCGCGCCGGGGTCAGTGTCGTAGTGCTTGAGAAGCACAAGGATTTCCTGCGCGACTTCCGCGGCGATACCATTCATCCCTCAACGCTCGAAGTGATGCACGAACTCGGCTGGCTTGAGGAAGTTTTGAAATTGCCGCACGAGAAGGTGCCGGACCTCGCCGCGCAATTCGGCACGGTGCGATTAAAACTCGCTGATTTTTCCAAGCTCTCCGTGCGCGCGCCCTATATCGCGATGATGCCGCAGTGGGATTTTCTGAATTTCTTGAGCCAAAAGGGCAGGGCCTATCCTGGCTTTAAACTCATGATGGAGACCGAGGCGCTGGGCCTTGTCTATGACGGCGATACTGTTTCTGGGGTGCGTGCGAAAGGTCCGGCTGGGCCGGTCATGATCGAAGCCGATCTCGTCGTGGCAGCAGATGGGCGCGCGTCCAAACTGCGGGCGGCAGCAGGATTTTCAGCCGAGCAGTTTGGTGCGCCGATGGACGCGCTGTGGTTCCGCCTTCCGCGGATGCCAAGCGACACCGATCAAACGCAGGGCCGCATTGATGCGGGGCGCATTTTCGTCATGCTCAACCGCGGGGACTATTGGCAATGCGCGTTCGTCATCCCAAAAGGCGGCGACGCGAGTGTGCGTGCTGCTGGGCTTGAAGCGTTTCGACGTTCCGTCGGGACGTTGCTGCCGTTCGACGCCAACAGAGCCAACGCGATACAAAGCCTCGACGATGTAAAACTTCTTGTCGTACAAGTCGACCGCTTGAAGGAGTGGGCCCGGCCCGGGTTCCTGTGCATCGGCGATGCGGCACACGCCATGAGCCCGGTCGGCGGCGTCGGCATCAATCTGGCGATCCAAGACGCGGTGGCGGCGGCGAATATTTTATCTGTACCGCTTAAGGACAATCGTCTGACCTTCGACGATGTCAAACGCGTGCAGGCGCGGCGTGAATTTCCAACGCGTATGACCCAGCGCCTGCAACTCGCAATGCAGAACGCCATCATCGCTCCGGCGCTTGCCGCACAGGGCCCCGTCACAGCACCGCTCGCCGTCCGCCTCTTGGCTGGTATCCCGGGACTGAACCGCATTCCTGCGCGTCTCATCGGACTTGGCGTCCGCCCTGAACATGTCGCGCAGTTTATTCGAGATGCACCCGTATAAAGTTGGCCGGCGTATCTCGTGCCACAAAAATGCCGCTTCACATTACAGACGCGCGGATGTATGAAGCCCACCTCGCGGAACTACTCGCGAGCATTTTTTGAAACTTGAAGCACGAGAGCAGGGGACTACCCCCATGAGACAACGAAAACTTGCGCTGACCTGACGCGCACTCTCACCGCTCGCGGCTGGGCGTGCGCTTGGCTGACCTGCTGCCTTCGGGCAGTCTACTGAAACAAAACGAATTTAGAAAGCAGTTGACGTCACCATGACGTTCCATGCCGCGCAAGCGGGGAACGCGCGTACGCCTGTGCGTGCGCGCGACTTCTTCCGCACATGTGCGATGCTGAAGCGCTTCGACGCCGGGCTTCGTCCGCGCGTTGCGGAGCTTGTGGCAGAGCACATCTATTTTGAAGATCTGTTGTGGTCGTTCCCTGCGGTTCTCCACGCGCTGGCGCTTGCCCGCGAGGGTGACACGCGGGTTGAGGCCGCGCGCGTGCTCGTGCGTGATGGTGCGCCGCTCAAAATGATCGCAGGCGCGCTGGGCATTCCGTTCTGGCTGCGGTCACTACAAGTCGAAGCCTTTGCCGGTCCGTTGCCGGTGTTGCCGGACACTAAGACGTTCGAGTTCCGTGTCGCCAACCATATTCCGAAGAACGGAAAAGAGGCGTGCCGCTGGCTGCTGCCGGTCTCGGCCGCGTATCAGGCGTGCGACGAAGACTTCGCGCTGTGGGTTGCAAAAAACTGGCTCAACTTCGATACGGATCACGCATCAGAGATGGCCGCGGTGCTCGGGCTCTATGCCTGGTACAGCGCGCGGCCTCTGCTTGAGGCGAGCCATGCCATCACGCGCACGTGGAAAGCGGAAATGGGTTTCGAGGAAGTGCGCGGCGACGCGATGCGCTGGCTTGAAGCACTCGAAATTCCGCTCTATGGACATGTGCGCGAGGCGCGCCTCGCCTGTGCGAACCCGGAAATGATCATCAACGGCATTGAGTTCGTCCGGCTCCGCACGCCGGATGATCTGCGCGAGGAGGGGCGAGCGATGAACCACTGTGTCGGCACATATGTCGCCAGTGTCGCCAAGGGCTGCTCGCTTATCTTCTCGCTGCGCGAGAATGGCGCGCGTGTTGCTACACTCGAAATCCGCTTCCGCCGCAGTTCATTCGGGCGGCCGATGCACGAGCAACTGCGCGGCCCAAACAATGCTGAGCCGCCGCATCATATCTGGACGGCGATGCACGCCTGGTTAGCCGGCTGGGGCGATCCGGCATCTGCGGAACTTCCCTGCGGCTGCACGACGGCGCCTAACCGCACTGTGTGGCAGCGCCTGTGGAAGCCGTATTGGATGGAGAAGGGCCTGATGCACTTCCTGCACCTCGTCCCCGCGCACGACGCACTGCGGCCGGCGCATCATGCGCTGTGGAGGTGACGGGAGGGAGCGCGTGCGATGAGTGTGTCACTCCGCCTCGAACTTTTCCAAGAATTTCGCTTCGTCCCAGAGCGCGTCCATCTCTTCGAGGTTCGATTGCGCGAAGTGTGAACCGCGCTCCGCAAGGCGTGTTTCGATGTGGCCGAAGCGGCGGATGAATTTCTGATTGGCCCCGCGCAAACACGCTTCCGGATCGATCTTCAAGTGCCGCGCGACGTTGGCGAGGACGAATAAGAGATCGCCAAATTCTTCTTTTATTGCCGCGTCCGACTCCCCTGCAGGGAGCCGGCCGGATGCGGCGGGCATCGCCACCTCTTCAAACTCAGCCAGCTCTTCCTTCACCTTTTCGAAAACGGGAATGAGCCCTGGCCAGTCGAATCCGACCTTGGCAGCTTTGTTCTGCAACTTGATGGCGCGCGTCAATCCGGGGAGCCCAACGGGAATGTCAGCAAGGAGGGACTTTGACGCCTTGTCTCCCTTCTCTACCTTTTCTTCCGTCTTGATCCTGTCCCACAGCGTGTTGACGTCGCCAACGTTTTGCGCGGTCTCATCGCCGAACACGTGCGGGTGTCGGCGGATCATCTTTTTTGTCACGCCTTCGACCACGTCGCCGAATGAAAAGGCGCCAACTTCCTCGGCCATGCGCGCGTGATAGACAACTTGAAGCAGCAGATCGCCGAGCTCGTCTTTCAAATCGCCAAGATCCTTGCGCTCGATCGCATCCGCGACTTCGAAGGCTTCTTCAATGGTATAAGGCGCGATGGTCTCGAACGTCTGTTCGATATCCCACGGGCAGCCCGTCTTCGGCGTGCGCAGCGCGGCCAAGATTTCGATGAGACGCGCAATGTCGCGCGATGGAGTCATTGTATCCGTCATGTGTGTCCTCGTATTCGCGGGGGACACTAGACGATCAACGGCCTCAGGGCGAGGGGAGCAGCGCAGGTTCCAATGGGTTCCGCGAAGCAGAGCTGGACAGGGCCAAGGAATAGAGGCGCGTCAAGGCCGGGAAATACAACACAAGTGCGAGCGGGATAAGCCATCCAGCCCAGGCGGCGAAGGCATAGACCGGTTCAAACGGCCATTGGAAATAGATCGCCGAGCCCGTGATCAAACGAAACCACACCGCGCCTGATGTTACGGCCACCATTGCCAGCATCAATTTCACATGCCGCGCGCGCTGACCTTTCCGGATCGCAATGATCGCGGCGGCGAATAGCGCCATCCAAACGAGCCCTTGCAAGAAGAACCCGGCGCGCGCCGCCAACGACGAATGACTGAATATGGCGACCGGCAGCGCCGTCAGCCCTCCTATCACCACGAAAGCGCCCAAGACGCGGCCCAGCATGCGATGGGTTGACGGCCTCCGGCGAAGCGCAATGACGAGTGGCGCAAGAAGGAGTGCAACTGCCGAACTCACCATGTGGAATTTGAAGACGTAAGGCATACGCTCATTGAGCAGAAACATTTCATGAGGGAGCCGGATCAGTCCGGTGCCCGAGCCGATTGCAACGAGCCCGACTGGTATAATGAGGAGTGCGATAATGACGACGATTGCGAACCCAATCCAGCGCAAACCTGCTGGACAATTCAAAAGCCTCGGAGCGGTGCTCGCACTTACCGTCATGAGCGCCACCTTCGCTGCCTCCTATGGCGTCTTCGCGGCAGACGACAAACCAATCGCGGGAGAAGCAGCACCCGTGGCCGTTAACCTCGCCGGGCGCTGGACAGGGCACCAATACCGCTTCATGAGCAAACGCGTGGACATCGGTGGCGCGCCGCCCAAACCCAATTCGCTCACCTTCGACATCGTTGCGTGCGGTGAGGCGTGGTGCGGTATTGCCGTATCGGCCGAGGCCACTTGCGGCGCCGTCGCTCTCAAAATGGCCCGCGACCCGAAAAGCGGACGCGGCAACGCCTTTAGTGGAAAACTCGAACTTGCCAAAGGGTCAGCACCTTATGTCATCGAGGCCTGGTACAGCGCACCCAATTTGAAGGCCGGGGAGGGGAGCGATAATCCGCACCTGCACTTCGTCGGCGATACGGGTGGCGAACTCCTCATGATGCGCCGCTCATTTCCGTTCCAGGCCGAGATGGCGCGCGTCGGTGAACCCGTTTGTACGTTAGAGAAAGCGACTTCCTAAGCGGTTCACAACCCCCCATTGGCGCAGGCCAAGGTCCCGGTTAGTATGCCCGCCTATCCAGCCGGACGAGCGGCGGGCGTTCAGGGCAGGGGCCAGATGTACATCTTGAAGAACGCCTTCATCATGCTCGCCGAACTGACGGCAATTGCCGGCGTTGCGTGGCTCGGCTTGAATTTCCCGCTTGTTTTTGCAGGCGTTACAACTCTTGTCGCGCTCGCGCTGGGCTTTCGTCTCGAGTACGCGCGGCTGCAGAATGAAATGCCGTTTTATTTCGATCGGCTGCCGGGCCGCTCTACGCTTTTTGCCTGGATCGTCGGCGGCACCGAAGCCTTCGTCAAAGCGTTGCTCGCGGGCGTCGTCGGATTGCTGACGTTTCTCGGAACCGATCACGAGCGCATCACGTGGGTCGCAATCATCTTCGGCTTCGTGTTGTTTGTTGGCGTGCAAATAGTCTCCTGGCTGACGCGCCGATTTCAAGCCCGCCCCTTGCGCTGGGGATACTTCCGCCTCGCCGCACCCTTGGGTTTGCTTTTCTCGTTCGGACTTTCAATGTTGAATTCTCCCGGCTTCACAGAACTTGCTAAGCGGGCGACATTCGACATGCCCGCAAAACCGTCGATGGAGCAGGCGAGTGAGTTTCTGTTTCTACTTAAGCAATCTTTTGATGATATCGTTGAGCGCATGTTGACTTGGATTTTCGATCCCGGCATCGCACAAGGCATAGCTGCCGTCGTGAGTGTGAACATGTTGTCGGGATTTGTGCTGTCGCTTTACGCCGTGCTCATTGCAGACGCCGTGCGGCGGATGGAGGGCAACGATGCCTGACAAAGAAAATGCCGCGCCGCTCAATTTGAAGCGCGGTTTCAAACAGCTCGTCGCAGAGGCGAACGCGGAAATTGCGACCGTTCCAGTCGCCGAAGCCAAATCACTGCTTGGGTCAGACGGCGTGATCTTCGTTGATCTCCGCGATCCACGCGAACTTGAGCGCGAGGGTAAAATCCCGGGCGCGTTTCATTGTCCGCGCGGGATGCTCGAGTTCTGGGTTGACCCCGAAAGTCCATATCATAAGCCGGTGCTTTCAAGCGGCAAACGGCTGTTGTTTTACTGCGGTAGCGGGTGGCGTTCAGCGCTCTCGACTAAAACAGTTCAAGACATGGGACTGATCAACGTCTGCCACATTGGCGGCGGGTTCACCGCTTGGAAGAGCGCGGGCGGCTCCGTTGAAGACGTCAAGCCAAAGGCTGGATGACGGTGCTAGCTTTGTGACCGTTCTCGCTGCAGCGCACTGAGACCACCTACGCAGACGCCAGAATCAAAGCGCATAGTGAAACGGTGCCGCGTTCCCATAAAGAGAAGGGAAGGGGCCTATGCAGCCTCAAATTTCGTCACGCGAAATCGCACTCAGGACAGATCCGGCCCACAATCTTCAGTTAGGGATGGCGATCACCGCCATTGTGATCGGGCTGCTCTCGCTGTGGTGTAACCCAGCACGCGCAGAGGGTAAAGGCACGCGCGTGAAGACCGGGGAAGCAACCCGCATCTTTGTTATGGCAGGCTTTACACCCGAATGTGCTTTCAAAGGCTACCCGGCGATCCAAATCGACAAAGCACCGGCCAAGGGTTCTGTCGAGACGGCAGAAGGTGCCGACACGACCATCCAATACTCGCTCTCCGGGAAATGCATCGGCACGCCCATCAAGGGCACGTCGATCATGTACAAGCCGGCACCCGGCCAGTCCGGCGAGGATACGTTCACCATTTCAGGGCGGCTGGGTTCAGGCGAACCTGCTACCCGGACTTTCTCAGTCATTATCGATGACAATGGCAATGCGGAATAAGCGAACCGATTAACCGCAAGTTGGGCAGCCCAAACACGTGCAGGCGCTGTGCAGGGGCGTGCATCCATGTCGCCTGTTGCAGCGCACTAAAACCCGCTATGGCTCATGCAACACTGATCCTTGGCCGTGCCGCCCCAGGTCTTCAATTGTGAGACGAGAGGCCCCGCCCGCTTGAAAGCTTGGCTACTATGACGTTCCCGACGACCCATCCGGCGCTGGCTCGTGCGCTCGCCGCGCGCAACTATTCGGTCCCAACTGCTGTGCAGCTGGCCGTATTGGAGTGCGATAGGGCGGGGCGCGATTTGCTGGTGTCAGCGCAAACCGGGTCCGGCAAGACCGTCGCGTTCGGTTTGGCCATGGCCACGAAGCTTCTGGGCGGCGCCGAGCGTTTTGAGCGCGCGACCGAACCCGCCGCCTTAATCATCGCGCCGACGCGCGAGCTAGCTCTACAAGTCCAAAAGGAACTCGTCTGGCTGTACGCTGAAACCGGCGCGCGCATTATTACGTGCGTCGGCGGTATGGATGTCCGCGCTGAAGCGCGTCAGCTGAGCAGCGGCGCACACATTGTCGTCGGCACGCCCGGCCGCCTGCGCGACCACTTGGAACGCAAGCGGCTCGATCTCTCCAAGCTCAAGACGATCGTACTCGATGAAGCCGACGAAATGCTCGATCTCGGTTTTCGTGAAGACCTGGAATTCATTCTTGGAGCAACGCCGGATGGGCGCCAGACGTTGTTGTTCTCAGCCACCATGCCGCGCGAGATTGAAACGCTGGCCCGCCGCTTCCAAAGTGAGGCTGTCCGAATTGAGACCATACGGCGCGACGAGCAGCATGCCGATATCGAGTACCAGGCCCTGCGTGTCGTGCCGGGCGATGCCGAGCACGCCATCGTCAACGTACTACGCTTTCATGAGATGCGCGCGGCGTTGGTGTTCTGCGCAACCCGTGAAGCTGTGAAGCGCACGCACATGCGGCTTGTGGAACGCGGTTTTTCAGCTGTGGCTCTATCTGGTGAGCTGACACAGGCTGAGCGCACGCAGGCCTTGCAGGCCATCCGCGACGGGCGTGCGCGGGTGCTGGTCGCGACGGACGTTGCGGCGCGTGGGCTTGATTTGCCAGATCTCACACTTGTCATTCATGCCGATTTGCCGAACGATGGCGAAACTTTGCTGCACCGTTCTGGACGCACCGGACGGGCGGGAAGAAAAGGTTTGTGCGCGCTGATCGTGCCATTCAACAAGCGGCGCAAGGCAGAGGCACTGCTTGCGGCGGCGAAAGTCAGGGTAAATTGGGGCGTACCGCCGACCGCGGACGAGATCCGCGTTCGCGACAACGAACGATTTATCGCCAACGCCATTTTTACGGATGAGCCTGCCGACGACGATCTAGAGATCGTACGCGGGCTGCAATCAGCACGTACTGCCGACGAAATAGCACTCGCGCTCGTGCGCATGCATCGCGCTCAACTGCCGGCACCGGAAGACTTAGCGGCGGACGCCGGACCTCCCCGGCGGGAACATGACAGCCCTCGCAGGGGTCGCGACACCTTCGAGCGCCGCGAACCGTTCGCGGGCAGGGGTGATGGCCCACGCCCAGCACGAGAGCATGGCCGTGAAAAAAGGCACGAAGGAGCGGACCGTCCATCGCGCGGCCCCCGCGAGCCCGACACCCGCGAAATGGTTTGGTTCCGCCTCAACATCGGGCGCGAGAAGAATGCCGATCCGCGCTGGCTTCTGCCGCTGATCTGTAAAGCTGGAAATATCTCCAAGGCCGAGATCGGCTCGATTAAAATTTTTCATCGCGACACGCGCTTTCAGGTCGTCGCCGGCCAAGCGGAGCAATTTGCCGATACGGTACGCACCAACAAAAACAAAGAAGGCCACATTTCGCGCGTTGGCCCGAAAACGCCCGCTGACGATGCAGCCGTTGAAGATGCGATAAAGGCGATGGTGCCATCGCATACTGACACGAAGAAATCTCGCCCTGTGAAAACGGGTGGAGGCGGCGGCTCTCCGGCGCGAGACACGCCAACACGAGAGACCTCAACAAGGGATTGGCCGGAGGCCCCATCGAAGGCCCCATGGCAAGACCGCAAGAAACCGAATGCCGGCGGATACAAGTCTCACAAGGGCTCAGAGCATAAGGGAGTTGGCCACAAGGGACCCGGACCGGCATCGCAGAAATCGCCGGCGAACGATGGCGCACATGCCAATGCTGGTAGTGCACGACCAAAATTCCGGGACAAGCGGACATCGCCTGAAAAGTGAAACGAAATGTTCGTTTGGCCGATTGGCCATCGCTTCGAACCCATCAGCCCTACATGACATTCGAATTCGCATAAGACATATTATGGAAACAATTGTGCATAACAAAAGTTGTTTCAACGTGAAACAATCCTTCATAATTTCGTAATTTTCCGAACTCCTCCCTCAACTCGGCAGCCGAGCCTCTCTGAGGCCCGGCTATCACTTGATGCGGATTGATGCGTTGAGCTAATGCACAAGCGAACCCGTCGTCCTACTTGTCGCCCTTCTCGTAGTTGTCAGCGACAAACCGGTCGAGCAGCCTGACACCCCAGCCCGAGCCCCAGCTTTGATTGATGTCGCTCTTGGCGCCGTCCATCGCGGTGCCCGCGACGTCGAGATGCACCCACGGCGTATCCTTGATGAAGCGCTGCAGGAAGGCCGCCGCCGTCGCCGAACCCGCCCAGCGCCCGCCAGTGTTCTTCATGTCGGCGTTCTTGCTATCCATGGCTTTGTCGAAGGCCTTGTCGAGCGGCATGCGCCAGATCTTCTCGCCCGTGGCTTTCGAAGCGCTCATCAGCTCTTCGGCCAGCTTGTCGTCGTTGGCAAACATGCCAGCGAACTCTTTGCCGAGCGCGATCATGATGGCGCCTGTGAGAGTCGCGAGATCGATGATGAGGCGCGGCTTGAACGTCTCCTGCGCGTACCAGAGCACGTCAGCAAGAACGAGGCGCCCTTCAGCGTCGGTGTTGATGACTTCTATGGTTTGACCCGACATCGACGTCACGATATCGCCCGGACGCACCGCATTACCAGACGGCATATTTTCCACACAGCCGATGAGACCGACAGCGTTGACGTTAGCCTTGCGCTCGGCGAGCGCGTGCATCAAGCCAACGACGGCCGCAGCCCCGCCCATGTCGCCCTTCATGTCTTCCATGCCAGCCGCTGGCTTGATCGAAATACCACCGGTATCAAAGATGACGCCCTTGCCGACGAAGCAAACCGGCTTTTGTTTTTTGTTTCCCTTGGCGCCGTTCCACACCATAACGGCCATGCGCGAGGGACGATGGCTGCCGTATCCGACGCACAAAAGTGAGCCCATTTTCAGCTTTTCCATGGCTTTTACGTCGAGAATCTCGACTTCAACGCCGAGCTTCTCGAGCGCCAGCGTTTTTTCGGCAAGTTCGACCGGACCTAAGATATTGGCTGGTTCATTGACGAGATCGCGCGCGACATTGACGCCGTTGGCGACGGCCTTCAACGGGGCGAACGCGGCCTTGGCCTTATCGGGCTGCGCGACATGGACGACCAACTTTTTCAGACCGTCTTTTTCCGGCCCCGTCTCGTCATTGTTTTTCTTGGTCAGATATTTTTTGAAGTTGTAGTGACGCAATTGCGCACCGTACGCCAACAGCGCCGCGACCTCTTCCACCTTCTTGTCGTCGGTACCCTCGATATCGACGATCAAACTCGCGCTCGCACATTTGCGCGCGGCAATGGCACCGGCGATTACGCCGCCTGTTTCGATGATCTGGAGTTCGCTCAACGTCGCAACCTTGCCCAAGCCAACGACGATGAGCCGGTCAATGCCGATTTTCGAAGGAGCTAGAATCTCAAGAGTAGATTTGAGCTTAGCTTTATAATCGGCAGCGCTTGCAGCCTTCATCACGCCACCTGCACTCTTGGTATCGAGGTCCTTACCTCTTGCGCCAAGCGCGACGCCGTCAGCTGCCAGTATGACGGTCACCGCCTCCGGATCAGAAGTGAACGAAACAAACGAAACGTCGAGGCGGTCGGACATCGGTCATGGTCTCCACTGGATGGATTGGCGCCCGTACACCTTCTATGCGCAAAGCTTACCCAGCGGCGCTCAGGCCGCGGACAAGACAAACCTCGCGCATCACCAGTTCCGAGCCAGAGGCTGGTGTTCCTGGTTTCGTGCTATTTGACGGCACAAGATACTGGCACCCTTGATAACAGCACCCTAGTTATCTGCGCCGTTAAGACAAGTCACGGGTCTTCAACTCCTCGCTCGCCGGACAGGTGAGCCGTCCCCCTGAGCGATTTTCCGCCTATACCCCGGTTGCGCCCCCTAAACCGCTGGAGAAGGACGAAATTCCGCCACCGTGCTATGGGACGCGAAGAGCTTGAATAACTCGGGCCGGTGGGGACCATCCTGAGCGGCTAGGAAGCCCGGAAACGCTTAAGCCACGAGGGAAAACGGGCCGGTACATGGGGATTATTTCCAGATACGTCTTTCGCCAGTCCGCCAGTGCGTTTCTGCTCATTTTGCTGTCGCTGTCCAGCATCGTGTGGATCGCGCTTGCCCTGCGTCAGCTCAACGTTGTCACCAGCCAGGGACAAGATACCTGGACGCTCATCAAAATGACGACGCTCGCGTTGCCGAGCCTGATGTCGATTATCGCCCCGTTTTCATTTCTGATCGCCTCGCTCCACACCCTCAATCGTTTGAATGGCGATAGTGAACTCATCGTTCTCACGGCTGCAGGCTCCACTGTTTGGACAGCCGCCCGGCCCCTCATCCTGCTCGGATGTATCGTCGCTTGCGGCCTCGCCTTTGTCAGTCACCTGGCGCAGCCGTGGAGCATGCGACTGCTCAAAGAATTTATTGTCCAGGTGCGTACCGATCTCCTGACGCAAGTCATCCAACCGGGTCGCTTTTCCAGTCCAGAACCCAATCTCACTTTCCATATCCGTGAGCGGGCATTGAACGGAGAACTGCTTGGACTCATCATGCATGACACCCGTGATAAGGCTCAAACCCAGAGTTATCTCGCCGAAAGGGGTGTGATCGTAAAGCAAGACCCGACCGCCTATCTCGTCATGTCAGCCGGTCATATCGTGCGAAGGTCGGACGCCGCCGAGCCGCCACAGATTATTGCCTTCGATAAATATGCCGTAGATCTTGATCGCTTTGAACCTCAAGATGGCGGCGATGGCGAGATGAAACCGCGCGAGCGATATTTCAGCGAACTCGTGTCTCCTGGCCCTGATAGTGCCTACTATAAGAGTAACCCGGGCCAGTTTCGCGCCGAGTTGCATGAGCGCTTTGCCGGGCCGCTCTACCCAATTGCGTTTGCATTTCTGGTGATCGGCTTCGTCGGCCAAGCCAGATCCACCCGTTCGAGCCGCATGGAAAGACTGGTCATCGCATTCCTCATCGCGGCCGGATTGAGGTTGACCGGCCTCGCCGTCAACAATCTAGTGGCCCTGAAAGCGGCATACCTCCCTGTGCTTTATGCGCTCCCCCTCGGGGCATTTGGCTTGTCACTGCTTCTCATCCGGGCTGGATATGTCCAGCGGGGGGGGCCTACATTTGTCGACCAGCTCCATAACGCGCTGGAACCAGCCGGGCACGCGCTCAAGAACGGCGTTGATCGTATCCTGAAGCGGAAGCGGACTGAGGACGGTTGGTGATGATCAAGAACTGGACACTAACGCTCTACATCGCCAAACGCTTCCTCGTTGCAATTTTTGCAACGCTCGCGGTGTGTTCGATCCTGATCTTCATGATCGATTTTGTCGAACTTTTACGTCAATCGGGGAAATTCGGCGAAGTTCCCGCGCGCAAGCTTGCGGCCATCGCCTTTATGCGCTTACCGGCTTACACCGAGTTCTTATTCGGTTTTGCCGTGCTTACCGGAAGTATCGGCGCCCTCCTGGTACTCAATCGCAAGAGCGAACTGGCCGTGATGAGGGCCGCCGGAATGTCCGTTTGGCAGTTCCTTTGGCCGGGTGTTCTTGTGGCGTTCTTGATCGGATTCTTAGGCATGGTTGCGTATAACCCCATGGCCGCGGCGGGGCGCGCCGAATCCGAGAAAAGGTTTGCAGAAGCCTTTGGCCGGGAAGCAAATTTATTGAAAGCGCAGGGTGGTGGTTCTTGGCTACGCCAGGACGGAACAGACGGTGAATCGGTTATTGGAGCGGTCGCTGCCTCAAATCGGGGACTGACACTCACCGGTGTCATGGTTTTCGTCTATGACCGTTCTGGGCACTTCATCGAGAGGGTGGACGCGGCGCGCGCCGACCTGAACGAGGGCTTTTGGACGCTCTCGAGCGCTTGGGTGACTCGGCTCGGCAAGGAGCCCGAAAAGTTCGAAACATATCTACTCTCAACCTACCTAACTCCAGACCGGGTTCAAGATGCGCTGGGGACCGTTTTTTCGGTGTCGTTCTGGGATCTCCCTGGCCTGATAGAAGTGGCTGAAAAGGCGAAGCTTTCTGCCGAAAAACTTAAGGTTCAATACCAGACCCTCTGGGCCCGGCCGCTGCTCTGCGTGGCGATGGTCCTTTTGGCGGCAACTGTGTCCCTGCGGTCATTCCGCTCTGGGCGCATCCAGACTATGGTCGGCGCTGGAATGATCGGGGGCTTCGGGTTCTTCTTGGCATCGGAAATTTCGAGACAAATCGGTGTCGCCGGACTTGCGCCTGCATGGGCTGCGGTATGGCTGCCCGTGGCCCTGCTTTTGGCGATTACTTCGTCGGTGCTGCTGCACCAGGAGGACGGCTGAGTGATGCGTAGGACGCGGACACCGCTGAAGGCTTGCGGAACGTCACGCGAGAGAGGCTGGTGGCAACATGCCGCCGGCCACGCAATTATTGTCACTCGCGCCTTCTTCGTTTGGCCATTGCTTTTATCAGCCCTGTTGTTTGGCACGCTGGAAGCTCGTGCCCAGGATCCGAGCATCGCGGCAACGGGCGGCAAGTACAGCGCCTTCCCGAAGGCGCCCGGCGGTATGACCGGAAAAATCAACAAAAACATCGACAAGGCCAGCCCGCTTAATCTGCAGGGCGATCAACTTATTTACGACACTGCGGGAAATCGCGTCGTAGCGCGTGGCAACGTCGAGATTTTCTATAACGGCTACATCCTCACGGCCGATGAAGTGATCTACGATCAAAACGCATCGACATTGACGGCTAAGGGCAACGTGACGCTTAAAGAGCCCGAGGGCAATGTCGTCCGGGCCGACAGCTACATACTGACCGATGATTTCCGCGATGGTTTCGTGCAGTCGCTCAGCATCGTTACCAAGGACGAAACAAGCATCTCCGCAGAGCAAGCGATCCGGCGCGACGGTAACGTCATGGAATTCCGCAACGGCAAGTTTACGCCCTGCAAGAGCGATGGATCGACACCTCCGTTGTGGTGTATCAGCGCCGCGCGCATCATCCACGACAAGGATGCGCAGACCGTCACATATCAAGACGCAACCTTCGATGTCTTGGGCCAACCCATTATTTATCTTCCCTACTTCCAGCACGCAGACCCAACCGTGAAGCGGAAATCGGGTTTCTTGGCACCTGGTTTTGGCCAATCAAGCAACCTTGGCTTCATGACCGAGATTCCTTACTATTTCGCGCTGGCGCCCAACTATGATTTCACTTTCAGACCGTCTTATCTGACCGAGCAAGGCATCTTGTGGGCTGGCGAATGGCGTCATCGCTTGGCCAATGGCCAGTATACCATCAAGCTGGCCGGCATCGACCAAGACGCAGACGACCTCAGCGCACAGTTTGCCAATCGCGACGACTTGGACGGTTGGCGCGGCACGGTCGAAACGCGGGGCCTATTCTCGCTTTCAAGCTGGTGGAAGTTTGGCTGGGACGTGACGCTCGAAAGCGATGACAGCTTCCGCCGCTTTTATAAATTTGACAACGTGCTGCTTACGGATCGCGTCAATCAGGTGTTCTTGACGGGGCAATCTGACCGCAACTATTTCAGCGCACGCGCTTACCACTTCGGCGGGCTGCTCCTTGACGACACACCGATCGCAGAAAGCCGCACGCACCCCATTATCGATTACAATTATGTATTCGCCGACCCTGTGCTTGGCGGTGAATTGAAGTGGGATACCAATGTTTTGAGTTTCTCGCGCGATGATGGGGTCAAGCAACGCTTTGACCAGAATATCAACCGCGTTGTGAGCGAACTCAAATGGCGCCGCCGTTTTACAGATCAAGTGGGCATCACTTATACGCCCTTTGCGAACCTGCGCGGCGACATCTACCAATTCGACAACTTCGCAGACGCTGAATCGTTCCAACTCGACGCTAATGGCAACGTTGTGCGCGACGTCCTTGGCAATCCGATCTCTACCTTTGTTGACAACGATACGACTGTGCGCGGCATCGCGGCAGGCGGTGCGACTGTCTCCTATCCTTGGATTGCGACAACGCCATCGACAAGCCACATCATCGAGCCCATCGGTCAAATCGTTGCCCGCCAGGAAAGCGTGACGCAGCGCAAGCTTCCCGACGAAGATGCACGCAGCTTGATTTTCGACGATACGAACCTGTTCGAAGTCTCAAAATTCTCTGGCTACGACCGGACCGAAATGGGCACGCGCGCAAACGTCGGCGTTCAATACACATTCCAAGCCTTTGAAGGCGGCTACGCGCGCATTCTGGCGGGCCAGAGTTTCCATCTTTCAGGCGACAACGTCTACCGCGGACCTGGCCGCGACGACGACGGCAATTTCGTCCACTCGCCGGAAAGTGGCTTAGAGACCAATAGCTCGGACTATGTCCTCGGTGCGTACCTCGCGCCGACCAATACGTTTCGCTTTTTGTCTCAGAGCCGGTTTGACGAAAATGACTTGAGTTTGCGCCGCACGAACACCGGCATTCAATTTGACTACGGGCCGTTGTATGCACAGGCGGTATATGCTTACGCAGCCAGCGGCAGGACAACCGGCCTTGAGGGCGAGCAACAGGATATTTTAGGCTCCGGCATGTTGCGGCTCACGGATACCTGGAGCTTGGGCGGTGGTGTTCGCTATGACATTGACGAGGCGCGGCTTCTGTCAGACTACATTTCGGTGAAGTATTCCGATGAGTGCTTTGTCCTGACCGCGACCTATGCCGAGAGCTATTTCAACAGCACAACGATTGAAGACGATCGCACGCTCATGTTGCGCTTTGAACTCAAGCACCTAGGTGAGTTCCAGTACGCGTCAGATACGCTGGATTTCGCTTTCGGTGGCGAACAGCGCACCAATAACTGAGCCAAGCCCGATTTAACCATCTTACGAGCCGGGGCCAGGGTTGCCTGCCTAAGAGTTGGCCATGCCGGTGCCACGGTTCATGTGGATAAAGACCGGATCGTCCGCTCTTTCGAGCTATGCTCCCAGGAACAAGAATCGCTTGTTTAGGTTCAAACAGCCATGACTGCACTATCCCAATTGTCGAGAAATGGCCTAACCGCGACAGCAGTAGCCATTGCTGTGGCGGTCTGCGCGCTTCCGCTGGCTGCGGCCCAGAAGGCACCTCCCGCAGAACTTGCTGCAGGTGAAACGCCCTCAAAAAAATCTGCGCCGGCGGCGAAGACTGCTGCACGGACCTCGTCAACCGGTGGCGGACAATCAATTGTTGCGCTTGTCAATGATGAGCCGGTTACAGGTTTTGAAGTGAGCCAGCGCTCTCAAATGCTCAGCGGCGCAGATGTCGCCTCAAAAGCGCAAGAGCGATTTAAAGCCTTGATCCAGGCCCCCTCCACTAGTGAACGCCTCAAAGCCATACTCCAAGAGGTGATCAAGGCAAATCCTGGCAAAACAAAAGAACAGATCTTGGCCGTGTTCGAGCAGCGCAAGAAGCAATTTGCGGTAGACCTCCAGAAACAGGCGGTCGAAGGCGCGCGCTCGAATGTGATGCCCGCTGTCCGCAAGGCTGCACTCGAAGAGTTGATCGATGAAAAGCTTAAGATGCAAGAAGCAAAGCGTGTTGGCGCCATCGTCCCGGATGATGAGATCGACCGCGTGATTCGCGGCATCGCCGAGCGCAATAAAATGACGGAAGCGCAACTCGCGCAGCAGCTCGGCGGCACTCTCGATCCGATGAAGATCCGCATTCGGTCATCACTGTCCTGGAACGATGTGATCCGCAAGAAATTCGGTCATCAGATTTCGATCGGCGCCAAGGATGTCGACAAGTTCGTTGCCACAGCGGCATCAACCGGCGAAGATCAGGTCGAGTTGAATGTACAGCGTGTCGTGATCGCTATGCCTGCTAAATTGGATCAAACCGGCGTCGCTCAACGTGTTTCGCAGGCTGAGGCCATCCGCGCCAAATTCATAGACTGTAAGTCCACTGGTCAAATCGCAGCCGGTATAGCCGGCGCCAAATTCGATGAACTTGGAAAGCGTAAGCCCTCAGCCTTCCCTGAGCCAACCCGCTCTCTGCTCCTGAACGCCAAAGACGGCGAAATGCTGCCACCCGCCGTCGGAGAAAATGGCATCGAACTGTTTGCGGTTTGCGGGCGCGATGTCATCAAAGTCGAAGAGCAAAAACGCAACCAAGCTGAAGGTGAACTTAAACAGAAAGAGTTCGAACTGCTGGGCAAGCGTCATTTGAAGGATCTGCGCCAAGACGCGGCTATTGAGTATCGCTGAGTATGGGACAGCCACGCCCCCCATCTGATCAGCCCCTCGCGCTGACAATGGGCGACCCTGCGGGAATTGGTCTTGAGATTGCACTCAAAGCATGGGCTGGGCGCTCCGTGCATTGCCTCACCCCTTTCGCGGTCTATGGTTGCCCGCAAGCTCTCGATCAACGCTCCCGCGCGCTGGGACTCAAGGTTCCAATCGAAACTGTTGCCTCACTTGATCGAGTAGCTGGCGTTTTTCAATCGGCGCTGCCCGTCGTCTCTGTTGCCCTTTCGGCTCCCGTCGTCGCGGGCCGTCCTGATGGCGCCAATGGACGCTCAATTATCGCGGCCATAGAACATGCCGTCAGCGACACAGCCGCGGGCCGCGCACGCGCCGTCGTTACCAACCCGATTGCCAAGAGCGTCCTCTATGACGCTGGCTTTCCGCATCCCGGCCACACGGAATTCTTAGCCGTCCTTGCTGCAAAGCAATGGCCCGGCCGGCGGCATCAAGCCATCATGATGTTGGCCTCAGATGAACTGCGCGTTGTGCCGCTCACAATTCATGTGCCGCTGAAGGACGTGCCGTCACTCATCACTCGCACATTAATCGCCGAGACTGTGCGTATCACGTGGGCAGCATTGAAGCGCGATTTCGGCATTGAGGCGCCGCGCATTGCAATCTGCGGCCTCAATCCGCATGCCGGCGAAGGCGGTGCTATCGGCCGCGAGGAAACCGAAACGATTGCGCCTGCTATTCGCGATCTGCAGCGCGAAGGGTTTGCCGTGACAGGCCCCCACTCCGCCGATACGCTTTTTCATGAGGCCGCGCGGCGCACCTACGATGCCGTCATCGCCATGTACCACGATCAAGCGCTTATTCCATTGAAGACGCTCGCCTTCGACCAAGGCGTCAACATTACGCTTGGTCTCCCCTTCGTGCGCACGTCACCCGACCACGGCACAGCTTTCGACATTGCGGCGGATGGCCGGGCCTCCGCGCTGAGCCTGATCAATGCCCTTAAAGTTGCAGATCAAATGTCAGCGCGGCGTGCGGCGGCGTTGTCATGAGCGGCGATCCGCACGACGAGTTCATCGACAACCGCTCTAGCGCCAGTCCTGACGGTTTGCCGCCTCTGCGCGAGGTGATTCAGACACACGAACTCCGCGCCAAAAAAGCGATGGGGCAAAACTTTATCCTCGACCTCAACATCACGCGCAAGATTGCGCGGGCGGCTGGCCCATTGCCGGGACGAACCGTTGTCGAAATTGGTCCCGGTCCCGGTGGCCTCACGCGCGCTCTTCTTCTCGAAGGTGCAGAACATGTTATCGCCGTCGAACGCGATGAACGCTGCAGGCCGATACTCGAGGAGATATCGGCGCACTATCCGGGCCGCTTGACAGTGCACTTCGGTGACGCGCTGGAAGCCGATTGGACTACTCTTCTCGCCGCCACAACGGGGCCGCTCTCGATCGCCGCCAACCTTCCTTACGGATTGGCGTCGCTGCTGCTTGCCGGCTGGCTTGAAGCAGAACCGTGGCCGCCGTGGTACTCCGCAATGGTCTTGATGTTCCAGCGCGAGGTCGCAGAACGCATCGTCGCGGAACCTGGCAGTAAGGCCTATGGCCGTCTCTCTGTCCTCGCACAATACCGCTGCGAAGCCCGCATCGTCATGAACCTGCCGCCAGAAGCCTTCACGCCACCGCCGAAAGTTTCCTCTGCCGTAGTCGAGTTCATACCGCGCGCCTCCCCTCACCCGGCATGCTCCGTGACGACACTAGGACGGGTGACGCAGGCGGCTTTCGGGCAACGCCGCAAGATGCTGCGTCAAAGCCTCAAGCAACTGACGCGCTATGCCGGAGCTACTTCTCAAAGAAGCCGGCATCGATCCGCAAAAGCGCGCAGAGCAATTGAGCGTTGAGGATTTTGCCCGCCTCACCGCCATTTATGAGCGCGGCCGCAAATCAGTCTAAGCGCCGCCGTCCACTGTTGCGACGTGGGTCCTCAATCGCATCGGATCGTAGAACGGCAACTGCACGACGGTCGCCTTATAGATGTGCGGGCCGTCTTGAATCTCAAGCGCAGTTCCAAGTTTAGTTGCTTCAGGTACAAGCTGGGCCAGCGCTAACGATTTCATAAGATGCTGGCTGAAGGCCGCGCTCGTTATGACGCCTGCATCCGTACCGCCTTGACGAAGCTTGGCGAGCGGCGTCATCGCCACATCCGCCATCACCTCGATGCCGGCAATGAATGTGCGTTCTTTGCCCTGGCTCGCAACAAGCGCTTTGCGGCCGCGGAAATCCCCTTTCGTGAGGTCAACAGTCCACCCGGCATTGACTTCCCACGGCGTCGTATCGGCGTGACGCATCTCGAACGGGAAGAACAAAAGACCCGCCTCAATTCGCGCAATCTCAAGACAAGCCCACGAAATCGGTATCACGCCACGGGACGTGCCTGCAGTTAGAATGCCGTCCCAGAGCGCACCGGCATCCGCCACCGCACAGAAAATCTCAAATCCGCTCTCGCCGAAGAACCCTGCCCGCGCGATTGCAGCAGGGCGGCTGAAGAGCATTGTCTGGTGATGTGTGAAGTACTTGAGTTTGTTCAATGTCAGCGGCGTATGGGGTTGCAGAATACGCTCCGCCAACGGACCCTGAAACGAAAGCAAGTGGGTGTCGCCGTCAGGTTCGATTGTTGCGTCATAGTCTTTGAGGTGGTCGCGTAGAACGTCGTCCAGCGTGCCGCTGCCATGCGACAATCGGAATTGACTTGGCCCGTCGCCATAGACAATCACGTCGTCGATCAATCCCCCCGCAACATTCACTACACTAGACACTTGCGACTGACCGCTCGCGATATTTGAGATGTCAGATGTCAAAATATAGTTGAGTAGTTGTGTCGCTTCAGGTCCCGAGACATTGATTATTTTATGCGCGGAGATATCGATCAATCCAGCGCGATAACGCACCGCTGCGATTTCCTCATAGACGCCGGTTGCGTAACTTTGCGGCACGTCCATGCCATTCCACGACTGACCGAGATCTGAACCCAGCGCGCGGTGGCGGCCGTTCAACACGGATTGACGGGACATCAAAGCGACCTCCGGATTTGCTGATTGGAGTTGTACCGCCCAGAATACACGCCAACTTTGCGTTCACTAAAACGCCCGCGGAAGAAATCCCGCGGGCGCATGTTCTAGACCAACATCGCTAGACCAACATCAAGAGGCAAAAAGTTCGCGTTACGCGATCTTGTCACCCATTGGCATCTTGCGGATGCGCTTCTTAGACGCTGCTTGGACCGCGTTTGCCAAGGCCGCATGGAACGGCGGCAGACCCGGCTCTCCGACGCCGGAGGGACGTGACGGCTTGCCATTGATGATGTGCACGTTCACATTCTGCGGATAGTTCGACATGCGGGCGATGTTGAAGTCCGTGAAGTTGGACTGCTCGACCGCGCCCTTCTTGAAGGTGATGGCGCTATAGAGCGTCGTCGACATGCCCTGTACCGCGGCGCCCTCGATCTGAGCACGGACGCGTTCGGGGTTGACTGCGAAGCCGCAATCGATGGCCGTGTGCACTTCGGGAACACGGATAGTGCCATCCTTGTCGATTTTTACGCGCACAACGGTTGCCACATAAGACTGCCACGCTATGTGCGCGCAGATGCCCAAGCCCTCGCCTTCGGGTAATTTTTTGCCCCAGCCCGCCTTCTCCGCCGCAACGTTGATGGCGTTCTTCAAGCGGGCCGTCTCCATCGGGAATTCCTCGATCGGATCGCCGTAGTGCCAGAAGTCCTCGGGGTAGCCGAGTTCCTTTGGGTTGATCGTGCGGTCCGAGCCAACGAGTTCGAGTAGGAAGTCCTTCGGATCCTTGCCAAGCTGATAGGCCGCTTCGCACACGGCCGAGCCCGTCGCCCACAAGTGCGGGATGTTCGACACCGATCTGAACCAGCCGATGCGGGTCTTAGCCATGACCTTGCCGTCCTCGCACGAGACGTTCGGAATCTCGTAGGGGACGTTGACGTGGTCCATGCCCTGCTCAATGAAGAATTTGTAGCCGCTGTCGGCCACGAAGGTCGAAATGATCGACGGGGCCACCGACCGGTGACGCCAAGCCGTGCACTTGCCCTTGTCGTCGAAAGCCATTTCGACACGCTCAACCGAGACCGTGTGATAGAAACCATGACGCAGATCGTCCTCGCGCGTCCACTGCAGCAGGATCGGCACGCCGCCCATTTTCTGGGAGACGAGAGCCGCTTCCTGAATGTAGTCGGACTTCGACTTGCGGCCAAAGGCGCCCCCTAGGAGGGTCATATGTAAGGTGACGTCCTCGGGCTTCATCTTGAGCGCCGCGACAACATCGTTTTTGGCGCCGAACGGGCTTTGTGCGGGCGCCCAAACCTCGCACTTGCCGTCCTTTATTTGGGCAACAGCGACACACGGCTCCATGGCCGCCTGGCTGATGTGGGCGGCGTGATAATCGGCGGAGAACGTCTGTTTGGCGCTCTTGAAGGCCGCATCTGCGTCGCCCTGCTTGCGTATCACCTTGCCCGGCTGTGCAGCCGTCTCTGTCATTTCCTTGTTGTAAGCGACCGAGTCGTAGTCGTTCGGCCCGTTGTCCCACTCGATGACGAGCGCGTCGCGGCCTTTGAGCGCCGCATACGTGCTGTTGGCAACGACAGCGATGCCGCCGAGGATACCGTACTTCCTTGGGTTCTCGAAGACGCCTGCAATCTCGTGTACAGCCACGACACCCGGCACTTTGAGCGCGGCCGCGCCATCCCATTTCTTGACCTTGCCGCCAAGCACGGCAGGCCGCGCCATCACGGCATACTTCATGCCGGGAAGGCGCACATCTGCACCGTAGATGGCTTTGCCCGTCGTGATGTTGCGATGGTCGTGAGCCTTGATCTCGCCCTTGCCCATGTAGTTGAACTCATCCGGGCTCTTGAGGCGCAGCGTTTCAACGGCGGGAACGGCCAATGCCATGGCGGCTTCGGCGAGTTCTCCGAACCCGAGCGACTTGCCTTGTTCCTTGCCGTCCTTGTCGAGCAGCACGACTTTGTGGTCCTTGGCGCTGCACAGAGCAGCATCAACGCCCCACTTTGCAGCCGCGGCCGATTCCAGCATCTGCCTCATGGACGCGCCGCACTGGCGCATGGCCTGGATGAAGTGGCGCATACTGCGCGAACCGTCGGTATCCTGGTTGCCGTACTTCGGCTCGTCGCCGTCGGTCGTAACGATTTTGACCTTCGACCAATCAGCTTCCATTTCGTCGGCGACGACCATGGGCAAGCTCGTCGAGACGCCCGTGCCCATTTCGGCGCGGTGTGACATGATCGTGACCGTGCCGTCCTTATCGATGGCAATGAACACTTTAGGATTGTTGACTGTTTTGTTCGGCATGCCGTCGCCGCCGGTGCCGTAAGGCTTTACAGCTTCACGGGCGATGGCAGGCGAGAAGTCGATTGCGAGAACCAGCCCCGTCGTCGTCAGAAGGCCGCCAAGCACGCCGCGGCGGCTGACGTTTTCGATTGAAACGCGTAGGCCCTTGTCGCGCTGTCCGCGCAGCTCTTGTTCGATATAATGCAACATGATCAAACTCCTCCCGCGGCAAGACGAACGGCTTCATGGATACGCTGGTAGCAGCCGCAACGGCAAAGATTGCCCTGCATCTCCTCCACGATTTGAGCGTCGGTCGGTGCGCGATTCTTAGTGAGCAGTGAAGCGGCCTGCATGATCTGGCCGGCTTGGCAGAAGCCGCATTGCGGAACGCTGATTTGACGCCATGCCTTCTGCACGGGATGCTCACCATCGGGGCTCAAACCTTCGATCGTGGTGACTTTCTTTCCGGCCGCTTCAGCAGCCGTTGTCATGCAGGAGCGGACAGCCACTCCATCAACGTGCACTGTACAGGCGCCGCATACGCCTGCACCGCAGCCGTATTTTGTACCAGTTAGGTTGAGTTCATCTCTCAAATACCAGAGCAGCGGTATCGTTGGGTCGCTGACGTCCTTGTCGGCACCATTCACGTTGATAGTTGGCATCGCTAAGCTCTCCCTTTTTGGCGTGGCGGAACTTTAGGCCGCCCATTTTCGAACTCGATATTCTCCGGCTCCGCAACGATCAGCATAAAAAAATAGAAACTGGGATTTGGCACAAAATGGCGATCCCACCGTTTTCGGCCAACCCGGCCATTCCATCGCCCGTATCGACGTCCGCTGGACGGATGCGGCCTGCGTGGTTAAAAGATTATACCACGCGCCGTAGCCGGTCAAACCGTGTTACCATAAAGTCGTAGAAGGAAGCCGACGCTGACTTGATAATGGCCGGTCCGGACTTGAGATTAATTTGAGGCCGCCAACCGGAAAACGGGCGCGAATGGTAGCTGTACGCACAGAGAAATTGGCGAATGTTATCGCCACGCATCTGGAAAGGATGATCCTCGAGGGCGCCTTGAGGCCGGGTGAGAAACTTGCGCCCGAGCGCGATCTTGCACAAAAGTTGGACGTTTCGCGCCCGTCGCTTCGAGCGGCCATCGATAGGCTGACCGAGCGTGGATTGTTGAAGAGTTCGCGCGGCGGTACTTACGTCGCGCAATTCCTTTCCCCGATCATGAAACCATTGGCGAACCTCTATCGTGACAACCAAAACGCGGTGGCCGATTATTACGAGTTCCGCCAATGGGTTGAAGCGCAGGCCGCGCGCGCAGCTGCGGGCCGGGCCACGAAAATAGAAAAGGCTGCTATTCGCTCGTGCCTCACTGAGATGCGCAAGGCGCATAAAATCAAGGATCCCGCAGAAGAGGCCAAGGCCGACGTCAATCTGCATATGCTTGTTTATGAGGCTGGGCATAATTTCATAGGATTGCATGTCATGCGCGCGCTCAGCGAATTGCTGCGCAACAATATTTTCTTTAATCGCGAGCATCTCTACTTGCGCCCCGGTGTTCGCGAGAAGCTATTGGCCCAACATATAGATATCGGTGAGGCCGTCATCGCTGGAAATGCTGATCGCGCCGAGGCGGCAGCAGCGGCTCATACCCGCTTTGTATTTGGCGCGGTTGAAGAGTTACAGCGAGACAACAAGCGTCTCAAGACATCCCTGCGTCGTGTGCAATGCAGCAAACTCGTTGCCAACGAATAGTGGCTCGAAGCAAGCATGCTGCGTCAGCATGGTCACAGCCCCTTTTGCATCTCCCGCACAAATGCAGACAGCCCCAGTTGCCGAGCCCTCTTTTGCCGTTCGGCAATAAGGATCGACGTCACGCTGCGCACACTTTCTTCGATGCCGGAATTCACAATAACGTAGTCGTATTCGGGCCAATGGGAAATTTCGGCCGAAGCCGCCGCCATCCTCCGGGCCACGACGTCCGGGGGATCTTGGGCGCGCGACTTCAATCTCTCTTCAAGTGCGAACCCTGAAGGCGGCAGCACAAACACGCGCACAACATCACCCGGCATTTTCTCCGAGAGCTGCTGCGCGCCTTGCCAATCGATGTCGAACAGCACGTCCTTGCCGTTTTCGATTGCAATAGCCACTGCGGCTTTCGGCGTTCCGTAATAGTTGTCGAAGACGCGCGCCCATTCGAGGAGTTCACTGTTGTCGCGCATGGCTTCAAAGCGCTTGTGATCGACAAAAAAGTAGTCCCTGCCATCGGTCTCACCCGGACGCGGCCTACGCGTTGTCACCGAGACTGACATCTGAATACCGGCGTCAGCTTCAATCAATCGCCGCGCGAGTGTCGTTTTCCCTGCGCCTGAAGGCGACGACAAAATATAGAGCAGGCCTCGGCGCGCGATTGGACCACCGGCACTGCCGTCACCGTCTGTTGCTGTGTTACTCAACGTTTTGCACCTGCTCGCGAAGTTGATCGATGACGCTCTTGAGACCAAGGCCAATACGCGTCACATCGACGGCATTGGCCTTAGAACAAAGCGTATTGGCTTCCCTGTTGAATTCCTGAGCCAGAAAATCCAGCTTCCGGCCAACGGCATTCCTCTCGTCGAGAATTTCGCGAGCCGCGGCTACATGCGCCGTCAAGCGAGCCAGCTCTTCCTCAACGTCGGCGCGCGTTGCCGCCAGAACCGCCTCCTGATGCAGACGATCCTTGTCAAAGATACCGCTGGTATCCAGCAACCGCGAAACGAGTTCTTGGAGGCGTCCGCGAATAGCTTCCACCGTGCGCGACGGGGAGGATCGCACCTCGCCCGTCATGCGCTCAATCTCAGCGAGCTGTCCGGAAATGATCTGAGCGAGACGCGCCCCCTCGGAGCGGCGCGACACAACGAACTTGTCGGCAACTTCTTCAAAACTCTTGATCAAGAGCTTTTCATGGGCGGCGCGCTGCGCGGTATCTTGCAACCCATTGTCGCCGATCTCGAGGACACCCTTCATGGTCAGAAGCGTTGCCGTATCAGGACGCTCGCCACCGGCCATTTCGACTACTCGGTCGGACGCCTTGAGGATGTCCCGCAGCACCCCTTCGTTCAGGCGTACCGCGCCAGTGCCGTTTTGCCGTTCCGTTGTGAGGTTGATCGTAATGTTGCCGCGCGAAATACGTTTGGTGACAGCTTCGCGTACCGCGCCATCTAGCGCATCAAAGCCCGGCGGCAACCGAAGCCGGACATCGAGCCCCCGCCCATTGACACTGCGTGCCTCCCAAACCCAGGCTAACCCCTCGCCCGCTCCGTCCTGACGGGCAAACCCTGTCATGCTTGAAATGCTCATGGACCACGCGCCCAGCCGAGGCGCCCTTTGTAACCGCTGACCCTGGAATCATTCCCCGGCCCTAGCGGCGAGCAACTTAGCGGCTCAATGTGCCCGAGCCAACCAGAGAGGACTCCCGAGTTCGCAATTAGGGCCTAGCAATGTCACGAGATTGAGCGGACTACTGCTTTTTGGGCTTGCGGACCGGTAGGGGAATTGCGCTGGCATCTGCCGCCGTGGCACCTGAAGCCTTGGCTGCAGCAGGTTGACCGGATGCCGGTTGTCCAGTCGCCACACCCGCTGCCACATCATCCGCGCCAGCGGGAATGGGCGCAACATCCGGGTCAGGTTCAAGCGCCTTGGCTGCAGCCGCCGCCTTTGTCGCTTCCGGCGCCGTTTCGGCCTTCGCCTTGGTTTGACGCTCCACTTCACGCCACTTTTGAACGGCCGAGTTATGCTCCTTCAACGTCTCTGAGAATGCATGCCCACCACTACCGTCGGCAACGAAATAGATATCGTTGGTTGTTGCAGGATTGAGTGCCGCCTCAATTGTTGCCCGTCCCGGGTTGCAGATGGGGCCCGGCGGCAAGCCGTTGATCTGATAGGTGTTGTAAGCCGTCTTACTTTCGATATCCGGTTTGGTGATGGCCCGGCCGAGCGGTCCCTGCCCGCCCACGATCCCGTAAACTATTGTCGGGTCGGATTGCAGGCGCATGCCCTTCTTCAGCCGGTTATGAAAAACAGCGGAAACCCGGTCACGCTCTTCCGGCTTACCCGTTTCCTTTTCTACGATCGATGCGAACGAGAGTGCCTCTTCAGGCGTGCGCAGCGGTAAATCAGCCTGACGCTTCGCCCAGATCGAGGCGAGCAAGTCCTTCATCTGCGCTTGCATCCGGTCGATCAACTCCTGCCTGCCCATTCCTTTGGAGACCAGGTAGGTGTCGGGGAGAAGGGTACCCTCTCCCGGCAGGATTGTGATGTCGCCGCTCAGATTTGTGTCGGCCTTCAGCCGCTCTACGATCTGCTGACTGGTTAAGCCTTCAGGCACCGCGACTTTATATTGAATGGATTTGCCGTCTGTCAGCGTCTCCAGCACTTGGCGCATAGAGGCCCGTTCTTTGACCTCATACTCACCAGCTTTGAGATCCAGATTCCTTTTAGGCCCGAACATCGACTGAAAAAGATGGCCGGCAACGAACGTCCAGCGATTGGCGATGATGCCTTCTGTTTCGAGATATTCAGCAATTTGAATGCGCCCTTTTCCTTTGGGCACAACAACGGTGCGAGCAGCATCCAACGGTCCTGGACGCTCATATTGACTGTAGAGAACCGCACCGCTTCCGCCGATTGCGATCATCGCGACAAGCGCCACAGTAAAAAGACCGCTGACAACCCGCACCAAGCCTGAAACGAGCCGAGAGGGCTCACGCTGCTGCAAATCACGAGGCCTGGTTGGCGCTCGTCCCGGCTCAAGCCGCTCATTGGGACTGCGTGCGCCAGACGTTCTTGTCCGCGTCGTGCCGTCCGATCGCTTTTTGCGGCTGCTCATAGCGCCTCGAAAAAATTATCCCTGACCGCCAACGCTCGGCGGAAATTGTGGCAAAAGCACGATATTTGGAACACTTACGAGACGCGGCGGAGCACAATCGACGCATTGGTACCGCCGAAGCCGAACGAATTGGACAGCACCACGTTGATTTCGCGTTTCTTCGCCGTGTGCGCCACCAGATCAATCGCCGTTTCAACCGATGGGTTGTCGAGATTGAGGGTCGGCGGTGCAATGTTATCTCTGATGGCGAGTGCGGAGAACACGGCCTCAACCGCGCCGGCAGCCCCCAAGAGATGGCCGATTGCCGACTTGGTCGACGACATCGTGAGTTTACCGGCACTGTTGCCAAACAAACGTTCGACCGCGCTGAGTTCAATCTCGTCGCCCATCGGCGTCGATGTGCCATGGGCGTTTACGTAGTCAATTTCGCTCGGTGTAATGCCAGCACGTTTGAGCGCCGCTTTCATGCAGCGAAAGGCACCGTCGCCGGATTCCGAGGGTGCCGTGATATGATACGCATCGCCTGACATGCCATAACCAATGACTTCGGCGTAAATTTTGGCACCACGCGCCTTGGCCCGCTCGAGCGTCTCGAGCACGACCACGCCCGCCCCTTCTCCCATGACGAAACCGTCGCGATCCTTGTCGTAGGGCCGGGATGCTTTGGATGGCTTATCATTGAAGCCGGTTGAAAGTGCGCGGCAGGCCGCAAAACCAGCGAGCGCAATGCGGCAGATCGGGCTTTCACTGCCACCAGCCACCATCACTTCGGCATCACCCAGCGCCACGAGACGTGCCGCATCACCAATGGCGTGCGTGCCCGTCGAGCAGGCCGTGACGACGGCGTGGTTCGGGCCTTTTAACTGATGTTTGATGGAAACGTAACCACCCGCAAGATTGATAAGGCGGCCCGGAATGAAGAAGGGTGAAACGCGGCGCGGGCCTTTTTCTTTCAACAGCAGAGCTGTATCAGCGATCCCCGATAGACCCCCGATCCCGGAGCCAATCAAAACGCCGGCTTCTTCTTGTTTTTCTGCCGTATCAAATTTTAAGCCGGAATCGGCGATAGCCTGATCCGCGGCGGCGACCGCGTAAATGATGAAATCATCTACCTTGCGCTGTTCCTTCGGCTCCATCCAATCATCGGCATTGAATTTGCCTTCAGCCTTGGCCCCACGCGGAATGAAGTTGGCGATTTGGCAGGTGATATCGGAAACGTCGAATTCTTCGACCCGGCGTGCCCCGTTTTGGCCTGCGAGCAACGCCGCCCATGCGGCCTCAACCCCGCAACCGACGGGCGTCACTAGTCCCAGTCCTGTGATGACGACGCGGCGCATCTTAGTCTACTCGCCGAAGGCTGATGTGAGACATGAACTCATATGACCCGAATCGGGGGCCGGTGAACCCAGCCCCCTGGCATCGCAGATCTCCCGCTCGAGGCCGGCGCAGAAGCGCCTCGCCCGCAGTCGCGGCAGCACGCCTAAGCGGCGCTGGCATTCTTTTCCAAAAACTTGACGGCATCGCCGACAGTCAGGATGTGCTCAGCGGCATCGTCGGGAATTTCGCAGCCGAATTCTTCTTCGAACGCCATCACGAGTTCGACCGTATCCAAGCTATCTGCGCCCAGGTCGTCGATAAAGCTGGCATTCTCGGTCACCTTGTCGACTTCGACGCCCAGATGCTCAACGACAATCTTCTTCACGCGGTCAGCGACATCGCTCATCTTGGTTCTCTCGTGTCCTAAATTAAGTACGATTGGCCGGCTGTCCCGGCGCCTGATTGCTCGAAGCTCTGAGCAATCTTCCGCGCCAGCTCTCGTCGCCCCTTTGACCCAGCACCATGCCGGATACGAGGGCACCATGTAGACAATCGTGGCCGCAAATCAAGCCCGGATGGCAACTTGCCCACGAAGGTCTGACCCCTTTTTTGGGGGCAATATATGGGCCGGTTCCAAGGCGGCTCGCGCTGCCTCTAGCCCGTGAATGAGACTTCAGACCCTGGCTGAACCCCAGAATCCCAAGAATCCGGGCCGAAACCGGGCCCGGCACCACGTTCTCCCCCTGGGCACCGCACCACAAGGTGACTGCTGCGACAATCGGGGCATGTGGGCCCCGGCTTTGCCGAATACGGGACTCACACCATCGCCATGCCGCCGTTGATGTGCAGCGTCTGGCCGGTGATGTAGCCGCCTTCGTTGGAGGCAAGGTAGAGGCACCCGGCCGCGATATCCATGGGCGTGCCGAAGCGCTGGGACGGGATCATGGCGGAGATTTGAGCTTTTTGTTCGTCTTTTAACACGTCGGTCATGGCCGTCTGGATAAAGCCCGGCGCGATGCAGTTCGCCGTGATACCGCGCGAGGCCACTTCGCGCGCGAGGCTCTTTGTCATCCCGATCATGCCGGCTTTGGAGGCCGCATAGTTGCCCTGCCCCGGATTGCCGAACACGCCCGAGACCGAAGCGATATTGATGATGCGGCCGTAACCGGTTTTAGAGCGCATCATGTGGCGCGACCCAGCGCGGCAGAGCATGAACGTCGACGTCAAGTTGACAGCGATCACGTCGTCCCACTGCTCGTCCTTCATGACCATGAACAGATTGTCTTTGGTGAGACCGGCGTTGTTGACGACGATGTCGAGGCGACCACCGACGGCCTTGACGGCTTCGTCAATGAGCTTTGCCACGGCGGCGCGATCCGCGAGATCGCAAGGCACGATGTGCACGCGGTCGCCGAGTTCTTTTGCCAGCGCTTCAAGCGCCTCGACCTTGCGGCCCGAAATCGCAACTGTTGCGCCAGCTTTATGAAACACGCGCGCAATCTCCGCGCCGAGCCCGCCGGTTGCGCCGGTTACCAGTGCCGTCTTACCTGTCAAATCAAACATGAAATCTCCTTATGCGAGAAGAGATGCAAGCGCCGCGTCCATGTCCGCCGGTGCGCCGATGCTCGTTGCGTTTGCCGTTGTTGCTGTGCGCTTGACGAGACCGGCCAGCACTTTGCCCGAGCCGATCTCGTAGAAATCCGTGATGCCGTTGGCGGCCATGTAGGCGACGCACTCGCGCCAGCGCACCGTGCCGACAACTTGCTCGACGAGGCACTGTTTAATTTCAGTTGGATCTGAAATCGCGGTTGCGACGACGTTGGCGACCACAGGCACGACCGGCTTGTTCACCGTCACCTTGCTCAGCGCTTCCGCCATGGCGTCGGCAGCAGGTTGCATCAGCGCGCAATGGAAGGGGGCGGACACGGGCAGAATGACTGCGCGGCGCACGCCGTGTGGCTTGCCGATTTCGGCCACGCGATCAATTGCAGTCTTATGACCCGAGAGCACGACTTGCGTTGGCTCGTTGTCGTTTGCGACTTGGCAGACATCGCCTTGGGCCGCTTCGGCCGCGACCTTCACGGCGATATCCATGCCAACACCCAGAAGCGCGGCCATGGCGCCTTGGCCCACAGCGACAGCTTTTTGCATGGCTTGTCCGCGCAGTTTCAAGAGACGTGCCGTATCGGCAAGCGAGAACGCGCCGGCCGCCGCGAGCGCCGAATACTCACCCAGCGAATGGCCAGCGACGAACTTGACCTGATCTTGCAGACGGAAGCCGTGTTCCTTTTCCAGCACGCGCATGACGGCCATCGACACCGCCATCAGAGCGGGCTGCGCGTTCTCGGTCAGCGTCAGCGTGTCCTTAGGTCCGTCCCACATGATGGCGGATAGCTTTTGGCCCAGCGCCTCATCAACCTCGTCGAAAACGGCGCGGGCAGCAGGGTATGCCTCCGCGAGAGCCTTACCCATGCCGACATCCTGGCTACCCTGCCCTGGAAATACGAATGCCCGTGCCATCGTCCAATCTCGCTCCTGGATTGGGCTCTCGTCAGCCCGTTCTGCCGGATATGCCCTTTTGGCCGCTTTAGGCACTCCTCGTCCGCCGCTGTCAAGGTGGAGCGAACTGCCACATTCCTAACCTTTGAACCATTCCCATGACTCTAGCGACAGATCGAAGCGAATGTACGTTTGGATGGGGCCCCTATTGGTCTTGCGTATTGCCATCCTTCCCGGGCGTGGCCTAATAATACGTATTCGCCCTTTTAGCATGTGAGGGATCGCCGTGCCGCTCATCGTAATGCTGGACTTACTTGTCGCCCTCTTCCTGATGAACCACGTCCGTGAAACCGGCCGGCCGCAATACTGGTATTTTATTATTCTCGCGATCCCGGTCGTCGGCTCGATTGCCTATGTCTGTTTTGAACTCATCCCCGACATGGGCAACACGCGACGGGGGCAGAAAGTCACGCGCGGTATCGCCGACATTCTCTCACCAGACCGCGAGTTTGACCGCCTGCATGACGCGGCCAAGACGACCGGCTCGGTTGAAACCAAGCGCGCACTCGCAGCAGAGTGCGAACGCAAGGGCATGTGGGAGGAAGCCATCCGGCTTTATGAAGCGGCGGCTCAGGGCATGTATGCGGAGGATCCGCCACTCCTCGTTGGACTCGCGCGCTCGCAACTCAATGGCGGCGATGCTCAGCGCGCCATGGAGACGCTCGACAAGTTGCGCGCGGCGCATCCCGAACTCGACGACCAGGACGCGCATTTGATTTACGCGCGATGCTTGGAAGATCAGGGGCGCATCGCCGGCGCCGAAGCCGAGTTCAGCCGCTTGTCCGGCTATTACGTCGGGCTTGAAGCGCGCACGCGTTACGCATTATTCTTGCAGCGCAACGGCAATCCGGAGAAAGCACGCGAATTGTTTGGCTCTGTCGTGCGCGCGTCTGCGGCACGCGGTGTTGTTTTGACCGACGCCGACAAGATCTGGCTCAGAACAGCACGCGAAAATATTTGAGGCCGTGTTCGAGACGCTAAATGAAACGGGCCGCGTACAGCCCGTTCGTTATGGTCTTGGATCCGTTGCGGCGCCCGCTTAGGCAGCCGCCTCTTCGTCGTGATCGACCACGAGCGTGCCGCCGACGAGGTCGAACATCACGTCGCGGCCGGCGTCTTCTGCCGCAGCAAGCGCTGCAACCAATTCGTCGGAGACGGGCGCGACCTTCAGCTCGGCCACTTCTTCTTCGGATGCTTCGACGTCCTGCATGGTGGCAAGGCCCTCGGCGCGCGCTTCATCAGCGGTCGCACCGACGCCCCAGATCGAGTCATCGGTGTAAGCAGCAAATTTCATGGAACAATCTCCCTCAAACTAACGCCGCCGATGCAGCGCAATGGAAGAGCCGATTAGGCCATGATTCGTGTGGCGGCTGAATGATCGCTCGCGAATTTTTGTAGCCGGTGGGCGCTGGGCCACGGTTTGGCGCGCCATTGAGTTGTAGAGGCGAGATGAGTATTTCTTTGGTCATTATTTGCTGCTCGATGCGCTGACACCGCCGCGTGGCTGCCCACCGGCGATTTAAAAAACGGATGTGGAGCGCGCTGGCACCAGGTGCCTGTCGATCCGAAGAAAGAACGGGCGCCTTGACGCGCTCCACGACAGCTGTTCTGCCGGCCGTATCCGCGTGGGAGGCACCTTACTCCTCCTGCCGGCGGGCCCGGATGTTCCAGTCATGAACTGGACAGCACCGGATACGGTTCGCTACGCGAAAAAACTCGGGCACGTTACGCCCTTGTATGTGCTGATCGCGCACGCTGCCCCCACCCCCAGATCGAGACGCTCTCGAGACTGTCCGCCGCTAACCGAGGCGAGGTGAGACGAGTATGCCAGCAATTGCGTGCGCAGGGAAAACGAACGTCGAGGTTTGGTTGATGGGTTTTTGGATTGGGCAATCGGCAATCGGCATTAGGCAATCGGGTTAGGGAAGTTGCGGTGGGCAGTGGCGCTCTTCCCCCTTGAGGGGGGAAGAAGAAACGCCACAGGCTTAGCCGGGCCAACGCTGAAATCCGCCACAGGTTCTGCCTCCCTGCCCAAACCCCTATACGCACCGCCCATCACCCGCTCCGGTTGCAGGCTGAACAAGACGCCACCGCGCCGCGGGAGACTTCGCCGCGCATGTATAGGCGCCCGCAAAACCGTTTCACCGGCTGAAGGCAGGCAACGACAGGAAATGACAACGTTGTCATGCTTCTCTGTCAGGATTCCATCAGGTTCCATGTGGTATAAATTTGCGAATCGGCCGGACTGAATAGCAAAATAGTTCGAAATCGCCGAGAGAATAGAAAATGTACTGGAACGAAATTAGGTCACAGTTTCGTTTGGGGCCAACCGGGGAAATATCAATGTCGAAACGGAAGAAACACGAGTTGAATGACGACGACCACGAACACGGCGGGCGCGACGACGATCACCTTGAGGGAGGCGAGGGCAACGACGACCTTTATGGCGATGACGGCGACGACCACTTGAACGGCGGCGATGGCGACGACGACCATCACGGCGGTGCGGGCCGTGACGTCGAACATGGCGGACGCGGCGATGATCGTCTGTACGGCAATTCAGGCCATGACAGATTATATGGCCAGTCCGGTGATGACCTACTGAACGGCGGACGAGATAATGACACCGAACTTGGCGGTTCTGGCAATGACCGCGTGAATGGCGGCGCCGGTAAAGATCGCCTCTTCGGCGAGGCGGGTGACGACCGGCTCTTTGGCGACAAAGGCAACGACGTATTGAACGGCGGCGCCGGCGACGACACTTTCGTCTTTAAGACCGGCAGCGGTGACGACAAAATCAATGGTTTCACCGCCGGCGGCACAGATGATCAACTCAACCTTCACAATACGCACTATAACTTCACGTCGCTTCAGGATGTTCTTGATCGCACCCATCAATCGGGAGGCAGCGCGGTCATCAATCTTGGCCATGGCGACAGTGTTACCCTCAAAGGTGTCGATATGGCATCGCTGACGGTGGATGATTTCATCCTTTAGGTTGCGACGCGTCTACAAATCTCGTGAGCGCGCCAGTCGGTGCGAATGGCGCGCTCATTTGTCTTGAAAGGTCCGCTTATTTTGAATGGCCTGTCCGAACGCGCAATCAAGCGCAACAAGGATGGCGTCCAACTTCATTGCGCTGCTAGGGTCTGTCCGGTTTTGATTGAATCATGGACAGACCCTAGCTCTTTGTTTTGCCGTGCTTCTTTTCGGAAAACCGGTTCCCACTTTTCCGGAAGCACTCTAATTGAAGCAAGTGCATTCAGCTGCCCCCCCCCTTGCCTCGCCCCTGCCCCCCGTGTATACCCCGCAGCTCACCCGCTCCGGTTGGAGGCTGAACGGGGGCTCGTTTGCGGCCAGATACCTGCCTTAAGGCAGTGGTTGCCAAAACGAGAGGTGCAGCGGCTCTGTCTTGAGGCAACTCAGGCGTGAGACTGCCCCGTCCCCCAGTGTCTTCTCCTTTGGGTACTAGATAAGCCTTTCTCAGGCTCATCAGGGCTTTGCGCCGGAGGGATGACGCGTTTGGGTTCCCCAAGCGTGCAACGCAAACTGAAAGGCTGATCCGTATGCCGTTTTATGAGCATACGTTCCTGGCGCGCCAGGACGTGACCCAAGCCCAAGTCGAAGCGCTGATGAAGGAATTCGAAGGCGTTATCACTGAGGGCCAAGGCAAAGTAACAAAGCAAGAATACTGGGGCGTCAAAGGCCTCGCATTCAAGATCAAGAAAAACCGCAAGGCGCACTACGCCTATTTCAACATCGACAGCCCTCCGGCTGCGGTCGCTGAAATGGAACGGCGCATGGGCATCAACCCCGACGTCATCCGCTTCTTGACGGTGCGCGTCGAAGAACTCGAGACCGAGCCTTCCGTGATGATGCGCAAGCAGGATCGCGATGACCGCGGCGAACGCGGCGATCGTCCTGATCGCGGCGGCGGCTTCGGCGGCGGCCGTGGCGGCTTCGGCGGCGGCGGTGGATTTGGCGGCGGTGGCCGTGGTGGTCCTGGCGGCGGTGGTGGCGGCGGCGGCGGATTCCGTGGCGACCGCGAAGGCGGATCGACGTTCAGACCCAGACCTCCAAGAGAAGGGGGACCTCCAAGAGAAGGGGGACCTCCAAGAGAGGGCGACCTCCGCGTGAAGGCGACGCGCCGCGTCCTCCCCGCGAAGGTGGCGATCGTCCCCCGCGTCCTCCTCGTGACGGCGACGCACCACGTGCGCCCCGTCCCCCGCGCGATGCGGGCCCCAATTCGACCCCGGGTACAACATCAGGCTCATCTAATTCTGGTTCGGAGGGCTAAACCATGGCTGAAATTCAAACACCCGGCAGTCCAGGCCGCCGTCCCTTCCATCGCCGCCGCAAGACCTGCCCGTTCTCGGGCGATCAAGCGCCAAAGATTGACTACAAGGACGTGCGCACACTCGGCCGTTACGTGTCGGAACGCGGCAAGATCGTGCCGAGCCGCATCACGGCCGTATCAGCCAAGAAGCAGCGTGAAATGTCGCGTGCCATCAAGCGCGCACGTTTCCTCGGGCTGCTGCCGTATGTGATTAAGTGAAGACGGCAATAGGCAATCGGCATTAGGCAATCGGATTTTCTTGATCCCGGTTGCCGATTGCCCTTTGCCGAGTGCCGAGCGCCGAAAATTCGTTGGGCGGGGACGGCGCAGAGCCGGATTTCGTTCTAACCGCTCAAACAAGCGGGACAGCAGGACCATGACACCGCAATCGATCCTCCTTGGCATTTGTGCCGGCGCCATTTCCGCGATCGTGTTCGTCTCGGCGACGACGGGCCCGGTGCTGTCGCGCTTTGTGTTGTTCCTGCTGACGCCATTTTCGATTTATCTCGCAGGCCTTGGCCTCGGCGTTTTGCCCGCCGCGATTGCAGCCTTGACGGCAACGCTCGCCATTCTCGCGCTCACCAATCCGGCGACGGCACTTGTCTTTGCAGTCAGCGAAGCCGCGCCCGCCGCCGTTCTCTCCCGGCTGGCCATGCTGGCCCGCGGGGAAGAGAAAGAGCGCGAGTGGTATCCGGTCGGCCGCCTGGTTGCGGTGGCCGCGCTGTTTGGTGGCGTGTTCGCGGTTTTGACGCTCATCCTGCTCGGCGCCGACGTCGAGGCGCTAACCAAAGCGCTGCGCGAAGTGATCCAAAAATTCGTGACTAGCGAACTGCCAAACATCCCGGGCGCGCCGCCCATCGCCGAAAATCAAATCGATGAGATCACGGCAACCACAGTGCGGCTACTGCCCGCCGTCATGGCCATCGCCGTCATGATGACGTCGCTGTTGAGCTTGTGGCTGGCTGGCCGCGTGACGCTCGCGTCGGGCCGACTTGCGCGCCCTTGGCCGGATATTGCGGCACTCGAATTACCGCGCGGATCGTCGCTCGTTTTGTTGATTGCGCTGGCCATTGGTTTTGGCGGCGGCATCATCGGACTGATGGCAGGCGGGTTCACGGGCACCTTCTACTTCGCCTTTGCCCTTCTTGGCCTCGCGGTCGCGCACACCGTGACGCGCGGATCGCCCTGGCGCAATTTCACGCTCTCCGCCATCTACGCCGCGCTGTTCGTTTTCAGCGCCGGAACATCGCTCGTCCTTGCGCTCATGGGTCTTGGCGAAACCATCTTCGGATACCGCCGCCATGCCGGACCCGGCAACAATTCCGGCGCTGGGCCGCCGCCACCGATCACAAACGTAACGCAATCAAACAACGCAATCTCAAAAACAGAAAACTAAGGAGCACAAAACATGCAAGTCATTCTACTCCAGCGCATCGGCCGCCTGGGCCAAATGGGCGATGTCGTCAACGTCAAAGACGGTTTCGCGCGCAACTTCCTGCTGCCGCAGAAAAAGGCCCTGCGCGCGACCGACGACAACCGCAAAGTGTTCGAAGGCAAACGCGCACAGCTTGAAGCCATCAATCTTGAGCACAAGACGGAAGCCGAAGGCGTCTCAACCAAACTGGACGGCAAGAGCTTCGTGCTGATCCGCGCCGCCGGCGATACGGGCCAGCTTTATGGCTCGGTCTCGACGCGAGACATCGCAGAATCGATCACGGCGGGCGGTTTTACCGTCAACCGCAACCAGATCATTCTCGAAAAGCCGATCAAGACACTTGGCGTTCACGCCCTCAAAGTTCAGTTGCACCCTGAAGTCGTCGTCAAGGTTTCGCTGAACATCGCCCGCTCGCAGGACGAAGCCGACAAGCAGGCCAAGGGCGAGAACGTCTCGCACATCAAGGACGAGAAGATCGAACTCGAAACCTTCAATCCCGACGGCGTGTTCGACGAAGGCGCCAAGCCGGCAGAAGGCGACGACGCGTAAGCAACTCTTCGGCGGCCGTCTCCGTGAAAGGTGTCTGACCCTCTGGGTCCGACACCTGATCACATATCCCGCTGCTTTTGCACGGTGTCAGACCCGGAGGGTCAGACACCGGTTTCGGCGTCGTTTCTTCACTGTACGAGGACAGAGCAATCCCACACGGGCTGATTCGCATCGCGCAAGCAATTTCGTAAGCTGGGCCGCCGGCGTGTTGATAACGGGGACGAGACGCGGAGATTAATGCTAGCGGGGGCGAATCAGCCGGGAAATCGGTTAAGCCAACGCCATGGCAAATCCCGCATACGCAAATCCATCCGTCACTCTGGTCGAAAAGCTGCGCGAGGCCGCGTCAGCCAACGAACCGCTCACCTTCCGCCAGCCGCCGCATAACTTGGAGGCCGAGCAGGCGCTCTTGGGCGCGATCCTGGTCAACAACGAGAGCTTGGACCGCGTCTCCGGCTTTCTGCAGCCGGGACACTTCTACGATCCGCTGCACGCGCGCATTTATGAAACGCTCGCGACACTCATTCACGCGGGCAAGGTGGCGACGCCCGTCACCGTCAAATCGTTCTTCGAGAATTCCGAGCCGATCGACGGCAATACGAGCGTGCCGCAGTATTTAGGCCGCCTTGCCGCCAACGCGACGACGATCATCAACGCGGCGGAATATGGCCGCACGGTCTACGATCTCTCGACCCGGCGCTCGCTCATCGTTATCGGCGAAGATCTCGTCAACACGGCCTACGACAGCGCCGTCGATCAGCCGCCGAAAACGCAGATCGAAGAGGCGGAGTCGCGGCTTTACGGATTGGCCGAGCAGAACAAGTATGGCCAGGGCTTCGAAAGTTTCCAGAGCGCGCTGACGACCGCCATCAACATGGCGAACAGCGCCTTCCAGCGCGCCGGGCACTTGTCGGGCGCGTCCACGGGGCTCTCCGATCTCGATCACAAGCTCGGCGGCTTGCAGCGCTCGGACTTGATCATTCTCGCCGGCCGCCCCTCGATGGGCAAAACGGCGCTTGCGACCAACATCGCTTATAACGTGGCCAAAGCCTACAAGTCGGAGAAGGCACCGGACGGCACGGAGACTGTCACCGATGGCGGCATCGTCGGCTTCTTCAGCCTTGAAATGTCGTCCGAACAGCTCGCCACCCGTATTCTCGCCGAACAAGCGGAGATCTCGTTCGGAAAAAATCCGGCGCGGCATGATCGACGACAATGAATTCCGCCGCTTCGCCGAAACGGCCGCCGAGATGTCGCGCATTCCGCTCTTTATTGACCAGACCGGCGGCATCACCATTGCGCAGCTGTCGGCCCGCGCGCGCAAACTGAAGCGCCAGCATGGGCTCGACTTGCTTGATCGTCGATTACTTGCAGCTGCTTTCGGGTTCCAAGCGCGGCGATGGCAACCGCGTGCAGGAAATCACGGAAATCACCACGGGGCTCAAGGCGCTCGCCAAAGAACTCGTTGTGCCGATCATCGCGCTCTCTCAGCTCTCGCGTCAGGTTGAAAACCGCGAAGACAAGCGCCCGCAGCTCTCAGACTTGCGTGAATCCGGCTCGATCGAGCAGGACGCCGACGTCGTCATGTTCGTCTATCGCGAAGAATACTATATCGAACGCACCAAGCCGACCGAAGGCACGCCCGAATTCTCCGATTGGATGCAGAAGATGAGCATGGTGTCGGGCAAGGCCGAAGTCATCATCGGCAAGCAGCGTCACGGCCCCGTCGGCACGGTTGAATTGTCGTTCGAAGGCCAGTTCACGCGCTTTGGCAATTTGGCGAAAGACTATATGGTGCAGGATAGGTGAGAGATACTCCCTCTCCCCACGCGTTGCACTTGCGTGGGGAGAGGGTTGGGGTGAGGGGCGGCAACACGTTCGAACAAGCGGCTGCCCCTCACCCTAGCCCTCTCCCCGTTAAGTGCAGTAACGGGGAGAGGGGATTCGCGGTTGCAACTAGTCGGCCGCTGAGGAACAAGCTTGATCGATGGCATACGCCCCACCTTTTAATGACAACCCAGAAAAAGAAGAGGCCGAATCAAACGGACTGTTTCTTGGTCTCTTTGCCTGCCGGTGCTTCTGCTTGGGTTTTCATGGTTTGCATTTGATCTGGTGAGATCTGCCTACACCTACGCCACGGGCAGCTCTCGTCTCCGGCCGTGTTGAAAAATTGCAAACGGGTGAATCGTGGCGCCGATCAGATCAAAGTGCGTTTTGTCGAGACCGGGCGCGAGCGCTGAAGAATCGCCGTTGGGTCGAAATCGGCAATCGAGCTCTCGAAGAGATCAAGAAGGACATAGATCAACCTGTCGATCTCGTCGTCAGACCTGTCTCAAGCACGCTGGATCCCGTCGTCGTCAAAGACTTCCGGCGCCGGACCTCGATCAATATGGTTGGCAGCCTCGGGTTTCTATATGCCATTTTCGGCTGCGTTCTGGCGATTTTCAGCTCCTGGCGCGACCGTGCCGAAGCAATTCGTAATCATGCGAGATGAGCGAGCGGATGTGTGAACCGTCCATGGGCGCTTTTGCAGCTAAACTGACGTCATGGCCGCACCCGCGAAGGCGGGCATAAACTCACGGCGGCCACCCACGGCAAACATCCGCACACGCGGTGTGGATGGACGGTCCGCTTGTTGACTAGGGGTGTCACATTCTGAGAATCAGTTGCGTTATAACTTGTCGTGGGTGGCCGCCTCCGCGGCCATGACGAAAATGTTGGGGCATCTCCGTGTCGTTCCGCGAACACCTAAAACCTGATGCGCCTGCGACCGTGCCCGTCGCGCCAATCCCGGCGACCGGCGTCGTCACCATCGATCTCGGACAGATCGCTGAGAATTGGCAGAGCCTCGCGCGGCTTGTTGACGGCCGGGCGTGCGGCGCGGTCGTCAAGGCCGACGCCTATGGGCTCGGCGCAGTTCGCGTGATCCCGGCACTGGCTACTGCTGGCTGCACAACATTTTTCATCGCCACACCGGATGAAGCGGAAAACGCGCGCGCACGCGCGCCGAACGCAACGATCTATGCGCTCGATGGATTGCTGCCCTACGCGGGGCAAGAATTTGCCCGCCTCGGCGTTATCCCAGTGCTTTCGAACTTGGCTGACGTTGAAGCGTGGGTTGCTTTCGGCAAAGCGCGGGGCGGGCCGTTGCCTGCCGCGTTGCATATCGACAGCGGATTGAACCGTCTCGGCTTGCCCGCCCGCGATGTGCGCAAACTCGCGAGCAACGAAGAGTTTGCGCGCGGGCCTCGATGTGAAACTGGTGATGAGCCACCTCGCCTGCGCCGATAATCCGGCGGACCCGAAAAACCGCGAACAGCTTTTGGCGTTTGAAACGTTGTCGGCGTTGTTCCCCGGCGTGCCGCGCAGCCTTGCGGCGTCCGACGGCTTGATGCTCGGCCGCGCCTATCATTTCGATCTCGTGCGGCCCGGTTACGCGCTCTACGGCGGACAAGCGAGCGCCACGAACCCCGCGCCGGTTTCGCCTGTTTTGACTGTTTCGGCGTTGATCCTCGCCGTCAACGACGTCGCACCGGGTGCAAGTGTCGGATACGCCGCGTCGTGGCGGGCAAAGTCGGCGAGCCGCATCGCGACCATTGCGGCGGGTTATGCGGATGGCATACCTCGTTCCGCGAGCTTCACTGACGGCAAACCGCGCGGGTATGTTTTGATCGGTGGCGTGAAAGCGCCAATTGTGGGCCGCGTGTCGATGGACCTGATCACGGTTGATGTGACAGGGCTGCCGCCAGATACCGCGCGCGCGGGCGGACTTGCAACGCTCATCGGGCCGGGGTTATCGATTGAAGATATCGGCTATGAAGCCGGCACGATTGGCTATGAAATTTTGACGAGGCTGGGGACGAGGTTTGAGAGGGTGTGGGTGGGGTAAGGTGTAGGGCGTCATCCCGTCGAAGGACGGGATGCACGGCAAGCGTCTGTAATCCCGGCCTCAAAGGCGCGGGACCATTTCACCACACCGCGCCATCACGCTCGTTGACGTTTGTCGTGGGTCCCGGCCTGCGATGCCTACGGCATCGTCGCGTTCCGCGTCGCCGGGATGACGGTGCTGCGAGATATGTCGCGCCCCGCCAACTGCTCTTGCGACTAAGTCGTTGCGCTCTTCCCCCTTGAGGGGGGAAGAAGAAACGCCACAGGCTTAGACGGGCAGGCGAAGCACGTCACCATAGACAAGATAGGCCCGGCTAAGTCTGATGGCGTTTCAGATGGGGGTGAAAACGCGGCGAAATCGGCGCACACACCCCCACCTGATGCGCCAAGGATGAGTTACGCCGCGCTTCCATCGAGTTCGAAGTGTCCTTGATGCGCGCCGTAACTCATGGCGCATCTTCCTCCCCCCTCGCCCGTGCCGAAGGCGCGCCTCCGGCACGAGGGGGAGGGCTTTCTATGCAATCACCGTCGCACTTTCTTGCAGAATCCGTTATCCCTCCCCCATGGCAAAACCATCCAAATCAGTTTTCGTCTGCCAAGCGTGCGGGGCGACGGCGTCGCGCTGGCAGGGGAAGTGCGCGGCGTGCAACGAGTGGAACACGCTCGTTGAAGAAACGGATGCCGGCCCAGCACCCGGTTCCGGGATCACGCGCCAAACCAAGGGCCGCATCGTGCAGCTCCAGTCCCTCAAAGGTTCGACCGACGAGGCGCCGCGCTTTTTGACCGGCATCTCGGAAATGGATCGCGTGACCGGCGGCGGAATTGTTCCGGGCTCGGCGATGTTGATCGGCGGCGAACCCGGCATCGGCAAATCGACGCTGCTGTTGCAGCTGACCGCGAACCTCGCACGCGCCGGACGGCGCGCGCTCTATTTCTCCGGTGAAGAAGCAATCGCGCAAGTGCGCTTGCGTGCTGAGCGTCTCGGACTTGCAGATGCGCCCGTTGGTCTCGCATCCGAAACTAACTTGTCGAACATTTTGGCGACGCTGTCGGAAGGCAAGCCGCCCGATCTCGTCGTCATCGATTCCATTCAGACACTTTGGGCCGACACGTTCGACGCCGCGCCCGGCACCGTCAGCCAGGTGCGCGCCGCCGCGCAATCGCTTGATCCGCTACGCCAAGATGGCGGGCAGCGCGCTGCTGCTCGTCGGCCACGTCACCAAAGACGGGCAAATCGCGGGCCCCAAAGTCATCGAGCACATGGTCGATACCGTGCTCTATTTCGAAGGAGATCGCGGCCACACCTATCGAATTTTACGCGCCGTCAAGAACCGCTTCGGGCCGACCGACGAAATCGGCGTGTTCGAAATGGTGACAGGGGGATTACGCGAAGTCTCCAATCCATCCGAGCTGTTCCTCGGCGAGCGCGATGCAACATCTCCGGGCGCGGCCGTGTTTGCCGGTATCGAAGGCACGAGGCCCCTCCTCGTCGAGATCCAAGCGCTCGTCGCGCCCTCCGGCCTCGGCACACCGAGACGCGCCGTAGTCGGATGGGATTCCAATAGGTTGTCTATGCTGCTTGCCGTCTTGGAAGCGCGCGCCGGAATGTCGTTCTCAGGCCACGACGTTTACCTGAATGTGGCGGGCGGCCTTAAAATCACCGAACCGGCGGCGGATTTGGCGGCGGCTGCCGCCCTCGTCTCGTCAATTTCCGGTGTTGCCCTCCCACGCGACGCCGTCTACTTCGGCGAAGTCTCGCTTTCGGGCGCCGTCAGGGCCGCAGCCTTGATGACCGCCAGATTGAAAGAAGCCGCAAAGTTGGGATTTACAAAGGCCGTGATACCCGAACCCGGGGATGTTGATACGCCTGGACTGAAACTCACCCTACAGCGCATCGCACACGTCAAGTCACTTGCGGAGCGGGCCTTAGCGTGCGACTGAAACGCGAGACTTTTGGGGCCTGGGAACGTGACGTCTGAATTGGGGCCTAACCCACAACTGAGGGAATTACGGCCATGATAGGCCCGCTCACATACCTCGACGCCGCGCTGCTCGCGGTCTGCTTCATCTCCGGCCTACTCGCGATGTATCGCGGGTTCGCGCGCGAAGTGCTGTCGATCGTATCGTGGCTGGCTGCTGCCGCAGCAGGCGTTTGGATCTTCTTCACAAAGAAATCACTGTCCGCTGACGTTGCCGCACAAACCGGTCTCCCCGAACAAATTGCGCTCGCGGTTGTTGCCCTTGTCATTGCACTCATTGTTTTGATCGTGGTGCATCTCATCACCGCGCGCATCTCGGACGCGATTTTGGATAGCCGCGTCGGTATGATCGACCGCATCCTGGGCTTCCTGTTCGGTGTGGTACGCGGGTTTATCCTGATCGTTATCCCTTACATGTTCTACGAATTGTTCGTTACCGACGAGAAGACCCATTTCCCGTGGGTGCGTGAAGCCTCGTCCCTGCCCTACATCAAGAGTGCGGGCACCTCGATCCGCAATATCCTAGTACAATACGCGCCTTCGACCCTGACAGCCCCGCCACAAGGCGAACAACAGGGTTTCCTTAACAATCAGAGACAGTTGGTCACGCTGGTCAATTGGCAACAGCGCTCCTATATCAGCGTCAAGCGCGAGACTTGAGCCCGGCACTTGTGAGTTTCACCCCCTAAGCTCTTGCTCCCACGTTGTCTTCGGGCGTAGAAGGCAAGCAAACGCGGGAGGTGGCCATGACCAGCGAAGCCGGTACGGTTCAAATCGACGGCCTCACCTTCACCCGATACGGCGACGACCGCTTACGCGAAGAGTGCGGCGTCTTCGGTGTCTTCAACCATCCCGACGCCGCCGCGATTACTGCGCTCGGGCTCCACGCCCTCCAGCATCGCGGACAGGAAGCCTCCGGCATCGTCTCCTACGACGGACGGCAATTCCATTCCGAGCGGCGCATGGGCCTCGTCGGCGATAACTTTTCCAAAGCCGCTGTTGTCAACCGCCTCAAGGGGCGCATGGCCATCGGCCACAACCGCTACTCGACGACCGGCGACGCGCTGATCCGCAACGTGCAGCCGCTGTTTTGCGATATCGACACCGGCGGCTTCGCTGTTGCCCACAACGGCAACCTGACGAACGCGCTGACGGTACGCAAGGAACTCATCTCGTCTGGCGCCATTTGCCAATCAACATCCGACACCGAAGTGATCCTGCATCTCCTCTCGCGTTCCAAGAAGCGGCGCGTTGTCGAACGCTTGGTCGATGCCATCCGCCAAGTGGAAGGTTCGTACTCGCTCGTATGCCTGACCAACGACATGATGATCGGCGCGCGCGATCCGGTCGGCATCCGCCCGCTGGTTATTGGGCGGCTCGGCGTTTCTTACGTTCTGGCTTCCGAGACGTGCGCGCTCGACATGGTTGGCGCCGAGTTCCTGCGCGAAGTCGAGAACGGCGAAGTTGTCGTCATTACGGATGACGGGCTTGAAAGCCACCGCCCGTTCCCGAAGCGCCCGGCACGGCCCTGCATCTTCGAATACATCTATTTCTCGCGGCCCGACTCCATCGTCGGCGGACGAACGGTTTATGATATCCGCAAGCAGATGGGCGTTCAGCTCGCGCGCGAAGCACCCGCAGTGGCTGACGTCATAGTTCCGATACCGGATTCGGGCGTGCCGGCGGCCATCGGGTTTAGTCAGGCGAGCGGCATCCCGTTCGAACTCGGCATCATCCGCAACCACTATGTCGGGCGCACCTTCATCGAGCCCGAACAGCGCATCCGCCAGCTCGGCGTCAAGCTGAAACACTCGGCCAACTCCAGTGTCATCCGCGGCAATCGCGTCGTCCTCATCGATGACAGCGTGGTGCGCGGCACAACCTCGAAGAAAATCGTGCAACTGATCCGCGACGCGGGCGCCCGTGAAGTGCATATGCGCATCTCGTCGCCGCCGATTACACATCCCGATTTCTACGGCATCGATACGCCGAGCAAGAAGGATTTGCTGGCGGCAAATATGGATCTCGAAGGCATGCGCCAATACATGGGCGCGGATAGCTTGGCGTTTCTGTCGGTCGATGGCGTTTATCGCTCGGTTGGCGCCGAGGGCCGTGACGACCGCGCCCCCCAATTCACCGACCACTGCTTCACCGGCGATTATCCGACCGAACTCACTGACCAGAACGGCGAAAGCTTGCCGCGTCAGTTGTCGCTGCTTGCTGAAGTCGGGTGAAATTCTCCTCCCCCTTCAGGGGGGAGGGCGGTGCGCAATGAGTTAGGTCGCGTATCGTAAGTCTGATGCTGACTAGGCGCGACCTAACTCATCCTTAGCGCACCGGGTGGGGGCGTTGAACCGGGAACTCACACCCCCACCTGATGCGTCCAGCGGCTTAGCCGGGCGCATTGAACTTTTGGCAACCGTTGCGCGCGCCCGCCTAAACCGCGGACGCATCTTCCTCCCCCCTCGAGGGGGAGGAGCACCACGCATTGGTACACATAGGCAATCAATGTCAGATCTCCCCCTCAAAGACCGCCTCGCTCTCGTCACCGGCGCCTCGCGCGGCATTGGGCGTGCCGTGGCGCTGGGCCTCGCCAGGGCTGGTGCGCACGTCATCATCACCGCGCGCTCTTTGCCAGCCCTTGAAGCACTCGACGATGAGATCCAGAACCTTGGCGGATCGGCGACGCTTCTGCAGCTCGACCTCAAGAAGGGCACGCAGATCGATCAGCTCGGGCCGACGATTTATCAGCGCTGGCAGAAACTCGACATCATGATTGCCAACGCCGGCATCCTCGGCCCCCTCTCGCCCTTGGCACACGTGACGGAAGAAGGCTGGGCATCGACACTCGACATTAACTTGAGCGCCAACTGGCGTTTGATCCGCACGCTTGATCCGCTGCTGCAGAAATCGGACGCGGGACGGGCGATTTTCGTCACGTCAGGGGCGGCGAGCGGCAAGTATGCCTACTGGGGGCCCTATTCAGCCGCGAAGGCCGGGCTTGAAGCGCTGGTCAAAACCTGGTCGCATGAGATCGAGACCACGAACGTGCGCGCGAACCTCATCAATCCGGGCGCCACACGAACCAACATGCGCGCCAAGGCTTTTCCCGGCGAAGATCCGATGACATTGCCCGCGCCCGAAGAAATGGTTCCGCTCTTTCTCGAACTGGCTTCTCGTCAGTGCGTGCAAAACGGCGAAGTGATCAATTTCCGCGATTGGCGGAATTCGGGTGCCGCCAGCACCAGCAAAAACGCGGACGCGTAAAACGCACTTCGCCTCCGGCAATTGCGATATTTCTGACTTGCATGAACAATCCTTCAGCTCAGGGTCGAATCCACGCCTCGATATGTGTCCAATCTCACGTTCATGAGAGATCGACTCTCAGAAAAACACTGACCCCCTCGTCGTTAGGTCAGGGCTCAGAAGGAGACAGACAACATGAAACGTATCGCAATCGCTGCCGCTGGATTGATGGCGCTCGCCCTCTCCGCCACGGTAACAACCGCTGCCCCGCTCTCGGGACTTGGATCGCAGGCCGCCGGCATCGACGCAGGTATCGTCAAAGTTCACGGCATCCATCGTTCCTGCCGGCTCGGCCACTGGGGTTGGCACCGCTCGACATGGCATGGCCGCCAATGGTGCCGCCCGTATAGCGAGAACCGTTGGAACTGGCGTGGCCATCATCGCCGCCATAACGACTGGAATGACAACCACCGCGGCAACCGAGGTAACAATTTCCGCCATAACGAACGGCGCCGCTGGAACTAATCCTCTAGGGTCTGTCCGGTTTTGATTGAATCATGGACAGACCCTAGCTCATTGTTTTGCCGTGCTTCTTTTCGGAAAACCGGTTCCCACTTTTCCGGAAGCACTCTAGTCGCGATCTAAATCAAAGCCGGGTCAGGCGCCATGCGTCTGGCCCGGTTTTCGTTTGAAGAGCGGTTGAATAATGCCCCAGAGCAGCGCTGCTACGGCGCCGATAGCGACGCCGAAAATGGCAGAGGCGAAGGCTTCGGCGAGCCACGTCACGGCACCACTGATGAACGGCAGAAACGCGCCAAGTGTGCTGCCGAAAGCGTGGACCACATGTTCAGGTCCGTGAACCCCCATTTCGGCCAGCCCGTGGATGATGATGCCGCCGCCGACCCACAGCATCGCCAGCGTGCCGATTGTGCTCAGTACCTTGAGGAATGGCGGCATGCCGTAAACGAGGCCGCGGCCAAGCGCTTTGGTCAGCGGTGTAAGCGCGCGATCGAGTGCGCCGGGCTTGCGCGGGGCGGCGTCAGGGGTCAATTGGCGAAGACCGAAGACGGAACTCAAGGGCCGGTCATTCTGGGCCAGCGAGACGCCGGCATCGTCCGCTTTAACGATGAGTGCGACGGCGCCATAGACGCCACCTGTCACAAGCAGCGCGACTACAATCAGGACAAACGCTTGCGTGAAAATATCCGGCGCGGTGATGCTGGCCAGCGCGATGGCCATGATTTCGGCCGAGAGAATGAAGTCGGTCTTGATGGCGCCGGCGACCTTTTCATCTTCGAAGGCTTGTGTATCGGAAAGTGCAGCGGCCGGCGCGGCGGTGGATGACGCATGATCGTGACCCGAGAACCACTCGTGCACTTTCTCATAGCCTTCGAAGCAGAGATAAACACCGCCGAGCATGAGCAGCGGCGTGACGGCCCAGGGCGCAAAAAGCGTCAACGCAAGTGCGGCGGGGAGAAGATAGAGCAGCTTGTTTTTGAGCGAGCCTTTGGCGATCTTGGCGATGATTGGCAATTCGCGGTTCGCAGCAAAGCCGACGACATAGCGCGGCGTGACGGCGGTATCGTCAACGACAATGCCGGCTGCCTTGGTGCCGGCTTCAACGGCTTGGGTCGCAGCATCATCGAGCGAGGCGGCGGCGATCTTGGCGAGCGCCACGACGTCGTCGAGTAGTGCCAGAAGTCCGCTGCTCATTTTGGGATGCCTTACTGAAAAAGTTCCATGCCCGGATCGGACAGTCGCGCTCTTTGTCTCTGATTGACCATTGTCCCATAGCGCGGCCGTGTGGCCGGTGACAATGGTGAAACAGCGTGTCACAGCGAGCTGCGTCTCACATCATCGCAGGCATGACGAAAGATATGGCAGCGGATTGAGCATAAACCCTTCTGCGTTTTGATCTTTTTTCGGCCATCAGAATCACGCGAATTCGAGTCCGTTGCGGGACAACATTCAACCTGCAGGGGGAACTTGATGACGGGACTTTCTCAAAACGTCGAAGACTTGCTGAAAAAGCTAGAGACCAATTCCAAGTCCGAACTCAATCTCATTCGCGCGCTGGCAGAAGCGGTCCGCCAGGTTGACGATCAGACGCTGCGCGAACTGCGCAATTTTTCGCTACATCATGAGCTCAGGCGCGAAACCATTGTTGGAGAGTTGCAAGTGCTGGCGCAGCGCATGTGTCATTTGCCGGTGCGGGCCGCACCGGCAAAGGCTGCGATCGAGCGGCAGGCCTTCTCAAAAAAAGATGCCGTGACGGAGGTTGCCGACGAGATCGCCGAAGCCTTGAACGGCAACGCATTAAATGCAAACGGCCATGCCGGGCCCAATGGCCATGGCGCGGATTGGCGCCAAGCCGCACGCAACATTCAAGACGACTTGGATTTGGCGTTTGGGTCGGAAGTGCCGCGGCATTGAGGGTTGGGCGGAATGGCCCGGTTTAGGTGGCGGTCTTATCCGCCGCCTCTGTAGACGGCGCAACGCACGCACGAACGGAATGCCGATGACGATCAGGATGACGGGGATGAGCGCGCCGCGTATCCAGACTTCGTTGTCGCCGGCGGCGTCGAGCACGGGCTGGCTGGCGGCGATAATCGCAAAGAGTGCGGCGCCCGCGATTGCGAACAGACGATAAAAACGCGCGGTTTGCGGAATGAGCGTCGCCGCGTACATGTCGCGCATTTTTCTGTAGTTGGTTTTGATCGCCAGGAAGACGACGAGCGGCATCAGAAGCGCGCCGATGGCGGCACCTATGGCGGCGTACGTGAGAGCGGTCGCGGGATCGGTTGCGCGGAAGGCGTCGAGGAGTTGGGTTGTGAGGGGCATGGTGGGCCTGGTGGTGCTGGCGGTGTGGTGCGGGTAGTGTGATCCTAGTGATAGCGTGGGGGCACTAGCCGGTCCATATGCGTTCCCGGGCGAAGTGGCTAGGAGCGCAGTATTTCCGCGCCCAAATCTGTCATCCTAGGCCTCGTGCCTAGGATCCATGGATCAACATGCTCTGACGCTCGAAATTGCGTTCGGATCGAACAGTATGCGTTCCATAACCGCCCGTGCCAGCGGCACGATGGATCCTAGGCACGAGGCTGAGGCATGACATATTGAGCAAACGGCGCGCAATCTCACCACCCGCGTTCCCGGACGAAGGCGTGGAGCGCGAGCGGCGCGCCGCAGATCCGGGATCTTTCGCGGTTGGGGTGACGAGGGATGCGGGTTGAATCTATTTTGAACCAAGTTCCGAGACCGCACCGGCTGCGTGCCTATCAAATCTTCGCGTCACAAAAATAAAAGTGACTGCTGCGAAGAATATTGGATGCACCCAATAGAACCCGTTGGACGACGCCACAGCCAGCGACAGTAGCCAAAGCAGCATGAAAAAGGCGAATGCGAGACGCAAAAGCAATACCAAAGCTGATGCCAAAGATTTGTGTCGAGCCTTTTTTGCAAACCTCTCGATGAGCCGAGTGAAATGGAGCAACACGAATGTGATCAAAACAGAACCAGCCGCCACCATATAAGCCAATCCTGCATCTCGTCTAAATGGGACTGTCAGCGCGACGAAGTATTCGACGGGATTGAGCCATCGATGTTCGAACCCGTATGTTTCCTTTTCAAACTCCGGGTAAAAATCTGAGGTACGCCCTGACCGAAATTCCGTTGATGTTGGCACCGCTTTGGTAAATGGAAATTGTGATAAAATGACGAGGCAACTGCTCTCTGAATAGCAATAGACGTACCCATCATCCGAGCGGGGTCCAACAGCAACTATTTGTGCGTGGTCATTGAGTACGACGGCTCGGCCGGGGTCGGGGCCGAAAATGCCGTCCCCATATAACATTCCGATTTGATAGCGGCGGCCGTCTTCGCCGATCCAAGTGCGCAGACCCTGTTGGTCCAAGTAGGGCGAATGAGCATACGCGGTGACGCTGGCACCGAGGTAGAGCACCAGTACCACGATCCACCAGACGATGTACGACATTCGCGTCTGAAGCATCACCCTGCCTTTTCTAGCGCCTTCATGACGGCCTTGGGATTTTTCAGGATGACCTTGAGATAGCTCTCGGCGGCGGCGTCAGGTTTGGAGCGGTGCTGCTCCCAATCGCGCAGTGTGCCGATGGGAATGCCGAAGCGCTCGGCGAATTGTTCTTGGGAGAGGCTCAATTGCCAACGAATGCGCTTTGCAACAGACATGCGCTGCATGCGCGACAGTCGTTCGTCGGTTATTGGCTGCGCATCTGGATCGGCAAGGGCCGCAGCCATCACCTCGTCTTCGGTGAGCGCGTCGAAGGCGGCCCAATCCATGCCGCCATCGGAAGGCAAGGCTGTTTCCGATTTACGCTTAGGTTTGGCCGAAATATTTGTTTTGCTCACGGCGGTTGGCCTTTCTGGCCGATATGATGCGTGTACGCGGCGGGCGTTCGGTATAGGTGACCGTTACAAGCCGCCCCAAGACCATACCAACGATATTGAAACGGACTTCGTCGGGATCGTCATCCCTTTCCTCTGCAGAGTTTGGATCGTCGAACACCAAACATGCGACTTCGAATGTGATTTTGTGGGCAAGGAAGTTGATCCGTGCCTTGGCATCGTCCCATTCATAATCATCGTTACGCATATATACGGGTATCCCGTAGTTTTGTCAAGGTGCGTCGCGATACTGGAGCGGTGTCAGACCCGGAGGGTCAGACACCATGCGCCACCCCACACCCCCCTACCCCGGCGCCAACGCCTCGGCCGTGAACGCCGCAACGGCTTCGTCGAGCTTCATAACGGTTTGATCCTGCGAGCCCAGCCGCCGCACGGAGACCGCGCGCGCCTCCGCGTCGCGCATGCCGACAGCGAGGATGAGCGGCACTTTGGCGAGTGAGTGCTCGCGCACTTTGTAGCCGATCTTTTCGTTGCGAAGGTCCAACTCGACGCGAAGGCCCGCCGCCTGCAGACGCGCCGCGACCTCGTTGGCGTAGCTGTCCGCGTCCGACGTGATCGAGGCGACGACGGCTTGCAGCGGCGCCAGCCACAGCGGAAAATGCCCGGCGAAGTTTTCAATCAGAATGCCGGTGAAGCGCTCGAGCGAACCAAACATGGCGCGATGGATCATGACCGGCGTCACCTTGTTGGAGTGCTCGTCGATGTAGAACGCGCCGAGGCGGCCGGCGAGATTGAAGTCGACCTGCGTCGTGCCGCACTGCCATTCCCGCCCGATGGCGTCCTTCAACACGTATTCGAGTTTCGGGCCGTAGAACGCGCCCTCGCCCGGCTGCAGCGCGGTTTTTACGCGTCCGTTCGATACGCTTGGTCACTTCGTCGAGCACGTCGCCCAACGCCTTCTCGGCCTTGTCCCACAGGTGATCGGCGCCGACGCGCTTTTCAGGGCGAGTGGAGAGCTTGATGAAAATATCCTCGAAGCCGAAGTCCTTGTAGATCGAGAGCATCAGATCGTTGATCTTGAGGCACTCCTCCATGATCTGATTTTCGGTGATGAAGATGTGCGCGTCGTCCTGCGTGAAGTGGCGCACGCGCAACATGCCGTGCAGCGCACCCGATGGCTCGTAACGGTGCACCTTGCCGAACTCGGCGATTTTGAGCGGCAAGTCGCGGTAGCTTTTGAGGCCGTGCTTGTAGATTTGAACATGGCCCGGACAGTTCATCGGCTTGCAGCAGAACACGCGCTCGTCGGGCAGCGTGGTCGTGAACATGTTTTCCCCGTAGTTCTCCCAATGCCCTGAGAGTTCCCAGAAATGCTTTTCCATCATGTCGGGCGAATTGACTTCTTGATACCCGGCCTTCTGCTGCTGGCGGCGCATGTAGTTGATGAGGGTTTGAAACAGCGTCCAACCTTTCGCGTGCCAGAAGACGGAGCCGGGTGCCTCTTCCTGGAAATGGAACAGATCCATTTCGCGGCCGAGTTTTCGGTGGTCGCGCTTTTCCGCTTCTTCGATTTGTTTGAGGTAAGCGTCGAGTTCTTCTTGGGTCGCCCAGGCCGTGCCGTAGATGCGCTGCAGCTGCGGTTTGGTTGAATCGCCGCGCCAGTACGCGCCCGCGAAGCGTTGCAGCTTGAAGGCTTTGCCGATATGCCCCGTCGCCGTCATGTGCGGGCCGCGGCAGAGATCGAGCCACTCGCCTTGCTTGTAGATCTTGAGCGTCTGATCTTCCGGGATCGCGTCGACGAGTTCGATCTTGAAGGTTTCGCCTTTAGCGCGGAAGAAATCCTTGGCCTTATCGCGCGACCATTCTTCCTTGGTGAAAGGCGCGTTCTTGGCAATGATCTCGTGCATCTTCTTTTCGATTTTTGCCATGTCGTCGGGCACGAACGGTTCGGCTTTGGCAAAATCGTAATAGAAGCCGTTGTCGATGACCGGACCGATCGTCACCTGCGTGCCCGGCCAGAGCGCCTGCACGGCTTCGGCCATGACGTGAGCGGCGTCGTGGCGAATAAGCTCGAGGGCGGCGGGCTGATCGCGCGCCACGAAATTGATTGCCGCATCTTTGACGATCGGATCGTTAAGATCGCTTAAGACGCCATCGAGTTGCATGGCAACGGTGCGCTTGGCGAGCGAGGGGGAAATGGCTTTGGCGATATCCAGGCCGGTGGTGCCGCTCGCTACCTGTTTGGTCTTGCCATCGGGGAACGTAATCGTGACGTCAATCATTCAAGCCTCCTGTTGCTCACTCGCCGCGTACCAGATGCGGCGTAAGTCGATGTCGGGCGATGAAATCGCGGGATTTAGGCTTGAAGTCAAGGGAAACACAACACCGCCCCACTCCGCGGCGACACATCCGAACAAGTGGCCGCCCCTCACACCAACCCTCTCCCCATTAAGTGCAGGAATGGGGAGAGGGGGCACCTCAAACTCACCATCCGCCCGCCCCTGATCCGTAAAATTGAAGGCAATTCCCGCGCCGTTTGGAAACCTTGAGGGGGTAGCTTCCCGGTTCAGGGTTATCGTTTCACGTTGTGGGATTTCATCAAATGGCCGCGCCAAAGCTCGTCATTCGCAAGCGCATGCAGTTCATTCAAGGCAAAATGCGCCCGTGCTGCTGGGTGCAGGCGTGCGTCGATCCGGAACTGCGTGCGGTGCTCGACGAGCATTTCTTGAGTGAGTCGCTGTTCAAGCGCGCCGCTTACGCGCAGTTCTGGCCCGAAGGCGCGCTCCCTATGCCGGCAGCCCTCGCCCCCGCGCTCAACAACTTCTTGAAGAACGATGCCTGCCCCGAAATCACGGTCAAAACCTTGCTGCAAGGCCAGCTCCACCAGGGTGCGACTGCTTGGGAAATGATGAGCTTTGAATTTGTCGGGAAGCTCGCGTTCGAGAACTTCCTGGCGATTATTGCGATGGCGACTGAGCTGAATTGCGATCTCGTCTATGAAGGCGCGGCCGTCGTGGCCCCGATTGTGTTCTCGGCCGACGATGCGGTCGCTCAGCTTGAAGCACTGGCTGCCGAAATGGCGGCGTAAGCTTTCGTTAGCTCCACCGCCCATAGCGCCAAGGCGCGAAGGTGTGTTTTCGATCGCGGATGTCGGGGACCGGATCAACGCCATGCGTGCCGCCCGGACCACAGCGGACGATACGCGAAATCATCAACCAGTACCCGCGCCACGGGCCGTTCAAGTCGATGGCTTGAAGCGCGTATTCCGAACACGTCGGCCAATGGCGGCAATTTTGACCAACGAAGGCTTTGAGCGTGGCGCGGTAGAGATGGATGGGCGCTTTGAGGACGGCAGAGAAAACTCTCATCGCTACATCCGCCGAGCTTGATTGAGATGGGCGCAACACGGCCCCCCTTCCCGCTTCGAGCCGAAGGCTCGCCTTCGGCGAGGTGGGGAGGGGAACCACTGAGGCGGCAACCGCGGTTAAATTCAATTGCCAAGACACAGCGTTATCGCTTCTTTGATACGCAGATCGAGTTCATCCCTTGTTCGGGCCTGCGTGTGACAACCGGGAAGTGCCGGTACGGACGCCACATAGTACCCTTCATCATCACGCTCGATTACGACGGTAAACTCTCTTGTCATGTACTCGCTCCATTGGCCGGCGTTTGCTTCGCTTCGACCTCCTCCAGTGCTTTTTCGACGGCGTCAAAGATCAGCAGCGTAGACGCGTGCCGCGCTTTGTAGTTGCGGACCGGTTCCAGCACGCCAAGATCGGCCCAGCGCCCATTGGGTGGAGCGCCCTCTTCTTTGAGCATCCGGCGCATTTTGGCGGCAACCTCGTGCAGTTCGGCCGGCGTCGAGCCGACAATTTCCCGCGCCATGACAGAAGCGGCGGCCTGCCCCAACAGGCACGCCTTGACCGTTTGCCCATAATCGCTGACCCGGCCGCCCGAAACTTTGAGATCGACGGCGACGTTCGAACCGCACAACTTGGAGTGCGCGCTGGCACTGGCGTCGGGTGCGGCAAGGCGCGTACCCCGGGTCATGGCGCCTGCCAGCTCGATAATGCGCGTGTTGTAGATGTCGTCTAAATCGGCCATATCGCCCCTACATTAACGCGTTCGATGCACACTCGTCCAAACGCTTCACGATGCGTATATAAGGGGTGATGAGGTCCGGCGCGAGGTGTTCCGGCACTCTTTAACGGCTCACCTGAGCAACACTGGTCAGCAACACTGGGTTCAAGGCCGAATGAAGAAAAGCCCTGCTGCATCCATTTTGGCCCCGCCGGTAGAGGCGCTTCCCGTTATCGAGCCATGGCGCCGCCCGACGCGCCAGGAGGCTGAAGACGCCGTGCGTACGCTGCTCGCCTGGGCCGGCGACGATCCCGCGCGCCCTGGACTGCGCGAGACGCCCGCGCGGGTGGCGGATGCCTATGGCGAGTATTTTTCCGGCTACCGGGCAGATGCCGCGGCAGAACTCGCCGCCACCTTCGAAGATCCGGCCGGATATGAAGATATGGTGCTCTTGAAGGACATCCGTTTTGAGAGCCACTGCGAGCACCACATTGCACCGTTCGTTGGGCTGGCCAACGTTGCCTACATTCCAACGGGGCGCATCGTTGGCTTGTCGAAACTCGCCAGGGTCGTCGAGATCTATGCGCGCCGCCTGCAAACCCAAGAAGCCCTGACGAGCGAGATTGCGTCCGCTATCATGCATGGACTGAATGCCAAAGGCGTTGCTGTCATGCTATCGGCGGAACATCAGTGCGTCAGCATGCGCGGCGTGCGCCAGCATGACGTCAAAGCCATCACCATGCGCCTCCTCGGAGCCTTTGAAGCAGAAGAAGCCTGGCGAAGCCGTTTCCTTTCGATGGTGCAAGTCCCGCAGCCTACTCCCTCAGTCTTGTCCCGCAACTAAGTCCCACAACCAAGTCCCGCAGGTTGAAAAGCCGCGAGGCGTAGAGCAACTCCCCTCACCCGTCTCACCGAGCGAACCAGTCATGACCAAATCACCTTCTGAGTTATTCGCCCGCCGCGGCGACGCGAAGACAATCGAGCAAGGCAACGTGTTTCAACCGAAATTCGATTCTGACGGTTTGATCGGCGCCATCGTGACGGACGTAGCAAGCGGCGGGGTTTTGATGTTCGCGCACATGAACGCCGAAGCGCTGCGTCTCACGCTTGAGACGGGGCTTGCGCACTTCTGGAGCCGCTCGCGGGCAAAGATTTGGAAGAAGGGTGAAGAGAGCGGCAACTTGCTGCGCGTTGCGGACATCCGCACCGATTGCGATCAGGACGTTTTGCTGATCGCTGCTGCAGTCGAAGGCGATGGAGTTGCCTGTCATACCGGCGCCAAATCTTGTTTTTACCGGCGGCTGGCACCGAAGCCCGGTGCGGACGGCACTATCGCCCTGGCACCTATTGCACCGCAAAAAACACGGTAACGCGGCATCCGCCCCACCTCTGACGGCCTCAGGAGGGACATAGATTTGCGCCCCCTCCTTATAAAGCGCATACATTCACCCATATTTTAGGGATCGGTAGCACAGCCTTAACGGGCCAAGCGTAGCCTCATTAAACGTGTTCATAGACCTTTTGCCTGTGACCTCAGCCCATAGGGCATGTTGCGGTCAGACAAAATGAAGGTCGGGAGCGAAGGCATGGCGGGACTGAAAATAGGGTTGGCATTGGGAGGCGGCGCGGCGCGCGGATGGGCTCACATCGGCGTGCTTAAAGCCTTGAATGCGGCCGGCATCAAGCCCGACATCATCGCCGGAACATCGATGGGCGCGGTTGTCGGCGGATGCCACGCGGCAGGCCACCTCGACAGTCTCGAAGTTTTTGCGCGCGAACTCACGCCGCGGCGCATCTTTGGATACTTGGATTTCAATCTCGCCGGCAACGGCCTCATCGGCGGCCAGCGGCTGTGCGACCGCCTCGATAAACATCTCGGCGATAAGCGCATCGAAGAACTCGAGACCCGCTTTACGGCAGTTGCCACCGAAATCGGCACGGGGCACGAACACTGGCTTTCGAGCGGAAAGCTCGTTGAAGCCGTGCGCGCGTCCTACGCGCTCCCTGGTATTTTCAAGCCTGTGCGCATCAACGGCCGCTGGATGTTCGATGGCGCGCTCGTCAACCCCATTCCGGTCTCGGTGTGCCGGGCACTCGGCGCACGCTACGTGATCGCGGTGAACTTGAATTTCGACATCCTGGGACGCGGCACAGTCTTGCCTTCGCCCGACATGCACTACGGCAGCGACGAACAGGAAGACGCCGCATATGAAGTGGCCGTTGAGCCGGAGGGACGCGGCGTTCGCGCGCTTCTGCGGCGCCAGCTTCTTGGACGCGGCGACGGCGCACCTGGCATCTCGACCGTGATGATGGATGCCTTCAATATCGTTCAAGACCGCATTGCGCGCTCACGTCTCAGCCGGCGACCCGCCGGACACGATGATCTCGCCGAGGCTCAACGATTTCGGTTTGTTTGACTTCCATCGCGCCGAAGAATTAATCCAACGCGGCGAGCAGGCCGCAAGCCGTCACATCGACGATATTCTGCGCGAAATCGATGCGCGCGACTTAAAGCGCAATGGACCGAAGTCAACCGGCCCAGCAAAATTGACGGCTGCATCCGGCTTCTAACCGGACCTCCCGGTACGCCGGAACTCAACCGCTGGCGAGATAGCCGCGCATTGCGGAAACTTCGAGCTCAACTTCGGCAATGTGGTGTTTGACGATATCGCCAATCGATACGATGCCGATCAGCGCACCATCCTCAATTACCGGCAAGTGACGGAAGCGGCCGCGCGTCATCTGTTCCATCGTCTCGTCGACGGGCGTCGATAGGCTGCACGTCACGACATCATGCGTCATGACGTCGGTAACTTTCATCTGCAGAGCTTGGGCCCCATGCTGGGCAATGACGCGGATCAGATCGCGCTCCGAGATGATGCCATCCACAACGCCGTTATCACCGACGATGACGATGGCGCCGATCTTCCGTTGCGCCAGCCGGTTGGCGATCTCCTGCACGCTATCGTCAGGACGGGCTGTCGTGACGTTGCGGCCTTTGACCTTGAGTATGTTGCTAATAATCAAAGCATCAGCCTCCATTCTGGCGCCGCGTTTGAATGCGCGGCGGCTTAGCCTGCGCAAATCGTGCGGCAAATCCGAAGCAGTGGCAAGAGGCTTATTCGACTTCTGTTGGAGAAGGTGAAGCTTGTTGCGGCGCAATATCAAAAAGCCCAAAGCAAAGAAGTCCGAAGAAATAACCGCCGAGATGTGCTTCCCAGGCAATTGTTGCGCCCGTGCCCAACGCACCAAATCCAAACATGGCGAGCAAATTGAGGGCTACAAATGAAGCCGTTGCTATTTGGATGCGCCGGTCACTAAGCGATGTCCTAAGGCTCATCGCCGGGATTTCGGCTGGCCGGTCGCTCAAGCGGCGGCCCTGTCCAAGATCAATAGCACTGAACAAAAACCTCATGACGCCGCCCATCAATCCGGCCACAGCACCCGAAGCGCCAACGACCGGAGCGATTAACCCCGGACGAATGGCAAGGAACAGCGCTGCGCCGGCGATGCCGCTTGCAATGGTGAATGCGAAGAACCGCGGTGCCCCGAAGCGCCGGCAGATGACGCTCCCGAAGGCTAAGAGCCAAGCACTGTTGATGATCAAGTGGACTTTATCGGCGTGCACGAACATGTGGGTGACCCATGCTGTGACACTTGCGATGTCGCCGCCTGGGAGTTCGCCCGCAAGACCTGCGTAGCGCGCAGGGATAAACGCGAGCGCGATCAGCCACCACATATCCGTCTGAGCGTCGAGGAACTGGCGCCCTATATGGACGGCTAACATCGCCGCAAGGACTGCGAGCACTGCAACTGGAACATTAAAGATCGGCTGACGAACGTCTTCTGGCACCTGTGCCGGCCCTTCTCAACGGAGCGAACCGTGAGCGGCCGTCCTTTGCCTTGTTAACGATGGGGCGCGCGCGCTGCAACCGTTAACGCTGCTGCCTTCGCGTTGGCATGAACGATGCTCAGGATATTCCGTCATGCTCGCTTAGCTTTTGGCTTTGTCTTGCGATGGCACACCATGAGCCGCAATTTTCGACAGTTTGGGCGAAAGACAAAATGAAAGAAGAAGTGAGCCAACAGCTCTACGCCTATTGGAATGGCGTGCGCGGCGAGCGCATGGCACCACAGCGCTTCGAGATTGAACCCTCGCGGATTGCTGCCATTCTGCCGGATACGTTTATCCTTGAAGCTATTGACCAGGACACGGCCCGCTTCCGGCTCGCCGGTACGCGCATTTGCGAAGCGTTTGCAGCCGAGTTCCGCGGGGTCAATTTCTTCGAATTGTTTCCCGTCTTAGACCGCGCCGAACTCAAGGCACAGGTTGCCACGATCTCAACCCAAGGCGCCGCTGGGGTCTTTACAATTGAAGCCAGTACAGCTGAAGGCAAGACCACGCTTTTTGAGGTGCTATTGACGCCCCTTATTCACTCCCGCGAGCAAGCCGACCGCTTTCTTGGGGCGATAACACCCATCGGAAGACCCGACTGGTTGGGTTATCAGCCTCTGACAATCACCCGGTTGAAGCACACCGAACTCGTCTGGCCGGAAGGCAGGCCGCACGCCCTCGTCGAAGCTATGAACCGCCAGTCACCGTTCCTGCCCCACATCCGCAATGCCCGTGTCGTCCGGGTCGATCGCCGCAATTTCCGGGTCTACGACGGGGGCTTACTCAAGACGAAGAACGACGGTTAGCCCCCGGTCCGGCCCCTCGCAGCGTCCCACTCCCGATGCCGCGCAGCCAATAGCTGCAAAAATGGAGCACATATTAGCCCTTCTTTAAGTGGCAGCCCGGCATAATTCTTTGATCGAGGAGACCGTGCAGGCTGGCCAATTCGGCAAGGCTTGGTGCTGTCTCGAAATTTTACGAGTTTGGCGCGCCAATGTCATTGCATTCCCAGGTCATAAATCGCCAACCCATCGCAAATGAACCGCGTATCGTGCCGGACTTGCGCCGCTACCGGCGGGTGCCATTGGCACTCAATGGCCGCTTCATGCGCCAATCGCGCGAAGAATTCCCGTGCCAATTACAGGATATCTCGGTTGGCGGCGCGGGCATCTCATCGGCAATTGCTGTTCAGATGAATGAGCGCATCGTTGCTTACTTCGACGTCCTCGGCGGACTTGAGGGCTCGGTGACGCGCATCTACAGCGATGGATTTGCTATCCAATTCAAGGTTTCCGCACATAAACGCGAAAAACTCGTTGCGCAAATCATGTGGCTCTTCAACCGCGACGAATATCCGGAAGAAGCTGGCCGCCAGCATGAGCGCACAGGCGCTTCAGGCCACAGAGCGCGCCTGAAGCTCGACGAGAAAATTATCATCGATGTCGACGTCATCGACGTTTCTGCTTCCGGCGCCTCGGTCGCAACAACCGCGCGGCCGCCGCTTGGAACATTGGTTGTGCTCGGAACAGTCAAAGCTCTGGTGCGCCGCCATCACGAGACCGGCGTGGGCCTTCAGTTCATTGAAACCCAAGACGTAAATCACCTCCGCCAAAATTTGATGTGAACAAATCCCGTTGAGTTGAGTGCCAGTTGTGCCATGCCCCAAAAAACCCGCCGTGTTGCCCAAATTCGACACTTAAAATTTGACTCTATTTCAGCTCAAATGCTGACGAAAGCGTTGACGGTAAATCGAGGCAAGTCGTGTAAAGTCGCGTCAGTGTTCGAGGGCGTATCATGAAGTTGAGTTGCGTCGGCGTTGTATGTTTGTTGGGGTTGGCATCGGCTGCAGGAGCGGCTGAGGCTCAGAATGTTGCGGCCTTGGAGCCTGCAACCCGCTCACCTGTCTTCATGCGGATCTTCGGCAACGCGCAACCACCCTATGGATTTGTCCGCTTCTGTGACGGCCAGCCCGACGACTGCGCGGGCGGCAACGAAAGCAACGATGCACGCTTCTCGGCGACGCCAGAACGCTTGAGTGAACTCGACGAAGTCAATCGCGCCGTCAACAAGGCCGTTGAACCCGCCACGGATATCGAGGTCTATGGCGTCAACGAACTTTGGACGCTGCCTGAGACCAAGGGCGACTGCGAAGATTTCGCTCTGCTGAAGCGGCGCGTTCTCATGGAGCGCGGCTGGCCCGCCAGCGCATTGCTCTTGACCGTCGTGCGCGACGAGAAGAACGAAGGTCACGCTATTTTGACGGCACGCACATCGCAAGGCGACTTCGTGCTCGACAACAAGACCGACGATGTCCGGATTTGGAATAAGACGCCCTATCACTTCGTGATGCGCCAATCTTATATCAATCCGCGCGTTTGGGTCTCTCTCGATCCCTCAGATGCTGCCACGCCTGCTTCACTCGCCGGCGTTCAGGCAAATCCCGAGAGGCCCTAGTTCTAATCAAGTCGTTTTGAATCAAGTCATTTTTGAATCAAGTCATTTTTGAATCAAGTCCGGGGCTCACCCTGCCATCCCCCCTACCCAAAACCGGGCTTGTAATCGAGCCGGATGCCCCCCCGCATCCGGCTCGGTGCATTTTGGGGCTTTGATCGAGAAAAGCGATTTATGATCGCGGCTTCAGCCCGGCGCTGAAGCGCTTCCAGTTTTCAACGTAACGGCTGGCACCGCCCGAGAAGCGTTTGACTTCATCGTCCGTCAACGCGCGTACGATTTTTCCGGGCGAGCCGATGACCATCGAGCGGGGTGGAATGACTTTGCCTTCGGCGATGAGCGTGTTCGCGCCAATCACGCACTCGTCACCGATCTCCGCGCCATTGAGAATGATCGAGCCGATGCCAACGAGGGTGCCCCTGCCGATCGTGCAGCCGTGCAGCATGACCATGTGGCCGATGGTGCAATCGGCGCCGATGGTCAGCGGAAAACCGGGGTCGGTATGCAGGACACAGCCGTCTTGCACATTCGAGCGCGCACCAATGGTGATGAGCTCGTTGTCGCCGCGTACAACGGCACCAAACCAGATGCTGGCATCTTCTTCCAACCGCACGCGGCCTATGACGGTGGCATTGGGGGCCACCCAAAACTTGCCTTCGCCCGGAGTTTCGATTCCGACGCCGTTCAGTTCGAATAGTGGCATGAGCGTCCCCCGGAGCGGCGCGCGCTAAACGCCTTCGAGATCCATATCGAGGATCGCCATTTGCAGCTGATAGGACGTTTCCCCGTCCTCGACTTCTTTGTACAGCGCGGCAACGAATTCTCCATTGATGAAGACTTCAGCCATGTCGTCCTTTTTGGGCTGCGGGCGCACTTCGAGCGTTGCCGCACCGAATGTCTTCTTCAGATAGGACTGAAGCTTGGCGAGTTCGTCTTTCTTCAACTGACTTCTCCTGAGTGTTGCGACATTAGAGACCGCCGAAATCGTCAACCCATGTTTGGTCCATCGAACGGCCAGGCTCCGGGCAGCCGGCCGGTCCGACTATACGCGCCGGAACTCCGGCAACGGTAACTTGGGGCGGAACTTCGGCTAAAACCACAGAGCCGGCTGCAATGCGCGAGCAGTTGCCGATCTTGATGTTGCCGAGAACCTTGGCGCCCGCACCAACAAGCACGTTGTCGCCGATTTTCGGATGCCTGTCGCCGGTCTCCTTGCCGCTGCCGCCGAGCGTGACGGCGTGCAGGAACGAGCAGTTGTCGCCGACAACCGCGGTTTCGCCCACGACGAAGCCGGTTGCGTGATCAAGCATGATGCCTTTGCCAAAGCGCGCACCCGGGTGAATGTCGACGGCAAACATGCGCGATGATTGGCTTTGCAGATAAAGCGCGAAGTCGCGGCGCCCGCGCTTCCACAGTGCGTGGGCAAAGCGATAAGTGACGAGCGCGTGAAAGCCTTTGAAGTAGAGCAGCGGATCGAGATAACGCGTGCACGCGGGATCGCGGTCGTAGACGGCCGCGAGGTCGGCGCGGAAAATGTTGCCGAGATCGGGATCCTTTTCCAGCGCCGACTGGAACGTTTGTGCAATGAGGCCCGCATCGACGTCGGTGTGATTGAGACGCTGCGCCAAGCGGTGGCAGACAGCTTCCTCAAGTTTGCCGTGACTAAGGATCGTCGCAAAGATGAAACTGCCAAGCGCGGGCTCAGCATTCATGGCTGCTTCTGCCTCCTGGCGGATCTGCATCCAGATGGGATCCAGCGATTGGATTTTACCGTGTGCTGGCGTCGATTTGGTCACTTGAACCTCGTCAGTCAGGGCCCAAATACGTCTAGGCCGTTCCGGCTTACCTTTGCAATATTCCGCCCGCTTAGCGGCAACGGGTCACTGGGTCAACTCTTCGAACCCATTAGGCCTGTTGGACTTATACCATTGCTTGCGGCCCCTCTCAAATCCTTGCGATTTCAGGGTTGCAGGGGCAGAGCAAGGCCCGGTACACACGGTCGAACCCACCCGGTAAGGATGTAGAGATGACAGCGGCAGCCCAACCGGCATTAACGTATCGCACGGACGGCCACACTGCCTGGATCACGTTGGACAATCCGGCGCGCATGAATGCCATGACGGCAGCCATGTGGGAAGCCTTGCCTCAGCTCGTGGCTCGCGCCGTTGCGGACAATGGCGTGCGCGCGATCGTGCTTCGGGGTGCGGGCGACAAGGCATTTAGCGCAGGCGCCGATATCAGCGAATTCGAGAGTGCACGGACGGCGGACAACGCCGCCAAGTATGATGCGCTTAACGAGGCGGCATTCCAGGCGCTGGTCTCGTGTCCGAAACCCGTGATCGCCATGATCCACGGATTTTGTATGGGCGGCGGCCTCGCGATTGCGCTGTGTTGCGACATGCGCATTGGCGACGAGGCGAGCCAGTATGCTATCCCCGCCGCTAAACTTGGTATCGGCTATAACGCCCGCTGGGTGCGGCCAATCCTTGCTGCGGTGCCGCCCGCGCGGGCAAAGGAGATGCTGTTCACGGGGCGGCGTTGTAACGCCGCTGAAGCAAGTGCGACGGGGCTGGTCTCGCGTGTCGTTCCGGGGCCCCAACTTGAATCAACGGTGCGCGCGCTCGCTGACGAGATTGCTGCCAATGCGCCATTGACAGTTGCCGCGGCCAAATTGGTGATCGATGAAATCATGCGCCACCCCGAGACGGCGGACATGGCAAGTCTCGACCGTGCGGTTGCAACCTGTTTTGAGAGTGAAGATTATATCGAGGGGCGGCGCGCATTCCTTGAAAAGCGCAAACCGGTCTTCAAGGGCAAGTGAAATGCTAGCGCCTTTGAATATCCTACGAGCGTTGATTGCAGGGGCCGCCTTGTTGACCGGCGCTCCGGTACACGCCGACGAGCGCGCAATTCAGAACGCATGCTTTCCGCCAGAAACCCTGAAGGCTGTGCGCGGAGAGCGTAATACCCAGAAAGCCAACCGGCAGTTCGACCAAAGCGAAGCGGTGCGCGAATTGGCCCCCATTGCGCCCCTTCCCCCGGAACGGCGCGGCTCCATCCGGCGGGTTGAAATCGCGGACGGTCGCAAAGTGATCGCGCTCACGCTCGACGCTTGTGAAATTCGCGGCGAAGTCTCAGGCTACGATGGAGATATCTTCGATTATTTGCGCAGCGAAGGCGTTAAGGCGACGATCTTTGCCGGGGGCAAGTGGATGCGGTCGCATCTCTCGCGCACGCAGCAGCTCATGACAGATCCACTGTTTGAAATCGCCAGCCACGGCTTTGCACATCGCAATGTGCGCAAGCTAGAGGGCGAAAACCTAGCTGAAGAAATAATTGGCCCTCAGCGCGTTTATGAATCCATCCGCGCCGGACTGGCGCAAACGCAATGCGCGAACCGCGTTGAAAACGCCATGCAGTCCATTGCGCCGCGTATTGGCCTCTACAGGTTCCCTTTTGGCTCGTGCAATGAAGCGGCCCTCAAAGCCGTGAACGACGCTGGCCTTGCGGCCGTACAATGGGATGTATCAATCGGCGACTCAGATCCAGGCTCCAGTGCCGCCATGCTCGCCGCACGGATACTGCGCAATACCAAACCTGGCTCTATCATCATCGCCCATGCCAATGGACGCGGCTGGCATACGGCTGAGGCCCTCAGGCTTGCCATTCCAAAGCTCAAGGCCAAGGGATTTGAATTCGTGTCCGTCAGCGAGTTGCTGGCAATGGGCAAACCCGTTGTGGTGAATACCTGCTACGACAGCCGCCCGGGCGACACCGACCGCTATGATTTTTTGTTCGCCAAGAAACCTGTTGCCGATGGAAGTTGGCTACCGACAGGTGTCTTTTCCGAGCCGTCTGTATCAGCACCGCGTAAAAAGAAGGATAAGCCCGCCAGCGATTGGAATCCGCATGTTGAGCCTTTCCGAACCAACTGAGATTGGCGCGACATTAACCGGCGCACCCGTCTTTCTCGCGCCGATGACGCCGGCTGCGGCAGGGACGTTGGGCGAGGCTTTCTCGGCCATTGACCCGTGGGTGCGCTATCCGTTCACGGCACAGGCGCTCAGCACTCATCTTGGCACGAACGAGCCTGGCGCGCCGAGATACGTCTTGCATGCAGAAAACGAAACCGCGGGCACCATGACACTCAGGCTCAATTGGTTGAGCGGGCCATATCTGCAGTTTTTTGGAGTTGTGCCCAGTTTTCAAGGGCAAGGGATCGGCTCCCTTGTCTTGTCGTGGCTGGAAGCCGGTGCCCGCGCAGAGAAGGCGCGCAACCTATGGGTGGCAGCCTCAGACTTCAACGCTGGTGCCATCCGCCTTTACGAGCGCCATGGATTTAAGCGCGTCGCACTCATCGACAACTTGGTGTCCGACGGCCGCGATGAAGTGCTGTTACGCAAAAGGCTGTGAGATTCTTCACGTCATGGCCGAGGCGATGCGAAGCATCGCGTAGCCGTCGGCCACCCACGACAAGCGTCGGCGGACGAGATACCAGAGGTGCGGTTAGATTGTTCCGCACCCGACGCACCGAATTCTCGGGTCGTTGTCGTGGGTGGCCGCCTGCCGTGTCTTCGACACGGTCGCTAGCGCGACGCGGCCATGACGTGAAGGGGCGACTCACGCAACCTCAATGACAACGCGGCCGCGGACTTTGCCAGCCAGGATGTCGCTCGCGAGTTGCGGGACTTCGTCCAGCCGATGCGTGTGCGTGACGGCCGCGAGTTTATCGCGATCAAGGTCTTGGGCAAGGCGGCCCCAGGCGCGCTCGCGTTTCGCCATGGGCGCCATGACGCTGTCGATGCCGGCAAGCGTTACGCCGCGCACGATGAAGGGCAAGACGCTTCCGGGTAGATCACTGCCCTGCGCAAGCCCTGTTGCCGCGACGCAGCCGCCGTATTGCGTCGCGCCGAGAAGATTGACCAGCGTGGTTGAGCCTGCAACGTCGATGGCGCCCGCCCAGCGTTCTTTGCCAAACGGTTTGGCGGGGCCAGAGAGTTCTGCGCGATCAATGATCTCGGCGGCACCGAGTGATTTTAAATAGGCCTCTTCCTCGCGCCGGCCGGTGGACGCAATGACGTGATAGCCGAGCTTCGACAATACCGAGACCGCAATCGAACCAACACCGCCTGCCGCGCCCGAAACAGCGACCGGACCTTTGTCTGGGGTCACCCCGTGGTCCTCAAGCGCAAGGACGCACAGCATCGCCGTATATCCCGCCGTGCCAATCGCCATGGTTTCAGCGCGCGTGAATGCTTGAGGCCGCTTCACCAGCCAGTCGCCGGGAACCCGCGCGCGCGTCGGCGTATCCGCCGTGATGACGCTCGGACGCGCCATAGCCGTTGAGGATGACATCGTCGCCTGTTTTGAAACGCGGATGCGTGGACGACGTCACGGTGCCCGAAAAATCAATGCCCGGGATGAGCGGATACGACTTCAATGGCATGCGGCCAGAGAGCACGAGACCGTCCTTGTAATTGACGGTCGAATGCGTGACGGCAACTTCGACATCGCCCGGCATCAGGTCTGCGTCCGTTAATTCGGATGGCACAAGTTTGAGGCCGCCTTCGACCCGCGTCAGCAGCAATGCCTTGAACGTTGCCATAATTGGAGGTCCCTAATGTTATTCTTGGTTTCCAGAATTTTTTTCTTTTGTGCGGCGCACTGAGGCGCGGCCGGGTGTGGCTTTCCTATCGCGTTCCAGCTTGTAGCCACCCCCGATTCGCAGATGTTTGATGGACTATCAAGATCTTTCGCCCTGCCGCTTCATCTGCTCAGCGAGTGTCTATTTGGGCGTCCCAGTCACAGCGCTGTTGCGCTTCAACCCGTACCACCACGGTTGCAGGGGCATGTCCCGGGCAAACATCGCGCTGCAATACCTTTTTCGCTTGGCATCCGACCTTGGTCGCACATAGCTTCCCGGCCGGTGGGTGTGGCTCCCACCTTTTAGTTGAAGCTTCCAAAAGGAGGCCCTGATGGAACTACGTATGCGACTGAATGTATTGGCAGCCTGTCTGTCCTTCGGATTTGTGGCCGCCATCGTGTTCGGGATGATCGGCTAGTGGCTGACCATTTCAAAGTCATACGGGGTTGTTTGCGCGTATAGCCGGGCAATACAAACTCCAACGGGACTTTCACTCGAAGATAACGAGCACTCGCAGACAACAAGAGACGCGGATCCCCTCAGATCCGCGTCTCTTTTGTATTCATGAATTAACGGCGGATCAAATAGCCAAGCATGGCGCCGAACAGCGGCACATAGAGCTGCGGAAATTTGAGCGGAATAGCGTTAAGGGCTTGCGGCGCGAAAATAATGATGGCCGCGCCGAACAACGCGAACACGAGGGCGAGCAGCAGCGAACCTGTTCCCGGCTGGCGCACGTCTTTCAGCACGAATGAGCCAAGAAGACCAACGAGCCAGACGAGAACGGCGAACACGGCCGCGTGGGCAAAGGTTCGCATGTCTCCCGAGACGGGAATGAACGCTAAGACTTGCGGTGCGCCGAGAAATGCCACGGCGAATTGGATGGCAATTAAGATTAAATAACTGAGCATGAAGTGTCCCCTCCCCCGCGCCGCTATGGGCGAAGCATTGACTGAGACTAGCAAGGCGTTACGGCAAGCGCGAGTGGCGCTTATGTGAGCCTAGGCGACTTTCACTTTTGCCGCCGACACCGGATCATAGTTCAACACCGGCGCCAGCCAGCGTTCGGCCTCTTGAACGGTCCAGCCTTTGCGGCGGGCATAGTCCTCGGCTTGGTCGCGCTCGACCTTGCCGACGCCGAAGTAGTGGCTCTCGGGGTGCGCAAAATAGAGGCCTGAGACGGCCGCGCCCGGCCACATGGCGTAGCTCTCGGTCAATTCAATGCCAGCGTTCTTGTCGACGTCCATGAGTTTCCAAAGCGTCGCCTTTTCGGTGTGGTCGGGTTGGGCTGGATACCCCGGCGCCGGGCGAATGCCCTGATACTTTTCGAGAATGAGATCATCACTCGACAGCTTTTCGTCGTTCGCATAGCCCCAGAGTTCTTTGCGCACCTTCTGGTGCATGGCTTCGGCAAAGGCTTCAGCTAGGCGGTCGCACAGGGCCTTGGCCATGATGCGGTTGTAGTCGTCGGTTTTGGCGATATGCTTTTCGATCGCGTCTTCTTCGCCGATGCCCGTCGTCACAGCAAAGCCGCCGATGTAGTCGGCAACGCTCGTATCCTTGGGCGCAATGAAATCCGCGAGCGCGATGTGCGCCCGGTTGCGCGTTGGATCGCGGGCGATCTGTTGGCGTAGCGTGTGGAGCGTTGCGAGTTTCGAGTGGCGCGGTTCGCCGGTATAGATTTCGATGTCGTCGCCAACGCTGTTGGCCGGCCAGAAGCCGACGACGCCGTTCGCGGTCACCCACTTCTCAGCAACGATCTGTTTCAACAGCGCCTGCGCGTCGTCGAACAGCTTTTTGGCTTCGACGCCAACCTTGTTGTCTTTCAGGATCGCAGGATACCGGCCCGACAATTCCCAGGTCTGGAAGAATGGCGTCCAATCGATGTAGGGCACGAGGTTAGCCAGATCGAAATTGGAATAAGCGCGAGGGCCGAGGAAACTGGGCTTCACGGGCGTGTAAGATTTCCAATCGATCTTCAACGCGTTGTCGCGCGCGCTTTTCAAAGTGATGCGCTGCTTCTTCAATTCGTTCGCCAAGTGGAAGTCGCGCACTTTCACATATTCCGCTTTGATGCCGTCGATATAGGGTTTGTTTTCTGTCTCCGACAACAGGTTTGAGACGACGCCGACGGCGCGGCTGGCGTCCAACACATAGACGGCTTGGCCGCGATTGTAATTCGGGTTGATCTTGACGGCGGTGTGGACCTTGCTCGTCGTCGCGCCACCGATCAGCAGCGGGCAAGCAAAGCCTTCGCGTTCCATTTCAGCGGCGACAAAGCACATCTCGTCAAGCGACGGCGTGATGAGGCCTGACAAGCCGATGATGTCGCATTTCTCGCGCTTGGCGGTTTCGAGAATTTTGGCAGCCGGCACCATGACGCCGAGATCGATGACCTCGTAGTTGTTGCACTGGAGCACGACGCCGACGATGTTCTTGCCGATGTCGTGCACGTCGCCCTTGACGGTCGCCATCAGGATCTTGCCCTTGGGCGGCATTTCGACGAGACCGGACGCGCGTTTCTCCGCTTCGAGGTAGGGTTGCAGATACGCGACCGCTTGTTTCATGACGCGCGCGCTCTTGACGACTTGGGGTAAGAACATTTTCCCCGCGCCAAAGAGATCGCCGACGACGTTCATGCCAGCCATCAGCGGGCCTTCGATGACGTGAAGCGGTTTGGGCAATTTCTGGCGCGCTTCTTCGGTGTCTGCTTCGATAAACTCTGTGATGCCGTGAACCAGCGCGTGCGTCAGGCGGTCCTCGACTGAGGCTTCGCGCCAGGTCATGTCCTTTTCTTTGGCCTTGGCGCCAGCGCCGCCTTTGAATTTTGCGGCGGCATCCAGCAGGCGATCGGTGGCGTCGTCGCGGCGGTTCAAGACCACGTCTTCGCAGAGTTCGCGCAGTTCGGCCGGAATGTCGTCGTAAAGCGCCAACTGCCCGGCGTTGACGATCCCCATGTTCATGCCGGCTTGGATCGCGTGATAGAGGAACACCGCGTGCATGGCTTCGCGTACCGGTTCGTTGCCGCGAAACGCGAAGGAGAGGTTCGACACGCCGCCCGAAATGTGCACGAGCGGCATTTTTTCTTTGATTTGGCGCGTCGCTTCGATGAAGGCGATGCCGTAGCCGTTGTGCTCTTCGATGCCGGTGGCGACCGCGAAGATGTTGGGATCAAAAATGATGTCTTCGGGTGGAAAGCCGACTTTTTCGGTCAAGAGTTTATAGGCGCGCTCGCAGATCGAGACTTTGCGCTCAATGGTGTCGGCTTGGCCTTTTTCGTCAAACGCCATGACGACGACGGCGGCGCCGTATCTGAGGACCTTCTTAGCCTGAGCCAGAAACTGCTCCTCGCCCTCTTTCATCGAGATCGAATTGACGATGGCCTTGCCTTGCACGCATTTGAGGCCGGCTTCGATGACGGTCCATTTGGATGAGTTCAATCATCACCGGTACGCGGCTGATATCCGGTTCCGACGCGATGAGATTCAAGAACGTGGTCATCGCCTTCTCGGAGTTGAGAAGCCCTTCGTCCATGTTGACGTCGATGATTTGCGCGCCCGCTTCCACCTGCTGGCGGGCAACGACGAGCGCGCCTGCATAATCGTTCTGCTCGATCAATTTTCGGAACTTGGCCGAGCCCGTGACGTTGGTCCGCTCGCCGACGTTGATGAAGGTGGTCGCGGCGGAGATGGGGGCCGGGGAATTGGCGGAGGCAAGTGCCGGGGTGTCGTCTGCGTTGGTGGTGGTCATTGTTTATCCATGCACTCAGTTGTCGCGTTTACTTCCTTCTCCCTAGGGGAGAAGGTGCCCCGAAGGGGCGGATGAGGGGCTTAGCCGCTGCCTTCTCATCTTTCAATCAAAGCTCCTCACCTGTCGCGCTTTACTTTGGCGCTGCCGCACCGGGCGCGACATCCTCTCCCCAAGGGAGAGGACAGTTCACCCCGCCACAAACGGCTCTAGCCCCGACAACCGCATCTTGGGGGCGATTTCGGGCGGCACGCGCGGCTTGTATTTCTTGGCGTGCTCGGCGATGTGGGCGATGTGATCGGGTGTCGAACCGCAACAGCCGCCGATGATGTTGATCAGCCCATCCGCGAACCACGGCTCGACCTTGCAGGCCATTTCGTGACCCGTCTCATCGTACTCGCCCATGGCGTTGGGCAAGCCGGCGTTGGGATAAGCCGAGATGCGCACGTCCGCGATGTGCGCGAGATCGGCGATATACGGACGCATCAATTCGGCGCCCAGCGCGCAGTTGAGGCCAATCGAGAAAGGCCGCATGTGGCGCATCGAATACCAGAAGGCTTCCCCCGTTTGCCCTGAGAGCGTGCGGCCGGAGCGGTCTGTGATGGTGCCTGAAATCATAATCGGCAATTCTAGCCCGACCTCTTCGAAGGCTTCGAGGGTGGCAAATCCCGCCGCCTTGGCGTTCAAAGTGTCGAAGATGGTTTCGATGATGATGATATCGCAGCCGCCTTCGATCAGGCCTTTGACCTGTTCCGTGTAGGCGGCACGCAGTTCGTCAAAGTTGACGTTGCGGTAGCCTGGATCGTTGACCTGCGGGCTGATCGATGCGGTACGGTTGGTCGGTCCGACGGCACCAGCAACGAAGCGCGGCTTTTCCGGCGTCAGCGCGTTGTATTTGTCTGCCGCTTCGCGCGCAAGGCTGGCGCTTTGAACGTTCATTTCATAGGCCAGACTTTGCATGCCGTAGTCGGCTTGTGCAATGACCGTTGCGCTGAAAGTGTTGGTCTCGGCGATGTCGGCACCGGCGGCGAAATATTGGTCATGGATGTCGCGAATGATGCCGGGCTGCGTCAGCGACAACAACTCGTTGTTGCCTTTGACGTCCTGCTTCCAGTCCGCAAAGCGTTTTCCCCTATAGGTTTCTTCGGTCGGCTTATGCCTCTGGATCATGGTACCCATGGCGCCGTCGATGATAAGGATGCGTTCTGCGGCTGCTTTTTCGAGTGCCGCCCAGCTTGGTTTTCGTTTCATGGTGTTCTCTTCACTCTTGTGCTTGGCGCTTCCGACTCTCCTTCGTCGAGCCGGCCGGAAGCGCCGATGCGCGGCCTAACCCAACCTACTTTTCCCGCCTTTGCTAAACCGCTATTTTCTTCTCGAGCGGAGCAACACGCAGCGGCCGAAGCCCGAGCAAATGGCAGATCGCGTAGACGAGATCGGCGCGGTTCAACGTGTAGAAGTGGAAGTGGCGGATGCCCTCGTCAACAAGATCGAGGGCCTGTTCGGTTGCGGCCGACGCGGCGACGAGATGCGTCGTCTGCACATCGTCTTCAAGTCCCTCAAAGCGGCGCGCAAGCCAAGCCGGAACCGTAGCGCCCGCGCGGACAGCAAAGCCCGCAACCTGGCGGAAATTATGGATGGGCACGAGCCCAGGAATGATCGGAACCCAGATGCCGGCGGCGCGGGCGCGCTCGAGAAAGCGCAAGTAGTGCGCGTTGTCGAAACCGAACTGCGTGATGATGCGGTCGGCACCGGCATCGACCTTGGCTTTCAAGTTCTCGATATCAGCGGCGAGCGTCGGGCTCTCGGGATGCTTTTCAGGATAGCCGCCGACGGACACTTCAAAGCCGGCGATATTCTTCAAACCTGCGACGAGATCCGAGGTCGATTGATAGCCGCCGGGATGAGGCTGATACTTGGAGCCAACGCCTTCCGCCGGATCGCCGCGAAGTGCAACAATATGACGGATGCCAGCCGCCCAATAGGCGCGCGCCACCTCGTCCACTTCTTCCTTTGTTGCGTTGACGCAGGTGAGATGGGCTGCCGGGCGCAGCGCCGTTTCCTTGACGATACGTGCGACGGTGTTGTGCGTGCGCTCGCGCGTTGAGCCGCCCGCTCCATAAGTCACTGAGACGAACTCCGGTGCAAGCGGCGCCAAGCGTTCGATCGACGCCCACAGCTGCGCTTCCATCTTGTCCGTCTTCGGCGGGAAGAATTCAAAACTCACACTAATTTCGCCGCCGCCGAGTAGACGGCTCTTGCGTTCTTTGACATCAGCCATCATCCGGCCCTCTCGAGTTTGGGAGCGGCATCAGCGGCCGCACCTTTTTGTTTCGATGCCGCCCGCTCTGCGAGCCAAATGGAAACGGTCAGTTTGTCCTCGGCCTCGCCACGAGGCGGCGGCAGTTCACGCACTAACGCGGGCCGCAGTCCTGCATCCGTGAGCCATTGCGAGACTTGTACCTGTGCAAATCCCAAGCGCTCGTGCGCCTCCTTCTCGCGTAGGAATTCAAGGGTGTGGGGAGCGAAGTCGATGATCAGCAAGCGTCCGCCGGGAGCGAGCGCGCGTGCCGCTTCACGAATGGCAAGTGCCGGATCCGACAAGAAGTGCAGCACCTGATGCATGACGATGGCATCAGCCGAGCCGTCCGCAATCGAGAGCGCATAAATATCGCCGTGGCGGACTTGCGCATTGTTGCGCCCAGCTTTGGCGAGACGCGCGCGCGCGTAAGTCAACATCGCTTGGTTGACGTCGATGCCAAGCCCGCGGCCGTAGACACCCGCGAAGAGTTCGAGAGTGCGCCCAGTGCCGGTGCCGAGGTCGAGGAGGAACTTGAATGGACCGGGCCCGAGAGCCTCGCGCATCGCCGCTTCGACGTCGGCTTCCGCAACATGCAACGAGCGAATGCGATCCCAATCGGCGGCGTGTGCTTCAAAAAAGCTCTGAGCGGCGGTTTCGCGATCGCGCTTCAAGCTTTCAGCCCGCTCGCGGTCTCGGTGCGCCAACTGATCGCTGGCTGGGACGTCGGCAACGAGGCGCAGTGCGAGGCGACCCCCTACGGACCGGTCAGAAATATGGAAGTAGACCCAGCTGCCTTCGCGGAACCGCTCGATAAGGCCTGCCTCACACAGCAGTTTCAAATGGCGGCTGATGCGCGGCTGGCTCTGGCCGAGAATGAGAGTCATATCCTTGACGTTTAATTCCCCGGCTTGAAGCAGCAAAAGGATGCGCAACCGCGTCGGCTCGGCCGCTGCCTTGAGCGCCGTCACCAGATCGCCAGTCTCCATGTTCGCTACCCGTGCCATGCTGCATGGATATAAAGATATGTTTATATGTCAAGTGTGTTTTTGGCCTGGTAATTATATACGTGCTTGACCCAACCGTCCAAATCGCCTATATTCATTGGAGATAGAGGGATTGACCATGAAACGCCAGATCACAAGCCTGTACGATTTTTTTGAAGTTTTCCCCGACGAACAGTCTGTGATCGATCATCTTCGGTCAATCCGCTGGCGCGACGGCGCCTATTGCCCACACTGTCCCTCTAAGCGCGTCATGCACTTCTCGGACAAGAAAACCCACAAATGCCATGACTGCCGCCAGCGGTTTTCGATCAAGGTCGGCACGATTTTCGAGGATACCAAGTTGCCGCTGCGCAAGTGGTTTGCCGCTATCTGGCTGATCACGTCCCACAAAAAGGGCATTGCATCGACGCAGCTCGCAAAAGACCTGCAAATTACCCAGAAAACGGCTTGGTTCGTGCTGCACCGGCTGCGCTATGCCACCAAGACGAAGTCTTTCAACGCCCCTTTATCCGGGGCCGTTGAACTGGATGAAACCCTGTTCGGCGGCAAGGAAAGCAACAAACACAAAAGCGATCGCCGCGAAGGTATCAGGGGCACCGCTGGCAAGTCGCAGGGGCACCGCTGGCAAGTCGATTGTGTTCGGAATGCTGGAGCGTGGTGGCGAAGTTCGCGCCAAAACGATCAAGAAGTTGGACAGCCGAACAGTACGAGGCGCAGTCTTCGACAACATTGCAGATCGCACGGTCTTGCTGACGGACGAGCACGTCACCTACAAGAGTTTGGACCTTGCTCCCTACACCCGCTACTCTGTGAACCACAGCCAAGGCGAATATGGCCGGGGTCCGGTCCACATCAACGGAATTGAAGGCGTTTGGAGCCTGTTCAAGCGCCAAGTATATGGCATTCATCACCACAGTTCTGCCAAGCACACCGACGCCTATTTGGGCGAAATGTGCTATCGATATAGCCGTCGTGATTTGGAGGAGTGCCAGCGCGTTGACGACCTCCTGTCGCAGATCGAAGGACGATTGACCTACAAGGCGCTGACGAATGGCAAAGAAGAAGACATACGAGAAGCCGCTGAAAATTGAATTGCCGTTCGATGAAGCTCTTGAGCGCTTTAGTCAAGCTAAGCCCCATGAGGTTCGAGATTCCATTCAGGGCGATCAGGGGAAGCCGGTCCAGCTTATAGAAGATGTGGATACAGGTGATCGATTCCTTGGCTACACGTCAACAAAAGGCATCGAGCTTGAGCTTCGATTCGACGGGGATGAGCCCTGGGCGTCGGAAACTCAAATGGCGGAAATCTTCGGCGTCACCCAACAGAATATCAACTATCACATAAATAAAATATATTCCGATCAAGAGCTTATCGATCCAGAGACCACATACAAAGAAATTTTGTATGTGGGTAGCACGGGCCAACAGTACCCTCGGAAAATATACAACATCGACGTAGTTCTTGCTGTTGGCTACCGCGTAGGTTCGGGGCGTGGCATTCAGTTTCGCCGCTGGGCAAATAGCGTCTTGCGGCAGTACCTTCTGAAGGGGTTCATTGTAAACAAGCGGCAACTAAAGGGGCAACTTGATCGAATATCCGAACTCCGCGAAATTATTCGAGACATTAGGCTGGATGAGGCCAACGTCTATGCGGAATTGCGCCGGATTTGCTCGATGTGCTCAGACTATGACCCGAGTTCAGATGCAGCGCGCGAATTCTATGCACATATGCAGGCAAAGTTGTATTGGGCGGTTGTTTCTCATACGCCATCGGAGGTGCTTCGAGATCGGATAAGGGCGGATGCCGTCGATCTCGGTTTGCACACCTGGACCAGTGAGCGCATTCTGCAAGCAGACGCCTTAAACGCAAAAAACGCTCTTGCTCCCCATGAACTCAAAGAGCTGAACCGTGTGCACGATATCCTTTTGAGCGTATTCGAAGACCAACTCGATATTGGTCGCTTGACGATGATGAAAGATGCCGAGCGATTGCTAGATGAGCAATTGAACCAGCTTGGCCGCCGCGTCTTGCGACACGGGGGCTCAATTTCGAGTGAGGATGCCAAGGCGCATGCCAAGGCCCAATACAAATTATTCGACCAACGGCGAAAAGTGGCCGAAAAGGCGCGCGTGGAAGCCGAGTTGGCCGAACTTAAGAAATTGAGCAAGGGCCGGAAGCCCGCAGCAAAGAAAAAATAAGCAATTTCAATTGGCTTGCCGCGTTGGCTGAACCCTCGGGTCAGCCACGTATATAGTCGCCTTTGGCCTATCCACGCCATTCCGGCCGGAATTGGGGATCGACTCCAGGTGTTGGCCGGGTTGTTCGCCGGGTTGAGGTCCTAGACGATACCCCTTCGCCGATCTCAGTACGGCCGGCAACCCGGTCTTAACCATACGCCCGTAGGCTGCCCCGGCGTCGATCTAATTTTTCAGGAACTCCCACAGGAACCCCCATGCGTCCCGAAGCGTTCGAAAGTGTTGAGCTACTGTCTGCGGCCGGTGAATTTCCAATCCAATCATCACAAACCTCCAAGCGATGGTCTGAGATTATCCGGCTGTCGCTACTTTCAATTTTGGCTGGCGCTGTTGTGCTGCCCCAGATTGCATTGGCCGTCTATGCGCTCTCTAATCCCGAGACCCGGGCGCTGATCCTTGACCGTCCCGTCATGACTGTTGAACTCGCTTTCGCGCTTGTGTTTTGGATCGGCCTCTTTGCCTGGCCGCTACGGCGCCTGCACGCCCGCGTGAACGGCCGCCGCAAGGTTGAAATCTCGCGTTGGAATGTCGCAGTACGCGACGAAAAACTGCTCAACACCGAAACGTGGACCGCGCCCCTTGCTTCCTATACGGGCATTGCGCATCACGTACGGGCATCTCTCTCGGGATCGCGCCATGAGCTGATGCTAGTCCATCCTGAACGGTCCCGATCCGTTCTTTTGATGATTTCAGAGCATATCTCTGAAGCCGATATTCAGCGCTTCAGCCGACTATCTAGCCCTGCCGCAAATTCCGTCATCGCTGGGTTTTCGACGGCCCCCGCAAACGGTAATTCGAAATGCGCAGCCTCCCTTGCCCCTAGCGCAGGCCGCCTAGGATTGGCATTGTTTTGACGAGATTTGGGTGCCACGTACGCGGCGGATATCCTGGATCGCAGACGACCCGCAGTTGCAGCGACTTGCCTTTAAATGCGGACGCGGCGACAATGGCGCTCATAGTTGGGAGTTGAAGGTGACAATGTTGCATGGATTTCGAAGAGTACCTGCCGCCGTGGTCCGCTGGATGAGCGGATTGCCAGTGTTGTTACCAGTGTTGTTTGTAGCACTTTCGATCTTGCCGGGTGCCGCACAGGCAGAGGCGCCGGCAACATACATGCAGCGCGTGTCCAACGAGCTGATGGCGGCCCAGCGTGCCGGATCTTCAACAGCCTTCCAAAACGTATTGCGCAAGCACATGGATGTGCCGTCGATCGGCTTAACCGCATTGGGCGAGCATGCGCGCACCCTGCCAAAGACGGAACGCCCGGCTTACTATAGCGGAATGATCAAGTTCATCTCGAACTACGCCGCAAAAGAAGCGCCCAAATATCCCGTCGCCAAAACCGTCGTCACGGGACAAGGCGAGGAAACGGCCGGCGGCGCGACCGTCGATAGCACCATCACCTTGCGCTCGGGCGAGACGTACGACATTCGCTGGAAGCTGGTTCGTTCTGGGCAGACATTTAAGGTGCGGGACGCCCAAGTGGTCGGCTTTTGGATGACATCGTTCCTCGACAATCTCTTCCAAAACTACATCACAGAGAACGGCAACAACCCGCGCGCGCTGGTCGTGGCACTCAACCGCTAGAGTGCTTCCGGAAAAAGCTTGTCCCGGCGCAGGCCGGGATGGGAACCGGTTTTCCGAAAAGAAGCACGGCAAAACTAAAGAGCAAGGGTCTGTCCATGACTTCAATCAAAACCGGACAGACCCTAATGCCGCGGCATCCACATTAGAAATACCGCGCCGCCTCAAGCTGACTGCTTCGGGCGGCGCGCTTTTTTATTTGGCGTCACGCACCACGCGGAAGCCAACGCCCCAGTCCGCCTGATCGATGGCGATGGGGCGGCGTGCGGAGAAGCGCTGGTATATTTCAGCCTCGCCCGGCCGCGCGCCTTTAAGCACCAACTCGTGGCAAAGAAGCCTATTGGAGCTCCAAATATGTTGCTCATTTCCAGCTGACGGGATGTACGGCATCCAGCAATCGGACGTCATCTCCGCAAGGTCCCGGCCAATGCCATCGAGGGGAGCGGCGATCGCGCCCGCTCCATTTTTTGCCAAACCAGTATTTGCCAACACAGTGACCCCAGCCGTCCGCGCCGCGTATTCCCATTCGACAGCTGTGGGGATACGGAAACGTTTTCCTGTGCGGGCCGTAAGCCACGCAGCATAACGATCTGCTTCACTCGGCAAGAGGCAAGTCGCCGCCGACGTAGCGGGAAGCCCGGCGGGCCCGGCACAGACCGGCGAACCCGTACCTGCTTCCAACCGGAAAGCCGCTACGTCGGCGGCAGAAATCGGATTGCGGCTGATAGCAAATCCAGGCCAGAAGCGTACTTGGCGTTGTGGCCGCTCGGCTTCGGCCGCCACTGGGTCGGCATCGCTTGCACCAATGAATTGCGTCCCACCGGCAATAATCACCATCTCGGGACAGGTGGGGCAATCGCGAACAATATCGCCTTCGAAGTCGCGACTGGCGTTCGTTTTGCCGTTCGTCCGGCGGCCGGGGATAAGTTGTTCAAGCAGGGCATCCGCGCCCGACTGAAGATTACGATTGACCGTGCCAACCGATCCAACGAACCCACCACCGCCATCACCACTCGATGCTTCTTCTTCGATCTCGGGTTCGCCGCCGCCGCCTGCTCGGCCTGCCACCCTTTTTCCACGCCCCTGCTGCCCCCCACCTGCCTGATCCGTCCTTTCACGCGGCGCGCGTTTTGCTGTGCGCGCAGGGAATTGCGAGTTCTCAAACACATATCCCTGCTTGTAGACGGTGTAGCACCAGCTGCCGCCAGCGATGATGGAAAGGACTATCGAGACCACAGCCGCCGGCAGCGCGATGCGCCGTATCGGACAGAATTCCGCTATGAGCGCCGCCGCAATGGTTGCGGCATATGCGTACAGCGCCAGCTGGTACAAATCTGCCATCATGTGATTGTCCTCGCCAGCGAAGGGAAAGCGAAACTTATGACACCGGGCGAACAGTGCCTGAGCCTTCTCAGCAACCCGCGTGCCAGAGTGCCGGGCTGTTAGGGATAACGCCTCGCATGGGCCCGCGAGTTTCTCCGTGTGGTGAAGATTGAGAAGCGGCCCCCGCGAGCGGCCTATCGCGGACAAAAACAAAAGAGACACATGGCAGCGTTGCCAACACGCACCGTTCGCGGCAATTCAGCCCACGTTCGAAAAAGGCACGATTGCGGCAGTCACTCGATCGTGAGCCTGGCGGCTCGCGCCATCGTGAACCAAAAATCTCAGTCAGATCAGAATTCTAGGATCAACTTAGCCTTGGGTCCGAGAGCCGGCCGACGCATGACAAAAGAAGCGGCCGGCAGGGTGGTCCCGCCTAAAGGAAAAGGAGTTCATTCATGAACACGATTAGCAACCTCCGACTGATGGCCCAACATCTGGCCGTTGCCGTTACGATTGCTGCAGCACCTGCTTTCATGGCGGCGATAGCGTACGCTGAACAGCCAGCGACCGCCGCCGGGCAAGCAAAGCAAGCGCCCACAATGACGGATGCCGATGACCCTATGGGTGCCGACGTCAAGGGTCCGGGCGCGGCAGCAGCAAACAAGGGTGCGGCTGGCGGTCAGGCTCAGGCTCCGTCGATAAAAGACGTGGCCGTTGGTGCGGCCGTGTTTGGCTCCGACGGCAAAAAGGTCGGAGAGATCAAGGGCGTAAAGTCTGGGCCTTCGGGTTCGATCCAGGAGATCCACGTCAAGACCGGTGGCTTCCTAGGATTGGGCGGCAAGATCGTCGTGATCCCTGGGGCCAAGATCACCAAGGGCGGCCAGGCCATTCAGCTAGCGCTCACCACGGAAGAAGTCAGCAAGATGCCGGCCTTGGCTGATAACCAGGGCTAGTGTCTGTCCGGTTTTGATTGAATCATGGACAGACCCTAGCTCTTTGGTTTGCCGTGCTTCTTTTCGGAAAACCGGTTCCCATCCCGGCCTGCGCCGGGACAAGCTTTTTCCGGAAGCACTCTAGTTCAGCTCAACTCGACTGATTGGCCACACGCGACGGCGGGCCGCATGAGTAAGTCTTCTTGCGGCCCGCTTCTTGTTTGAAAGAAACGGCCTCCCACATTCCCGGGAACGATAGAGGCAACCTAGGAGACTGTTTGGATGATGTTTAAGTCCACAAAAAACTTGGCCGCCGCGTTGGCTTTGGCTTCAGCTTTCGGCGTCAATTCATTGTCTGCGCTTGCTGAAACTCAACCTGCCGCGAAACCCGCCGCAGCTCCAGCTGCAAAAGCTCCAGTGAAACCAGTTGCAGCCGAAGCGCCTGAAGCCGCCGCCGAACCGGCCGCCGCAACGGAGGCTGCTCCAGAAGCCGCAGCGGCACCAGCCGCAGAAGCGCCTGCCCCTACTGCTGAGGCGGCTACCGAGGCGGCCCCTGCTCCTGCAGCGGAAGCGGCTCCAGCCGCACCGGCCAAGGCCGTTGAAGCGCCCGCAGAGCAAAAGCCATCAGCTGCAGCCGCACATAAAGTAGCGCTTGGCGCCGTTGTGGTCGGCGCTGACGGCAAAGAAGTCGGCACTGTCAATCGCGTGCGCACCGAAGCGTCTGGCAGCATCACCGAAATCCACATTCAGAGCAAAACTGGCGTCATTTCTGTGCCGGGCAGCAAGATCGCCAGCGGCGGCCAGAATGTGAAGCTGTCGTTGACGGCTGATGAATTCGGCAAACTTCCGGCTCTCGGCGGCGGCAAAAGCTAAGGCCGCACGAATTCCAGAATTACCAAGGCCGCATCTCAACCGGGATGCGGCCTTTCGTTTATGCCCTGCAGCCCGTGGCCGGGGATATCGCGTTGCGATTGTTACTGGGCCGGAGCGTCGCCACTTTTCGTTGACCGGCCGTTCGTTGAATACATCGGCAAGGTTCCGTTCTGAAATGCGCGTGCATCATAGAACCGCAGCTCCATCTCGAACGAGAGTGTCGCCCCACGCGCACCTTTCGCTGCGACAGCGCCCCCAGCACCCGCTTCATCCAGAATCATTTTGAACTGGTACACGCCTGGTTCTGTAATGAGCTGATCGGGCTTCTCCTCCGGGCCCTTTGTATAAAACAGAACGGTTTCCGTGCGGCTGGCTTTGCCCGGAAGTGAGATCGGCGCGAACGGTTCGTAGCCGTTGGCTCTTGTTTTTTCCATTGTCCAACGGCCGAAGTCCGCCGAGTAAAAGCGCTTCACTGCCTTGGTCTTTGGATTTACCGCTTCAAGCTCGATCGAGAGTACGGTGCCGGTGCGCCCACCTTCGTTGACGAACGTGACCGGCACGGCGATCATCTCGAAGTTCGAGTTGTTGTAGGGCGCCGAATATTGGATAACGGGCGGAATGAAGACCTCGATATCCGGACTTTTGAGTGAGCTATCCCAGAGGCTGTAGCCCGAAAATAAAAGTGCAAGTGCTGAGACGACAGCGGTGACGTAACCGCCGCTCGCGTGGCTGGCACTGTTGATAGCCACTTGCGCCGGCGTCTCGCCCGCGTTGGTGTGGGGCGAACGAAGCTGCGACATTTTCATCGATTTGCGTTTCCTGCGATGCGTGAGCCCCCGCTCAAGCTGCAGGCAATCAGGACTGGCGGGGCACGTCAAGGCCGTTGGTTATTTGGATGAATGGAGGCGGCGGCAGTGAGGGCTACTCCGCATCGTCCGGCGGCGAGCATTAAACCTTAAGCCGTGCGCCGCCCAAATGCTTTGGAGCCCGCGTCAAAGCGCGCGCGCCAAGGTGCCGCTATACGAATTCCGGGGCTGGTGCCCGGGTTCAACCCGGCCTTCACGCTGCCCCCAAATGTCACCCGCGCCAAGATCGCGGGCAGCACCAGCAAAGAGAGCATCTCGACGAGCTGCAGCGCACTTCGGCTGTAACTGGGAACAAGGAGTGGCCAGTTGAAACCATTGACGCGCGCGCCAAACCAAATCAGGTGCAACACGGTCAGATAAAGTGCGATCAGCATGGCTAGCAGACCGACGATGCCGCCGAGCCAAAGCCAGATCGTCGAGTTGCCATGGCGGTAGAGTTTGCGAAGATCGCTCGAGACAAGAGCTGCCATCAAGAGGGGCGATGCATAGAGAAGGGCCGTGTGAGCGGCGAGGAGCACTGGCTGTCCGCTCATCCAAGCGGCAAGCGGCGGCGACACAATGGAACCCAAGCCGAGAAACAGCGCCGCAATAGCCGCAAGAGCCAGGATGATCACCAGCGCCATCGCTGCCGGCGGCATTTTGCCATTTCGATCGCCGGTGATGGGACCGGGCGTAAAAATGCTCAGCATCACAAGGCTCGCTAGACCCGCCATGAACGCCGGCGGAATATCACGGCCGATGCCAAAACCAGCCGAGACTGGAACGGTCTTGCTGATCGCGGCAAGGAATAGAATTCCCGAGAGCAACGCGAACGAGACCGGCACCACGGCGGCGCGCGTGAGGCGTGCGTCTCGTAAGCGTGGCAGGATTACGAGCGCGGTCGCGCCGAGATAAAGCAGGAAAACAATCGCCTTGGCCGCGAAGGACAGCGAGAATTGCCCGGGCGTGCACGCACCCGGCGCACACGTTGCGGGCAATACGAAAGTGACCGCCGTCATGGTAGCAATCAGAGCCAGATTGCGCAGGCCAACTTTGCGCGCAAAATCGGCGCCGTCAATACGAGTTGCCTCTACCATGATTTGTTTCCGCAATGCCGCCCACGGTTCGTCACGCGACAGGCTACCCGGCTAATATTTCCAAATCATTAGGAAGTGCGAAGAAGTTGTTACTGCTTCGCCATTATGCCGATGCCAACTTGATCAAGCGGCGGCGCGTGTTCCCTGATGGCATGCTTACCAATGCCGAATGACGCCCGCAACGATCACGGCGTTCGTAACAAGGTAGCACAGCACGATGAAAGTGCGTATCACCGCGACCGTGTCGGCCTCGACATCACTTGCTCCGCTTTTTTCACCGAGTGCCTTAGCCCATATCCGCCACATCGCTTGCCTCCGAGTTTAGTGAGCCGAAACGGGCCTTCGCCGCGCGCACGCAGCATCTTTCACAGCCGCAAAATCAAGAGACCAACATCCTCTTTCTCCATGAATGCGCCGATCATTGCCACGTTACTCCGCAGTAGCTTTTCGATTTGCCCGGTCGAGGCATTCCCAACGGCGAGCCAGATGACTTTAGGCGGCGGGCCCCAAAGCATGCTCATATGAGAAAAGTCCGTATCTTTAGACACGATAACGGCATTGGATTTTGTCGCGTGTTCCCAAATGGCATGATCGTCGTGCTGCAAATCGCCATAATGGAAAACGTGCTCGCAGTCTGCGAACAGATCGGTGAGGCTGCGAGCCAGTCCCGGCGATAGATTGGCGTCGAAGAGCAGCTTCACGTCTGCGGCGCGTGGAAGAGGCGTTTCTCACGGTCCGCTGCATATGAGAGGCACGCCCGAATGTCTTCGCTCGTGAGATACGGAAAGTCGTTGAGGATTTCTTCTTCCGTCATACCCGATGCCAGATATTCCAGCACATCCTGCACGGTGATGCGCATGCCGCGGATGCACGGCTTGCCGCCGCGCTTCCCGGGCTCGATCGTTATGATCTTCGAATAATCAGTCATGATCGAAATTTATCAGAAACAACACAATTTCGCAATGTCCCAGCGGACGCCACCACGGGTCTCGATATTAGGGTCTCTCAAACGTCTTGAACTTGATGCGGTGCGGTTCGACGGGCGGCGGCCGCAACAAAAGCTGCCACGCTGCCTGTGCTGTCATCATCGTGGCGTACCAAATCGTGATGTGCTTGCACCATAATTAGAACCACTGCGCCCGCTAATTTAAGCCAGAAGCTTTAATCCGCGAGGATGACATGTTTGATCCTAGAAAAATCGCGCGGCGTGGCGTGATGTGCGCAGCCTTGATCTCAGGTCTGCTCCCCTCCACGCAGGCAAACGCCCGTACTTATCCCGACTACGTGAAGACCGCTTGCAAAAAGGATTTCAAGTCGTTCTGCCCGCGCTACGATATCGAGAGCACGCAAATTCGCCAGTGTATGCGCAGCGTCGCCGATCAACTTTCGCCGCGCTGCATAGAGGCTTTGGAGCGTAGCGGGGAGAGACGGAAGAAATAGCTGCTGCCACCCTACCGTTCGAACTTCTTGAACTTGATGCGGTGGGGCTCGACGGGCGGTGTCGCCGACTAATCGGAGCTCTGCCGCCTATTTTCCAAGAGGCGCGCTATGGCCAGCGGCATCAGCATAAGTCCCAAGAGCTCGGCCATGCGAAGATAAGCTCCCAAATTCCCCGCTTTCTCAATACCGGGCACTTGAAACTGGGTCAGATAAATCGCTGTTATGATCACGCTCAGGATGAACGAATAGGTTGCGCTGGCCGCCAATACAACGGTGATTGCCTTTGCCACCCATATTACAGGCTTGTCCTCTCCAGGCCTTCCCGCAGCGACCCACAATTGGTAACACAGCGCCAACATCGCTATACGGAAAGCTGAAGTGAGTGGAGCAATCCAACCCTCAACATTCATCATGAAGCGCATCAGATCGTAGTTCGACGTAGTGCTCAAGAGTTGGCCGCCGACATGAAGGATCACGATCGTTGCAAGCATCACAGAACAGAAAGTTCTAAGCGGTGAATCGAGTACGGCGCGTTGGCGCAATCCCTCCTCCGATCCGGCAGGCGAAACAAGCGTCAGCGCAATCAGCGCTGAATAGATGGCGAGGCTTGCACTGGGTATGCCACCAACGCTTCCTAATGCAAAACTCACCGACCACGGCGCACTTGCGCTTAACCAAAATACAATTGTGGAATACATGGCCACCGCAAGTACGATCAGCCAAGACGCTTCCAGGCGCAAACTCCCGAGCCGTTTCTTTGTGATCGCGAGAACAGCGATGACGTAGGCAACATAGACCGCCGGCTTAACAAATATCGAAGCAATAAACCCGAACGGTATGTCACGGCCAGGGCTGACTAGCTTGTAGAGTCCAAACAAGAGTATTGGCCATGCAAACGTGAATATGAGCAAAGCCACATTAGCACGTCCCAAGCGGCGCGCGAATGCCTCACCTGTCAGGCTCGTTTTGCTTTCCGACAGAACAAGGTAGGCCATCCCTAAAAAGGCAATGCCAATAATTGGTCCGAAAATCGGGGAAAATACAAACAGATATAGGAACGGCAGAAAAGCCCCGGCCACAGCGAATAGCGAAGCAACACGGAGTACAGCTTGTTTATCAGTCATGCAGTCCCAGCACCCTTAAATTGATAGGGTGCAGAGATTATCACCAATCCGTTAACAACCCCTACCTCTCGAACTTCTTGAACTTGATGCGGTGGGGTTCGACGGCGGCGTCACCGAGGCGGCGTTTCTTGTCTTCTTCGTAGTCTTGGAAGTTGCCTTCGAACCATTCGACGTGGCTGTCGCCCTCGAAGGCCAGGATGTGCGTTGCCAAGCGATCGAGGAAGAAGCGGTCATGCGAGATGACGACCGCGCAGCCGGGGAAATCTTCCAAAGCGGCTTCAAGTGAAGACAAAGTTTCGGTATCGAGGTCGTTGGTCGGCTCGTCGAGGAGCAGCAGGTTGCCGCCCTCTTTCAAGAGTTTGGCCAGATGCACGCGGTTGCGCTCGCCGCCGGAGAGCAAGCCAACCTTCTTTTGCTGGTCGGCGCCTTTGAAGTTGAACCAGCCGCAATAGGCGCGGCTTGGGATTTCCTTCTTGCCGCCAAGCAGCATCTGATCGAGCCCGCCCGAGATTTCTTCCCAAACAGTTTTCTTGTCATCTAAGTGCGCGCGGCTCTGATCGACGTAAGAAATCTTGACCGTATCGCCTAGCCGAATCGTGCCGCTATCGGGTTTTTCAGCGCCCGTCAGCATCTTGAAGAGCGTCGTTTTGCCGGCGCCGTTCGGGCCGATAACGCCGACGATGCCGCCAGGCGGAAGCTTGAACGAGAGGCCATCGATCAACAGCCGGTCGCCGAAGGCTTTCGACAGGCCTTCCGCTTCAATGACAACGCCGCCAAGACGCGGGCCGGTTGCAATCTGGAACGTCGTTTTCGAGACTTCTTCGCGGCCGGCTTGTTCGACGAGTTTATCGTAAGCCGAAACGCGCGCTTTCGATTTAGCCTGGCGCGCTTTGGGAGACGAGCGGATCCATTCGAGTTCCCGGCTGAGGGCTTTCTGCTTGCTCTCTTCTTGCGATTTCTCGACCGCCTCGCGTTTGGCGCGCTGTTCAAGCCAGCTTGAATAGTTGCCCTTGTAGGGAACGCCCTGGCCGCGATCGAGTTCGAGCGTCCATTCCGTCACGTTGTCGAGGAAGTAGCGGTCATGCGTCACGAGAATGACGCAGCCGGTGTATTCTTTTAAGTAACGCTCAAGCCACGCCACGCTTTCCGCGTCCAAGTGGTTGGTCGGCTCATCCAGGAGCAGAATGTCCGGTTTCGAGAGCAGCAATTTCGTCAGCGCGACGCGGCGCTTTTCACCGCCCGACAATTTCTCGACGGACGAGTCGCCCGGCGGACAGCGCAGTGCGTCGAGCGCTTGTTCGACTTGAGTATCGAGATCCCACAAATTGTGCGCGTCGATCTGATCCTGCAGCGCCGTCATCTCGTCGGCGGTTTCTTCCGTGTAGTTGGCCGCGATTTCGTTGTAGCGGTCGAGGATGGCTTTCTTTTCCGCGACGCCTTCCATGGCATTACCGAGCACGTCCTTGGTGGGATCGAGCTCCGGCTCCTGCGAGAGATAGCCGACCTTGATACCTTCGGCCGCGCGCGCTTCTCCTAAGAAGTCGTCGATCTTGCCGGCGAAGATTTTGAGCAGCGTTGACTTGCCCGCGCCGTTTAAACCGACGACGCCGATCTTGGCGCCCGGCAGGAACGAGAGCGAGATGTCTTTCAGAACCGTCTTGCCCCCCGGATAGGTCTTGGAGAGCTTGTGCATGTGGTAGACGTACTGGTGGGCTGCGGCCATGGACGGCGCCTCTCCGGCTTGTTTGTGAGGAGTGATTTGGCGGCGTTCTAGCCGATTGGCGAGGCGATCTCAACCCGCGTCTCGCCGCGCGTCACCACGCCGGGTTTCTGACGCCGGTGAAGAAATAGTCCCCGAGACCGACCGTGAAAATGAGCCAGCCCCAAAGCGTGTGCTCGAACCACACGGCCCAGAACGATTTGGTTTTGTAAGAGCGCCGCGCGAACTGCATGCCCCCGAACTGCATGCCCCCGGCGGGCGGTACCCCTAATGACTGCATATTGACAGCATTGCTAGCATTTCCTACATTAAAGGCATGGCTGTTCTCACGATCCGAAATTTGCCCGAGAAAACTCGCAATCGACTGCGCGTGCGCGCGTCGAAGAATGGCCGCAGCATGGAGGCCGAGGCACGGGCAATACTTTCGGGCGCAGTGAACGCGCCATCGCCCGACAAGTTGCCAGAAGCTATCAGCAGCATTCAAGACTGGATTGCGCAATCCGCGAAGAAACTGAAATCCAAGCCGGAGCGGCCAAGCAAAGCGGACACCGTCGATGCATTTCTTCGTGATCGGCGTCGAGACGCCATCCGCGAAACTATTGAGGACGGCCAGCATCCGCGGGCGGTTTTTCGAGGAGAGTTTGTTCGTATTGCCGATGAGGCCGGTTGGACGATTAAATACATCGAGCGTCTCGTCAAACAGAGCAGGACACAGTGATTGTCTTCGACGCATCGGCGCTTCTTGTGCTTCTGCTTAAAGAGCGCGGACACGAAAAGGCCGCATCACACATTAATGAGTCCCTCATATCAACGGTCAATTTTAGCGAGGTCCTTGCACGTCTGGTTCGACAAGGAGTTTTCCCCGATGAGGCTCACGGGCGAGTCACGGAACTGGGCATAACCGTCATCAATTTCGATCAATCTCACGCCGTAATTGCAGCCAGCATTCGAAATCAAATGCGAGCCTCGGGTCTGGGCTTGGCGGACTGTTGCTGTATTGCACTGGCGCTCGGCGAACAGCTTCCGGTTCTCACCGCCGACCGTATCTGGAAATCGCTAGGACTGGCACTTCATGTCGAGCTGGTGCGGTAGACCGCGCCTCACCACGCCGGATTTCTGACGCCGGTGAAGAAATAGACACCAAGCCCCACGGTAAAGATCAGCCAGCCCCAGAGCGTATGCTCAAACCAGATCGCCCAGAACGATTTGGTCTTGTGATAGCGCCACGCGAACAACATGCCGCCTGCAAGGGTCAGCGCGACGGCAATCCAGTTGCGAAAGAGAATATGCGCGAACGCAAAGGCGAGGCCGTTGACGAGGATGAGCGTCCATTGATTGGCGAAGAGCGTGCCGTAGCGATGGAAAAAGAAGACACGATAAACAAACTCCTGCGCCAGCACCGACGTAAAGGGATAGAGCACGAGAAGTTTCAGCCAGCGTGTCGAGCGAGTACGAGGTAACTCGAAAAAACGTTCAGGCATGGCCGTCGCAACCCAGACGGCCAGCGCTCCGCCGAAGATGACAAAAATCATGAGGATGGAAAACAGCGCCTCGCGCGAGATCTTCGTCTTGAATTCACGCCCGAGTTTGAACGTGGGGTCGAAAAACAACAGCGCCAGCATGAGGCATAGAACCGGCGGCAGCGCGTAGTAGAGCGGCACCTGATGATTGTAGATGACGTAACGCATGAAGAGCGGCGCGACGATGAAGAGGATGCCAAGTTCGCCGATCAGCCAGATGCGGCGCATTTCATCGGGCCGGCCGATTTCTGGCGCGCGCGGCAGCGTGCCGGTGGCTGCAAACCGGTTTCCAACGAGCCCAAGAATTCTTGGCGGCCGCATGCGTTCATGAGTCCTAATTGTCTGGCGCCACGCTGTACAATCCGCCCAGCATCGACGCGCGCTGGTTCCAACGCCGCTCAATCTCGCAAGCGATGACGTGCGCCGAATCGAGTGGCGCGTAGTTCCAAGTTTGCAATACTTCGCTACTCTCTTGCAAATGGCCTTCGGGCAACACACGCGTTACGCCAGCGGCCGCTAGGCCCGCGTGGAAGCGCGCGAATTTCGCGCTGCCGCCTGAGAGGTGAAAAATGTAGACCGGCTTTCCCGTCGCCGCCGCCTCGCCCGCCATGTTGACGCTGTCGGCGGTCACCACAAACGCGTCCGCATGCGCGAGGAATTGCGGATAGGGATTTTCCCCCGCGCCGTCCCAGAGAATGCGTGGCGCGCCGGCAGTCGCTGCAGTGATGGCGGCGAGAAGTGATGGCGGTGTGCGCCGCGATGGGGTCAGCATGAGACCGGCGCCGCTTCGTGCGAGAGCACCGAGTGCCCCGATCAATCGCGCTTCATCGGATGCGGTGTAGCGATAATCGCCATTGGGTCCGCCTATCAAAATTGCGACCCTCGGACACGGCAACGCTGCGATCTGTGGCGGCATCATTTTCCGCAACTCAGCGAGCCGCGCTGGCGAAAATGCGTGCGGGCTCGTCAACGTTGTCATCACATTCGCACCACGGCGCGTGTCGTGCTCGGGCACCCAAAATAGATCTGCACTCGACGCGCGCGTTTTCGGATCGAGCAGAATGACCGTGAACGTCGCCAACCCTGCCTTGCGTTTGAGCGCGCGAATGTAGGGCGTTGTCAGGCGGCCGGTCGCGAAGGCAATCGCGGGCCACGGCGGCGCGAACTGCGATCCTGGCTCGCCAAATTTTTCGCGCGCTGGAACCGGCCCCCACGGTGACAGTGCCTTGGCCAAACCGCGCGGCGCGACGCGCTTGATGTCAACCTTAACGCCGAGCGCTTCGGCCACGCCGAGGCACTGCACCTCATGTCCGGCCTTGCCGTCGGAAATGATCCATGCACGCTGCCCTTCCAGAGGGCGTACGCGGGTTTTTGGCTCGTATGGCGGGGTGCGTGGCATGGGTTCGTTGTGACGCTCTAAGAGGCCTCTGTCGAGCCCTGAAGAGATCTGCCGGCGGAGAAAGAAATGCCATGCGCGACAGCGTCAACCTTTCCTGATATTACAGCCGCGATTCACCATGGCCTAGACCACGCGGAGGCTCCTCCATGCCCATCGAACTCGACGCCCTCGACTGGCGCATCTTGAAGGAACTGCAAGCCGACGGGCGCATGACCAACATCGCTCTCGCGACCAAGATCGGCTTGTCGGCACCGCCCTGCCTGCGCCGCGTCCGGGCGCTGGAAGAAGCGGGTTTGATTTCCGCCTACGCGGCACTTGTTGATGAAGAAGCTCTGGGCTTCTCACTGACTGCGTTCGCGATGGTGCGACTGCACAATCAAGCGGAGGCGGATCTGCGCACCTTTGAAAACCGCTTGCTCGCCTGGCCCATCGTGCGCGAGGCGCACATGCTGTCGGGCGAAAGCGATTACATGCTGCGCTGCGTGGCGCGGGATCTCACGAGTTTTCAAGATTTCGTACTCGACGATCTGACTGCCGCGCCCAACGTCGCGAGCGTCAAGACGTTCCTGACCATCCGCCGCGCGAAACGCGAAGTGGGTGTGCCGATCGCAGCGGCGGACGCGGGCAGCAGCAGCCGTTAACCTGAACAACAGTATGTGTGCGGACTTTGGTCTGAACGGCGTTGACAGCGCCGGTACTCAGCCTACGCTTGCACTTGAATTTGCGGACCGGCCATCATTTGGATGGGTTGGAACTGAATTTGAACGGCATATCCATCAAGCGTAAGGAGTCTCTCTCTCGTGGCAAGCATAAGCAAAACATTCGTCGGATCGCAGGCGATACCCGATAGCAATGCGACCGGCATCAGCAATGCACTTTCTATCGCATTGCCGACAGGCGCACAGATCTCAGGCTTGACGGTATCCTTGGATATCACGCACACATACACTGGCGATCTCGATATCTTTCTAAGAGGTCCAAACGGCGTTCAAATCGAATTGAGCACCGACAACGGCGGCCCCGCCGATAACTACATCGGCACAACTTTCATCGATAACGCTGCAACCGCGATCGTTTCAGGGATTGCACCATTCACAGGGTACTTCAGACCCGAACAGCCATTAACGTCGCTCTTTGGCAATGGTTCGGGGCTTTGGACCCTCGTCGTCGTTGATGACCTCGGCGGCGACTTCGGCACGTTGGACGGCTGGAGCATCACCGTCGATTACCTCGCCGGAAACGGCAGCTCCAACAGCGAAACGCTTGTGGGCACGGCCGACACGGATCGCATGTACGGCCGCGGCGGCAACGATAAGATCAACGCGCTCGCCGGCGGCGACTTCCTTTTCGGCGGCGACGGCACGGATACGCTCACAGGCGGACTCGGCCGCGACATCATGCGCGGCGACGACGCTGTCAGCGTGAGAGACATCTTCGACTTCAATTCCATCAAGGAAACGGGCAAAACGGCGTCAACGCGGGACATCATCCGCGACTTCACGCACCTCGTCGACGATATCGATCTGAAAACCATCGATGCCAATACCAAGATCGCCGGCAATCAAGCCTTCAAATTTATCGGCCAGCAAGCTTTCCATCGTGTGGCGGGCGAATTGCATTTCCAGCAGGCAGGCGGGAATACGATCGTTTCCGGCGACGTCGATGGCAATGGCTCGGCAGATTTCCAGATCCAGCTCAATGGTCTCTTGAACCTGACCAAAGTCGATTTCATTCTCTAATTAAATTTCGCGCCGCCGCTCCCATGATTTGGGGCGGCGGCGCCATTGCGACACTGGGGCTTACTTCCACTCGACCTTCAAAACCTGGAACGAGCGTGAGCCCTTGGGCGTCGTCACCTCGGCGGTTTCGCCTTTGCTGTTGCCAATGAGTGCGACCGATACCAACCCGTTCAGATACGCGGGCCGCAGCGCCGGATAGAGAAGCCCTGCTCCACACCGTCGTTGGCAAGGGGTTGTGCTCGAAAGATATGTAAGACGTGAATTTATCCCGAAGTATGCTGCACAAAATTGGAACGCGCACTTATGACTTTGAAATCGGACGAATACTTCGTATCGTTGCGGACAAACAGGCTATCGAACTTCAGCTAGGATCCCAATTGTGGCCAAGATCACCGGAAACGCACTTCGAAATCGACTGATCGGCACGAACGGGGCGGATATCATTTCCGGACTAGGCGGCAACGACACGCTCCTTGGCCGCGGTGGCAACGACGCCCTCTTCGGCGGCTCCGGCAACGATACCCTGTGGGGTGGCAATGGAGTTGATAGACTCGCCGGCGGGTCCGGGAACGACAAACTCAATGGCGGAAATGGCAACGATATACTCAACGGCGGGACCGGCAACGACATCCTGGCCGGTGGCGCCGGGATCGACATTTTTCGCGGCGGCGCAGGCGTGGACACCGCCGATTATTCCGCAGCGACGGGGAACACCGACGTTATCTTCGAAGACTCCGGCGTTGGCCGCGCATCGTTTTTCGACGACCCTGGCAATAACATCGTTGAGGAAGTCCTGACCGGTATCGAGAACGTCATCGGCAGCGCTTTTTCCGACACCCTCAGTGCCAGCGATACGTTGGCGATTAATAACACTTTCTCGGGCGGTGCAGGCAGCGATTTTCTCAACGGCGGCGCCGGCAAGGATACATTGCTCGGCGGCGCAGGCGACGACTTTCTCGACGGCGGAACCGGCAATGATATCCTCGATGGCGGCACTGGCAACGATCTGCTGACAGGCGGCGCTGGCGCCGACAGTCTTATTGGAGGCAGCGGTTCCGATTCGATCCAATATGGTCTGTTCGGCAGCGTCACCGTCGATCTCGCGAACTCCAGTAACAATACTGGCATCGAGGCGGCCGGCGACACCTATAGCGGTATCGAGAACATTTATTGCGGCAGCGGCAGCAACAACAGCGACACGCTCAGAGGCAATGCCGGCAACAACATTCTATTCGGCGGCGGAGGTGAGCGACATTCTGACGGGCCGCGAAGGCAACGACACGTTTCTATTCTCCGACGAAACGCAGACAACGGCAGCGGCTCCAGATTTGATTACGGACTTCGTGCATGGCGCCGATAAAATCGACATCAGTCGAATGACCGGAACACAGTTTGTATTCCTGAACGGCGGCAACGTGGCTTTTACGCTTGCGGCCCCTGAAATTACATTTGGATTTGCCGTAGAAGGCGGACAAAATCGCACGATCATACTTGGCGATACCGACGGTGACGCCGAGGTAGAATTCGTAATCAAGTTGACGGGGTTCGTCTTCCTCACCGCCGCGGATTTTGTACTGTGAACGTTGCGCCAGCGCTTCATGCAACTGCAGCCTGCCCTACTTCCACTCGACCTTCAGCACCTGGAACGAGCGCGAGCCCTTGGGCGTCGTCACCTCGGCGCTGTCGCCCTTGACCTTGCCGATCAAGGCGCGGGCGATGGGCGACGAGATCGAAATCTTGCCGTCGCGCAAATTGGCTTCGAGATCGCCAACGATGGTGTACTTCACCTTGTCGCCGGTATCGTCGTCTTCGAGCGACACCGTGGCGCCGAACTTAATCGTGTCGCCGGACATTTTGGACGTATCGATGACATCGGCGCGCGACATCTTATCTTCAAGCTCGGCGACGCGAGCTTCGTTCAAGCCCTGCTGTTCCTTGGCCGCGTGATACTCGGCATTTTCCGAAAGGTCGCCATGGGCGCGCGCTTCAGAAATGGCGGCAATGATGCGCGGACGCTCGACGGCCTTGAGCCGCTGTAACTCGACCTCGAGGTTTTTGTGGCCCGCAATCGTCATGGGCACCCGTTCCATCGTCATCTCCGACGTCTCCTTCAAGCCCGCACTTACGCGCAGCACGGACACAAACACTTTATAACCTGAGGAATGCAGCCGACTCGGGGTATCCTGGGGGTAAATCCTGAACTCGCCAGAACTCAAAAGCTAAACTCAACCTGCTACTAGTCCCGGTACGCATAGCTTTGCAACGGAGCAACATTAAGCGTGCCAGACTTAAGGGCCTTGATCGCCCGCGTCACCGCCACGGCCCCTGCCAAAGTTGTATAATAAGGCACGTGTTGAAGCAAGGCCGAGCGGCGGATGTCTTTGCTGTCCGAGAGCGCTTTTGAACCCTCTGTTGTATTGAAAACAAGGTTGACTTCGCCATTTTTGATGGCGTCTACCACATGCGGCCGGCCTTCAAGAACCTTGTTGATGGATTCGCAACGCACCCCGTTGGCTTCAAGATGGCGTTTGGTTCCCCGCGTGGCAATGATCTGAAAGCCCATTGCGGCCAAGTCTTTGACTGGCGCAACGATACGCGCCTTGTCGCTTTCCTTGACAGAGACGAACACGGTGCCAGTGAGCGGAAGTTTTTGCCCAGCGCCAATCTGGCTCTTGGCAAAGGCAATGGCGAAATCGCGGTCGATGCCCATCACTTCGCCGGTCGAGCGCATCTCGGGCCCGAGTGCCGGATCGACGCCGAGGAAGCGGGCAAACGGGAATACGGCCTCCTTGACAGCGACGTGATCGATCTTCGGCATTTTGAGTTTGAACGACGCGAGCGGTTTACCTGCCATGATTTCGGCCGCGATTGCCGCAATGGGCAAGCCGACAACTTTGGCGACGAACGGCACCGTGCGGGAAGCCCGCGGATTGACTTCGAGGATGTAAATACGGCCGTCCTTGATCGCAAACTGCACGTTCATCAGGCCGACGACATTCAGCGCAAGCGCCAGTTCGCGCGTCTGGCGCTCAAGCTCTTTGATGACGGCCGGTTCAAGCGAGTAAGGCGGCAGCGAGCAGGCGCTATCGCCCGAGTGAATACCGGCCTCTTCGATGTGTTCCATGATGCCAGCGACAAACGTATCCTTGCCGTCGGCAAGCAATCGACATCGACTTCCACGGCGTCGGTCAAATAGCGGTCGACGAGCAACGGGCGTTTCGCGGAGACAACGAGTTCGGATGGGCTATCGAGCGTTGCCGAAAGGCGCGCGATATAGCGGTCAATCTCTGCGCCATCGTGCACGATTTCCATGGCGCGGCCACCCAACACGTAAGATGGGCGGATGACGACGGGGTAGCCGATCTTGTCGGCTACCGCGCGGGCTTCCTTCGGCGTCTTGACGATGCCGCTGTCGGGCTGGGAGAGTTTCAGTTTTTCGATGAGCGCTTTGAAACGGTCGCGGTCTTCGGCCAGATCGATGGCGTCGGGCGATGTGCCCAAGATCGGTACGCCCGCATCTTCAAGTGCGCTCGCGAGCTTCAACGGCGTTTGCCCGCCAAACTGCACGATGACGCCCTTGACCTTGCCGTTGGTGTTCTCAACGCGGATGATTTCCAGCACGTCTTCGGCCGTCAGCGGCTCGAAGAACAAGCGGTCGGACGTGTCGTAATCGGTCGAAACCGTTTCCGGGTTGCAGTTGACCATGATGGTTTCGTAGCCGGCCTTGGTCAGCGCGAAACAGGCGTGGCAGCAGCAATAGTCGAATTCGATGCCCTGGCCGATGCGGTTTGGGCCGCCGCCGAGGATGACGATTTTTTCTTTTGCCGTGGGCGCGGCTTCGCAAACCGGCTTGTCGAACAGGCCCGTTTCATAGGTCGAGTACATGTAGGCGGTGGGCGAGGCAAACTCCGCCGCGCAGGTATCAATGCGCTTGTAGACCGGATTGACGTCGAGAGACGTCCGCAACGAGCGAACATCCGCTTCCGATTTCTTGGCGAGCTTGGCGAGGCGCGCGTCGGAAAAACCCATGGCTTTGAGTGCGCGCAGCTGACCTGCCGTTTTCGGCAGCCCATGCGCGATGACGCGTGCTTCGGTGTCGATGATGTCTTTGATCTGGGCCAGGAACCACGGATCGATTTTCGAGAACTGGTGGACTTCGTCGATACTGAACCCAAGCCGGAATGCTTGCCCGACTTTCAACAGCCGGTCTGACGTTGGGCGGCGCAACCGCGGCGCGCACGACGTTCTTATCGTCGCCCTGCCCCAGGCCTTCAAGTTGCACATCATCAAAACCGGACAATCCGGTTTCCATGGAGCGCAACGCTTTTTGCAGGCTTTCGGCGAACGTGCGCCCGATAGCCATGACTTCGCCGACCGATTTCATCGCCGTCGTCAACGTGGTGTCGGCGCCGGCAAACTTTTCAAATGCAAAGCGCGGGATTTTGGTGACGACATAGTCGATCGTTGGCTCGAAAGAGGCTGGCATCGCGCCGGCCGTGATGTCGTTCTTGATCTCGTCAAGGGTGTAGCCAACGGCAAGCTTGGCCGCGACTTTGGCAATAGGGAAGCCCGTTGCTTTCGACGCGAGCGCTGACGACCGCGACACGCGCGGGTTCATTTCAATGACGACGAGGCGTCCGTCCGCCGGATTGACGGCGAACTGCACGTTAGAACCACCCGTCTCAACGCCGATCTCGCGTAGCACCGCCAGCGACGCGTCGCGCATAATCTGGAATTCTTTATCCGTCAGCGTCAAGGCGGGAGCGACAGTGATTGAATCGCCCGTGTGCACGCCCATCGGATCGACGTTTTCAATCGAGCAGACGATGATGCAGTTATCCGCTTTGTCGCGGACCACTTCCATTTCGTACTCTTTCCAGCCGATCAAACTTTCATCGATCAGAATCTGACCGACTGGCGAGGCATCAAGGCCCGATTTTACAATCAGTTCGAATTCTTCGCGATTGTAGGCAACGCCGCCGCCCGTGCCGCCCATTGTAAAGGCCGGGCGGATGATGCAGGGAAGTCCGATTTTGTCGGGCGGGAGCGCACTCATGGCCTCGATGAAGCCAGCTGCCCGGTCATAACCAACGATCTGGCCTTGTGCATTGCGGATGGCCGGCGACGACGCAATCATCGCGCGGGGATTCTCAAGCCCGATGCGGTCCATGGCTTCGCGAAACAGCTTGCGGTCTTCGGCTTTTTCGATGGCCCCGGCTTTTGCACCAATCAGTTCAACACCGAATTTCTTGAGCACACCCATTTCGTCAAGAGAGAGCGCTGTGTTGAGCGCGGTCTGTCCGCCCATCGTCGGCAGAAGGGCGTCGGGGCGTTCCTTCTCGATGATCTTGGCGACGATCTCGGGCGTGATCGGCTCGACGTAGGTTGCGTCCGCCATATCCGGGTCGGTCATGATGGTCGCCGGATTCGAGTTGACCAGGATGATGCGATAGCCTTCGGCCTTGAGAGCCTTGCAGGCCTGGGTTCCAGAATAATCGAATTCGCACGCCTGCCCGATGACAATCGGGCCAGCGCCAATGATGAGGATGGATTTGATATCTGTGCGTTTGGGCATGGCGAGGGCGACTTCTATGGCAGGCGAGTGGCTTTGGCTATAGCCACGCGCCGGTTCAATGAAAAAGGTCTGGGAGCGTTCGTCCCCAGACCTTTAACGTCATGCTGTGTAAGCGAAATTTAGCGGATCGCCGCACCCGCCAGAGCATCATAGGACCGGACGGAATCGCATTTGCGATTTACCGGTCCGATAAAGATGCTCTAAAATCATAATGCTAGATCAATTTCATCCGATCAGTGGATCGCTGAAGCGATGCTGTCTGATCGGATATTGCTCTAGCTGGGCGGCATTTCGGGGAAATGGGGAATATTCGGGTTGTCCGCGTCCCAATCCGGGCGCCGTTTGTTGAAAACGACAAACTGCGGCTCGAGGCCGCTCGAATCGTCGAGCGTCCCGGCGCGGATAAGCGTCAGTCCGGCAAGCCCCGGCGTGATCATAATTATGGAAGAACCGCAGTTCGGGCAGAATGAATTCGTGACCGGGCGGCCGCCGTCCGAAGTGTACGTGAAGCTTTTGGTGTCGCCCGTGACCTTGACGTCCTCATTGGCATAGACGGCGGCGGTCATGGCACCGGAACCGGTCGATTTCTGGCACATCTGGCAGTGGCACTTCGCAGCCGTCTTCATCTCGCGGGGGACTTCGTAGCGAACTTTGCCGCACATGCATCCGCCTGAACGCTTGGTTGCATCAGTCATTTGTCATTCCTCCTAACAGTCGCCAACCACATGTACCGCGCGCGACGATCGGCGGCAACAGCGACCGATGAATTAAGTCAGGCGAATGATCGCCTTCATCAGGGGGCCTTCTTCTCAGGAGCGGCTGCGCCTTCTGCAGGCGATGCCGGAGCCGGTGCGGCGTCAGGTGCCGGGGCCGCAACGACGTCTTTCGGAGCTTCGATACTGAGATCGAGCGGGTAGCTGTAGCTCGTTTTAAATAGCGGCTTGTCCTCGCGACCGGGCGACAGAATGGCGTTACTCACCGGCAAGCCGGTTATCGCATCAACGTAGAACATTCTATAGGCTTCGTTCTTAGGCGCGTTGCTGTCTTTCACCGGCTCGTCTTCGAGCCTGTAGCTCATCACGTCTTTGCCTTCGAACTTCGTCTTCCCCTTGCAGCTGTAGTTGCCAACGCTTTCTTGCTGGATGAGGACGTTCTCGCGCACCTGAGAGATGATCTGATTGGTGATCTCGTCCGGCAGGACATGCCAACCCTTGCCTTCCGAGCCCCATGCGGACTTGCCAACGAGGATGGTTTCCTGCACCGCGTTGGTTGCCGTCACAGACACTTTCTGGTGCATCCGGTCGGGCAGCACATAGTCAATGGTCATGCTCGTTGGACCATTTTCCGTGATCATGTTCGTCTCCATGCGAAACCACGACGACTTGCGCAGTTTCTGCAGGGCGGTGGAGACCTCGTCGCGGCAGGGATTGGCGTTTTCTTTTTCTTCGGGCTTAGCCTCTTGAGCGGACGGCGCATGCCACGTGATGAGTAGTGCGGCGAGGGCAAGAAGTGAGCGGCGCATGCAGTCCTCCGGAGATGTCATCCGGAGGGGTTATACGCGGAACCCGGCAAGTTTCGATCTTAAAATTGCGAAAGGTTTACAGGGACGCCATCCGCCCCCGCGCCTAGGCCCTACTCGGGCTTTTTGGCCTTCATGGCTTCGCAAGGATCGGCCCGCGACGCCCGGGGGGTAAAGATCACGTAGTCAGCCGCCGGCTTGCCGTCCGGGTCCACGGGGCTATAGGCACCGGGATCGGTCTTGCCCTCTTCCACTTCGACGAGCTGGATCGATAGGGTTTTGAGGTCTGGCTTGCGCTGCTGCAAGTACCAGGCAACGCCCCGGTCCTTGCGAATGTGACCATTGCCGGCAATGAGCAGCGTTGAACCGCGTTTTGAGATGGCCGTGATGACACCGTCGGCGAGCGTTGCATCGCGAAAGCGCTGCGCAAACGCCATGCCGGCAAGTGCCCCTTTTGGCATGGCGTTGCAGTGGGCCGTTTCGATTTCGGCAAGCGAAGCCGCGTCGATTTTTTCACCAAGTGGTTTGTCGAGCGCGAGACGCGTCTTGTCTTCGGCAGATACGGCCGCTTCGCCGCCCTTGGCCACGGCCTTGACCGTCTCGGGCGGAGCGTCGCCGGCAAAGATCGGTTGTGCGCCTTTGAGGATCGCGAGGAACAGCGGGTCGTAGTTGTATTTCGACCAGCCGCCGTTCTGCCAATCAACCGCCGTTTTCAGCTTGTCGAGATCGCCGTCCTTGTAATTCTTCGATGTCTCGCGCCAGAAGGTGTCAAGAGCTGCGGACTTGTCATTGCTCACCTGTTCCATGGTGACGGAGGCGAAGTTGCTCATGCCAAGGCGCGAGCGCAAATCGTGATGCAAGGGGTTGTCGTGCACTTCGCCAAACATAACCGCGCCGCCCGCGACAACCGTTGCGCGGATATCTTCACGCATCGACAGCCAGCCCTTGGCATCGCATGTCTTGGCGCTCTCCTTGAGGCGGCCCGGTTCGGCAATGTGGATTTGTCCGCAGAGCGGATGCCCGCATGTTTTGGTCCATTCCGCCAGTAGATTGAAGACCGGCCCGCGCGGGAATTCGCAGGCGATCGCGTTGACGGGCAGAAGGAGTAGGAACGAGAGGATGATGGTAATGACGCGCACGGGATTTCCTCTTGGTGTTGGCTTAGCCCCTCAAGACCATAAAAAGCGGGATCGGGCAATGATACGAGTGTCTGGAGGCAGCAGATTGGCTTGGTCAATGCGCGCAATTTCCGGCCGCGTGGTTACCCGCCGATCAAATGGGCAACAAATCATGCGATCTTCAGGGTACATAGGCTGACAGCAAGCTGGGGCAACGCCAGCGGCACCAGGGTTTCGCTCGGGGCATGCGTCGAAACTTTCCCATACCCTTCCGCGCCCGGCTCCAAGTGCACGATCGTCTCAAGCGTCTTGGCGTTGACGACCCAATACTCGCGGACGCCGAGTCGGGCATACGTTTTGGCTTTAACACCCTTGTCGTACCCGAGGCTCGTGTCCGCCACTTCAATCAGCAGCAGAACTTCTGAAGCCGGCACTTCATCGGCGTACTGGCCAACTTTGCAAATTATGATTTCGGGCTCGAGATACAGATCGCCGCCCGGACGCCAACCTGGTTCATTAAAGAGCCGGAAACCCTTTGGGAGCAATTCAGAAAGATGGTTTTGAAGTTCGCCCCGCACGCGTTCATGGCGTCTGCCCTTGGCATGCATTGGAACCAATTCCCCATCGATGAGTTCAAGCCGTTCGCGCTCCCTGTCTATGCCGCCAAAAAAGCCGAGTTCGGAAAGCCGCTCGAATTCTGCCAAAGTCCACGCGAGACGGGGCAAGCCGTCCGCCGCTTGAGTGGTGGCATGTTGGGAACGTGGTGGGCGCGAAATCTCATTCATGCGAGGATTATAGCCTGGAACTTGGCAAGATTGAAGCCGTTTACCTTGCCCTACCGTTCTCTCACGGCCTTCTCGCCTTTAGCTGCGCGCATCATGTTGGTGAAGCGCGTGAAGAGGTAATGGCTGTCTTGCGGACCCGGGCTCGCTTCCGGATGATGCTGGACCGAGAACACCGGCTTGCCTTCAAGGGTGAGGCCGCAATTCGATCCGTCAAATAGCGAGACATGCGTCTCGACAACGCCCTTTGGCAAGCTATCGCGATCCACCGCAAAACCGTGGTTCATCGACACGATCTCGACCTTGTTGGTGGTGAAGTCTTTGACAGGATGATTGGCGCCGTGGTGGCCCTGGTGCATTTTTTTCGTCGTGCCGCCGAGCGCGATGCCGAGCATCTGGTGCCCTAAGCAAATGCCAAACACCGGTTTGCCGCTGGCAACGAGCTTTTTGATTTCGGGAACCGCGTACTTGCCGGTCTCGGCCGGATCGCCGGGACCGTTCGACAAGAACACGCCATCGGGGTTGCGCGCGAGCACGTCTTCGGCTTTTGCGGTCGCGGGCAGTACCGTCACTTTGCAGCCCGATGAAGCGAGACAACGCAAAATGTTGGTCTTCAAGCCGTAGTCGATGGCGACGACATGAAACTCCGGGTTCTCATGGCGCACATGGCCCTTGCCCCAGGCCCAGCGCATTTCGTCCCACGTGTACATCTGTCCCGTCGTAACATCAGGCACGAGATCCATGCCGACGAGGCCCGGCCAGTCCTTGGCTTGGCTTTTCAGTTTCTCAATATCGAATTTGCCCGAAGGCTCGTGCGCGATGACGCCGTTCGGCATGCCCTTCTCGCGGATGCGCGCCGTCAATGCGCGCGTATCGACATTGGTGATGCCGATGATGCCGCGAGCCTTCAGCCAAGCGTCGAGATGTTCCACGGAACGATAGTTAGAGGGTTCTGTGATATCGGCGCGCAGCACGCAACCGCGCACACCGGAGCGCGACGCAAGGTTCGACTTCTCGCTATCGTCCTTGTTGGCGCCGACATTGCCGATATGCGGGAACGTGAAGGTGATGATCTGCCCGGCGTAGCTCGGGTCGGTCAGGATTTCCTGGTAGCCAGTGATCGCGGTGTTGAAGCACACTTCCGCAACTGCCGATCCTGTTGCGCCGATACCCATGCCGCGAATGACCGCTCCGTCGTCCAGCACGAGACAGGCTGTAGCTATGGGATCGGTCCAAGGTTTGGGATGAGATTTGAGTTCCGGCATAAAGTTGGTTCGCTCGCGTTTTTCCGGGCCGTGCCGGTGCCGTGCCGCGCGTTGGCGCGTGCAGGATTGGCAAAGGTGACCCGAGGTGAAATTTGGCCGGACCCTATGCGAAGGCCGGAAAGACGTCAATTGTGCCCAAAAGCGCTTCACTCCCGGTCTTTTGAGCCCTATCGGCTTGAACCGGAGACGCGCACGCCCTACACCCACGCGAAAGGTTCAGGGAGAATAAACATGCGCGCCAAGATTTCGAGCGACCTCAAAGTTGCAATGAAGGCTGGCGAGAAGACAAAAGTTGGTGTTTTGCGCTTGATCAATGCGGCCATTCAAACGGCAGAAATCGAAGCCAAGAAGACCATCGATGAGGCTGCCGTGCTCGCCGTCATGACCAAGATGGTGAAGCAACGCCGCGATTCCATCGAGCAGTTCACGAACGGCGGCCGCGCCGATCTCGCCGACATCGAGAAGGCCGAGATTGGCATTATCGAAGCTTATTTGCCCAAACAGATGGATGACGCAGCCGTTGTCAGCGCAATAAAGGCGGCGATTGCAGAAGCAGGTGCCGCGGGGCCCAAGGACATGGGCAAGGTCATGGCTGTTTTGAAAGCCAAACACGCTGGCCAGATGGATTTCCAGAAGGCGAGTGCGGCTGTGAAGGCGGCGTTGGGGTAGAGCACCCCATTCGCCGACCTAACATCTCGCATATTGCACTCAATTTCACGTCCAATCCTCTATCCCAAGACCGGGCACGCGCCCGAATTCGCGAGTGTTGGAGGTGACTACGGTTAGGTTCCTACTCAAAGCGTGCGCAGCAATCAAAGTATCGAGCGGACCGATAGGCGTTTTACGCAGTGCCGTCCTGACACGTCCATATGTGGCGGCGGCCTCGGCATCGAAATCAAGGACTTCAGGTAAACAGGCCAAAAACTTTTCCAGTCGCGTCAGGTTGCTAACGATGCGTTGTGAGTTCTCTGCTCCAAACCGCAATTCGGCGAGAACGATACTTGAGATGCAGAGTTGTTTCGAATGACGATTGAACCGGCCTGCTAGAGGGTGCGCCGAATCGGCCTGCATGGCACGGATACAAGTGCTCGTGTCGAGCATGTAGCGAATCATACTCCGCCGTCCTTTGGATTAATCAAACGGCTCGCGTTCTTCGAACGTGCCCTGATCGCGATCCACCAGGAAATCATCCGACAACTTTCTCGGATCCGCAAAAAAGGCATCCCACCTGTGCCCAACAGGTGTGATGATCCGGCTGTTGCCGTCTTTGATGATCTCGACTTCGCTCACGCCCTCTGGAAAGGCAACGTCCTTTGGAAGGCGGACGGCCTGAGTCTGATTGCTCTTGAACAACTTGGTTTTCGTGACCATCGCGCACCTCGTATATACTGCTGTATATCCTTTGATCTGGGCCTAGTCAACTGTCCACTTCTATCGGCCTCCCTGTTACCCCTGTGAATTACGGGGAGATTAGTCCCGATCCCATTGGTTACGCAGTGCGCTATGCATTGTGCATAGAGTGAAACATTCGTGATTCGCTAAGGGGACCATAGCGCGCGTGACCGGCCGGTTTACACCACAGCTCCTCGACGAGATCCGCGCCCGGCTTTCCGTTAGCCAGGTCGTGGGCCGGAAAGTCGCGCTCAAAAAAGCGGGCCGCGAGTACCGCGGTCTGTCGCCATTCAAGACCGAAAAGTCGCCGTCCTTCTTTGTCAACGACCAGAAGGGTTTCTACCACTGCTTTGCCTCCGGCGAGCACGGCGATATTTTCTCATTTGTGATGAAAACCGAAGGCCTGGATTTTCCCGAAGCCGTCGAGCGTCTCGCGGCAGAAGCCGGTGTGCCGCTGCCGAAAAAGGAAGAGTACAACCCCGAGCGCGAAGATCAGCGCGACCGGCTCTACCGGCTATTGGAAACGTCATCTCGCTTTTTTGAAGTGAGTTTAGCAGGCGGCCCCGGCGGTGAAGCGCGCCGCTATATTGATAAGCGCGGCCTCGCCGTAGAAACTATCGCTGCTTTCCGGCTGGGCTTTGCGCCTAATTCGCGATCAGCGCTGAAGGCCCACTTAAAGGGCGAAGGCTTCAGTGACGCCGACATGGCGTTATCCGGCATGCTGATCGCGGGCGACGATATTCCCGAGCCCTATGATCGCTTCCGCAATCGCGTGATGTTTCCCATCCTCGATCTCAAGGGCCGCGTGATCGCCTTTGGCGGACGCGCACTCGACAAGGATGCGCCGGCGAAATACTTGAACTCGCCCGAAACGCCGCTGTTCCACAAAGGCCACGTGCTTTTCAATGCCACGCGCGCGCGGCCCGTCGCCCACGACAAGAACCGCGTTATTGCCGTTGAAGGCTACATGGATGTCGTGGCGCTTTATGAGGGCGGCTTCCACGAAGCGGTCGCGCCGCTTGGAACGGCCCTCACCGAAGAACAGGTCAAGCTGCTCTGGCGCATGGTGCCGGAACCAACGCTCTGTTTCGACGGCGATAGCGCGGGCAAGAAGGCCGCATTCCGCGCGGTCGATACCGCGCTGCCGCATCTCAAGCCCGGTCATAGCCTGAAGTTCGCGTTTCTGCCCGACGGGCTCGACCCCGACGATCTGATCCGCCAGCAGGGCACGGCGGCGATGTCGGCAATACTCGACAAGACCAAGCCATTGATCGACGTGCTTTGGGAACGCGAGACGGCCGCGCAGCCGCTGGAGACGCCGGAACAGCGCGCATCGCTTGAAGCGCGCTTGAGAACGCTCTCCACGAGCATCGCCGACCCACTGGTGCGCATCCATTACGAGCGTGAACTCCGCGACCGGCTGTTTCAGCTTGGCCGCCGCGGCCAGGGTGGCACGCAGTCCAGGCGACCTACGTCCGGCTCCTACGTTTCCGGCGGTTCAGGGACAGGGCCGCAGAGGAGATTATGGATCAGGGTACGGCGGCCAATCGCGTCCGGTTGCCGCCCCCGATTGGCGCCAACGGGAACGCCAGCGCCTTACAGGCCGCCCCGCGCGCTTTCAGCCGCAGCCCCCGCCCCCCGGGGTTGCCAGTGCGGAGCTGACCGGCATCATGAATGCGCTTCCCGCTCGCGAGGCGCTGATATTAAAGGCTATTCTTAACCATCCCTGGCTGATTGACCAATATTCCGAGGCTTTAGCCGAACTTTCCTTCACCGCCCGGGCCCTCGCAGCCCTGCGCGACGAAATCCTCAATCTGCATGCAACGACGAATTCCCTTGACACTTCAACTCTGCGCACCCAATTGAGCAAAACGGGGGTTTCCAAAGTGGTGGACCTCATCGCGCGAACGATTACGCACACAAGCGACCGTTTTGCCGAACCAGAGGCGTCCACCACTGACGTCGAAACCGGCTGGCGCCATGTCCTGGCGCTGCACCAGCGTCATGGCAACCTTGAGCGCATGCTCAAGGGGGCCGAAGAGGCGTGGTGCAAAGACTGCACGGAAGAAGCTTGGGCGCGGCTTTCGGACATTCAGCACCAAATCGCCGTCCTGGCCGCCGCAGAACATTTGGATAACACCGGACATCACCATGTTGAAACGGTGGATCAGACAATGAATCAGACAGTGAATCAGTCAGTTAATCAGACTGTGAAACGCGCAAGTTAATTGGAATTCGCGGGCCCCGGACTTTTCGCCAGACCCCGTCTGGCAGAGCAAGTTAGGGCCGGCAACTCAGAAACCGGCTTCTCGCCCCTATAGGTAGAGGCCCTTGGTTGATTTTGAAGGATAGCGATGGCACGCGCACAGCAGGCAACGCAAAAGAGCGAAGATCAGACCCCAGCCGCGGGCGAAACCCCTGATCGCGACAGTCCACTGCTCGATCTCTCCGATCAAGCGGTCAAAAAGCTGCTCAAGTCGGCCAAAGCCCGGGGCTACGTCACCCTCGACCAGCTGAACGCCGTGCTGCCTTCCGAGGAAGTGTCCTCGGAGCAGATCGAAGACATCATGTCGATGCTCTCCGACATGGGCATCAACGTCGTCGAAACCGATGAAGGGGAAGAAAAAGAAGAAGGCGCCGAAGACGCCCCCGACGAAGAAGAGAGCCGCGCACTGGTCGCCTCTCAAAACGCGCTCGTCAAAGCCGAAACCAAGGCCGAACCTTCCGAACGCACCGATGATCCCGTGCGCATGTATTTGCGCGAAATGGGTTCCGTCGAGCTTCTGTCGCGCGAGGGCGAAATCGCCATCGCCAAGCGCATCGAGGCCGGCCGCGAGGCTATGATTGCGGGCCTGTGCGAAAGCCCCCTCACCTTCCAGGCCATCATCATCTGGCGCGACGAGTTGAACGACGCCAAGATTTTGCTGCGCGACATCATCGATCTCGAAGCGACCTATGAGGGCCCCGAAGCCAAATCGCCGCCGGCCGTTGGCGGCGAGTTGGAAATGCCAGCGCCCGTTCCAAGTGTTCCGGGTGCCCCCTCCGCCGAAGGCGAAGGCAGCGAGGACGACGACGAATTTGAAAACGCCATGTCGCTTGCCGCCATGGAAGCCGAACTGAAGCCGAAGGTCCTCGAAACCTTCGACAAGATCGCCAGCACCTACAAGAAGCTGCGCAAGCAGCAGGACAAGAAGCTTGAGCAGCAGGTCGCGGGCGAACAGGGCACGCGCCAGCAGCAGAAGGCCTACGAAAAGCTGCGCGAGGAAATCGTCACCGACGTGAAGAGCCTATCGCTCAACAACAACCGTATCGAAAGCCTGGTCGAGCAACTCTATTCGATCAACAAGCGCTTGATCGGACTTGAAGGCCGCTTGATGCGCCTCGGCGACAGCTACGGCGTGCCGCGCCAATCGTTCATCGACGAATATTTCGGCAACGAGCTGGATCAGACCTGGCTCGACCGCATGGGCACCAACGGCAAGAAGTGGACGCAGTTCGTCAAGAACGAGCGCCCGCAGATCGAGACCATCCGCGGCGACATCCACCAGCTTGCGACCGACACGGGGCTAGAAATCCCCGAGTTCCGCCGCATCGTCAAAGCCGTGCAAAAGGGCGAACGCGAAGCGCGCCAGGCCAAGAAGGAAATGGTCGAAGCCAACCTGCGCCTCGTCATCTCAATCGCGAAAAAATACACCAACCGCGGCCTGCAGTTCCTCGATCTCATCCAGGAAGGCAACATCGGCCTGATGAAAGCCGTCGATAAGTTCGAGTACCGCCGCGGCTATAAGTTCTCGACCTACGCGACGTGGTGGATCAGGCAGGCGATCACGCGCTCGATCGCGGATCAGGCGCGCACCATCCGCATTCCCGTGCACATGATCGAGACGATCAACAAGATCGTGCGCACGAGCCGCCAGATGCTGCACGAAATCGGCCGCGAGCCGACGCCGGAAGAGCTGGCCGAAAAGCTCGCCATGCCGCTTGAAAAAGTGCGCAAGGTTCTGAAAATCGCCAAGGAGCCGATCAGCCTTGAAACGCCAATTGGCGACGAAGAGGATTCGCACCTCGGCGACTTCATCGAAGACCGCAACGCCATTCTGCCGATCGAAGCGGCGATCCAGTCGAACCTGCGCGAGACGACGACGCGGGTTTTGGCGAGTTTGACGCCGCGCGAAGAGCGTGTCCTTCGTATGCGCTTTGGCATCGGCATGAATACCGACCACACGCTCGAAGAAGTGGGCCAGCAGTTCTCGGTGACGCGCGAACGCATCCGCCAGATCGAAGCCAAGGCTTTGCGGAAATTGAAGCATCCGAGCCGGTCAAGGAAGCTGCGCTCGTTCCTCGATAACTAAGTTTGGATTGCGATGCCGACGATTGCATACTTTTACGGTATCGCGATTAGCATGTACTACGGCGATCATAACCCGCCGCACTTCCACGCGAGGTACGGCCGCGCGAAGGCTGTGCTTCGGGGATATCCGACGGCCAGATCGTTGCTGGCGAGCTACCGCCAACTGCGGCGCGCATGGTGCGCGATTGGGCTCTAGCCCACCGCGCCGAATTGGAGCAGAATTGGGAGCGCGGTCAAAGTCAAGTACCGCTTGAACGCATTGCAGGACCCGATGGACAAGGCTGAAATCCCTCTCGTCGATGTAATCCGGCTGAAACCGTTGGAAGGCCACAAGCTCTGGCTGCGTTTCTCGAACGGCCGGGAGGGTGTGCGCGATCTATCGCACTACATCTCAAGCGGCGGACCAATGGTCGAACCACTCAGGGATCAAACTTTCTTCGCACGCGTTTTCGTTGAGTCCGGCGCACCAACATGGCCCAACGGCTTCGATCTCGATCCTATAAATCTCTATATGGAATTGCGGGATGCGAAGTTGTTGAGCCCCAGCAATGCGGATGTAGCGGAGTAACGCATGCCCCAGCGGCTTGGCAGTCAATCGCATGCAGATGACCACTTCACACTTCGTTATGCCCTCTGGACCGCCATTGGCGTGCTGCCTTTTGTCCTAGGTCACGACCTTGATCGAGTTTTCAATCTCTATTGGCGGCTTGTTCCGGTCGTCACCATCCCATTAATAGCGACTGCGTTTTGGCTCGTCGTGTGTTTCGCAGCAAACATCTACCGCCGTAAATGGACCCGAGCGATTTCAGTGATCGGAGCCCCGGTGCTCGCGGCCGGATTCTATTTCACGCTCTACTCTTTTGGCGTGTCCACTGATCGCATTCGCTTTGCGTTCACAAAGCACCGGTACGAACTACTGATCGCGACGGTGAAAAAAAACGATAATGAGCCCCGCCTTTTGATCTTTCCATGGGGAGACACGGGGGGCGCAGGCGCCGCTAATGTCATAGATACACTTATCTATGATGAAAACGGCGAACTGGCCTTGCCCTGGGCTCAGCGATCGGCTGCATGGCACGAGAGAGCTACCAAACTTTGCGATTGGTGCAATGACTCGAGCCTCGATGAGAACAAGCTGAAACTCAATGATTACTTCTTTCGAATTCGACAAATCTATCTGTGACTGGCGGTAGACGACGAGATCCCGGGTCTGGGCAACTTCGCTCATCTCTTGCGCTTCGGTTGCCCACTTGCAACCGCGCCTCACATCGTTGCTCGCCCGGGAATGCAGTGGATGGATTTGCGCAAGCTCTCGCCGCTTGCGTCCCCGGTCAGCGGTCACGCCACAAGCAACGGTGTCATCCTAGGGCTTGTCCCTAGGATCCATTTGTCTGCTTGTTCTGTCGTTCGAGCATGAGGCGCGATGGATCCCCGGATCGGTTCGCGTCATGTATGACGCGGTCCGGGGCAGGCTCTAGGCACGAGGCCGAGGATGACAATGGGGCCGAGGGCCGCAATGCATCGGCCGCTTACTCCGGAGCCGAATTCTCCACCAACCCCGCAACAATGCGATTGACCACCGGCGTCACGACCATCAGCACCGGAAATGCGACGCACCACGACATCGCCCACGCGACCGGCCAGACTTCCAAGAAATTCGGTGCAAAGCCGATGCTGCGCAGCGTCGAGATTCCCGACACTATGCATGTCATGAATAGTGACACAATGACGAGCCCGAGAATGGGCGCGTAACGCGCTGGCAATTTCGCCCGGCTCTGAGGCACAGCGTTTGTCATGTCAACTTTACTTTCATTGCAGCCGGACCGCCTTGCGCGCCGTCCCCCTACTCCGCGACTTCCTCGCCCGAGCCGCCGAAAGCCGTCGGGAAGTCCTTGAATTTCGGCAGGCCGTCTTTGATCTGCAGCGTCTTCTCCGAATAGTAGACGTGCAGCCCTGGTTTGTGCGGGAATGTGGGAATGGTTGCCGCGTAGACATCGACGAGCTTGAATGTCGGATGATTGGTCATGATGTGACCGCCGCACGTCTTGCACCACTTGCGTTCGCTGACTTCAGTTTTAGCAAACGTGCCGATGTGCTCTGCGCCCGCCGTCACTTTCACTTGGCCCGGCTCCCAAAGCGAAAACGCATTGACTGGAGCTGCCGACCAGGCGCGGCACGACGCGCAATGGCAAAAGCCCATCGCATGTGGCTCGCCCGAAACTTCGATTTTAACCGCGCCGCAGAAACATTCGCCCTTGTGGACCGTCATGGCACTCTCCCCGTTGCGTCACTCCCGCGACCTTAGCCGCGAACGGGCGATGCGGCCATAGTCCGCATGGACGACAATGAAATTGCCCACTCACCAGAAATATTGGTGATACCCGCCCCTGTCGCCCTCAGTTTCGCGCGTCTTTTTGAACAGGTCTTGCACCTGTTTTTGCGACAACACCCGGATCGGCCGGTTGTTGAGCTCTTTGTAGGATTTCACGCCGGCTTCGTTGCCGCGCATGTATCTGAGGTGCGTTTCGAAATCCTTGGTGGCGGCGGCAAGCTCCGCGTCTGTCGCTTTGGTCAGGTCGGCAATGCGCAGATCGCGGATTCTGCGATAGGCGTGGGTCGAGAAAAACAGCGAATAGCGTTTGCCAACGCCGTGCGCGCGATAGCGGATAATGATGCGCCGGCCGATGAAGAAAACCGCGACCGCCAGAACAACCCCGAGAATGACACCAATACCGCTCTTGGAATCCCCAGCTGGTACGCTCTGTTCCGGCTTGCCCTCTGGTTTCGCGCTCGCGTCTGGCTTCTTGTCCGCGTCTGGCTTCTTGTCTGCGTCTGGTTTCTTGGCAGAGTTCTGGTTTCTTGGCAGAGTCTGGCTTTTTTTCAGATCCCGGCGCCGATTGCGCGGCTGCCTTGGCTTTTTCCCAACCGGCGATGCCAAGTATTGCCGCCCAGAATACTTCTATGCCGGCGATCATGGGCCGCTTATCGACGAGACAGCTGACGCCCGGGTTCTCAAAATCGCTATGACGCGCCGCCCAGGTGACGAGGTCTTCACCCGATTCACAACGCAGCGTGCGCTCAGATAGGCCGAGTTGTGCGTAGTCAGCGGCGAATTCCGGCCCGCCCACTTTCGGCGCCGCGAACGTGATGACTCCGCCAACTTTCGCCACGTTGCGTTTGGCAAAATCATGCGCGCCTACAAGCGCCAAGGCGCCGCCCAGCGAGTGCCCCGTAAAGCAAAACTCCTCAGCGCCGTGGTTCTTGCGCACTTTTTCGGCCCAGTCTTCGATTTTTGGCGCTGCATGCCCCCAGGCGGAAGCAAAGCCGAGATGGCGGCGCGGTGCAACTGACCCGATCAGTTTGCGGGTTTCCGCCGGGATGTCTTCGTCCGTTGTAAGCGCTGGCGAAAGGTCGGTGAACCAATCTTCGACGCTCGTCGTCCCGCGCATTGCGATGAATGCGGTTTTGCCTGAGACAAAGCCGAAGCCTTGCGTATCGCCATTCTTGCCGGTGTCGAAAAATTCGAAGCTATCAGCCTCCATGCCGCGCCACCCGCCGCCCTTGAAATGCGCGCGCAACGAGGCTTCATCTTCGTAAGCCAGCACCGATTTGTAGGCGAGGTACTCGCACAGCTCTAACGGGATCTTGTCCTTATCCGCTTTCCAGTTTTTCAATGCACTGGCGACCAGGAAATTGGCATCCTCTTTGCTTGAGGCGGCAAAGTTCAAATAGGTGTCGATGCTCTCGGGCTTGAGGAACAACGCGTCAAAGCGGCCGGGAGCAGCCAAAGGGTTCGCTGGCACGGGGGCTGGAACCGTTTGCGGATCTGGTTTTTCGTTTGCCCCATCGAGCGCACTACGTGCGGCGGGGGCGGTTGCAGTCTGCGCCTCCGGTTCTAAAACCGGTTTGAGAGGCGGCAGCGGTTGGTCGAAAACGGGTGGCAAAGGTGCATCAGGCCGACGAAGCAACGGGGTGTAATGCGATCGCTGGGCCATGGTAAAATCTCCCGTACACGAAGAAAATCGGGGTCGTCGTCCGAACCGCAAATACCGGCTCCATAAATATGCAATCCCGCAAAAATCTAACAGACTGGCAGGATCAAATCCAGTCATCGGAACCTGCAGCAGCACTGCCCGTTAAGGCGCTGGTGCATCGGCCGCAATCGACAGCGGTTTGCCTTTTTCGACAACGTACGTGTTCAACAATATCGCGCCGCTGGGACCTGCCTTGCCGCCGTGGACGGCGTAACCGGGCAAATCCTTGCTCTCGCCCGTAACGCGCGTTGCAGGTGGTTCGCCATCGAAGAGGTATGTCATCTCTCCAAACAGAACGTAGCTCGCTTGCGGGCCCGGGTGCGAATGACGTGAGACGTCGTAGTCTGCCGGAAATTCGACGCGCATCATGACGGTCTCGTAACGCGTGCCCGGCACGTCGAAGCGCTGCAGGATCGTTTGATTGAGACCCAACCTTCGAGCCGCCGGCCGGGCTGATGGCGCGTCATCGGCTGCGCGCACGGCTGAGACCGGCGGTATGAGTGCAAGTAGCGACGCGACCAGAACAATGCGCGGTGCGCGGGCCGGACTCATGGAACACCTGCGAACACCTGCGTTCATGCAACACCCGCGCACATGCTTCACCTTCGCTCAAGGCTTAGGCGGATCGGCGGGAACGGGCTTGCCCTCCGCATCCACTTTTGTCATGAATGGCTTACCCTTTTCCAGCACATAGCTGTTCAGCAGCACAACACCTTTAGGGCCAACCTTGCCCGAGTGAATGATGCCCGGCTGAAACAATGTCGATGACCCCGCCTGCAACAGCTTCGGTTCCTGACCGTCCAGAACGAGCGTCAGTTCTCCGTCGAGCACGTAACTGGCTTCTGGCCCCGGATGCGTGTGGCGCGCCACCTCGTAATTTGCCTCAAACTCGACTTTCATCATCGTCGTTTCGTAATTCGTGCCGGGCACGTCGAATTTCTGCAGGATCGTGCGCTTGATGCCGGGGGCAGCCTGCGTAACGGCTGGCGGTTTGGGTTGCTCCTCGGCCCGCGAGGCCGTTGGCAAAGCAACGAGGACAGACAGCGCCAAGGCCGAAGTGAACGCTCGCATTCGAATTCTCCTAAATTGTCGCGGTTGCAACAAGGCTGAAGCTTTGCGCATACTTCAGGAAAATGGAACTGAAATTCAATATCCGAAAGTCACAACCCCATGAAAATCGCCCCATGAAAATCGATCTCACTGGAAAAAATGCTCTCGTCACGGGATCAACCGGCGGCATCGGCTTTGCCATTGCCAAGGGATTGGCAGGTGCCGGGGCGACCGTTCTGATCAATGGACGCAAAGCCGAGAGAGTAACGGCTTCGGTGGAACGCATCAAAAAGGAAGTCCCGGGCGGCAAGTTCGTTGCCGCTGCAGGCGACGTCTCGACCGCGGAAGGGTGCGAGGCGGCAATGAAGCCCACTGGCCAGATCGACATCCTAGTCAACAACGCGGCGACGTTCGAGCCCAAAGACTTTTTCGACATCCCGGACAATGACTGGGTCCACTACTTCGAAACCAACGTGCTTTCCGGCATTCGCCTGTCGCGCATGCTCATGCCCGGCATGTTGAAACGCAATTGGGGCCGGGTCGTTTTCATCTCGTCGGAATCCGCCGTGCAGCTGCCGACAGAGTTTCTGCACTACGGTGTCAGCAAAACAGCGCAACTCGGCGTGTCACGAGGGTTAGCGGAGTTGACAAAAGGAACGAACGTGACGGTCAACGCCATTCTTCCCGGCCCCACGCGGTCTGATGGCGTCGAAGGCTTTCTCGAGGCGCTTGGCCGGCAAGCTGGCGTTAGTGCTGACGACATGGCAGCGAACTTCGTGCAAACGCACCGCCCCTCGTCGCTCATCCAACGCTTCGCCAGCGTCGAGGAGGTCGCCAACATGGTGGTTTACGTCTGTTCCAAGGAAGCCTCTGCCACGAATGGTGCAGCCTTGCGCGTCGATGGCGGCGTATTGAGATCGATGGTTTGAAACTATCAGGTGATTGAACCGATTTCCGCATCGGTCGCACCGGCGCGCACGGTATTACCAACGCTTTTGCCGATAAGTGCCTGCGCCAGCGGCGAGACGTAGGAAAGCGTGCCCTTGGCTGGGTTGGCTTCGTCCTCGCCGACGATGCGGAACGTTTGGCGGCGCCCGTCGTCGCGTTCGATTGCAACTGTCGATCCGAAGTGTACGGTCCCGTCCGCGGCGGGGGTAGGCTGGACTTCGGCTGTTGCGCGCCGCGCAGTCCAGTATCTCAGGTCTCGCGCAACGCGCTGAAGCGCTATTCTTTCAGCAGCGGCCTGCGCGCTTGCGTAGTCCGCACTGAGGCGGGCCACTTCGGCCTCGATTTGAAGGAGCCCCTCGGGCGTGACAAGATTGGCGTGCCCCGAGATCAGCCGGTCTGGCAGATCTTCGTTGCTCATACCCCCATCATCGTCTTTGACGAATGCTCTGCTCATGAGGCAAGTATAGGCCCAATTTCTGAAACGCCCAAATGCAGCTTTTCCTGCACAATTTTGATTGCATTTGATTGTTAACTGAAACCATCCTTGCGTAAAGCGGCTTGCGCCGCCCCACGTCTGGTGCTTCCATAGAGCGAGCTGACAGGAGGCAATGTCATGGCCGCGATTTCGTCTATTCCTTTGCAGCGCAATGCGCCCGACGGCGTCGTCAAGATCGACCTCGACGAACGCGCGTTTCTGTTTCCTCAGACAAAGAGCCTGACGCAGCTTCAGCTTTACGTGCACAAGCCGTCGCTCATCCGTTTTGAAGTTGTCTACGCATTCAACCACGCGCACGCGAGTTCGGCCCTCTTCGATATCAACGTGCAGGAATGCGCAGAACTCTCGCGCCGCTTGGTCGAAGCGGTTTACCGGGCGCAATCGACGCAAATCGTGACGGACAACATCAGCGTGGCAATGACCGTCGTGCCGAACGGCTATATCATCCAGATCAACGAGCACGCGGCATCAACCGAAATGTTTATCGGCACGGGCTCGATCTGGCGGGTCTTGTCCGGCATTGCCCGCGCCGTCGATCTGCTCGCGCCACAAGCTGGTCATTAAGAATGGCGAGACATTGATCGGGCCGTCACAATTACTCACTCAATTTAATTACTCAGGGGCGCTTGATTGCAGCATGCGGCGCACCGCACCGAGCGCTGCAGCCGCCATCCAAAAGCCCGCCATCAGGGCCGCAAAACCGATGCCCAACATCAAATAGTCCGTGAACGCGTTTTGGAGCGCGTTCCAAGCGCGATAGCGCAATGGCCAAGGCTTGGGTGCCAAGTGTTCGCGCAACGCAACCTTGACGGTGCAAAGCTCGTTCTGGCTATCGAACTCCCCAAGCGAGACGCCCAGATCTTGAATTTGCTGTTCAATCTCAGTCAGCCGGTTCTGCACGACGACACGCTCTTCAGTCGAGCCGCCGCCCGTGCGCAATTCTTCGAGTGCTGCGCGCGCTTTCTCGAGCGTCTGCCGCTTTGCCTTCAGTTGAAGGTACTCATTCGTCTTGTCGTTCTTGACGACCTCTATGGAGGTGTTCTTGCCGACAAGCCGGGCGGCCTCCACGAAGACATCGAAGCGATCGGGCGGCACGCCTATGCCAAGTTGTAACGACCTGCTCCCTTCAAGGCCAACCGCGCGCTCCATCTGCAGCACTGCTTTGTTTGCGCCGATCATATCCAGAAGATGCTTGCGGTCCTCGCTAAACGTTCGCGTGACTTGTGACAGGCTGCCGATTTTCTCGTAGCGTTCGTTCTCCGGGCTTCCCGGTCCAACCGCACCCGGCCCGCCGGCCGCTGGCAACCCTTTCTGGCGCCCCGACGCATAGTTCTTGCGCGTCAGTTCAAAGCTCGCCGCTCCCGGCATGGCTTGTTGCATGTCGAGGCCCAGATTCTCGATATTGCCTCTCGGGCCGAGCGTCGCAAATCTGATGGCAAAGAGAGCAAGAAACACCGCAGCGGACAGCAGGGCAGCTCGCTTAAAATTCCACCGCATGTTTGCCTCTTCGATTGACGCCCCGCCGCATCAGAACCGTAAAACATGGCGCCAATGTGCAGAAAACGGGTTCGCGCAAGCTGGTCATTAAGAATGCCCGGCACGAGTTCGCGGGCACTAGGGTCTGTCCGGTTTTGATTGAATCATGGACAGACCCTAGCTCTTTGTTTTGCCGTGCTTCTTTTCGGAAAACCGGTTCCCACTTTTCCGGAAGCACTCTGAGAATTAGGTCCGCGGCTAACAGTGGGGGCACAATCTTAACCGCGAGCAATTTGCCGCTTGCATCCGCCCACCACACGCATGGCCAGTCTAAATCCAACCTGCTAGACAACCCGTAGAGATTCCCATCCCGACGGAGACCCCCATGGACGACACCCCTATCGAAAGCTTGGCCCGCTCTGAGGCCGCCTCCCTCATCCGCGATTACTACGCCGCCTTCAACAAGGGCGACACGGAAGGCATGCTCAAGTACCTGACCGAAGATGTCATCCATGACATCAACCAGGGTGAGCGCCGCCAGGGCAAAGATAAGTTCCGCGCCTTCAACGCGCGCATGACGCACAACTACACAGAAGAACTCAAAGACATCGTCGTCATGGTGTCGAAGGACGCGACCCGCGCGGCGGCTGAATTCAACGTGCACGGGATCTACAAGAACAACGACGAGGGATTGCCTCCCGCCACGGGACAGAAGTATGTGCTGCCTGCCGGCACGTTCTTCGCCATTCGCGACGGCAAAATCGCGCGGGTCACGACGTACTACAATTTGACCGACTGGATCACGCAGGTTGTAGGTTAAATGGTGTCTGACCCATCGTGTTGAAGACACGCCTTCGGCATGAAGGGTCTGACACCGTTTCACATCCTTCCGCCAACACCCCTGGGGTCAGACCCGCAGGGTCAGACCCCGGCGCACGACATGGCTGACAAAAAAAAGCTCGACGTGAAATCGGTGACGGGCGAGGACATCACCAAAATCCTCCCTGATCTCGCGCGTCTGCGCATTGCGGTATTCCGCGACTGGCCGTATCTGTATGACGGCACGCTCGATTATGAAGAGAAGTATCTCACCAAATTTGCCTCAGCCAAAGGCGCGGTCGTCATCTGTGCGTATGACGGGGATGCGATGGTTGGGGCCTCGACAGCCGCGCCCATGATCGAGCACGCGGACGAATTTGGCGAGCCGTTTAAGAAGGCCGGATACGATCTCACAAAGATTTTCTATTGCGGCGAGAGCGTGCTGTTGAAAACGCATCGCGGCTACGGTTTGGGACACGCTTTCTTCGACGGTCGCGAGGCCCAAGCTCATCAACTCGGCGGCTTCACGCATTCGACGTTCTGCCGGGTTGTGAGGCCTGATGATCATCCCTTGAAGCCAGCAGATTACGCACCTCTCGATCCGTTCTGGAACAAGCGCGGCTATTTTCCCGTTGATGGAATTGTCGCGACGTACAATTGGAAAGAAATTGGCCAGACGAACGAAACCCCGCACAAAATGCAATTCTGGATGAAGAAACTCTGATGACCCAGCCCGCCACATTGAAGATCGCGAGCGCTCAATATCCGATCGGCGAACCGCATTCTCTGCACGCGTGGGAAGACAAAATCAGCGTTTGGGTAAAATCCGGCGCCGCGACGGGAGCGGCTTTGCTGGTCTTTCCGGAATACGCGGCCATCGAACAAGCGGCCGCCTTCGGACCCGAAGTTTACGGTGACCTCAAACTAACTTTGACGAAGGTTGCAGAACTCGCGGGCGCCCGAGTAGCGCTGCACACTGAGCTCGCGAAGAAACACAACGTCCACATTCTCGTTGGTTCAGGCCCAGCGCTGAAGTCAGACGGCCGCTTTGTCAACGCGGCGCAACTCGTCACACCAAAGGGCGATATCGGCGAGCAGGAAAAGCTCGTGATGACACCTTTCGAGCGTGACTGGGGTATCTCAGCGGGCGGCCCGGTGCGCGTGTTCGAGACGGCCATCGGCACGTTCGGCATCGCAATTTGCTATGACAGCGAATTCCCGCTGCTTGTACATGCCATGGCGGATGCCGGCGCCGAAGTCGTGCTGGTGCCATCCTGCACCGAGCGCATTTCAGGTTATCATCGCGTGCGCACCGGATCGCTTGCCCGCGCGCTGGAAAACACCATCTGCACCGTGCAAAGCCCAACAGTCGGCGACGCGCCGTGGTCCCCCGCCGTCGATTTTAACGCAGGCGCGGCTGGCATTTACGTGCCTTCTGAGCATGGCGTCTCCGACAACGGCGTCATTGCCGAAGGCACGCTCAACAAGGCCGAATGGGTGACGGGGACAGTTGACCTCGCGCGGCTGCGGCGCGTGCGCGAGACGGGGGAAATGCGCAATCGCTTCGACTGGGACCTGCAGCCCGGTGCACCGGGAGCAGCAGTGAAGGTGGAAAAAATTTGCCTACAGTAAACTCTTCGGCGCATTTGCTTCGTTTGGAACGACGGCGCCGTCAATGTCGAAATCGCCGACTACCACTAGGCAAGAGGCACCTCAGCACAATGGCCAAGAAACTCGAACCCATTTCTCCCGGTGAAATCCTACTAGAGGAGTTCATGCGCCCGCTTCAGATCAGCCAGAACCAGCTGGCGCGAGATCTCGGGGTCAACCCAGCGCGCGTGCATGAAATCGTGCACGGCCGCCGCGGAATTACGGCCGAAACGGCATTGAGGTTCGCAACCTATTTCCGCACCACCGCAGAATTCTGGATGAACTTACAAACGCGTTACGACATAAAAATCGCCGAAAACACACATGGCAACGCCATCAAGAAAACCGTTCGACCTGTCGCCGCACGTGCCGCCTAGCGCTACTTCAATTTCCACGTCGCCGTAACGCGCGCCTCAAGATCGACCGAGCCGCGTTCGACGGGTGCCGCTTCCGCTGCCATGGCGCGCGCTTTAGAGAATTGCACGGGGTGCGGGGCGCTGTGCGAAACGTCTTCCGAAATCTGCACGATCTCGCCGACCTCTGCACCCGCCGCTTGCGCATAGAGCTTGGCGCGGCGCAGCGCGTTAGCAATCGCTTCCTTGCGGGCTTCGTCTTTCAGCGTCTCGGCTTTTGATACATCAAACGTGATGCCGTTCATCTGGTTTGATCCCGCGCTGACGAGCTGATCCAAAACCTCTCCAAGCTTGTCGAGATTGCGCACCTTGACGGCTACCATGTTGTGGGCGCGGTAGCCGTTCAAGACGGGCGGCTGGCCTTCTTTCGGATAGACGTAGATGGGTTCGATATTGAATTGCGTGGTCTGGATATCCTTGGGCTCGATGCCTTTGCTCTTCAACTCGGCAATGACCTTCTTCATGCCCTCATTGTTTTTTGACAACGCTTCGCGCGCCGTCTTGGCTTCGCTGGTCACGCCGGTTGCGATCGTGGCCTCGTCCGGCTCTGCGGCGACGTTGCCGGATGCCGAGACGGTTACAGTTCTTTCCATGGGCTTTTCCTCAGCGGCAAGGGGGGCGGCCAGTGCGGTGGCGAACGCGCCGAAAAGCATGGCAGCGATGGCAAGGGGTTTCATCAGGGGGCGCATGTGTGTGTCCTCAGGTATGAGCTAGGGCCGGATACGGAGGTTTGACGGAGAAATGAAGGCGGACCTTGGGTCCCTTGCGGAAATAATGGTGCTTTTGGCAATTATGGGACGAATGGCGCCTGCCCCTGCGCTTTTTTGGCGGGCTCGCAGGCGCAAGCGAACTCTGGTATCAGGACCGTTCCATTGGGGGCCCGTAGCTCAATGGTTAGAGCTGACGGCTCATAACCGTCTGGTTCCAGGTTCGAGTCCTGGCGGGCCCACCAGTCCCACTTCCGCAGCGATCCGGTGAAGTCCGGTTTTAACGCGGATTACTAAGTAAAATAAGGTGTTGATAGTGCGCAGCAGTCCATCCGCGTTCGTTGGTATCCGCGGCATTTGATGGTATTGCTGTTGGTATCGTCCACCAATACCAACAATTCATCAGATGTCGTTGACAGATACCGCGTCCGAAACGCCAAGCCACTTACCAAGCCTTATAAGATATCCGATGGGCATGGATTGCACATGCTCGTTCAAGCCAGCGGCGCAAAGCTGTGGCGCCTTGCCTACCGCTTCGCCGGGAAACAGAAGACGCTCGCACTTGGCGGATATCCAACTGTGACGTTGCAGCGGGCGAGAAAAGGACGCGACGACGCACGCCAACTATTGGCTGATGGCATCGATCCATCAACTCAGAAGAAGCAGCAAAAGATTGCGGCTCGGCTCGGCGGTGACGCGACGTTCAAGGCGATTGCTCTTGAGTATATCGGCAATCAGCGCCATGCGCTCAGCCCGCACTATGCCGATCAGCTCCAGCGGCGGTTGGAAAGGGACATCTTTCCCTCACTAGGCCGTCGGCCAATTGCCGAAATCGATGCACTCGAAATTCTGGACGTATTACGCAAGGTCGAGAAACGCGGCGCCCTCGAACAGGCCAAGCGCCTAAGGCAGACCTGCGGGCAGATTTTTCGCTATGCCGTCATCACGCGTCGAGCAAAACACGATCCCACCAGCGGGCTCAAAGGTGCATTGAAGCCAAACGGCCGGCAACAGCATCACCGGGCAATGCCTCGTGACGAACTGCCCGATTTATGCGCGCCCTCGAAGCCTACGATGGCGACCCGCGTACCGCGATCGCTCTGCGCATTATCGTGTCAACCTTCGTGCGACCACCGAGTTGCGCGCGGCGCGTTGGGACGAATTCAAAGATCTAGATAGCAGCGAAGGTGTGCGCATCCCTCCCGAGCATGGCCCCTTCGCCCACTTTTGCCTTTGGCTCTTCCAACTCTTGCAGCGTTCCTCGAGCTACGCGCCTTACCGGGTATGTCGCCGGCTTCCTATTCCGTCGCCTCCCGCGAAGGCTGCATGTCGCAACACGAGCTCTACGCTTGTATCGTCTTGGCGCAAGGTCGCGCACCGTCACGTCCGAGGCGTAGCTCAACATTCTCGCGAAATTTCAACGCTCACCGTTTCGAGCCCAATTTCCCCACGTGAGCGTGACGAGTTCGCGGCGCCTAAACCTCGGCGCAATGCCTCCCGGGCGTCGTTCCCTTTGCAGCGTGGCACACTGCTCGATGATAAAGGCGAGCGGCAAAGTGGCCGTGTTAACGCGCGAGGCCGCTTAGTGGATTGGCGTGTGCCATATTGCGCGGCAACTATCGAGATGAACACATCGGCAGCGTTGCGCTAGGTGTCGGCTGATGGACGAGGTTCTTTATGCAATGTCGAACCCCGAGCGTAGCATTGAAGATGCAGCGGCGAGTTATGGGTTAGTCGTGAAATTCTACTTAGGTTTTTGTTTGCTGCGCCAAACGGCCGAGAGCTTGCGTGGCTCGCGTTGGCTCCGGCCCGAATTGGTGGGGCTGCGAATTTATCGATATGAATGAAATACCGCTAAACGGCTTCTCGACAGAGGATGTGGCCAGCTTATGGTTCGATGGTGGGACAGTCCATACGATTGGGACTTCACATTTATCCAGGAGTTCGCGATTTACGTCAAAAAAATGAAAGCTTGGTGCCCGACCGACATTTAGGCGAAATGGCAATTGCCGCTATGTGCAAAATGCGAAGTGTGTCCAAGGAATTGTTTTACAAGCGGACATCGAAGTATCGTTATTCAAAACTCAGGACCGCCCGCAGTCGTTTGACGATACTTGCTGGACGGCCGGAAACTTTTGACCGGCAACTTGAGATCGAACGCTGTTGGTCGCGTGCCATGGACAGTATATACTTGTATCATGGCGGTCGTGATGAGCGTTTGCCGGATGACATAAAGCGCGAAACCGAAGCAGCCGCACGCCGCGCTCGTGATCCTGATGGCATAACGCGAGAAACCGAAGCAATGCTTGAGCGATATCGGGCGCGCATGTCTAATCCATGCAAACTCTTAAGCGACATCGATGCATTGATTAAACAACAGAAGGCTCAACCTCGTCGCATTGCCATGTGGAGCTAACGTATGTTGCGTCGCCATTTTGCTGAGATGAAAGGCCTTAGCAAAGCGCCCGAAAAATTGGGTGAATACAGGCCAGCTTTTTATCTCTTTACACATCAAATGTACGGTCTCCACGGATACCTCCACTGAGCGACCACATTTTGCGTCGCCGGAAAAACGCAACAAATTAATTATCGTTATCCCGATAGCATATCATTTTCGTTAACACTTCATCCGCACGTAACCAAATCGTTGCATTCATGAGCAATGCTCTACGAACCAACCCCAATCACGTAGATAATCCACATCGGTCACGTCTGCCAACAGACCAGTCTCGCGAAAAGCTGCGTTTACGATTACATCAAAAACGGCGAGTTCCCAAAGCCACGGCAACTGACTCGCGGTCGTGTTGCTGTAACCGCCGGTGCAAAAGTAGGCCATTGGAGCGGCAGCGCAGTGCTGTCGCGTGGCGGAGTAAAAGTAGGCCACTGGATAGGCTGATCCCTCAACGATTCGGGGGGATGCCTGGGGATGTACGGCGTGGAGAACTACGCGGCCGTTCGGCAATTTGTATTCATTGAAGGCAAGAGTCGTCGCGAGGCGGCGCGCTTTTTCGGTCTTTCGCGGGACACTATTGCGCGCATGTGCCGGTTTTCGGTGCCGCCGGGTTACACGCGAACGAAGCCGCCGCGCAAGCCGAAGCTCGGACCATTGCTACCGGTGATCGACGCGATTTTGGCGGCTGACAAGCTAGCGCCGCATAAGCAGAAGCACACGGCAAAGCGCATTTTCGAGCGGTTGCGTGATGAGCACGGCTACAGTGGCGGCTACACGGCCGTGAAGGACTACGTCAAGATCGCCAAGGGCCTTGCGCGCGAGACGTTCGTGCCGTTGGCGCATCCACCGGGTCATGCCCAGGTGATTTTGGCGAAGCCATCGGCGTCATCGGCGGTGTGCGCCAGAAGATGCATGTGTTCTTCATGGATCTGCCGCACTCGGATGCGCCATTTATCAAAGCCTATCCAGCCGAGACGACGGAAGCGTTCTTGGATGGCCACTTCTCGGCGTTTGCATTCTTTAACTCCCTGTCGGAGACAGGCACGCTGGCGTGCCGCAATCGATTTTGTATGACAATACCAAGCTGGCGGTCGCGCGCATTCTGGGTGACGGCAAACGCACGCGGACGCAAGCGTTCACAGGCCTCGTCAGTCATTATCTGTTCCGTGATCGCTTTGGCCGTCCGGGTAAAGGCAACGACAAAGGTAAAGTCGAAGGCCTCGTCAAAAACGGCCGCCGCCGGTTTCTGACGCCAGTACCGCAGGCCGCGAGCTTTGAAGCCTTGAACGCCAAGCTTGCAGCCGATTGCCGCGCAGAACTCACGCGCTCAGCGGGCCGTCATGCTGAGACGATCGGCGAACGCCTCAAAGCGGATCTGGTCCTGTTCCGCGCGCTGCCAGACGGCACATTCGAGCCGTGCGAGAAGCGAACAGCGCGCGTCTCATCGACATCGCTGGTGCGCTACAGGATGAACGATTACTCGGTGCCAACGATCTACGGCTTCCGCGAAGTCATTGTAAAAGGCTTCGTCGATGAAGTTGTGATCTTCGCCGGCCCTGACGAGATTGCGCGCCATCGCCGGTCGTATGACCGCGGCGGCTTCATCTGCGATCCGCTTCATTATCTAGCGCTGATTGAACAGAAGCCAGGTGCTCTCGATCAAGCGGCACCGCTTCAAGGCTGGCAGTTGCCCGCGCAGTTCGCGGATCTGCGCCGCCGTCTTGAAGCCCGCATGGGCAATCGCGGCAAGCGTGAGTTCATCCAGGTGTTGCGGCTGCTGGAATCGTTCCCCGAAGCAACCGTTGCCACTGCCGTTACCGATGCCATCCGTCTCGGGTGCCCGGGCTTCGACGCCGTCAAGCAGTTGGTTCTGTGCCGTATCGAACAACGGCCGCCGCGTCTTGATCTGAGCTCCTACCCCTATCTGCCAAAACCCAACGTTGGAACGACGCGGGCGGCCGATTACGCCAGCCTCATGCCTGGAAGCGCCGGCGAGCGGTGGGCAACCGAAGGCGCAAGCAAAGAAGGAGCGCCGCATGAGCACATCAACAGCTGACAAATCCAACATGGAAAAGGGCGTTGCCAAGCCGCAGGTCTTGCTCGCCCATCATCTCAAATCTCTCCGGTTGCCGACGTTCCTCTCGCAATACGAGAAGGTGGCGGGCGAATGCGCGCGCGACGGCACGGATCACCCGCGCTATCTGCTACGCCTCGCCGAACTTGAACTCATCGACCGCGAACGGCGCATGATTGACCGGCAGATCCGCGCGGCGCGGTTCCCAGCGGTTAAAACGCTCGACAGCTTCGACTTCACGGCAATCCCGGCGCTCAACAAAATGCTGGTCTTGGAGTTGGCGCGCGGCGAATACATTCTGAGGCGCGAGAACGTCATTGCGCTCGGGCCGAGCGGCACCGGCAAAAGCCACATCGCGCTGGCGCTTGGGTTAGCGGCCTGCCAGCGAGGGTTTACGACCGGCTTCGTCACGGCGGCGGGCCTCGTGCATCAGCTCATGGAAGCGCGCGATGAAAAGCGTCTCTTCAAGCTCCAGACCCATCTCGCCGGTCTGAAGTTGCTGATCATCGACGAACTCGGCTACGTGCCGCTGACCTTGACCGGTGCTGAGCTTCTGTTCGAAGTGTTCTCGCAGCGCTACGAGCGCGGCTCAACGATCGTAACCAGCAACCTGCCGTTCGAAGACTGGACAAGCGTGTTCGGTTCCGAGCGCTTGACCGGCGCGCTTCTCGATCGCCTGACGCATCACGTGCACATTCTCGAAATGAACGGCGACAGTTACCGCCTCAAACAATCGAAGACCAAGCGCCGGAAAACGGCCAGGCACAGCGAGGTCGGCGCCCCCGACGCAACGGCCGCCACCGAAGTGATCGATCCTGCCACCGGCGAGATCACCTCCCCGCAATAGCCTGCGTTGCCAACCCCGAAAACTTTGCGCTCAGAATCAAGAACGGCCCCCTCGAGGGGGCCGTTCTTGATTCACCATCCATCACCAGAACTGGCCTACTTTTACTCCGCCACAGTGGCCTGGTTTTACTCCGGCGTTGACATGTTTCAGCACCGCGTCGGGCCGTTTGCGTTTTTAGTATGCCAAAGAATGCCCTTGACATGATAGCATGATATCATGTCCGGAATGATTGTCAAGGCGGCATTGTATTGCTAGGCCGCTGTAACCCGTGATAGGACAAGGCTGGATCAATGCTCACTGGAAATCTCGACATGGCAAAAGACCTCCCACCTTCGCGGCAAGACAAAGTGCAGTTGACGATATGGGTTAGCGAGGAGCTTCGCGCGGCGATGAAGGTCGCGATTGCGGAAAACCAAACGACCATGCAAGAAGCAATCGAAGGCTTCTGCAACGACTACGCGGCCGCTGCACTCAAGCGCATGAAACGGAAACCCTAACCGCCCGCAGACTTCCCGAAAGTTGCGCGGAACAAAGCCAACAGGAGAAGCCCATGTCCACTAACCTCGTATCCCGGCGCGGTGTATTGGCCGCCAGCGGCGCAACGGCCGCCGCAGTCGGCTGCACATTTATTGCTGCACCAGCGTTTAGCTCGTCAACCGAAACGGCCATCGGAAGGCTGCACGGCCTTTGGCTCCGCCAAACCACTCAATTGGATGAGTGCATGGCAGCGCTAGAGGGTGTGGACGGCGCTGAATTCGAAAAGGCCATCGACCCGAAAATTGACGCGAAGTGGGATACTGAAACGAAAATTCTAGCGATGCCGCCCGAAACCGTTTCAGACGCGCGCATCCAACTGACGGTGTTGCTCGCGGCGTACAAGGACTGCGACTATACTCCAGAAGTTTTTGATCGTGTCATCAAGTCCGTAGTGAGGGCACTCGCCTAACGCCATCGCTAAACAACGAGAGGAACAGCGATCATGAACATTCAAGCCGCCACAACACAGCTCGGCACCATCGTCAACGAAATGGATGCCGCTAGCCGTCTACCCGCCGAAGCAAGGAACACGCTCGAGTATGAGGCAAAGATTGCCGATCTTATCAGCCGCGAAAACGATGCCGTTCGGCAACTCGCGGCCATCCGGGCGACCGGGTTTCCGGGCCTCCTGACAAAGATCAAAGAACTTGGCCGCTGGCGTGCGCAATCCCCGGATGGATTTTGCGAAATTATGGTCCTAGACGGGCTTGTTGACAGCATCATTGCCGACGCCGAACGTCTTGGGGAGAAATAGTAAGGTCACGGTAAGGTCCAGGCGCTCCATTTGTGCCTGGACCACCGTTCTAAAGTTCCACTGGGGTTACACCATGGGCAAGGGCTCTAGCCACGGGCCGCCAAGTACCGTTTGTTGGTAGCTTTGTTGGTATTTGCAATCATCCGAATTTGCAACAGCATGAAAATACAATGGTTTTCTCTGGCCGTGTGTATGCTGGCGGGCCACCAGTCTTCGCGCCTATCGGGCTACGGCTCGACAGGCCATTCGACACTGCCGATAGAGCAGGGCGAAGGCTGTCGCGCCGGAGCTTTAGCGAAGGCGGACGCGATGATCGCCTCTCAACCCGCCTCAACAATACTAATCGCTTCCCCCGGATGGACAGCCTTAAACTGCTTCACGTCGTCGAGGGCTTCGGCCCAAACGTTGCAGGGGCTCGCCAAACGAATCTCGCATTTGGTGCGCGACTTGGGCGTTGGACCGAAACCGATAGCAATGGCGTCTCCGTCCGGCCAGAAAGCGATTTCGCCCGCCTTGACGCACTCGCGCGCACCGGGCTCGCGGCACGCTGAAATATCTGTTTGAAAATAGACTTCCGCGCCCCAGGTCTGGGCGGACGCGTGAATGGGCAAAGCAGCCCAAATCATCGCCGCTGTCGGCGTATCGAGTAGCCGGGCGCGAACGCTCACACCTCCGGCACAAATCACGACTTCGCGCATGTCAGCCCCACAAAACGCTACGCCAATTCCAATTTGCCGCCCGTCAGCCAACAGGCGGCAAGGCGCGCACCTTCTCACTTCAATTGACGACGATCAAGCCATTTAAGACAGTCTCGCGAAATGCTCACATGTACCAAGGACTTGGCAGCATGAGCCTGAAGGAAATTAGCGCCGGAATTTCCGTCGTTGCCACTTATGCCGGTGGAGGCCCGAACACGAGCACGGCGTTGAGGCCGCCGAACGCGAAGCTGTTCGACATAGCGTAAGTCACTTTCTTGTCGCGCCCGACGTTGGGGATATAATCGAGATCGCAGCCCTCGCCCGGCTCATCGAGACCGGCAGTGGGGGGCACCCAGTTTTCCTGCATTGCCTTGATGCACGCCACGGCTTCGATGCCGCCGCCCGCGCCCAGCGCATGACCGTGCATCGACTTGGTCGACGAAATCGCGAGCTTGGCCGCGTGTTCGCCAAACACGTTCTTGATGGCCTTGGTTTCGTTGATATCGTTGTCGGTCGTCGCGGTGCCGTGGGCGTTGAGGTAGTCGATCTGGGCAGGGCCGATGCCGGCATCATCGAGCGCCATCTGCATGGCAACGCTCGGGCCTTCAACCGTCGGTTTGACCATGTCCTGGCTGTCGGACGCCATGCCGAAGCCTGAGAGTTCGGCGAGGATGGTGGCGCCGCGGGCCTGAGCGTGTTCCAGGCTTTCGAGAACGAGAATGCCGGCACCTTCAGCGAGCACCGTGCCATTGCGCTTCTTGGCGAACGGGAAGCAGCCTTGGGGCGAGAGGACGTGCAGCGCCTGCCAGGCCTTCATGGTGCCGTAGGTAATGACGGATTCGGACGCGCCCGCGATCGCGACATCAACAACGCCGTCGCGAATATAGTCGCGCGCCAGGCCTATTGCGTGGGACGCCGTCGAGCACGCCGAGCAGGTCGCAAACGTTGGCCCCTTGACGTTGAATTCGATGCCGACGTGGGCGGCGGCGGACGAGCCGATGATGCGCAGCAGCGTTAGCGGGTGGGTGGCGCGCTTGTTCTCGATGAAGAGGTCACGATAGGCTTTCTCGAAGGTGACAAGGCCGCCAGCGCCCGAGCCGATGATGCAGGCCGCGCGGTATGGTTTGACGAACGGCACTTCGAGGCCGGCCATCGTCACGGCTTCATCGGCAGCGGCAGCGGCAAACCACGAATAGCGGTCGGCCATGGTGATGATGCGGTCGCGCTTGAAGTGCTTGAGGCGCGCTTTTTGGTCGAAGTCTTTGATCTGGGCGGCAATGAGGATTTTTAGATCCTCAAGAGGAAAACCGCCGAGCTCGGACACGCCGTTCTTGCCAGCCTTCAAGCTGCTCCAAAATTCCGGAACCGTTGTACCGATCGGTGTCACAACCCCGAGCCCGGTGACTACGACACGGCGTGCGCCGCCCGCTTTGGTCATACTCTGTACTTGTCCTATTCCAATTAAGGCGAGGGCTGCGCTTCGAATATCCGATGCGTGCCCCGGGGATCATCTTGCGGCGTGCAGCCCGAGCCGCACCAAGTCCGCGCCGGGTTAAGCCTTTGCGGCGGTGGCACCCTTGGCAGCCATCAGCGATTTGACGCGATCGACGACCGAACCGACCGTTTTGAAATCCTCGACATCTTCGTTGGCATTGTAAGGAATTTCGATGCCAAAGCCGTCTTCGATGTCGAACACGATCATAGCCAAATCGAGGGACTCGATCTTGAGGTCGGTCAGCGCCGTATCCAACGAAATATCGTCGCGCGGCTCTTTCATATGCTTTTTCAGGATATCGATAATCTTGGTCGCGACTTCGTCCATTTCAATCTCCTACCTTCGCGGGACTTCCGCGCAAGGCCACTTTGCTTGGTCTCTACCTAATGGAAGACCCGTGTTTCAACAAGCTGGGCCGTCACATATCCTTAAACGCCATTCAAGTCCAGCTACGGAGGGTCACAGGCAGGCTGTCAGCCCCCTTAAAACCGGCCACATTGCGGACGCCGCCGCTCACCCACGGCAGTTGCGCAAACCTTTGCAACTGGCCAATTTAACGAGGGATATGAGCTCGCGCTACGCTGGCAAATACCTCGAAAAAAGTGTTCAATCAGGCTTAACAAGGCCGATGTGCGGGAACCAACTTGTCTGGTCCTAACGCCCTATTGCCCGAACCGGCCCGCCGGAGGATTAAAAATGAACACAAAATCTGGCACTTCGACCCCTGCCGCTGACAATTTGCCTTGGTTAAAGGCCTACCCCGAGAGCGTCAATTGGGCCATGCAGCTCGACCCGAAGCCGTTGACCGAGCTCATCAACACTGCCGCACGGGACTATCCGCGCAATCCAGCAATTAGCTTCAAGGGCAAAGTGCAGACCTACGCCGAGTTGGCCGGTGACATAGCAACAGTGGCAGCCGGTCTCCAAAGTGTTGGTGTTCGCAAGGGCACGCGCGTCGGTTTGTTTCTTCCCAATACGCCCGCATTTATTATCTACTACTTCGCAATTCTGAAAGCGGGCGGCACTGTCGTCAATTTCAACCCGCTTTATACTCTTGAGGAACTGACCTTTCAGGTGCGCGACAGCGGCACCGAAATCATGGTCACACACGATCTGAAAGTGCTGTTCGATAAAATCGAGGCACTGATCGACCGGGGCGTGTTGGCGCGGTCCATTGTTGTTCCTTTCGCGCCTATGCTGCCGGCCGCAACTTCTGTGCTCTTCAAACTTTTCAAAAGAAAAGACCTGGCCAGCATCCCTGCCTCAAAGGTCAAGGACCGGGTCATTCCGGGGGCGGCGCTTAGTCAAAAAGGGCGCGACTTCCAACCTGTCGCCATCAACCCTTTGGAAGACGTAGCAGTCCTCCAATACACGGGCGGCACGACCGGCACACCCAAAGCCGCCATGCTGACGCATGCCAACCTCTACGCCAACGCCCAACAGATCAACGCCTGGGCAACGGGGCTCATCCAGGGAGAAGAGCGCGTTCTCGGCGTGTTGCCACTGTTTCATGTGTTCGCCATGACCGTCGTCATGAACATGGGCATCGCCAAGGCCGCAAAGATCATTTTGATGCCCCGCTTCCAGCTGGACGAGGCCTTGAAGCTCATCACCAAAGAAAAGCCGACCATGATGCCGGCCGTGCCAACGATTTTCACGGCCATGAACAATCACCCAAAGCTCAAGAACTTTAATCTCTCGTCATTGAAGTTCTGCATTTCGGGCGGCGCGCCCTTGCCGCTTGAAGTGAAGCTGAAATTTGAAGAATTGTCGGGATCGTCGGTCGTTGAGGGCTATGGCCTGTCGGAAGCCTCGCCCGTCGTCACATGCAATCCAATGGACACCGCCGCCGGTCCCGGGCTCCATCGGACCGCCGCTGCCCGGCACAATCGTCTCACTCCGCGATCTCGACGACCCCACGAAAGAAGTGGCGCAAGGCGAACGCGGCGAACTGTGCGTCAAGGGTCCGCAAGTCATGAAGGGATACTGGAATAAGCCGAACGAGACCGCGAACCAATTCATCGGCGAGTATCTCAGAACCGGCGACGTGGCGATCATGAACGAGAACGGCTTTTTCTTCATCGTCGACCGCATCAAGGATCTCATCATCTGCTCGGGCTTCAACGTCTATCCGCGGCGCATCGAAGACGCAATTTATGAGCACCCGGCGGTGCAAGAAGTCACCGTCATCGGCATCAAAGACGCCTATCGCGGCGAAGCACCTAAAGCCTTCATCAAACTGAAAGCTGGCATGACGGCGACTGCTGCCGATATCATGAAGCATCTGGAGCCGAAGATTTCCAAAATGGAATTGCCGTCGCAAATCGAATTCCGCGACGCGCTGCCGAAAACCATGATCGGCAAGCTTTCCAAGAAAGAGCTCGTGGCGGAGGAAAGGGCGAAGGAGAAGAAGGCGTAAACTTCCTTCTCCCCTTGGGGAGAAGGTGGTCCGAAGGACCGGATGAGGAGGCGGTCTAATGAACATCCCCTCACCCCAACCCTCTCCGCGTCATGTCGAAGACATGCTTCGCATGATGGGGGAGAGGGGGGTCACCTGTACAAATCCGCGCGCGTCGGCGGCAGCGGCGGCGGACGCTTAGCGCTCTTGGACGCGAGCGTCTGGAAAAGCCTGAGCGTGCCGCGCGAAAACGCGAGTGAGACGCCGGCGAGATAGGCGACCCAGATGCGGTACTTCTCTTCGCCGACGTGCTTAATCGCTTCGTCTTTGTTGGCCGTCAGCCGCTCGCACCAGAGCTGGCAGGTGCGCGCGTAATGCATGCGCCAGCCTTCGACGTCGTGGACTTCGAAGCCTGCCCGCTCCATCGCCCGCACAGAGTTGCCGATATCGTCGAGTTCCCCGCCCGGAAAGATGTATTTCGCAATCGCCTTCTTCTCCGGCCGCATGCGTCCCTTGAAGATTTTCTCCTTCGGCGCGCGGCGCGAAATGGCGTGATTGAGAAACAGGCCATCGTCCGTGAGCAGCGAGCGCACCTTGTCCATGTAGGCGGGAATGTTCTTCAAGCCGATGTGCTCGTACATGCCGATGGACGCGATCTTGTCGTAGGTGCCGGTCACGTTCGAATAGTCGATGAGTTCGAACGTCACTTTATTTTCGAGGCCCAACTGCTCCACCTTTTCGCGCGCAAACGCAAGTTGCTCCTCCGAAAGTGTGCAGCCGTGCGCCGTGACACCGTAATTTTTCGCCGCATGACAGACGAGCCCGCCCCAGCCTGAGCCGATGTCGAGCATCCGGTCACCGGGCTTCAAGCGCAACTTGCGGCAGATCATGTCGAGCTTGTCGGCTTGAGCCTGCTCTATGCTGTTCGACCAATCCGTATAGTAGGCGCACGAATAGACCATCTCGGGATCGAGAAAGAGCGCGTAGAAGTCATTCGACAGATCGTAGTGGAATTGAATGTAATCCTTGTTGTCGGCGATTTTGCGCGACTTTGCCAGTGATCTCGCCGTGAAACCCGTGCGCGTCTTTGGCGTCGTGCGGCTTCGCGAACAGGAACGGCGCCAGCTTTAAGCCGACTTTGGCAATGTCCTTCGGTCTCAGCTTGACTGACTTATTACCCTTGTGAAGCTGGCGGCCAAAATCGACGAGCGTGCCGCCTGAAAAGTCGATGCCCTTTTCGACGTACTGCTGAATGGCCGTATCGAGTGTGGGCTTCCGGAGCATTGCGCCGATGACGCCCGGCCCTGCGATTGAAATCTCGAATGGCCCGCGTGCATTCTGCCCGAGCGGCAGCCGCGTTCCGTCCCACAGCCGCACCGACGCATCAAGATCGAGCGTTGCAGCCAGCTCCCTAACCAGCGCACGCGCGGCTTCGATTTGTTTGGATTCCTTAGTCGCCATTCCAGTTAAGCAGCCTTCCGCGCTTCGGCCACCTTGGCACTCTCCAAAATCGCAGCCACGCCCATGCCGCCAGCGGTGCACACGGAAATGAGCCCGCGCCCACCGTGGATCGACAAGAGCTTCGCGAGGTTGGCGACAATGCGCGCGCCGGTCGCCGCGAACGGATGCCCGAAGGCAAGGCTCGAGCCCATGACATTCAGTTTCGCGCGGTCAATCGATCCGAGCGCGTGGTCCTTGCCCATGTGCGTCTTGCAATAGGCGGGATCTTCCCAGGCCTTGAGCGTCGCCAGCACTTGCGCGGCGAAGGCTTCGTGAATCTCGTAGTAGTCGAAATCCTGCAGCTTCAGCCCTGCGCGGTCGAGCATCTTCGACACCGCAATCGTCGGCGCCATGAGCAACCCCTCGCCCGCCACGAAATCGTTGGCCGCGTGCTGCGAGTAGGTGAGATAAGCGAGGATCGGCAGCCCGCGCTTCTTCGCCCAATCTTCCGACGCCAGCAGCACGCCGCAGCGCCGTCCGTCAGCGGCGTCGAGTTGGCGGCCGTCATCGTCCCGCGTTCGGATTTCTCGAAGGCGTTTTTCAAAGTGGCCAGCTTGTCGATGCTGATATCCTCGCGCAGGTTGTTGTCGCGATAAACGCCGGCGCACGGCACGACAAGATCATCCATGAAGCCGGAGCGATAGGCTTCCGCCGCTTTTCTGTGGCTCTCGTAGGCAAACTGATCCTGTTCAGCGCGGCTGACTTTCCATTCCTGCGCCATCAGCTCGCAATGCTGGCCCATCGAGAGCCCAGTGCGCGGCTCGTTCACGCTCGGCGGCTGGGGTGCGAGTTCGCCCGGTGCCAGCCCTTTAAAGACTTTCAGCTTCCCCATCGGCGTCTTCTGCTGGCCAAGCTGGACCAAGCGCTTGGAAAACTTTTTCGAGAACACGATCGGCGCGTCCGACGTCGTATCCGCGCCAACGGCAATGGCGCACTCAATATCGCCAACCGCGATTTTTGCGGCCGAACCCATGGCGGCTTGAAGCGAAGTCCCGCACGCCTGCATCAATGTGATGCCGGGAGTCGATGTCGCGAGTTTTGTCGATAGAATGGCTTCGCGCGTCAGGTTGAAGTCTTTCGAATGCGTCATCACCGCGCCGCCAACGACTTCGTCGATGTGCACGCCCTTCAATTTGTATTTGTCGACGAGGCCATTCAGCGCCGCCGCCATCATCTCGAGGTTCGAGAGATCGGCATAAAGCGTATTCGAGCGGCAGAAGGGAATGCGCGATCCGCCAATAATTGCAACGCGCCTGAGAGTTTGAGTCATGTGTTCGTCCTACTTGTAGGTTGGGTTAGCGCGGCCTAGATGTGTCTCGTATTATTCGATCCTGCAATCCGCGCGTAACCCAACATCTCCATCTAGCTTATTCGACCGTTGGGTTACGGCGGCACGTGCAGAGCCGCCTAACCCAACCTGCATTTCGTTTCTATTCCGCCGCCGCGCGCTTTACCGGTGCAGCGGCCTTCGCCAAACTTGCCTTGTAGTGCAGCGGCCCGCCCCGGAACGGCGCGAAACCGGTGCCAAAAATCATTCCCGCGTCCACGAGATCGGCATTGGCAACGACACCTTCGTCGAGTGCCTTCTGCAATTCCGTGATCATCGGCTCTACGATCTCGCGTCCCAATTTTTCAAGATCGGATTTTGAGAACTCTTTGTTGCTCTTGACGGGCTTTCCGTCCTTCCAGACGTAGAACCCCTCGCCTGTTTTCTTGCCGAGACGGCCGCTGGCGACAAGGCGCTCGAGGCGCGAGCCTTCCGTGCCGCCACCGCCTAAAATCTTGGCTACATGCGCGCAGACATCGAGCCCAACGCTGTCGGCAAGTTCGATAGGGCCCATCGGCATCCCGAACGCACGTACGGCCTCATCGATTTTTTCTTTGTCCTCACCCTTTTCCAAGCGCTCGAAGGCTTTGAACATATAGGGCGTCAGCACTTTATTGACGAGGAAACCCGGCACGTCCTTGGTGATCAGAGGAAACTTGTCGATGGCTGTCACGAAGGCCGCGCCCTTCTTGACTTCGTCTTCTCTGGTCGATTTACCCTGCACGACTTCAACCAGCGGCATCATCGGCACGGGCGAGAAGAAGTGCAGACCGATCAACCGGCCCGGATCCTTGAGCGGCGCAGGCAATATCTTCGAGCTTCAGCGACGACGTGTTGGTCGCCATAATCGCGCCCGGCTTAATTTTGGTTTCAAGATCGGCAAACAGCTTCTGCTTGATGTCGAGCCTCTCGACGATGGCTTCGATGATGACGTCGGCGCGGGCAATGCCTTTTCCTTCCGGATCGGCCATAAAGCGCGCCTTGGCTGCATTCTTGAGTGCCTTGGTCTTGAATTTCCGGCCAAAGAGCTTGCCTTGGGCCTTCATGCCCTTTCTCAAGTTGCTCGGCGATATGTCTTGAAGGTGACTTCCATACCGGAGGCAACGCATACGCCCGCGATATCGGCGCCCATGGTGCCCGCACCAATGACGTGAACGCGCTGCGGCTTCCACCCAAGCCCCTTGGGCGCTTGCGCCTTCAGAAGTTCCGTCAAACGGAAAACGCGGCGCAGATTGCGTGAGGTATCCGACACCATCAGCGGCGCGAAGGCTTTCGTTTCCGCCGCCTTCATGGCGTCGAGATTGCCGCCATGTTTTTCGAACAGATCGATCAAGCGATACGGCGCCGGATAATGATCTTCGCGCGCCTTTTTGGCGACTTCGCCACGCATCTTTTTGGCTAAAAACGAGCGAGCCGGCTGCTTGGTCAGGAGCGCCTTCAACATGCCGGCCGGCTGCGACTTGCGATTTTGTAGGATGGCTTTGCGCGCAGCCCACCTGAGTTCGCCGGGACTGCCGACGAGCTGATCGAAGAAGCCCAGTGCCTTGGCGGCATTGGCGCGTATCATGCCGCCCGTCAGCATGTTTTGCATCGCGGCCACGGGGCCAACCTGCTTGATCGAGCGCGCCGTACCGTTGAAACCGGGGAAAATGCCAAGTTTCACTTCCGGGAACCCAACACGGGTAGAATCGTCGCGCGTGCCGATGCGATAGTGGCACGCCAGGATCAGCTCCAATCCGCCGCCGACGCAGACGCCATGCACAGCGGCAACAACGGGGACGGGCAAACGCTCGATGCGGTCCAGCATGGCATTGACGGGACCGAGGTTCTCGATGACCTGCGCTTCGGTCTCGAAACTCTCAAATTCGCGGATGTCGGCGCCGACGATGAACCCCTTTTCCTTGCCCGAGATAATCACCAGACCCTTGACGTTCTTGGCGCGGGCTTCCGCTTCGACGCGCTCAACAATAGCGAACAGCTCCTGGATCGGCCGTCGCCCCAGCGAATTCGCGCTTTCGCCTTCCCTGTCGAACACCGCCCACGCGATCCCCTCGCCGTCAATGGAAAAGCGCCAATCTTTGAGCGCCGTATCTTTGAGCGCGGATGTCGCGTCCGTCATATCAAACCTCTAATTCTTCGCCGTCGTCGTTTCTCGAATTGTTATTCTGCCGCGAGCGGTCCGGCACCGCGCGCATTGTGTCCAAGATCAATATAGTTGGGCTTCAATTCCGATGGATCGAAGTGATCGACGGCGATAACGCGCGCCACTAGGGCCTCCACTTCCTTCAAGTCTTGGGCTTCTTCTGCCGTAATGACGCCAGCCTTGACCGCGTCCCCGAACCAATCGACACCATGATAGCGCCGCACCACGCCATCGCGAATGGCCTTTTCCAGCTTCTTCTCGGCCGCCTCAGACGCAATGACCCTGAGCAGCGTGACTTCGAGAAGCCCGGTCGGATCATTGACGTCCTTAGACACAAAGATGTGCCGCGTCAGCCGGTCGCGCACGTCGCCCGGTTCTAACACGTGCTTGGCAACGGCGCGGCCAAGCGTGTCTGGTGCTGGCTTGTAGCGGCGCCCCAAGGGGAATACGACCGCGCGCATCAATGGCCGCGCAAGTGCCACTGGAAAATTGTCGATCACGCCGCCGATCGCCTGTTGGAAGCGATAAAGACAATTCATGGCCGCCAGTTCCACGATCTGGTGATCGCCTTGCGGCCGCTGATCGTCGTCGTAGCGCTTCAAGACGGCGGCCAGCATATAGAGTTCGGAAAGTGCGTCCGCCATGCGGCCGGTGATTTTCTGTTTGGTCTTGAGTTCCTCCGCCGAGCAAGGCCACGGTCAAGTCTGCAACAAAAGCAAATGAGCGCGAAGCGCGCGCCAATTGGCGGTACCAAACCGACATGCGTTGCGCGTTGTCTGGTGATGAGGCCAGCGCACCACCTGTCAGGTTGTGAAAAAACGCGCCCGTCGCATTGGAAAGCGAAAAGGCAATGTGCCCGCCAAATGCCTCGTCAAACGCCGCCAGCCCGCGTGCCGGATCGGTATCCTGCGCCGATTGCACTTCCTTGTAGAGAAATGGATGCGAGCGCAGCGCCCCCTGCGCAAAGGTGATGAGGTTGCGCGTCAGAATGTTCGCACCTTCAACTGTGATCCCAACCGGAACCATTAAATAGGCCGACTGCAAGTAGTTCGACGGACCGTCGCAAATGGCGCGCCCGCCGTGAATATCCATGGCATCGTTGACGGCGCTGCGCAGCTTTTCGGTCGTCTGGTACTTCATGAGTGCAGAGATGACCGATGGCTTCTCACCGCGAGACACCATTGAGGCCGTCATGCCGCGCGCGGCTTCATTGACGTACGCCGTCTCAATAATGCGCACGAGCGGCTCTTCGATGCCTTCCATGCGCGAAATGGGCAGCCCGAACTGCTTGCGGATGCGCGCGTAAGCACTCGTCACGCGCAGCATCATCTTGGCGCCGGCCGTGGCGGACGATGGAAGTGATATCGCGCGACCCGCCGACAAACATTCCATCAACATGCGCCAGCCGTTGCCAACCATCTTCTCGCCGCCGATGACCCAGTCCATGGGAATAAAAACGTCTTTCCCCCAGTTCGGTCCATTGGGGAACGCCGCGCCCGATGGCAAATGGCGCCGCCCGATATTAACGCCCGGGTGGTTCGCCGGAATGAGCGCCAGCGTAATGCCGGCATCCTCGCCTTTGCCAAGCACGTTGCCGGGATCAAACAGGCGGAAAGCCAAGCCAACGAGCGTCGCTTTGGGGCCAAGGGTAATGTAGCGCTTGTCCCATGAGAGACGGATGCCGAGCGTTTCTTTGCCCTCGTGCGTGCCGCGCGTCACCGTGCCGATATCGCGCATCGTCGCCGCATCCGAGCCTGACGTTGGCCCGGTCAGCGAGAAGCACGGCACTTCAAGTCCCTTAGCGAGACGCGGCAAATAATAGTGCTTTTGATGATCGGTGCCGTATTTTTCGATCAGTTCTCCGGGCCCGAGCGAATTCGGCACCATGACGATGGTGACGACATCGGGCGAGCGCGACGCGATTTTACCGAGAATGAGCGACTGTGCTTGCGGGGAAAATCCGAGACCTCCGTGTTCCTTGGAAATGAGCATGCCGAGGAAACCATGCTTCTTCACGAAATCCCAGATCGGCTCAGGGATCTCGCGGTTTGTATGGCGCACAGTCCAGTCGCTGATCATGCGGCAGAGTTCGTCTGTCGGCCCGTCGAGGAAAGCCTGCTCCTCGGCCGTCAGTTGGATCGGCGGAATGGCCTGCAGCTTATTCCAATCGGGCGTACCTGAAAATATTTCCGCGTCAAAACCAACAGTGCCCGCTTCGAGCGCCTGGGCCTCGGTGTCTGAAACCTTCGGCAGGATGCCTTTGACCATGGCAAACGCCGGTTCGACGACGAACTGGCGCCGCAATGCAGGCACCGACAAAAGGGCGAGAAGCGTGAATGGCAGCCAGGTCAGGATGGCAGTTAGAATACTGCTATATCCACCGCCCGCGCCGCCGCTGAGAATTCCAGAGTGGCAAATCCAAGTCAGAAGGCCGACAGCGACTGCCCAAGCCACCATTGGCGCTTTGCGCATGCCCAGCGCCAGCACTACCCCAAAGACCAAGATTAGAAAAACCACAGTTGCCATTGCGCGCCTCCAGAATTGGCAACAGATCCGAACGGCCGCCGGATCCACTTTGCCGCAGACCTAGCCGTAGGCAAGGCAATGACTGCCCATGCTTTCAAGCCGCCCATCCGGGCGCGTCCACGGCCGTATCTAAACATGGTTTAAGCCCCGTCTGAAACCCTGGATTAAGGGTTGCCAACGCCCAATATCGGCGCCGGTTATGGCTTGCCTGCTGTTTCTGCGGGCTTAGCGAACATATCGGCGACAAATGCTTCGTACCATCCCGCGCTCTCGTCGAACGTTTCGCGGCGCAGATCTGCCGTCTCGCCAGGTTTCGAGACAAAACTTGCAGAGGCTTCGAGGAAGGCTTTTCCATCCTTGGTGGCAGGCGTGTAATCCGCGCCAATCTTGGCACTATTGCCGGGTCCGATCATCGACCAGCATGTGTTGCGGTATTTGCCGGGTGAGCGCGGGCGCTGCGCCAGATCGGCCGAGATATCGGCTGCGACGGCACTCGCTTGGCTGGCGGCCGTGAAAGCCGACTTCGGCATATCGGCAGCAATGGCGGCGTCGCCGAGCACATACACGTCTTTCACTTTCGTGGATGTAAAGTTCTCGGGATTGACCGGGCACCAGTCGCCTTCAACGCATCCGGCCGCCGCGGCAATGGCGCCTGCCTTTTGCGCGGGGATAATATTGGCGACCGCCGCGCGTTCCTTGCGGCCGGCTTTGGTGAACACGTCACCTGTCGCAGCATCAACACGTGACACGGTAAAATCATCGATTTCGTTGGTCAAATTCAGTTCAACGATGTCCTTGTAGTATTCGGCGAACGCTTCCTCGAACACGGACTGCTTGGAAATCGTCTTCTTGGCGTCGAATATAATCAGCTTCGACTTCGGTTTCCGCGTCTTGAGGAAATGCGCAATCATGCAGGCGCGCTCGTAGGGTCCCGGCGGGCAGCGGTAGGGATTTGGCGGCACTGCCATGACAACGAGCCCGCCGTCGCTCATCGCCAACAATTTTTCTTTCAGGAGAAACGTCTGCTGACCGCCTTGCCAGGCATGCGGCATGATTTCGGCAGCAGTTTGAGAATAGCCCTCAATTGAATCGAACTTGACGTCGATGCCCGGCGCAATCACAAGCCGGTCGTAGGGAACGGCCGCGCCGCCCTTTGCCAGCGTCACCGTTTTAGCTGCCGTATCGACACCGGTCGCGACGTCGGCCACAACTTTGATGCCGTTCTTTTTCAACCCTTCGTACCCATGCGTGATGGACGCGAACGAGCGGAAGCCGCCAATATAGAGGTTGGAATAGAAACAGGTCGTGTAGGCGTCCTTAGGCTCGATCAGCGTAATGTCGAGAGCCGGATCCGAAGCTCTGAGGCGGTTTGCGGCCGTCGCGCCGCCTGGGCCACCGCCTATGATGACGACTTTGGCCGCTCCTTGAGCCAGAGACGGACGCCCGAGCATTGTTGCTCCGGCCAGCAAACCAGCGGCTGAGACCGTGAAATCCCGGCGAGTAATGCGCATCCTGCCCAACCGTTTCTTGAGTTCTTAAATTTTTGTGCCCAGCCCCTGATGAGGTACGGAAGCCACGAGCAGCGGCATTCTGTCAGGAAATAAATCCATTGTAACTAGCCTCACGGCAAATTCTTATCGTATAAAAGACCACAATCCTCAGCCTCAATCGGGCCCAGATGAATAGAACAACCGGCATTTCGGTCCTGAACCGCCGTTCGCTGCTGCTTTCCGCGGCGGGGGCAGTGTTGGCCTTTCCAGCTTGGTTGGCCATTGCCCAGGAGCCGGCCCAGACGGCAGTCGAGCGCTCAAAGCTGTTTGAGGAGGCAATGTCCGCCCTCCTCAAAGGCGCGACGCCGGTTGAAGGCAAGATCACTTTGGAACTTCCGGAGATCGCCGAGAACGGCAATTTCGTGCCGCTCACCGTCGCTGTCGAGAGCCCGATGACGGACGATAATTACGTCAAGGCGATCCATATCTTGTCGTCAGCCAACCCAGTCGCCCGCGTCGCCTCGTTCCACTTGTCGCCGGTCAACGGCATCGCCCGCGTGCAAAGCCGTATGCGCCTCGCCAAGACGCAGGACGTTTTCGCCATTGCCGAACTCTCTGACGGGTCGCTCGCCATCGGCAGCTTAATGGTCAAAGTCACAATCGGCGGATGCTCTAACTAAGGAGACGGCATCATGGGTGCTACAAAGCCGCGCATCAAAATTCCCGAAAGCGCCAAGGCCGGCGAGACAATCGAAGTGCGCACGCTCATCACGCACGTGATGGAAACGGGAAATCGCAAGGACAAGGACGGCAAAGCCATCTCGCGCGACATCGTGCACACGTTCGTCGCCAAGTATGCCGACAAGGAAGTCTTCCGCGCCGAACTTGGCCCCGGCATCTCTGCCAATCCGTTTATCGCCTTCTCATTGAACGTGCCCGGCCCCGGCACATTCGAGTTCGCCTGGACCGACGACAGCGGCGCGACTGTCATCGAGACGTTGCCGCTGAATGTGGTGTGAGACGGGCTATGATGTTCCCCTTCTCATTGCGTCTTGCCGCCACCGCACTGGCAGCAGCAGCTGCCATGACATTTTCGGCGCACGCGGCGGACCAAGCCTGCAACGCTAAGACCTTCGAAGGCCAAAACTACACCGTCTGCGCCGCCGACCTGACACACGATCACATTCGCCTGCATCTCAAAAAACCGGATGGATCGGCCTACGGGCGGCCCGATGCGGTTCCCGCCCAAGACCTCTTGTTTCAAGACCTCGTGTTTGCCGTCAACGCCGGCATGTTTACGCCCGCCTATGCGCCTGCCGGCCTCTATGTCGAAAACGGACAGCAGGCCGCTGCCCTCAATACGCGTAACGGCGGCGGAAACTTTCACTTAGCGCCCAATGGCGTCTTCTGGATCAAGGACGGCCGCGCCTTCGTCACCCAAACCGCCGAGTACGCCAAGGCCGATCCCAAACCCGAGCTCGCGACCCAATCCGGGCCCATGCTGGTCATCGCCGGACAGCTTCATCCCAAATTCGATGCCAATGGACAATCGCGCTACATCCGCAATGGGGTGGGTGTCTCCTCTGACGGAAAAGTACATTTCGCAATCTCGGAAGAGCCCGTATCGTTCGGCGCCTTTGCGCGGCTATTCCGCGATGAACTCAAATGCCCGAACGCTCTCTATCTCGACGGTGCCGTCTCTCAGCTGTTCATCCCCGGCGCCAATCGTTTCGTTGGCGGTGTCACGCTCGGCCCGCTATTTGCTGTTTATACGAAAAAGCCCTGAGTTTGTATAAACGTGAACATCACCCCGCCTTCGCACCATCCTTCAACAGCTTGTAATTGATCGCATCCAACAACGCTTCGAAGCTCGCATCGATGATGTTGGGCGAGACGCCGACCGTGGTCCAGCGTTCGCCCGTGACCGTATCGTGGCTTTCGACCAGCACGCGCGTCACGGCTTCGGTTCCGTGCGCGCCCGTTTGCGTCAGGATACGCACTTTATAATCGACGAGCTCGACATTCTCGATGTGCTTCTGATAGCGCCCAAGATCGCGGCGCAAGGCCGTGTCCAGCGCGTTAACGGGGCCATTGCCTTCGCCGACCGAGACCAGCGACTGCGCTTCGCCCGCGATCGAGACAGAGACGGTCGCTTGCGATGCAGCCGAAACGCCACTACCCAAGCCCGGCTGGCGCTCGACTGTGACACGAAAGCTATCGACCGAGAAATAGCGCGGCACTGTGCCGAGCGTGCGCCGCGCCAGCAATTCGAACGACGCGTCCGCCGATTCATAGGAATACCCGGCATCCTCGCGCGCCCGCACTTCGTCGAGCAGCGCAACGACACGGCCGTCATCCTTGTCGAGTCCAAGTCCCAGCCGCTCAAGTGCCGAGAGTATCGACGATCTGCCGCCCTGTTTTGACACCATGATACGCCGCTCGTTGCCGACGCTTTCGGGCGGCACATGCTCGTAGGTTTGCGGCTCTTTCAACAGCGCGGAGGCGTGAATTCCGGCTTTAGTTGCGAACGCGCTTTCGCCTACATACGGCGCGTGGCGGTCTGGGGCTTCGTTCAAAATTTCGTCCAGCACGCGGCTGGCGTGGGTGAGATTACGCAACCTGTCCGGCGTCACACCGGTTTCGAAAGCGTTGGCAAATTCACTTTTCAACAGCAGCGTGGGAATGATCGAGGTCATGTTGGCGTTGCCGCAGCGTTCGCCGAGGCCGTTCAACGTGCCCTGGATCTGGCGGCATCCGGCGCGCACCGCCATTAGCGTATTGGCGACCGCGTTTTCCGTATCGTTGTGCGTGTGAATACCGAGGTTCGCGCCGGGAATGTGTTTGGCGACGTCTGCGACGATCCGGTCGATCTCGTGGGGCAGCGTGCCGCCGTTTGTGTCGCACAGCACGATCCAGCGCGCGCCGCTGTCATAGGCTGACTTCGCCACGGCCAGCGCATAGTCGCGATTGCCCTTGTAGCCGTCGAAGAAGTGTTCGCAATCGACAAGCGCCTCGCGTTGTGTCTCGCGCACGGCCTTGACCGACTGCTTGAGGCTCTCGACGTTTTCTTCGTTGCTGATGCCGAGCGCCACGCGCACGTGATAATCCCACGACTTGGCAACGAGGCAGATGCTGTCGGCTTTCGATTGCAGGATCGCCTGAAAGCCCGGATCGTTCGAGACGCTGCGGCCTGAGCGCTTGGTCATGCCAAACGCCGTGAAGCGCGCGGACTTCAAATTGGCGCGCTCGGAGAAAAGCTCGGTGTCGGTTGGGTTGGAGCCCGGATAGCCGCCTTCGATATAATCGATCCCAAGATCGTCGAGCACGCTCATGATGCGGCGCTTGTCGGACAGCGAAAAATCGACGCCCGTCGTCTGCGCGCCATCTCTGAGAGTTGTATCGTAAAGGCAAAGACGTTCTTTGGTCATGATGGTCTTAGGCTTCCAGCGGTCTTGGCGGCAGCGCCTTTCAATTGCTTCGTCATGGTCGTGTTCGTCAACCACTCATCTCCAACCGGCACCGAATTGCGCTGTATGGGCGCATACCCGCGAGCTTCAAAGAACAAGACGGCCGTTTCACTGGCGTCCACCGACAGCGCCTCGGCCCCTCGCGCGGCGGCAATTTTTTCCATCGCATCGCAAAGGGCCGAGCCGACGCCTTGGCGAGAATGGTGCGGGTGGACGTAGAGCATGTCGAGGGTTTTGTTGTCCTTGGTGAGCGAGGCAAAGCCCGCGTGCTCACCCTCCACATGCACGATCAGCGTCGTTGCTTGCCCAAGGCGCTTGGCGAATGCAGCCGCGTCTTCCGCTTGCTCGATCCACGCGAGGCGCTGATCTTCGCCATAGTCGTCTTGAGTCAATTCCTCAATCGATTGCGCAAAGAGTTCGCGCAACGCCATCGTGTCGGCCGGGAGAAAGGGTCGGAGGGGGTATGTGGTGGTGCTCATCGCGCCACCTCGCAGCGATTGTCATCCCAGGGCTTGTCCCTGGGATCCATAGCGCAACAATTGCTGGCGCCGGACGCGAACGGCCAAATGGATCCTGGGCACGAGGCCCAGGATGACAGGTGTGGGGATGCGCACATTGAGGCTCATCGCGAGACCTCCGTCGTGCCGGAGGCACGCACTTCCCATGTGGTGACAATCTCGCCGGTCTTGGGGTCTTTGCTGTCTTTCAGCGCAACGCCCATTTTGGCAAGCTCATCGCGGATGCGGTCGCTCTCTTTGAAGTCTTTTGCTTTGCGCGCAGCGAGCCGGGCGGCGATGCGCTCGTGAACCACCAATTCATCTACTTGCGAAAACTGAATGCGGTTTTTCTTCCAGCCAGTTCCTGTGTGCTGCAGCAGCCCGAGCAGGTTAGCGGCATGTTTGAAACGTTCGGCAGCATTTTCTTCTTCGTCGCCCCTGGCAACATCGTATGCCACTTGCAGTTGGGCTATTGCTTCATGAGTATTTAGATCGTTTCTCAGAGCCATCTCGACTTTGACCCCGAAATCACTCGTGTCCGATGACTTTGCGTCACCGACCACGCGATACCAATTGTCCAAAACCTTTTCGGCAACCTCAAGCGTCCTGACCGTCCAATCAATGGGCTGCCGGTAATGCGTCATCAGCATCGCTAGCCGCAGCACTTCGCCCGGCCACCTTCGCCCGCCAAACTTATCAGTCTCCAGCAACTCATTGATCGTCACGAAATTCCCGAGGCTCTTACTCATCTTCTCGCCTTCGACCTGCAAGAAGCCGTTGTGCATCCACACGTTCGCCATGACGTTCGTGCCGTGCGCGCAGCGCGATTGCGCAATCTCGTTCTCGTGGTGCGGGAAGATCAAGTCCAAGCCGCCGCCATGAATATCGAACACAGGTCCCAGATACCGCTCGCTCATCGCCGAGCATTCGATATGCCATCCCGGCCGCCCGCGCCCCCACGGACTCTCCCAACCGGGTTCCTCAGGCGAAGACAACTTCCACAGCACGAAATCGCCCGGATGCTTCTTGTGCGCATCGACCTCAACGCGGGCACCCGCCTGCTGCTCGTCAAGCTTGCGGTTCGAGAGCTGGCCGTAGTCGGACATGGAGGCCGTGTCGAACAGCACTTCGCCGGCCGCAACATAGGCGTGTCCCTTGGCGATCAGGGCCACGATGATGGCAATCATCTGGGCGATGTTGTCCGTCGCGCGCGGCTCAACCGTCGGCTTCAAGCATCCGAGCGCCGCGACGTCGGCATGGAACTGGTTCGCGGTTTTTTCCGTGACGCGCGCAATCGCGTCGTTCAACGGCAACCCTGGAAAATCGCGCAACGCGCGTGCGTTGATCTTGTCATCCACGTCCGTGATGTTGCGCACGTAGGTCACATGGCTCTCGCCGTAGATATGGCGCAGCAGCCGGTACAGCACGTCGAACACGATCACGGGCCGCGCGTTGCCGATGTGCGCGAAGTCGTAGACCGTCGGCCCGCACACGTACATGCGCACGTTCTCTGGCTTGATCGGCTTGAACTCCGCCTTGTCGCGGGTCAACGTGTTGTAGAGCCTCAAAACCACTTCAGCCTCATAACGTCCAAATCTTCGCAGCTGGCGTGCCCCGAGCGTTCTCTTTCGTTCATGGGCAGACTCACATTGCCCGCATCATGCCACAGCGCGCGGGGTCGCGGGATATGCGCTCCGGCTAGACATGAAGGGGCTGGAAGCGGTCCTTATGGGCGACCCGTACATAGGCGTCAAGGCGCTGAACACCCTAGGAAAACTGTTATAGACACAAAGGCTCCGCATTGACCCCTTAAAGCTGCGGGCTTAGAGTTCTCCATATCCCGGGTTTTGAGTTTACCTTGATCAAGGATAAGGCCTCAGTCGCAACAGTCTTTCGGCCACCAAAAAACAGCCGCGCTGCCCGTTTAACTTGAGCCCGCGCGCTGATGAAATCTAAGGGGTTACGTTTGGGCGGTACACGCTGGCATCCGGACGCCGAAAGGCTGAGCGACCCGAAGTTGCGTGCGCGTTCGCGCCTGGTGCGCAACATCGGCCTGGCCATCATCGGCGCGATCGCGCTCTACATCTTGGCCGGAGCCCTCGCCTCGCCGCCCGCTTCCGCGCAAAGCTGGTGGCCGTTCGGCGGCAACGACGAACCGCGCCGCCCGCCTGTGCCGCGCGAACCGATGCGCCAGCCGCCTCCTATTCCCGCGCCGATCCCGCAACCAGCACCTGGGGGGGCCGCCAATTGGTCGACCAAAAACCCAATCTGCCTTCAGCTTGAGCAGCGCCTTCTGCAGGAAGGCCAGAAGGGCAACCAATCGCGCGACCAATTGCCGAAGCTCGAAGCCGAAATCCGTAGCGTCGATCGGGCGTACAATGTCGGCGCAACGCAACTCGACCGCAGCTGCTACGAAACATTTCTTTTTACCAAGTCGTTCAAGTCCTCGACACAGTGCAAGGAACTCTTGCGTCAAGTCGAAGGATCAAAACGCCGCTTATCGGAACTCGAAGCGCAGCGTCAGGATTTGATGGGATCGGCCGGCCGGTCGTATCAGGACGACATCGTTCGCGAACTCGCGCGCAACAATTGCGGTGCCAATTACGTGGATCAGGCACGGCGGCGCGACGGCGGCATCTGGGCTGACGAGGAAGCGCTCGGCTCCAATACCTGGACGCCGCACGGCAGCTCCGGTGTTGCAACCTTCAAGACCGTCTGCGTGCGCTTGTGCGACGGCTATTATTTCCCGGTCAGCTTCTCGACGCTGCCGAGCCACTTCCCGCAGGACGCGGAAGCGTGTTCATCGAAGTGCGCGGCACCGACCGAACTCTACTATCATCCCAATCCCGGCGGCGCGATGGAGCAGGCGGTGGCGCTCCAATCCAACGAGCCCTACACAAAGTTGAAATCCGCCTTCCGCTACCGCAAGGAATACGTCAACGGCTGCTCGTGCAAGGAGGCTGAGTTTGTGCCAGCCACAACCGCCGATCAGAAGGCGGAAGGTGACGGCAACGCGAAAGTTCCGCGCACATCCGCCGCGCCGGCACGCCGCGCTGAAACGGCGCCCGCCGCGACTGGCGACGTGACCACGGGGTCAACCAGTAAAGACGAAGCACTCGATTGGGCGCCGCAGGAACCGCAACCGCAATAAGTTTTCAGCCGGATTTTCCGCTGAGCCGTGCGAGCGCCCGCTCGCGCCCGATCAGCGGGAGCAGCGTTTTGAGTTCGGGGCCCGCCTCCTGTCCCGTTAGCGCCAAGCGCAAGGGATGAAACAGTGCTTTGCCCTTGGCGCCCGTTTCTGCTTTGACGGCATTGGTCCAGGCACTCCAGGTTTCGGTTGACCAGGGCTCTGCCGGCAGCACTGCTGCGGCTTTCGCGTTGAACGCGGCATCTTCGATCACGGGCGAGATTGTACCAGACACAACTTGCCACCAGCCATTGGCATCCGCCAGAACCGTGAGATTGCCGCGCACGGCATCCCAGAACGGCGCGCCGCCTGAAACGCCCATCGCAGTCAGGCGTGCGGCTACATCCTCATAAGGCAGCTTGTGCAATAACTTCGCGTTCAAGCCCTTCAGGTCTTCAAGGTCAAAGCGGCCAGGACCAGTCGAAATTTTATTTAAATCAAGAAGCGCCGCCAACTCCTCGCTTCGGCGGTGCGGCTCAATTGCGTCCGACGTGCCAACGAGCGCGGCATGGCTGAGGACCGCCATCGGCTCAAGCCCGGCGTCGCGAAAACTCTGGACCGAGAGCGCGCCTAATCGCTTCGACAATGCCTGCCCATCCGCGCCGATCAGAAGGCTGTGATGGCCAAAGGCCGGTGGCGTGCCACCCAGCGCCTCCATGAGCGCAATCTGCACACCTGTGTTGGTGACGTGATCCTCGCCGCGAATGATGTGGGTAATCGCAAACTCGATATCATCGACGACGCTCGTAAATGTGTAAAGGAACGAGCCGTCCGCGCGGATCATGACAGGATCGGAAAGCGATCCGAGATCAACGTTCTGATCGCCGCGAATGAGATCGGGCCAAGAGATCATCGTCGGCTGCGGCGTAAACCCCTGCCCGGCTGCCGTGTTCGGCAAACGAAAGCGCCAATGCGGTTTGCCGCGCTCGACTTCGAGCTTCGCCCGCTCGTCTGCCGTCAATTTCAGGGCAGTGCGATCGTAGATTGGCGGCCGGTGCATGGCGAGCTGGCGCTTGCGGCGGCGGTCGAGTTCGTCTTCGGTTTCGTAACAAGGGTATAATAAACCGGCAGCCTTGAGCTTGCTGGCGGCTGCCTCGTATTTGTCCGTGCGCTTCGACTGCTGCTCTTCGCAGTCCCACGTCAATCCCAGCCAATTCAAGTCGTCGCGGATACCCTGCGCCAATTCTTCCGTGGAGCGCACGACGTCGGTATCGTCGAGACGCAGCATGAAGCGGCCGCCATGCTTCTTGGCGTAGAGCCAGTTCAAGGTGGCGGTGCGCACATTGCCGATGTGGATCCGGCCCGTGGGGCTTGGCGCAAAACGAACGAACGGTGTCATCGAAATCCTGGGAAATCCTGGGTGTCAGTAACGATTGAGTGGCGATTGACCGGCACCCTAGCGTCCGTCACTCCAAAGGCAAGGGCCGGACGCCACCACTAGGCCTGTTTGCCGCGCCCGCTCATGAGACGCAGGGCAAGGGCCTGGATATCGGCGCGATCGGTGCTGGTGAATTTAATGCGCTCGCCGCTCGCCAACGTGATGGTCATCTCGAAGAGGCTGACGGACTTTAAAACCGCTGTCTCCGCAAGACCCGCCATGCCAAGTCCGGCGAGGAAAGTGGAGCCTATCAGGAAGCGTGTCGTGGCACCCGTCTCGTAGACGATATACGTCAGCATGGTCGCGCAAATCACGAATGCGACGCCGCCGAGAACCAAGCCTTGGATATTGCGGTCGCGGATTTCTTCGAGCGAGACACCGGCAATATCCGACAGCACGATACGATGGCGGCCGAAGTGTACCGCTTCTTCGCCTTGATCTGTTGGCCTGCGCTCAATTCTCCACATGGCCGGACGCGCTGCTGCGAGTATATCTTTGCCCATGTCCCTCACCCCTTGCTTGAAGTGTCAAGCTGGCAGAGAGAGGTTGGAAAATGACTAACGGTTTCGTTTTTTGACAATAGTCGCGGCTGATCCTGCCGTGAAAGATCGAGACGTCTGTGCAGGACTTCAATCGTCCTTGGGCAATTCACGGATTTCGACGGTTCCGCCAGCTTCATAAACGGGGTTTCCTGCCAAGAGTGCTTCGGCTTGCTTTAAGCTCGGCGCTTCGACCCGGATGAACCCAATCAAATACGCGGCAATGGCGGGTACCGGACCAGATTTCCGCGCGCAATGCCCTGTGCCGATTGCGCTACCGCCCCGGAAGCAACCGTCCTCTTTTAGTCTCGCAATATATCCTTCCCAATCTTCTGACTTTCCGCTTCCTCCTTTAGGGGCATCGTTGTGCATCAAGAACAAATACTCCGTCATGACTGGAACTCCATGCACTGCACCTTAAGCTCCATCGCCGCCGTCGGCCGAGGGTTTGACCAGATGTTTTTTAGCTGACGCGGGCACGGCCGCCCCGGGTTGCAGCTCCTCCCGGAACTTATTGGTGATCGGGTAGCGGCGATCGCGGCCAAAACTCTTCATCGAAATCTTGACGCCCGGTGCAGCCTGGCGCCGCTTGTATTCGGCCAGATACAAAAGCCGCTCGATTTTCTTGACCGTCTCGGCAGCGTGCCCGCGCGCGACGACCTCGTGAAGCGGCATCTCGTTCTCAACCAGGCAACGCAGAATGTCGTCCAGCTCATCATAGGGGGGCAGGCTGTCCTGGTCCGTTTGGTTGGGCTTCAGCTCGGCTGTTGGCGCTTTGGTCAAAATGCGTTTCGGAATGACGACGCCTTTGGGCGCTAAGCCGCCTTCAGGGTGATGCGCGTTACGCCAGCGCGACAGCGCATAGACCTCCATCTTGTAAAGATCCTTGATCGGGTTGAAGCCGCCATTCATATCGCCGTAAAGCGTGGCGTAGCCAACCGACATTTCGCTCTTGTTGCCGGTCGTCACCACCATGGCGCCGAACTTGTTCGAGATCGCCATCAGGATCGTACCGCGCACCCGGCTTTGCAAATTCTCTTCCGTGATGCCGGGTTCGGTGCCAGCAAACACATCCTTCAAACCCCACGTTATCCCCGCAACTCCCGGTTCAATCGAGATCTTGTCGTAGCGTAGCCCCAAGGCTTTGGCGCAGGCGGCGGCGTCCATCAGGCTATCGTCGGACGTAAACTTTGATGGCAGCATGACGGCGTGAACTTTTTCAGGGCCGAGAGCGTCGGCGGCAATGGCCGCGACGAGTGCTGAATCGATCCCGCCCGACAAGCCGAGTACAACGCCGGGAAATCCGTTTTTGCCGGCATAGTCGCGCAATCCCAGCACGCAGGCCTGATAGGCCGAGGCATCACCTTCGTCGATTTTGGTGATTTCGCTCTTGGCACAGTGCCAGCCCTTCGCGCCCTTCGTCCACTCGGTAACAGTGATTGCCTCTTTCCAGGCAGGAAGCTGGCACGCGAGACTGCAGTCGCTGTTCAACACGAACGAAGCGCCGTCGAAGACAAGCTCGTCCTGCCCGCCGACTTGATTGAGATAAACGAGCGGCAATTTGCTTTCGGTCACGCGCGCAACGGCGACGTTCATTCTGAGATCGGGCTTGGGCCAGTCGAACGGCGAGCCGTTTGGCGAAATCAAAATCTCGGCGCCGGTTTCTGCGAGCGTCTCGACGACTTCTTCGCCCCAGATGTCTTCGCAAATGGGAACGCCGATGCGCACGCCGCGAATGTTGATCGGCCCCGGCATGGGGCCTGCTGCAAACACACGTTTCTCGTCGAACACGCCGTAGTTTGGTAGATCGTGCTTCAAGCGGACGGCAGCGATCTTTCCGCCGTCGAGCAGTGCGACCGCGTTGTAGAGGTGCCCCTCTTCGCGCCAGATGGTGCCGATGAGAATGGCCGGGCCATCGCCGCAGTCGTGTGCGAGTTTTTCGAGGCTCGCGTGTGTCGCATCCTGAAATGCCGGTTTCAGTACGAGGTCTTCGGGCGGATAGCCATTGAGGAAGAGCTCGGGCAGCACAACGAGATCGGCGCCGGCGGCCTTGGCCTTAACGTGCGCCTCGCGTGCCTTTTTCGCATTGCCGGCGAGGTCGCCGACCACGGGGTTCAACTGCGCAAGGGCGATTTTGAGTTTTTCGGTCACGCTGCAAGGGCACTAGGCAGAATAGTTGTCACATCGACCGATGCCTGCAGCACCTGAGCTCGCGTGAGATTTGTTGCATCCGTCAGGTTAGCTCCACGCAGATCTGTCTCGCGCAAATCAGTATCCGTGAAATCACAACCGACCAGAATTGCATTTGAGAAATTGGCGCGACTAAGGTTGGCACCCCGCAAATTTGCACCCGTAAAATCAGCAGCCCCACAATCTGCGCCCTCTAAATTAGCACGTGTGAGATTTGCTCCACGAAAGAGGTGCGCCGCATAAACGCCCCGTGCAGGTCAAGCCTGAATCCCGTTAGCGCTCGTCCTTTAGTGTGTTCGTTCATTCTGTTGCACCTGCATTTTCCGAAATCACCTTACTGATTTCCTGAATCTCGATCCCGGCGGCTCTGAAATCGTCCCCATTTACTAGCCTTCTCGCGCATGTAACTCGTCAGGAGTTCAAGAACAGCCGCACGGTAATCCGGAAAGTCAGCAGCAATCCTACGCAAAGTGTACACTGCCAAGAGCCGTATTTCCAGCCTCTCACTGCAAGTTGGCCTACGGCTTGAGCAATTAAGTCCGTCACGAGTTTTGTCTGCCCAAGCTCGGCTTGACGCGTCGATGCATCCGCCTGCCTAATCTGAGCTTCCGCCTGCTTATTGGCCGCTGCTACCCGCTTGCACGCGAGATACAGGCCGATAATGCCGCCGGCAAGCACTCCAAGCCTGTAAATGCCCTCGGCATGATCAAGCAACCACTGCATCAAGCCACCCACTACGCAATCAGCGTCCTCTGCTCCGCCTTGCCGTCCGCGAGCCGCTCTTTCTTGAGCTGCTCGGCAACAAGGAACGCGAGTTCCAAAGCCTGATCGGCGTTGAGGCGGGGGTCGCAGTGCGTGTGATAACGGTCGGACAAATCCTGGTCCGAAATCGCAGTGGCGCCGCCCGTGCATTCGGTCACGTTCTGGCCCGTCATCTCGATGTGGATGCCGCCCGCGTGCGTGCCTTCCGCGCGATGCACTTCGAAGAATGCCAGGCTCTCGCGCAGGATGCGATCGAAGGGCCGCGTCTTGTAGCCGGTTGCCGCCGAGATGGTGTTGCCGTGCATGGGATCGCATGACCAGACGACCGACTTACCCGCCTTCTTCACCGCGCGGATGAGCTTCGGCAGATGCGCCTCAACCTTGTCGTGACCGAAACGGCAGATGAGAGTTAGCCGCCCGGCTTCGTTCGCGGGGTTCAGGATGTCGATCAGCTTCAACAGGCCATCGGCGTCGAGCGACGGGCCACACTTCAAACCAATCGGGTTTTTGATACCGCGCGCGAATTCGACGTGCGCGTGATCGGGCTGGCGCGTTCTGTCGCCAATCCAGATCATATGGCCGCTCGTCGCGTAGTAGTCGCCGCTGGTTGAATCCTTGCGCGTCAACGCCTGCTCGATATCCGAGCAGACAGCGCCTCGTGGCTGCGTGTAGAAGCTCGTCGCCCGCAGTTGCGGCGTGTTCTCGCTGGTGATGCCGCACGCGCGCATGAAGGAGAGCGTCTCTTCGATGCGCCCGGCGAGTTCTTCGTAGCGGCCGCCTTGCGGTGAATCCTTCACGAAGCCCATGTTCCACTGATGCACGCGCTCAAGATCGGCATAGCCGCCGGTTGCGAACGCGCGGATGAGATTGAGCGTCGCCGCCGATTGGCGGTAGGCTTCGATCTGACGGTTGGGATCGGGGATGCGCGCTTCGGATGTGAACTCCGGCCCATTGATGATGTCGCCGCGATAGCTCGGCAGTTCCTTGCCGTCCTTCTTTTCCATCGGAGAAGAGCGCGGTTTGGCGAACTGTCCGGCGATGCGGCCGACCTTCACGACCGGCTGGCCGCCAGCATAGGTCAGCACAACCGCCATCTGCAGGAATACGCGGAAGAAGTCGCGGATGTTGTCGGCGCGATGCTCGAGGAAGCTTTCCGCGCAATCGCCGCCCTGCAGCAGGAAGCCTTCACCGTTGGCGATTCCCGCGAGCTGTTTTTTCAGATCGCGTGCTTCGCCGGCAAAGACGAGCGGCGGAAAAGTTGCGAGCTTGGTTTCGACGTCGCTCAGCACACGCGCGTCCGGATAGTCCGGCACTTGCAGGATCGGCAGCTGCCGCCAGCTTGCGGGCGACCATTTATCTGCGCTTTTGAGGCCTGCCATTGTCGTCAACTCCTGAACACTTTGCGGTGAGCCGCACGGGGGGCGCCACCTGCTCTGTCGCATCTTAACCCAGATCCAAGCGGCGGCTTATAGGAGATTACTGCCGCCTATGCCAGCACTGCAATGCGCGGGTTGCATGGCGAAGGCATCCTTAACGACGCGGCACTGGGCGACCATCATTGGGATCTGCGTTGCAGGCTTGGCTCATGCCCAGTTCTCCCGGCCTACGCGCCCGATGCTCGCGTCGAAATATTTTGCGGCGGGAGACCAAAATCTTCGATGTTAACGCTGAACTTTCTTGAGCGTGGCGCTGTTTTGGGGTAGTATCTCTACAGTGCCGAAGGATGGCGCGCGACACTGGTTCGAGACCTTCGAGCCGGTGTTTTTTGTTTGGGGGGATTACCAATTCAGCCCAAAAGGAGCGGCGACATAATGAAGGCAGCTAAGGCTATGAAAGCGGCCAAGACGAGAGCGGCGGAATTGACGCGGCTCGCCGCGATGCCAGATCGCGATATCGACACGTCCGACATCCCGGAAACTTCTGGGTGGCCCAAGGCCGTCGTTGGCAAGTTCTATCGGCCGGTCAAACGTCAAGTGACGCTGCGCATCGATGCCGATGTTTTGAGCTGGTTCAAAACCCAGGGCGGCAAATATCAGTCCGCCGTTAATGCGGCCTTGCGAGAGCACGTGCAGCGGAAGTCGAAGAAGAGCGGGAAGGTGGGGCGAGTGGAATGAGCTTGTGGGTCGGCGGTAAGCCCCCTTGCGAACCCCGACACTATCCAGCGCGCTAGCCGTCGGGCATCGCAAGTGGGCTCAGCCCGACCTACAAAAGCAGATCACAACCCCGCCGCCATGCCGCCATCGACTAACAAATCGGCGCCGGTGCAATAGAGGCTGTCGTCTGACGCGAAGAACACGGCGGCACCGGTCATGTCTTCGGGCACACCCAGGCGGCCCATGGGCGTCTTGTCGGTCAGCATTTTGCGCGCTTGCGGCAAGCGCAGCATGCGGTCGGTGATGGCTGTCTCGACATATCCAGGCGAGATCGCGTTCACGCGGACTTTGAACGGCGCGTATTCGACGGCGAGGCCTTTGGTCAAGGCCGTGACGGCGCCCTTGGTCATGGTGTAGGCAGCGAGCGGGCGCAGACCGCGGTTCGACATAATAGAGGAGATATTGATGATCGACCCGCTTTTCGATTTGCGCAAAAGGGGAAGCGCGTCTCGTGACAGGCGGAACACGCCGTCGATATTGACGTCGCGCAGCTTGGTCCATTCGGCATCGGTCAGCGTGCGCACTTCGCCGCGCACGAGAATACCAGCGTTGTTGACCAGAACGTCGGCGCGGCCGTGGTCCTGCTCGACGCGGCGAACAAGCGCGTTCACGTCCTGGCCTTTGCAGACATCGACGAGGATGGCTTCAGCCTTGCCGCCTGCGGCCTTGATGCGGGCAACGGTTTCGGCCGCCGTCTCGCCGTTGATGTCGGTGACGATGACGTGCGCGCCTTCACGCGCGAAGCGTTCCGCAATAGCCGCGCCAATGCCAATTCCCGCGCCCGTTACGATTGCTATCTTTCCGGCAAGTCTGGTCATGGAGGTTCCTTAGAATTCTTCGTCAGGACTCGTAGGGCGAGAGGACGCGAACTGCAAGCAAACCGGGTGTTCATTTCCCTCCCCCCTTGCGGGGGAGGGTCAGGGAGGGGGGAGCCCACAGATTGAGAGAGTCGCGAACCACCCCCACCCCAACCCTCCCCCGTTAAGGGGGAGGGAGCATCACGGATCCAATTGCCAAAGGCATTTCTCCTTCAACGATCGAAGTGAAGTGGATCGACATTGAAATTACGAACCCGCCACAGCCACCCATTTGTCGCGCATGGTCACGAGTTCCTCAGCAGCGCTCGGATGCAAAGCCATGGTGCGGTCGAAATCGGCTTTGGTGGCGCCAAGGTTTAAGGCGATGGCCGCGACTTGTACCATTTCGCCGGCATCTGCCCCCAAAATATGGACACCGAGAACTTTTTGCGATTTGCCGTCAACGACAAGTTTTATGAGCATCCGCTCTTGATTGGCGCCGAGCGTCGATTTCATCGGCCGGAAGCGCGTTTTGTAAACGTCGAGCAAAGCGTGCGTGGCGCGGGCTTGTTCTTCTGACAGGCCAACAGTGCCTATTTCAGGAGTGGAGAAAACGGCCGTTGGGATGGCTTCATAGTGCACTGATTTCGCCAGCTTGCCGAATTCGCGGTCTGCGAACGCATGTCCCTCGCGGATTGCAACGGGCGTGAGATTGACACGGTCGGTGACGTCGCCAACAGCGAAGATCGATGGAATAGAGGACCGCGCCTCGTCGTCCACTGTGACGGCGCCATTGGCTTTGAGCACGACGCCCGCTTCTTCAAGACCGAGGCCGGCCGTGTTTGGCGTGCGGCCGATGGCGAACATGATTGTTTCTGCGTTGATCGTGCGGCCGCCGCTCAGGCTTGCACTGAGACCATCCGCGCGCTTCTCTATTTTTCTGCAGACATTGCCCGTGACGACTTTGATGCCGCGCGCAATGAGGGCTTCGGTCAAGCCGTCGCGCAAATCTTCGTCGAAGCCGCGCAAAATTTTCTCGCCGCGATAGAGCAGCGTGACGTCCGATCCAAGCCCGTTAAAGATCGAGGCAAACTCAACCGCGATGTATCCGCCGCCGGCGACCACGATGCTTTTTGGCAAGGATTTAAGATGAAATGCTTCGTTCGAGGTGATGGTGTGTTCAATGCCTTGAATTTTGGCGTCAATGTTGGGCGCACCGCCCGTTGCGATGAGAATTTTTCCGGCGGTGACCGTTTTTCCAGAATTTTGAAGTTTGATTGAATGAGGCCCCGCAACCACGGCACGTTCGCCGAATAGGGTTGCGTTCGCTTTTTCCAAGCCCGACCGATAAAGCCCTTCGAGCCGCGCAATCTCTTTGTCCTTGGCAGCGATGAGTTTGGACCAATCGAACGTGGGCGAGGGGACGGTCCAGCCAAAGTCCGCCGCGTCCTCGAATTCGTCGCGAAAGCGGCTGGCGTAGACCAGCAGCTTTTTCGGTACGCAGCCGCGAATGACGCACGTGCCCCCGAAACGGTATTCTTCGGCGATTGCCACCCGCGCGCCGTATCCGGCCGCAATGCGCGCCGCTCTCACACCGCCCGATCCGCCACCAATTACAAACAGATCGAAATCCGGTTTGGTCATTTCTTGTCCACTGGCGCGGCGCCGGCTCCGCCCATTTCCTTCAGCATGCGTTCGCTATACTTTATGCCGATCTGAGCGCCTTTCTGCATCAGACTTGGCGTCGCTTGAATAAACTTAGCGCCCGTTCCGCCGCGATAGAAATCGGCAATTTCTTTCATTTCTGCGGCTGTAAAAGTCTCGGCATAGAGCTGCGCGAAATCGGTCAGCATCTCTTCCTTGTAGCTCATGAATTTTTTCATAGCGGCATCGAACTCGGCGGCGGCTTTTTTGCCCTTTTCTGAACTCATCCGCACCGGCCCCTTTGGCGAAGCCCTGGCTCATCGCCGAGATCAACCCATCCATCTGTTTGGCGACGCCAGTAACTTCCATGAGATCGCGGGCAGCCGAAATCGCGGCCGTATCGGCAACCGGCTTGGCCTCTTCAGCCATCACGGGCAAGACTGAAAGCAGTATCGCGAGAAATCCTGCGAAGCTTGAATGCCGGCATTTCATTAAATATCTCCTTCAAAATCATAAGCGTCGGTTGAAATAATGGAAACACCATCGGGGCCGGCAACAATCGCAAGGTCAGCAATGCCGAGGAACAATCCATTCTCAACCACGCCTGGAACCAGCTTCAAGGCGTCGTCTAATGTCTCAGGATCTTCAATGGAACCAAAGGCGCAATCGAGAATAAAGTTACCGTTGTCGGTCACAAACGGTGTGCCGTCTGCTTTGGCGCGCAGCTTGATCTGGCCGGTGCAACCCGCGTCCGTCGCCAAGTTCTCGATAAGATTTCGCGTTGCCTTTAACCCGAACGGCACAACTTCGATCGGCAACGGAAACGCGCCGAGTGTTTCGACGAGCTTGGTATGGTCGGCTATAATCACCACCTGCCCCGAAGCAGCGGCTACAATTTTTTCACGCAATAACGCGCCCCCGCCGCCTTTGATGAGACGCAGCGCCTCGTCGATTTCGTCGGCACCATCAACAGTCAGATCGAGATACGGGGTTTCATCGAGGGTCGATAATCGAATGCCGAGAGCCGCAGCCTGAAGCCGTGTGGCTTCCGAGGTGGGAATGCACAAAACGTCCAAGCCGCCTTTGACTTTCGCGCCGACAAGATCGACGAATTTTGCGGCCGTGGATCCCGTGCCAAGACCAAGCTTCATGCCCGGCTGCACGAAATCCAGGGCATGTTCCGCGGCAAGCCGCTTGAAGTCATCTGCGCTCAAGGCCGCCTGCCTTCCATCTGACTTCCATCTGACTTCCTCGGGGCCGATTTGCCCACTTTCCCTCTGTGAAGACTTTCTCTAAGCCTGCAATCGCCGCCTTTCAAGTCAAGACCGGGCGGCGGCACAAACACTCCCGGAGACGCCATGCGCGGCTGGACACTTGTTTTTGATCTCGACGGCACACTCGTCGATACGGCGCCCGATCTAGCAGCCGCTACAAACCACGTGCTTGCGCGCGCCGGTTTAGCGCCTATTGAGGAAAAGGCGGTGCTGCCTTTCGTTGGGCATGGCGCCATGAAAATGATCGAACAGGCACTCGCCGCCCACGGGCAAATCGCAAGCCCATCAGAGCTCCGCGCGCACTTCGATTGTTTCATTGCTCACTATAGCGCGCACATCGCCGTCAAGAGCCGGCCATATCCCGGCGTGGCCGGCGCTCTCACCTCATTCAAGAAAAGTGGAGCCACACTCGCTGTTTGCACAAACAAGATGGAGGGGCACGCGCGCGCGCTGCTCGACGAACTTAATATGTCAAAATTCTTCGACGCCCTAACAGGCGGCAACAGTTTGGGTGTCTCCAAGCCTAATCCCAAGCATTTGACGGGCACCATCGAACTTGCGAAGGGATCACTTAATCGCGCCATCATGATTGGCGACAGCGAAACCGACATCCGCACGGCTCAAGCCGCCCGGATTCCCGTTATAGCAGTCAACTTCGGATATAGCGTTGAGCCCGTCGGCACATTCGGTCCGGACGCCGTCATCAGCCACTACGATGAACTTCACAGCGCCATTTCAAGGCTAACAGCAGTGCGCCTCGGCTAGTAAGTCAGCACCTTACTTTCGCCCGTCATGATCTCTTCTATAAAATGCGCGGCACCGACAACGCCCGTACACTCTGGGATGAGGTCGGACTTGTGCATGTCGAAAAGATCGAGCCCCGGCGAGCAGCAATAAAATTTCACGCCTGCAGCATGAGCGTCTTTAATGAAATCATAAATCGAGCGGGCATCGCCCGACTTCATGAAGAGCGTTTCAGCCACGCCTTTTTTCATCAGCTTTGCGGCAATTGAAGTGCAAATCACTTCGACTTCGTATTCCATGGCTGCTGCAACAGACGCCTGAAAGATCGGCGCACCGAGTTCTTCGCCATTCCGGGGATCGGTATTGGCCATGATGATCACGAGTTTCTTGGCCATGACGTGGTTCTCCGCAGTTGCCAGCCCACTAATACTATCGCGTCGCCCCGGCGCACTCAACTCTTTCGCGGAATATACCGGCGATAGAGCGCGATTGATGCTGGAAGGATCACGAGCTGGGCAACCAGCGACGCCACAAGGCACACGGACGTCAACTGGCCGAAGCGGCGCAGCGACGGCAAGTCCGATAGCATGGTCACACCAAGACCCAGCGCCAGCACGATGGTCGTCAGCACGACGGCCGGCCCTATGTGATGTACCGTCATTCTCAAGGCTTCGATTTCGGTGCCCCGCCCGCCGCCGAGCCGGTCCTCTTCCAGACGGAACCGGTTCAAGAAATGGATGGTTGAATCGATCGCAAGTGCAAAGGCAACGGTGATGGCGATGATCGAGGCAAATTGCAGGCCCTCGCCCGCAGCCCAGAGCAACGCGCCGGTTGAAAATATCGGGAACATCGACGGCAAGATACTCGTAACGCCTGCCAAGGCGGAGCGCAGGACAACAGCCAAAAATATAAAGATGACGAACATGTCGCCAACGAGTCCCCAGTTCAGTTCGCCGATAAGCTTGGCCGAGTTGCGCGCCGCGATCGCCGGCAGACCCGTCACCGCAATATCGTATCCGGGGTGCAGTTTTCTTACAGGCTCCAATTCGCGGTCGAGCTTCTCGACAATTGGTAGAATTTCGCTCGCATCGACGTCGGGCAATCGCGCCGTCACCAGAACCGCATTCTCTTCTTTGGCAATAAATCGCCGTACAAGATGTTCCGGCAGCAGCCCGACATACTTCTGAACGGTCTCGATGCGGTCGTCACCTGCTTCCCTCAGCCATCGGCGCAGGCTGTCGAGCGACCATGTATTGCCGAGACCGGCTTTAGCTTCAACAACGGTATGGGCGTCAGCGATGACAGCCAGAGTTGCCGCGTCAAAAAGTGATGCCTTGGCCGACGCCGTCTCAGACGTACCTCCCCAGCTGATCATCACATGAACGGGATTTGCGCCGGTCAGTTTTTTGTCCAGCCGTCCAGTTGCGGCGAGCGCCTGTTCCTTATCGGGAACCTGGTCCGCTAGCCGGTACATGGGCGTCAACTGGGTATAGGCCCAGCCCGTTGCAAGAACGGCGAACAGTCCCAGGAGTGTGTAGAACCACGGCCGCCGGATGACGTGCCCTTGGATTGCCGTCGTGGCTTTAAGCAAAAAGCCGATACTGCCGCCCGCCTCGTCGCCTTCATACACGGGCGGTCCGGTCTCTTTTCTAATCAGAATGGCCGCCAGCGTTGGAACAACAACGGCGACGGCAACGTAGGAAATCGCCACGGCCAGCAGTGCTGCCGTGCCAAATGTGCGAATAAGTGCGGACTCGGCAAAAGAGAATGAGATGAGCGCTAAACAAGCATTCATAGCTGTCAAAAGACAAGCGGGAGCGACGTCGCGCACCGCATTGCGGGCAGCCTCCACGCGGTCGATCCCCGCCATCACGTCACGCCTGATTGCGAACACGAGATGCATCGAGTTTGAAAAACCCGAGACGAGAATGAGTGGTGTTATGACATTGATGAAGAGATTGAGCCGGAAATCCAATCCGCCAATGACGCCGAGAGTCCACAAAATAGCGATCGATGGTCCGGCGACTGCAATCAGCGTCAGAGAAAGGCGGCGGAAAAATAAGTATGCCATAACGAAACCGGCCAGGAAGCCGAGCCCATTGTAAACCAACCGGTCCCGCTCCACCGCATTACGAATCTCAAGTTGCATGACAGGTGCGCCTGTCAGCTTGACCGAGAGCCCGGCGGCGTTCAGTTCCTTTTCTGCCGCCCCCTTTATATTGGCGATTACTACTTTGGCAGTCAGTTGTTCGACCACTTCGCGATCGAGCGCCAAAACCATCAGTGCCAGTTCGCCGTCATCGGACAAGAATTTGCCTTTGACGATATCATTCGATTTCAGCTGGGCGACGAGCGCGGCAAAACCGGCGCCTTCGGGAAGTTCTTCGGGCACAATGGGTGGCGAGTAGCCGTTGGCGTCCGGTTTCCCTCGGGCCGACAGCATGGAAACAAGTCCGCCGACCCCATCGGTCAGTTGCAGCTCCTGCGTGGCCCCTGCAAATGCCTCGAGGCCTTTCTGAGTGAGAAGCTTTTGTCCTTCGACCACAACAAGGACGTCGTATTCACTCGACGGAAACCTGCGATCTATTTCTTCGTACCGGCGGAACTCAGCGGTATTCGTGCGAAAGAGTTCGGAAAGGCTGTCGTCCACCTTGAGGCGCATTACGCCGAAAACCGCCAATGCCGACAGCAACGCGATCAGTGCGGCGGAAACGTAAGGCGCCCGGAGCGCCACAAGCCCAAGTTTTTCGAGGCCAAATGAGAATAAAAACGAGCGGCGCGGCTCTTGGGGTTCCCCCATTATTGTCTCCCGGCACGTCCCGTCGGCCAAAATTCCCGACCCAGTCTAAGCCGCACCAGCGCGGCGGGCCATATTATCCTGCAACTTGGCCGCAACCCAGAGGGCCTGGCAGCCATTCCTGGGAATCGGCACAGAATAGCAAAACCGTTGCATTCCAGCCCGTCTGGCGCAAGACCCAGCCCACTTAAGGATCGCAGCCACGCGGTGTCACCGGTATTCTATTGAGCCTGGGCCGCGCTTGTCATAGAGGGTAGCGTAGCGGAAGTGGCCAGAGACACACTCAAATATAGGACCGGCGAGCTGTGAATGCCGACAGAACGATAGACACGAGTGGATTGACCTGTCCGATTCCCATTCTCAAAACCAAAAAGGCACTGAGCGAGATGCCGGCCGGCACCATGCTGGAGGTTGTAGCAACGGATCCGGCCGCACCCAAAGATTTCGACGCCTTCTGCCGCGCAACCGGAAACACGCTGGAGAAGAGCTGGGAAGATGCTGGCGCCTACCGGTTCCTCATTCGACGCGCCACTTGATCGCCGAATGCCCCTGCGTCACGGCCCAACCCAGCTCGATACGAATTTCATCCCGGCGTGCCTTATGGCTCCCCGCCAAGCGGCTTGACAGTTAAGCGAGAGGCCACCCATAAGGGCCCCTCCAATCCGGGCGGTTAGCTCAGCGGTAGAGCACACGCTTCACACGCGTGGGGTCATAGGTTCAATCCCTATACCGCCCACCATTTTAGTAACCAAACCCTCATAACTTAACGCAGCGCATTTGGCGTATGGACCCACGCCGTTTACAGCACGAAATCCCCTACCGAGAGAGTTTTGAGCCCAGTGAGTTGGATCTGGAAGTCAGCGACCTTATCGCCATTGATGCCGCCTTCGATGATGGTTTTGTCCCTCTCAGTGCCGGCGGCATTGAACTGGAACCAATGCAACTGACCTTTGACGCCGGTAAAGGCCGCGCGAACTTTTGTATCACTCCGATCGCGGCACGCAGCACACCAGCGAACTATGCCAAAGCCTGACAGTTGAGAACGGTGTTGTGTGTAGCCTGCCGTGCTCCGGCAACGACTGGGACAATGCGGCGACGGAGAGCTTCTTCTCGACGCTCAAAACTGAGCGGACGGCCGATAAAACCTCCCACTCGTGCGATGCGGCACGAGCAGGCGTGTCCCCCTGTCAATCCCCGCGCCCCGGATGGGCTGGGCGCTGATCAACAGATCCAGCAATAGGCGAAAGCCTGTTCTTGGCGGTAGATGGCATGAGATGGCATGCTCAAAGAAATACCGGTGAACGGTTAATTAACCGGAAGAGCTGCCAATCAAACTCCGCCGGCATGTTTGGCCCTACCTGCTGCACGACATCCGTTGCCTCTCAGACATGTTTTGGCGTATCACTCTACTAAGATCATTGGCCGCAAGGCCGAGTACAGGATGCCGTGTATTGAAGCGCAAGATTGCAGCCATTCTAGCCGCCGACATTGCCGGCTACAGCCGTCTAATTGCCGAGGACGAAGAGGAAACTCTTCGCCGCCTCACAAACTACCAGCAGGTTTTCAAAGACATCATCATCGAGGCTGGAGGCCGGATTTTTAAGACGGCCGGCGACAGTGTCCTTGCCGAATTCCCGAGCGCCGTCGATGCCTTGCGATGCGCCATCAATGTGCAGGAAAGCCTGCGTATTAAGAACAATGCTTATCCCGTCAGCCGGCATATGGCTTATCGCATGGGATTAACGATAGGGGATGTTGTAGACCAGGACGGCGACCTGCTCGGCGACGGGGTCAACATCGCGGCGCGGCTGGAATCATTGGCACAGCCAGGCGGAATTTGCATTTCAAAATCGATGCATGACGCGGTGAGCAGTAAGCTGTCGGTCACCTATGTGGACATGGGCCCGCATCAAGTTAAGAATATTCCTATTCCGGTTCACGTTTTTGCCGTCTCATCGGATGCACGCCAACCCGAAATTCGGACCACGAATGTCGCGGCAATAGACGGGGGAAGCGGGACCTCGCCTAACAAAGCAAATTATGCGCCGTCTAAGCGGTTCGATTGGCGCCAGCCCCCGTTGGCGTTGACGGCTTTGGGCGTTGCTTTGGTGAGCGCGCTTGCAGTCTCGCTTTGGCAGGGGTGGCCTGGGACCCCTCCTGCACAAGTGGCCAAAGCGGTGCAACCTGCAGCATCGAAAAGCACCCTTTCCTCTGAAAACGCGGCAGTTACACCGCCTGTGACTATTCCCCAAACCGATGCCCCAGCAGCAATAGAAGGGGCGAAATCGCCACCGGCTGCGTCAACTTCTGTTGCTGATGTTACGCCAGCCAACACGACTCCGGAGCCACCGTCCGTGCGCGGCGAGACGGCGAAGTCGCCAGCACCTGCCCCGGTGCCGGCCAATGAGGCGGCGCCGGAGTTTAACGACAGTGATACTGCCGCATCGCAGCGTCGCCACGCTGCCAACTGGAATGCCTGCAACGGCGATGAGACCGATGCGGCCTTAAGGGCCTGTAAGGGGCTCATTGCCGCGCAGAGTTTATCGGGCGAAGGATTAGCAACGGCACAGAGCCGGCTGGGTTACGCCCTTCGCAAGTCTGGCGATCTGGACGGTGCCATCGCTTCACTCTCTCAGTCAATCACGACGTCGCCAACGGCATCGGCCTACAATGATCGAGGGATCGCTCATCTACTGAAGGGCCAATTTGAGACTGCATTGGCGGACTATAATGAAGCAATCAAACTTGACAGCAAGAATGGAGACGCCCTGAATAATCGTGCTTGGACCTATTACAAAACAAGCCAAAATCAAAAAGCACTCGCCGATGCCGACAAGGCAGTCAGCCTGATTGGCGACAAGGCTTACGTGTGGGATACGCGAGGGCATATCCACGAAGCCCTGGGCGACCGCAAGGCAGCCGAAGCGGATTTCGTAAAGGCCCTCTCGCTCGACGCCGAACTATCGTCAAGCCGGGAGGCCTTAAAGCGGCTTACAGGGCGCTGACGTCGCCCTGTTGCCGGCCGGTAGGTCGTCACCGCTATTCGCCCAGATTGACAATTTGAACGCGCCTATTTTCGCGCGCGTTTGGATTTTTAGAATCTTTCAACCGTTCCGGTCCGTATCCGACCGCAATAAACTGCTCGTTCGAAAGCTTGAATTCATCAATCAAGAGCTTGCGCACGGCAATCGCGCGCCGCTCCGACAGAGTTTGATTGTAAGCAGGCGTGCCGGTTGCATCAGTGTGGCCGGCGAGCAAAAAGCTTGAGCCTTTCAACTGACCGTTCTGCAAGGCTGTGCCAAGCGCATCGATATTCGGCCGGGCTGCTGGAGAGATATCAGCCGAGTTGAGCTCAAACTGAATTTCCATATCCTGGACCGGCATATCTTTGACAGCATCAGCGAGCTTGCCGCGCTCTTCCGAAGAAATCGAAATGCCGCGCGAGGTTTTGTCTTTGAGCGCGCTGATCAGCGATGCCGCTGCATTGCTCGGAGCACCGCGTGTTGCACCTTTGGATTTTAGCGCCTCAACAATACTCTCGGCAGTTGGCGCGTTGGCTGTCTCACTAAGGGCAATCCCGCTTCCAAGCACGAGAACGCCACAGACAAGCGACAAAGACAACGCGAACTTGGTAGTTGGCTTCCGGTTGACGGCAAACATGGCACAGGGTTTCCTTCGATCACGGTAACTGTTTCTAGCGTGCCGGCACGGCACCGGCAATATCGGTTTCATAGCGCGAGGCCGCCACTTCTGCCAGGTTCGTGTAGCAGGAGCGTCCACTTCGCGTCGCCGGAATAGGATCACGAAATCAACTGCAGAACTGTTCCGCACGTAACATGCACTTGACGGTCTTTTTCTGTAATTCTGTAATTCTGTTATACAATGTATCAGTTCAGATGGAGATTAAACGCGTGCGGCCGAGATTTCTGACATTAACCCTAGCACTGTGCAGCCTCTGCGCCGGGCTATTTTCAAGTTCAGCGCGCGCCGACCCGGGCAAAGAATTAACGGCCGCAATTTCCGCACTCGCGGTCGAGGGCAAGTATGACGACGCTCTCACCAAAGCGGCCGCACTCATCAAATTGACCCAGGATGAGAATGGCGGCAATACCTCCCAGCATGCCGAGGCGCTGTCTTGGGCGGCATACCTGCATGTCGTGCAGGGTGACGTGCAGGGCGCCAGTACCTATTTTGAAAGAGCGGTCGAAATCTATGGCCGGGTACTTCCAGCAGATCACCCAGATTTCGCCACGTCCATCAACAATCTCGGATACTACCGCTACCGGCTCGGTCGCTATCAGGAAGCGGAAGCACTTTACCAGCAAGCCCTGGATATCCGGGAACGCGTTTTAAAGCCAAATGATCCAGCCATTGCCGATACCCTGACCAATCTTGGCGAACTCTACAAAGTACGCGAACGGGCAGACGAGGCGATCCCTCTGCTCAACCGGGCTCTTGAAATTCGCTCGCGCAGCTTGAAGGCTGATGATCCGGCCATTGCCGCAAGTTTGCAAAATCTAGCCGGTGCGCTTGAACTCGACCCGAGGGGCGATAAGTTCGCAGCCGCGCAGCAGTTGCTTGAGAAGGCGCTGGCCATCCGCCAAAAGGCTCAGCGTCCCGATCACCCGGAAGTTGCCGGCGCCATCAGCAAGCTGGCCACCAACCTTTACAATCAAGGAAAATATCGTGAAGCTGAAACGCGCTTTATCGAAGCGCTGGCCATTCGCCGCAAATCGCAACCCGCAAAACATCCCGAAATTGCACTAACACTGGCGGGCCTTGGGCTGACTCACATCGAACAAAAACAATACGCCGAGGCGGAAACAGAGCTGCGTGAAGCGCTGACGATTCGTGAGCAGGTTCTAGCCCCCAATGCGACAACGACGGCGGAAGCCTACCGGCACTTGGCGCGGGTTCTTGACTTGCAGCAGCGCCCGGCCGAGGCCCTCGATAAGATCCGTCTCGGCACAAAAATCGCCATCTCTCGGGATCAACCAAAAGCAAAAGGGCGCGAACACCTCACCGAGCATCTCAGAATTCTCGCAAGCTTAAACCAGCGCGACAACAGCAAAAAGGCAGATGTCCTTGAGGAAGCATTTGCCATTGGGCAGCGTGCTGGCGAGAACGAGGCTGCGTCCGCCGTTGCGCGCATGGCCTCGCGCTTCGCAACCGAGGATCCAGCGCTGCAAGCGCTCGTCCGCGACCTTGAAAATATCGACAGTCAATTGAACATCCTTGAGCGGCAGCTGACGGAAGACTTGGCGCTCCCGCCTGAAAAGCGCCGCCCCAACACGCGCTCTCAAATGAAGGACGCTGAACAACGCCGCAACAACATCGACGTGCAGCTGAAAAAGGATTTCCCGAAATACTTTGATTTGACCAAACCCGATCCACTCTCGATTGCCGATACCGCGGCATTGCTCGGACCGGACGAGGCCTTGATCAGCATCGTGTCTGGAATGGATGAGACCTATGTTTGGGCGATTACACGTGAGGGCCAAGCCTGGCACAAGGCGGCCGTCAGCTGGAACTGGCTTGAGAACTCAGTATCCAACTTGCGCAAAAGCTTGGACACGGAAGACCTCAAAAAGAATATCAACAATGCAGGAAGCCTGCTCAATATAGGTTTGTCGAATGAAATTTACGCCAAACTGCTTGAGCCGCTCGAAAGCGTCTTCAAAAACAAGAAGCACCTTCTGATCGTGCCATCGGGGCCGCTGACCAGCCTTCCGTTCCAGGTGCTCGTCACGAAGAAACCCGGCATCATGCATCCCTCGATTGGGGAACTCCCAGCCTATCGCGACGCGCAGTGGCTCATCTTGCGCCACGCACTGTCGGTGGTCCCTTCCGTGACAAGCCTCAAGTCGCTGCGAAAATTGAAACGCCGTGCCGATGCTGGAAAGCCGATGATCGGCTTTGGCAACCCCAAACTGAACGCCCGGCTGTCTTCGAGCGTATCGTCTGCCGTTCCGGTTCGCGTCGCCGAAGCCCAGACGCGCGGCGGCGATCCAAGCATTCGCGATATGATGGCAACGCGAAGCATCCTCGCGAACTCTTGAAGAATTGCCCGGCACCGAGGAAGAACTTAGAGCCATCGCAAAAGGGCTTGGTGCCACCGAGGGCGACTTGCATCTCGGGACCGCAGCTACCGAAACAAATGTCAAGGCAACGGACTTGTCTGTTTACAACGTCGTCTACTTTGCGACCCACGGCCTCGTCGCCGACGACATCAAAGGCTTGAACGAGCCGGCGCTCGTATTGACGCCACCAGATGTTCCCGACCCCAACGATGACGGCCTGCTCACGGCATCGGAAATTTCACATAGTTTGAAGCTCAATGCCGATTGGGTGGTGCTGGCCGCCTGTAACACCGCTGCTGAATCGAAACCCGGCGCAGAAGCACTGTCCGGGCTTGCTAAATCGTTCTTTCATGCCGGTGCGCGGGCGCTTCTCGTCTCTCACTGGCGCGTTGACTCTGACGCCGCTGCACGGCTGACGACCGCCACCTTTGAGATCCAAGCCCACGACAAAACCATCGGGCGCGCCGAAGCGCTCCGCCAAGCCATGTTGATGCAGATCGAGAAGAAAGTCACAGATACAGCCGATTTGTGGAACGCCTACCCGGCATTCTGGGCGCCGTTCTCTGTCGTCGGAGAGGGTGCCCAGTAAGGCGCCCTCAACGCGTTACCATTCGTAGCGCATGCCTAATTGCCCTGCTGCGCCCATGACGTCGCCACCACCGCGAAGTTCCGCCTGCATCATGTAGGAAAGGCCATTGCCCAAGCTCAGCCGCGTCTCAAGCTGCCCGAGAAGGCGGACCTTACCTTCGTCAACTGGGCCAACAGCTTCACCGGTTTGCCCGGCGACGCTCTCAAAGCCGCTGATGGCAACGTCGCTATAGAGGTATGCGCCAACCGTGGTGGACAAGACGTAACCGCCCTCGAGCTCGACCCGATCGCCAAACCGGGCACCAACCTGGAGGCGAAGCGCTGTCCCATCTTCGAGGCCGAGGCGGCCCGTCGGCTGCACGCCACCATCGCGGAACACGCTGTTGCTGGGATCGCTACCGAAATCGGTAATCGTGTAGCGAACGCCAACCGTCGGCTCCCACCACTTATTGTCGGCGCCAATCAGATACCGGTGCGCTGCGTTTGCGGAGATCATGTAGTTATTGACCGAAGCGCTGCCGTTCTGGGTACCGACGTCGTCATCGCAGCGCTGCCGCAACGTGCTGCTCTGCGTCAGATCGAAGAAATCGGCTTTGAAGGCAACATCGAAGGTCCATTGATCCTTGACGTAAGCCATGTACGTGCCAACGAATGGGCCATCGATCGTCTCTTTGTTATCCTGGCGGAAATAGTTTGTGTTGCCGCCGCCCGGCAACGTGTCCGGCGGAGCTCCCGTTTCATTAGTGGCGAAAAACGTATCACTCAGTTTCGCGCGCGTTTCGTTGTAGCCGCTGAAAACGCCGAACTGAAACGCATTGACGGTTTCGCCCCGGTTCACATGGGTCCAGTCGGCACCGATCAAAGCACCAGCCGATACAGCCTTGCGGGTCGGGTTTTCCTGATTGCCCGGCGCTATGTTCTTGTGCCGGTCATAGCCCAAGTAACCCTGCGCCCAAACGGCAGTCGTGCGTGAGATGCCGCCAACGTAGCTCGTCTCTTCGGCGACGGCGTAATCTTTGAGACTTGGCGTATAGGCGCGCGAACTTTTTGCCTTAAGCGCCGCCTTAAGCTCTGGCTCAACGGCCTGCTCAGCGCCGGCGGTCTTTGCGGGTTTAGCAGCTTTCACCTCTGGCGCCGGCTCGACAACCTCGGGCTCAGGCGCACTTTCTGCAACGGGTGCCTTCTTGGCTGTTTTCGGAGCGGCAGCAGGTGCCGCCTCCACGACAGGCGCTGGCTTTGGAGCCGGGGCCGGCTTTGCAGCCGCACTGCTCGCTGGCTTTGGGGCCGGCTCTACAGGAGCAGCGGTCTGTTCCGGCGCGGGTGCCGCCTCATTGGAAACCGGAATGGGCTGTGGGCTTTGAGCTTCTTGCGTGCGCCGGCGGATTTGCTCTAGCACTTGCGTCGTTGAAGTTTCGGTTGTCGAAATCGACGGCGGACCAGAAGCGCCGCCATTCACAGCGGCCATTCCGCAGGCAGCCATTGCAGCGGGTATCGACCAGCTGGTTGCAAGCCCAACGGCAATTAGCGTCATTGGTCCACGGACGTCGATAAGTCTACGCATTCCGATAGCTCCGGTCATGCGCTGGAAAGCCGGAGGACGCCCGAGCCAGCATTGCCAAACTTGTCCGCGCGGGGAGCACGGATTGAGATGTACTCTCCTTCATTACTTATTTGAAATTGGCCGTCGACTCCTGTGTGATGCTTTCCAGCATGTACCGCTGCTATGTGTCATACGCGCCACAAGTTTCCGGGCCACGCATTATGTTCGGTGAACTTGCATGAATGCCGCGATGTGCAATCGGCTTGACTCTTCAATCGAATCGCCTTGGTCCCGTAGCGGAAGTTCACTTCTGCTTTCAACTAGCGGTAATGCAATTCAATCTCTCCAAAGACTTCACACCGTTGACGCAACAACAAGCGGGCGCTCGTAGCGTCCTGACGGTACCGGCCTCAGTCTTTGTAAGGTTATCTAATACTTTTTGGGCGCGAAGCTTAATCGCTCGGGACCCGTTTTACGTGCCGCGCTTGGCCAACGCATAATTCAGCATCTTATAAGTTAGTGCAGCCGCCATATAGTCAAAGGCATGAAAGCCCTTAATCGGTGCAAACTCGACGAGGTCTGCGCCGACAATGTTCCCGGCCTCAGAGGCCCGCCGCAGGATCGAAAGTGCCGTGAGATAATTCATGCCACCTGGCACAGGTGTTCCAGTTGCAGGCATGACGGAGCTGTCTAGTGCATCGATATCGAACGTGATGTAAACAGGACGCCCCTTCAAGGGAGCGACTATCTTCTCAATGTTCCATCGCGCCTGATCGATACCAAGGTGCATCTCTATCCGATGGCGGTTCGCATCGTAGAAATTTGCTTCTTCTTGGCACAAGCCACGAATCCCAACTTGCACAAGCGTGACGTTCTCGTGATCCAGAACCCGGCGCATTGCTGACGCATGAGAATTATGATCGCCTTGATACCCATCCCGCAAATCGGCATGGGCATCAAGTTGCAGCACCACGAGATCCTTATATTTCCTCGCAAATGGTCTAATCGCGGCGGCTGTTACCGAATGCTCGCCCCCCAGCACGAATGGGAATTTTCCTTCTTTAATCACCGCTGCAACGATGGTTTCCAACTGCTTCAGTGCCGCTGTCATGCCACTCTTGATCTTAGGTGGCTTTAAACAGGCGATACCGTAATCCTTGTAGGGTTCACGCCAAAATTCGTCATCAAACAGCTCCAGCTGCTGGCTGGCCGTAAGAATAGCTTTAGGGCCGCCAGCGGTGCCGCGCCCGTAGCTAACACTGGCTTCAAGCCCGAACGGAATGATGACTGCTCGTGCATTGGCCGGCACATGCGCGTCCTCGCGCGCTGAATCGAGAAAAGATTTTTTCGCCGGAAGATATTCGAATTTCACAACTTGCCCTCGACTGGCGCATCACGCATTTTTGGCAATCTTTTCGTTTTCCATTTCATAGATCGAGTACATAGGCTCATCTTCCAGAATGACATCGTGATATGAGCCATAGCCATTAAAGCGTGTTGATAGTGCTCGTCCATAAGCCCCCATGTTGCCAATTTCGATGTAATCGCCTTCGCGCACCGACGCCGGCAACAAGAACGGCCCCTTCATGTGATCAATTGAATCACACGTTGGTCCCCAGAATTCGAATGGCACGAGCGGTTCATTCGGATCAAGCCCTTCTCGGATGAGCCGGACTGGAAATACGAATCCAAGTTGTGCGCTATCATAGAGCGCTCCATAGCCACCATCATTGATATAGAGCTCATCGCCTTTACGCAGGTCCACCTTCACAATCAGGCTCTCAGCCTCTGCAACAAGGGCGCGGCCGGGTTCGCAGATCAACCGGCATTCCTCAGTGACCGGCAATTTGGCCTTGCCCGCCTTTATAACTTCTATGAAATCGGACAATCGGGCCGGCACGCTATCTGTATATTGCGATGGAAAACCACCCCCAACGTCGATGGCATCAACAACAACGCCTGCCTTGACAATGAGCTTTTTGACTTCATCAAATGCCATTGAATAAGCATCCGGCGTCGTCGTCTGCGATCCGACATGGAACGTTATGCCGAGTTCATCTGCCACCTGACGCGCCTTGACGAGAAGCTTGGCCGCTTTCGGCCCCGTGATCCCAAATTTGCGTTCAAGAGGGACGCGGCTGTTTTTGGCGGGCACAGCTATGCGCACAAAAAGCTCAAGGTCTTTTGCCCCGTTGGTCTCTTCAATAATTTTTTGCAACTCATCTTCAGTGTCGAGGGCAAAACATTTGATGTCATAATCGAAGTATGCCTTGCGGATGGCGTGGCGAGGCTTTACCGGGTGCATAAAGTGTAAGCGCACACCTGGAATGGTTGCGGCATCCTCCAGTTCGGCTACCGAGGCTACGTCAAACTGCGTAATGCCGGCCCCATAGAGTGCACCCACAAGAAAAACGGAGCTGTTTGCTTTGTAAGCGTAAGCCACTTCGCCCGGAAAATTTTTTGTAAACCAGCGCGCTGCCCGGCCTGCCGCATGGGGACGGGCCGCAAATACAGGCAGATCGGGCTCCAGCTTCTTGACCATATCAATAGCCGAGCGAAATTTTTCCATGCGTACCTGACCTTCACCCATTGGGGCTAACCCCGAGAAACCGACGCGAGCAGAGATCGCGGTCATTCAGTGTTGGCCCGATTTAGGGTTCCATGCCTCCCCTGTAAAGACCCATTTGGAATTTGCCCAATCTTAACAATCTCGCGGCGGTGTTTAATCTCGCCGCCAGCGTGTTACGGCAATTGACGAATGGTGGGCAATCACTTCAACTACCGCGTCACGTCCAATGGTACGGTTAGAACTCCGATGAACAGTCTCCAAAACGCTATCCAGAGCAACTCGCAGTTTTCGCTCGCAATCGGCGGTTTTCTCATCGGCCTTGCTTTTGGCAACCTCGCCTGGCGCACGAATTTTTGCGTTATGGGTGCCATCTCCGATTGGCGGACATCTGGGAGCCTCCACCGGCTCGGTGCCGTTGCACTTGCGGCGGCTGTCGCCATTTTGGCAACCCAGACACTCAGTTACTTTGAACTGACGGACCTGGCGCGATCAATGTATTTAGCGCCGCGGCTGAACTGGGCAGGCGCCATGCTAGGCGGGCTACTGTTCGGCTTCGGCATGGTCATGGCCGGCGGTTGCGCCAGTCGCAATCTCATACGTGCAGGGGCCGGAGATTTACGCAGCCTGATCACACTTTTGGTTCTGACCGTCGCGGCATTTGCTACGATGGGCGGAGTTGCTGGGCCGTTACGCGCCGCATTGGAGACCGCCACGGTCCTATCACTTGATCACTATGGCTTTCAGACACAAAGCTTGAGTGAGATTTCCAGTTACGCCGGAATTCCAGCCGGTTTCAGCAGGTGGCTTGTTACGCTTGTCATCGCAGCTCCACTAGCATTCTTTGCCTTTGCGCGTTGCCAGGTTGGAGGCGACCGCCTTTGTCTCATGGCAGGAATTGGTGTTGGCCTGCTCGTGGCACTGGGGTGGCTGATAACGGGGCTTGCCTTCAGTGACATGGATGTCCAACCAGTGGCCCCGACATCATTGAGTTTTGTGCGGCCCGTCGCAGACAGTATCGATTGGATCGCGCGCGCAACGGCACTCGGCCTCCCAGGATTTGGATCTGCAACAGTCTTCGGCACGCTGACCGGAAGCTACCTCACGGCACTTTTTCACGGCCGCTTTCGCATTCAGGGGTTTGCCAGCAACGATGATATGTTGCGCCATCTTGGAGGGGGGCTGGCGATGGGAGTGGGCGGAGTTCTGGCACTCGGCTGCTCCATAGGACAAGGGATAACCGGCTTATCAACTCTGTCCGTGCAATCGATGATCGCAGCGGCTTCTATTCTCATTGGTGCCAATTGGGCACTGCAACGCCTTGAGCGCCGGGTTTAAAGAATTTATTCATTGCTCAAAACAATAACGGCGCGGCCATCGCGCACCCGTCTTCCAGGAGACGTATCTAGGCGCTCTTCCGTTCGTCCCCCGCTTTCGCGAACCCGCCGCAACGCCTGAAAACGGGCGGAACGTGCGCGCTCGGCCTTTCTTGGATCCCGCCGCATATCGGCCTCGGCAATAAGGCTGTCGCGCACAAAATTTTCCCAATTTCCGAGAACTGTGAACCTTTGGCGGCCGAAATCATGCTCGATGCCTGTCGGTGGCGCAGGAGACGTCGAACATTGCGCGACAAGCGTTTCACGACCCTCGTCCTTAATCCGGAGCTGGTATGGTGCGGATGTTCCGGGGACGCGACTGGTCTTGCCGGCACTCAATAGGTTGTCTGGTTCAAAGTCATTTGGGAATAAGACCGTTGCCTTCCCCGCCACGTCAATATTGATCAGCGTTAGAAAGCAATCCTGGTCTGCTTCGGCATTTATGGCAATCAAGTCGCCTGTTGCCGGACGCGACTTATCGATCCAAACATTGAGACTAATAACGTCACGGGGGGATGCCGGTTCGGCCGGCTTGTCGGCAACTTTCGAGCTGTTCTGATCGACACCTTTGAGATACGAAAGTAAACGCACAGCATCCGGCCGAGGCAATCGGCCGTGCTGAATCTTGCGGGCAAGCGCGGTTATCGTCCCTGCAGCCTTCATTAGGGCCGCACTGAATGTTTCACGTTCAAGTCCAAGCTCAATCGCAGCGGTATCAAAATCAACGGGCACCCGGTATTTCTTCGCTAGCGCGCTAATAATTTCTTCGCCCTTCACTTTGAGATCTGGATCGATCCCGGCGCCTCGCAAGGCATTCCGGTATTTCTCATTGTCTCCGTCCTGCAAAAGCTGAAACTCGCTATCAATGCCAGAAAGCTGAAGGGCGGCTTCGTGCACTTCCTTGCTGCTAGTAACTGGCACGGCATTCACACGGGCGCGGTAAGCGTCTCGAACCGGCCACAAACCATTATTGTGGCAGCTGAAACATTTCGCGCTTGCGCGAGAACTTAGATTTCCCCCTTCAGCTCCCGCATACACGGGCTTTTCAACTCCAGGCAAAACATGATCGATGCGATTGCCGCTGCCATCAAAAATGGCAAATGCATTGAAGCCGTTTGGGAGGGCAAAGAGCGACCGTATATTGTCGTGCTTGAAAGGAGCCCTGATCAGCGAAGACGACTTTGGTCCAAGGGGGTGCTCGAAAAGATCTTGATCGCCGCTGCTGGTCGCAAAATCATAAGTGAGCCAGAACCCTCCCCGCGCACCAGGGTGCCGTTCAACGAGCCGGTTACCGTGCGTAATAGCACTGTCCCGAACGACGGCCCTTCGGGCCCGCGCTATGCGCAGATTGTAGTCAACGTCCAAGGCATTCATCTTGGCAAGGTCACTGAGTTTTTGCGGCATCCCAATGAGCTGGTAATAGAACTGCATATTACTCGCCGCATCGGCCAGCCAGTCTGCCCGCACGATCGGGTTATTGGAGCCCGCCGCAGATTTGGTTTTATCGGACAGCGGGATGACGAACGCCTTCGGATATCGCTGTTCAATGACGTCCCAATGTCCTGACACCCATCCAAATTCAGCTAGGCGGAAAGCCAAAACCATTCCATTTGGATCGAGTGGCGTTAGCTTATGGGATGATTGCGACCATGACAAACTGTTCAACAATTTTGTGACGGCCTGGCGGTAAGCGGCCAATTCTTCAGTGCTGGCGCAGGCGTTGTAGAGATTCACCAGTGAAATAAAGCGTAGATCTTTTGCTCCGTCGCGTTCGATACGCAGAGCCTCTTCTATCATGGCCTCTATTGCCGCAGACTTAATAGGTGATCGAGAGGGGCACTCCCGCGGAGTAGCCGGGAGTTCTCTGATCCACTCTCTAACTGTGTCGAGATCATCAGGCCCGGGCTCCGGTGCGTCGTTCGTGAAAATTTCAACCAGCTCATGACGGCTCCTCAGCACTTCGTAGAGTAACGAAGCGTCGGGCGAACCAGGACGCACCAGCATTGGATCATTTGCCAATTCACTGACAGACAAGATGTTGGCAATGCCCCCTGCCGCCGCGGGTTTGCCTTCGATTTTCCCGTTTTGGTGACAACGGGCACAGTGCGTTTCAAGTACCGAATAAACTTTCGCAGATCGCGGATCCTCGGGTCTCGGCGGTATGGCCGTCGCAGCGGCGTTTACTGGTGCCAGGGCACTGGCCGGTGGCGCTGCAGGCACCACAGTTGTCTCAGTTGGGGTTGCCGGAACAGCTGGAACTGCGACCGGGTCTTGTGGACTCTCAGCCCGTTGTGCCGCGCGCACAGGAGATACCGCGAACATGCAAAGCGCAGCGATCATCGCCAGCATTCGCGAAAATCGGACGGAAGATACTGCAGCAGTCATATGATCCCCGATGTCGTCATTACGGGCCGCCCAAATGCCTCCCCGCCGGTACATTTAGACTTCCAGCGCGGCACCATAACGGCGGCGCTGCGCTCCGCCTAGACCCAAGCAATAACAAGGCATTTCAGCCTATGAGAGCGTGTGCGGCCAATTTAACTCACTTTTGGGCAACAGCGACCAGTGCCTTGCGGGTCTCGGCATTGAAGAAACCATGGATGACGCCGCGATATATCCCTTTTGCGGCCAGTAGCCGCTGAAGCTCGCGCCGGGTTGCCAAAGTCCATGTTGTCGATGGAACATCAAACGTGCGCCCCTCCAGGCCTGAAGATTTTAGTGCCGCAATGTAGTGCTCCGCCGCTTTTTTCGGAAGGCGAGCGACGCCCCGCCCATCGTCATAGAGATAGGCTAGTTCAAGGTGAGAACCAGAGTGGCCTTGCCTAGCTGCACGCTCAAGAAGTCCCAACCCATTTTCTATATCTGTGTGCCCACCCTCGCCCCGTAGGTCCATAAGGGCAAGATTGAACATTGCCCTCGCATGCCCCTTGTCGGCCGCCATCCTGTAAAGCTTGCGGGACTTGTTCGTATTGCGCGCCACGCCTTTGCCCTGCGCAAATAGATACGCCAAGCTGGTCAGGCCCGCTGGATCCCCCGCTTGGGCCGCACCTTGATAAAGGCGCAACGCTTCGGCCATGTCGTGGCGAACGCCATCCCCAAACTCATACATCGTACCAAGTGCGGCCATGGCACCAGCGTGATTGCGCTCAGCGGCCAAGTCATACCACCGCGCTGCTTCAACCAAATTTCGTGGAGTGCCGCGGCCTTTGTCGAGCGCGCGAGCGAGTGCGAACATTGCCTGCGGCAAACCGTGGGCCGCGGCTTCAGAATAGAGCGCCGCAACTACTTTCAAATCATCGGGCGTGCGTGCCGCACTCTCAAGTTGCACGGCGCGGTCAAAGGCCGACGCTGCCGCCGGTCCAGCTGTATCGCGCTCAATACTGCCCGTCATCATCCAATTCCAAGGGGTCTGCACACGCATGGCCTCAAGTCTCGAGAGGCGTACGTTTGCCAGTTCAGCAAAAAGACCGTTTGGATATTGTTCAACATACGATTTAAAGTGTGCGGGATCCTTACTGAGTTTGATGCGCTCCCAGTCTTCGATCTCAATGAGCCGGACATCAGCGGCGGCTGACGGATCGAGCGGGCTTGCGATTTTTGGCTTGAAGAAAAACTCGCCGACGAGAGACGAATGCTCCCACGGTACTTGTTTCCCCGATGTCGCCTCTATGACGCGGCGCCGCGCATTGCGAAAGACTTCTTCGAGCGTCAGACCGGCCATGGAAATGTTTGCGGCCAGCGCTGCCGAATAGACACTATTGTCTCCGTCACCATCGCGTGCCACTTGTCCAGGCGCGGTCGCATAACCAATGAGCGTGCCTGAAGGCGCAACCACGGGCGCCAAACCTCCTTGGGCGATAGCACGTGTCGTCGCTGAAAATGGATTGTCGCGGCAGGCATCGAGTACGACGATGTTCATCCGTGTCTCTGATCGCGCCATTGTCTTGAGTACGTCACCCAGCGCAACTGAATTGAGCGCGACTTCGGTCATGTCGGAGATATCGGCGGCAATTGGAACGAGAAAATTCTCTCCATCCGCTTGGACACCGTGACCGGCATAATAGAATAGCGCCACAGTATCAGGCACCTTCAGGTGCCGGCCAAATTCCGTGACCGCCGACCGCATCTCAGACGCGTTTCCATCAAAGACAGTCAAGACCTCGAATCCAACGTCAGCCAGCGATCGCGCCATGAGTTCTGCATCGTTGCGCGCGTTCTTCAATTTATTGTTGTCGTAACGCGCATTGCCGATGACCAGCGCCACGCGGCTTTCTGCCAGTGCTGCTGTTGGGCCGAGTGCGCCCGGGCCGAAAACAGTCAAGAAAATAACTAAGCTCAGAACAAAAACTGATCTCCCTTCCCGATGATCATCGCGCCTGTTGCGGTACATGTTGCCGTCCATCGAACCACCCTGGAACTTGATTCTGCAGGTTTCACCATAGGCAACGAACCCTTCCCCGCCAGTCCTCAGCCGCCATGATCCACGGCTTCCGGCAGCCAGTTTAGGCCCGGCTAACCCAAATAACGCTTTGTTCTATCCCGAGCACTGAGAGGCGCCTAAAACCTGTGGAAACTTCAACCCATTGAAAAGTTGCAACCAGTGACCCTGCGTACCGGTGGACAAGCCCTGATCGACTATTTGGCCGGCGAAGGTGTCCGCCACATTTTTACGGTTCCCGGCGAAAGTTTTTTGGCCGTTCTGGATGCCATGCATGCGGACGCGCGAGTGCAACCCATCACCACGCGAAACGAGTCTGGAGCCGCGATGATGGCCGAGGCGACGGGCAAGCTCACCGGCCGTCCCGGAGTTGCACTCGTCTCCCGCGGACCGGGTGCTGCGAATGCGCTCGCCGGCGTCTACATCGCCCACCAGGACCAGTCCCCGATGTTGTTGCTGGTTGGCCTTCCGAGTAGCACTATGAATGGCCTTCCTGCATTTCAAGCCATCGATCTCAAAGCCGTTTTCGGTTCGATGGCCAAAACTTGCATAGTGGTCAATAGCGCTGCTGAACTACCCAGCCTATTGCAGCAAGCATTTTGTGCGGCAACGTCGGGACGCCCGGGGCCCGTGGTCTTGGGCTTGCCCGAGGATGTTCTGTGTCAAGCGGTCGAGGCCGTCCCAGCACCAAAGCCCGAAGCCGCGCCGCTTCATTCCCTGCCCGAACACCTTGAACAACTGAAGACCTATCTTGCCTATGCCGAACGGCCGTTCGTGATCGCGGGCAGCGCGGCGTGGAGCGACAGCGCAAGCGCCGCGCTCACACGCTTTGCCGAACGCTTTGATCTTCCTGTCGCAACAGCTTTCCGGCGCCAGGACGCCATCGACAACCGGCACCGCTGCTATGTAGGACATCTCGGACTGTCGATCAACTCGCAGCTCGCAACTGGCATCCGAGCCAGCGACTTGATCATCGTTTTCGGCCAATGTTTGGATGACATCTCGACCCAGGGTTTCACTTTGTTGAACCCCAAGAAAACGACACAGACACTCGTGCATATCGCCGTTGACGCTGGAACTTCCCAGTCCCCCTTCGTTCCATCGCTCGCGATGAATGCTTGCGCCTTAGAAGCGGCTCATACACTTAGTGAAATGGCGACCCCGGGCAAAAAGCCGCCATGGCCGATTTGGCGGCGCGACCTCCGTCAAGCCTACGAAGCATCTTTGAACATACAGCCTCGTTCTCAGGCTCATGAGCTGAACTTAGACGACATTATCGCAGAACTCTCGCGTGAACTTCCCGACAGCACAATCGTCAGCAATGGCGCAGGAAACTACGCCGCGTTTTTGCATCGCTACTTCGTCTACAAAGGCTACCCAACCCAATTGGCGCCGGTCTCAGGCTCGATGGGTTATGGATTGCCAGCTGCTATCGCTGCCAAGCTTTGTCATCCTGATCGAGTGGTTGTCGCACTCGCCGGCGACGGGTGCTTCCAGATGACGGGACAGGAACTTGCAACCGCCGTCCAATTCGGCCTGCACATTATAGTCGTTATCGCCAACAATGGCTCGCTTGGCACCATCAGGATGCATCAGGAACGCCGCTACCCTGGACACGTGTCAGCAACCACGCTTGTAAATCCGGATTTCGCGGCACTCGCGCAATCAATGGGAGCAGTTGGATATCGTGTTACGTCTGCTGCCGAATTCAAAGGCGCTATTGCTCAAGCCTTGGCAGCAACCAAACCCGTTGTCATTGAACTCCAGCTCGACATCGAAAAAATTGCGCCAGGGCTCATGTTGAGCGATCTCAAGACTGCTAAAACAAAAAATCCAACCGCTGAAAATTAATACACTTTAAGAATTCGTAAAATTAGCAACTTTAACATTAATCATGCCAATGCGTCCGAATAGACTAACAACTCCTTATGCGTTATCTTCATCTTACTTGAGCAGATGACTACGATCCGATCCGAGTTTGATATGGACCTTGAAGCCGCCAGACTTGACGCAATGCAGACTTGGAACCTAACCCGGTTGAGCATGGTGGCTTGTTTCGCGATGGCGAGCGCGATGCTTCTGGCATCGCTGATCATGGTGCCTAAATCAAATGCGGATGTCCGTACGCAGAAATCGGTACAAGTTGGGCCTCCCTCCCAATAAGCCTCCCTCCCCTCCCAAACTCTCTCCCATCAGGGCCTCACATTCGACAGAGTGTGGGGCCCTCTCCCTATTTGCGGTCTCTTGTTCGCCAAATTGATGAATACGAGATGATTAAGCTATTCAGGGAGGGCTGAGAGACAAGTCTTTAACCTTGGCACTCAAGATCGGGTGGTCTGCTATCTCCCGACCTCTAGTCAAGGAGAAAACGATGACCCGCACAAAACTCTTTTCTGCAATCGCAGCACTCCCCCTTATCTTAACCGGTACCATTACCAGCGTTAGCGCTGCTGAACTTTCTGGCAGCCATAGAACCTACAATTCTAAACGGGACCACAATTACAGCTACGACAAGCCCGCGCCGCGCCATTCGGAGCGCGATTACGACGAGGATGATAGCAGTTTCGAGCGCCGCCGCCACCGTGGCGACGGCTGGGGTGGACACCACAACCTACGTCGCGTCGAAGCCCGAGCAAGTTACGTGAGCGATTACTTGCCATATCACGTGCGCGAATGGCGCGCGAAGAGTTCCGCGATCGACACCTGGAAATCAAAAGTGACCAATCTTTACGGCGAGAACTTTGCGCGCTGGCGTATGGCAACCGACAAACAGGTGAACTGCGATGCCGCCGCCGGTTCGGTCTACTGCACGGTGAGCGCCCGTCCGGTACGAGGCGGATCGCGCTGGAGTTGGTATAGAGATCGCGACTTGCGCTGAACCTTTGCGTTTGGCGAAAATCGACTGAATTGGAGGGAGGAGCTGTTTGCTCCTCCCTTTTGTTTTGCGTTGCGCCTCACATCGATTAGAAGACGGCGTCGGTCATCCCCGCCCTTCAGGAGAAATAAGAGATGGCAAAGGTCGCATGGATCGGACTTGGTGTTATGGGCTTCCCCATGGCAGGACACGTTCTCAAACGCGGCGGCCACGATCTCGCCGTCTACAATCGGACGGCCGCTAAGGCTGATCATTGGCTCGAGACAAACGGGGCGGGCCGCGCCGCTCCAACCCCGGCAGACGCCGCCAAAGATGCCGATTTCGTGTTCTCGTGCGTCGGCAATGACGAAGATCTAAGGCAAATAACGGCCGGACCAAACGGTGCATTTTCGACCATGAAACCTGGCGCGATCTTTATCGATCACACCACATCTTCGGCCGGCGTCGCACGCGAACTCTCAGCATTAGTCTCAGCAAAAGGCCTCAGCTTTCTCGATGCGCCGGTCTCGGGGGGGCAAGCGGGCGCCGAGAACGGCACTCTCACCGTGATGGTTGGCGGAGACGCCGCTGCCTTCAGCAAAGCTGAACCCGTCATCCGCTGCTTCGCCAAGATGGCGAAACATATTGGGCCGTCTGGCGCGGGGCAGTTGACAAAGATGGTCAATCAGATCGCCATTGCCGGCCTCGTCCAAGGTTTGTCAGAGGCGATCCACTTTGCCGAACAGGCAGGCCTCGACGTTGCGGCCGTCATAGAAACTATATCCAAAGGCGCGGCCCAGTCGTGGCAAATGGAAAACCGCTGGAAAACCATGCACGCGCGCGAATTCGATTTTGGATTTGCCGTCGATTGGATGCGCAAGGACCTCGGCATATGCCTCGATGAAGCCAGCCGGAATGGCGCTCAGCTGCCGGTCGCAAAAATCGTCGATACGTTCTACGCCGAGATTCAGGCGCATGGTGGCCGGCGTTGGGATACATCCAGCCTCATTACGCGGCTTGCAACGAAGCCGTCCTAAAGTAGGCGCGTACTGCAGTGCCAAGAAGAATGGCGCTTCAAGTCTCCGTCTTGTCGTACTTTGCGTGTCCAGAAGTCTGCGCAAATTGCAGCGGAAGCGACGTCGTGTATTTCATCTGCTCCATTGCAAATGCTGAAGATACCTTGGCTATTTCAATGCGCGAAATGAGCTTCTTGTAGAACGCATCGTAGGCCGCAATGTCAGGCACTGCGACGCGCAACAAATAATCAACATCTCCCGACATGCGGTAGAACTCAACGACCTCGGGAAAGTCCGCAACTGCGCTGCGGAATTTTTCGAGCCACACAAGAGAATGGTGATCGGTCTTGATAGAAACGAAGATCGTGACGCCTGCATTTATTTTCACTGGGTCGAGGATCGCCACGCGCCGCTTTATGATTCCAGCTTCTTCGAGCTTTTGGACCCGGCGCCAACACGGAGTGGTCGACAGTCCGACCTCTTTGCCAATTTCGGCAACGGGCCGCGTGCAGTCTTCCTGCAGAATGCGCAGGATCTTGACGTCCATTTCATCGAGCACGTTCGGTCTCCAGGGGAAAGAACGACGTTTCTAACTTTGGACCATTTGGAGACAATTGTTTTGCTTGAGGCGTATGTCAATACGAAATTTGGTATTTTTTTTCATTTTGCGCCGCAGTAAGCCTTGCGAGGCCCCCGCTCTCAACCACTTATGGGGGTAGCCCGCACTTGCCAGGACTTCGCCGTTCAATGCCGCATGCCATAGCCATCACACCTGAATTTGCCGTCGCCGCCGCCCTTCGGGCGGAGGAGTTTGAGGCCGTGGCCGCGCAGGGTTACCGCATGGTGATCAATTTTATGCCGGATGGCGAAACGACGTCTCAGGTTTCCTCGGAAGAAGCTCGCAAACTTTGTGAGAAGGCCGGCATGGTTTATTTTCATGTGCCGGCCCAGAAATACGGAGTCTTCGCCGAAGACGTGATCGCGGCTGCACATCGAGCTTTGGCGTCGCAACAACATTCGCCTGTCCTTGGCTATTGTTCGTCCGGACAGCGCGCGGCCATTGTTTGGGCGGCGGTCAATTTGCACGCGATGCCGGTTGAAACCGTGCTCGCCAAACTGAAGAGCGCTGGCTTTGACTTGTCGTACATTCGCGACGACCTTGAGCTGCAGGCGGATAGGCCCCGCTGGCGAAAACCGGTTGGAGCAGCGGAATCAAGTCAAGATATTCCGCCCTGTGCTTAATTGACTGCAACTCTTTCTTGGATTTTCGTCGCGAGCGGCCTTCAATAGTGCCGCGGGAAATTACGCGCTCGCGCTTGGCCGCTGTGAAACTCCATCGTACCAACGATGCAAATTGACCAGGTCGCAAGGAACTTCAATCCGCGCAGGTTTCATAAAGTCTATTGCGACCAGCGCTGTGATGTCAGCAATTGAAAAAGTGTCGCCCGCGATATGCCGCGTCTCGCCTAGCCTTTTGTCAAACAGCCGAAGCTCATTGTAGACCTTCTCCTTGTTCGCTTCGCCCCACGGCGCAACCTGAGGCACTTCGAGGTGAGCCATTTTCGGATTGAGATGGCGAAAGACCTGCGCCACGCGAAAAAGAAGTCCGAGTTCCACGCGCCTCTGCCACATCTCTGTTTCTGCGCGCCCCATGGGCCCCACTCCCATAAGCGGCGGATCGGGCTTTAACTCTTCGAAATAGCGGCAGATGGCTACGCTTTCGCACAGCCGCCGCCCGTCGTCAAAAACCAGAACCGGAACTTGCTGCCAGGGATTGAGATCTGCAAACTCCGCCGACTTCAGAGAACCCGTCATCAGATCTTGCTCTTCGAAGGGAACGGCCACCCCCTTCTCGGCCAGAAAAATCCGAAGACGGCGCGGATTCGGCGCGCGTTTCGTTTCAATGATCCGCATCGCCCGGCGCCCCTTATTGACCAATGCCGCGTTCATGTCGCCAATCCCGAGGCGACTGGAACTCTCCGGCCCATAGTCCGCGCTTCTTGGCCTTCGCGTCACCCTCCTCGCGCAAGTACCCGCCGTAGGATACGGCCAGTCCGGACGCGACCATGCCCGAATTTAATTCCCTTCCGCCCGCCGAACACCGGGCCAGAAGACGTGCGTGCTTGTCCTTTTCCAAAACCTGGCACGTGACCATGTCCTTGCCGATGAGCCGGCGCAGTTCATCCCGGGCGGCATTTCCGCAATCCCAAGACGCGCCGCCACGGGTACATGTCTGCCGCCCTTCGGGGGCATCGAGGCCCTTGAGGCGGACCTCACTGTTGCCAACATGCAAACTATCTCCGTCAATAGCGCGCCCCACGCCGGTCACCCCAGCAGGGGCCGGACCAAAATCTTTCGACGGCGAAAGCTGCTTCTGGCCGAAAAGTGCTGCCAAAACGGCCAATATCGCTGCTGAAATCCACTTTGCCATTTGGCGTTCCACGTCGCGCCGCATGCCTTGCATCTACTCCCTATATTTAGAATTTGAAGCGTTATTAAACGCTAAGTTAGCGAATTACCCGCAAATTAACCGGACGGAACCATGCCATGAGCGGCGTGGATGGGAATTATTGGGATAGCGGCTAAAGCAATGAACGACAATGTCGATACCGCCGACATCCCCGAGCGCCGTCCCCCGCGCCCGTCGCGCGCCAAGAAACCCGATGATATGAAGGCTTATCGCGAACGCCTAACCCAAGGCAGCGACATTAAGCCGGAGTATGAATACGAACTCCTGGCCATGTTCGCCCGCAACGAAATCAGCGCCCCTTTCGCTATGCTGGCGCTTTGCATCATCTTTTCCATCGCCTCGAGGTCCTGGGCAACTACGGCCGAGTCCGGGGTTTGGATTATTGCAGTTATTCTGACCAAGTGGCTCATGTACGTCCAGTGCAAGAAGCTGCTAACGCTGCCGCGGACGGAAGTTAACGTCGCGGAGAAACGCCGCCGGTTCCTGCTTCTGGAAGGCCTCAATGGCATGGCCCTCGCTGGATTTGCCCTCATCGGTTTTGGCGTGGCCGGTGGCATACAGACCGAAGCAAATTTCTCGTCGCACGTCTTCATCTTCGCCACGTTGATGGTCGTCCTCGCTATCCGTTTGACTTTCGCCTCTACGGTGAAGGGACTGTTCCTCGTCGGCACGGTGCCCATGACGATCGCGGTTTCCGGGCGATTATTCTGGCTGAACGATCCATTCTATTTCGCCCTGGGATCCATGGCGATTGGCATCCATCTTTTCTTCATCTACCTGACACGGGGTTTGCATTCGACCGCTCTTTCCATGATCGAGTTTCGTGCCGAAAAGGACGGCCTGATTGCCGAGCTGGAAGAAGCGCAGGCAATTTCAGACGAGGCGCGCCGCCGTGCAGAAGCCGGCAACAAGGCCAAATCACGCTTCCTTGCCACCATGAGCCACGAACTTAGAACGCCGTTGAACGCCATCATGGGTTTTTCCGAGGTTATGGAAAAGGAGATTCTCGGACCGATCGGCAACGAGACCTACCGCGAATACTCGCGCAACATTTATTCGAGCGGCAGCCATCTCCTTCACATCATCAACGAGATTCTCGATCTTTCGCGCATCGAAGCGGGACGCTATGAACTCCACGAAGAGACAATCCGCCTGACTGATATTGCAGAGGACTGCGAACGCCTCGTTAAGCTAAAGGCTGATGCAAAAGGGCTGCAGATCATCGAAGAGTTTGAAGCGGACATTCCGCAGGTTTGGGCAGATCCGCGCGCCATGCGCCAAATCTGCTTGAACCTTCTCTCAAATGCCCTGAAATTCACGCCGAAAGGTGGCCGGGTCACGCTAACCGTCGCGCGCATTGCTGACGGCGGACTGAGAATGTCGGTCAAGGATACCGGCCCCGGAATCCCCAAGGACGAAATTCCCCGTGTCATGCAGGCCTTCGGTCAAGGTTCGCTTGCCCATGAGACGGCCGAAGGCGGCACTGGTCTCGGGCTCCCGATCGTACAAAATCTCATTCAGCTGCACGGCGGCACGTTCACTCTCAAATCAGAACTGCGAAAAGGCACGGAAGTCACCGTGACCTTGCCGAAACAGCGCGTGCTTGACGCCGTTGCACCCTTGCAGCCGCTCGGCCAAGAACGCCATAAAGGCGCAGATCTCATGCTCCCACGGTCAACCCGGCAGCCTAGGCTCAAAGCGGCCTCACCCTATGGGTCAGATCAACCCTACCGTGCGACAGGTGCGGGACATCGCTTGTGACGCATTGTTACCTGCCAAAACGCGCATTACATGACAGTCCAACTTTCCCCCTTCGAAAATTGGTAGAAACTTGGAAACGCCCTGCATCAAAATCTGCGTCATCGAACCAAAGTCGCGACAATGTTCGGGATGCAAACGAACAATTGACGAGATTGCCGGATGGTCTTCCATGCCGGAAAAAGAGCGCCGGCGCATCATGGCGGAATTGACGACGCGTAGCACGTCACCCGCCAGCTAGCTCTGAGCGTTGGAGCGCTGTGAATGTTCGTTTGGCTAACACTTGTTTTGATCGTCCTTTGCGGTCTTGCGCTGCTTCAATTCGGGTCAGCTCAAGGCTTGGACATTCCGCCGGAGCTTCTCCTTTCAAGCGCTGCCATCGCACTCCTCATCATCGTCTATGTCGCGACGGCGAAGAACCGAACGCACGGTGAAGGCTATATTCACAGGCTGGCCGTGCCGGCAGGGGTCGGTGCATTGATCCTCGGAGCCCTCGCCTGGGGCGTCACCAATCACGCTCCACTTCAGAGCTATCTCGCGACCGCCGTTCACGTTTCGCCCGAAAACGCGATTGAACCGAGCAGCGGACCAAAAGCCGTTCGCATCCGCCGCAACGCGGTAGGGCAGTTCGTGGCCCGCGGCGGCATCAATCAAAGTGCCACCGAGTTCCTCGTTGATACTGGTGCAGCGGTTGTCCTGTTGCGCCAGACGGACGCCGAAAAAGCCGGCATCGACATAGCCGCATTGACCTTTAGCGTCCCTGTCGAAACGGCCAACGGCACAACCTATGCCGCACCCGTCCGCGTCCGGAATTTGACTGTGGGCCCAATCCAAATTGACGGAATGGAAGCGCTTGTTGCTGCCCCCGGAAGTCTTAACGAAAGCTTGCTTGGTATCAGTTTCTTAAGACGTTTGCGGTCTTATGAACTGGCTGGAGATTTTATGACGCTCCGCGAGTGACAGGGCCCAGCCGAGGCTCCAAATTTTTCAATTGGGTTCTCGTTATGCCGTCATCTCCGGGCTCAAGTAGTCTCTTTTCATCAATCGCCATCCTCGTGGCCGTTATGTTGGGCGCGGTATACGCAATTAAGCACCGCGATGCTCTTTCGGATTTAGCAACGAATGCCGCCCAAGAAGCGGCTGACGCCGTCGGCGCAAAGCTAAACGAACCCGCATTGGCCAACGCTGAAAGTTCGACAGAAGCCGTCAGCACGAACCCCGGCGGTGACGTTGAACTGACTGCAAACAGCGGCGGACACTTCGAGACGGCCGCGGAAGTCAACGGCAACGAAATTGACGTCATGATCGATACGGGCGCAACTCTGGTCGCCTTGACCTACGAAGACGCGGAGCGTGCCGGCTTATTTTTGAAGTCGGCGGATTTCACCCAAGGCGTGCGCACCGCCAACGGGACTGCAAAGGTTGCCCCCGTCACGTTGTCAAGCATCACCATCGGCGATATAACCGTGCGAAACGTCAAAGGCGCGGTGGCGGAACCAGGAAAACTTCATAAGACTTTGCTCGGCATGTCATTTCTCGGACGGCTCTCCCGCGTCGAAATGCGCTCTAACTCCCTCGTGCTCCACGAATAAGAGCCACATCTCCGCCACCTTTAAAGCTTTGAAGGCTGCACAGGTTATGGAACATTTGTCCCGCGTGAACGTTCCATGACGGCCGCCAACCCGCTACATTCCGCCAAACGATTCAACGAGGGGCCTCCCATGATTCCCAAGCCGCGCGCCGACTTGAAGCCGAACACCGCCGATTTCGAGCGCTTTCCCCTCGTCAAGCCGACAGGCTTCCGCGAGTACGACGCGCGCTGGTTGTTCCCCGAAGAAATCAATCTTATGGGGCTCAACGCTGTCGGCATGGGTGTCGCTACCCTCTTTGCCCGCCGCGGGGTGCCAAAGCGCATCGTCGTTGGTCACGATTACCGGTCTTATTCGGCTCAAGTAAAGCAGGCGCTGATGATGGGCCTTCTCGCTGGCGGCTGTGAAGTGCACGACATCGGTCTCGCACTGTCGCCGATGGCCTACTTTGCTCAATTCGATCTCGACGTCGAAGGCGTCGCCATGGTGACCGCAAGCCACAACGACAACGGCTGGACCGGCATCAAGATGGGGTTGTCGCGCCCATTGACGTTCGGGCCTGATGATATGACGGAACTGAAGGAAATCGTCCTCGGCGGCAAGTTTGAAACCAAAGCCGGCGGACGTTATGTCTTTGTGCCCGACATGGCAGAGCGGTATATTGCGTCTCTCACCAGCCGCCCGAAGTTAAAGCGCAAACTCAAAGTCGTCGCCGCGTGCGGCAACGGCACAGCTGGTGCCTTTGCTACGCAAGTCCTCGAAGCCGCAGGCTGCGAAGTCGTCCCACTACACACCGATCTCGACTACAATTTCCCGCATCACAACCCAAACCCCGAAGACATGAAGATGCTGAAAGCCGTCTCAGCCAAGGTCCTTGAAACCCGCGCCGACGTTGGCCTCGCGTTTGACGGCGACGGCGATCGTTGCGGCGTCGTTGCTAACGATGGCCACGAAATTTTCGCCGATAAAGTTGGCGTCATGCTGGCGCGCGACCTCTCGGCCATTCACAAGAACGCGAAATTCGTCGTCGATGTAAAATCAACCGGCCTGTTCACAACCGATCCGGTACTCATCGCCAACGGCGCCACAACCGCCTATTGGAAAACCGGCCACAGCTACATCAAGCGCTACAATTTCGAGCACAAAACGCTGGTTGGCTTCGAGAAATCAGGCCACTTCTTCTTCAACACGCCGTTGGGTCGCGGCTACGACGACGGCCTCGTCGCGGCGCTTGCGGTTTGCGACATGCTAGATCGCGCTCCAGACAAAACCATGGCTGACCTGCGTGATGCACTGCCGATGACCTGGGGCTCGCCGACCATGTCGCCACACTGCGATGACGAAAAGAAATATGGCGTGGTCGATAAAATGGTCGAGCACTACAAGCGCCAGTACGATACCGGCGGCCGCATCGCGGGTCAGAAAATCCGCGAGCTTATTACGGTCAACGGCGTCCGCGTCGTGCTCGAAGACGGCACCTGGGGCTTGATCCGCGCCTCATCGAACAAGCCGGAACTCGTTGTCGTGGTCGAGAGCCCGACCGCCGAAGCCAACATGAAGGCGATTTTCAAAGACATCGACCAGCAGCTCGCGCGCTTCCCGGAGGTCGGTGAGTACAATCAGAAGATCGCGGTGTGACCCTTCTCCCCTTGAGGAGAAGGTGGCCGCAGGCCGGATGAGGGGGTGCTCGTCAGTTACGAGTTCGCAACTGCCCCCTCACCCCAACCCTCTCCCCAAAGGGAGAGGGAGTTCAAAGCATCGACCACAAGAACCGCGCAACAACGCACGCCAGAAACACTGCGAACGCTATTTCCAGTTTGCGTTTGGGCAGCGCGTGCGCAGCTCTGACGCCGAAGGGCACCGCAAGCATACTTGTTGGCATGATGAGCAGCGCCGCCGGTACGTTGATAAACCCAAGCGAATATGGCGGACGCCCGGGCACGTCCCACCCTGCCCAGATAAATCCAAGCGTGCCGGGAATTGAGATGACCGGACCAAATCCGGCGGACGTCGCAACAGCTGCGTGGATCGGGAATGCGTAAAGCGTCAGCAGCGAAACGATGAACATGCCGCCGCCGATGCTCATCAAGGCCGAGACGATGCCGATAATGATCGGCAACGAATTCTAGACCTCTTGCTCTGAGGCAACCGCTCGCCCAAGCGCCAGTCGTCCCGCCCAAACGCAAACTTGACGGCAATAGTCGTTCCGGCCGCCATCCAAATCCATTTGAGACCGGCCGTGCTCGCAAACTTCGCCGTCAGCACACCGAGCACGACACCAAGCGCAATCCAGGGCGCGAGCCGCCGCCAGGCCGCCATATCGACCGCGCCTTTAGCATAATGCCCTGAAAACGAGCGCAGCGCCGTCGGCACGATGACGGCAAGCGACGTGCCAAGCACCATGTGCATGCGGACCGTCTCGTCCACGCCGAAGTATGTGAAAAGCTCGTAGAGAACTGGCACCAGAAACGCACCACCGCCGACGCCGAGCAACCCGGCGAGAAATCCCGTCGCCCCGCCGGCGAGGGCGAGCACGAATCCGAGTAGAGCGATGCCACCGGCGCCAAGCGTTAGTCCCATGCGTACCTTCTCACTCGGCCGCCGCGGCCGTGCCCCCGTCGCGTACGTCAACACCTTCGGCGAAATCGCGCGCCTTACGCAAGACTTCAATACCGGCTCCAGGCTTCACGGCCTCTTCGCTCAAGACGCGGCGAAACAAGCGCCCGCGCGGGCGACCGTGATAGAGGCCAAGCACATGGCGCGTGATATTGGTGAGACGCCCGCCGGCCGCAATGTGCGCTTGGACGTACCCCTCGATTCTGTGAAGCGCCTCGGCGCGCGCCGGAACAGCAGCGCGGCCATCAAAGAACCGCTCATCCACATCTGCTAGAATATAAGGGTCATGATACGCGGCGCGGCCCAGCATCACGCCATCGACATGAGCGAGATGCGCTTCTGCGGCGTTCAGCGTCTCTATCCCGCCGTTGATGATGACCTCAAGTTCTGGCCTTGCCGCCTTCAACCGATAGACGCGCGCGTAGTCGAGCGGAGGGATCTCGCGGTTCTCTTTCGGCGACAGGCCTTTCAACCAGGCCTTACGGGCATGCACGATGAAAGTTGTGCACCCGGCCGCGGCCACGCGATCAATGAAGTTCTGAAAGTCCTTTTCGCTGTCCTGCTCGTCGATGCCAATCCGGCACTTGACCGTGACAGGGATCTTGACGGCCCGGCGCATTGCCGCAACGCACGCTGCGACAAGCTCTGGCTCCGCCATCAGGCATGCGCCGAAACGCCCCTCCTGCACGCGGTCTGACGGACAGCCGACATTGAGGTTGATCTCATCGTAGCCGAATGCTTCGCCAACCGCTGCCGCATCAGCGAGCTTTGCCGTATCCGAACCGCCAAGCTGCAAGGCAACAGGATGCTCGGCCGCAGAGAACCCGAGGAGCCGTTCGCGATCGCCGCGCAGAATTGCGTCGGCCGTCACCATCTCGGTATAGAGCAGCGCATGCCGGGTGAGCTGGCGGTGGAAAAACCGGCAATGCCGGTCCGACCAATCCATCATGGGGGCGACACAAAATTTGCGAATTAGGCGCGTCATGATTACGTCATCTCAAAACCTTCGCAGTCCATAACCCATTGGCCGGGCGGCGCAAGGCGTCCAAAGCGTCAAGACTATTGAAATTGCCCCCCACCTGCCCTATTCCCGCATCGGACCCGCGCTTGCTACCGCGCGTCACGCCTCCGGCGCGCAAGCTGGCTTAAATCTCAAGGAGCATCTGTTGGATAACGTTCTCATCATTGGGGCCGGGGCCGCCGGCTCTGTCACGGCGCAAAAGTGCGCGATGAACCGCGACGTATTCAAGAAGATCCACTTGGCTTCGCGCCGCATCGAAAGCTGCGAGAAGGTCGCCAAGCAGTGCAAGACCAAAATCGATATCTCGCAGGTCGATGCCGATAACGTCGCCGCCACCGTCAAGCTGTTGAAGAAGGTCAAGCCGGACCTCGTCATCAACATGGCGCTGCCATACCAGGACCTGCCGATCATGGACGCCTGCCTGGAAGCCGGCGTGCACTACATGGACACGGCCAACTACGAGCCGCGCGACGTCGCCAAGTTCACCTACAAATGGCAATGGCCGTATCACTCAAAGTATAAAGCCAAGGGCATCATGGCTATCCTCGGCTGCGGCTTCGATCCCGGCCAGTCGAACATCTATTGCGCCTACGCGCAGGAATTCCTGTTCGATGAGATTGAGACCATCGACATTATCGACTGCAACGACGGCAGCCACGGCAAAGCGTTCGCGACCAACTTCAACCCGGAAATCAATCTGCGCGAAGTCACCCAGCGCGGCAAATACTGGAAGGACGGCAAGTGGATTGAAATCGACGCGCTGTCGATCAACTGCATGATCGACTATCCGGAGGTCGGCCCGCGCAAATCCTACCTCATCTATCACGAGGAGGAGGAGAGCCTCGTTAAGAACATCAAGGGCCTCAAGCAGATCCGCTTCTGGATGACCTTCTCGGACAACTACATCAAGCACCTTGATGTGTTGCAAAACGTCGGCATGACGCGCATCGACCCTGTCATGTACAAGGGCAACCCCGTCATTCCGATGGAGTTCCTGAAAGAACTTCTGCCACCGCCGTCCTCTCTCGGCAAGAACTACACCGGCCGAACATCGATCGGCGTTATCTTCACGGGCAAGAAGAACGGCAAAGCCAAGCGAACAATCATCTATAACGTTTGCGAGCATGCCCAATGCTACAAGGAAACCGGCGCGCAAGCCGTTTCCTACACGACCGGAGTTCCGCCCGTTGTTGGCGCGATGATGCTGTTCAAAGGCGCGTGGGGTCCAAAGCCCGGCGTGTTCAACGTCGAACAATTGCCATCGAAGCCATTCATGGATGAAATTGGCAAGCAGGGCCTGCCCTGGCACGTCCGTGACCTCAAAGTCAGCGAACAAAAAGACCTGTTCGCGGTGAAGACTTGAACGGTCCCCCTCTCCCCGTTTCTCCGCTCGAACGGGGAGAGGGCATCGCGCGGCACATCGATCACAAGCAATGAGTAAGCCCATCATGACCATGAGCCGCGCCGCTGCAAGCCTCACACTGATCGCCGTTGCACTCACGGCTTGCTCATCACCCGGTCCAGAAAGTCCTGCCGCGGGCACACAACCGGCAAACTCTGAAGCAGCCCCCGCGACTGACGCCGCAACCCGCGCCAGCCCCGTCGTCGCCGGGAGACCGGCGCGCGTTTTCGTGATGGCGGGTGTCGATCAGGCCTGCAAACCGCTGCCCGCGCCACAGATCACCATTACGCAGCCCCCCGCCAAGGGCGACGTCACATTCAAGCCCGGCCAGGAAACGACGCTCGCGGCGACAGCCCAAGGGACGTGCGTTGGCCAGAAATCAATCGGCACCGGCATCTACTATACCGCCCGCGCGGGCAGCACTGGCACAGACCGGTTTATGATCGAAGCCAAGCTCGCTAGCGGCGAGGTTGCAACCCGCACCTTTGAAGTCAGGATAGAGCAATAGACTTATATTCGCGGCCCCTAGCACCCGCGCTCTGGCGGTGCCATATAGCGCATTCCAAGCGTCGCTAGCCGCGATGCGTCCCGCAGGACTTCGCCAATGACACTTCCTAAATTGCCCTCCGACATCGCGACGCCTGCTTACGTGCTGGACGAAGCCGCTCTCAAGCGCAATCTCGCCACCGCCGCGCGCATCAAACGCGAAACCGGCTGCAAGATCCTGCTCGCCACAAAAGCGTTTGCGCTCCCAGCCGCCTTTCCGCTGATGCGAGAAACGCTCGACGGCACAACGGCCAGCGGCGAATACGAAGCCCGCATGGGCCACGAAGAGTTTGGGAAAGAAGTCCATGTTTACTCGCCAGCGTATCTTCCGGGCGAAGTCGAGCGCGTCGTCGCGCTTGCCGACCACGTCTACTTCAATTCGCCCGATCAGATCCGGCGCTATCTTCCAATCCTGAAAAAGTCCAAGAAGACCAAAATCGGGTTGCGTATCAATCCTGGGTTTTCCAATGCCACGCTCGGCGGCGAGCTTTATGATCCCTGCGCGCCCTACTCACGCTTTGGCGCCACGCGCGATACTCTCGACGGCGCACCCTGGGATGACATCGATATTCTCCACGCGCATGCGCTCTGCGAAGCGCGCCACGACGGCTCGGTTGGCTTGATCGAGCACGTTGCCAAGAATTTCGCGCCCTTCATCCGCAAGGTCAAAGCCGTAAACTTCGGCGGAGGGCACTTCATCAACAAACCGGGCTATGATGTCGCGAAGCTGATCAGCGCCATCAAAGCCTTCCGCGCAGAATTCGACGTCGAAGTCGTTCTGGAACCTGGTGCCGGCCTTGTCGTCAATACGGGCTATATGGTCTCAAGTGTGCTCGGCATCCACAAGAACGACAAAGACATCGCCATCATCGATGCCTCGGCTTCGACCCACATGCCAGATGTTCTCGAAGTCCCCTACCGCCCTGAAATCATCGGTGCCGAGCAGCCGGGCGTTCTCGCTCACTCCTACATTCTCGGCGGCAAAACCTGCATGACGGGCGATATTATTGGCGAATATTCCTTCGCCAAGCCTTTGAAGCCGGGTGACAAGCTCATTTTTACCGACATGATGCAATACTCGTTCGTCAAAAATAACACGTTCAACGGCGTACCATTGCCAGACCTTGCCATTCTAGGTTCCGACGGCGCCTACAGAGTTATTCGCTCTTACGGCTACGAGGAATTCCGCCGCCGGCTTGGTTGAGCGACGTCATTGATGTTTGATTCGCGCAGTCCGGCTCAGACCTTCGAGAGGCCCATGAAGACCGATACACCCCCGACCATTCGCCTGAAGGACTACCGGCCTCCGGATTTTCTGATCGACAAAGTCGATCTCAACATCGTGCTTGTTCCGGCCCGCACGCGCGTCGACGCGCAGACTGCCATTCGCCGCAATCCGAAATCCGAAAACGCTTCCGCGCCGCTCCGACTTGACGGCGAACAACTTGAACTCGCGCGCATCGCAATTGCCGGCAAAGTCCTTGAGCCCGGCAGCTATACGACCGGCGACACCAGCCTGACCCTCAACAACGACGCCAGCCCGGACCCTTCACATTGGAAATGACCACTTACGTCAATCCAGAAGCCAACACGGCGCTCCAAGGCATCTACCGCTCGCGCGGCGTCTATTGTTCGCAATGCGAGGCCGAGGGCTTCCGCCGCATCACCTATTTCCTCGACCGGCCGGATGTGCTGTCCGTCTATAGCGTCCGGCTTGAAGGTGACGCCAAAGAATGCCCAATCCTTCTCGCCAATGGCAATCCGACCGAACGCGGCACGCTCACCGGCGGTGTCCGGCATTACGCCATCTGGAAGGATCCGCATCCCAAGCCCTGCTATCTCTTTGCCGTTGTCGGCGGCGATCTCGGATCCGTCGCCTCAACATTCACAACCAAATCCAAGCGCGAAGTCGATCTCAGGATCTACGTCGAGCACGGCAAGGAGGAACGCGCACACTGGGCCATGGACGCACTCAAGCGCTCTTTTGCCTGGGATGAACGACGCTTTGGCCGGGAATATGATCTCAGTTGTTTCAACATCGTCGCGGTCTCCGATTTCAACATGGGCGCGATGGAGAACAAAGGCCTCAACATCTTCAACGACCGCCTCATCCTCGCGTCCGCCGATACCGCAACCGACCTCAATTATGAATCGATCGAGAGCGTCGTCGCCCACGAGTATTTCCACAACTGGACCGGCAACCGCATCACCTGCCGCGATTGGTTTCAGCTCTGCTTGAAAGAAGGCTTGACCGTTTACCGTGATCAGGAGTTCTCCGGCGACGAACGTTCGCGCACCGTCCAGCGCATCACAGATGTGCGCCAGTTGAAAGCCATGCAGTTTCCTGAGGATCAGGGGCCGCTCGCCCATCCTGTCCGCCCTGAGAGCTACATCGAAATCAACAATTTCTATACGCCCACCGTCTATGAAAAGGGCGCGGAACTCGTGCGTATGATCGATACTATCCTTGGGCCAAAGGCGTTCCGCGCCGGCATGGACTTGTACTTCAACCGCCACGACGGCGACGCTGCAACAATCGAAGACTTCCTGCGCTGTTTTGAAGACGCGAGCGGCCAGAACCTCGATCACTTCAAGCGCTGGTACAGCCAGGCCGGTACACCAGAACTCGTTTGCGAATTCAATTACGATGCCGCCGCTAAATCAGCCACACTGACAGTTCACCAAAGTCTTGCTGCAACGCCCGGCCAGCCAAAGAAAGAACCGTTGTACATCCCGCTCCGGCTCGGCCTGCTTGGCGCCAACGGTATTGATCTTGATCTGAAACTCGATAACGGCACGATCCCTGAGGGTGGCGTGGTCGCGGTCACGGAGCGTGCGCAATCGTTCCACTTCATGGACGTGCCATCCCGGCCGGTCCCGTCGCTCCTCAGAGGTTTTTCCGCGCCAGTCAACGTTTCGTTAGATTTGCCTGATTCCGATCTCGCCTTCCTCATGACGCATGACAGCGATCTCTTCAATCGCTGGCAGGCTGCCAATAAGTTCGCCACACGTGCCATGTTGAAGGGCTTGGAAAATCCAGGCTGTATCGACGCCGCCGCTCAGCACTACGCGAAAGCACTCGCGCCTACATTGACCGATACCTCCTTGGAAGACGCCTACAAGGCCGAGCTGCTGAGACTCCCCAGCCAGTCCGATATTGCGCGTGAAAAACGCAATGACGTCGATCCATCAGCGATCGATAAAGTGCACCGCACTTTTGCCCGCGCCACTGCGTCAGCGATCGGGACTGTGATCGAAGCGATCTACGCCAATACATCAACCACTGAACCATTTTCTCCTGACGCCAAGAGCGCCGGCCGGCGCGCGCTGCGCAATACGGCGCTGACACTTCTCACGAACCGCGGATTGGCCGCAGACCTATCGCGCCTCGAAACCCATTACTTCGACGCCAGCAACATGACCGAGGCGGCCCACGCGCTCGCCCTCCTTGCTCATCACGGCATCCCGGCCCGGGCGAAATCACTGCAGCACTTCTATGATCGCTGGCATCACGACCACCTCGTGATCGACACTTGGTTCGCCGCTCAAGCCCAGTCAAGCCTTCCGCAGGCCCTCGACAATGTTCTCGCGCTCACAACACACGAGCTCTTCAAAATCACGACACCGAACAAAGTCCGCGCGCTCATAGGCGTGTTCGCCATGAACAACCCATTGCAGTTCAACCGCGACGACGGCGCCGGATATGAGTTTATGGCAAGCAAAGTGCTTGAAATCGACGCCGTCAACCCACAAGTCGCCGCCCGTTTGCTCGGATCATTCCGCAGCTACAAATCTCTGGAGCCAAAGCGCCGGGCCCTTGCAACCAAAGCCCTGCAATTCGTTTCAGCGAGCGAAGCCATCTCGCGCGACGTCAGGGAAATCGTGTTGCGTATGCTCGACGATTAACACTTGGCTAGATCCCGCTGACGCCCCATCTCAGACGCCACAATTCAAACAGAATCGAATCGGTGGCATTTATTCTCCCTCGACAGGTAAGTCGCAAATCAGCGAGTGTGATTCGAAGCCGGAGTAACGGGCTTCAGGCGCGGGGGCGCAAGCACTTAAAAGCTTGGGAAGGAACTGAGGATGGCCAGGACCACGTCCGCCACTCAACGGCGCAGCTTTGCCTTGGCGGGGGCAATCCCGGCAGGCCGCAAGCACCTTCTCAATCATCTGATTATTCTGGGAAATGGCAATCTTCTTCGTGGTGTCTGCATCGCCTTTGCGGCCTTTCTGACGATAGCCGGAATGGCTGCCCCGCATCTGGGAACCGATTCAATCGCCGCGTTTCTATTTCTCAGCGGCGCAGGCCTCGTGCTCATATCTTTCCGCCCATCTTCACAGTCCGCAACAACGGCTTTCGAAAATGTCAAGGAGGCCACTGCGGCATCGTCTGCCAAGACAGCGGCGCTTACACTCTCCCTGCCGCGCACGCTAACCGAACTCCTGCAGCGCCCCGAGGCCCGCACGAACACGATAGGGCTCGCGTCATGGGCCCATCTTACCAACCGCATGAGCCACGAACTCAGAACTCCGCTCAACGCCGTGCTTGGTTTTTCTGAACTCATGTCGAGTGAGGCCTTTGGGCCGCTTGGTTCGGATCGCTACTCAGACTATGCGCGCTCCATCCATCAAAGCGGACGCACGCTCCTCAAATCAGCTGAAGACGCGCTCGCCATTACCGCTCTGTTGACCGCGCCCGAGCGCAAGAGCCGCGCGGCGATCACACTTGTAAGTGCCGCCATTTCGGACGCCGTTCACTTTCTGTCGTGCGATCTCGCAAACCGCGGCATCTCGGTCGAAGCCGTCTGCGATCCGGATCTCGAAATCAGCGCCGAAGCTTCAACAATTCGCCAGATCCTGATCAATCTCTTGTTCGAAGCCGCCGACCGCGCGGCCCACGGCGCTGTCATTAGCATTCGCGCCAAGGCGGTCGGCGCTGAAGCCGAAATATCGATCTCAATAGCCCCCGAATTGCAAAGCGCCAAGAGCGGCGACGAGACATTCTCATTGCTTCTTGCTCGCACACTCATCGAACTGTCAGGCGCATACCTGATTGAAAGTCACGACGCGACAGGCGGCTGGCTGCCATCCGCGCGCTTTGCCCGCGCCACACAGCGCGACTTTTTCTCCGGCGGCACATCGCTGCATTGACGAAACCGGCGACGAAGCCGGCTTATTTGCCGGCCGGATCGCCTTCGTTGCCTTCGCGCATACGCTCGCGCCACCCGCGACGGCCTCCAAACCGCATCCCTTGTTTTTCGCGCCAGACTTTGAGTTTCTGGCGTTCTTCGGGGCTAAGTTTGACAGCCGTATCGACCAAAGCGTCAGAAATTGCCGTCCTCATTCGCGTCTCAGCGTCGATCATCCGCGTCATCGCCGCTTTGAGCTTGTCCTTGTCGAACGGCTCAGTGCCCAGAACGCTATTGGTTTCCGTCCATCCTTCTTTCACGACATCGCGCATTGGTTTGATTTTCTCGCGCTCAGTCTCGAGCGCGGCGCGAACGTCACCCTGTCGATCTGGCGCTAGTTCGCGCACAAACCCCATCAATCCGTGCTCGCGCCCCTGCCCATGACCGAAATGGCGGCCGCCATGGCGATGCGACCAGAATGCTCCAGCGGCACCACCCAGGATCAAGAGATTGACCGCGAGTGAGGCGATCAGCAACCATTTCTGCCACGACGGCTTGCGCGCCGCCACGTCGCCGTTTTCAGTCATCACAAGAGATCCTCATCAAAACCTGTGCCGGCCTCATCGCCGAGCGCAACGGTGTTATTTCCGGCGGTCACGTCAGCACCAGTATCGAGCCCGACAGCGACAGCAAATTCACTCACCGCAGGTGCCATCTCGACGCTCTGCCCTGTCATAATTCCCAGCACGAGCGAAGCTGCCAACGCCATGCCACTCATTGCACGGCGCGCCGGCCATGCAGCTTTCTTTGGAACCGGCACGTTGGCCGTTGCGGCCATGCGCGGGGTTGTCCGGCTGGCCGCCGCGATCCGGTCCGCCAATGCCGTCATGCGCGATTTATCGAGCGCAGGCGCCAAATCAAGCAACCTGTCGAGCGCCTCACCTTCCGCGACAAGGCGGCGGGCATCCGCACTTTCGGAAATCAGCCCCGAAAGCTCGCGGCGCACATCAAGCGGCCAACGCGTGCGATCCGCCCCGTAACATTCCAGCGTCTCTTCGAGGAGCGCCATTCCCGTCTTAATGTTGTTCGTCATCTCATTGATCCGTTCGATCTAAGTCAGTGTGCGCCATCGTTAGTCAGTGCCGTCCACTCATTCTTCAGTGTCATTTTCAACTGCCGCCGCGCTCTAGCCAGCAAAAACTCAACGGCGTCATCGGAGATATCCATCGTATGTGCGATTTCATTCTGGCTCATACCTTCAAAATGAAAGAGCGTAAGGGCCAACCTCTGCCGTTCCGGCAATTGTTTCAGCGCCTGATCGACCCGCCCGCTCAACTCCGCCCCTACGATCTCTTCAAGCTGGCGCGCTTCTACGCGCTGCTCTGGAACGTCGTCAGTGACTGTCGTGCGCGCGCCGCTGCGCATCTTGTCGATGCACAGGTTGGAGACGACACGCCGCAACCAAGGCTTGACGCCTGCTGTCCCAACATCAAGCGAGGCCCCTAAGCGCCACAGCCGTAGAAACGCTTCCTGCGCCACGTCTTCAGCTTCTGCATCATCGCGCAGCATGCGCCGTGCGATCGCGGTGACGCTTGGCAGGTGCCTGCCGATCAGAACGCGAAACGCCGGCTCATGTCCGGCTGCAACCTCGGCCACAAGCGCACGCTCATCGAGACCGCCAACCGCCGGTCCACGCCCGCGTTCCGCACCGGTTTCCGTCCGTATTTCTGCCACGCCTGCCCTCGGCATTTTCTGCGCCGTCCGTCAAAAGAACTCTGGTCGAGATTCCCCGCCGGGACCAAGTTTGCGTCAACGGCCCATTGGTTTAGTATCAGAACGCTTAAGGCCCACCAATTCCGTCGCGGCCCGGGCACTCTATCGGACAAGCCGCTCGAAGGCATTGAAAATGCTCGAAATGGCGGTTTTTAGATGAGCCTCCAAATGTCCGAAATCCGTCGCGCCGCCGGCCCGTGCCAGAAGCGCCTTAAGCCCTCCTGGGGCAGTCGCTGGGTCAAACGGTTGGTCTAGGCTAAGTCGCAAAATTTGCGTCAAGTCGTGCACGAGCCGCCCGGCATGCGCCAATGCCTCGGCGTCCGTTTCAGAGATTAGCCCGGCTGCCGCTAAATTTTCCAGCGCGACGAGCGTATTCTGATCCAGCACTTCCGGATGTGACGCGGCATAAACAAGTTGCAGGTGCTGCGCAATGAACTCCAGATCGACGAGGCCACCCCGCACTTGCTTCAGATCCCAGATCTTGTCCGTTCCCTTTTCAGCCGCGATGCGCAAACGCATATCGCGCACGTCGGCCGTAATCTTTGCCCTGTCGCGCGGCATCAATAGCGTTTCGCGGATCGCAGCTTCTGCCCTCGCGCGCAGCCCGAGTGACCCTGCAATGACGCGCGCCCGGGTCAGCGCCATATGCTCCCATGTCCACGCTTCGCTTACCTGATACTCCTTGAAGCTCGAAAGCCGCGTCGCCACCGGACCTTTCTGGCCCGAGGGGCGCAACCGCATATCAACTTCATACAAAGTGCCTTCTGCGGTCGGCGCCGATAGAGCGGTTATCAAACGTTGAGTGACCCGCGCGTAATAGTGACTAGGTGCGAGCGGGCGGGCGCCATCGGACTGCGCTGCGCCTTCCTCCGCGTCATAAAGCAGGATGAGATCGATATCGGAAGACGCCGTCATCTCCCGGCCGCCGAGTTTGCCCATGGCAACCACAACCGCCTCGCCACCCGGCACCTTGCCGTGTTCTCTTTCGAGTTCCAGCGTCACTTCGCTGAGGAGTGCGGAAACCATCGCCTCGGCGGCTAGCGCATAGGCAGAACCCGCTTCGGCCGCCGAAATACTTCCCGTTAGAACCCTAACGCCAATCAGGAAGCCCTGCTCTCCGCCGGCAACACGCGCGCGATCCAGATATGTCCTGCATAGGATCACCTTCCGCCGTGCGCCGGACGCCGGCGAATTCCGCCGTCAGGAGCCGGGTGATCTCAGCGGCGTCCGTTGCCGACGCTAGCGCTTGCGGATCGAGCACCGCATCGAGCAACCGGCGGCGTTTTGACAAGATACGCGCCAGGCGCGGAGCCGAGCCCATGATATCGGCCAAGAGCCGCAGCAGTGCTGGATTAGCCTTGAGCAGCGAGAAAAGCTGCACGCCAGCCGGAAGCTCGGACAAAAATCGATCAAAACCCGCAATCGCCGCATCGGGATCGACCGTGTCTGCAAGTACGGCAATGAGCATAGGCTGCACTTCTGTCAGCCGTTCCCGCGCGCGCGGAGATCTGACGGCGGGCGTTCGCCCATGATGCCAACTGCGCACGATCGCCAATACCTGTTCCGGTTGCGAATATCCGAGCGTCCTAAGTTCCGCAAGCGTGTTGGGATCGTCCGTCGCACCCGCAAACACCATATTGGAACCCGCGCGCGTCAACTCGGGCGCGTCTTCAAATAATCCCGCGTAATAACGCTCTACGGTTTCGAGTACGCGTACCAAGTCTTGCGAAAACAATTCGACGCTTTCGTAGCCCGAGAAACGCGCGACCCGCAGCAACCCTTCATCCGTTGTTGGCATATCGTGTGTCTGTTCGTCATCGAGCATTTGCAGGCGGTGTTCGAGCCGGCGCAGATAGGTGTACGCATTTTCGAGATCGGACACGGCGGCGGCTTGAATCCATCCGCGCGCCTGAAGCGCATTCAACGCCGAAAGCGTATCGCGCACGCGCAAATCCGGCTGGCGCCCGCCTGCGATCAATTGCTGCGTTTGCGCAAAGAATTCAATCTCGCGAATTCCTCCGCGGCCGAGCTTGACGTTCTGACCGAGAACAGAAATGCTACCGATGCCCTTGTGAGCATGGATTTGCCGCTTCATCGCGTGCACGTCTGCTATAGCTGCGTAATCGAGATACTTGCGCCAAACGAATGGCACGAGATCAGCGAGGAATTGTTCGCCAGCTGCAATGTCTCCAGCGCAAGCCCGCGCCTTGATCATCGCAGCGCGTTCCCAGTTTTGCCCGACCGTCTCGTAGTATCCGTGTGCTGCAACGGTTGAGAGTGCCACTTGCGTCGCGCCGGCATCGGGCCGCAATCGCAGATCGGTACGAAATACATAGCCGTCCGCCGTGCGCTCCTCAAGAAGCGCCACGAGATCGCGCGTCATGCGCACGAAAAACGATTGCAGATCGCCTTGCCCGGCCAGTCGCCCGCGGTCCCTGTCGAAGAACACGATGAGATCGATGTCGCTCGAATAGTTGAGCTCAAAGGCTCCATGCTTGCCCATGGCGAGCACAAAGAACCCGGACTGGAATTCCGGAGTCTCGGAGTGCGGAGAGTGCCACTGCCCGCTTGCGTTGGCCTGCCGGAACAAGTATCGCACCGCGCACAAGACGGCCGCATCCGCCGCTTCAGATAGAACGCGCGTGACCGTCATGACCGGCCAAACGCCGCCCGCATCGGCCAGCGCCGTCAGCAGTGCAATTGAATTCTTAAATCCACGCAGGATGCGCTTAGCCGCCGCCGCATCGCTTGCGATTGCCATGTCTGCAACGAGTGCCTGTTTGAGGTTTTCGCTTTCCGTCTCCGGGTTGCTGGCGAGGCATCTGAGCAGCCGGACGGGTTCACGCCGCACAAGTGCTGAAAGATAAGGCGAGCTTTCAAACACGCCGCTGAGCATATTCCTAACGGCAGTTTGTTCAAACAGCGCCGCAAGTCCCGGGGCCTCCCCCGCCGCAGTGATCTCACTCAAGAATTCCGCAAACGCAGCCTCTCCGTGACCGCCCTTTGGTGCAACCGGTGCCTCTCTCAGGCGCTCGAACAGCGCACCCGCGCCACTATCCATCGGCTTACTCCGTCGCTGCCGCAGTTATCACTTGCTCCATACGCTGCACGACGACTCGTTCCGGGAAGATCATAACCACGCGCAGTCCCGGTTGATTGTCTTCGAGTTTCAATTCTCCACCGTGCAGCCGCGCGACCGCAGCAACGAGTGAAAGCCCCAATCCCGTTCCAGGTTTGGTGCGGCTTTCTTCGAGGCGCACAAACCGTTTTAACACGCGCTGCCGATCCTGCTCCGAGATCCCCGGACCTCGATCCGCCACGCAAATAAAGGCACCACCATCCGTTCCCCGTCCCGGCCCCGCACTCACTGAAATAGAACTGCCACAGCCTTGGCCTTGTGAGTACTTGATTGCATTGTCAATCAGGTTGGCTATCACTTGGCCGATGAGCTGCCTGTTGGCACGCACAATTGGCCCCTTCCCGACATCGACGGCAAGGGCAAACCCGCTCTCTTCGGCTGCTGGAATATAGAGTTCACTGACATCCTCAACGAGCTGCGAGAGATCGAACTTCTCCAAACTCTCTTCCAAAGGCGCCGCCTCGAGACGCGCTATCAGCAGCAGCGAATTGAAAGTCTTGATCAGCTCGTCGGCTTTCTCAATCGTGAGCACTAAGCCTTCGCGATAAGCTTCCTGCCCACGCGTATCTCTGAGTGCTGCCTCGGCGGAGTTCCTAAGACGGGTCAGCGGCGTTTTCAAATCATGCGCGATATTGTCGGACACTTCACGCAAGCTCACCATCAGTCCTTCGATACGATCCAGCATATCGTTCAAGTTGCGGGCCAGATCGTCCAGTTCCCCGCCCGAGCCGTCAACGGGAATCCGGCGCGAAAGATCACCTGCGACAATCGACTGACTGGTCTGGGTTATGGCATCCATGCGGTCGAGTATCATGCGGCTGATTGCAAGACCGCCAAGTAATCCCAAAATCGACAACCCTCCAAACCCGATCAACGATACATTGCGAACCGTTGCTGCGAACTGGCGTTGATCCTCAATATCGCGGCCAATGAGCAACCGCAGCCCGCCTCCCGTATCGACAGGAATGGCAACCGCAAGGCGCTCGGACGCATCGGCGCCGCGATCTGGCTTGTACCGGAAGACCCCGCCGTCGCCGCTGCCGGCGAGTTCGGGCGGCACGCGGTTGAGATTTCCGGCCAACTTTGCGCCGGAACCGTCTGCGAGAAAATAGAGTGCTGGACCTTCCGGCCGGCTCCGCGCAGCAATCGCCGCAGAAAGCGCGTCTCGGCCTGACGCCGCTTCTGTCTTGAGGACGTCGCTTTCGGCTCGGAGAACCGTCAACACCTGTTCGGTCAGCACCTTGTTCGTCTGCCAGAACAACACGCCCGCCAGCGTCGCCGCCAAAACAAGAAAAAGCGCAACTGCCGTCAATGCGAGGCGAAATGCGCTCGTTGAAAAGACCTTGGCGAGGCGCTCAAACAGGGCCGTCACGGACCGTATATCCCGCCCCGCGCACGGTGTGCAGCAAAGGCTTATCAAAGCTCTTGTCTATTTTCGATCTGAGGCGCGAGATGTGCACATCGATGACGTTGGTTTGCGGATCAAAGTGGTAGTCCCATACGTGCTCGAGCAACATTGTCCGCGTCACAACCTGCCCCGCGTGCTGCATCAGATATTCGAGCAATCTGTATTCGCGCGGCTGAAGCAGGATTTGCTCGCCGCCCCGCATGACCCGGTGCGAAAGCCGGTCAAGCACCAAATCGCCGACGACATAGCGCGTTTGCTGTTCTTCAGGCACTGCGCGCCGGCCGAGTGCCTCGACGCGTGCGAGCAATTCTGAATAGGCGTAAGGCTTAGTCAGATAATCATCGCCGCCCGCGCGCAAGCCTTTCACCCGGTCGTCAACTTCGCCAAGCGCCGACAAGATGAGTACAGGCGTGCGGTTGCCCTTTGTGCGCAACGTCTTGATGACCGAAAGGCCATCCAGTCGCGGCAGCATGCGATCAACGATCAAGACGTCGTAAGCGCCTTCTTCCGCGAGCGACAGTCCGCTTTCGCCGTCACCAGCCAAATCGGCCGTGTGGCCGTTCTCTTTCAGCGACTTCTGCAGAAACTGCGCTGTTTCCTTGTCGTCTTCTATCACCAGAACGCGCATGCTTTGGCCGCCCATCATTGCCCAGTTGGTCACAGATTCTTTGTGACACCCAACTCTATGTAACGATCCCCGCCCGATACGTCGAGGCGGCCCCGCCCGTTTTCAGGGTGAAGCCGCCTCTCAGTTAACAAACGCTACCGGTTTAGCCCTTCTTGTCCTTGAGCTGGACGGCAACAAAGCGCTTCTGATCTCCCGACTTGACGTGCAGGAGCACGGCAGATCTCTTCATTTCCTGGGCTTTCTTCACACCCGAGACAACGTCGTCTGGCTGAGCGACAATCTGCCCTGAGACTTCCAGGATGATGTCGCCGGCCTTGAGACCCTTTTCTGCGGCGTCCGAACCCGTTTCGACTTCGGCAATCACCACTCCATCCTTCGGGCCGCCGTTTCGCGCCGGCAACAAGGTCAGACCAAGCTGGCTCAGTTCCATCTGGTCCTTAGATGGCTTGTTGTCGTCGCCATCGACCGGCTTCATCGGATCGCCGGAATTCGGGAAGAGACCGAGCTTCACCTTGATGGTCTGTTCGCCGCTACCGCGCCAAACCTTCACATCAACAGTCGTATCGGGCGAGAACTCCGCAATCTTGCGTGCAAGATCACGGCTATCGGCGATTTTGTCGGCGTTAATTTGCAGGATGGTGTCCTGAGTTTTGAGACCCGCAGACGCCGCCGGGCCATTTGCCGTCACTTCACTGACAAGCGCACCCTTGGCTTCGGTAAGTCCAAGGCTCGCCGCCGTGTCGTCATCCACGTTTTGGATTTTGACACCGAGCCAGCCGCGGCTCACCGTGCCGCCGGCCTTCAACTGCTCAACAACGTCCTTGACGGTTTTGGCTGGTACCGCGAACGCAATCCCGACGTTGCCGCCTGACGGGCTGTAGATCGCTGTATTGACGCCAATAACTTCACCATCAAGGCTGAACGTTGGACCGCCCGAGTTGCCGCGGTTTACTGCCGCGTCAATCTGCAAGTAGTCATAAGGACCAGACCCGATGTCACGCGCAAGTGCCGAAACGATACCGGCCGTCACTGTGCCGCCAAGACCGAACGGATTGCCAACGGCGAGCGCCCAATCGCCAACACGCGGCGCCTTGTCGGAAAGTTTCACAGCCGGAAACGTCTTGCTGCTCTGAATTTTTAGCAATGCGATGTCGGTGCGCTGGTCGGTGCCGATCAACTTTGCTTCGAACTTTTCCGTCTCATCAAACGAAACCTGGATCTTTGTCGCGCCGTCAATGACGTGATTGTTAGTCACAACATAACCATCGGACGAAATCACGAAGCCCGAGCCCTGTCCCTGCGATGGGCGCTGCTTGCCGCCACCTTCGCCTTGGCCTTGGCCGAAATCCTTTGGCAAGTTTTTGAAGAAATCGTGCAGCGGGTGATCTTCGGGAAGCTCTGGGATAGCCATCCCACCGCGACCCTTACCGCCGGGGCCATTTCCACCCGGCCCACTGCCCGGCGCATTGTCGGCAACCTTGGCCGTGCCACCATCGTTGACGACCGATACCGAGACAACCGACGGCTTAACCTTATCAACTAGATCTGCAAACGACATCGGTGCCTGACCATAAGGCGTGGCGATTGTAGCGCCCGCTTTTGTCTCTGCACGCGCCGCACTTAAGAAATCTGTCCCATTGAGACCCATCGCACCGATCGCGGCCAAGGCGGCAACGGCGGAAACTCCGGTAATCTGGCGCCGCAGCGGCGCTGGCCCGGAATTTGCTCCCTGACTTGCAGTCAAGGTCGAAGAACGAGGCGAAAAGAGCATTCAAAACCTCCAGCACTGTAAAGGCACATGTAGCCTTGATTGATGGGGGTAACGCAACTCGGATTACCGCAGCATTTCGGCGGCCTTAACTGTTGGTAATGTCGGCCGCTGCATTCGTCATGGCGCGCCGCCCGGCTAGGGTTCACCCGTGACACGACTATCCCGTTCCGCGTTCAAGTTCCGTACTATCTTAAACGCCGCCATGGTCGTGGCCGCCATCACTGCAGATGCCGCTGCAGCCCGCCCAGGCGGGCTTGCATCAACACCCGGCCCATTGCAAACATTCGTGCAACCCGTTGCCGTCTTCGGGCCAGACACCCGCCAAACCATCCCAGGCCGCCTCGCTGATCTCACTCAGAAAATCGGCACTTTAACGCTTGATGGCTCCAATATTTGCACGGCGTTCTGTGTCGCACCCGATCTCATTGCCACCGCTAGCCACTGCCTCTTTGGCACTTCCGGATCGCAAAAGGTAAAGCTCACCAAGTTTGCGTTCAAAGTTGGCGGCGCAGCGCCGCGTCATAACTCGCGTATCGCGGGCCACTCGGAAACGGAAGTCCGCGAAAATATACGCTCCGGCACGGAGAGCCTTAGCCTGTCACCGCCAATCGACGCCGCCAACGATTGGGCGGTTGCAAGACTTGCGCATCCAATCTGCCGTGCGGGCGGGCTGACTTTGGGCAATCAAACCCGCGACGAAGTCATAGATGCTGCCAATGCCGGAAACGTTTTTCAGGCTGCCATGCACCGCGATCTCGCAACCGCAAAAATCGTCTTCGGCGGCCCGTGCGCAATAATGACGGACTTGCCAGACGCGAGCAGTGACATGATTGCCCGTGATTTTGCCAACCCAAGTTCAATCATTCTGCATGATTGTGACACGGGGCCCGGTTCATCCGGTTCGCCCATGCTCATCGACGGACCCAATGGCCCGGAAGTCGCCGGCATCAATGTCGGAACCTATGTATTGTCGCGCATCCTCAACAAGACCGCCGATGATAGCAGCGGCGCGCGCAGCGAACCAATCGCCAACACGGCCATCGAAACGGCGCGCTTCAAAGACGCCGTTGAGGAACTCAGAACAGAACCGCATCTGTCTGTATTAGAGCGAGCAAAGCCGGTCAGCTCACGAGCCCACTGATCAAGCGGAGGACTTGTCCTGACGCTGCAGTATTTCCTCAAGTTTTTTTTCTTCCGACTTGCTCAAGCGCGCATTCGGATCCTGCGCTCCCTGCGCCTGGGGCCGCTGTCCGAGACCGGCTTTGATCGCTAGCCAAATGGCCCCAATCAAGACCAGCAGCGGTGTCAGCCACAGCAGCATTGTCGATGATCTCACCGGCGGTTTCAGCAGGACAAAGTCTCCATACCGGGCCACGATGTAATCCATCACGGCGCCATCGGTGTCTTTTGCAACAAGCCGTTTGCGCACGAGCACACGCAAATCTTTAGCCAGCGGTGCATCACTGTCGTCGATCGATTGGTTCTGACAAACTAGGCAACGCAACTGTGCCGACAGTGCCCTTGCGCGCGCTTCAAGCACCGGGTCGGAAAGAACCTCATCAGGTGTGACTGCCAGCACCGGCATTTGCATCAACGCAATGGCCAGCGCTACGAATGCCGCACGCCAACCGGTCTGAGTTAATGTGCCTGTTCTCATCATTCGGCCGGCACCACGTTTGACTTGCGGGCCTTGACGGGCGCGCCGACACGCAAGCGGCGATCCGACAATGAAATGCCCCCACCGATGAACATGATCAGCGCCCCGAGCCAGATAAATCTGACCAAAGGATTGAAATACGCGCGCACCGTATACGCTCCGGCCTGTTGTTGTTCATCGCCGATAACAACATAGAGGTCGCCAAGCCATGACGCATGAATGCCCGACTCGGTCGTCGGCTGCGGCGGTGCATCGTAAATTCGTTTCGATGGCGTCAGCACAGCCACCGGAACACCGCCCTTCGTCACCTCGAACTGGGCGACGTCCTCCTTGTAATTCGGTCCGCGATTGGGAGCCGCGCCCTTGAAGGTCATCTCAAATCCGCCAACTGTCACGTGCTCGCCTGGCTTCATGATCAAGATGCGCTCTTCCTGATACGCGCTCGTCGCAACGATACCAACCGCCATCATGCCGATGCCGAAATGTGCCAAGAATGAACCATAGGCGCCACGCGGAATGTTCCGCGCCCTGCGCACCGCTTCTTCAAGACTGGCGGAGCCGAACTTGATACGCGTCAGCCATTCCGAAACGGCACCCGCCATAACGAACACACCAAGGGCAATTCCAAACGGCGCCAGCGATGGACCGCGATTGAACAGTGCATAGGCTGCAAATGCTCCAAGTGCGGCAAGTCCAGCAGCAAAGAACAAGCGCTGTCCGGCGCCTAATAGATCCCCACGTTTCCATGCCAGGCTCGGCCCGAACGGCAGTGCCAATAGAAGCGGGATCATCAAGGGTCCAAACGTCATATTGAAATACGGAGCGCCCACCGAAATTTTCTCACCCGTAAACCCCTCCAGCGCGAGCGGATAGAGTGTGCCGACGAACACAGTCGCCGCCGCCGTCACAAGGAGAATGTTATTGAGCACGAGGCTGCCCTCGCGGCTGACGGGCGCAAACATGCCGCCTTGGCGCAGCTCTTTGGCGCGCGCGGCAAACAAAACCAAGCCGCCACCTGTAAAGAACACGAGAATGCCGAGAATGAATACGCCGCGCGCCGGATCAACAGCAAACGAGTGCACCGACGTCAAAACACCCGAGCGCACAATAAACGTACCCATCAGCGACAGCGAGAACGTCAGAATGGCCAGAAGCACCGTCCAGACCTTCAAGGCCTCGCGCTTTTCCATGACAAGCGCGGAATGCAGAAGTGCCGTGCCCGCGAGCCACGGCATGAACGACGCGTTCTCCACCGGGTCCCAGAACCACCAGCCGCCCCAGCCGAGCTCGTAATATGCCCACCACGACCCCATGGCGATACCGATCGTCAGGAACATCCAGGCGGCGAGCGTCCAGGGTCTGACCCAGCGCGCCCACGCGGCGTCAATGCGGCCTTCGATAAGGGCCGCAATCGCGAACGAGAAGGCAATCGAGAAGCCGACGTAGCCCGTGTAAAGAAACGGCGGATGAAATGCCAAGGCCGGATCTTGCAGGATCGGGTTTAATCCGCGCCCGTCGGCAGGCGCCGGATCAAGCCGCAGAAACGGGTCTGACGTGAAAACCAGAAACAATAAAAACGCCAGTGCGATCGACGCCTGCACCGAGAGCACGTTGGCTTTGAGCGTTGCCGGCAAATTATTGCCGAACGCTGCGACAGCCGCGCCGAACACCGCCAGGATCAACACCCACAGCAGCATCGAGCCTTCGTGATTGCCCCAAACGCCGGACAGCTTGTAGATCAAAGGCTTGGTCGAATGCGAATTGGCCGCCACGTTGGCAACCGAGAAGTCGGACGTCACGTAGGCGTGCGTCAGGCACAAGAATGAAACGATCAGCAACAGCAGCTGCGTCATTGCTGCAGGTTCGGCGGCGCTCATCAACCGCGCGTCTCGAATGTGCGCGCCCCAGGCCGGCACAAGCGTTTGAAAGGCAGCGACGGCAAGCGCCAGCACAAGTGCGAAATGTCCAAACTCAACGATCATCGCGCTCGTGCCTTTGTATTAATTCTTCTTCGCGTCTTCGGGATGCGCGCTTGCACCGAGCTTTACGCCGCGTGCTTCAAGTGACTTTTTGACTTCGGGCGGCATGTAGTTCTCATCGTGCTTAGCGAGTACGCTGTCGGCCGTAAAGGTACCGCCAACCTCAAGCTTACCCTCTGCGACCACACCTTGTCCCTCACGAAAGAGATCCGGCAGCACACCCACAAACGAAACAGGTATCTCTTTGAGTGTATCGGTGACCGTAAACGCCACAGCCGTCCCCTCGCCGCGCTTGACGGACCCTTGGGCGACCAAGCCGCCAAGCCGGAAACGCTCACCAGGAGCAATCTTCTTTTCCGTCACGTCGCTGGGCGTGTGGAAAAAGACGACGCTATCCTTGAGCGCAAACATGACGAGCAATGCTGCGACGGATAAAACCGCAACGCCCGAGCCGATCATGATTCCGCGACGCTGCTTACGAGTTCATTGGGTTTGCTGTCCTCAATACCTTTTACGAACTTAGGCCCTATGATCCAAGCCCCAGCTCCTGAGCCAGTTTATCGATATCGCCAAGTGATTTGCCGTCGCCGGCAAATTGGCGGCGCGCTTCCGACAGGGCTGACGCCGCGTCCGCTTCGCGCGCCAGCATCTTCTGCGACCTGATCAGCATCAACCAGCCTTGCAAATCCTTAGCATTCGCCCTGAGCTTTTCCGCCAAGCCATCAACCATTTTTTCTGCCATGGCGCGCACTTCCGGCGTGAGTTCGGCCGGCTGCTGCGAAGCCGCCGCGCCCGGTGCAGCGCCGGCTCCACGCGCTTCGACGTCGGCAATCCGCGCTTCCACAGCGCTGCGCCACTTGGCATCTGCCGGCGCTCCTGCCAGTAAGGAGCGATAGTCCGCAACTGCACCGGCCACATCGCCGTCTTGCTCTTTCGCGAGCCCTAGCCAGATACGCAGTTCCTGCCTTTTAGGATTTAGGCTCAGCGCCCGGGTCAGCGCCTTGCGGGCGAACTCGTTGACCATCCCGTTGGTGGCCCGAATACTGGCCATGGCAAAGCCTTCAAGCCGCTCGGGCGTCTCTCCTAGAATACGATTTGCGTTGGCGTAGGCGTCCGCAGCATCGCCAAATCTGCCCTGCGCTATGTAAACGGGCGCAATGACGTCCCAGCCCTTGCCATCACCGGGCACTTCTCGCAAACGCGCTTCGACTTTAGCGACGAGATCGTCCGCGTTTGCTGCCGTTGGGGATTTGGCGAGCCGTTCTTGCAGTGGCTGTCCCGGCATTCCCGGCGCCCCAAGAACAAGATAAAGCCCAAGACTGACGACGGGGATTGCGAGCGTGACGGCGGTGTGAAGGAAACCAATCTTCGCAGGCGGGCTCTTGCCCGGTGCGTCAGAACGCAGTGCCGGCTCAGCGGCCCTCAACAGGCGCCGCGCAACTTCTGCCCGTGCCGAGTTCCGCCTCAGCGTCTGAAAGCACACCGCGCGCCCTGTCGTTCTCGATTTCGGAAAGCTGGTCTTTGTAAACCGCCGCGTCTGCTACGGAAAGGTCGCCGCTGGAACCCGGCTCGCGCAAAAGCGGCCGCGTCACGGCCAATGTCACGGCCGCCGCCAAAGTTGCAATCGCGATCCAGAAAAATATCATCCGAGCATGTCCTGAGGCTCGGGACTAGCCAATAGGCAAGGCGCGTGACACGCGCAAGCTCCCGGGCATCGCCGCGGCTCTTGTGTCGCGGCGCAAAAAAAGCAGCGCCACACACCGGTTAACGGCACCGGCGTGACAACACTCATCTTACCCGACGTTCTGCCAGGTGCCGTCCGGATTGCGGCAGGCCGTGCCGCGCATCTGCTGCGGGCGGCCATCCATATAAATGGTGTGGGTATAATCGCGGCAATCTTCCGCGCCGCGCTTATACGGCTTGCTCGGCACGATCTCGCCGTAGCGGCCGTTATCAGGATTTTTCCACTGCCGCGCCGTACCGGACGACCCGCGTTCCAGCGCATCGAACTCGGCCTGTTGTGCCAATTCCCGGTCGCGCTGATCCAAACCGCGCCCGATTTCGCTGCCGACGATTCCGCCGACCACCGCGCCCGCGACTGTCGCCAATACGTTGCCGCGGCCCTTGCCGATTTGATTGCCGACCACGCCGCCAGCGACCGCGCCAAGCACAGTGCCGCTATCGGTCTTGTTGATCCCATTACCGCTGCAAGCAGCAACAGAGAAGCCGGCTGCAATGACTATCAAAAAGCGCGAGCTGCGCATGAGAAACCTCGTTCGAAAAACTTCAGGCTTTGGCGCGAAGCAAACCCCGCTTGGAACCCATATGCGAAAGGGCTAACCGGAGATTGTGCACTCTGCAAGGCGGAATGCGCACCGATTCGGGCGATTGTGGGGAAAGTGCTCCCTGTTGTCGCCCTGTTGCGGCCCGGTTGCGGCTCGGTTGCGGCTCGGTTGCGGCAATGCAGCACGGGAAATTGGGGCTCAAACCCCCGGCAAATCAAGCCGCACGAGAAGCCCGCCATGACGCGACGCATTCAGGCTCATCGCCCCGCGGTATGACACGGCCAGATCGCTGACGATCGACAAGCCCAATCCTGTCCCGGGCTTGGCTTCATCCAAACGCACGCCGCGCTTACCGATTTTCGCGCGCTGCTCCGCTGTCAGACCCGGTCCATCATCCTCGACCGTCACGATCAGCCGCTTCTCTTTCGACGCCGCGCCCGACTCCGTCGTTTGCGTCTCTATCTTCACGGCCAAATACACGCGCTTCTTCGCCCACTTGCAGGCGTTGTCCAAAAGATTGCCGAGCATCTCTTCAAAATCTTGCTTTTCGCCCTGAAACTTGGCGCCAGGGGTGACATTCATCGTCACGGCCACGCCCTTCTCGCGATTGATGCGTTCAAGTGCACGCACCAACGGCTCGACCAGCGGCTCGACCGCCGTCACGCGCCCAATCCCGCCCGCACTTGCAGCCATGCGCGCGCGATCGAGATAGTGGCTCACTTGGTCGCGCATGATCTGCGCCTGCTCGGCGACTTTTTCCGCGAATGGCCCCTTCACTTCGCGCGCTTCGTTGGTGACGACGGCAAGCGGCGTTTTCAGTGCGTGCGCGAGATTGCCGACCTGCGTGCGCGCACGATCAACGATTTCTTGATTGGATTGTATCAGCGCATTGAGTTCGGCTTGCATCGGCTCGATTTCGGCCGGCAAGCGCCCTGCGAGTTTGGAAGCCGCGCCCGAACGGATATTCGCTAGCCCGCGTTCAATCTTGCGCAAAGGTGCGAGGCCAAACCGCATCTGCAGCAGTGTTGATGCCAAGAGTGCCAATCCGGCAAGTGCCAAAGCGCCCGACAGCCAATTGCGGAAACGCTTGAAGTCGGCTTCCAGCCAATCCATCGGCCCCGCGACGATGACCGAATATTTGGTTTTAGTGGGATCCGCCCCCAGTGTCTCGATCACTTCGAGAATGCGGATGCGCTGATCGGCGGGGCCCGGCACATTCATCCAGCGCGTGCCGGTGACGTCGGTCGGGAATTTCTTGTCATAGGGGGAAGGCAGCACTTCGCTTGCGAGCGAAGGCGAAACGAGGCGCCGTCCTGGCGCGTCATCAATCGGACGCACCTGCCAATACCAGCCCGAGTGCGTCACCTCGAACAACGGTTCATAGAGGTTCTGCGGCATGACGGGCTCATTGCCGGTCGTGTTCATGCTGTCGAAGGCGACCGCCGTCAGCAGCTTCTTCAAATCGGAATCGAATTTGGTCTGCAGACCATCGCAGTGCGTGCGGTAGATGAGATAACCGGCAACCGGCAGCACCAACAGCATCCAGCCGAGGGACGTCGCAAACAGCCGGAACGCGAGTGAATCAAGTCTCATCAGGTTCTTGGCTCAGCCTGTAGCCGAGGCCGCGCACCGTCTGGATAATTTCGCCGGGAATCTTCTTGCGCAAGCGGCCGATGAAGACTTCAATCGTATTGGAATCCCGGTCAAAGTCCTGGTCATAGAGATGCTCGACAAGTTCCGTGCGCGAGACGACGCGGCCATTGTGATGCATGAGATAGGCAAGCAAGCGGAATTCGTGGCTCGTCAGTTTCACCTGCTGGCCGTCAAACGTGACGCGCGCCGACTTGGTATCGAGACGCAACGGCCCGCATTCGATCTCGGCCTTTGCGTGGCCGGACGCACGGCGCACTTGGGCGCGAACCCGCGCCAGCAATTCTTCCATGTGAAAAGGCTTGGCTATGTAATCGTCGGCGCCAGCGTCCATGCCGGATACCTTGTCGCTCCAGCGGTCGCGCGCGGTCAATATAATGACCGGCATTTTGCGCTCGGAACGCCGCCACTGCTCAAGGATCGAGATCCCATCCATTTTGGGCAGGCCGATGTCGAGAATGACGACGTCGTAGGGTTCTGTGTCGCCGAGGAAGTAGCCCTCTTCCCCGTCGCTCGCCGTATCGACTGCAAACCCGGCGTCGCCGAGAGCCGTGACGAGCTGGCGGTTCAAGTCCTTGTCATCTTCCACGACGAGTGCGCGCACAGCCCTATCCCAACACCGATTGACGTTTCCAGCGTCCCTTATAGCGGGGCTATTGAGGCAAATTCTAGCGCGAGTTGACGGCCTTGGGGTGGTTCAGGGCGTCCACCACCACATTTTTGAGCTGTCCCTGCTTATCGCGGACCGCGAGCTTATAAATATAGTCGTCGCCGTCCTTGCACAGAGTTGCGCGTACGATCTGACCGGGAATGTCGTTTGCAAAGGTTTTGGCCAGCTGTTCGACGGTCAAAAGCCCTTTCTGGCGCACGACCTCGGAAGCTTTTCCCCAATCGCTAAAGCACTCGGATCCGCCCGCTGCTCGCGACGGCGCTCCCGCCAGGCTCAAGAGCGGCAGGGCAATCGTGGCAGCAAAGAGGGTGAGGCGCAGCATCGGCAAGAGATCCTATTTTCCGATGCTCATAGTTAACGCAAGCCCCCTGAACCGGCGATGAATGCGACGCCTCAAAGCTTCACATTCACAACCCTGCGCGCCAGCCTTTGCACGGCTGATACGCGGCCATAGATCGTCAATAGTGTGCCGAAGAGCGCGCCAAGAACTTGGGCGGCCGAGAACAATTGCTCCCCCGCCTGCCGGATCACCTCGCCGGGCAAATTGATCCCGATCAAGGGCCCGAGTACCGGCAAGACCGCCGCCGCCGCCGTGATCAGTGCGCCCCAGATGGTTTTGGATTCCACCCACCATTTGCCAGTCTCAGGCATCGCCACGGTCTTCGTTGGATCTTGCATCATGTCTTCATGTCCTTTCGTGTTCAGGTTCTCAAGAATTGTTGCCTTGCTCATTTCCACCCGCGCGGCTGCGAGCGACCTATCAACGCGGTTGAGCCAGCCGCGCCCGAAGCGCCAGAAATGCGGGAGTGCGCGGTAACGCACGCGCCGCACCTCGGCGTATCCTTCAAGAGATTTGGTCATCGAGCGCTGCTTCAACGCAGCCAGCGTCTCTGACCCAATCTCGCCATCGGCGCTGACGCCCAACGCCGCTTGCAACAATCGCGCAGCACCGCTCGACGCCATGGTTCACACACGCATCGAAGTGAAAGAGCGCGATAGGCCCCGGTAATTCTGCGCATCGCCCCGGCCGCCAGTAGCGCGCTTCGTAAATCGCGCGCACCACGTCATCAGCAATGCGTTTCAAGTCGTCGACGAGCCGCGCCCGCGACGTCGCATCAATCGTCACGGCCTTCCAGCGCGCAAAGACCTCCAGCGTAATGCCTTTGTTCGTCGGTCCGCCTGGATCGTGCGGATCGTCGGTGAACCCGCCTTCCATTTCAAGAACGTGCTTCAAGGCGCGATCAAACACGCCGCCGTCATCTGCCGGCTCATCCGCCTGCACTCCCGGCCAGCGATAGCCAAGCACGCGACTTGTCTCGAACGCTTGAACCGAAACCGCATCGCCCTGATTGCCGCCTAGAAGGAAGATCCGCTTCCCCGCCGCACCAACAACAAATCCGACGTGCCCAGCGCCCGGATCGCTTCCGCGCTCAAGCACTGCAATGGCTCCAAACTTCGGCGTTGCAATCGACTGCCCCCACTCAAGATACGAGCGCGCCAGCAACGAGCCTGTTCCAGCAACGGCCGCCCGCTTCAACATCGCGCCGGCAAACGCCGCGCACCACGCGATCTCGTCGTGCTTGATCGCCGGATGTCCTGCCTCCGCGTAGTACCCAAGGATCGCTGGATGATCTGCCATCCCGGCAACTTCGCGCACGCCGAATTCGGCCCACGCGGCCGCTAGCCACGCTGGTTGTTGCATCTCTGACCTCGATTGAATGTGTCGCGAACCGGTGTCTGACCTTCCGGGTCTGACACCACAGCGCCAGACGGCCCTGCTACACCACCGCAACCCGCGCCGCCCCACGCCCGAAAAGCGCGCTCATCTGATAAACGCGTAACGTCACCGCGCTCTGCACGCTGCCGAAATCACTCACCTGCTGGGCCGCCGTGTAAGCTGCAACCGGCGCCGCCGCCAAAATCGTGCGCTTCAAAACCGCTCCCGACATAATCTCGATCTCGTATGCTTCGACGTCTTCGCCAAGCGGCACTTCGCTTGCGTCCCAGCTATCGCCGCCGATGCGCGTGCGCCGTTCCCACGTCACTGTGAGATCGCCGCCAACAGCCCGCGCCCCCTTCACCCGCGCAGGCGATAACGGCCGCATCCCCAATCCTTTGAATGCATGCTGGCTCAAGACATACGACGCGTCGCCAATATCCCGGTTCGAAGGTCCATATCTCCAGTTGAGCGGCAGATTGAGATCGTTCAATCCGAGCGGCAGCTGCATCACCGCTGCATCAAGCACGACGAACAACGCGTTCGCGGCAACGGGCACACGCATGGCATTTTCTGTTCCGCCCTGCCCACGCAGAAGTCCCGTCAACTCGTAGGTTCCAACATCGACCAGCACCGCGTTGAGGAACTGAAACACCTCCCACTCGCCGTCTGCATTTTGCAACGCTGCCAGATTGACGCCCGAGGCAACACTCACGAGATCGGCAGACGTCAGCGTGCCAAACGAAAGTTTGACCCTGACTTTCGCTGCCCAATCGATGCGCCCTTCAGGTCCAGCGAAAAGCGGATCGAGTGTTCGTCCCAACGTCGCAGGCGCCGGGACAATGCCGCGCAACGCGTAACCAGATGTTTGCGGCGATGAATACACCGCAACACCGCCCGGCCACGGCTGCTGCACGGCAGCCACGTAACCGGCCTCAGGCGATTCCGCGCCGGTCAGCAGTGGCAGATCGAGAAACGCCACTGCCGGCGAGCCTATTTGGATAGCCGGCTGTGCGCGCGGCAACCTCTCCGGCGCGCCAACCCTGCCGTAGACATCCGGATCGATACTGCGCGCTGTAATCTCGCGCGCGCCATGCTCCGAAATCTCGGTGATGCGCAAGGCCCGCGACTTCGTGCCCTGCTGAAGCGTCACCACGTCCCCCGGCTCTAGTGCCAGTGCGCTCGGCGGCAGCGTAAAACTCGCCCGCTCGCGCGCGGCCCAGCTTTCAAACAGCCACGTCTCGGCAATCCCCGCCGACAACCCGTCTTCGAGAACGATCGGCAAATCGGCTTGCGCCACACGTCCGCTCGCGCCCGACAAGCGCCGCGCTTCGGCAACCGCTTGGCGATAATCGTCCTCACCCGATATGAAGCGGATCTTTGCCGACGCCGGCAATTCTGTTTCTTGCCCGCGCGTCAGCGACAACAATGGGCTGCCTGGCCGCTCTTCGACCATCGTGTCCGTCGCAACAGTCAGCGCCGGGGCGTCTTGTCCACGATGCCGGAAGGTAATGCTGCCGCCGCTTTCCAAACTGTCGAAAAAATATGCAAGTTCCAGCGGCTGCAAGGCATCGCGCGCGGCCATGATGCGATCGATCACATACCCCGGCACTGTCCCGTTAAGCCCACCCACTTCGTGATCGGTAAAACCATAATCGTTGAGAATCTTGGCAACCATTTCCGCCAATGGCCCGCTCGCAAGCCGTCCATTGAGCCAATGTCCATATTGCCAGTTGGCGCCATCACCCCAAATTTCCGTCTGCTGTGGAAACGCCGGAAAGGGACGCGCGTCCCAGCAGTAGACATGAATATGATCGAGGTTGACCATGCGTTGGCCATTGACACTCGACACCGGATTGAGACCCGTCACATATCCGGGCTTCGTTGGATCGAACGCATGAATGAAAGCTTTCAGGAAGCGGCGCTGAATGAGATCGTCGCGATTGCCGCGCGAGAAGTACGGCAGCGCGCTCTCCGAACTTTTTGGATCGACGAAGACGTTGGGTTGATTGGCACCCTTGTCCACTGCAGGGCAGCCGATTTCCATAAACCAGAACGGCTTCGATTGCGGCACCCAAGCCGTCGGAGAACCGCTTTCAACGCCGCCGGGACGGTTGAAATGCTGGTTCAGCCACCAGGATTTCACATCCTTGTAGCGATAGACCCAGGGCTTGCCGTAGCTGTCATTGATCGATGAGCGGACCTGATTGTTCCGGTTTGCCTCACTAGCATAATACCAGTTGTAGCCTTCGCCGCCCTGTACGTTCGATTTCAGATAATTCAAATCGTAGGTCGAGCGATAGCCCGCTTGATAATCAAGATGACTGCGCCCGTCGCGCCAATCGGCCAGCGGCCAGTAGACGTCAACGCCAATCGCATCGATCGAGGCCGAGGACCAGAGCGGATCCAAATGGAAATAGACGTCTTGACTGCCGTCGCCTGGCTGATGCCCGAAGTATTCCGACCAATCCGCCGCGTAAACGACCTTGGTACCCGTGCCAAGCACCGCTTTGACATCTGCGGCCAACGCAATTAACGACGCAACAAACGGATACGTACCGGCCGCTGAGCGCAACCACGTCAGCCCGCGCAACTCCGTGCCAATCAGAAACGCTTCGACACCGCCCGCTGCCTTCGCCAAGTACGCCTGATGCAGAACCATGCGCCGGTAGGACCACTCGACTGGCCCCGAATAGACAACCTTGTCACCCGACAACGAGAACTGCGCCGGCAGCGCCGTCCCGACGAAATTCGCAATCTGCGCCGAAACAGCGGCCGTCTTATCCGGCGTCCCAGCCTGCGACGGCCCCGGGTAACACGTTATTCTCCCGCGCCAAGGGTAAGCCGCTTGAAATCCACCGCTGTAAGGATCGGGCAACGTGTTGCCCGCCGCCACATCCATCAACACAAACGGTGTCAGCGTGACGTCGAACCCGCGCAATTTCAAATCGCGAATGGCGGCGACGACCGTTTGATCCGACGGCGTACCGCCGTAAGCAGGGCGCCCATCCTTCTGGCTCACCACGTATGCGTTGGAGCGATTTACGCCCGCAACGCCCCACGAAATCGGCAACGTCGTCTTGGTCGATCCTTCAACGCCCGGTTTGATCTGGCATGATCCGGCTCTGAGGTCAGAACCAAACCAGCTCACGACGAACGAGACGTTCTTCGCATTGACGAGCCCGCTCTGGAGTTGATCGATACCAACGTCCCAGTCGGTCGGGCCTTGGCGGGTGTGGACATTCTCAGGGATTGAAACACCATCGACAAACGTCTGCCGCACCGCCTCGGTCGCGTAAACAAACTCGCCCGATCCCGGAATGAGCACCACGCCTTTTATATCGGCGTCACCCGCTTCGATGTTGCGATAGACTTCAAACGAAAGTTGAGGGATGCGATTTCCAAACTCGGCAAGCGCGAGTTTCTGGAACACGACATAGGCAACGCCGCGATACGCCGGGGCATTTGCAGCACCTTGGCGCGCAACGATCAAACTATCGGCAGCCTGCGTCTCCGTCCCCTTGTAGAGGCGGTACGTCATTGTGCCCAGATTGATTTCGCGCCCGTCGGCCCAGACGCGGCCCAGGCGCGTAATCGTCCCTTCGCACAATGCGACGGCAAAATTTGCATAATACCGGTAATCGGTCGATGTCGTCTCGCTGCTGCTCCCGCCGCCGATACCCTTGCCGCCGCCAGACGATTGATTGCTGGTGACAACCACTTCTTCAAAATCTGTCGCCCAGATCAGCTGCCCGCCAAGCCTTACGCGGCCGTAGATGCGCGGGATATGAGCGCCTTCTGTCGATGCCGTAACATGCAAGTCCTTGAGACGCGGGCCCTCGACTGTGCGCGATTGCCCCGAAGACCCAAACAGGGCGTTATCGACATAGGATCCCGCGAACGCGCCGATCTGGCTGCCAATCGCGGCGCCGGTGATTGTCGCGCCGAGCACGGAGATCCCTGCCGGCAAAATAGCGCTTCCGGCCGCAGCGCCAACAGCCGCTAGTGCAAGCGTTGCCATAGTTCAAACTCCGGGAACGACTCTCAAACTTTGGGAAACTGAAATCCGGCAGCGATCCTGCGCCGCCACCAGCCTGTCACGGCCACTTCCGCAACCGGCGCGCCTTCCATGGCGTGGACCATCGTCACGTCAGACGTCATGATCGCGGCGTGCTTCGCCACCATGCCGCGCCGCACACGAAACACGACAACATCACCAGCGCCGATCAAGCCCGGATCAACGGCGATGAGATGCCGCGACGCAGCCTGAAGCATTGTCTCAATGCCGCTCGCCTCCGCCCAGTCGCGCGAATAGGCAGGCGGCACCTCCGCTTCAAAACCGTAAAGCTCGCGCCACACACCCCGCACCAATCCTAAGCAATCCGTGCCGATCCCCTTCGCACTCGCCTGATGATGATAGGGCGTGCCGATCCACTGGCGTGCAAGCTCGACCGCGCGTTCCCGCGCCACGCCTTGACTCTTCACGCTCATGTTCGCTCAGCTACTTGTTCTTGCGCGCAACCGCGGTCAGGAAATCATTGCCCGGCATATGCGGAAAGCCATGAAAATTCGCGGCATTCGAAAACCGGGATCTGCAAGTTGCCAGCCGTTTGTCACATCCAGCCGTCACCGCAAAAATGTTGCCTACATCGGGAGGGCCCTCGGCCTCGCTCCACAATTCGATTGTCACGACGTTCGATATTTTTGAATGCGCTTTGACTTCAATTTTCTGTCCCGCAGCTGGTCCGCTTGTGAATGTCACAAGTCCGCGCGTGAAAAAGTCATGCGCAAAGCCCGCAAGCCCAGAAACGGTGAACCGCCGCGGGCTCACGACGCTCATGATCGTGGCTGCGCCTTGATAAGCGGCCAAGTTCAAATTCACCTTGCACTTTGCGTCACCAAGATCGGCGTCACATGTCATTTGAAACAGGCGGCCCTTCGGTTGCTGCAGATAATGCGCAAGGCCGCGCACTTCGGCCGAAAACGCGTTGCCGCTGCGTTTGACTTCGCCCAGGCTCCCAGAGCGCATCAAAACGCGCTGACCCGTGTCTTGCCAATTCACGCGGAAGATCTCGACTTTCGCTTCGTCGTAGCGCCCAGCGGCCAGATCGTCCTCACTGAGCGAGAGCGATGACAGCGCACCGGTCACCTCAAGGTTGTCAACTGACAGCCCAATACCATCGCGAATATCGCTCGCTGTGAATCCCGCCGCCGCTTCGAACGCCGTGCCGTCGAACACGAGATCCTTGTCGTGATCGGTGAACCCGAGCCGCTGCCCGTCGCCGCGCGTCAGGCGCCAGCACCAGCACATTGTCGTCGCGCCCGTCTGCAAATGCGCGTCGAGCGCGACCGGTAAAGCTTTCATAGCCGCACCTCCACAACGGGAATGTTTGGAATCGCGCCATGCGCAAACCCGTGCATGTTGATTTCCAGCTTGTCGGTATCGAAGCGCACCGGCACGTCGAACTCGAAGCCTGCCGTCACACTCTGCCCGGCCGTAGGAATGGAGCCCGCGAGAAACGTCACGATACCTGTCGATAAATCAATCGTGAACTGCGTACCCGCCGTCTTTGCCACTCCAGCAACCGCTACTTTTACCGTTCCCGCCACCGGCTTTTTTACCGTCCGCGTCCAAGGTAAATGCGCGCCGCCGTAGACTTTCTGCAATTGAAACGCCGCAACCGTCCCATCACCCGACCCAATCACGCAGTCGAGCGCGCTTGGAGCCGCTTGCGGCGCACATGATTTCCAATCCGTATGATCGCGCCAGCGAAAGCCATACAGTCTGCCGCGCCGCTCCTCAAAAAATCCGATCACAGCATGGAGATCATCAACTGACTTCACGCCATAGCCAGCGTTGTAGCTGCGGCGGCTATCGGCCCAGCGGCTATTGCGCTCTTCAAAGCCTGATCCCAGCACCACAACGTCGGTGCGCCGCTCGGGCCCGCCTTGCGCATTGCGCGAAATCGCCGTTGGAAACCGGATCTCGTGGAAAGACATGTGTTACTCGCTACGCTGAAAGGCAATCGGCATTCTGCATTCGGAGTGAAGTGATAATCCAATTGCCTATTGCCGATAGTGCCGATTGCCGCCCTCACTAAAGATTCCGCTGACCCATCGCCGCCGCACGGGCGATCATCGCGGCCACTTGACTTTCCGAACGGCGGAAACTTTCGACATCGGGCGTCGAGATATTGATCGTAATGCCGCCGCCCCCGCCACCCGACGCCGCAACGCCAAGCCGCCCGTCGCGTCCACGCGCCAGAGGCATGATGGCCTCCGCGCCGCGTTCGCCTGCAATACCTGTCATGCCCCGCGACATTGGGAACGCAATCGGGCTGGCGATAACGCCGCCCTGCGCGAACGGCATCACAGTGCCTTGGTTCAACACGCCGCCTTTGGCAAAGCCCATCCCGCCCTGCAGCAATCCGGCAAATATATTGCCGAGCCCCTTTTCCAATGGCGCCATCGCCGCCTTGAGCACCATCTGCGATAGGCTCAGTGCCACGGATTTGAAGACGTCGCTGACGCTCTTACCTTTGAACGCGACACCCTCAAATGCCGTGAGCAATACGCTGGAAAAGCGCCGCCCCGCCGCCGTTGCTTCGTCGAGGCTGTCACGCGCTTGCAGCGCCGCAACGCTGACGTCACCAATTTTTTTGGCCGTGCCGCCGGCACGAACGGGATCGGCCATTTCAGTCAAATCGTCGTCGAATTCGTTCATGGCTCAACTCCAAAATCTGGAAACTGCTGCATTAACTTTTCGAGATCGCCGCGGGTGAGCGGCTCGCCGCCCGCGCCAAACCGCCCGCGAAACGCTGCTTCAAATTCCTTCGGTGTCAATTTCCAGAAGTCCGCCGGCGAAAACCCGAGCACGCCGAGCCCCGCCGCCATCACGTCGTCCCAGGGAAAGGGGTGCGTGCTTCGAAGCCGCCTCCCGCTACCGCGCCCGTAGTTGAAGCTGGCGCCTCGCCGCCCCCGAACGTCGCCGTCAAAAGTCTTGCGACGATATCGACGAACCCAGCCGCTCCGCCGTCAGCTTGCATCTGAGCCACATCTTCATCCCGCGCGCTGTAGCCTGCACCGCGCAATCCCGCGCCAATGATCTTGACGCAATCGTTGGCCGAGAGCCGCCCGTTCTCGAAGCGCGTTGCCAGCGCCAGCATGTCGGCATCGCCAAAGGCCGATTCCAATTCCGCCAGCGCACCAAGTGTGAGGACAAGTCGATGCTTCGCCCCATCCAACAATGCTTCAATCTCGCCGCGGTGTTTGTTCGCCATTGCTGCTGCCTGTTGCCCGCTGCCTGCTGCCATTTCTAAATCACCGCAAACGTCAGCTCGCCCGCGCTCTCAGAGAAACCTCGAACGCAACTTCGCCGTCGTGGCGGCCGCTGAGCTCAAACGCTGCGATATGAAACGGCCCGGCGACGGTGCCGAAATCCGGAATGACGATTTGCCAATTGCGGATTGTGCCGTTGAAGACGTAACTGCGGATTAATTCGTCAGACGCCTGGTCCTTGAACACACCCGAGCCCGTCACGCGCGCCGACTTGACGCCCGCGCCAGATAACAATTCGCGCCACGCGCCAACGCTTTCTGTATGCGTAATATCGACACTTTCCGCATTGAACGCGAGTGTGCGCGCGCGCAATCCCGCAATCGTCACGAAGACGCCCGCGCCTGTGCTATCGGCCTTCAACAGAAGGTCCTTGCCTTTTTGTGCTGCCATTTTTTCTGACTTTCTAAATTTGTTGACTGTACCCCGGCATTCGGCACGCGGCATCGGAAAGAACCGATCAAATTACCGCACCCTTCACTTCTATTGCCGATTGCCCGTTGCCGAGTGGTATCCTTCAAACCGCTTCCGTCACGGCCCGATAGCGCGTAACGCCGTGATAACTTTCACCATCCGGATCGCGCCGCGCGTCGGAGAACTCGTGCCGTAAGTTGACCAACCTGTGTCCGGTCAGGCTCAACGCCTGGTCGTGCAATGCCGTCTTCACCGCATCCATGATCTCATCGGCTTCCTTGCGCCCCGCTGCGCGCGACCACACATGCAGCGTCACGACATGCTCGGCGCCATCGTCGGTTCCAGTCGACCAATCTCGCTCCGTGGTCTGCCCAAATGTCATATAGGGAAACTCGCCCCGCACCGGCACATCGTCATAAATCCGGGGGCCACCCAGCAGCAAAGCCAACGCAGCATCCGATGCCAACTTTAGGAAAAACGCCTTCTGCAAGGCAAAACTCGAACTCGCCATCGATTACCTCGTTTGAACTACGGCATTCGGCAATCGGCAATCGGAGGCAAACCGGCTACCCGAGCGCACTTCACTCCGAATGCCGATTGCCGCTTGCCGCTCTTCTACAAATCTCTCTCTTCCGCCACGCACTTCAGCCATGCGCCGCGATCCTCGACGTCGATCACGCCGCGAATATCGAACGTGCGCACACCGAATCGGATGCGCATCTCCGGCTTCACGTCGCTCCGCGCCCGGATCCAAATATCGTGCGTCGCGCGGCCGGCAACGCGATCAAGGTCAAAGCGCTCGCCCGAATTGCGCGGCCAGATGGCGGCCCAGACTTGCGCAACAGTGGTCCATGAGATGACCGCACCACCGCCGCCATCACTCGTGCGCACAATTTGTTCAATATCGATGCGGTGGCGTAGATCGCCGATCTTTATCGGTGCTCTCATAGGCGGATCTTCCGGAATGGCTGAATAAGATCGGAAACGGCGTCGGGAATGCGTGCAGCGCTGGAACCTATTTCGTTCGCATCGCGATGCTCAAACCAATGCGACGTCAGCATCAGCACGGCATGCTTGAGCGGCGCTGGCACCGTTGCAGCACTTGCGCCAAACCCAGCCGCAAACTCGATTTCAATACCTCCCGCCGGGACGCCCGGATCCGGCCGCGCCGCATTGTTCCAAACAAGGCGCGGCGGCTTTGACGCGAGATCGACCAGTAACTCGTCGGTGAAACCACGGATGCCACACCGGCCGGATTCTTCACCTTCACGGCATTGACGCTTTGCAGCGGCGCAAGCGGAATTTCCACCTCCGCCCCGGCCGGCCAGCGATCCAGTATCAGCGTCCACGATTGATTGATGAGCGCCAGGTCGAGTGCCGACTCGACATGTAAGCGCGACGTTACAATAAGGCTCGCAATCAGAACGTCCTCGACTGTACCGTCGATCCGCATGTGGGCCTTAGCTTCCGCAACCGTCACAGGTTCGGAGGCAGGCCCACTCGTCATAATGAGAGCCATCGCCATATCCTTGTGTTTCGAAGAAAATGCGGGACCACCGGAGGAACCAGTGATCCCGCGCGTGCCCGCGCGAGCGGGAGGGGAACCCGCGCAGGAACTCGTTTTGGCTTGCGCGTCGACTCTCCTTCGGAGAGCCCGCCGGACGCGCCACTCGCTGTTGCAAGATTTGCACTCGGCCAAGGCCCAGCGCAAATGTTTTCGCAGTCTCCGATTCGCGCCCCCGCTGAGGTGGCCCGAATGCACGAGGATTGCCGCCGTAGCGTACACGCTAAACTTCAGCACCTTGATCGCGTCGAAGTCCTGCACGCCGCCGCCGACGCGCTTGGTCGTGTAGAACAGCACGTAAGGTTTTGCGGAGTAGGGATCGCGCAACACTCGGATGCCTGCGCGGTCGACAATCAGATACCCACGCGAGAAATCGCCAAATGCAACCGACAAGCTGTTGGCTGCGATATCCGGCATGTCTTCCGATTCAACCACCGGATAACCCATGAGCGAGGGCCACTCACCCGGCGCGTTCGATGGCTGCCAGAGATAGTTGCCCTGGCCGTCTTTCATCTTGCGGATGGCCGACTGCGTCGAACGATTCATGACGAAGTGCGCATTCGCGCGGTAAGGCGCCTTGGCCGCATAAATGAGGTCAAGGATCTTATCGCCCGGGCTCACTGCCGGGAACGCGCCCGCGGTGCCTGTCGCGATGTGCCCGAGATTACCCCAGGCCCATGCACTGTTCAGGACCGTCGGATAAGTCAAAAAGCCCTTCGGCTTGTTGACGCCGTCGCCGGTTACGAACGCCGTGCCTTCTTGTTCCGCAAAGGCAAGGCGCACTTCTTCAGCTAGCCATTCGTCGATGTTGACGATCGCGTCGTCGAGCAGCGTCGAGGTTGCCGCCGGCATCGCGTAGAGTTCCATCGTCGGATAAGAGAGCTCTGCCAAAACCGGCGTATTGGTTTGCGGACGCGCCGCCGTTTCGCCAATCCAGCCTGTGCTTGTGCCCGATGTTGCAAACGGACGCTTGTAGACGTTGCCCGAAACCTGGCGGATACCGGCAATGGCGCGGATCGGCGAGATCGCTTTCAGCGCCCGGTTGACGGCCGCTTCCGTTTCGGCCGGTACGAGATAGCCGCCGTCCTGGCCGGTGCCAACCGACAAAGCTTTCTCTTCAAGCTTTACAAGACGCGCCGCATCGCCCCTGCGCACATAGCCGTCAAAGGCGCTCTTGTGCTCGGGCGACACCAACGCAGCCCCGCCCGATCCGAGCGGCGGGCGCACTGATTTGAGCGTCAACCGGTCGAGAGACGCTTCGATGCGCGCGAGCTTACCGCTCGTCACCACGTCGGCCGTCCCGCGCCGCTCGATTTCGCTCAAGCGCTGTTCGTTGCTGTCTTTGAAGGCTTCGAAAGCCTCCGCGATATCGTCATAGGCGCGCACGGCATCGCTACCGGCCGCCTTCGTCTCGAAGTCGGTCTTGTCGATCATGTCTGGTCCTTTTGAAATTAGATCAAAGCTGAAATGCGCCGGGCCGCGCGCTGCATGGCAGCGATCACCTCGGCGTTCGTAGTTGTCGCTCCGTCCGCGTCCCGCAAGGACCGGAGACCTTTGAGGCCCGAGCGCATGACCGCTCTTGCCTCGATGCGCGATAGCCCAGCGTCCCGCGTGAGCCAGCGTTCGAATTCGCGTTCGCTTGGAACGCGCAAATTAAAGGGCCGTGCCTTTACCGCCGCAACACGAGCGTCCGGCAGCATCGGAAAGGTCACGACCGAAATTTCCCACAAGTCCACTTTTTCAATGCGCCGCACGCCCGAGCGCGCATCGCGTTTGCCGCGCAGCGCCTTAAAGCCGATCGACAGCCCATCGAGCGCGCCAGCCCGCATCAACGACAATATCTCGCGTGCACGAGACACTTCCTGCATCAAGCGGCCGCGCACAAAGAGCCCGCGCGCGTCTTCGCGGATTTCGTCCCACACCCCGATCATCTCGGCCGGGTTGTGCTGGAACAACATCTTGACGCCGCTCGCGCCACGCTCTTTCAAGCTTTCGCGAAAGGCACCCGGCGCAATCACATCGTGGCCCATATCTTCGCGATTGAAGATGCTGGCATAGCCTTCGAAGGCTCCGTCATCGGCAACGCTTTTGAGCTCGAGGCGCGCGGCGAAGCACTGCCCACTGCCGCTCTGAGGCAGGCGTGCAGGCATGAGTTGATAGCGGCAAGCGTTCATGTTCGCTCCGTGTTACGTTTCTGCGATTGATAGAATGTAATATTCGTCGGGCGCGCCATCAGCACTTGAGCTTTTGTCCCGCCGCTGCGCGCTTCTCGTCTTCCGTCAAAAAGCTCGCCGCCCCGCCGCGCAGGCGGCAAAGAAACCAAGCAGCCTCGCCCACAGTGCTTCCCACTCCGGCGTCAACGCTTCAACGCTGTCGGCATCGGGCCGCACCTCCAGCACACTGCCAAATGCAGGCGACAGCCCGTTTAAAAACAACGGGATCAAGTTGGCCTCCGAGCCGGTTACGGCTTCTTTCGCCACCACTGGTAGCCGCGCACTTCAAGTAACTCGATGCTTTTTGCATTGCCAATGTCGGTGAGGATGAGCCTCGGCAGTGGCGTCTGAAAGTAAGGCGGTCCCTTTTCTCTCACGTCTGTCCATTGATTTTCACTTCTAGAGAACGCATAGCTTTTGGATAATGACGCAACCTCCAGAAGGGCGGCACTCTTTGTCAGAGGAACCGAGCCGGTCGGAATCGATTCCATATGTATTTCTATCAAATCTTTCTCAAGGATATTGGCAATGGCGAGCTGATAATTTCTCAGCTCTTCGGAACCTCCGTCAGGCTTAATAATGGTGTTCAGCATCGATAAGGCGTCACACTCGCCGGCTTCTTCAAGCTCAGCAAGAATTCGCATGTCGAGTTCTGATATTTCAATTGCCATCATTTATCACTCCTGCCCTTATTCGGAATTGTAATGTGTGTGCCTTCCTGCTTGCCCCGGCCAGGCCTATAGCGGTAATAATAGTCATTGTTATGTTTCTGATCAGTATCAGTGCTGTATCGTTGTCGTGGCCGATCCATTATACGAACCTCTTCACCGGTCTCAGGGTTCCTATACAGAAGGCCAGGCGACCTTGTTGGTTTTTCGAATATGTATCCCTGATCGTTCAATTCTTTCCTTAACCTATTTACGCCCCAAGACGGATTCGTCTTTGGAATAGCGTCGCCGCGCAACGTCTCAAAGCGGACCAGCGCCTCCGCAGCTTCTGCCTCACGCGCGCGAATGGCGCCTTCTGCACTCTCGTATGCACTCGGGCTCGGCCGCCAATTTGGATCAATCTCACGAACCCTGGCAACAGCGCCGTTTGATGCATTTGTAGCATTCGACAACCTCATGACCTGCGCAGGTGTGGCTTCAAATGTTTGACCCCCAGCGCGAAGCGAGACCGTTCCCCTTCCTCGATTATTCTGTGCTATTTGAGCCGCGCCCGATGCGCCAATATCGTCGCCACGATCAATGTCGGCGAAACTTCCGCCACCCCCATCCGTCCATTGCCCGCCATCGGAACTGCCCGCCGGCACGCGCGGCTGATCGGGTGAATACTTCCGCGCTTCCGGCGTCACTGCGTTTGGCGGCCGGCTCGACGAAGGAGAGTTGCCAAACGCAATGGAAGAAGCCCCATACCCCGCCGCCGCGCGCTTCTCATCTTCCGTCAGAAAGCTCGCCGCATCCAACCTCGCCCACAGCGCCTCGCGTTCCGGGTTCAAAGCTTCAACGCTATCGAGGTCGGGCCTGCACCTCCAGTACACTGCCAAATGCCGGCGACAACCAACTGCCAAACGCGCGCGTCATGCGATTGACCAGCGGCAAAACAGTGCCTCGCCAAAACGCCCGCTGCGCTTCGGCGTAAATTAGCTCTTATTGCGCCACCATTGGTAGCCCCGCGCCTCCAAGATCTCCCGCCCAAGTCTTTTTCCAAGCGCCGTAGTTACGATTTCCGGCCAGGGTCGCGGACCTCCGGTCCAATGAAAATTGCCTGACTTGAAAACAAGATGAACATCAAGGTCAGAAACGATTTGTAATGAAACCTCTTTGCTCATTTCGGTCAGACGCTTTAACTCGTCACGTACTACGGCGACCCTGACATATTCATCAATCACTAAGCGTGTTAATGCATCACGCAATTCAGCACTTTCATCTGTGCTGCCCGTCGGTTCAAAAACGGTATTTGCAAGTGTTGGAATATTCTCTTCACCTGCCTCTTCCAATTCCGAAAGAATTCTTGCTTCCAATTCAGTTTGCATTGACATTCTCTCCTCAAATGAAACCAACGAAAATTACTTGTCGGGAATGGTTACAGGAGATCCCCAGCGCTGGTCATCGCCTGAACGATACCGGTAGTAGTGCTGGTTGTAGAACTTTTGTAGAGACTCTGTCCTCGATGGCCCCTGCAGAGGCTTGTTCATAATTCGCACTTCCTCGCCGGTCCGCGAATTCCTTAAATTGATGCCAGGATCTCTGGTTGGTCCAGTGAACGTATACCCTTGTACATTTAGTTCCTTTCGAAGGCGGTTCACACCCCAAGCCGGAGTCACATTAGGGATCGCGTCGCCTAGGATTTCCGCAAATCGGGCTAACGCTTCCGCAGCTTCCGCCTCACGTGCGCGAATGGCGCCTTCTGCACTTTCATATACGCTCGGGCTCGGCCGCCAATTTGGATCAATCTCACGAACCCTTGCAACAGCGCCGTTTGCGGCATTGGTAGCATTCGACAACCTCATGACCTGCGCAGGTGTGGCTTCAAATGTTTGACCCCCAGCGCGAAGCGAGACCGTTCCCCTTCCTCGATTATTCTGTGCGACTTGAGCCGCGCCAAAGTCGCTACTATCAATGTAAGCGCCACCACCCCCACCACCTCCCCCATCGGTCCACTGCCCGCCATCGGGGTCGCCCGCGGGCACGCGCGGCTGATCGGGGGAATACTTCTGCGCTTCCGGCCGGCGCGACGAAGGAGTGTCGGAAGCGCCATCAGAATGAGGCCCATACCCCGCGGCGACTCTCTTTTCGTCTTCCGTCAGAAAGCTCGCCGCATCCAACCTCGCCCACAAGGCCTCGCGCTCAGGGTTCAAGGCTTCAACGCTATCCAGATCGGGTCTGACCTCCAGAACACTGCCAAATGCCGGCGACAGCCAACTGCCAAACGCCCGCGACATGCGGTTGACCAGCGGCAAAACAGTCCCTCGCCAAAATGCCCGCTGCGCCTCGGCGTAATTCGAATACGTACTGTCGCCGGGAATTCCTAACAGCTGCGGTGGCACGCCCATCGCCAGCGCAATTTCGCGCGCCGCCGAATTCTTGGCCTCGATGAAATCCATATCCTTCGGCGACAAACTCAGCGGCTTCCAGTCCAAGCCGCCTTCTAAAAGTAGCGGGCGGCCGGCGTGGCGCGCCCCTTGATAACTTGTTTCCAGTTCGTCCTTCAGGCGCTGAAACTGCTCGCCCGTCATCTGGCCGTTCGCGGCCGCATAAACCAGCGCCCCGCTCGGCCGCGCCGAATTATCGAGGAGCGCCTTGTTCCATTTCGACGCCTCGTTGTGGATGTCGATGGCGACGCTCGCCGCCTCAATCGGGCTCATGCCGTAGTGATCGTTCGCCGGATGAAACATTTTAACGTGCAGGATCGGGCGCACACCCGGCACCGCTTCGTCCATGAAGCGGATCGATTGCCCGCCCGCCGTATACTCATAACCTTCCGGCCATCCGTCCGGCCCCGGGATCACCTTCATCCGGTCGGGGCGCAGGATGTGCAATTCGCGAAGTGTGCCATCCAAGGCCACCGCTTCGACATAAGCGTTGCCCGCAACAAGCAGAAAGCCGTACCAGCTCTCGAGAAAATCAATCGTCGTATGATCGAGGCTCGGCTGGCGCAGAAGATCAATCAGCGGATGATCCTCAAGCTCCTCGCCGCCCTCATAAACGAGCAACGGAATAGATGCCGCCGCCTCCGCAATCATACGCACCGAGCGATACAAAATCGCGTTCTGCATGAAGCCTTCGCGCGCAAAGTGACCGTAATCGCGCGGGCTCCAAACAGGTTCGCCCAATTGCTCGAAGGCAATCAGCGCGCCGGTTCTGCTACCCTTTTCTTCCGCGTTCGGCGGCCGGCTCCCTGCAGGGGAGTTGCCGAACGCAACCGAAGAGCGCGCACGAACGCGGCCGGGCATGAGGCGCGCAAACGCCTCCGGTAAAAACGCCATACGAGATTTCCTTTAAAATATGCGCCGGCTTTCCTCGCCATTCACGACGAGGTAGGACGATGCGGCCACAGCAGACCGGCAACTCCGGTTGCCTATTGCCGATTGCCTATTGCCAACTTCACACCACCCGCATTCTTGGCACCGCGCCGTCGCTCAGCATCAACACCGTCACCGCCCAAACAAGTGCGTCAACCCGGTCCGGCGAACGGCCCTTCACCAGCCCATCAGAGCCAAACGCACACAACTGATCTTCAAGCGCCTCGAACCGGCCAACATGCACCACGCGCCCTTGCGCATAGAGAGAGGCCACCGGTTCCGCACGGATCCACTTGCCGCGCGTTGCCTTCACTTGGTGCACCGGCAGCTCTTTACGAAACTGCTGCAGCACTGCAACCACGAGATCGCCGCCCTGGTTCGTTTCCGCAACCAATCTATCGGCTTCAAAATCGTCATACGCTCCAAGCGCCGCCTGCGCCCAAACCTGCGCCTCGCGCCCCTGCACTGTGCGATCGGCCAGCACATAGGCGCGCCCATCCGCGCCAAGGCCCGCCACCACAATCCCACACGCGTCGGACGACACCGTCGCCGTCACCGGCGGATCGAGCGCGACGACGACACGCCGCATTTCGGGCGCGTTCTCGACCCGAGCCTCATCGATCCAATGCCGCCGCCACAAGGCGGACGCGATATCGTCCACGACTTCGCCGAACAACTCCTGCCGGCCGATGTCGGTATTTGCGTACCGCCGCTGCATCTCAGCTAGAAACGCAGGAGCCAAATTATTCGCATTATCCGCCGTCGATAATTTCACCGTGACCGACGCCGTATCGCTCATGATCTTTTTCAAGTAGGCGTGCGGCCTCGGCGTCGTCGTCACCACAACCTGCGGATTGTCTCCCAGCCGCAATCCAAACTGCAGCATGTCCCACGCCTTTTCGCCTTCGCGCCATTTCGCCAGCTCATCGCACCAAGCGAAATGAAATTGCGGCCCGCGCAATCCATCGCGCTCGTCGGCCGAAAACATTTCCGCAATAGCGCCGTTCTCCCACGTCAGCCGCCGCTTCGACGGTTCAAAGTGCGGGCGCTGTTTCGGCGGCGAAATCGCGAGCAACCCCGAAACGCCTTCGATCATGACATTGCGCACATCGCCGATCGTCTTTCCGACGAGCGCGATGCGCGCTGGTTCGCGGCCCCAACTCGATACACCCGTCGCCTGTTCTCTGATCCATTCGGCACCGGCCCGCGTTTTTCCCGATCCGCGCCCGCCGAGCAGCACCCAAACCCGCCAGGACTCTCCGCTTGCTAAGGTGTCCGGCGGCAGCTGGTCGTCGCGGGCCCACGCTTGCCAATCGCTGATCAAGAATTCGAGTTCGGCGTCCGTCAGCTCCGCCGCATCACTTTGTGACTGTCCGAGTTCCGCGGAGTTGTTCAATGCGTTCAGCAATCTGGCGGCGCATGTCTTCCGCATATCTCAGCGTTTCCTTGTCTTTCACCCCGCCTCCACGTTTTTTGTCTTTTGCGATCTCGCGTTGCATCTCCACGGCTTTCTCCAAACTGTTGACCACTTGCGACAAGGCCCGCGAGGCGCGCTCGCGATCCTGGCTTTCGAGACCCGACTGCCGTTCAAGCTTGCCGAGCTCTTTTTCGATTGTGCCGTAGACGAGCTTCAACAATCCGGTTGGGCTCGGCGTCAGCTTCCGCTTCAGGGTCTTGCGTTTGCTGCCACCCTTCGCAGTTCGGAGTTTGGCTTTGGCCCCATCGTCCCCAGCCCTATCGTCCCCAGGCCCAGCGCCCGCAGCGTTGTCAGCTCCAGTCGCTCCCGTCTCGGGTGCCGCCTTCGGCTTCTTCGCCGCCGCCGGCCGCTTTCCCCAATCTTCAACCTTGACCAGGTTTTGGAATGCGAACCGGTTGAGCCCGCTCTCCGCGACGAGCGCGGTGTAGGGCGTGTCCGCATCGAGATAGAGACGCTGCAGACGCGCCTTTAGGGCCGCTGACAAAGCCATGGCGCCTCTTCGATCTATGTTTTTTCTGAAATTTCGAGATCACCCGTCACTGGAGTGATGCCCACTGGCGCGATGTATTTGCGAAAGACCGGAGGTTAACTCCAGTCACATTTCGCACTATACAGAAACTATACAGTAGGAGCGGCGCGCTGTCAACGGGTCTTGCTCAAAATTTTTGATTTTTATTTAGCCATTACATGATCTTATCTTAACTCTACTGGCAAACTCTCCATGATACCCCCGCCCAGACCCCCGGGGATGAAATTATTTTCAGCAACCCGTTAACCCTGTTGCCAATTCCCCATTGCCTATTGCCCGCTGCTTTACTCCGGTTTGAAATCCTCAATGATGTAGCGGCCGTAGTTCGCCTCTTTGACGCGCGCTTCGCTCATGGCGAAGCCAGATACGGAAATGCCAGCTTCATGCACGGTGTCCTGCGTGCCGGAAATCAGCGGGTGCCACCACGCCAGATCGCGCCCTTCCGCGATCACGCGATATCCACAGGTCTGCGGCAGCCATTTTAACTCGCGCACCTTTTCGACCGTGATTTCGATACAATCGGGCATCAGGCTGAAGCGGTTCTCGTAATTGGTGCAGCGGCACGTTCTGACATGCAACAGTTTGCACGAGAGCCGCGTTAGATGGATCTCACTTGTATCTTCATCTTCGAGCTTGACGAGACAACAGCGCGCACAGCCGTCGCACAGTGATTCCCACTCGGCTTTCGACATTTGTTCCAGCGTCTTTGTCTGCCAAAATGGCTTGTCTTTTTCGCTCAATTCGGTGATCTCCGCTCCCCCACGCCCAGGTACCGCCAAATAATCACAATTTGGTCGCCTTAGGAGACAAAACGTGGGAGTTGTAATGCGGTCTTTTACCCGTTTCGAACCCGGACGCGAGGGCGAACCTCAAACCCGGACCAGCATGGGCCCAAAACAAGGCACGACCGATTGAACGACTGGTTTCAAGAACTCGGCGGACGCGACCGGCGCTTTAACTGGCGGCTTGGGCTTGATTCCAAAATCAACTCCGGCCTGACCGAAGCATGGTCGTGGCTCAAAGACGTCTGGAACGCAGGCTCCAGCTGGTTCGCGCGATTTACGCTGACCGGCTGGCAGCGCTTGCTCAACGAAGCCTTGTCGGAAACCGTGTCTCTCGCAACCGGCAGCTTCATAATCCTCTACGCTGCGGCATTGCCCGCGCTCCTCGAATTCGACGAAAGCAAATTTTCAACCGGCAAGTTCGCGGTTAAGCTTCTGGATGCCGACGGCAACGAACTTGGCAAGCGCGGCATCCTGCACAACGATGCCGTGCCGCTCGATGACATTCCCGACGCCCTCATCAAAGCGACACTCGCAACCGAAGACCGCCGCTTCTTCGAGCATATCGGCGTCGACTTCTATGGTACCGCACGCGCGCTGCTGACCAACATCCAAGCCAACGACGTTGTGCAGGGCGGATCAACGCTCACGCAGCAGCTTGCCAAAAACTTATTTCTTTCCTCCGAACGTTCAATCGAGCGCAAGGTCAAGGAGCTGTTCCTCTCCTTCCTACTCGAAAGCCGCTACACCAAACGCGAAATTCTCAAACTCTATTTCGACCGTGCTTACATGGGCGGCGGCGCTTTCGGCGTCGAGGCGGCCGCTCAGTTTTACTTCGGCAAAACCGTGCGCGAAGTCACCATGGCCGAATCCGCGCTTATGGCTGGCCTCTTCAAAGCGCCGGCAAAATATGCCCCCCACGTCAATTTGGCGTCGTCGCGAGCGCGTACCAGCGAAGTTCTCGATAATCTCGTCGAAGCCGGCTTCTACACTGCCGGGCAAGTTCACGCCGCCCGCATGAATCCGGCCAAAACCATCGACCATTCGAACTCAAATAGCCCTGAGTGGTTTCTCGACTGGGCCTTCGAAGAAGTGCAACGCTTAGCTGAAGGCAAAGGGCAATACGTTCTGACCGCCCGCACCACCGTCAATATGAAGCTTCAGCGCCAGGCTGACGAAACGATGAGCGCCGCAATCGCCGCTGAAGGCCGCAACATGAATATCGGCGCCGGAGCCATGGTCGTCATGGAAACGGATGGGGCCGTGCGCGCCATCGTCGGCGGCCAGGACTACGGCGAGAATCAATTCAACCGCGCCACCAAAGCCAAACGCCAGCCGGGCTCTTCCTTCAAAGTCTACGTTTACGCGACAGCCCTTGAGAACGGCTACAACCCGGAAACAAAAGTGCGCGACAGCTCGCGTTCGTGCGGTCCGAGAGGCTGGTCGCCGCAGAATTACGGCGGCGGACATGGCACCGGACAAAGCATGCCGCTGTGGCTTGGCCTCGCAAAGTCGTTCAACACTGTCGCCGCCGAACTTTCCTTCGACGTCGGGCGCGAAAAGGTCATCGACATGACCAAGCGCGTTGGCATCACAGGCGTCAAGAAATCCTGTTCCATGGCTCTCGGCGACGGCGGCATCACCGTCATCGAACACGTCGGCGGCGTTGCCACATACGCCAACGGCGGCAAACTCGCCAAGCCATTCGGTATCCTGGACATCACGACCAGTAAAGGCGAACTCCTCTATTCGCGCGAGCGCGACGAGAAGCCGGCACCCCAAGTGGTCAGCCGCAAGGTGGCCGAACAGATGAACTATATGATGCAGAAAGTTGTAACCGAAGGTACGGGAACACGCGCTGCACTTGAATTCACGCACGTTGCCGGCAAGACGGGAACGTCAACCGGCCCGAAGGACGCGTGGTTCGTCGGCTTCACTGGAAAGTACGTGGCAGGCGTCTGGCTTGGCAACGACGACAACCGCGCCATGTCGGGTGGCGAGCGCGGCGTGACAGGTGGGCAATATGCAGCACCCATCTGGAACACGTTCATGAAGATCGCGCATACCGACATGAACATTCCAACCATCCCTGGCATTGAGCCCCATCCCGCGCTCATCGCAGAGCAGCAACGCTTGGCGGAAGAGAAAAAAGCTGAGATCGCAGCTGGCGTTGTTTCGCAACAAGACCAAAACTCACCCGACGGAACAAAACGAACCGCGAGCATTCTCTCCGAGCGCACGCGTCTTGCGTTGACTAAGTTGGCGCAGGCTCTACGCAAGGCTGGCGGCATTGCAGAGCCGCCGCCCGTTGTGCAGCCAGCGGGACTTTCGACGACGCCTGCACCCGGTCAGCAACAACCTCCTCCTACGTCCGGAAGCGGTCAGGCGCCAGCTGCGGTACAGCCACCGTCCGCCGCTCCACAACTGCGCCCTGAAGAGAAATCCGGCGCTAAGCCCGAGAACAAGACAGAAGGCCAGCCAGATACCAAGCCAGACACTAAGCCCGATAAGCGCGCGGCAGGCGGCGGCGCAGGTCCGGACACGGCTCAGGGTTCGCTCGAAACAAATTCCGCAAAACAATCCGCGGCCGCCGCAAAGTCAAAGTCTTTGGAACCGGCCGTTCCGCCGCAAAAAGCCCAGGAGCCTGCGCGCCGTGGCAATTAGCGGAACTGAAAATCCGAGCATGAGCTCGCTCAAAAGCGCGATGAGAAGCCTCACCGCAACCGTAACACGGATTGTTGCGCTTGGACTGACGGCCGTCATGGTCCTGACATCCGGACTGTATTCGAGCCGGATTATGATCAACACCGGTTCGCGGATATCAACTGACGCGTATGGGCCTTGGATCCATTGGCGACACGCCGGTCAAGCGGACGCCGATCCCTATACGCGCGCGCACATCGTCAAAAACGGCATTCTGCAATTGTCGTCAGACGCAGCGGGCGTCTTTCAAGCCAACACAGACTCGTTTGGCGCCTACCTGCATTCGTCATGCGATTACCTCATCGAAGGCCCCTACGCAGCCGGCATGTGGTGGAGCATTTCGATTTTTGACCAGCGCGGCAAACTGATTGCCAACGACGCCGCACGCTATGCCTTCACGAGCGACACCGTTGCCGCTAATCCCGACGGTTCGTATATTATAACACTCGGGCGCGATGCACGCCCGGGCAATTGGCTGCCGACGGGTGGCGCCGGACGCCTAGCTCTCGTTTTCACAATTCTAGATCCTGCAACGGGGCTGTCTGAAGAAGAGCGCGGCGGCCGTCACAAGTTGACGCCAACGATCCGCCGGGAAAACTGTTCATGAAGCAACGCTCTGACACGCGGTTGCTCAACTGGCGCTTTCTTGCAGCGATCCCGGCGGCAGTGGGTGTGGTGCATATCCTGGCGACACTCATCGCCATGAACGAAACGTCCAACTCCGCTTACGCACGCCTGACGCCATCACTCCAAATCAACAAAATGGCTATGTTGCCGCCCGTCGCACCCGGCCAGCAACCTCTCCCGTTTATGTCGCCGGACGCGCGCCATGCGATCTGCCACTTCGATACCTCAAGCGGGCCGGTAGAGGTCATCGCCAAGTTGCCGGATCACGGCTGGACACTTGGTATTTTCAATCCCGATGGCTCGAGCGCCTATTTCGCCGCGGCATCTCCAGGGCGCGAGACAGCAATCGCGCTCACAATCGTTCCTGCCGATGACCGGTTTATGGGACTGACACCCGAAGCCAAAGGGATCATCAACGCCGGTCAAGCGCCTTTAACGGTTGCAGCGCGTCAAGGGCTGATCGTAGTTCGCGCGCCCGATCGCGGCATGGCCTATCGTGCCGAGACTGAAGCGGCATTGACTCAAGTGTCATGCGGGCCGAAGTCTTATTGAGCGGCGCAACCGTTTGCGAGCCAAACTTTTTTTAGCTCAATCACGAAGCTCAAGCTTGTCGCGCTTTTTCGGCCTGCGCTTTGACTTTTCCTGTGACGGGGCGTCTTGCCATCGCTCGTAGCGCACGCCCGGAAAGAAGACGATTTCCGCCGACGTTTTGCGGCTCCCGTGATTGCTCAGTGAATACGGTTCAGCACGAATGCCGGTCCGGAACTCAAGTATGGTCGCCATGTTAGGCCCCACTATTCGGCTCGTGGCCGTGATCGGCGTCCATTTCCATCGTGACCAGGCTCATGATCGATCACCCTTTTCGCAGGATCGAACATTGGAACAGCGCTGCGTCCGCCAGAATCAGCGCTTATGTCGAATTGAGGGGTAAACGTCTTAAAGGCCGGTTAATGGCCACGTCCGTCACGCATGAGATCGTCGCCGAGAAAATCGCGCCCCTGCCGGTCTTCGACCTCGACGATCCAAAGATCAATGTCGTAGCCCGACTCGCGGTCCAAATAGCGCTGCACATCTGCCTCCGGTGCAAAGCCGTCGCTCAATAGCGAAACCCAGCGCCGGTCGGCATCGGAGTCGCTCAATCCAGCCGGCGCTGGACCAAAGAGTGCCGCGCTGCCATCGAGCCGCGAAATCCGGATATAAATAGCCCCGGCGTCATCATCGCCATGACGCACGACCACGGCCGGCGCGCCCCCTACCGCACAACGGCGAATGTAGGCTTTTACCCAAAACTCTGATTTCAAGCGCATCTTGTACCAAGTTCCCAGCGCATGACTTTACCGCACACGCCGGCGCCACCAAACCAATTAGCGCTGTGCGGCGGCCCGCGTCTGACCCTGCAAACGAAGGAGACGGCTGACAAGGGCGGCCGAAATACGCCCGGTGCCGGGGAGTTTTTGAACTTCTTCAAAATCGCGAATGGCTTTCACGAGAGTCGTATCGACCCCACCCTCTGACTTTGCCACGGCATAACCCTGTGCGGCAAGTGATTGGGCGACGGCCTTGACCACGGCGGCCGCCTCAGTTCCCTTCACTTCCGGCTTTCCAGGCCGCGCAACAGCCGGTACCGCTGCACCGAGCACGATCCGGCCCAAGAGCTCCTGTGTCGGCTCTCCCGTCAGCGCAATGCCGTTGTCGTGTTCGAACGCCATGATGGCGGCTCTTGTGACCAACCCGGGTACGCCATCCGGTGCGCCGGGCGCATAGCCGCGCGTGTCGAGTTCGCGCTGAATGCCCCGGACTACGTCGGCCCGGCTCATCGCGGAATCGGAATTGGGCGGGGCAATAGCCGGTGATCGTATCTGCATTTGTGTTGTAGCTCCTCCAGCCGGACGCAATACGATCGGCGCGCCGTTGGCGTAGGTCTGCGCGGCTTGGCTATCTTGAGTCATCTTCGCAGTCAGCGCCGCTGTTTCAACCGGGCTGACGCGGCGCTTCTCCTGAAAGAAAAAGAGATTGGCCGCCACAACTGCGCCAAGTACGAAAAATGCGCTTCCCGCCATGCGCGCGCGAAGTGACGTTAAATTTTGCAGCATGGCCGGTCCGCTTCAGCTCTAAATTTTTTCGAGTGCCCGTTTTCATTTCGAGTATGTCGCGCGGCCGTTAACGAGGCATTAACCGTAGAAATACCGGCGTTTCAGGGCTAATTTGCGCGCGGCGTCCGGTATTTAAAATTTCAGACAAATGCGTTCCAAACTTGGCGCAAAACCAATTCGAATTGCAGCGCCTGCAGACGCGTTCTTTTGAGCAAAGCTTGGTAGGGTTACCGCTCAATCGTATGGAAGGCCGTTGCGGGCGGCATCTTGAGACTGTGCTTGCAACGAGTTCGGAGTTTGGACGATGGGACTTTTCAAATTGGCGGTTGTTGCCGCCGTTGGCATAGCGCTGCTACCGGCAGACCGCGAACAGCAAGAGATGCTGTACAATCGCGCAGCTCTGGCTGCCAATTGGGCCGTCACGTTTTGTGATCGCAATGCCGCGACATGCACTCAAAGTTCCACGCTCTGGGATCAGTTCCTGAAGAAAGCCGAGTTCGGCGCAAAATTGGCCTACGACATGATGACGGAAAATGGTGAAGCTAACTTCGAGACAGGCGCCATATCCGTTTCTACACCCGCTCCGGGAACAAAAGACTCCACAAGTCAACACGCTGACACCCGGCGATTTAAAACCGGCTTGGCGCGGAAAACCTGACCAAAAGCGCGGCTAATCGGGCGGCTAACCCTTGCAAGACTTGCAGGCGGGCCGCACCAGCGCCTATGTGTTGATCAATGGTGGTGCCGTACTGGCCCGCCCGCACAAGGCGCAACATGACACTCGAAAATATCAAATCCGATTTCAGCGTCCTCGACGACTGGGAAGACCGCTACCGTTACGTGATCGAACTTGGCCGCGAACTTGCCGAATTGCCGCAAGACCTCAGAACCGAAGCCACGAAAGTGCGCGGCTGCGCCAGTCAAGTTTGGCTGGTGACTGATCGTATTCCAGCGGGCGGCGGCGGACGCGACAAGCTTTCGATGCGGGGCGCAAGCGATGCGCTCATCGTCCAGGGACTTATTGCCGTATTGTTTGCCATTTACGAAGGCAAGACGGCAGATGAAATTCTGGCCATCGACGCACAAAAGCTTTTCGCGGAACTTGGCCTCAAGGATCACCTGACACAGCAGCGCTCGAACGGCCTTGCTTCCATGGTCGAACGCATCCGCGCCGATGCGCGTGCTGTCGCCGCAGACGAACCTGCCGATCAAGGTTGATCTGGCTCGATGCGCGGCTTGTAGTTTTCCGCGCCCCAATGATTGACGCGCACCGGACGTGCGCTGCCATAAGCACCGCAATCCCGCACCAACCCATAGTGCCGGGCCAGCCGGGCCAGTGCGATTTGCAGAACGATCTTGCCGGAGCGCTGCGGCCAGCCCGAGGCTTTCTCCAAAAACTCAAGCCCCTTCAAATAGCAGCACACATCAATCAGAATGCCAGCCAGTTCCGGGCCGGCCGCACGCAATGCTAAGCGCACACGCTCGCGCGCGGCGACAATGTTGTCCGCCAGTTCGACCCCGAAACCTGGTGCCGCCCGCCGCGCATTTTTATCGATCGACACTCCCGTCCAGTTTCCCGTTACCCGCGGCGTCATTTGCGAGAAATAAAAATCGGCGCGAAGCCGTTCGCCGGCGTCGAACTCTGCATGCGAAATCAGCGGGCGGCCCTCTTTGTCTTTGCGCCGCACGAGCCACGAGAGCGGGCTTTCATCGCCATTCACGACAGGCCTGACATGCATTTGGCCGCCAGTCCTGTCGCCACGAGTGTTGTGCCCACCAGCTTCGGAATTTGGCGCAAAGCCGCGTTTCGTCTCACTCATGTTTTCAATCCTGTTGTCCGAATGGAAGCCGGTAAGCCGCCGGACGTTCCGCCATCACGGGAACGGCCAATTCGAGAAGCTCTAATGCACGATCGAATTTAGGGTCGTCGCGCCGGTCTTCGATGGCCGCGCATGCGTAAGCAACCGTTGTGCGGTCGCGGGCATAAAGCCTGCCAACGTCGCTCAGAGACATCCGGCAAGCGACGTGTGCCAGATACATCGAGACGTGGCGTGCCTGGATAAGGCTTGGCTCGGGCCCGGCGTCGCAAGACCGGTTAAGGCAACCGGCACCTAGCACCCAGAATACAGCCATCTCGATAATCCGCCGCGCTTCGAGGGCGGCAGCGTATGCGGCACCATCATACGTTACAGGGGGGAAATCCTCTAATTCGGCCGTTTCTAGAAATTCTTGTGGCGACTGAAGCATGTGAACGCACCCGATCGACCTTCTCAATATTTTCTATGATACGGCACACACCTCAAATCTGCAGCCAAATGTACGCAAATCCGTAAAGGCCTTTGCCCGGCAAACGAATTTGATTTTGCATTCACCATGCTGCCGAAAAATTATCAGCAAATTTATCCCCGCCCTCTGGGAGCAGGTGATCATGGGGGCATGGAACAGATCAGACGTACCCGCAGCAAGCCTGCACCTCAGCCAGCTGGCATTGCGTTTAACACGCAGAAACGATGCGGCGATCTTCAACGGCTGCTTGCCGCATGGCCTCATGAAATAGCTGATGTCTCGACCGCCGGACGCCGCGGGACTGTCCGCCGGCTTGAGAAGGCCCTGCGTCAGGAGCGATGCCGCGCACATGCCGGACATTGGGCCTACGACGTCGCCCGGCATCAACAGCTCTCGCGATACTTACGCGCCGAGAAAGCCGCACTTCACGAACTAGAATGTATCGAACGTCAGCAGGACTTGTCTCATAGGATCGGCTCACAAAAAGGAAAGGCCCGCGTCTAGCGAGCCTCATGGCCTCCCTGTATGCCAAGCGTTGTATGCCAAGCGACGGATCAATCGCGGCGCGTACCGAGGCCCATCTTCTTTGCAAGATCCGACCTGGCGCGCGCATAGTTCGGCGCAACCATCGGATAGTCGTGCGGCAGGCCCCACTTTTCGCGATACTCTTCCGGCGACAGGTTGTAGTGGGTGCGCAAGTGCCGCTTCAGCGACTTAAATTTTTTGCCGTCTTCAAGACAGATGATGTAGTCCGCCATGACGGACTTTTTGACCGCGATCTTGGGCCTGTTGTCTTCACGCTCGATTGGAGCAGCCCGTCCGGCGGCACGGCTCAAGGCGGCATGCGTCTCGGCGATCAAACCGGGAAGATCACCCGATGAAATGGAGTTGTTGCTGACATAGGCGGCAACAATGGTCGCCGTAATATTTACAAGATCGGGTGGGCCTGCGCCTTCCATCCCCTATTCCTTCCAATGTATACGCCTTTGCGGCGCGAGTAATACCCAGGATAGTCTTCACTGTTGAGCGGCGTTCGAGATCTAACCCTTGGATCTACCGTCAACTCTCGAATTATGCTCGCAGCACCCCACCCCTAATCAGCATGGAGACTGCAAGTCTTAGGACAACATTCGAATTCAATTGTCAACAATACGTCTTTGCCATTTGTTGACATCGCTAATTCTTGGCGCTGACTTGCGCAACCCGATGAAAATACCGAGGGCGGTGCTGTCGTGCTAGGTCCGTCTGGCCTCCCGCACTCAAACCCTACGTACTCAAACCCAAGGCGCAGTTTCATCCATGTCCGATACGCCGTCCGATTTCACCTCGACAACTCCCCCGCAGGCCCACCGCGCACCCGCAGTTTCATCCCATCACGGCATCACGCTCACCGACGACTACGCTTGGCTCCGGGCTGACAACTGGCAGGAGGTGATGCGCGATCCCTCCGTCCTCGATCCCGAAATCCGCAGTTACCTCGACGCCGAGAACGCCTTCATGAAAGCCGGCCTCGCGGACACGCAAGACCTGCAAGACACGCTCTTCAAAGAGATGAAAGCGCGCCTCAAAGAAGACGATCGTCAGGTGCCGACGCGACACGGCCCATATGAGTATTTCCCGCGCTTCGTTAAAGGCGGCCAGTACGCCCAGATGTGCCGCATCAAACGCGGCGGCAACGTCGATGAGCCTGAGATCCTGCTCGACGGTAACGCGGAAGCCAAAGACAAATCCTATTGGCACTTGGGCGGCTCGACCCATTCGCTCGATCACAAACTCTTAGCCTACGCGACTGACGATAAAGGCTCGGAGCTTTACACCATCCGCATCCGCGATGCTGAAACGGGAGAAACGCTTGGCGACGAAATTCCCGACACGCGCGGAGACATGGTATGGGCGCGCGACGGCAAGACGCTCATTTACGTGCGCGTCGATGACAATCACCGTCCGCTCTACGTTTACCGCCACACCATCGGCACGCCCGTCAGCTCCGACGTGCTCATCTACGAAGAAAAGGACATCGGCTTTTACGTCGGGTTATCTGCCACGCAATCGCAGAAGTTTATCTGCATCGAAATCCACGACCACGAGACGAGCGAAGTCCGCACCATCGATTCCGACGACCCCGAAAGCGAGCCCCGGCTGATAGCGGCGCGGCGCAAAGGGCACCAGTACGGCGTCGAGCATCACTCATATTATTTTATCATCACGACAAACTCGAACGATTCAGAAGACTTTCGCATTGCCGCCGTGCCTTGCCATTATGCGCAAGAAGAAAACTGGATCGAGATCGTGCCGCATAAACCGGGGCGTTTGATTATCGAGACGGCGGTGTTTGGAAACTTCATGACAAGGCTCGAACGGGAAGACGGGCTACCGCGTATCGTCATCACGCCGCTCAAAGAGACCCCGGTTCATGAGTTCGACCACAATTTCGCGGACACTGAGAACGAACACGCCATCGCCTTCGACGAAGAAGCCTATGCGCTCGGCATGTCGGCGGGCCTCGAATTCGACACCACAAACCTGCGCATCACCTACTCGTCAATGACGACACCGGCCGAGACCTACGACTACGACATGGCGACGCGCGAACGCATCGCTCCGCAAACGCCAGGACGTGCCAAGCGGCCACAACCCGCAAGATTACGTCACGCGCCGCGTGTTCGCGCCGGCCGCGGATGGCGAAACCGTTCCCGTCACGCTTCTGTACAAAAAATCAACGCCGCTCGACGGCTCAGCGCCCGTGCTGCTCTACGGCTACGGCGCTTACGGCATCTCGATGCCCGCCGCCTTCGCAACAGCGCGCCTCTCGCTCGTCGATCGCGGGTTCATCTACGCCATCGCCCACATTCGCGGCGGAAAAGACAAGGGCTACCGCTGGTACACGAACGGCAAAATGAAGTCGAAGGTCAACACCTTCACAGACTTCATTGCGGCTGGCGAGTATCTTGCCGCGCAAGGTCTCACCAAACGCGGCCGCATCGTCGCGCAAGGCGGGTCGGCCGGCGGCATGCTCGATGGGTGCAGTTGCCAACATGGCGCCTGATCTCTTCCTCGGCATCATTCGCCGAAGTTCCGTTCGTCGATGTCTTGAACACCATGCTCGACAAGGACCTTCCCTTGACGCCGCCCGAGTGGCCCGAGTGGGGTAACCCGCTAACGAGTGCCGAGGAGTTCGCCTGGATCAAAGCCTATTCGCCCTATGACAACGTGGCGGCCAAAGCTTACCCGCACATTCTCGCAGTTGCAGGTCTCACCGATCCGCGCGTCACCTATTGGGAGCCGGCCAAATGGATCGCCAAGCTGCGCGAGCACAACACAAGCTCAAATCTCGTGCTTCTTAAAACCAACATGGGCGCCGGGCACGGCGGATCGTCAGGCCGCTTTGAATCGCTGAAGGACACCGCGCTGACTTATGCCTTTGCGCTGAAGATCGCGGGCAAGGCGGGGGTTTGACATGCCACGACTACACCCACATGCCCGTGATCGGATGGCCGAACGCGGCACGACGGAAGCCGAAATCGAAAGGACCGTGATCGATGGCGAACAATTCCCTGCCCAATTTGGGCGGCATGGCTTCCGGCGGAACTTCAATTATCAGGGCGTTTGGCGTGGTAAACCTTATTCAACCAAACAAATTGAAGCCTACGGCGTCTTCGAAGACGGTGACTGGCTGGTTATTACCGTGATTGTGAAGTATTTCTAGGCTCTAGGAGTCTGACCCCATGAAGCTGACCTATGATCCAAGCCACAACGTAGCCTATATGAGGCTGAGAGAGCCCTCAACAGAAGTTCAAACTCTTCGCATCAGTGAAGAGCTGTTGATCGACATTGCTCCAGATGGTTCGGTGTACGGCCTTGAGTTCCTCAATGCCAACGATCAGTTGCGCAGCGCCGACGGCGGGGACTTTGTGCTCATCGATTCTTTGCTTGGCACCAAGCAATCTTTGCATCTTCCGCCAGCGGCGGAATAGCTCTCTGCCCCGAGTCCGGACACGGCGGTTCGTCGGGGCATTTTGACTCTTTAAAGGATACGGCGCGGACCTATGCCTTTGCACTGAAGATATCCGGCCAGCACACGGTTTAGTAGGCTGCGGCCGCCTCCCTGCACCAATGTCCTTGTGTAAGATCAACTCAGTGTGAACCGCAACGGATAAAGATCCCGGATAGCCGCGCTAGCAACGGCCGGAGTTACACTTAGAGACGGAGAAGCGCGTCTTCCGGGAACGCGGGCTCCTATTGGCGGGCAAGAACTATAACACCCGCATCCCCGGCCGGAGGGCCGCTTCAGTGAACCGGAGAGCCGGGGCCTTTAACTATTTGAAGCGGATTGCGATCGCCGCTTCAATGTAAAATGATCATGCTCTAACGCTTCCTCAACGTAATTCTTAAAATTTGCGCGGCCTTTGCTACGTTCTCGACGCGGCAGGTTTCGCTTCCCTTCACCACGCCGCGTGATGGCAACAAGCTGGCAAGCCGTTACCTCGCATTGTAACGGCCGCCGTTAGCACTTGAAGAGACCCTTGGCGCACACTCGGTCTCAAGGAAGCCTGCGGTGGGCGCGGCTTCCTGACCCGTCAAAGGGACCGTGGCAATAACAGCCGTCTGGATTTTATGCCTGTGCTTCGTGCCGCGCTACCTGCGCAGCGGGCTCAGGATCTACGACACGACGACGGCCTGCACTTCTTGACGACCTGTCTCCTGAAACTCATGAGGCGGAGCCCCAAAACTCCGCCTCATTTTTTTGCGTCACATGGCCCCGATCGCCGCCGGCGCCGCAAGCCGTTCGGCAAGTTTCGTGAGTTCGGATTGATTGGTCGTGTTCGTCTTGGAGAAGATGCGCCCCAAGTGGGTTTTCACCGTGCTTTCGGCGAGCTTCAAGTGCTCCGCCGTTTCGGCCTGGTTGCGGCCGTCGAGGACACTGGCCAGAACCTTCTGTTCGGCAGGCGTCAACTCGTACAGCCCGGTCAGCGCTTCAACGGGCGGCAAATGTGCGTCCGTTGTGCTGATAAACACAGCCGCTTTGACGGACGGCGCAAGTTGGCTTCTTAACGGTGGCGTTGCAAGCGGAAGCACGTGCGCAATCGCGGGCCGCCCATCGGCGAAAGGAACCGGCACGCCAATGCCGGACCCGCCCATTTCGCTTTCGGCATTTGCTGCCCGCGAAATTGCTTTGCGCAGCGCATTGGCCGCGTCGTCGTTGCGGACAGTCAGCTTGTCGAATGAAATCTGGATCGGATCTCCGTCCTCCAACATGGCGCGAGCGGCCGCGTTGGCGTGAATCACCGTTCCCACGCCGTCAGTCAAAACAACGGCAGCCAACAGAAGATCGAGCGTGCTCTTAACCGACGCTGCCTCAAGCGACCGCATATCCAGCATGTCGCTGATCACAATGGCGCGGCGCACATGCGGCACAAGCTGCCTCAGAATCGCGAGGTCGCGCGCCTGAACGGGTTCGCGCGCCGATCCGATGGTCACGGCGATCGTTCCATAGCCGCGCCCGGACTTGACGAGCAGCGAGCCGATCAAGTCCTGATAACCGGCAGGACCGGCCCACTCCTGATGAAAGCGGCTGGCGAGATATTCGTCCTCGCCAACGAGATTTCGCGTGCCGACGGGCTCGTCGATTTCGAGGCGATGGAGGTGCGACCAGATCGGGGAAAGCGCCCCGTACTTTTCGTTCAAGAGTTGCAGCTTGTCCGGCTCCAGCCCCCATTGCGAAGCAAATCTAAGCTCGTTGGTGGTGCTGTCGAGAACGGTGATACCTCCGCTTTGAGACGAAGTCAGGCGGCAGACGCCTTCAAGCGCCACCGGCCACAGCTCAGGATCGATGGCGCAATCGTAGATGAGCCCAATGACGCGGGAGAGGTCTTCGTTGGAAACGCCGGGTGGAGAATTGAGTAGAGTAGAGTCGGACGACATGACTTGCCTCGGATTTACATTCGTTTGAGGCGGACTGAAATTCATTTGCTTAAGTGCAACAAACCGCAGGTGCCCGGCAAACACAATGCTCGCGGCACGGATTATCACCTGTTCCGCGAGGAACAGCGGGCAACCCCTTCAATCGCTTGGTAAAAAAAGGGTGTCATCCCCCGTGCGGGGGATACGGGGCATTTTTTGCACAGTAAACGTAGGAATTAGTGCAGAAAAGGCGCACCCTTGTGAGAGGATGCGCCTCGAGCACGGCATTCGGGGTCCCCATGGCGAAGTTCCCTTGCCGCCGCGCGTACCGGAAGCGGCTCTTGCCAACTGCTTCCGGCATCAGCCAGCTGACCCCTCATTGCGGCGAAGGGACCGCGTGCATTCCGCCGGTCAACAGAGGCGGCCTCGCGCAGAAGGATCGCGAAGACCGCCCAGGGCGACGTCAGATGAAGAGGAAATCCGATTGCATCAAGACGGGAGTGATACCTATATCTACGACCTTGAACACTTGCGTCCCATCGGGCGAGAAGTAGAGATCTGCGTTTGTTGTACTTTGAATGAACTGGGGCACTAAGAACTCCATTCGGAGTCCCTGTGGCATTGGAAGAAAATACCGCACCCCCAAATGGCTGTGTCGGATCGAATAATTCGGCACCATCGAACCCGAGCCAGAAACTCATATCGATGATAATCTTATCCTGCCCTTGGACGAACTCAGCCACGATATCGGCAGCATGGGTCGCGCTTGTGCCGTTCCAATACAGGTAGTACTCGTCGTTGCCGGCGTCGCCTTGAAACCGCTCGGACGTCGCACCAACATAGTCGCCTTGAAAGAGGTCGTTACCCCCGCCACCAAAAGCGTGCTGGCCATTGTAGACGTGAATCGCGTCGTTAAAAGCCGATCCGACGACCTTCTCGATGCTGGTGAAGGTATCGCCGCCTGTGCCGTAGGCGCTGGTGCCGGCCTCAAGGTCGATTTGGATGCCCAGGTTCATGGCAGGCAGAACGAACGCCAGATTGCTGTAGTCGACCGTGTCGAAGCCCTCGCCGCCATTGATGACGTCGGCAAAAAGCACGGCCGGATTGGCTGAGGATTCCGGAGCGAAGATGTCGTCGCCACCCATGCCGTTCAGCGTGTCGCCGCCATCGTTCCCCTCAATCAGATCGGCCCCGGCGCTGCCAGTGATGACATTGGCAAGCTCGTTACCCTCGACATTCAATCCGCCGACCAGGAGCACCGCATTTTCGATATTCGCACCGAGCCCGTAGTTGACCGACGTGCGCACCGTGTCAGTGCCTTGGCCCGCGAGTTCCGTCACGACATCAAAGCCGCTATCGACAACATAGGTGTCGTTGCCTATCCCGCCGATCATTATGTCGTCGCCCAAGCCGCCGTCGAGCGTATCGATGCCCGCGCCGCCGCCGATGACGTCCGCGCCCGCGCCACCGATCAGCGTGTCGTTGTCCTCCATGCCATAGAGAAAATCGCCGTCAGCCCCGCCTTCCAGGCGGTCATTGCCGAGGTTGCCGTACAGCTTGTCGTTGCCCGCGCCGCCGTTGAGCGTGTCGTTACCCGCGTTGCCGAAGAGCTTGTCGTTGCCGAGCCCGCCGTTCAGAGTGTCCTTGCCATTGCCGCCTCGGAGCGTGTCGTTGCCTCTGCCGCCGAACAGCGTATCGTCGCCGCCGAGACCGAGGATCGTGTCGCTCGCTGTCGTGCCGACAAGCCGGTTTTTGGCGTTCGTGCCTATAATTCTAGCCATGGTGATCGTTCCTTTGTTTGAGCGCTAAAATAAACGCCACAACGCACCTCGGACTAGCGGGGCGGCAGACGCCGCTTCTCCACCCCCGTGGGGGCAAAGCAAATCAGCGAATATTCGAATCGTATGGGAAGGACCGGGGAAATGCGTCCACCGCACGGGGGAGGCTAGAGGCCTTAAATGGCGCGAATGACCGGCATGGTTAGCTATGGGTTAAAGGCGGCACCCCAAACGCTCCGCCCCATTTTTTTTGGGGGGGTGGGCAACTCAATGTGAATGTCGTCTTGACGAGCACGCGCGTCGATTACCTATTTGGCGTCTACGAAAAACTCGGGAGTTTTCGTCATTCCCGCGCCTGCGCGTGAAACGCGCGGGAAGAACGGCGGGGATCCAGCCAAGCTAATAGCAAGCAACGAACTTTTGGTGCGATTTTTCATGAGTGACTTCGTGCCCCCATGACACTTGCCTGGGTCCCCGCCTGCGATGGCTTCGCCATCGTCGCGTGCCGCGACGCGGGGATGACGATGCAGGATGTTACTGCTTCGCGGCGCGTTCTTGATTGAGCGCGAACAGCTTTTCGAGAATTTGTTCGTCTGTCAAATCATTGGGCCAGCCGTAGGCGGCGGCCACAGTTGCGTCGAGGTCCTTATGCGCGTGATCGAGCCACGCGGGGCGTTCGTTGTAGAGCTTTGTCAGGGTGCGATTTTTGAGGATCGCGGCGGCGGCAGGATCGACGGGCAGAATGCGGTCGGGATAACCCGGCACGACTTCGGGACACGTTGCACGAGGTCGGGCGGGTTCAGCCAGTTTTCGCGCAACTCGTTCGAGCGAGCGGCGGCTTTGGCAATCGCTATGCGCCCGAGGATCGGCGGCGTACTGCGCCGCCGGAATATTGGGTGTCAGCCCTTCGGGGAAGGGGAAGGTTTCGAAGCAGGTCGTCGGCGTGTAGCGGGGATCGTTGCCAACGCCACCACGTGCCCATGCGCAGCGACCACAACTCGTGAAACTTGGAATGCAAAATCCCAAACGTCGTGTCGTCGTCTCGGGCGATGGCGATCACTGTCTGATGTGGTTGGACCTGTGCTGGTAGCCAAACGAAAAAGCGGTGCTTGGAAACCTGCGACGTTGCAATGAACCTTGTCAAATTTCGCGACGTGTCAAAGAACGACTGACCGCTGCGCCCGAGCCGCCACCAATTTTCGCGCCTCTGCCGATCATTACTTTTCGCTCGAAACTCCTTCACATGTCGGACCACATGTTCAAACGGCCCCTGAAATAGCGCAGCTTCCTTCTCTTCCAGGGCTCCAAAATTGATCACCCAAAAGTCTCTTGGGCGAGAATTAATGTCTTTGCCATTTCGAATTGGGCGGAGCACATCGGAGTTTGCACGATTGTTTGGGTTTTTTGGTGCTGAAAGCCACTTCTCTGCTATCGCCCTACTAACGTCGAACTCTCCTACCAGCACCGGTCCTTGGAAGCTCAAGCCGACGTTCGCCATGAGCGGCTTTGACGTTGTGGTGTCAAAATGAGCCGACGTAAGATCTGAATTGATAGCATCCACTTCAATACCGTCGAGCAAATGCCGATTTTCACTTTGCCCGAAACAGACAATTGAAACCCTTACATTTGCTCCATCGACCACCCACGGCTCGTCACTCCACGCTTGAAAAATTGCCGATTGTACAGCGATGGGATCAAGCGCACGCCTGTTTGCCCCGCCCCGGATCGAATTGGTGGTGACCAAACCCACGCGCAGCTTGTCTTCAACCTCACAAATTTGCCATGCCTTGGTCACCCAATAGCAAACGAGGTCGGATTCAGCAGGCACGATATCTTCGAATGCATCGAATAGCCTTTTGATTTCTACATCGCCCAAACTCTCGCGCAGAAACGTCCTACCCAAAAACGGCGGGTTGCCAATAATCACATCCGCTTCCGGCCATTCGGCTTCCGTGCCGTCCGCGTTCAGCAGCGCGTCGCGGCACTCGATCGTCTCCAGGCTTTTCAAAATCGGGTTCTTGGAAACGCCGAAGCCTTTCTCGCGCATCCACTGGATTTCGCCGATCCACACTGACACACGCGCCAGCTCAGCAGCAAACGGGTTGATCTCGATGCCCTTGACGCACTCCGGCCCGACGCTCGGAAACGCCGGAGACAGCCCTAAACTCTCCGCCTCGATGTTGACCCGCGCCTCGATGTCCTTCAGCGACTTCAAAGCCAGATAGAGAAAATTTCCCGATCCGCACGCCGGGTCGAGCACGCGGAAATTCTTCAATCGCTCGATAAAAGCGATGCGCATCGCCTCAGCCTCTCTCGAAGCCTTGGTCTTGGCGCTCGCAGATTTTGCCGATTTCGCCTGTTCGAGCTTGGCTTCGATCTCCTCCCGCGCCGTCTGCCACTCCCTGAGCAGCGGCTCGATGATGACCGGGCGCACGATCATCATGATCTTTTCGGCGTCCGTGTAGTGCGCGCCTAGCTGCGAGCGCTTGCCAGGGTCCAACCCGCGCTCGAACAGCGTGCCCATGATCGAGGGATTGATTTCCGACCAGTTCTGCTTGGCGGCGTCGAGCGCAATGCGGATATCGTCGCGTGTCAGCGGCAGCGCCGCGCCATCTTCGAACAGCCCGCCGTTGAACCAGTCAATCGCATCGTAGCCGACGCGGCCATGCTTCTTGGCCATCGCCGTGAATAGCTGTTCGGCGTTGGCCACAAACTCGTCCGGGTTCTTGAGGCTCGCCTCCAGCATGCGCTCGAACATTTTCTTCGGCAGCAGATCGACGTCTTCGGCGAACATGCAAAAGACCATGCGATTGACGAAGTGCGCGACCTTTTCAGGGTCATGCCCGCGCTCGCGCAGGTTCTGGGCAAGGGCCACGAACTTTTTTGCCACCTCTTCCGTCGTCGCGTTGGCCGAGCGCTGCGGTTTGAGTTCGTGAACGCTGTCTTCCGAAAACGCCCACAGCAGCTTTTGGCGAAGCCGCACGTCCTTCAAGTCTTCGAGTTCGAGGATGTGGCTTTCCTGAACCTGGCTCGTCCAGTTGGTATGGATTTCGATGCGCCGCATATCCGAGACGATCAGCAGCGGCGGATTTTCGAGATCGCTGGCGTAGAGCTTCAATTGCTTCAGCGCCGCTTTCAAGTCGCCGCCCGGGCTCTTGTACTCCCAGGCAAAGCAGCCGCGCTTCCAGGCGTCCGCGTATCCTTGCCCGCCGCCGACCTTGTCGACAAACTCTTCGAAGCAGTAGCCCTCAGCGCGCGACGTGGCGCTTGGCTCCGGAACGGCGAGCATCCGGCATAATTCGCGGAAGTGCGTTTGCGCACCCTGCTTTTCGTTCAGGGTCGAACTCTTCCAATCCCCGACGAATTTCTCTGCTGTGATTGCTTGCCCCATCCCACCCGATTATCAGACTGCACACAGGGCTGCAAACCCGGCCGCCGTCATCCTCGGCCGAGCGCGCCCTGCACTTGCGCGTCGAAGGTCGGGGATCCAGCGCAGAACTCACTATTCGGAACAACTTTTGGGCCTTCGGCGATTCTTTTGCTGGATCCCCAATCCACGATGCGGCTCTAAGGGCCGCACGTGGATTGAGGATGACGCACTCACACCCCCCAAAAACAAAAAGGGCCCCGTTAAGGGGCCCTTCCGTCTCAAGAGGCAGCGCTAAGCTGCGTCGGCTTGGAAGGTCGGAGATTTGAGAGCCTCCTCGATGCCAGTTCCGGACTTCAATGCTATTCCAATGTACCTCACTCGTCCTGCGATGCGTTCTTTCTTCACGCCGAGATCTGCGAACTCGCGTCCGAAGCTCGGCAACGCAAGAGGCTCCTTGTTCTTGGTTTCGCACCACGAACAGTAATCCTCGTACAGTTGAGTAGCAGTAACACTCGATCCGTCCTGGACCTCGATGCTCTCCTTGTAGAAGCGCTCCACGTCTGTTTCCGGAGCAACCAGTCTTGCCGGTGCCGCTTTCGCTTCGACAACCCGTGTCTCCACGGTTCTCGCTTCGATTGGCTGCCTTTCGGGCTGCGTCTCGATCGTGCGGTTGTCGTTGGCACCAGAACGCGGCTTCTTGACTTGAACAGCCGGTGTAAGCACCGGAGCTGCCACTGTTGCCGCAACAGTGTCTTCTTCGTCCGAGACGCGACGCGCAGTGCGAGAAGCGGCCGGAGCGTAGCTGTCGTAGAGACGCCACTGGCTAAAGGCGACGTACATACCAAAGCCAGAACCGATTTCGAGCAGGAGCGCGACGAACACCGCCATCGCCGTCTGCACGCTTTCGACTTTGATGCCCGGTATGACGAGCGTCGCGAGATCGGCAAGAACCTTCGCTTGCGGATCGGCACCCGCTGTCGCGGACGAACCGTCCATGCCTGCAAGTTTTGCCTTGATGTCGCCTATGCGTGCGTCGTTCGTCGTCGCAGCCTTGGCAGACGCAAGCTCTGCTTCGAGGTTATAAAGCCCCTGACAGTATTTCTGCTCGGACTTGGACGAAACGTCTTTACAGCCGTTCGACCATTTCCAGCCGGGTTGCGACTTGTAACTCTGGATCGACGCTTGCACTGCCTCGAAGGGCCGGTGCTGCGGGGTCCATGACGCTGCTTCTTCCGCGCGTTTCAGATCGGCTTTCAAACCATCATAGGTTTGATTGACCTGCGTACGCTGAGCCGACGCGTCGGCCCTTTGTTGAGCCGCAAACCCAAGCGCGCTCGTCAACGAGTAGCTGGTCACGACCGTCCAAACGAGAACGGAGGCTATGGCCTGCGACCACATTTTATTTCGTATTGCGGCGAAGAAGAAGAACGGGATGAGCGCCTTCAAACAGTCGGCTGCAGCAGACGCCGCACCCAACAATTGACCGTCGAACTCTGTTCTTCCGAGACTGAACCCAAATTGCCAGTTCATTGCGGCAGATACGGCGAGTAGTACGCCGGCCGCCATTACACCTAAAACGCCTAGAGCATGTCTTAGCATTGCCCTCTCCTATGCGAGGGCCGGTTCAACGACATACAAATACCGGCCATTTCCGTCTTATGACCGCGCGCTGAGAAGCACACACGCTAGCCAAACCCCCAAAACGCAAAACAGGCGCAACCGCGACGTGCATCAACCTCTGTATCTGTGAGCTCCGAGGCCATCCCCATGGCATTCGGCAGACACCGAAGATCCGCACGCGACGTTCACGCTTGAGAGCCATCGCTCCGCACATGTTCTTGAGTTATCCCAGTGGCCATCGCCGCTCGACCCCAGCTGTGGATGAACTCTTTCACAATGCACAGGGCATAAAAAAACACGCGAGACAGATCCCCTCATTCCGGCAACGCTATGTGATTCGATGTGAAGTGTTAAGGGAATCATACCGATAAGCGTTGCCCGTATGCATCATCGGCGTGACATCGTGATGCCTAGAACACGCAACGGAATGCGCACGGCAGGGCCTTATCAACCGGTTGTCCCCAGACGCCCCCGAAGACATCCCCGAACTGTCCACAGGCCCGGAAACGTTGTTCACAGGCATCTGCGGCTAACAGCGCTCGGATCGAGCATTGTGCGCCCAGCGCGAAACACCTTTCACACTTGCGCTACAGACATTCCCTATGGTTGCAGATAAGAGTTATTTGTTTACCATTTGTAAGAATATGGTGCAAACTGACGGATGTGCCACTTCCATGCGCTGCGCGGACGGTCTAAGCCGTTGTCACTCAAGCAGTTGCGCTGGTAGCGGGTCACCTACGTGGGGGACGGACTTGAAGACCGCGAGCGGGAACGTCGAACCAAATTTGTAACTGCGTTGGGTTTTGACTGGAGGAGTTAGAGAGACATGCAACGGCTCAGTGGCTTGCTGTTGATGCTCGCGGGTGCATCACTCGGGGCCTATTCGCTTATACCGCCGCCACAAGATGGCGAAGAGAAGTTACGGGAAGTTACTCGCATTTCGGCGGCACCCGACCGGGCTGCCGGGCCTGCGGTACCCGCCGTACGAACGACCGGCTCGGCATCCGTGCCGGCTGGCACCGCAATAGATACCGCCCCTCAAAAGGCTTCCGAGCTGGCCGCTGCTATGCCGGTTCGGCCATCAAGCACTTGGAGTGCGATTGTTTCCTCAGAACCTGCCGCGCAAGGCCGGATGACGTCGTCCAAGCCAGGTGACGGCGAAGCCCGCGTACAGCTCACGCGCGATCTCCAGCGCGAATTGCAGCGTGTTGGCTGCTACGAAGGTGAGGTTACCGGCAATTGGACTCCTTCGACCAAGCGCGCCATGAGCACATTCATGGATCGGGTCAACGCCACTCTGCCAATGGAAGAGCCAGACTACATTCTGTTGACGCTCGTCCAGGGCCACACCGCAGCTGCCTGCGGCACCGAATGCCCTTCAGGTCAGGCCATATCAGCAAACGGACGTTGCGTGCCGAATGCTGTCGTGGCGGGAGCCACGCGTAAAACTCAACGCGACGAACAACGCCGCGTCTCAGAGGAACAACGTGTTGCGGACCAAGAGCGCACCGCTGATGAGCAACGCGTTGCCAACGAGACTCGCGCGGCGGAAACAAGGCGCGTACAGGATCTGAAACGCGTTGTTGCGGAGCGCCGCCTTGCCGACGAGAAAAGAGCTGCTGAGCAGCGGGTTGCTGGGCTGAAAGCAAAGGCAAAAGCGGAACTGGCTGCGGCCGAAATAGTCCGTAGGGAACGATCGGCTGAGGTGTCTCAGCAGGTGGTCGCTCAAGCGGGGCCGGAGCAACTGCCTTGGCTCAAGGACGATCAACTCCAAGCGTCAGACACGGCACAACCGAAACGTCCCGGCGGCATGATGTCGATCGGCGGCCCCAAAATGGCAAAGGCGGAACTTCCAGATAGCGCCTTGAACGTGACGCCAGATGCCGGCCCACGCCCCATAGATTCTGGCAATGAGACGGGTATGCCCGATGACCAGGCCGGGACGGACGAGACCGCCGTGCCTGAGTTGACACCACCCGGGCCAATTGAAGCGAAACGTCCTAATGTCAACGGTTCGCAACAAGGTTATTCCGGAACCAAGTCCGGCCCAGCCGAAGTGCGCGGCCGTGCGGGAAGCAAGTCCGGTGTCGCGGTGCGTGGTTTGGCCGGCAGTAAGTCTGGTATCGCGGCCAAACGCTACGTTGTCCCGCCTCGTGCATTCCGGCCTCGTGTCGTTTCCAAGAAGCGCGCGCCACCGGCCTATGTCTATCGCGCGCCGAAGCCGAAGTACTACGTCTACGCTTCAAACGCGGGCTATAAGCCCAAGAAGTCGAAAGTATACAAGCCGCATTACAACATGATGCAAGCGTTGAGTGGCGGTTTCTATTAGCCCCACTCGCGCCTGGCACCATCTTACAAGTGCACGGCATAGAGTTTCTTAACGGCGAGTTTCTTAACGGCGAGTTTCTTAACGGCGAATTTCTTGACGGCGAGTTGATTGACGGCCGGGCTCCAAAAGAGTCCGGCCGTTGTTATTTCGCAGCTGAATGTTTCGCAGCTGAATGCAAAACGCCAGCGCGCAGCCAATCGAGATACTCGGCAGAGCCGCCAATCACGGGCAGCACAAGAACTGCGGGAACGTCATAACTGTGGTGGGCTCTGATGTAGTCCATACAGTCGCCGGCCTGGCTGGCAATCGTCTTCGCGATCAATACGGCCTCGGTGGCACTCTCAATTTTGCCCTCCCAAGCGTAGATCGATATCATGCTGGGCAATATGTTGACGCAGGCGGCGAAGCGCTTTTCGACCAACCCCCGGCCAATCTCGATTGCCGCCTCCACGCTCGGAAATGTTGCGTAAACCATTATCGCGGCACAGTCCGGACTTATCTCGCCAGCACCACTACTCTCGGCCCCGCCGCCCTTGGCAACCGGGGGCTTGTTGTTTTCTGTCACTTGAGCCAGCCTCCCGTTCTACATCGTCGCATATGACCGGTTCTACCGGACCGGCAAAGTATCATTCAAAAACTTCACCCAAAGATCACAATGGCAAAAACCAAGGGCAAATTCGAGAAAATCGCGTTCGTTGCCAGCGACGTGCGCGAGGCTATCGAGGCGCGCGAAGCTCTGGAAGCACGATACGGCGCTGCGGAACCTGAAACCGCAGACGCCATCGTCGCTCTGGGTGGCGACGGCTTGATGCTGCAGACGCTGCATCGCTTCATCAACGACAGGATTCCGATCTACGGCATGAACCGCGGCTCGGTCGGGTTCTTGATGAACGAATACCGTGCAGAGGGCCTGCTTGAGCGCCTGAATGCAGCTGAAGTGACGCGAATAAATCCGCTTGCCATGATCGCCTATGACAACGCCGGTAAAGCCCACAAAGGTCTCGCTATCAATGAGGTTTCTCTCTTTCGGGAACGCTACCAAGCGGCAAAGCTGCAGATCACGATCGACGGCAAAATGCGCCTGGAAGAACTGATTTGCGACGGCGTACTCGTTGCCACACCCGCCGGTTCGACGGCCTACAATCTCTCGGCGCACGGTCCCATACTGCCTATAAATACGCCGCTCTTGGCGTTAACGCCCATCAGCCCCTTCCGGCCGAGACGCTGGCGTGGTGCGCTTGTACCTAACAAGGCCCGCATCGTTGTCCAAGTTTTGGAACACGAAAAGCGCCCCGTCAGCGCCGTCGCCGACCATTTCGAAATCCGCCATGTCGTCAAAGTCGAAATTGAAAAGGCCAGAAACGTCGAGTTGTTTATGATGTTTGATTCCGGCCACAGCCTGGAAGAGCGGGTACTGGCCGAGCAATTCAGGTTCTAGCATTTTAGCGATTCAGCGGAGCCGGTTTGGCGGCTTCGTCTCTTCTCGTATTGCGGCGTTTCCCGGGAAAATCAGGTGTTCCCGCTCATGCGGGGCTATTGTTTGATCCAAGCCCAAACTAGAGCAATATCCGATCGGACAGGATCTCTTCGGCGATCCACCGATCGGATGAAATTGCTCTAGCACTATAATTCTAGAGCAACTTTATCGGACCGATGAATCGCATCAGCGATTCCGTCCGGTCCTATGATGCTCTAGCGCAGCCGCGCAAGGGATCCATTGGGCGCGGGATCACTGTGTGTCACCGTGCCTTTCAACGCGCGCACTCCAAAGGCGAAACGCTCAGAGTTGCCGGCCGCGCCGTCCAGTGGTTTGGCAGTCCCGCCCTTCACAAGTTGCGTGAGCTTTGCTTCGAGCGCGGCAACAGAAATGCCGGGCGCCGGATTTAATTCGCCAGCCAGTTCCGGTAGCGCGCCGGCGGCCTTTGCTAGCGGGTTGCTGGCGAGCGCGGCACAAAATCGTTGCGCGCCTGCAATGCCGTGTACGTGCGCGAACAGCAACACCCCTGGTGTCGGCTTATTCCCGAGTGCGCTCAGTAGCGTTTGGTTTGTGCGCGTTGCGGCGGCAATCACCCGGGTCACAACCTCGCTGTTGTTCTGCAACGCACTGATCTCCGCCCGGTCGGAATCCGCTGGAACGTAAGGCTTGCCAGCTGACGTAATGAAAATACGATCCGCGTAATACTGCAGCACGCTGGACTGCGGTCCGGCCGTTTTGACAGCACGCAGCCAGATGGCTTCCGGCATCGCAGCGCCGCGAGCCACATCGCTCAATGAAACAGGGGAAATTTGTGGGGAATGGTGTGCGGAAACCCGACTGGCCTTCTCGACCGGAGCATCAAGCGCCAGCGAGAAGGCCATAATGAGATATGCGGGTACTTCCCAAAGACTACTCAAGGTGACACTCCAATACCGACGCGGAAGGGAACGCAACTCAAGAGCCCCAATGAAGGGCGCACTTAGGCTTAGAATACACTGAGCGGTATGAACAGCCAGTTAAGGGGGAATACGGAGTTTCAGGCTGGCCCTTAGGCTGGCCAGCGCGTAACGAGGCTGCCGACGTCGGGCCGCTCTCGCTCTTCGGGCTTATCGGCGGCCGTTCCGATATAAATGAACCCGGCGACCCGCTCGCTGTCTTTAAGTTGCAGAGACTTCCTGACGGCAGGACTGTAAGCGATCCATTCCGTAATCCAGCACGTTCCAAAACCCAGCGCATTGGCGGCAAGGCAAGTATTGAAACAGGCTGCACCGGCGGACAGCACCTGTTCCCATTCAGGGGCTCCGGGCTTGGGTTTAATCTCGGAAATGACCGCCAAAACCATGGGCGCCCGCAGAAACCGGCCCCGTTCCGTGTCCAAGCGCACGTGGCTTGGCGGTTCTTTTTCCTCTTGTCGGCAGGCTTCTGCAAAAATTTCGCCGATACGCGCCCTGGCGGTGCCCTCGAACACAATAAAGCGCCAAGGAGCGAGTTTCTTGTGGTCAGGTACGCGGGTTGCGATTTTGAGGATACGGTCGAGGTCCGCTGAGCTGGGGCCAGGCGCTAACAACTTGTCAGGCTTGACAGAACGGCGGTTGGCCAGAAATCCGAGAAGGGGATGATCCATGTTCTATCCGGTGGATGCGTGTCAGCCCCCTCGCTATCGCAAAAGCGTCTCTGGTACAATAACACCAGCCCCTCTAGGCAAGCTTGAATCCGAACAGGTCCCATGCGCCACCGTGCTTTGATACTCATCCTTTTGCTCGTGCTGATTTGGCAGCTGCCAACAGCACGTGCCGGCGACGCCCCAACGACCCTGTTTCTCATTGATGGATCGGGCTCCATGTGGGGACGGTTCGAACCCGACAACCGTGCCAAAATTGACGCCGTGCGCGAACTCTTGAAACCGGTCATCACGCAGGCTGGCCAATCCCAAATCGGCCTCGCCTCCTTCGGCCATCGCCGCAAGGGCGACTGCAGCGACGTCGAAATTATTGCCGCACCCGGAATGGAGCGCGATCCTGTCCTCGCGCCACTCGAAAAGCTTAACCCAAGAGGCAAAGGGCCGCTCGTTGAAGGCCTGCGCCAGTCCGCCGCCGCAATCGGCGCGAACCGCCCGGCCTCCATCATCGTTATCAACGACGGCGCCGATAACTGTCAGCAGGATGCCTGTGCGGCAGCGGCGGAGATTGCAAAAGCCTCGCCAGGCATCGCCATTCACATGATCAGCATCGGTGTCGAACCCGCTGATCATCCTCGTCTCTCTTGCGTTGCCAAAGAAACCGGCGGACAATTCTTCGACGTCGCCGACCCAATCTCCCTGGCGGCCGCAATCGGCGATGCTGTGGGCCGCACACCCGCAGCATCCGAACAAACCGAAAGCCCAACCGTCAGCCCGGGGGCTGACAGCAACACTGTCACGGGCGCAACTCTGAGGGCAACGGCGGTACTGACCGATGGAGCCAAGCCACTCGCATTACCACTGCACTGGCGCGCATTTAAAAGTGGCGGCACTGACGTGGTTGCCAGTGCTGAAGCAGCTCAATTCTCGGCCGTCCTCGACCCCGGCAACTATGACGTCGAAGCGCGGCTAGGTACCATCACGGTCAAGCAACAATTCTCGATCGAGAATGGAAAACCGACATCGATAACCGTCCCTCTCAAGGCGGGGCGGCTGAAGGTCAACGCCAAGTATACCAAGGACGGCGCAACAGCTGGCTCGGCCGTGGTCACCATTCTGGAAACGGGATCAACAAATGCCGGGACCGCATGGCTTGGACGAGTTGAAAGAGCGGATACGATCCTGCCTGCGGCCACCTACACTGTCGTGATTGCCGAAGGGCACATCCGCCAGGAGCGCCAAGTCACACTGAGTGCAGGCTCCGACACGGCGGTTGATTTCGTTCTTGGCACCGGCCGCATTGAGCTTTCTGCGGTCTTGCACGAAGGCGGAGAACCACTGAAAGACGTGACGTTTTCCGTTTCAGAAGACGATCCCGAAAGCCCGGATGGCCGGCGGGAAATCGCACGCTCGCTGGCTCCCACGCCGGTGTTTCCATTACCGGCCGGTACATATTACATTGCCGCCCGCTCAGGCGAGGCGGAAACGCGCCAGCGCATTGCCGTTGGCGCCGGCGACATCGTCAAACGCGTGTTGCCACTCGGTGCCACACTGCTCAAGGTCACAGCACCGGCTAACCTGATCGCCCAACAAGAACGTCATGGCATCGTTTATCGCGTTATCAGTCTTGACGGCGACAAGCGCGAAGTGGCACGTGCGGCAACACCCGGTCTCGATGTTGTCTTGAATGCAGGCCGATACCGCATTTTGGCAACGCTCGAGGCCCATAACTTCACTGCGGCCCAAGACATTACCCTTGAATCCGGGAAACCCGCCTCCATCATCATGAAATTCGACGCGGCTGAAATCGGCTTCAAACTACCTGCCGTCAGTGCCGCTGTTCCGGGCGATATTTTTTGGGAGATCAAGGACCATAAAGGGCGCGCCTTCTGGCACGCGGCCGCCGCTGAGCCAAAACTTCTGCTGGCACCTGGCCGCTACACGGTGCGCGTGGAAACACGCGACCGGGGGAGCGAAGTGGCTTTCGAAGTTCGTTCCGGTGAGAACCAGCAAATCGAACTAGGACCTAACTAATTTCCTGCAACTGTGTGAAAGAGTGACATTGCCTGACTTCTGACACGCTAAAATGTTTGCACCTTATCAGGCTCACGTAACGGTCGAAGGACCAATCAAACTCAAAATGTCAAAGCCGAGGCCCGCCGCCATATCGCTGATCGCCCGTCTTCGCCCGGTTCCCATGATCGTGCTGGCCGCCGCATTGGCGTTACCTGTTATGACTGGCTCCACATTGGCCGAACCCGAAGCTGGGTGGCAAGCCGACGTGGAAGTTAAAAAAACACCTCCTGCCGCCACCGCGCAACCAAAGTCTGTCAAACCTCAGAAAACCAACCCTAACACGACCGTCATAGAGCGTAACGGCACAGCATCCGACACGCCCGGCGGCATACAACTGAAACTCGTTGCCCTTCTAACCGCCGACGGTCAGCAGATCGACCAAGGCATGGTTTGGCGCATTTACCAACACGGCTCAGGTTCGGCCGCAAAATCCAAACTCGTGACCGAAAATCGCGATGCAAGTCCGGCGCTGAAATTGCAGCCCGGCGACTACACTATCAATGCCTCTTTCGGCCGCGCCAATCTTACACGCAAGGTAACGGTCAAGCCCGGTACAGCTGCAACAGAACAGTTCGTATTGAATGCCGGCGGATTGCGTCTGAACGCCAGCGTCGGCAGCAAGCCGGCGCCTGACGGCGTGGTGACGTATGCCATATACTCGGACGATCGCGACCAATTCGCGAACCGAACGGCCGTCATGTCCGGCGCCAAGCCTGGTCTTATTATCCGCTTGAACGCAGGCATCTATCGGGTCGTCTCAACCTATGGCGATGCAAACGCACGCGTTGAAACCGACGTCACAGTCGAAGCCGGGAAACTAACTGAAACAGCAGTTACCCACTCGGCAGCCAAGGCCGCTTTCAAGCTGGTGACGAGGGAGGGCGGCGAAGCGCTGCCAGACACGCACTGGACGATCCATTCGGCGACCGGTGAAACAATCAAGGAAAGTGTCGGCGCTCTGCCCACGCACATCTTAGCGCCCGGAGACTACACCGTAATTGCGAAGTCCGCTGGACATGTTTTTCAGCGAAAATTCACCCTGCGTGACAGTGAAATGGCCAATGTAGAAGTCATGGCCCAAGGTCAAGGCGCTGATTCACCGGCAGACGGCATCAACCCGTCTCTTGAAATAAACCCTTCGCTTGAACTCAAAAATCCGTAAGCACCCAATCTGTCGGACAGCCGTTGGCGCGCATGCGCCTGTCGATGTCATCGGCCTCGTCCGCCTTGCCATCCCGTTGAAACGCTATGCGTGCCAGCTGCCACTGCTCGCATGCCGCCGTTAGATCTCCATGATCCAGGGCAGCCTCGGCCAACGCCATTCTTGCGGCCGCGTGAACGTGCCCGGGCCCATGCTGCGAGCCAATTCCGGCGGCCGAACGCAATGCGGATTGCGCTTCTTTTTCAAGACCCAGGGTGCGCCTCTGTTCGGCGAGAAGAAGATACATCGCGGCCATCGCATGATGTTTTCCTCCAGCCTCTGCAGCGGCAATCTCACGTTCAATCGCGGCGATTTCGTCGTGCGCTAGCACCCTTGCAGAATTGTGGCTGCTCATCGAATTCATAGGCGTCGCCGTCTCCTGATTTGATAACAGTGCATCCATGGCCGGCGCCTTCGAAGCGACGCTAAGCGTGCGATGCCGCTTCGCCCTCTGGCGCACCATCAAATGGCTGATAAGCACCACCAAGACGAGCACGGGCACTATGAGTATGAGAACCTGAAGCAGTACTTCGGGCTGCAGCACGTCGGACACGGGCCCCTCCTCCCCTACCCGTTTACTGGCCAGGTGCGCCAGTCATAATTCCGGATATCAACCACTACCTGAACGGCGCAGAATACATCAGTCCGCCTTTAGTCCAGAGGTTGTTGAGCCCGCGTTCAAGCTTGAATGGCGACGCCTGTCCAAGCGTCCGTTCGAATATTTCCGCGTAATTGCCGACTTGCTTGACGATTTGGTAGGTCCAATCGCGCGCCAATCCCACGGGCTGACCGAGGTTCGCTTCTTCACCAAGAAACCGGCGAATATCCAAAACGGTTGACGTTTTCATTGAATCGACATTCGCGCTGGTCAAACCAAGTTCTTCTGCTGCCACCAGCGCCATGGCATTCCAGCGAACGATCGCGAACCATTCGTCATCGCCGGTTCTCACGGCCGGCCCGAGGGGCTCTTTACTGATGACTTCAGCCAAAAACACGTTGTCAGCAGCATTCGCAAGCCGGCTGCGCTCTAACGCAAGCAAAGATATATCGCCCGTCAATACGGTGCACCCACCTGCTTCATAGGCTTTGACCAGATGCTCCCACCGGTCTGATGAGATCAGCTGGAAACGCATCTTATTGCGCGCGAAAAATTCAGAGACGGCGCGCTCTCCGGAACTTCCAGGCAACACACAGATGGAAGCGCCAGACAGCTCCAGAACACTTGAGACTGCGTGACCGCGCGGAGCAAGAAAACCTTGCCCATCGTAAAACAGCACACCTGCATAGCGGACATGAAGATCGGTATCGCGCGATAAAGTCCAGGCTGTCGTGCGCAACAAGACGTCAACTTCGCCATCCTGCAACGCCTTGAAGCGATCGGCCGACTGGAGGGCTCGAAACTTGACCGCATCCTTTTTACCCAGGACCGCAGCAGCGAGCGCCGAACAAAACTCGACTTCGAGACCGCTCCACCGCCCTTCGGGGCTGACTTGGGAAAATCCCGGAGCATTGTCGTTGACGCCGCAGTTGATGTAGCCGCGCGCCTTCACCTGCTCAAGCGTCGGCCTCTTTGCCGCCGACGCTGACGGCGCGACGCCGAGTGCCAGGAACACCCAAATAACGGCCAGCGAGCGCATGAACAGCGGCACGATCGACTTGTCGAACAAAATTGCACCTCTTTGGACGATCATCCCATGCCGGCTTCAAATGCCACCACATGAGTGATCCTTCCGGGGAAAAATCATCGATAGCACACTTCACGCGGCGCAAGGCACTGGTCAAGCCCTTGACCAAAGCCTTATCTTACGCCACCAGGGGCCTAGACGGCTGGAGGCGCGACAAGACGTATGACAAAACCCAGCGGCGGCGCACCGCCAAAGACCGGAGAAATGCCCGGCGAAGCCACCCAGATTGTGCACCACGGCCGCCACCCAGAGGCGCAGCACGGCTTCGTTAACACACCCGTTTACCGTGGCTCAACCGTTCTATTTCCGACGCTCGCAAAAATTAAGTCGCGCGACCAAGCCTACACCTATGGGCGCCGCGCGACACCTACCACGCATGCCCTAGAGGACGCCATCACGGCGCTTGCTGGCGGCAGTGCAACTATTTTGACTTCATCGGGTTTGAGCGCAGTATCGACAGCGCTTCTCGCCTTTGTGCAATCCGGCGATCACATCTTGATGGTTGACAGCGTCTATCAGCCGACGCGGACGTTTTGTGACAAGATGCTGTCACGCCTCGGAATCGAGACGACTTATTACGATCCGCTCATCGGCGAACGTGTCAGCGAGCTAATCAAATCGAACACGCGCCTGATCTTCGTCGAGAGCCCAGGATCGCAGACCTTCGAGGTGCAGGACATCCCCGCGATATCTAAAGTGGCGCGGGCAAAAAACATCTGGCTCTTGGCTGACAATACGTGGGCCAGTCCGCTCTACTCAAAGCCACTCGCGCTCGGAGCCGACGTCTCGATTGAGGCCGCAACCAAATATATTGTCGGTCACGCCGACGCGTTGCTTGGGGCTGTGACCGCTAATGCGCGCGCTGCAAAGTATATCGAGAATGCCAAAGAAGCGCTCGGTACGTGCCCGGGATCGGAAGAAACCTACCTCGCATTGAGGGGCCTCAGAACGCTTCACGTCCGGCTTGCTCACCATATGAAATCAGCGCTTGAAATGGCGCACTGGCTAGAACGGCGCGCTGACGTTGCACGTGTCCTTCATCCGGCTCTCACAAGCCACCCTGGCCATGCCCTTTGGCAACGCGACTTCACCGGGGCGTCGGGCCTTTTCACGATTGTTCTTCACCCCGCAAGCGAAAAAGCCCTTGCTGCTTTCCTTGATGGATTGAAATTGTTCGGGATGGGTTACTCCTGGGGCGGGTACGAAAGCCTGATCATCCCCTTTGATCCCGCGAGCTATCGCACAGCAACCCGCTGGACCGCGGCCGGCCCTGCTCTTCGTCTGCACATCGGACTTGAGGATATTGCCGATCTCAAATCCGACCTCGGCGCCGCTTTTGATCGTTTCAAAGCTCAAGCCTAACCGACTGATAGACCTCAATGAATTTTGTGCGTCATATTAGTCACCCATGTCTGCGGAATAAGTGACAACGCACACCGTTATCCAATTAGCTCGCAAAGAGGACACCACGTGACGGAAGACGTTCGATCCAAAATGATCGAATTGTTGCCGCGACTACGCAAGTTTGCGTATGCGCTCACGCGGAGCTTGGAGCAAGCCGATGACTTGGTGCAGGACACGTGTGAGAGGGCCTTGGCCCGGGCTGATCAATGGCAGCCTGGAACGAGGCTGGATAGTTGGATGTACAGAATTGCCCAAAACATTTGGTTCGACGCCGGCCGCAGCGCGAAAGTTCGTGGCGAACAGGCCAGCGTTGACGACATCGCCGAACTTGAAGGCAGTGATGGACGGACTGTGACTGAAAACCGGCTAACACTCGCATCCGTATTTTCAGCAATGGAAAAATTGCCGAGCGATCAGCAGGTTCTTGTGGCTCTCGTATGCGTCGATGGTCTTTCCTACAAAGAAGCCGCTGAAACACTGAAGTTACCGATTGGAACAGTCATGAGCCGCCTGTCACGGGCACGCCAAAGTATCGCAACGGCGCTCATGGAGCCAGGCCCTGCCACGTTGACTACAGTCCGGGAGGCACACGGTGGATAATATTTCAGACGAAACATTGATGGCTTACGCGGACGAGGCTCTGCCTCCAGCGGAGATGCGCCGGATGGCAGCTTTGATTGCGCGTGAACCCGGCCTGGCGGCGCGGTTGCAACCATTTGTGGTGACACGCACGGCGCTGCCGCGAATTTTCTCCGATGCGCAACTTGGACCCATTCCCAAGCGCCTGCTTGACACCGTTCTGTCGGCACCGATTGGCACACAAAAGCGGCTGCCACGCACTTCAGGAGTGGTTGAGACCCTGCGCCGTTTGCTGTTCCCGGAAACAATGTCGTTCGGACGAACGCTCGCCTTGTGCGGCGCCGTACTTGCCATTGCTGGGGCCGGATGGATTGCCGGCAATGCGACCTTACGCAATAGCGGATCGCACGAATTGATCGCGAATGTAGACGACAAGTCATTTGCCCGCGGGGCTCTCGCGACGGCACTAGAAACCGCACTCATGCGCCAACAAGTTGCGGCCGCAGACGGCAGTATCATTATGCCTGTCGTAACCTTCCGCAACGCGGATGGCCAATTCTGCCGCCAATTTGAAATCTCCGGCACCAGCACAACTGCACTCGGCGGCTACGCCTGCCGGAATTCATCCGGACAGTGGCAAGTCGGCTTCCAAGGTATGGGCCCGCGGTTGGCGGCAGTTACAGATCCCACGGACAACGTTCCGGCTGATGGTGCACCGAATGCCGAACTGAGCGCTGCCATCGACAACATCATCTCGGGCGATGCTTTAGATCTATCGGGCGAGAGTGTTTTGATCAGCAACGGCTGGAAGCGGCAGGCCCAAGACTAGAAGTAGACCCGGGTAAAAATAATCGTAATCCGAAATAATTGCTGGCGAAACGTCGAGTATTCATTTTTGCTAGCCACTTAAATTGACGTCGACTTCAGAGACAGCCCGACCCGCAACGGGCTCATCGCGGAAGACGTCAAGCACCAGACGGCGTGAACGTTTCACGGACGTCGTGCAGCACGAGGAGACTCGCTGTGCAAAGCAGTTCGGTACCCCGCTTCCGAAACTGATAGCGCGGCGAGTCTTTTTCGCTTTCAAGCGAGAATTGCCGCTGGGACTGCCAAAACAAAGCAACACGAGACGAAGCAAAGCCGGCACTGGTTGCGGCCGTCCATGCGACGCCGGTCGCGGCCATCCAAGTTAGGCCAAGCAAAAAAGAATACACTCAGCTGATTATCGAGAAGCTGGACGCGCCAAGGCGCTTTCTGCCGCAGTCGGCGCGCCAACCGCCATGCGCTTTGCAGCATTAGTCCAGGGCAAGCTCGCCACGCCGCCAATATCATTGCAGCTTTCAGGTGCTTTTGGCAGACCTTCGCCATAGATATTATCACGGCCTGACTCACCCAGATCTTGGAAAGAAATGCGGCTCAGCATCTCCACTTTGTCGCTGGCACCGTTGCGCACCGCCGGCATGGCCGCGAGCAGTCCTGTAATGAACGGAGTAGCGAAGGACGTTCCGGTCCGGTAGCCCTGGCGGCCATCCGGAAGCGCCGTCAGCACTTGAACGCCCGGCGCCGAAACATCGACATAATCCCCACGATTGGCGTGAAGATAGCTATTCAATTTTTTACCGATGGCGGTGACCGCAACAACCTGCGGATATGCAGCAGGATAACTTGGTGGCGCTGAGGGGCCCATGTTACCGGCTGCCGCCACGAAGACGACGCCTTTGTCCGCCATGGCGGCGATCACGGTCTCAATCTGAGCGTTGCGCGGACCTGAGAAGCTCATATTGACGATGTTGACTTTATTCTTGTCCAACCATGCCAGCGCTTTCAACACCGACATCGTATCCGCCGCCGCATTACCCTGCGAGTCGGCCTTGAACGTACTGGCGAGGAAGAAGTCTGCATCAGGAATAAGTCCTGGTGTCGAACTCGACGCATTACCAGCTAGCACCGAAAGCACGGCTGTTCCATGCCAATCGCCGCGCGCAACAGTCTGTTGTCCAGAGAACTGCTCCAGGCTGAATTTGCGGCCGGCAAAAGCAGGATGAGCAACATCGAAGGATGTGTCGATCAGGCCAACACGAACACGCTTGGCACACTGCTTCGTGGATGGTTTCCAAGCCAGCAAATCACGCGCGTAACATTCTCCGGCCGCGCAGGCGGCTCCGCCCGGTGCAACGCTACCATTGTCAGTCGCCGCAGGTGTGGTCGCAACCGGACCGTCACGCGTCGCGGCAGGTACTAGAGAATCTGCCGCCGGCAAAATGCGATAGACATGGTTTGGACCGAACTGCGCTGTGGGGGCTGCAGTCTCCAAAAACTGCAGTGCGGCCAATTCCGACATCCCTTGCGGCACAACCAATCGATTGACCGCTCCCGTACCTCCCGGGCCTTTCACGGATGAAACGGTCTTGAAGCCGTGGGCTTCAGCGCGCTTTTGGTCTGTCGCCGTGAGATTGGAAGCCAGAATTTCGCGAGGACGGAACATCCCCTGCTTCAGAAGTTCGAAGTCTGGGCCCCTGACTTTCGCAGCGAGTGGTTTTGCTCCCGGTTTGGCAGCTTGCGGTCCCTTCTGTGGTTTCCCGCTTACCGTATTTCCTGCAGGCACGGCTTTGACCGGAGGTGCGACCGCTGGCTGACCCGTTGGCTTGGCAGGCGCCGATAAATTCTCGAAGAATTTGGCGACGGTTCGAGGCGGCGAGGGTGAACCGCCGGGTACATCTTCGTCCGAAGGGCCATCCGAATCTTCTTCGGTGTTCTTGTTGTTCTTCGGTTTTTTCGAGTCCTCGTTTGCATCCTTCGCGTTGCCGTTGCTTTGGGGGGGTGTGTCTTGGGAACGTGAAGCTCGTTGTTGAGAATTAGACCGGCCACGCAACTCCTGATCTCGTTCTATTCGAGACGTTGGTGCGCCATTATCGGCGTCCACGGGAACCTGCGATGGGGCCGGCGAAACGACCGAGGGCGATTGATTATTCGAACTTCCACCCTCATCCCGTTTGAAAGTCTCACGCTTAAACGTCTCACGTTGCTCGCGCCTGTACTCCCTCGCGGTATCGCGATGCTGGCGTAGCATGTCGCGCGCGTCGTCGCGATTCATCCGGCGGGAGTGATCGCGATCATCACCGGCCTCGGCGGGCGTCACCCAATAATTCCAGCTGAAAAATAGCAGTGACTGAGGAGTAGCCGTTGAAGCGAATATCGCCATAGTTAGACAGAAGCCAGACAGCACGGCGCTGCGCGCGATTCCTATCGCACGGCGCAAGTCGCCACTTGGTGCCTTATTTCCCCGTCGCATCCCCTGCGCCCCATGTGATTTAGCGTACGACAAGAACCACGCCGAACACAAAATGCACTCTACCCCGACCCATCAAGAATACCCAATTGCGTCACAATCATGCCTTTCGCAACTGCGAGTGCCAACATCTGCCCATGGTGTTGCAATCTATCGACTATCGGCTGAAATCGATATGACGTTCGTGAGCAGAACTGGCGGCCCAAACCATTTATGCGGCATCGGGCTGGGTTTTTAAGAATAGCGCCTGTTTAAGCAGATAAAGTTAGCCTGACAGCTCCGTCTGGACAAGAAATCTCCGGACGAGCAATACGCCGGCAACGGCAATGCCGATCCCAAACCCGGCCCAAATGCCCGGTCCGCCGAATCCGAGCCCAAAGCCAAAAAGTGCGCTCAACGGCAAGGCGATCAACCAATAGGCAAAAAGCGACACACGCGTCGGCCAATGATTGTCGAGGATGCCTCTGAGGGCACCAAGGCTTACCGATTGCAGCCCGTCGAACACTTGCATGACGCCGACCGCAACAAACATGGCCGTCGCAGCCGCGATCACAGGTGGTTCGTTTACAAATGCCTTAGAAATCGGCGCGCCCCACAACACCATGATGATCGTAAAGGTCAACATCCAGACAGTGACGACAGCTATACCCGCCAAGCCAATTGCCCGAATGCGATGCGTTGCGCCCTCACCCACGGCCTGGGCGATACGTATTGAAACGGCGCCCGACATGCCGAGCGGCGCCATATATACAAGCACGCCGATCGAGAAGACAATCTGGTTTGCCGCTAACGCCGTTGCCCCCAGCAGCCCAATCAGCACACCTGCAATCGCGACCGAACTTCCCTCTGCCAGATACTGAATTGACATCGGATAGCCTTCCCGTGTCAGTTCCGAATAACCGGTTTTATGCAATCGGACGGCGTCGCGATAAGGCACCATAGAGGCCGCGTAACGCAGATAAAGCAGCATGAGTGCGAAGCCGCCGGATAATGCCGCCAAGCTCGCCAATCCGGCGCCAACTAATCCTAATTTCGGAAATCCGAAATGGCCATAGATCAACAGCCAATTCAGCGGAATATTGAGAATTACGGGAACGAACGTCAAAAACGCTCCCATCCATGGACGGCCAATCGAATCCAGGAACTGCTTGATGACCATCGTCAGCGTAAACGGAACCAACAGTATGGCCATTGCCATCCAGTACACGGGAAGCGCGGCTATAACCGCGTCTGGCTGGCCTGTGTAGGGCAATACCAAGAGCACTAACCCCATGGCGAGCGCGCCCAACAGCCCGCCAACAAGGCCAATAGCGAGCCCATGCCGGAGAATACCGTTGATCCGCTGCGGTTCGCCAGCACCGTGCGCTTGCCCCGTAAGCACGCCAACAGCGCCGACCAGCCCGTAGAGGCCAGCGTAGAAAATCACGAGTACGCTATGGGTTAACGACGCCGCAGCCAACGGAACTTCGCCCAATGGACCGAGCATCACACTATCGACCACGCTGAGAAGTGACCCGCCGACAAGGCCGCCAACGACTGGAACGGCAAGCAAAATAAGCTCTGGAACTTCTGCCATCACGGAACGCTTGGACGTCGCGCCGGAAGAGAACCCTTTTTTGGCACTCAAGTTCTGAAGCACGAAAACGATCCCATTTGTTACGCACTCGACTGAGCCTGTGGCAGCGCGCCGTTACACATCCCGGCGAGCCCGAAAAAACCGCGCAGTGCGACTTTACCTGTCCCACCCGGCCTGACAATGGTTCGTAATGTTTTGTAGCCAATTTCCATTCGGATTTCCGGCGCGCGCGACGTTGTCGCGGCCACTAACATTCACCCAGCCCCGAAGCCTAATTCCCGACGCAGCCCCCGCGACTGTACCAAAATCGAACGGGAATAAAGCCGACATCGATAATGCTAAAAACTGTTTATGATTATTGCCCCATGACCCACACCAAAAATAAGGGAATACGCTGCATATTGCCAACCGTATTCAGCTGGCTGGTGGACCTTGGCGCGTGCGTATTTCCTCAAAAATTAATGCCGCATTGTTAGCGGCCGTTGCATGCGGCGCGCTGGCGACATTCGTCGTTCTGAAAACGACCATTCAACCGCAGTTCGACAAGATTGAACGTTCAGCCGCACACGTCAATCATAAGCGCGTAACCGATGCCATCGCGTCATTCACGGAAAAACTTGCAACGGCGACCCAGGACTACGCGTATTGGGATGAAACATACGGTTTCTTGCAAGGCGAGAATACCGACGAATTCATCGCGTCCAACTTGACGCCCGAGTTCAAGGCCGTTGAAAATTTGGGTGTTCATTCGCTCATCTTTATTGACGCCGCCCACAAGGTCCGGTGGGGCGTTGCTTACGATCTTGAGACCGAGAAACCTCTTGAAGGCATCGTCGAAGAAATCGCCCAGTTCAGTCAGAATCACAAACACTCTGGAAACGCCGAAGACCTCGCAACGCGGGGGATTTTGCGTACCACCAAGGGCTTATACCTCATCGCAATCGCACCAGCGTTGAAAAGCGATCGATCCGGCACGCCGATGGGCAAAATCATATCGGCAAAAATTCTCGACGTCGAAGCCGTCAAAACGCTGACCGGCGTTGATTTCACACTCGAGGAGTTCGCTCACTCTCCTGCCGGCACAACGCTTCCTCAAGGCATCGAACTCACGTCACTCGCCGATCAGATCACAACGGCATCGGTCATTCGCGACATTCTTGACCAACCGCTAGGTTATCTCAAAGTCAATTCCCCCCGCGATGTAAGCCGCGCAGGATCAACCGCCATTCAATCAGCGTTGTTGATGATGGTTGCAGCGGGCTTGGCAGCGATTGGTATACTTTGGATGTTTCTTGAACGAACCGTCGTTTCCCGTGTCGCGGCACTGAAAGAGCATTTCGCGACTGCCGGCAGCAGTGGCAAAATCAAACCTTCAACGGCCTCGGCCGGCAACGATGAATTGGGCGATCTCGCCCAGTCATTCAATTCCATGGCCGAACAGGTCAACAGCCTTCGCGATGCCCTGGCCGATAGCTCATATATGTCGGGACTATCAGAATGGGCGGCGGGAACTTTGCACAATGTGCGCAACGGTCTTTCGCCGGTCACCGCCACAACATGGCAGATTCAGCAGCTGTTCGACGGAGCATGGCTGAAGAATATCGAGACAGCTGCAAAAGAACACGCCGACGATGCGACAACAACAGATCGCCGTGAAAAGTTGAATGCTTTTCTTGTGGGCAGTGCTTCGCGTTTTGTCGATACCGCCAAAAAGACATCTGATCTGACGGCAAAAATCAATGATGCAAGCCAAGAGATTCTGGATATCGTCGTAGAATTCGAAAGCTATGCGCACCGCAAGATCGTGCTGGAGCCGATCGACTTGCTGCCCTTGATTAAGGCCGTTTCATCATCGGCGATCGACGTTCAGTCGACGAATACACAACTCGTTCTGCCAACAGGGACCGGTGTTATTTCGGGCAATGAAGTCATTCTGCGGCAGGTCGTGTCCAATATACTTAAGAACGCAGCGGAAGCGATCGCAAGCCAGCAGAACACAGGCCGCATCGAAATTTCGATCATGCCCTGTGAGCAAAATCCAGCGTTTACGCGCATCGCGATTTCCGACAATGGCGAGGGATTGGAAAACGCGCGCCTCGAGGCAATTTTCCGGCGCGGCGTCAGCACGCGAAATCGCGCAGCAGGCGGACTTGGCCTTCATTGGTGTGCGAACGCGGTCAAAGTTCTCGGCGGTACTATCCGAGCCGAAAGCGCAGGACCTGGACAAGGCGCCACATTCATCCTGGACCTTCCGATACACGAATCAAAACTCAAAGAGGCCGCCTAGTGCAGCAGAAGCTTCCCCCACGTTTGCTAGTTGTCGATGACGATCTTGGCGTTATCGCTGCCTATCGACTCGTTCTGGAAAAATCATCCGAACGCCGGACAGTGCAAGATATGTTCGGTCTTGACGCTCTCGAAAAAGAGCTCTTTGGAGCGGAACCATCAAGCGAACAGCAATGGCGCATCACATTCCTCGATCAGGGGATCGATGCCGTCAACGCGGTCCAATGGGCAATGGAAGACGGCGATCCATTCACGGCAATCTTCCTCGACGTGCGCATGCCGCCAGGCATCGATGGCTATGAAGTTGCCGAGCGGGTTCGCAAAATCGATCCCAATGTCCACATGGTCATCGTCACCGGGTTCTCGGATTTCATGTACGAGGATTTTCTCGAAGTGGCCGGACCTGCGGAGCGCCTGACTTATATGCCAAAGCCCGTTTGGCCGGATCAACTGCGTAGCGTTGCGCGCAGTATCGCCAACAGGGCCAGCCATCAGCTTCATTAGCCGGCTGAGGGAAAGCCCTTCGGTCTAAATGCTGTGCCGGACCCAAACATTCGGCTCGGCGTACCGGCCGATGCCGGAGGATACATCGACTTCAAGGGGGACAAGCGCTCCCCTGAAAGGTACCGGGCCGTCGTCGTCGAGGTTGCTCCACGTCCAGGGCCGCCAGAATTCGATGGGCTGCTCAACGACCATAGAGCGGTCGCAAACGCCCACTAATTTGCCGCCAACAGCGATATGGCTGCGCAGCCACGGATCATACATACGACCACGTTCGTCTCGCCACGAAACATAGTCTTCCATCGGCACAAAAGGATGCTGACACTTGGCACTTGGCCGGACGGGTGCGATGACACTTGAGTAATCATTGATCGTGGCAAGGGCACGCATCGTATTTATCATGTCACGGGCCAGCCCTTTGTGACGATGTTGCTCTGGCACAGAAATCGATAATGCGCCGACGGTGTTGGCTCTCTTTGCGCTCCGATTCGACGCCGTGTCGACCACCCAGTCCCAGCCTTCACGCGGAAGTTCCGCCTGGTCCGGCACATGCAAGGGTACGCACATACCTGTCGCAACCAACTCGCCCGTTTGAAGTTCGATCATGCACAAATGGTATTCGGGGAATCTCTCGAGGAGTTCTTCGTAGTGGTTATGGTGCGCGGCCGTATGGTCAAGAAAACTGAGCTCATCCCAGGTTTCGTTCTCAAGTAAGACAGATGCTTCGAAAAGCTCTGGATGTTCTGCGCACGTTGTAACGGCGAATTGCTCTGCCGTTTCTTTGCGGGTACGCGCGAGCAACTCACGCGACTGCGCATACTTACGATCAGCAAACTGAAGCATCTGTCCCCACGCGTTACACGCACTACAAGCGCAACGTGGGATTATGATTAACACAATTTTAATGATAAACAATCCGAAGCGAACCAATTTATGGCGTTAACAGAAGACCGTGCAAAGCCTGCAATTCGATAGGTTGCATGCGCGATTGCGTTAACCGTTGTCTATGAAATCATCACAAGTCCCATTCCCAATCCGCGTGCAATAGCCGCAATGCTGTTAATGCGTGAGCGTTGAATGTCCGGGCTACGAGCTAGCGATCCACTGATGCCAGAGCTTCGTGTGGTCATTTGCGCACGTCAGCAATTTCAAGAATCCGCTAGCTGATAGTTGATTGATGTGACGCCGGAAAACAAATTTCCAGTATGCACCAGCAGAGCCATACAATCAAATTTTCGCTGCATTGCACACGCGGACAGATGGCTCGACATGGTGGCACGGGGACGTGACCTCTGTCTGAGGCGAAAAACGACACCTATGTGTCCGGGACACTTATGTGTCCAGTATGGACAAAAAAGATTTTGGCGATCCCGGCAGGATTTGAACCTGCGACCCCCTGCTTAGAAGGCAGGTGCTCTATCCAACTGAGCTACGGGATCGTGCGTGGCCACCTTGAGCGGGCCGGTAATAGGTTCGCATATGCGCAAGGCCAGGAAAACGCAAGAGTTTGGCCCTCAACCCTCGTTCTTTCGTTGATTGTGGCCGATCTGGCATGGCAGAAAGGGCGGCAGAGGGGCCAGCGCGGGCCTAGCACTATTGTAAAACCCGGGGGAACTCAAAACCATGGCTGCGATGGGAACAACGAACGGCGATGCGCCGGGACTGCTCGACCGCGCCCGCATTATCGCGACGGCTGGTTTCAATCGCTGGATGGTGCCGCCTGCCGCACTCTGCATTCATCTTTGCATCGGCATGGCCTATGGGTTTTCGGTTTTCTGGAAACCGCTCCAAGGAGCCCTCGTTGGCGCTGACGGCAAGCCCCTAGCCGAATGTTCTGCCGGTGCCGTCACATTCAGTGAGAAGGCGGCAGGAACGCTCAAGGCCCTGACTGCCACCGACTGCAACTGGAGTCAGTTCGATCTCGGCTGGATGTACACGTTCTTCTTCGTGCTTCTCGGCGTCTCCGCCGCCATCTGGGGCGGATGGCTTGAGCGCGCAGGTCCGCGCAAGGCGGGTGTTGTGTCGGCGCTATGCTGGTGCGGCGGACTTCTTATTTCGGCACTTGGCGTTATCTGGCATCAGCTTTGGATGCTCTGGATCGGCTCGGGCGTGATCGGCGGAATCGGACTTGGCCTCGGCTACATCTCTCCGGTATCGACGCTGATCAAATGGTTCCCCGACAGACGCGGCATGGCGACAGGCATGGCTATTATGGGCTTCGGCGGCGGCGCCATGCTCGGCTCGCCCTTGGCGACACTCCTCATGGATCAATTCAAGACGCCAACAGATCCTGGTGTCTGGCAAACCTTCGTCGCAATGGCCGCCATCTATTTCTTCTTCATGCTCATTGGTGCGTTCGCCTACCGCCTGCCGCCCGCCGGATGGAAACCAGACGGCTGGACACCGCCCGCAAACTCAAACGCGATGATCACATCGAACCACGTCCATCTGAAAGATGCGCACAAGACATCTGCATTCTGGATGCTCTGGATCGTGCTGTGTATGAACGTGTCGGCTGGCATCGGCATCATCGGCGCAGCCTCTCCCATGTTGCAGGAAACGTTTGGCGGCGCGCTCGTCGGTCAACCGGCCCTTGGCTATCTCGACATGAAAAAAGACGCCGCCCTCGCCGCCGCAGCAGCCGCTGTCGGCGCCGGATTTGTTGGACTGATCTCGCTTTTCAACATCTTCGGCCGCATCGCCTGGGCCTCGTCATCCGACGCCCTGGGCCGGAAAGTGACGTACTTCATCTTCTTTACCCTTGGCGCGGCGCTTTATGTGCTCGCCTCGTTCGGATCGGACTGGAAGGCACTCGCCATCTTCGTTGCCGCGTTCTGCGTCATCGCGTCGATGTACGGAGGAGGCTTCGCGACGATTCCCGCTTACTTGGCCGATATGTTTGGCACCCAATTCGTTGGCGCCATACATGGCCGTCTCCTCACCGCGTGGTCGACGGCCGGAATTCTCGGTCCCGTCGTCGTCAATTACTTGCACGACACGCGCCAAGCAGCAGGCGTTCCACCCGATCAGATTTATGGACCTATTTTCTACATTCTGGCCGGCATGCTGGGAATTGGTTTTGTAGCAAACCTGCTCGTGCGCCCGGTCGATCACAAGTGGCACATGAGCGAAGCGGATGTTGCCGCGGAGCAGGCCAAGCTCAAAGCAGCGGGCGCAACCGCGACGTCGGGTTCATTTGGGATCGGCAAGGGCGGGCTTGACGCGAGGGCCGTTCCCTTCTGGCTGCTCGTCGGCATCCCGCTTGCCTGGGGCGTCTGGAAGACGGTGCAGAAGGCGATTGTGCTGTTTGTGTAGTGAAGGTGGCAGTGGGCCCTAGGCAATTGGCAGTGTGAAGACGCGCTACTGCCTACTGCTTGTTGCCAACGTCCTGCACAATCCCCGCGTCCTCATCGATCAACTCGCGAGCGGTCTTCCAAATATCGTTGCCGCCCGCCATATCCGCGCGAACATTCCGGATCCAGCTCTCTGGCACGCCTGCGGGCGCAAAGTACTTTGCGAATAATTGATCGGTGGCGGTGCCCTTGGCTGCTTCCGGGACATCAAGGTCTTCTTTGGAAAAAGATTCTCTGAAGCTCACTTCATGGAACATGAACTGGGCATCTTCGTCCGCCCGGCGGCGGCGGCCTTGCAGGTATACCGGTACGCACATTGACGCGCAGCGCCGTCCTGATTCAACGACTGTTTCGAACTCGTGCGTCTCGCTGATTTTGCGCAGCAACCGCACCACCCGAGCTCCATGATCGAGCGAACCGCCGGGCGATGAGAGGGTAAGGACGAACTTTCTTGCTGCACCCTTGTGGAGCTCATAGGCTTCGGCGATCCGGCTTTCCATCGGCGCGTCGATCTGACCGCGCCAGCGCAAGTTGACGGAATCGTCCGCTGTCAACACACGCACTTCAAGCTTGCCGATGCCCATGTAGAAGGCATCAAGATTGCCGCGGGTCTGTACGGCGAGCCCTGCAATGAGGAGAAGAACGGCGGCCCAGATCAAGCGATTGATAGTGGGGGAGGGCATTGGTGGTGGTGCTCGCAAGGCGTCAGAAAGCCGATTGGCAATTGCCGGACTTAATGCGTCCAAGTTCCGATACGGCCGAATTTGAAATTCTCGCCGTAGGATTTCTTAATCTGCTGGCGGGGTTTGGGTTCAACAACGGTGTAAGCGACACCCTGGCGGACTGCATAAGCGATCGCTTCGTCCTTGCTGGCAAACTCGAGGCGGACCTGAGATTGCGTGTCCGGCGAACCCGCCCACCCCATGAGGGGGTCGATCTCGCGTTTCACCTCGGAGTTGAACTCAAGCACCCAATCCTTGGTGCGCCCTTCGCCCGATTGCATAGCGGTTTTGGCTGGCTTGAAAATGCGGGCGCTCATGGTGGTCTCGCTTGGCCTAAACTCGCGTGGCGAACCGGATGAAACGGCACAAAAACATAAACAATTGGTCGGGGCGACAGGATTTGAACCCACGACCCTCTGCTCCCAAAGCAGATGCTCTACCAGGCTGAGCTACGCCCCGACGATTGATGAGGCACGATATCGAGGTTTCGCAGCGCCTGGTCAAGACCTGATCGCCGGCAGTTATTGTGAATAGGCCTAAAACGGTTCTATTCGTGGGGTCCAAACTCCAATAGGCAGGCGGTGTTAACGGCCTGCAGCTTTCTCGAAGAGTTTGTGACGCACCCTATCGCCAGCCTTTATACCAAGCCGCTCGGACGCTCCGCCTGCAATTTCCAGCACCGCCGATACGTCCCCGCCAGATGCAATCACACGCTCGGAAAGCGGTTCCGCACGGACTTCAATGCGGTGAATGACGCCATCGGCGCGAATGAACACCATATCAAGCGGAATGTACGTGTTGCGCATCCACATGGTGACTTCGAAAGACCGGCCATAGTTAAACAGCATACCCTCGCTGTCTTTCAGCTCGGTGCGAAACATAAGTCCCAGCGCTTTTTCTTGGTCCATCTCAGCGCGCTCAACTGTGAACTGCACAGGAGCGCCACCGCCCGATTTTTCAATCGCAAGCTGATCGGTGCGCATCTTGGCAAGAACGGCCGGCGCAATTTGATAATGAGCGGGCATCATGCCCCATATAACCCATACGAAAAGGGCCGCACATGTGGCGGCCCTCTTCAAATTCCTTTTCAACGCCAACGTCATGCGTCTCGATCTAGTTTTTCGAGGGCAATCCGTTCGGGACGCCATCGGGACGTAGTTCAGCGGCCATACATCCCTTGGAGCCGTAACCCCAACGAACCTGCACGATCTGACCTGGCCGAAGCTCGGTAAAGCCGAAGCGCCTCAGGGTTTCCATATGGCAGAAGATATCAGGCGTGCCCTCGCCTTTTGTCAAGAAGCCAAATCCACGAACGCGATTAAACCATTTGACATAGGCGCGTTCCCAATCGCTTTCCGGCGTCACGATGACGTGTGTGCGCTGCGGGAGCTGAGAGGGATGAATGGCAGTGCTCTCATCCATGCTTAGGATGCGAAACGCTTGCATTCCCTTAGGCCGTTTCAGAACTTCACAGTGGATACGCGCACCCTCGTAGGCGGTCTGGAAACCGCCAGCCCTGAGGCACGTTACGTGAAGTAGAATATCGGGCAGCCCGTTGTCGGGCACGATGAATCCATATCCTTTGGATGCATCGAACCATTTTATCATACCTGCAACCTCGAAAACTTCGAGGCCAGCCTCATCCAAATGATCTATCTTACCATCGGTAATTAGATCAAAGTCCGGAAAATCCGGACGCTTGGAATCCCCCATTATATTACACCCCGCTTACTTGGGTCTTCAACCAAGACAACGCCACGGTCACCGCCGAAACATGTGCCAAACCGGAAGAGCCCTCTTCGGTTCAACGCACGCCACCTTGGCGACACGAAGCAGGCGAACCATAACATTGGTAAACGGCAGAGCTAGAGAGAAAATTTGATCGCAGTGCACTTGAACGCGTAAACCCGCGTGAATCCACATTGCTTGATGGCGCTAACCGCATGAATATTTTTGACTAAATAGGTTTTATTTTTCATCCCCAACTTCTCGCCGTAAGTTCTGCAAAGTTGCCGTCGTCAACACCATTTGGGTCAATTCACCGCCTACGGAGGCCTTGTTACTGATTCGATTTTTTCTCCTGATTCTGTTAGCCATACCGGCCACCGGCGCCGTTGCACCGCACAAGGTTACCCACCGCCCATCCACCGATGCATCATCGATAATTTTGACAGGTTGTCGCAGGGCTGTGATGACAAATTTTGGAATATGTTTGCCTGTGGCTCACATGTCGCGCGCGCGCCAGCGTGGCTTGCTTTTTTGAAGCCTAGCCCGCAGTTGAGAATTCACTAGGTTCCCTAAAGGAAAACACGAATGCGCTATCTCCACACTATGGTTCGCGTCGCCGACCTCGACAAGAGTTTGGAATTTTATTGCGGCAAACTCGGCCTCAAGGAAGTTCGCCGCATTGAGAACAAGTCCGGGCGTTTCACGCTGGTGTTTCTCGCCGCACCCGAGGACGAAGCGCGTGCGATTGCCGAAAAAGCGCCGATGCTTGAACTCACCTATAACTGGGATCCGGAGAACTACGGCTCCGCCAGAAACTTCGGTCACCTCGCCTTTGTGGTCGATGACATCTACGTCACGTGCCAGCGATTGCAGAAAGCGGGCGTCACCATCAACCGGCCGCCGCGCGACGGGTACGTGGCGTTCGTGCGCTCGCCCGATCTCGTCTCGGTTGAGCTCCTGCAAAAGGGCAATCCCCTGCCGCCACAAGAACCTTGGACGTCTATGCCGAATACGGGGACGTGGTGAGCGCCGAAGCGCTCGTTAGCACTTCACCGCGCGCCGGAAAAACACGCAATATCGCGATCATCGGTGCCGGGCCGGCGGGGCTGTTTGCCGCCGAATGCCTCGTCGCTTCCGGGCATCACGTAACGGTCTACGAGCGCATGCCAACCCCTGCCCGCAAGTTCCTGATGGCCGGGCGCGGAGGTCTCAACCTGACGCACAGCGAACCCATCGGTCATTTGTTAGCGCGCTTCGGGAAACAGGCGGCACCAATTATTGAAGCCATCGAAGCCTTTCCGCCATCGAAGCTCATCGATTGGGTGCATGGCCTTGGCATCGAGACATTCACGGGGTCGAGCGGCCGGGTTTTTCCAAAAACCATGAAGGCGTCGCCCTTGTTGCGTGCATGGCTCAAAAGGCTAGCCGAAAACGGAGTGATTATTGCAACACGCAGGACGTGGATGGGTTTCTCTCCTGATGGCGCCATTCAAGTTGCACACCCCAATGGGGCAATCGAGATGATCGCTGCCGACGCAGTCGTGCTCGCACTCGGCGGCGGCAGTTGGCCAAAACTCGGGTCTGACGGAGCCTGGGCCGGAATATTGCGCAGCACGGGCGTTGCTGTTTCAGAACTTGAGGCGTCCAACGCAGGCGTCCTGATCCCCTGGTCCGAAATTGTGAAATCACGGTTCCAGGGTATGCCCTTGAAACGCATCGCGGTCGAAGTTGACGGCCGCCGCATCCGAGGCGAAGCAGTCATCACGAGCAGCGGACTTGAGGGAGGCGCCATCTATGCGTTGTCGCGCGAAATCCGCAATTGCATCACAGCCGGGACGCCTGCACTCACTATCGATCTGCGGCCCGACATTGATCTTGCCGGACTAACGCAACGCTTGGGCCAAGGAAATCGCAAGGACAGCTTAGCCAACGTTCTGCGCAAATTTGGCGGTCTAAGTCCTGCTGCCGCGAGCCTCGTGCGCGAAGCTTACCCCACTCCGTCGCGAGATCCTGCCACCCTGGCCGCTCAAATCAAATCAATCCGCCTTCGTATTTCAGGAATTGCTGGGCTTGAGCGCGCCATATCAACGGCTGGCGGCGTGTCGCTTGAGGCCATAGACGAGAATTTCATGTTGCGCCCCCTGCCGGGCGTGTTCATTGCGGGTGAAATGCTGGATTGGGACGCACCAACGGGGGGATATCTACTCCAAGCTTCATTTTCGACGGCCGCTCGGGCCGCTTCAGGCGTTACCGATTGGCTTCGCCAGGAATGACCCGTCAGAGGCCGCGGGGCACCTTAGAAACGGTCTGTGCCCACTTTGGTCAAAATGGCAAAAAATTTCATCTTTCCTTAGATGTAGAAATGCAATTCTATTTTTTTTGAAATATTAGCCTTTTTTACGGAATGATTTGCTATTATAACTCTGCCGAACCGGAGGATATTGATGTCAGTCAGCCATACACTTGTGCCGTCACAAGCGGCCCAGCAAGTGCACCAGGATGCCGTTGAGCGCGCCAAGGCGCTCGACGCAAGACTTGCCTCGTGCGCCACATTGGAAGAGCGCATTGGCATCATCGCTTCTCATTTCCCTGGCCGCATCACGTTCTCGACAAGCCTCGGCATCGAAGATCAGGCGGTCACGCACGCCATCGCGGCGGCAGGCAAGGGCATCGACATTTTCACACTCGACACTGGCCGGCACTTTCCAGAAACTCTCGACACATTATTTGAGACTGAAGCGCGCTACGGCATTAAAATCCGCGTGATGTTCCCCGACGCCGCCGAGGTCGAAGAGCTTGTTTCCAACGATGGCATCATGGGATTTCGCTATTCGGTCGATGCCCGCAAAGCCTGCTGCGATATTCGCAAAGTTCGCCCTTTAAACCGTGCTTTGAAAGGCGCTTCAGCATGGATCACAGGGCTGCGCCGCGAACAATCGCAAGACCGTGCCATTGTACCCTTCGCCACCTACGATTCCGCACAAAATCTCATCAAGCTCAGTCCGATGGCCGACTGGACGCTAGCGCAAGTGGAAAGTTATGTCGCGGCGAACAAAATCCCTGTGAATGCCTTGCACGCAAAGGGTTTTCCATCGATTGGCTGTCAGCCGTGCACGCGCGCCATTGCGCCGGGTGAAGATATCCGGGCTGGCCGCTGGTGGTGGGAGAATGAAAACGGTAAAGAATGCGGGCTCCACGTTGCACCCGCCGGTTCATCTAAAAAAGGCAAAGGACAGCGCTCATGAACGCGTCGCCTTCCCATCTCGATCTGCTCGAAGCGGAAAGCATCCACATTTTCCGCGAGGCGGCTGCGCAGTTCCGCAAACCCGTGCTGATGTATTCTATCGGCAAGGATTCGACCGTCCTTCTGCATCTGGCGCGCAAAGCCTTTTGGCCGCAAAAGCCGCCGTTCCCCCTGCTGCACGTCGATACGACGTGGAAGTTCAAGGAAATGATCGCGTTCCGCGACAAGACCGTCAAGGATTTCGGCCTCGAACTCATCGTGCATATCAATGAAGACGGCATCAAACGCGGCATCAACCCGGTCGATCATGCGCCGTCGATCCACACCGACGTGCTCAAGACGCAAGCTCTGAAACAGGCCCTCGATAAATACGGCTTTGACGCGGCATTCGGTGGCGCCAGGCGCGACGAAGAAGCGAGCCGGGCCAAGGAACGCGTTTTCTCGTTCCGCGCGGCCGGACATCGCTGGGACCCGCGCAAACAGCGCCCTGAGATGTGGCGTCTGCTCAATGGGCGGCTCGGCACAGGCGAGAGCGTTCGCGTCTTCCCGCTTTCCAATTGGACCGAGAAGGACGTCTGGCGCTACATCATCCGCGAAAAGCTTGATGTCGTTCCGCTCTACTTTGCAGCGGAACGGCCGACAATCGTCCGCAATGGCCAGATCCTTATGGTGGACGACAACCGTCTGAAGCCAAAGGCTGGCGAAGAAATCAAGATGCGCAAGATCCGCTTCCGCACTCTCGGTTGCTATCCCCTGACAGCGGCCATCGACAGCGACGCGAGCGACATAGAGAGTGTCGTACTTGAAACCTTGAATGCACAAACTTCCGAACGCCAGGGCCGACTTATTGATCACGACCAAGCCGGTGCCATGGAAAAGAAAAAGCAGGAAGGCTACTTCTGATGACGGCTCTCGCGCTTGTCCCGAATGCCCAAGTTCCGAAATCCGAAATCCGGCCCGTGGTGCAACACACGCTGGAGCGCGACCTCAACGGCATTGTCCATTTGCTTACCTGCGGATCGGTCGACGACGGAAAATCGACATTGATTGGCCGCCTGCTATGGGATGCTTCCGATCTCTACGAGGACCAGCGCGAGAACGTGCGCAAATCGGGACGCAAGGCAGCCGATTCCGATCTTCCCGATTACTCGATGCTGCTTGACGGCCTTGTCGCCGAGCGCGAACAGGGCATCACCATCGATATCGCGTGGAAATATTTCGACACCGAGACGCGCCGCTTCGTCATCATCGATTCACCGGGTCACGAGCAATACACACGCAACATGGCGTCTGGCGCGTCCCATGCCGACGTCGCTATTTTGCTGGTTGATGCCCGAGCGGGCGTCAAACGCCAAACCAAGCGCCACGCAGCCATTCTCGACCTCGTCGGCGTCAAGCGCGTCGTGCTCGCCGTCAACAAGATGGACCTCGCCGGTTACTCAGAAGACGTGTTCCGCAAGATCGAAGCTGATTTCCGCACGCTCTGCTGGAAGTTCAGTTTCTGGGACGCGGTCGCAATCCCACTGTCCGCCGTCTACGGCGAGAACGTCGCCCGCAAGGCGACAACGATGCCTTGGTATCAAGGTCCGTATCTGCTCGAGCACCTCGAGAAGGCGCCGAGCCACGGCACCGCGTTCGAAGGCCCATTCCGTTTACCCGTGCAGACGGTTTTGCGCGACGGCGTCGATTTCCGTGGGCTGGCTGGCACAATCAGTTCCGGATCCATCAAGGTTGGTGACGATATCACCGACGTCTTGAGCGGCAAAAAAGCCAAGGTCGAGCGCATCGCCACGATGGACGGCGACCTCCCTTCGGCACAGGCGGGTCAGGCCATTGCTCTGCAGCTCGATCACGATATCGACGTCTCGCGCGGCGCGGTGCTTGCTGCACCTGATTCAAAGCCGGTGGCGGCACAGACTATCGAAGGCCGCTTCGTGTGGCTTTCGGAAACAGCCTTCGACTCCCGCGCCGGTTATCTCCTGCGCACCGTAACAGACCTTATTCCCGTCTCGAACATCGAGATCAAAGCGCTGCTGGATCTCGAAACGATGTCGTCGCATCCGGCTTCCCATTGCGGTGTGAACGACATCGCCATCGCCAAAATTTCGCTCGGACGCCCGGCTGCGATCGATCTCTTCGGCGACATTTCCGAGACCGGCACACTCATGCTGGTTGATGCCATCACGGGCGCCTCGATTGCCGGCGGCGTGGCGACAAGCGTGACGGCAAAAAGCGAACAGCATGGCGACGGGCACTTTATCCTCACGCGAGAAATGCTGGCAAACGGACTTTGCCGCGATCTGTCGCTGAGCTCAACCGACCGCGAGGAATTTATGCGCCGCGCAAATGAAGCCGCAATTTTGCTGCGCGCTGCAGGTGTTGCTGTCGCCATTGAACCACCGCCCATGATCGACGATGGCATGGACCCTGGTCTCTAGTTCTTCCGGCGCTCGAGGATCAAAATAATGCCTGAAGATTTTCTGCTTTATGTGGCAGTCGGTTTGGTTGCGCAAATGGTCGATGGCGCAATCGGCATGGCTTATGGCGTGGCGTCGAGCACAGTGCTCATGAGCATGGGCATTCCGCCCGCCACAGCGAGCGCATGTGTTCATGCAGCGGAGACGTTTACGACGGCCGCTTCAGGCGCATCTCATTGGCGGCTTGGCAATATCGACAAAAAGCTTGTTTGGCGTCTAGCCATTCCAGGCATGATCGGCGGCGTAGCCGGTGCCTATCTCCTTTCGAACATCGATGGCACGATCATCAAACCCTATGTTGCCGGCTACCTCCTTCTGATGGGATTTTTCATCGTGTGGAAAGCCGTCAAGACCCAGATTGGAAATTCCGATCCACCGGAGCGCGTCGCGCCGCTTGGACTGATTGGCGGCTTTCTGGATTCGATCGGCGGCGGCGGCTGGGGGCCCATCGTCACCTCGTCACTGATCGGCCAAGGTACGACGCCGCGCTATGCGATCGGATCAGTCAATCTGGCGGAGTTCTTCGTTACCGCCGCAATTTCAGGCACCTTCTTCCTCACAATCGGCCTCGAACTGTGGCCCATTATTTCAGGACTGATCATAGGCGGCGTCGTGGCGGCACCATTTGCCGCTTATGCGACAAAACACCTTCCCGACAAGGCCCTGATGATCATTGTGGGCTGCGTTGTCATCCTGCTGAGCCTCAGAACGCTGTTGAGTGCACTGCACGCATGATGAACGTTGCACGCACGCTCAATCTCCCGTACCCATTGCGGCAACCAGAAACGGTCGATCCCTAGCCACATGCTCGAAACACCCTTCTTTGACTTGTGGCCCATGATCGTGACCGGCGGATTTTTCGTCGGTTTTCTGGTTGGCATGACCGGCGTTGGAGCCGGCTCGCTCATGACGCCATTCCTCATCACCCAAGTCGGCGTTCCCCCAACCCTCGCGGTTGGCACGGATCTACTGTTCGCCGGTTTGACCAAGGCGAGCGCCGCCGCGCGTCACCACAACTTCGGCAACGTCAACTGGCCGATCGTGCGCTGGCTGGCGGCCGGCAGCGTGCCGGGCGCAATCGCCATGCTGGCGCTCTTGAGTTATCTTGATCCCGACATGGCGGCCATCGCCCGCATTATCAAAGCGGCGCTTGCGGGAGCGTTGGTCTTGAGTTCACTCGCAATCCTGCTCTATCCAGTCATCGCCAAGGAACGCATGAAAATGCTGTCCGAGACGGCCGACACACCTCCCCGCCCTTTTCCCACGATCCTGTTGGGGCTGGGACTTGGCTCGGTGGTCACGCTGACGTCGGTCGGTGCCGGCGCTATCGGCGTCGTGGTGTTGACCGCACTTTACCCGATGCTCGTGACGCGGCGTCTGGTCGGCACCGATATTGTGCACGCCATACCATTGACGCTCGTCTCCGGCGCAGGCCATGCCGGCATGGGCAACGTCGATCTGGTCCTGCTCGGCATGCTTTTGGCCGGCTCCATCCCGGGCATCGCGCTTGGCTCGCGCCTGACGGGCAAACTGCCAGACTGGATCCTGCGCATCGCGCTGGCGACCGTGCTGATGTTTGCGGCGTACCAGCTCTATATCAAGATCTGACGTTGGGGCTCCGCTCACGCGAGCTTGATATCTGCGTGGAATTGATTGCCGGCCAGCGTCGCCTTCACGTAGCCTGCCCGCACACAAAAATCGCCGAAGCGTTCTCCATCTTTGCGCGACTTCGCATAGGCCAAAAAGATCGGCTCTAGCAACTGAACGATTTTCGCTTCACCAACATCCTGCGCATAGAGCTTCGATAGGCGTGAACCGTCGAACGCCGCGCCAAGGTACAAGTTGTAAAGACCAGGGTTGCGGCCAACAAAGCCGATCTCGGCCAGATAGGGCCGCGCGCAGCCGTTCGGGCATCCGGTCATTCGCATGACGATGTCGTCGTTGCGCAGGCCCGCTTTGTCGAGGCTATCTTCAAGAAGAGTGATGAGCCCCGGCAGGTAGCGCTCGCTTTCGGCCAGCGCCAACCCACACGTCGGCATCGCCACGCAGGCCATCGAATTGGCCCGAAGGCGCGAGGAGACTTCGGTTGTAATACCATGGTCCTTGAGGATCGCCTCGATCCTCGGCTTGGTTTTAGCCGAGACATTGGCGAGAATCACATTCTGGTTCGACGTGGCGACGAACTCGCAGAGCCCTTCTTCAGCAATGGCGCGCAAACCCTTGCGCAACGATACGCCCGGGCTGTCCTTGATGCGCCCGTTCTCGACAAAGAGCGTCAGGTGCCAATTTTTGTCTTCGCCTTTTTTGGCGTCGAGGCTTTGGCGCCAGCCGAGTGGATCGCCGGTGCCTGAAAACTTGAACGGCTTCGGCTTTCCGAATTTGAAGCCTGCGCGCTTTTCAACCTCCGCGCGGAAAGCATCGAGGCCGCGGTCTTCAATCGTGTACTTGAGGCGGGCGCGGGCACGGTTTTCCCGGTTGCCCCAATCGCGTTGGACGGTCAGCACACATTCGCCGACCTTGATGGCCTGCTCAGGCGTGCAGTAACCGAGCATATCGGCCGTGCGCGGGAACGTGGTGAGATCGCCGTGAGTCATGCCCATGCCGCCGCCGATCGGTGACATTCCACCCGGCGACCTCGCCCTTCTCGACGATGGCGATGTAGCCGAGGCAATGCGCAAAAATATCAACATCGTTGTCGGGCGGCACGGCAACGACGGTTTTGAATTTGCGCGGCAGATAGTGGACGCCATAAAGCGGTTCGGTGTCCTTCTTGGCAGCACCCGATTTGTCCTCGACCTTTTCTCCGTCGAGCCAGATTTCGTGATAGGCGCCTGTCCTCGGCAGCAGATGCTCGCTGATGGCCTTGCCTAGATCGTAGGCCTGGCGGTGCGCTTTGGAGAGATGCGGATTGGCCGCCGTCATTATGTTGCGATTGACGTCGCCGCAAGCAGCGAGCGTATCGAGCGCCGCCTTGTTGATCGCCTGCATGGTACGGCGCAAGTTCGACTTGATGACGCCGTGATATTGGAATGTTTCGCGCGTGGTCAGCCGCAGCGTGCCGTTGGCATAGGTAGACGCGATGTCATCAAGCGCGATCCACTGCTTAGCAGTCATCAAGCCGCCTGGGATGCGCAACCGCAGCATGAATGAAAAAGCCTTCTCGAGCTTCTTCTTTGCGCGTTCGCCGCGCACGTCGCGGTCGTCCTGAATGTAGGATCCGTGAAACTTGATCAGCTGATGATCGTCTTCTGAAATGTTGCCGGTGACAACATCCCGCAAGCCTTCAGCCAGCGTACCGCGCAGCTGGCGGCTGTTTTCCTTGATGATCTCATTTCTGGCGCGTTTGTCGTCGGTCATGGTCTTGTTCCGTAATCGGATTTGTTGTGCCGCAAAATGGGCAACAGGCAGCAGCGTGGGTTTAAACTAATCTCACACGCACTCCGGCTGTTTGTTGCCGGTTGCCTGCTGCCTCAATACACATCTCTCTGATAGCGCCCGGCTTTGCTTAGCTCTTTGAGCTTGGCGCGGCCCGCGTCTTCGTCGCCCTTTGCTGTCTCGGCCAGGATTTTGACTAGCGTCGCATCAACGTCCTTGGCCATGCCTTTTTCGTCGCCGCACACGTAGAGGTGCGCACCATCCGCAACCCACTTTTGGATTTCTGCGCGCCGCTCCCAAAGCCGGTGCTGCACGTAGATCTTTTCCGGCTGATCGCGCGAGAAGGCAACGTCGATATTCGTCAAAACGCCAGCGGCAATATGATCTTGCCAATCGAGCTGGTACAGGAAGTCATTGGTGTAGTTGCGCTCGCCGAAAAAGAGCCAACTCTTACCCTTGGCGCCGAGCTCCGCACGCTCTTCGATGAACCCACGATACGGTGCAACGCCCGTACCGGAGCCGATCATGATGATCGGTTTGTTGCCGTCCTCGGGCAGGCGGAAGTGGCGGTTTGGCTTGACGTAGATGCGTGCTGTGTCGGCCGTCTTGCGCCGGTCCGCGAAATAGCTCGACGCAACGCCCTTGCGCTTCTTGCCGTGAGACTCCCAGCGCACGGCGCCAACCAGCAAGTGCGCTTCGCCCTGATGCGCTCTCAAACTTGAGGCGACCGAATAAAGCCGGCCAGGCAATGGCCGCAATAAGCCGAGGAGCTGCTCGGCCGAAAGTTTCTCTGCGTAAGTCTCGTAGAGATCGACGAGCTGGCGGTCGGCCGCAAACTTCGCGTAGGCGTCGCCTTCGAGCAGCTTCTTGACGTCCGCGCGGCCTGTGAGTTTCGCATAATTTTCGATCGCCGCCTTAGACAGCGTCGTGACGTCGTAGCCCTTTTGCACTTTGAGTAGAAGCGCGGCGTCGGAACCAAGTCCGGCTGCATGCAAGAGTTGATCGACAAGCTCGGGATCGTTTTCCGGCATGACGCCGATGGCATCGCCCGGCAAATAGCTAAAGCCCGGGTCCTCAAACGCAATTTCAACGTGCCAAGTTTCGCGCGTCGAGCCTGTACCGTTCAAATTCACGAGCGCGGCTATTTCGGCTTCGAGAGGGTTCTCGGCGGAGAACTGCGGTTCGGCGTCCTCATCAGCTTGATAGCCGCCGCCCTTGAAATCCACATGCACGACGGTGGCGCTGCTCGCGCCCGTATCGGCTGGCGCAAGTTTTCCAAGCGCCCCATCGGTCCAGGCCGTTGCTTGCTTTGCATAATCGAGATCGCAATCGACACGATCCGCGGCGCGCGTTGCGCCCAGGGCTTCAAGGCGTGCGTCGATCTTTTTGCCGACTTCGCAGAACTGTGCGTAGGCGGTGTCGCCGAGAGCCAGAACGGCAAAGCGAACGCCATCGAGCCGCGGGGCTGCATCACTCATCAAGGCATGATAGAAATCAGCGGAGCGGGCTGGCGGATCGCCCTCACCGTGTGTAGCAGCATAGACGATCAAATTCTTGGCCTTAGACAGCGTCGCCATGTCGGCGTCGGCAAAGTCGAAGACCTTGGCATCGAACCCGTGCTTCTGCGCGGCTTTCTTGGCCTTCAAGGCAAGGCTTTCAGAGTTGCCGCTTTCGGTAGCGTAAAGAATGGTCATCGGCACGCGCGGTTTCGCCGCCGCGACCGGCTGAACGCCAGCGCCCTGCGCTGCTTCAAAGCCCGCGAAGAACCCGGCGAGCCAGCTGCGCTGAAGCGGCGTTGTCTTCGCCACAACCTTGTTCAAGGCGTCAATATCTTCCGGCGCGAACGGCGCGTTCTTGGGAAGCATCGGGATAGACGTCACTGAGTTCTCCTTGCCGGCGGTCGCCACTGTTGGTTTCGACCAAGCAGGCCATGCGATTCATCATTGAAGACTGCTTCACCTCTTAGCGGGAAAGCGCTGGCTTGTCCGCACTCGACCGCTTGTAACAAAGACGCGGACGCGACATCGTCCGACGCCATAATTTCGCGCAGATATAACGACGCTGACAATACCACAAGCGAAGGGGTCGATAGTACACGAAAATAGAACAAAATTCCACTAATCGCCACATTGAAATTATAAAATAGTACTATTTTCTATTATTAATCAGACTATCGGCTATATTTTTCTATCCATGCGATTTCGATGGGCTGAAAGTTTCGAGCGAGGACAGAGCCTTGCCGCAACAACCCTCCAACACTGGCGAGACATGAGGCTGGCGCATAATCTGCCGCCCAATACTCTCCTCGCCGCACGACCCCGCCAGGACCGTGTCGGCACCTCGGCTATCATTGCTAGTGATATAAAATTACACTTATAGAATAGGCGTTTCTCACACGCAGTCGTGAGCCGAATTGAATTCTACCCAACATCGATTTGTGGTGTAACTGATTTCAACGCGGTGCGGCCTTGACAACTTCAAGCCTATCCGCAGATTGGCGCTGCACAAGCAAAAATTTGCCTGTCCCAATGTCCCTATTTAAAGGGCCCAATGTCCCTATTTAAAGGGGATGGGCCCTCGAAGGGGTCTCGTGAGATTGTACGGCAGTTTGAAAATATATGGAGGAAATTATGAAGATCTGGTCGAAGCCTGAAGTTCGCGAAACGGAAGTTGGTCTTGAAGTGACGAGCTACCTCCCCGCCGAGATCGACCTCATCTAAGAATGATGTCCTCGGAGTTACGCGACCTGTGAGTTTCGGTGCGGCGGCCGGTGTTCCCATCGGCCGCCGCTACCATTTCGAAAATCGGCGAAAGCTCAATTCCGGTGCCGGCGCGCCGCTAACAGAAATCGTTCCATGATCATCAAGATACTCGGAGCTGCAGCGGGCGGCGGCTTTCCGCAGTGGAACTGCAATGGCGTCCATTCAGCCAATGTGAGATCAGGCAAAGCTGGATACCGCGCGCGGACACAGTCGTCTCTCGCAATTTCCTCCGACGGCAAGAGCTGGGCGCTTTTGAATGCATCGCCCGATTTGCGTCAGCAAATTGCCGATAATCCCGAACTTCATCCCGACAAGAACGGCCCTCTTCGCAATAGCCCTATCAAGGCCGTCGTTGTCACAAACGCCGACGTCGATCACATCATTGGCCTTATCAACCTGCGTGAACGCCAACCCTTCGCGATTTATGGTTCCGAGCGCGTTCTCGCAACCCTCAACGCCAATTCGATCTTCAATGTGTGTGCGCAGGACGTCGTGCCCCGCATTCCCTTAGCTCTTGATAAGGCTGTCCAGCTTTCAGGTGCCGGCACTGATCTCGGCATAACAATCGAGCCGTTCGCGGTACCCGGAAAAATCGCGCTCTTTCTCGAGCAAGGCAGTGCCAGCGCCAACTTTGGCAGCCGTGACGGCGACACCATCGGACTTGAAATCATGGACGACAAAACCGGAAAATCGTTCTTCTATGTTCCAGGCTGCGCCGAAATCGACGCGCCGCTGGCAGCCCGCATAAAAGGCGCCGAACTGATCTTTTTCGACGGCACGCTCTATACTGATGACGAGATGCTGACCCAGGGCCTGCTCAACAAGACCGGAAAGCGCATGGGCCACATCTCAATGTCGGGACCCGATGGCTCTGTCGCCGCCTTCAAACCGCTCAACGTGAAGCGCCATGTTTACGTTCATATCAACAATTCCAATCCGGTGTTGGACGAAGGCTCGAAAGAGCGCAAACATGTAGAAGCCGCCGGCTGGGAAGTCGGCTACGATGGTATGGAGGTCAGGCTATGAACCCCTTAAGCCTAGAAAAGAAAACGTCCGAGCTGCGCGGTAACGAGCCCCCAATGAGCGTCGCCGAATTTGAAGCCGAGATCCGCGCGGTCGGCCCAGAGCGCTATCATGACCTGCATCCGTTTCATCACATGCTGCACGGCGGCAAGTTGAACAAGGGGCAGGTGCAGGCCTGGGCATTGAACCGCTATTGCTATCAGGCGGCCGTGCCGCGCAAGGACGCGGCCTTCATCAGCCGCGTGCATGATCGCGAATTGCGCCGCGAGTGGACGCATCGCGTGCTAGACCACGATGGTCAACCGCCGGACGAGATCGGCGGTATCGAGCGCTGGCTATTGCTCACCGATGGACTTGGGCTAGACCGCGAATACGTCATCTCGCGCCGCGGCGCGCTACCGGCGACCGTGTTCGCCGTTGAAGCGTATGTGACGTTCGTGCGCGAGCAGCCGCTGACGATCGCCGTCGCGTCATCCTTGACGGAGCTCTTTGCGCCGAAGATCCACAAGGAACGCATCATCGGCATGTTGGAGGGCTACAAATTCATCAACGATGACGTGCTGGCCTACTTCAAGCGCCGCCTGACGCAAGCCCCACGCGACGCCGATTTTGCGCTCCAATACGTCCTGAAAAACGCCAAAACGCGCGAAGAACAGCAAGCCTGCGTCGATGCCGTCCGCTTCAAGTGCAATGTGCTTTGGGTTCAACTCGACGCACTCTATAATGCCTATGTCGCCGGCCATATTCCGCCGGGCGCTTTCCGTCCGGAGACTTGAGATGGCCGCTTCCTTGCAGCGCACCCGAACGATCATCAGTGCCACTTCCAAACCTGGTTTGCCGCACCACATTAGGTTGAGGCATGACGCGGGGCGCGGGCGTTGGCACGTTCTGGCACCGGAGCGCGTTTTTGAACCCGACGCCATCGCTGTCGAAATCTTGAAGCGATGTGATGACCAGAAGACGGTGCAGAGTATCGCGGGTGAACTGGCGGCAGAGTACAACGCGCCAATCGAAAACATTCTCGCAGACGTCATCGCGATGCTGCAGGAATTGGCCGACAAGGGCGTGGTCAAGGCCTAAGGCCAGCCTCAAGACAGATGCAATGAAGGGTAGTGCCTGATGAATGAAATCGCCCCCCTCGAGCAATTCGCTGACGCGCCCGTCGATGCGGCGTGCAGCCGTGCTCCGATCGGCCTCTTGGCGGAACTGACGCATCGCTGCCCGCTGCAGTGCCCATACTGCTCGAACCCACTTGAACTTGATCGCGTCAATCAAGAGATGACGACGGCCGAGTGGCAGGACGTCATGCGTCAGGCCGCCGATCTCGGTATCCTGCAAATTCATTTGTCGGGCGGCGAACCAACGGTTCGCAAGGATCTCGAAGATATTGTCGAAGTTGCTGCAAAAGCTGGCCTATACACAAACCTCATTACGGCTGGCGTAACGCTCACGCGCGACCGCTTGAAGAAGCTGAAAGACCTCGGGCTCGATCACGTCCAGCTGTCGATCCAGGACGTCAACGAAGCCAACGCCGAGAAGATTTCGGCTTACAAGAATGGTCTCGCGAAGAAACGCGAACTCGGCAAGTGGGTGCGCGAGTTCGACATGCCGTTGACGATCAACGCGCCGATCCACCGCCACAACATCGAGAACCTTCCGGCAATCATCGACTTCGCCGTCGAGATGGGCGCGGGCCGGCTCGAAGTCGCGCACATCCAGTATTACGCCTGGGCATTGAAGAACCGCGCCGCCCTCATGCCGTCTCGCGCGCAAGTCTACAAGACTTCGGAAATCGTCGAAGAGGCCAAGGTGCGCCTCAAAGGTATCCTGGTATTCGACTTCGTCGTGCCGGACTACTACGCCAAGACGCCAAAGCCCTGCATGGGTGGCTGGGGCCGGGGCATCATGAACATCAATCCATCGGGCAAGGTGCTGCCCTGCCATGCCGCCGAGAGCGTGCCGGGTCTTGAGTTCGACAACGTCAAGACGAAGCGCTTGGCCGATATCTGGCTCAAGGGCCAAGCCTTCCAAATGTACCGGGGCACCAGCTGGATGAAGGAGCCGTGCAAAGGCTGCCCGCGGGCCGAGATCGATTTTGGCGGCTGCCGCTGCCAGGCCATGGCCTTCACGGGCGACGCAACGAATACCGACCCGGCTTGCAAGTTTTCCCCCCATCACGCGGCCTTTGTGGCAGCGGCCGAGGCCGAAAGCGGCGTCGCCAACCCGCCCAATTTCCTGTACCGCCGCTTGGGCGGTGCCAAGGGTGGCTCGGAAGCCGAGTAAGCGCACTTGGCGGCAGATTTACGCCCCATTCACCCTGTTCATTGAATGCGGTGCAGCGAAAAGCTGTTTCTACCGGGTGCGGCATTTGGTTCAGCCGCCATTCAGAAAAATACTGCCAAAACTCTCCGGCTAGTTTAAAACTCGGCGCGCTTAACAACACGCCTGGGCTGGCGAAACGGAGAGGAAACACAGAATGCGCAAGTTCGTTCTGGCGATCACAATGATCGCTGCAATGCCGGTCGCTGCTTCGGCTGCTGATGCTGAAGCCGGCAAAACCGTCTTCAATAAGTGCAAGGCCTGCCATCAGGTTGGCGAAGGCGCAAAGAACGCCGTCGGTCCGAGCCTCAACGGCATCATCGGCCGCAAAGCCGCTTCATCTGAAGGCTTCACCTATTCCGAAGCCATGAAAGCCTCAGGCAAGACCTGGGATGAAGCAGCACTCAAAGAATACCTCACGGACCCGAAGAAGGCCGTTCCCGGAAACAAGATGGTATTCATGGGCCTGAAGGACGCTGCCGACCTCGACAACGTCATCGAGTATCTCAAGACCGCGAAGTAACTTTCAAAGCATCTTGCTTCAAGACTTCCGCGCCGCGAGGATCATCCTTCGCGGCGCTTTTTATTTGCGCGCTGCCGCGCCAAGCGGAACAATATCGCGCACATCGAGCCTTTTTATCAGCGCCGATAACGGCTGCCGGTTGATCTTCAAGTTTGGCGCTACTTCTTGAAGCGGGATCATGACAAAGCCGCGCTCGGCAATGTGCGGGTGCGGCACGATCAGATCGGTTTCGCGGATTGTCTGATCGCGATATGTCAAGATATCGACGTCGATCAAACGCGGCCCCCACTTTTGCTTGCGCTCGCGACCCATGTTGTTTTCCACGTCTTGGCAGCGCTTGAGGAGTGCACGAGCGCTCAAATCCGTTTGAACCGTCACACATGCATTCACGAACCAGTCCTGATCGGCGACGCCCCATGGGGCAGACTTGTAATTGCGCGAACGGTCAACGAGCTTCACGCCACCATCTGCAGTCAAAAGCTCAATCGCACGTTCGATATTCGCGGCCTTGTCGCTCATGTTCGAGCCGAGACCGAGCGCTGCATCGAAAAGAGACGTAGTCCCCGGCTTCCGCTTGAGCATTGCTAGTCACCCGGCTCTGACGCGCGCTCAATCATACTTGATGTAGGAGAAGCGCAAATCGTTGGCTGGCGTGCCTTCGAGGCCCTTACCTTCTTTGCCCGGCTGCCAATGCACGACCTCCTCGATCTTCTTCGCAAGCTCCAGATCCTTGGATGTGATGCCTTTGGCTGAATAAGTCATCAGGCGAACCTCAACCCAGGCGTAAGACGCGGTGATGTCTGGGTGGTGCCAGGCGGCCTCCGCCAGATGCCCAACGGTATTAATCACCATGAGCGTTCCCTTCCAGCTTGACGTCTTGTAGGTGCGCCGCACCCAGCCCTCCTCAAAGCGCCACTCCGGCAAATTTGCCTTGAGCCAGGCGTTAACGTCCGCTTCTCCAATCGGTTTCTCGCGCTCGGCGGTCATCGCATCCTCGTTTTGGCTAGCTGGACATTCGGTTGGAATGACCCTAACTCCGCTGTGATACAGAGTGCAAACCATTCCCTCCGCCTAGAAGGATCCAAGCGACCGTGAACCAGAAGAGCTCGTCCCCCGCTGGTGTGCGCGTGACAGCTCCCGCGCGTCTGCATCTTGGGTTCCTCGATCTCAACGGGTCGCTCGGCCGGCGCTTCGGCAGCATTGGTCTGGCCCTGGACAAGCCCGAAACGCGCATCCTCATAACGCGCACTCAGGACTTCTCAGCTAGCGGCCCCGACAGCGACAGAGCCCTAAAGCTTCTGCAGAAATATACCGTTGCGCGGGCCACAAGCGCCTATTCAGCGGTCGTTGAGGAGGCGATACCGGCCCACGCGGGCCTAGGTTCCGGAACACAGCTGGCCCTGGCAATCGGGGCCGGAACGGCACACCTCGAAGGACATGCGCTGACCGCCTATGGCCTCGCCCAGCTTGGCGAACGCGGTGCCCGCTCCGGGATTGGACTTGCCGCATTTACAGGCGGTGGGTTCCTCGTCGATGGCGGCAAGGGCGATCGTGAAACGGCGCCTCCGCTGACCGTTCGCGCCGAATTCCCGTCCGATTGGCGCGTCCTGATGATCCTCGATCCAACGCGAGCAGGCGTTTCCGGGGATGCCGAGACCCAGGCATTCAAAGCGCTCCCACCTTTTCCTGATGCCGCAGCGGCACACATTTGCCGCCTCGTGCTCATGAAGTTGATCCCGGGTGTCAAAGAAGCCGATCTTGCGGCATTCGGCTCTGCAATATCGGAGATTCAAGAGATCGTCGGCGGTCACTTCGCCAATGCACAGGGCGGCAGCCCTTGGTCCAGCCCGGCAGTTGGGCGTCTTGCCAGCCGGATGCGCCAGATGGGGGCTACCGGGATTGGCCAAAGTTCCTGGGGGCCGACTGGCTTTGCCTTTGTCGCTAACCAGGAAGCGGCAGAACGCCTCTATCATTCTTTAGTCGGAGACGCTAAAGCGGTCGGGCTCGAAATCATTATCGCCCAAGGTCGCAACTCAGGCGCCCGCATCGGTCCGGCCTAATCACCAAAACAATCGGAGAATCAGAACGTTATGAGCGAAGCCTCGCCCATTTTGCACATGCTCGACCCGCGCAAGCACGTCAGCCCCTTCGACGTGAACATGGCGGCTGATGCCGGCTTCAAGGTCATCGTCCCTTACACAAATGTCGAAGTCGCCGACGTGACGCCGCTCATCCAGGACGCAATCTTCTCCCGCCCCCCGAACTACGGCGTGCGCACCGGCTTCTTTATGGGCGGCAAGGACGCGCTCATGGCGCTCGACATGATGGACGCCGCCAAGAAGGCCATGGTGCCGCCGTTTGAATGCTCGGTCTTCGCCGATCCGGCCGGATCGTTCACGACGGCCGCCGCCATGGTCGCCTGCGTTGAACGGCAATTGAAACAGAAATTCGGCCGCAACTGGAAAGGCGTCAAAGTTGCCGTGTTCGGCGCAACCGGCGTCGTTGGCTTTGCGTCATCCATCATCGCGGCGCTTGAAGGCGCTGACGTGCGGCTCGTCGCCCATCGTGGCGTCGACCGTGTCATCAAGAGTGCGGCAGTTTCGAAAGAGCGCTTTGGGGTTGATCTCGAACCAGTTGCTGGCGAGACCGCCGAACAAAAGGCTGACATCATAGCCAACGCTGAAGTCATCTTTGCCGCTGCAGCAGCTGGCGTTCAGGTCGTCTCGAAAGAGCATAAGGCCCTGGCTAAGAAATTGATCGTCATCGCCGACGTCAACGCCGTGCCGCCTGCAGGTGTCGAAGGCCTCGAACTCTTCATGGATGGCGCACCGCTTCCCGGCTGCAATGCCCTGGGTGTTGGCGCGCTCGCGATCGGCGACATCAAATACAAGTGCGAGTCGGGCCTCTTCAAGCAGATGTTGTCGTCCGACAAGCCCGTGGCCTACGACTTCCGCCACGCTTACGACTATTGCAAGCAGTTGACGGGACTCGCATAAGCGTGTGACCGGCCCAACCATCCTGATCGCAGCGTTTTCCGGGCGGGCGCTCGCAGAGTCCGCCCGCCGCGCAGGTTTCGTGCCGCTTGTTGTCGATGCCTTTGGCGATATGGATACGCGCGCGGCCGCTCATCTCTATGCGGGCCTGCCATTAGCGATCCGCAATGGATTTGATGCAAAGCCTCTGTTTGCGGCCCTCGACGGGCTTGTCGATTGTGCGCCCTCCCCACCCGTTGGAATTGTTCTGGGGTCTGGATTTGAAGATCGCCCGAAGCTGATGGAAAGCTTGGATGCGCGTTACCGGCTGTTGGGCTCGAAAGCGGACCTCGTCCGGCAGCTCAAAGATCCGGCAGAATTTTTCCCATTACTGATACAGCTGCGCGTCGCACATCCCGAGACGATGCTGACACCACCTGACCATCCGCAAGGGTGGATCGCCAAGCGGATCGGTGGCGCAGGCGGCGCGCATATCCGCGAACTCCAAAATCTCTCGAAGCCTGCAGAGAATTACTACTTTCAGCGCCGGATCGAAGGCACCCCGATGTCGGTCTTTGCGGTCTCGAGCAAAGGCGGCGTTGCCTTGGAGCTTTCGCGCCAATGGACCACGCCATCTTCGCGCAAGCCGTTCCGCTACGGCGGCGCCGTCATCACCGAATACGCCGATACACCTGCCGAACAGAAAATGGTTTCAACCGCAGCGACGCTGATTGAACTCCTCGATCCCGTTGGACTCGTCTCATTCGATTTCCTGATCGAGGGCGACACGCCATATCTCCTCGAAGTCAATCCGAGGCCCGGTGCAACGCTCGATATCTTCGACGACATTGGCGGCAATCTGTTCCGTGCGCACGTCGAAGCGGGCCTTGGCAACGAACTCTGGCAGACGCGCGATCTCCCAACCGCGCAGTCGCGCGCGTCAGCGATTCTTTACGCGGACCAAGGCCCATTGGCCGCTGGTGACATCGACTGGCCCGATTGGGCCGCTGATAGGCCAGCGCCTGGTACGCCCATTGCAGCGGAAACCCCCATCGCTACGGTATTTGCCGAAGGTGCAAACGCCGATGAGGCCGAACGCCTCGCCAGGACACGCCTTTCAACCCTAGTAGACCTCGTTTACACAGCATCACAAAAGACTTGAAGGAGAGCCCCTATGCACGCCCCACGTCCGAGCGTTTCCAAGCTCGCCGCAAAAATCGTCGATCAGATCGCGGCCGATGCCGTGGCACTGCGCGTTGGCGTTTCGACCGGCAGTTCGGGCGAACGGCTGATCGATATGGGTGCCACGTCGCTTGGGTGCCTGGAAGCCGGGCGGCGTTTGGGCGAAGTGTGCATGGGCGGGCTTGGCACCGTGCAAGTCACAACCTCGTCTCCGCTTTCAAATTGGCCGCTCGGCGTCGTCGTGCATTCGACCAATCCGGTGATCTCGTGTCTTGGGTCGCAATACGCGGGCTGGACGATCACGGACGACGCGTCCGGCTTCTTCGCACTTGGCTCCGGCCCAGCGCGTGCGCTCTCGCGGGTCGAAGACCTCTATAAGGAGCTCGGTTATACCGACAGTTCTGATCAAGCAGCCCTCGTCATCGAAGGCGACAAGGCACCGCCCGCTGCCGTCATCAGCAAAGTTGCAGAAGCCTGCGGCGTCAAACCTTCGGGCCTCACCATTTTGTTTGCGCCAACCTGGAGCTTAGCTGGCTCGGTCCAGATCGCGGCCCGCGTACTCGAAGTCGCGATCCACAAAGCCCACACTCTGCACTTTCCACTCGAGAACATAATTGACGGCACCGGCACATGCCCGATCGCGCCGCCCTTCCCAGATTTCGTCAAGGCCATGGGCCGCACCAACGACGCCATCATCTACGGCGGACGCATCCATCTCTTCGTCAAAGGCTCTGACGCGGATGCCAAGAAGCTCGCGGACGGGCTGCCCTCGTCAGGTTCAAGCGCTTATGGCAAGCCGTTCGCGGATATCTTCTCGGAAGTGAACGGCGACTTCTACAAGATCGATCCGATGCTGTTCTCACCCGCGATGGTGACGGTATCCAACATGGATACGGGCACTTCGTTTCATGCCGGAAAGCTGGCCCCAGAGATTGTCGATGCGAGCTTTAGATAAAGCGCCTCTCCCCTTGGGGGGAGGCCGGCGCGAAGCGACGGGTGAGGGGGCGGACTCGAACAACGTGTCCACCCCCTCACCCCAGCCCTCTCCCCAAGGGGAGAGGGAGCGCCTCCACTTTGCACTTCTCATCGAAGAGGGGCGCGGAGAATGGCACGCGCGGCGCATCGTCAGATCGCTTGAGGAGATGGGCGCGCGGGTCACTGTTTCGTCGCTCCCGCACTGCGCCTTCGACACGGCCTTGCCGAGCGGGATCGACATTCCGGGCTTCGGCGGTGAACTGCCCGACGGCGTGTTCGTGCGCTCGATTTCTGCCGGTACACTTGAACAGATAACCTTCCGCTTAGGGTTGCTGCACGCGCTGCGCGAAAGCGGTGTGCGCGTTTGGAATGATGCGCGTGTTATTGAGCGCTGTGTCGACAAATCACAAACGACGTTTCTGCTTCATAAGGCAGGCATCGCCACGCCGCGCACGCGCGTGGTTGAGACCGAAGCACATGCGCGTGAGTATACCCTGGACCTCAATCGCACTCTCGTTATGAAGCCACTCTTCGGCAGTCAAGGCAAAGGCATTGGCCGCATCGCATCCGCCACCGAGTTGCCAGCGGGCGAAACCGTCGATCATATCTATTATATGCAGGATTTCGTGCCTCCCTCGGACGACGTGTTTGAAGATTGGCGCGTTCTTGCTTCCCGCCATCGCGTCATTGCAGCCATGACGCGCCGCGGCAAACACTGGGTTACCAACATTCATCAAGGGGGCCAAGCTAAAAGCCACGAGCCTTGCGCAGACATGACTGAGATCAGTATGGCGGCGATGCGGGCTATCGACGCCGATTATGCCGGGATCGATCTGATCCGCACAGCCAGCGGCCAATTGCAGGTGCTCGAAGTCAACTCCAATCCGGCATGGCGCGGCTTGCAGAGTGTCGCCGGTATCAACATCGCTGAAGCCATTGCCGAGGATTTCCTCAAGACCGTCATCGCGCATCGCGCCGGCCTGAAAGCTAGCCGATGAACGGAGCGCGGACGGCAGAGGAAATTTCTGCGGCCTTCGTCAGCGCCTGCCGCGCCGAATTGCAAGCTCTCAAACCCGGGAACGTGCACGTCTACTCTGCTGGCCACGGCATGGACATTCACCACTTCGAGCGCGCCGCCGACGCGGCCGCACCCTGGATCGCTGAACCCACTCTCAAAGTCGGGGCGCGCATTCTACGCGCGACGGAAGGAAGCTTCGGCGTGACCGGCGTCAATACCAATCTTGGCATCGTGCTGCTCTGCGCGCCGCTCGCCAAGGCCGCTGCCGAAGTTGATGCCGGCACGGGGCTGCGCCGCCGCCTCGCTGTGATCCTGTCGATGCTCGACGAGGACGACGCCGACAATGCCTTTGCAGCGATCCGCCTCGCAAACCCAGCGGGCCTCGGCAAAGTCGACAAGGGCGACGTCTCGTCGGCGAACACGCGCTTAACCTTGATCGAGGCCATGCATCTCGCCAAGGATCGGGACCGGATCGCCAATGCTTACGTCACGGCGTTCGAGGACATTTTCGATTTTGCCTTGCCCGTCTTGGCGGACGCCCGTGCCTTGACCGGGGATTTCAACCTCGCGGTTTCGACCCTGCACATGGCGCTACTGGCCGAGTTCGAAGATAGCCATATTGCCCGCAAGCATGGCCCTGCCGCCGCCCGTTCGGTGCGCGAGAATGCCCTGGAACTGCGATCTCTTTGGCGGCCCGCTGTAACACGCAAGTCCTTTGAACACTTAAGAGATTTCGACACAAAGTTGAAGGAATTGGGCCTCAATCCGGGCACAACTGCTGACTTTGTCGTTGCAACCATTTTTTGCGGCCTATTGTCCCGGCGCAAACCCGCCTGATCGGACTGATTGCCTACTTAAGTACTTGTCGAGTGAGGCCCCGTAGGGCTAATACATGCCGGTGCTCGAAAGGCACGGAACTATCCAGCCGGTCTATCCGGGGGCGCTTGCCGCTCGGCATGGGTACAAGGATAGATATAGCAGGAGCTAAACTGGCGAAGTCCCGGCATTCGACGGGGGAGCGTTGGTGCTCGTAGTGTTCAATTCGTGGGAGGAACCCCCCTAATGGCCAAAATTAATAAAGTAATGATCGGCGAATCGCTCGTCGGCGACGGCAATGAAGTGGCGCACATCGACCTCATCGTCGGTCCGCGCGGTTCGGCTGCCGAAACTGCATTCTGCAATTCGCTGACCAATAACAAGGACGGCTTCACGTCGCTCCTCGCCGTCATCGCTCCGAACCTCGCCTGCAAGCCAAACACCATTCTGTACAACAAGGTCACCATCAAGGACGCCCGTCAGGCCGTTCAGATGTTCGGACCTGCACAGTACGGCGTTGCCAAGGCCATCCAGGACTCGGTTGCCGAAGGCGTGATCCCCGCTGCTGAAGCCGACGACGTCTTCGTTTGCGTCGGCGTATTCATCCACTGGGAAGCGGCCGACGACGCCAAGATCCAGGACTACAACTATCGCGCAACGAAGGAAGCATTGGCACGCGCCGTGGCTGGTAAGCCAACCGCTGCTGAAGCAACCGCTCAGCGCAACTCGGTCGCCCATCCGTTCGCTGCTAAGACTTGAAGCGGGCACCGTCCACAGCAGGATAATGCCGCCGCTACTCCTACAAAAAGTACGGCGAAATACGATCAAGCCCCTGCAATGAGCGGGGGTCTGCTGCAGCGATTGGGTAGACTGCTTTCAGGCCGTTATAGCGGCTAAACTTCGGCAGTTCGACTAGGCAGGTTCGCCTGCCCAGCCTGGCTTCGCCAAAGGTTGGCCCAAAGTTGGAATGGACACTACAATCGGCCGGCGATCTCTCTGAGATCACCGGCCGATATTTTTTTGTCGTGCAGCGCGCTCGCGATCAATGCGCCGGCAGCCCCGGCGGCGCGGAGCGTGTCAAGATCGGCGCGATGACGAACGCCACCGGCCGCATAGATTTTGCGGGCCCCGCCTTGTGCCGCAATGGTCTTGATGCGCTCTAAATCGGGTCCTGCATCGCTGCCGACGCGGGCAAGTGTCATGACGATCACGCGCCCCGGCCAAAGGCTCGCATCCTTCAGTAACGCCGGTGGACCCATGAACTCGTCGCCGCGAAAGTCGAGGCTAAGGATGACGCGCCCGGGCGCTTCGCTGACAATTTCCTTGAATGCCGCAAGGCTCTCGAGCGCCTCGGAGCCGACAACCAGTGTCGCAACGGGGGCAGCCAAAACAGCCCTGGCCGCGCCGCGCGAACTCGATCCAGCATCGATCCAGATTTCAGCGCCAGCGAACACGCTGCTGATTGACGGCACCAAGTGGACGTTGCGGCCGCGTCCCTCAATGCCGTCGAGGTCGGCGACATAGATCTTGCGGAACGGATAGAGCGATTTCAGGCCCTGCGCGACGGCCTTGGGCTCGCTGCCTTTGGCGAGCGGCGTCTCGACCGGCTGGTAGTTGGCGCGATCCCCCATGACGGCGCGCACGACGGTGCCGCGGGCCACGTCCAGAACCGGAATGACGTCCATGCGCCTTGCCTCCCTATGCTCCTCGTGTAACACGAGAATCGGAGTTTATGGGTGCCGGACCGACATGACACTGACAGCCGGATATGACGTCGGCGGGGCGCACCTCAAAGTGGCGCTTATCGATGGCGGCCGCGTTGTCGAAGTCCGCCAGATCGCGTGCCCGTTGTGGCAGGGGCTCGATCAGCTCGGCACGGCGCTCGACGCAGCCAAGGCGATTACAGTGGGCGCCAACCGCCACGCCGTGACGATGACCGGAGAATTGATCGAAATTTTTCCGAACCGGCAAGCGGGCGTTGTCTCGCTTGTTGCGTTTCTGGCTGCGCGGCTTGGACCGGCGGCGCGCTTCTTCATGGGCCTCAAGGGCTTTGGCGATGCTGCGTCGGCAAGCGCCGATCCAGACTCTGTTGCGTCTGCGAACTTTATCGCCACCGCGCGATTGATCGCGGCGAAGTGCAAAGGCGCGCTGCTCATCGACATGGGCTCAACCACGACCGACATCATTGTGTGTAACCGGCCGCAAGGATTGACCGACGCCGAGCGGCTGCAAACCGGCGAACTCGTTTACACAGGCTTTACGCGCACGCCCGTTCCGAGTGTGACGACGCGCGGCGTTCTTGCCGGGCAATGGCAGGGCTTGGCACGCGATTGTTTTGCGACCATGGCAGATGTGCGCCGCGTGCTCGGCGAATTACCGGACGATGTCGATCTGCATGATACAGTGGATGGGCGCGGCAAGTCGGTGGCTGAGAGTTTGCGCCGCTTGGCGCGTGGATTTGGCCGCGACGGCGAGGAACGCCATCTCGATGTGTGGCGCGGCGCGGCAGCGCATATTCGTGACCAACAGCTCACCTCGATTTATGACGGCGCTATTCAAGTCTTGTCGCGGCCCGGCGTTGATGTTTCGGGCGGCGTCATCGCTGCGGGAATTGGCGCGCGTGATGTTGAGATGATTGCACAGCGCTTGGGGCTTTCGCACATGACGTTCGGCGACTTAATCGGAGCAAGCGGCGATGTTGCGCTCTCTGCAACGCGCCATGCGCCGGCAGTTGCTGTGGCGATGTTGGAGTTAGGTGTCTGACCCTTCATGCCGAAGGCGTGTCTTCGACACGACGGGTCGGACACCGGACGCTCCGGCCTATGTTCCATGCCCCTTGCGCCAGAGCTTGATGGCTGACGCGGCGAGGATGGCGGCAAGAAAAATCTTCAAGAACCCGCTCGCCGCGTAAGCCGAGAAATAGCCGCCCAAAATAGCGCCGGCGATTGAGCCCAAACTCATCGGCAATACCAGATGTTGCAGCACTTCGCGCGAGCGGTAATGCTTGTTGCGGCGATGCTTGGCGACGCCAACGGCGACAATCGGCAAGCTAATCAAAAGGCTCCATGTCCCAGCCGTCTGAATGTCCGCGCCGAATAGAAATATCAAAATCGGGATTATGAACTCGCCGCCCGCGACGCCCAGCAGGCTGCTGATCGCGCCGACAAGAAGCCCCGCCAACAATCCAGCGATCGAACGGATGACCGGATCACGCGGAAGCTCAAACGGCGTCTCGGTGCTGAGGCCCGCTTCTGCAAAAAGCAGTACCGCGACTACCAGCAAAAGCCCGGCGATAATCGACATCAAGCGCTCAGGCGGAATGCGCGACAGCATTCCGGCACCAATCCAGGCAGCGATCATGCCGCCAGCGATCATCGAGGCGAGAACGTCAATATTGGCTGTAATGCCCGCGCCCGAATAAATGTTGAGCCGGGTCGCGAAAGCAAACGCGAGCGTAATGAGGCTGACGAGAAGATTGAAGCGAACGGCGCGATGGGGAAAAAGCGCAAATATCGTGATCAAAATCGGCAGGCGAAACTCTGCGCCGCCGAGCCCAATGAGGCCTCCGAGCGTTCCGACGAGAACCCCTGCCGCTACAGCGGTCCAGGGACGGCGGACGTCATACGATTTGGCGGGTTCATGCAAGCATGACTACCTCCTGCAGGTTTCGCGGAGCACGGGGAACATCTGATATTATCAGAGCCGAGGGATCGTGCGCCAGCACTATAGACTGGTCGAAGCGCCCGACAAGAACGCGGTCTATCGCCCCTATTTCACTTCGTACCTCTCCTTCAGGCTCTTCGTGCGCGCTTCCGTCATTTCGGTCATGCAGCCGAGAATTTCGCCTGTGGTCGCCGTGCCGCCGCCCGCTTCGAATACCGTTAGCTTGTCGCAATCGGCATCGCGGAAAGCCACCCAGGCTCGCTGCGAAACTTTCAAGGCTTCGGTCCATCTCATGTTGATTGCAGCGTTCTCGGTATCGGGCAACGCGAGATCGGCCAGGATCTTTTTGTATGTTTCGTTCAGGTCTTTGTCGGCGGCGTCAAGAGCCGTTGACGCACAAGAATTGAGATCGGCGGTTGCGACTGCGTTGGCGCAATCGACGTCTTCGGCGGCACGTCCGGGGTTGCCCGCCAGCAGAAGGGCGGCGGCGCAAAACATCAATTGGTGCAAGAATTGGTTGAAGCGCATTTGATTTTTCCCCTGGGCAGAATCGCACGTTCTCCGCTTGCCAATATCACGAAGTCTAAGCCTTTGCCGAGGCCGCAAGCGCGGCCAAGCGCTTTTCCAGATGCTGGGTTTCGAAATTCATGAGGGATTTGAGCTCTGCGTACTGGCGGCGCGCGCTTTCGCGGTCGATGTTCGTATCGCGTGACGCGGCAATCATTAGGTTTTTGGCCGTGTGCTCGGTCGATGTGAATTCGATGACTTTGACGCGGTAGCCTGAGGCTTCGAGCAGCAAGCAGCGCGCCGCATCGGTGACGAGATCGGCTTGGCGCTGCTTGAAGAGCCCGAATTTTGTGAGACCGCGCAGCGCGGCGGCCGGCATTTCTAGCTGCGGCGCAAGTTCGTGCTGGCAGCAAGGCGCGGTGATTATGAGCGCTGCGTTACCTGCAATACCCTGATAAATAGCGTCGTCAGTCGCTGTATCGCAGGCGTGCAGCGCGATAAGAAGATCAACCGCCGTTGCTTTGGTTTCACCTGCTGCCACTGCTGCAAACCTCAATCCGGTCAGCTTCAACCGCGCGGCGAGATCCGAACATAACGCGACCATATCCTCGCGCACCTCAATGCCCGTCAAGCGGCAACTCTTCTGCAAGTGCGACGTCAGATAGTCGTAAAGCGCGAAGGTGAGATAGCCTTTGCCCGAGCCAATATCGACGGCCGTCATCGCGTGCGTATTGTTGAGCGGTGACACGCGGACAAGATCGTCAACAATCTCGATGAAGTGGCAGATCTGCTTGTATTTGGGATGCATCGACGGTTTGACGCGCCCGTCCTCGAGCGAAATGCCGAGCGCCTTGAGATAGGGCCGCGATGGCTCGACGACATAGTTTTTTGTACGATTGTGTTCAACTGGCGTGACGGCTGTAAAAGTTGCTTTCGCCGTCGTCAGGCGCACTTCGCCCTTCTTATTATGATCGAGCGTGAAGTCCTTCGTGGTTGTGAACAGCGTGGCGCTGAAAAACCTTTCCCCGATAAGCGACGCCACGAACGCGCCGGCCTCTGGGTACCATCGGTTCCCGGTGACGTCCTTGTTCGCGTGCGTAAAGACAAAGCGCAGCGCTTGCTTGTCGCGGATGATGACCGGCGTTGCGACACATTTTTTCAAAGTGTCCTGCCCCCGAACCTTGCCGAACGACATCTTAACGAACGTGCCGGCTGCGAGGCTCGCCTCAATCGCTGTCACAAATTCTTGTTTTGGTTCGCTCATCGCTTGTCATTCGCCGGTGTGCGCGAGGGAGCGGCGCGCCAGGCGCTTATTTTCTCCATCAGCCAGCCCCAGGCTTCCACTTCGCGTGGGCCGGCTGTCTTGGAAATTGCGATCTCGAGATATTTCAATTCGTTCTCGACCTTTTCCGGCGGCAACATGTTGAGCCGCGTGGTCAATACCGCGAGTTCGAGCACGGCGGATTGCGCGCGATTGAAGCCCTCCCAGGCCTGATGCTGCTCTTGATGCACGATTTTGCAGAGGAACTTCGGGCGAAGATCGTCCTCTACGATGCGATCGACTTTCAGTTCCCAGTGCGCGAGGCAGGCCGCAAGCCGCCCGCCTTTGATTTTTGTAGTGGCGACTGTCGGCCAGGATTTCCGCCCCGTGACGCATCCCGCAAAGACCCGCACATCATCGGTGTGGCTGGCGGCGGCGAAGGGGTTGGCCCGCAAATTGTCAAGCGTCCGCGACGGCTTGAACGGGCCGATGATCCAATGTTCGCCATCTTGAATGAGACCGAGCGGGGCGACGTGCACCTCGCCCTTATCGCTCATGGTTGTCAGAATCGTTTCAACGATGCGAGGCATTATTTGTCTCCTTCATCGCTGCGGCGGTCTTTTTTTGTCTTCAGCGTCGATCCTTCGGGTGCGTGCCGCGTCAGGTCTTCGCTCTTCTTGTCGGCGGCGGCGCCCCAGTCCAGGGGGTTATCCTGGGCGTACCGCTTACCGAGTTGGAGTGCGATCTCGGCCTTCGCTAATTCATAACCCAAATAAAAGGCGTGCGCTCCGTCAGCTTCAACGCCGAGCTTGGGGTAAAGTTCAAACGGATCGCGCGAGACGTGGTGTCCGTCTCGGTTGTAGATGTGCACGGCTTCTTCGCTGGTTTGAATGCGGAAATTTGGGTCTTTTATTTGCAAAGCGGCATCGGCTATTTCTGCGGCGCTCATCGGATTTGGCACAAGATCATGCAGCGCCAGCATCAGACTACCGTAGCCCTTGGGCAGGCTGTCGTCCTCGCGTGCGCGAAACATCAGGCGGCGCGCGGCGTCATGCTCTTCAATCGTCCGGCGCGTGTGCGGCGACACCTGTACAATAAGCACATTCTGAATGCGCAACTCCGAGCAGATGGCAAGAAGCATTGCTGTGACGCCCTGACTGTCGGCATCGGTCAACTCCGTCAGATTGCCCGTGCCCATGAGAATTTCGACATCGGGACGCAAGCGGCGCAGCTCCGCGTAGCGCAGGATCGATCGCGTGAAGCCGAAGTGGATGGGGTCCAAAATCGGGTCGGCAATGTGCTTGATCTTCTTTTTCTTGGCGGCGTCGATAGCGCGGAGAAGCGATTTGAGATCGCCGTGCGGCTTGGGCACCAGAATGGGGACGCATTTCGTATCCTTGACCGCGTCAAGCGTCGTCTCGTCCAGGCTTAAGACGTAATGCGCGCCCGCCTTCGCCCCGCGCGCGAGTTCCTCGACGTTGCCGCTATCGACGCTGACTTTGTATTTGGCTTTGACTAGTGCCGCGACCATCACTTCTAAATGCGGAAACGGCGTTTCCGGCTGACAGCCGATGTCGATGACGTCCGCACCTTTTGATTTTTGCTCGGCCGCGCGCGTGAGCATCTGCTCAACCGTCAGCCCCGTCGCATCGACCGACTCCGCGAATATCCGCAGATCGTGCTTTGAGAAATCGGGCGGCTTGCCGCCGTGGCCAAGATATTGCGGGAGATCGGCCAACTCGTCCGGACCGCGCTCGAACGGCACGCCGTAGTGCGCAGCGAGGCTTTTCAGATCCATGCGCGTGCGGCCCGGCACGATAACGCGCGTGGCGTCGAGCGGGCCCTTCAAACGGTTGCGCACGATGGGCTCCGTCATCAAGGCGGCGACCTTGATGCCTATGTTGGCAACCGACCACGCGTCAGCCTCAAGCCCGGTCTTCGCGACCGTGGTCTTGAGGCGCGCTTCAGCCAGGCGCCCGGTCAGGAAGAGGAGCTTATCTTTTGGGTTTTTAGCCATTTGAGCCTAGCTGCAACGGCCTTCTGTAAACCTGCCACGCTTTCGACCACTGTGGTATCTTCGAAGGTTTTCAGTTTTTCGGTGTTTTCGAGATCGATGCGGCGCGGATAGACTTTGACCATGCCCTTGGGAGCTTCGGTATCCATTTCTGGCGCCGTGTCGCACGCAAACACGATTGTTGGAACACGGCACTTGCCGGCCTGGGCGAAGACGTTGGTCGCGAGATTGTCGGAAATGCCGGCAACACACTTGGCAACGGTGTTCGACGTGGCAGGCGCCATGATAAGCGTGTGATAGACGCCATAATAAAACGCGCCGACCGGTGCCGCGCTCGCGGTCGTATCCTTGAAGATGCGCACGTCCGCGCCAAGCTCGAGATCCTGCTTGTACATGCGGATGACTTCGGCGGCCGCTTTCGAGACAAACACGTCGAGGTTCGGCAATGTGCGCATGATGTCCAGGCTCTCCTTGAAGAAGTGCCCGGATCCCGTTAACGCCCAGCCAAAACGCGGCCGCGCCACGCCTTTGAGATCTGCTTCGTAATCCATGAAAAGGCGCGTAGCACGCTCGTTCCGCTGCGTCGACTGTGATTGGCGGCAGCCCTTAAGATTTGGCTGATCGCACCTTCGCCGAGGCCCAAAAGCACCTTGAGTTGCGGGTTTTGATTGGGCCCAAGGATGCGCCAATCGAGGTTACTGCGGGCTACAATCTCCGGAAACGCCTGATCGACCACACCGCCCTCCGCCAGTTGGCCGGCGGTTTCGGTTGCATCAACCTCGATGGATTTCAAAAGTACGAGCGGCAAGCGGCCCAACCGCTCGGCGAGCCGCGCGGCAAGGCCGTCGGACGTGATCGACCAGTTGACTGGAATCTCGGAATCGTCCTGGCACATCTGCAATGGTAGCCAAACCGGGATTTGGCCGATTGCGAGAATGCGCGCGATGCCCTCGATGCTGTCGGCAGGCGCGAGCCTTGGCTGAAGCTTGAAATACACTTCCGCCATCTGGTGCATCCCGAGCATAGCAAGCCGATGGGCGGCGGCATCGTCAAAACGCAAGGCGTTCTGCAGGTCGCGCACCTTCTCGGCAAACTGCCCGCCACCGGGAACGACGATGACCGGCCGGCGTGTTTGAACGATCAGCGCCAAGACGTCGTTCAAGCGGCCTGTCTCAGCCAAGCTGCCGCCGACTTTGATGATGAGCCGTTCGCCCGCATCCGCTAGTACATCAGCCACGGCCGAACTCGCGCGCGGCGGCTTTGGTGGCGGGGCGGATAATTTCGACGCCGCGGCGCGGACCGCGTTCAAGCTTTTCGAGGCGCACGCGCACGGCAACAATCATAGGATCGACCAGGCATCCCGCCGCAATGCGTTCGGCGAACGTCTCGACCAGATTGATGTGTCCGCCGCGCGCCAGATCGACGATGGCATCAATAATATCGGCGTAGGACGGCACTTCGGCCATCTTGTCCTTGGCGCTGAAGACGTGCGGCGCCAATCGCGCTTCAACATTGAATGATACTTTTTGCGTGACGCCTTGCTCTTCGGCGTAGACCCCGACATTGCAATCGACAACGAGGTCTTTTACAAAAATCGTATCGCCAATTTCGCGCGACTGTGCTGACTTCGTGGCAGCTTTGGACCGGGCGGCTGCGCCCTTGACCTTGGCTGGCATTTTGCGCGTCTTCAGACTCATTGGCCGCTCCGGAAGCGAGTTGCATGTTGCGCCTTCTGGGCCATAGGCGCGGCCTCGTCAATCGCCGCGCGAATTGCTTCTACTTTGGCCGTCTCTAATGTCCCTGTGCGCCCTTGGCTGCATAGCGCGCCGCGGAAGCCGAGAATATCGGGGCCAAACTGAATGAGCGGAACAACATCTTCAAGCTGGAGGGAACCAGCCAAACCGGCGGTCAATCCGGCTGCGCGTGCCTGCATCAAGAAATCGATGAGGCGCGCGTCTGGCAGAACATTGCGCAAGCCCCCGCTCGACTTGCCGGCCGTATCGAGCATGACGATCTCGAAGCCGCTTTCTGCCAGAAGCGGAATGAGATCGAAATCGGGTTCCCGGTCGGCCATAAAAACTGCTGCGAGGCGCACTTGCGCCAGATCTGCTTTTCCCAGCGCGCGGATGACATCCACCGCACCTGCACTTGCAAAAATTCCGCATTTGACGATGTGGATGCCGGTTGCCGCTGTCTCGCGCGCCGCCGCGACAACACATTCAGGCTCATTCGGCAGATCGCCAAGCGTAGCGCTTACGACGAGGCCGCTTCGGGCCGCCAATATTTCCTTGATGACGGCAGGAGAAACCGCGCCCAGCGCGCCCTTGGCCGGGTCTTTACAGTCGAGAATATCAGCGCCGCCGGCGACGGCCGCCCGGGCCTCAAATGCGTTTTTGACGCTGGCCAGGAATTCGGGCCGGACCAACGGCACACGTATCGACATCACCTGATGACCGTCCCGTAAACTAGGCCGAACCAAAAATCCGGTTCTGCTCGGCTAAAACCGCACCCCTATCGCGGCGCTGCTCGGGTGTGAGCGTGACCAGCACATCCTGCGCGACACTCGCCTGTCCGGGCGCCATACGCAAGATGCGGGTGCCGAGTTGAATTGCCTCGGCACGGTCGTGGGTCACGAAAATCACAGTTGTCGGCTGGCGATTAACGAGTTCCATCAGCAGCGCGCGCAGGCTTTGGGCGGTTGGATCGTCCAGCGACACGAATGGCTCGTCCATCAGCAGCATCTGCGGCTCTAGAATGAACCCGCGCGCGAGTGCCGCCCGGCGCTGCATACCGAGCGAAATGCGCTCGGGGTACGCGTTCGCTGCTTCCGTCAAGCCGACGCGGGCGATCATCCCGGGGATCTTGGCGTGACGGGGATCGCCATCGGGGATAACGAGTGCAATGTTTTCCTGAACCGTGCGCCAAGGCAGCAGGCGCGGCGCCTGGAAGATGAACGTCATGTGGTCGCGCGCCGCGCCGAGGTCGATCTTGCCTTCAAAATCTTTGTCGAGCCCGGCAATGATATTGAGCAGCGTGCTCTTGCCGCAACCCGACGGCCCCGTGAGCACGAGAAACTCGCGCGGGGCGACGTCGAAGGCCACATTGCTCAAAACGAGCTGTGCGTCGCGATCCGCGATGGCGGGGAAAATTTTGGATCGAACTTCAACGCGCACCACCGCCGCGTTTCCGGAGCGCGCTGCACGATCCGCTTTATGATCTACCGCCGCCATCTGTTCACCCGGGCAAGGAGCGGTTGCATGACTATTGACTCGATGAGTTGCACGATAATGATGAAGGCAAGCGCATAGGCGAGAATGGTCGCGACATCGAATTCTTGAAACGCGATGAAAATCTGATAGCCGACGCCACGGCCGTTGCCACCGAAGGCTTCGACAACGAGCACGATCTTCCAGATAAGTGCGAGACCGGCGCGGGCCGCCGCCGCGAAGAATGGCGCTAGCTGTGGGATCGTGACGTGGCGCAGCGTTTTCCACCAGCCGAAATTATAGACTTGCGCCATCTCAATGAGATCGCGTGACAGGCCGCGTGTGCCTTCGCGCATTGTGACAGCCGTATTCGGGATCTTGTTCAAAGCCACGGCCGTCACAATGGACGCTTGGTTCATGCCACCCCAGATGAGACAGAGCGTGATCGTGACGATGGCCGGCAAGTTCAGAAACAGGATCAGCCAGGGGTCGAAGAACTTGTCGGCCCTCGGGAACATTCCAAGGAGAATACCGATAACCGAGCCGATGATCATGGCGGCCGTGAACGCGTAGATCAGCCGCTCCAGCGTTACGATGATGTTCGACCACAGAGCGCCGGACTTGGCGAGGCCGAGCATCGTCTGAAAGACGGCAATTGGCCCTGGAAAGAGGCGCGGGTCTGCGGCAATCATGGCAACGGCCTGCCACAAGGCGCCGAACGCCGCGAACGACGCCACGACCCAGGCAAGCCGTTCGACAGCCTGAAACCAGTTTGGCGCAGGTTTAGCCAGCTTTGATGTGGAAGAGATTTGGGTCAAAACGGGTGCCATCGCCAACGAGTTCTTCGTCTCCGAGTTCAATCAACAAGTTCGTCAGCTTTTCCGCGGATGCGGTTTCAGCCGGTCCCCATGGCTCCGTGATGCCGGATCGGAAGTAGGCCTTTATGGCCGCGAATTCATCATCAGTCGCCGGTTTGATAAGTGGGCGAAGCCGCTCCCACGCTTCCTCGGACTTTGCGAGCGTCGCATTAGCATCATTGACGGCGGCGAGAAACAAGTCGACTGGCACGTTTTTTTCACCGGCGGCCTTTTCCGACCAAATAAAACCGACCAGTGGCGGCGGCGGGGAAATGTCCAGCTGCTTGATGATGTCGGACATCCTGATGATCTCGCGCGCACCCTCGCCCTGGAGCTTGGCGGCGTAAGTCCAAAAATTGAGACAAGCATCGAGACGGCCGCTGCGGAACTCTTCGGTAATCAAGGGCGCGGCACCGAAAATCGTGTCTGACGTTTTGGCGATGTCTTTGTCTTTGCCCAGTAATTTACGCGAATACGCCCTCAGCAGAATCCAGCTCTTATCGATGCCGGAGCCCGCCACGCCGATCTTCTTGCCTTCGAGACCGGCGAGAGTTCTTGATCGGGCTGTCCTTTGGCACCATCAGGCTGCCCAGAGCCGACGAATACGAGGCAAACTTGAAATCCTGGCCCTTGGAGCGCTGGCGCATGGCCCAGGTCCAGTCGCTGACCACGATGTCGACTTCGCCCGACAGTAGCGCAATGGGTGCCGCGTTGTTGTTGGCAACTTCGACAACCCGAAGGTCAAGTCCATATTTCTTGTCGATGCCTTCGGCGCGAATTGTTTCGATGATCCAGCTGACCGACCCATAGCGCACGGACGTCAAGCGCACAGGCATGCTCGTTTGTGCGCGGGCCGTCAAAGGCCATAGCACTGCCGCCGCCGTGCTCGCGGCACCGGTCAACGTCTGCCTGCGGTTGACGGTCAATTCTTCTTCTCCTCGGGATTAAAGCGGTTGCGCCAAAGCCAGCGAATTCCGTGCAACCATAGTTCGTCGGTGTTGCCGCGGATTTCGGCGGACATAGCGCGCTTCATCTCGCCAGTTTTGACGTCGCGTACGAAGAGCTGAAGGCTGATCAAAGCGTCCGAAAGTTTATCTGCGAAGCCAAGGACAGCGAGGTCGGCACCGGCCTTCTTCGCAATATCGACCTCGCAGCCGTCACACGTATTAAATGGGGCGGCCTTTTCAATATCCGCCGCATGCGGCGTCAGATCGACCACTTCGTAACGGCTATCCTTGCTCAAGAGCAGTTTCAATTCGTCAGCCACAACTTTGAGCCGCCGGAGGTCCTCCTTATTGAGGACGGGAACAACTTCCCCTTCCTGTTCTGCATCTCTGATATCAAACGGGAAAACAGCCGTTTTTTGCGCTGCAATAGCGGGGGCCGCTATGGCCAGAGTAAGGCCAATGAGTGTTAAGCGAAGAACGTAAGTTATCACTGTTTGCCCTGTGCGTAGGAGGTGCTTCGGCATACCGCTCACTTGGCCGTTAACCCGGGCCGATAACCCGCGCCGTAACTCGGCTTGTCGAACTGTTACGTGCCCCATGCCCCTCCCGGATTGCAAGGGTGCCGCTACGGCATTGATTATCAACACCAGTCACAATAGCGCGAGTTGCCAGCGCCGATCTTGACAATACCGGCCTCCCGCCCCTCTTACAGCTATACAGTAACACTTTATAGGACGGACGTTCCCAGCACCGTGTCCGTTACGGCAAAAGAGGCGGCCATTGCGTTTTAAGTTCTGCTCCACCTGGAATTTGCGGCCCCGCGCGGCCTCAGTCTTTGCCCTGACGCTGCTGTATGGCTTCCCTCTCCAGACGCCGCTCGGTCCAGACTTGCTGCTGGGCGCCGCCCATGCCGCAGAGGAGCAGGCCACACCTGCAGCTCCAGCGGAGGCCGCTATTCCGGCCAAGGATGTCCTGCAGATCCCAGTTCTTTATCTCAAGCAACTCAGAGGCAAGAACCCGCCACTTTCCTTGCTCGATATTGCCCCGCCCGACGATGGTGTTGCTGGCGCGAAGCTCGGCATTGCCGACAACAATACGACTGGCAAATTCGTCAACCAAAGTTTCACGCTCGAACTCGTCGAAAATGCTAGCGCAGATGAGCTCGTTTCAGCCGCCGCAGCAAAGGTTTCGAGCGGCACGAGCTTTATTCTAGCCGATATGGAGGCAAGCGATTTACTGAAGCTTGCCGATGCACTCGCCACAAAAGAAGCGATTATACTTAATGTCGGTTCTGCAGATGACGAACTGCGGGAAGAAAACTGCCGCGCCAATGTGCTTCACACACCGCCAACCCGGTCCATGCTGGCAGATGCGCTTGGGCAATACTTCGCCTGGAAAAAATGGACCAACTGGTTCCTGATCACAGGGCCCCAGCCCGAGGACAAACTGTTTGCCGATGCGATCAAGCGATCAGCAAAACGCTTTGGCGCGAAAATCGTCGAGGAGCGCGAGTTCAAATACGATTCTGGCAGCCGCCGCGCGGACGGGGGCTTTGAGCAAGTTCAACAGCAAATCCCAAGTTTTACGCAGGGCGCCAAAGAGCACGACGTCGTCATGGTGGCCGACGAAGGCCAACTGTTTGGCGATTATATCGCCTATCGCACCTGGTCGCCGCGCCTGGTCGCGGGAACTGCCGGTCTGACGGCAACCAGCTGGCATCCGGCCCTCGAACTATGGGGCGGCACGCAATTTCAAAACCGTTTCAAGCGGCAGGCTAACCGCCATATGCGCCCGCTCGACTACGATGCTTGGGTTGCCATTCGCACTATTGGGGAAGCGGCAACACGCAAAAACACCAATAAGTATGCCGATCTCTACGCCTACATTCACGCACCTGAGTTCGAAGTCGCGGCCTTCAAGGGTGTCAAGACAACGTATCGAGCCTGGAACGGTCAGTTGCGCCAGCCGCTCATCGTGACGACGCCGAAACTATTAGTCAGCATTTCGCCCCAGCAGGGCTTTCTGCATCAGCTGACCGAACTCGACACGCTCGGATACGACAAACCCGAAACCAAATGCAAAGCGTATGCAAAGTAATGGACGCGAGCGTTGAACGCGAAGCGCCGTCACAGAGCAAATTCCGGAGGAACGTAATGTACGCATTCAGACTGGCTTTAGCAGGTGCCTTGGCGCTCGGCGCGATCACAGCGGCGGCGCCTGACGCCAGCGCCTACATGGCTTATATTTCCAACGAAAAGGACAATTCGATTACGGTAATCGATACCAATAAGCTCGAGGTTATCAAGACCATCAAGGTTGGTCAGCGCCCCCGCGGCATCATCCTCTCCAAGGACGGCAAGTGGATCATCGTCTGCACCAGCGACGACAACATCATTCAGGTCTATGACGCCAAGACGTTCGAATACATCAAATCGCTTCCCTCCGGTCCCGATCCAGAACTGCTCATTCTTCATCCGAGCGGCAAGACGCTCTATGTCGCCAATGAAGATGATAACCTCGTTACTGTTGTCGATGTGGAAACCGGCGGTATCATCTCCGATATACCTGTCGGCGTTGAACCTGAAGGTATGGGCATGAGCCCAGACGGCAAAGTGCTCGTCAACACGTCGGAAACGACGAACATGGCGCACTTCATCGATACCGAAACGCACAAAGCGTTCGACAATGTGCTCGTCGATAATCGGCCGCGAGTCGCCATCTTCAATCACGATGGCACACAGTTGTGGGTGTCCTCGGAAATCGGCGGCACAGTGACCGTCTTAAACCCCGCAGATCGCAAGGTCATTGGCAAGATTTCGTTCGAGGTTCAGGGCGTGGCCAAAGAAGCCATCCAGCCCGTCGGCATTCGACTTACCAAGGATGGAAAGAAGGCCTTTGTTGCGCTCGGTCCTGCCAACCGCGTCGCAGTCATCGATGTCGCGACCCTGAAGGTCGAGAAATATATTCTCGTCGGGCAACGCGTATGGCAGTTGTATCTGACGCCTGATGACAAAATGTTGCTTTCCACCAACGGCGCGTCCAATGACGTCACTGTCATCGACGTTGCCAATGGGAAAGCCATCAAATCCATTAAAACCGGCCGCTACCCTTGGGGCGTGGTCATCGGCAACGACTGAATAATTCAGAACCGAAAAGAAATTTCGCATGGACGCATCTGTGGCACAACCACCAGCACCTGATCTCACGACGCCCGCGCTTGTCGTCAGAGGCGTCAGTCACGCGTTTGGCGACAAAACGGTGCTGGAGAATGTGTCGCTGACAGTGCCGCAAGGTGCGTTCGTCGTCCTGCTCGGATTGAACGGCGCGGGGAAATCTACGTTGTTCTCGCTCGTCACGCGGCTCTACGACAACGTTTCAGGGGAGATCCTGATCCGCGGCTTCGATGTACGGCGCAAGCCGACGGCCGCGTTGCAGCGCTTGGGCGTTGTCTTTCAAAGCCGCACTTTGGACAGTGATTTGAGCCTCACTCAGAATCTTAAATACCACGCGGCCTTGCACGGTATGGGTGCACGCGCGGCAGGCGAGCGCGCGAAGCAAGCCCTTGACGTCGTCGGCTTGGCCGACAGGGCCAGCGAGAAGGTGCGGTCCATGTCAGGGGGGCAAGCGCGGCGCGTTGAAATCGCCCGTTCGCTCATGCACCGGCCGGATTTGCTGCTGCTCGACGAAGCGACCGTCGGACTTGATGTCGGTTCGCGCGAAAGCGTCGTCAAAATAGTGCGCGATCTCGTGGCAAAGGAACGGCTTGGAGTGCTCTGGGCAACGCATTTGATGGATGAAGTGAAACCGACCGACCACGTCGTGGTGCTGCATAAAGGCCGCGTTCTCTACGACGGAAGCGTGCCGCAGTTCTTGGCATCGACGAAATCGGATTCCGTCAACGCCGCCTTCCGCGTGATTACGGGCACGCGCTCTGAGGAGGCGGCTTGATGAGTGTAGACGTTATGACAACGAGCCGAGCCGCGGTTGACACGACAATTGCAACTGGAGTGCGCAGGCTCGGCATTGCGGCTTACGCAGCCTGTTTTTCCGGTATCGTGTGGCGCGAAGTGCTGCGGTATTTGCATCAGCGCGAGCGCTTCTTTTCAGCTCTCGTCAGGCCGCTCATCTGGCTTTTCATTTTCGCGGCCGGATTTCGCCAGACGCTCGGAGTGTCGATCATTCCGCCCTATCAGTCCTATGTGCTCTACGAGGAGTTCATCACGCCGGGCCTAATCGCCATGATCCTCCTGTTCAATGCGATGCAGTCCTCGCTCTCGATGGTCTACGACCGCGAGACGGGCGCGATGCGCACGTTGCTGGTCAGCCCCTTCCCGCGCTCGTTCCTACTGCTGTCAAAACTCTTGGGCGGCGTCGCCGTGGCGCTATTACAGGTCTACGCCTTCCTGTTTGTCGCTTGGTTTTGGGAAATCAGGCCGGCGCCCTTCAGCGACGTGCAGCTGTTCACGATGTATGACGGCCCGGCGTGGCTTACAGGCGTGATTGGCAGCGTGACTGAGCCCATCCAAACATCGCTCTTTTCCCTGCCACAATGGTTCCAGGGCATGGCGGGGTACTTTACGATACTCCCAGCACTTGTCCTCGCAGGCCTCATGCTCGGATCTCTGGCACTCTTTATGTCGTCGGTGATCAAGCAGCTCGAGAATTTCGCGGGCGTCATGAACTTCGTGATCTTCCCGATGTTCTTTGCCTCAAGCGCCCTCTATCCCCTCTGGCGCATTCGCGAAGCAAGCCCGCTGCTTTACGAAATTTGCCGTTTTAACCCTTTCAGCTACGCGGTCGAACTCATCCGCTTCGCTTTTTACGGGCAGATTGACGTTGTTTCGCTTCTTGTGGTGCTGGGATGCACGATCTTCTTCCTAGGCGCCGCCGTATTCGCCTATAACCCGTCAAAAGGCCTGATCGCCCGCCGTGGCGGCCCGGGCGGAAGTTCGTGAGGATCCTAATGACTAAGCTAGTGACAACTCGCCTTGTGAGATCGGTAGCGATCGCCTGTTTGGCGGGCTTCAGCCTCTGGGCGATTGAAGTGCGCGCGGCCGAGCTTGTCGGCAAAGACACCGTGCAGAACGACACACTTCATAAGGACGCCGACAAACGGGATTGGCCGTGCATCTCGCGCAAGGTGCCCGAAATCTCGCCTGCGACCATCTGGGACGGCCCGGCGATCGAGGCGGCGCTCACGACCTGGCGCAACGACGACACCGTGCGCAAGCTCTCGCAGTATGTAATCTCCAGGCGCCTGACGGTTGAAGAGATAGAGGCGGCCATCAAGAAATATGCTGACGGCCTGCCTGAAGGCGAACGTGACGGGAAACTGACCGAACTCTTTGCCGCAGCGCTTTCGCGCATCAACGATGACCGCAAGATCGTCATGTCAGGCATCGAGCGCTTTCATAAGCGACAGCTCGAACGGGCCAAGGAAATCGAAGCCAAGGGTACCGCCATTAAGACGGCCGATCCAGGCAAGCAACAGCCGATGCCGGCCGGCGAAGTCAATCAGCCGGTGAGTGCCGAAGAAAAATACGACTGGGAAATCCGCATCTTCCAGGAGCGTCAAGCAAGCATCCCGATTGCCTGCGAGATCCCGCAACTCATGGAAGAACGCGCCGGTGCCGTTGCCCGGGCGATCCGGGCCAATATGAAGAGCTGAGCGGCGCGATTGGCGGCAAAATCAAGACCGGGCGCAATAGCTCTGCCCGGTTTTTTCTCGCTTCGCGCGCGTTGCTGTTACGGCTCGGGCTTCACGCCGATGACCGGAAGCCCGATCTCTTGCCAAGCGTCGGTGCCGTCGGGATACCACATGACATTGGTGTAACCGTAAGTAAGCGCACGCTTAGCGGCGTTCCAGCTCATCCAGCAGTCGCGCAGACAAAAGAAAACCATGGACTTGGCTTTGTCTCCGCCCGAAATTTTTTCAAGATGACTCTTGAAATAGTCCTCGGCCTGCGGAGACAAAACGCCGTAGCCGGTGTTGGCGAGCCAAATGGCGCCTTCGATCGAATAATGCGCCGGCTCGCGCCAATAGGTTCCGGCTGGCAGATTGGGTGGCTTGGGCGCGCGCGGGTAAACATCGATGAAGGTCGCGGTCTTCTTGGTCCAAAGGTCGCTCGCCTGTTCAGGCGTTAAAACAGTCGCGCCTTTGAGCGTCGCGGGCACGGGCTTGCGGTACTCGTCCGTCCTGTAATTCTCGGGCTCCGGCGGCTTGGGTTGACCAACAGGCGGCGCAGCGCCGACGATATCTTTGGCGATGTCCTTGACCGTTTCTTCGGCAACGGCCGTGTTGGTGCCTGGCAACGCGAGCAGTGCGATGACTATCCAGCTGGCGGCCGTCATGTTCTGCATAGTTTTCCTCGTTCCAGGCCTGGGCGATCTCTTGGGAACATTCGAACACTGTTTGCCGGACGTTACAAGAATGGGCGGCGCCTGCTTAATCGACGCCGCCCATTGGCTTTCAAATCGTGCACCGAGTTTGCCCTTAGCGCTGCGCTCCAGCTGCACTCGCGGGGACCGGCACATCGACGCGTTGAGGTCTTGGCGCTTCCGCCTTCTCTGGAGGGGCTACACCACCGTTCTCGCGCGGGCTGGTGATCAAATCCATCTTGGTGTCGTCTTCAACCAGCAGCGGCAATCCGTAGCCGAGGAGAATCTTATCGATATCGCCTTGGCGCTTGGCGATGATCTCGTTCAATTTGCGTTTCCATTCCGCATCGCCGTTGCGCACACCCATGGTGATGCGAAAGGCGATTTTCCCAGCACCCGATTCTTTGAGAAGGGGTACGACGACGAGCTTCTCTCCGCCGCGCGCTGCCCAATAAGCCGCAAGCGGGCCCCACTCGACGCCAACGTCGACTTCACCGGAGCGGATGTCGTTCATCATCTCTTCGGCCGGATTGTCGTGGCGCCGGTCGACCATCAGGCGATAGCCTTTGATATTGCCCATCAGGCCGTGCTTGGCGACGTAATTCCCGCCGGGTGAACCCTGCACGACGCCGATTTTCTTACCCTTCAGGCGAGGGTCTGCGAGCGTATCGACGCCCTCGAAGCCGCTTCCGGCCTTGTAGACGAGTGCTGCTGTCGAACGGTAGATCGCGTTGGTGTTGAGCACCATGTCGTCGCCCTGACCCCAACCGATGACGAGATCGCATTTTTTAGCGGCGAGCGTCATGCGGATAAATCCAGTGGCCTTGGGGAACCACGTGTACACGACCGGGATCTTGAGTTCTTCGGCGATGAGGTCGGCGATCTTGTTCTCGTAACCCTCCCCCTTTTCATTGGATGACGGCAGATCAGAAGGGTCCGCGCAGACCCGCAGCTGCTGCTTGTTGACAAGATTTGCCGTCGGAACGTCGGCGGCGCGGGCGGATGTACTGAACCCCGCTGCGGCGGCAAGAAGAAGTGCGAGTGCTTTATTCATAGGAGCGTTTAGCCTTCCATACGATGACGTGGTGCATGTCATTCGAGCATTTCATCTGGGACGTACTACGGCTGTGGCGGTCATTCGACCAGTTTTTCCCGAAAAATCGGGAAATTTTTCGTGACCCGCGCGTCATCTCGGGGATTTCAGGGCGTCAGTTGGCGAGTAGCAGGCCAATTAACGCAAACGGGGCAGCCGTTCTGGCCGCCCCGCAATTTAACCGGTCAAAGACGCACTGCGCCGTCGAAAGCCGCAGCTTACTTGGCGTCGGTGCAGTCGGCGGCCTTTTGCTTGGCTTCCGCTGAAATATCCTCACGGCCGTTCGGGCGGCCAGCCGGCATGCCCGTTTTGCTGTCCACCATGTTGTTCGAACGTGCCTTAACGTAGGTGTAGATGTCGTCGAGGTAGCACATGACGTTACGGTCTTCGCCGAAGGCTGGCATCACGTAGGTTGTGCCGCTGACTTCACGAACACGTCCGCCGACGACAGTGCCGAAGAACGTTTCATAGTCCATGGTCTTCAGGGATTCAGCCAGCCCCGGCGCGAAGGTGCTGCCGAGCGCATTCGGCCCGTGGCAGACGTGGCATGCGTCGTGGTAGCGGCGAAAGCCCTGCCAAGTTGCCCAATCGACCGTGTAATCTTTGGTGACGACAGGAATTGGGTTGTCCTGCGCGTTGCGATAGCGGCCGTCCTTGAAGGCGATGCCTTCCATTGTCTTGGCCAAGTCAGCAACGGGGCTGCCGCCGGCGGCAGGGGCTGCAGCGGCAGCAGGTTCTGCCGGTTTGGCGGCAGGCGCTGCGGCTTCCGCAGGCTTTGCAGCAGGTGCTTCTGCGGCTGCAGGCGCGGGAGCTTTCTCGGCAGGTGCTGCAGTGGCAGGAGCGGGCGCTTTTTCAGCAGGTGCCGCAGTTGCGGGTGCGGCCGGCTTGTCTTCTGCTTTCTTCGGTTCTTCAGCCCCGCAAGCGGCGAGGCTCAGCGCGGAGCATGCCATCGCCGCAACTGCCAATCTGATGCCAAACTTGTTCACGCGTTTCCTCTCTCTTGTTGGTCGTTCGTTTTTAGTGCGCCCTGTTTCTTCCCAGCGCTGTTGGCCGGTTCATGACAACGGGAAGGCTGAATTCATTGGTTTCTTTATGTTACGCAGCAATCGACGGCTTGGACGCAGCAGACGTTGCGCGGCAGGTTCTACTTTTCGCGACCTTCGCCGTAGTTCTCTAGTCTATAGCTGGCCCTACTTACAAGTAAGCCGACGCGGGTTGCCCCGCGTCGGCCTGTCGCAAACTCAAGCTGTCAGATTATGGCAGCGTGAATACGGTGAGCGAGCCACCGAGGCGTGTGTAGTTCGAAAGGGCAGCGTAGCCACCAACTGCACCCAGACCATCGGTCGGGTTCGTGAGGCCAGCAGCAAGACCGATACCGGCCCAACCACCAACGCCCGAGAACACGCCAACGTGCTGCTTGCCACCGTGTTCATACGAGAACACGTTGCCAATGATGCCCGAAGGTGTCTTGAACTTGAAGAGTTCCTTGCCATCCTTCTGATCGACGGCTTTCAGGTAGCCTTCCAGCGTACCGTAGAAAGCGACGCCGCCATCGGTGGTCATAGCACCCGACCAGACCGAGAACTGCTCAGGCTTCGACCATACGATCTTACCTGCGCCAGCATCCCAAGCGATGAAGTTACCCATACCGCCGTGGCTGTCCGGAGCCGGGAACATGGAGAGCGTGGCGCCAACATATGGCTGACCAGCCGTATACGAGACCTTGAAGGGTTCGTAATCCATGCACACGTGGTTCGTCGGGACATAGAAGAGGCCCGTGACCGGCGAGAACGCTGCTGGCTGCTGGTCCTTAGAACCAAGTGCTGCCGGGCAGACGCCCTTCGTGTTCACGTCTTGACCGTTCTGGAACGTCGACATTTTAGCGACGACCTGCGGACGGCCATACTGCGGGCTCTTCGGATCCATGACGACTTCCGTTGCCCAGTTGACCTTGGGGTCATACTTGGCAGCGACGAGAAGTTCGCCAGTTGCGCGGTCTTGCGTGTAAGCAAAACCGTTACGGTCGAAGTGGACAACAACTTTACGATCAGCGCCGCCGACTTTGATGTTGGCGAGGATCGGCTCGTTGATGCCGTCGAAATCCCACTCGTCGAACGGGGTCATCTGGTAAGCCCAAGCTGCAACGCCCGTATCCGGGTTACGTGCGAACTTGGTCATCGACCACTTCTGGTCGATCTGCTTGCCATCAGGTCCAGCGCGTTGAGCCGGGTTCCAGGTGGAGGGGTTGCCTGTTCCGTAGTAGATCAGGTTGAGTTCAGCATCGTAGGCCATATAGCCCCAGATAGAACCGCCACCGATCTTCCACTGATCGCCATTCCAGGTCTTCAAGGACGAGTCCTTGCCGACTGGCTTGCCGAGCGACATGGTCTTATCCGGATCGACGAGGATGTCAGAATCCGGGCCCATCGAGTATGCGCGCCAGATCTTCTTACCATCGTTGAGGCCGTAAGCGGTCATGAAGCAACGAACGCCGAATTCTGCGCCCGAAACACCGATCATGACTTTGTCTTTAATGATGAGCGGTGCGCCTGTGCCCGTTTCACCACGCTTCGGATCGGCGTTGACAGCCTTCCAGAGCTCTTTGCCGGTCTTCGCGTCGAGAGCGACGAGAGACGTGTCGGCCTGATGAAGTAGGATCTTGCCTTCAGCGTACTGCACGCCACGGTTGACCGTGTCGCAGCACATGACGGGGATAACCGACGGATCCTGCTTCGGGCTGTACTGCCAGACGATCTTGTTTTCGTCTTTCAGGTTGAGCGCGTACACGTTGTTCGGAAACGCCGTGTGAAGATACATCATATCGCCAATCACGAGAGGCGAACCTTCGTGACCGCGCAGAACGCCCGTCGAGAATGTCCAAGCAACCTTCAAGCTGCCAACGTTGGCAGTGGTGATCTGGTTGAGCTTAGAGTGACGGTGGCCGGCGTAGTTACCAGACTGAATAGCCCAGTTCTTTGGATCGCTCGACAACTTAGTCACGTCATCGTTCGCCCAGACGGGCGCCGAGAACGAGACAGATGCGAGCAAACCACATGCGATTGCACTTTTGCGCATCGCGCTTCCTCCATTTTTGAGAATCTTGCCACGCTTGCAAGTGGTACCGATTGCCGCCCAAACTCGACCTTCGATTTGGGAGTAGGGGAATTTTTTTCCCTTCTTTCCCGCCCGGTTTTCGCTGGTCCATCACACTTTCGTGTGGAACCTTAGGTGACCTCGTTACCGGGGCGCATGTAGGCATTTTTTTTTTACATTCGCAACACGATCTGATGCACGCATTCTACGCTGCAATATTAGGACAACGATCCTGACCCAAAAATAGCCCGCAAACATCGCCATAATGTGCACTGCACCATAAATGGTGCAGTGCACGTCTACTTGCTACGAAAGTCCCAAACCTAAAGTCTACCTTCACGCAGTGCTCTCAAAACCGTGATCGAGCTCTCCACTCGCCCCCGCGGCAGGTGTGCGATACCTATTTGAACGCCGGAAGAGGATTCCATGACCACCAACCGCGCCGCCCCAAGCAAAACGATTACGCGAACGCAGTTTTTGAAGCTTTCGGCTGCATTTGCCGCCGCGCCTTGGCTCCCGAGCGTGCCGGCAAGCCAAGCGGCCGCGTTGAATCTGAGCGAAGTGGCTCCAGGAATGTTTGTTCATAAGGGTCAGCACGCGCTGATCTCTCCAGACAACTCCGGCGACATTGCGAATCTCAGCATTATCGTCGGCAAGGACGCCGTTGCTGTCGTTGATACGGGCGGCAGCATCACGGTTGGACGCGGCCTGCGCGAAGCAATCAAGGCCATAACGGATAAGCCCATTCGCTACGTCATCAACACACATATGCATCCCGATCATATTTTCGGAAACGCGGCGTTTGAGACTGATAAACCTGCTTTTGTTGCGCATCACAAGATGGCGCGCGGCCTTTCTGCGCGTGCAGAAAATTATCTCAAATCTAACACGCGCATGATCGGCGAAGCGGCCTTCGCCGGTTCGACAATCGTCATGCCGACAGAACATGTGAAAGATCGCTTGGACCTCGATCTTGGAGATCGTGTGATCACTCTCGCCGCTCGCCCAACAGCTCACACCGACAACGATCTGACCGTGTTCGACCAAGCGACCGGCACGCTCATTCTCGGCGATTTGTTGTTTTCGGAACATATTCCGACGCTCGATGGCTCAATTGCCGGCTGGATCAAACTTATTGAAGCTCTGCGCGGCGAAAGCGCGAAGCGTGTTATCCCTGGGCATGGGCCATCGTCCATGACATGGCCTGATGCGCTCCTGCCACTCGACCGCTACCTCCGGCGTATCGCGGACGATGTGCGAAGCATGATAAAGGCTGGCGATCCGATCGGCGAAGCGGTTAAGACTGCGGGCGCCGGGGAAAAAGCACAATGGTTGTTGGCAGACGAGTTTCACGTCCGCAACGTGACTGCGGCCTACGCGGAACTTGAGTGGGAATGAGTAAAAATCAAGTTATAATGGCATCGCTGCGAAATCTTCGAGGATTGATTCCCATGCACCGCACGCTCTCCCACACGTTACAGCGGCTAGCCGCAGCTCTTGCAGGCATTGCATTCTCGCTCAGTCTCTTGATGACGCCGGCAGCGGCCGCGACAGACGACCCATGGGTCAGTATTCGCAAGGAATTTTACGGCGACCGGCCGATTTTAGAAGTAAAGGCGCCGCTTATCCTCGATGCGCCAGACAAAGCGGAAGACGCGGCACTGGTGCCTGTTTCAATCTATCTTTTGCCCGACATCGCCGACAACATCAAAACGCTACGCGTGTTCATCGACAACAATCCGATGCCGATGGTCGGCACGTTTACGTTCGGCAAAGCGGCGGGTTTTGGAGCAAAGACAATTTCGACGCGCGTGCGTTTTGACACCTTGTCCAACATCCGCGCTATTGCCGAAACCGACGACGGCAAGCTCTATATGGCAACCCACTTCGTACAGGCATCTGGTGGATGTTCATCGCCCGCCCTCAAGGATGCCCAGGAAGCGCTCGACTCAGCCGGCCAGATGCAAGTGAAGAAGCTGAATAATCCGCATAAATTTGCTTCAAGTAAAAATTCCTCATCCGTCACAGGCGAAGCCATGGTGATGCTGCGCCACCCGAACTACTCAGGCATGCAGATGGACCCGGCAAGCGGGCAATTCATTCCAGCCAAGTACGTCAGCACAATCGACGTGATGCGCGGCGACGAACTCGTGTTTCATCTCGAAGCCGGAATTTCGATGTCCACGAACCCAAATGTGCGTTTCACCTATGGCGCCAACGGAGACGAAGCGCTGAACGCGGTGGCGTCCGATTCGGATGGCGCAGTCTTCAAGGCCATCACCCCACCGGGCAATTCGTGAAACGGGGTAAAACCCGTCCCGCACAAATGGAAAAAGGGCGCATGAAGCGCCCTTTTTTTATTGAAACGGCGATGTGTGCGCCGGCGTCAGAAACAGCGCAGTTCTGCTTCGATCTGGGCGAGTTTCAGCTTCTTGATCTTGGCCTGGATCGGCGCGTAACTCATAGTGGCGACGCTCTCTCCGCCTCGAAGCTGTACCGACATGATCGTTTCCGCCTCTTCGTATTCGGCAAAGGACAGCAGGGCGGCGATCTGATCAATAGAGCACGAGCATTTCTCCAGAATTTCGCGCGTTGGGCCGTTGGCCTGCATACAGCCATAGATATAGTCGGCACGAGATACGGTCGGGTAATCGTTAGCTGGAAGTTCCATAGCGGCAACCACTGCCGGTGAGAGCAAAGTAGCCACGGCGCAGGCGGCCGCCAAAGCGTAATTCTGGCGTCTCATTTGACACCTCCAAATCCCGCAATCGCCGTACGATCTTCAAAACCAAACTTGTCTGCTTCCTTGCTCTTGATGACGGAAACCGACTCCACGAATTCGCCGGGTACAGTTGGGCTGACGATCATCGAGTACGTCGATATTTCGTAACCCTTCATTTTTGCGACGGCCGCATCCTCTGTAAAGGGTGTGATGCTGATGCGAAAAGCTTCGTGCGTCTGGCCTTTGTAGTCAATTTTTAGCGGCTCGACTTTGCCCTTCTCGTCGAGAACTTTGCTGAAGCGCGTCTTGAGATAATTGAAATCGCCGCCGCTCATCCGGGCATACGTAGCCATTGCCTGCTGCATCGAGACGACAAAAATCGGATTGATCGTCAATTCCGGCATTTTTTGCAGTTCGCGCGCCCGGTCGCCCGTGTAGATCTGCATCTCGACGGCGCGTTTGCCATTGACCACATCCATGATCTTCACGGAAATGGCGTCCTTGAAACCGGCTCCGGCAATCTTCTCGTCCGACGGCTTGCTCGAGAAGTCATAGACGAGTTCGTCGCCCTTATTGGTTTTTTCAAGATGCAGGGTCTCGAAGATAATCTGCGAGGCTTTCTTCATGTCGCCAGCACCTGCCGCGGCAAACTGCGAGGTCAACACAGCTGCTGCCATAAGTGCTGCCAGGATCGTTCTCGTCATGGTGTGCGATACTCCAGTTCGTCGTGTTTCGCGTTCTGAGCGGTATTTAGCGAGCCGCATGCGTCTTGACCAGTCCCGGCGCATACCTGCCCTTAACGGCAGGGAACCTCGGCCGGATTACGCCGCTATCCTGGGCGAAAGCGGCGCCTTTCGGTACTTACATCGCGTTAACGTAGGAATTTACCGAACGCGCGCGGGCCGTCGCCGGTAGTAGCCTTTCCTTTGATCTCAAGGCTCTTCGGGTCGATTTTCAAAAGCACGTTATCGCCCCAGCAGGCCGCATAAACGACGCCATCTGCCACGCTTGCCTCTATTCCTTCAGGATGATCGCAGGCCTCGATGGTCTTGAGTTGCAGCAACGTTGCAACGTCAAAGACGGTCACCGTGCCCGCTCCCTGGTCCGTGACGAAGCCTTTGCCCGACGATAGCGGCAAGGGCATATGGCCGGTGGCCGACCTTAACTGTGGCGACAGCTGACCGGCTGGCCAGATCAATCACCGTCACGTCGTCGCTTGCAACGTTGGCTGTGTAGGCCCGCTTGCCGTCCGCATCGATTGTCACGCCGAACGGCCTTTCGCCGGTCTTTACGCCGGCAGTCCGCGTGCCCGTTGCAATGTCGATGATCGACACCTCATTGCTGTCGCGGTCGGCCGAGAGCAGCAACGTGCCATCGGGGGTTACGGCAAGACCTGAAGGTGAAAGGCCAACGGCGACTTCAGCTGTTACAGTCAAATCTCCGGGCTCAACGACCGAAATCTTATTTGAGTACCAGCCCGCGACATAGATTTCGCCGGACTTTGGATTGACCGCTATGCCCAGCGGACCGCCCTCAATCGTCAAGCGCCGCTTAACAGTGCGCGAGGTTGCATCGACTTCGGTGAGTTCTTTGCCGTCGGGCGCGGTGACGTACGCCAGTTTCTTATCCGGCGACAACGCGATTCCCGCCGGATTGCCGCCGATCCGGATTTCAGCGGACGTCTTCATGGTGGCGAGATCTACGAATGAGAGGCTGTTGCCCGGCTGGTTGGTGACAAGCGCCTCTTGAGCGATTGCAGGCGCGGCGCCCGAAAGCGCGATCGCCAGCAAACAATATCGCGAACGGGACGCCATCTTGCTGATCAACCGCCCGCTTCCACTTTGGCCTTGAGGCCATCGAGGCCGGCCTTGACCATGTCCGTGATGGCTTTGACGGCGGCTTCATCCGACAGCTCCGGCGGCGGGTCGTTGTTGGCATAACCGCGATAAAACGCGGTCTTCCACTCAACCGTTGACTTGTCGCCCTCGCCTGAAACTTTAAAGCTCGCCGAATAGTTCTCAACCGGCAGAACTTTCACATCGACCTTGGTGATTTCATACGAATAGGTCTTGTCGGCATCGGAATGCTTCAAGAGTTTTTCGTCCATCGTGCCGCCGCTCTTGAGCGTCAGCGTACGAGTGGCATCCGGTTTATTGCCGCCCTGGCCTTCGGTTTTGCCGATTAATGGATGCCACGATAAATCGTCGAACTTGCCAAGCACCGCCCAGACTTTTTCGGCTGGCGCGTTGATTTCGATCGTTTGCGTCACCTTCTGGCGCGTTGGCCCATGGGCAAACGCTAGCGCGGGCATCAGGCTCGCGAAGACAACGGCGAGCGCCACTCGTTTCAACATTCTTTTCCTCCGGGGATCGTGTGGTTCTGGTTCGTTTTGGGTTGAAAGCGGCAAACCCTAATCATGGCTGGGGTCCGATGGCAACGTGGGGCAAACCCGCGTCGCAGTGACCCTCCCCCGAGTGGTTGTCAGGCTCGCCGTCTCGTGCTTTGGTCGTATCCCTGGATAACAAATAAAAGACAAAACCAAAAGACATGGGTGACCAAAAGACATGGGCGGACCGATGGAGGGCAAGAGTTCGGACGGGGCAGCCGCGTCCGGACTTCATGACAATGTCGCGTGCCCTTTTTGCGGCATACTTTGTGACGATCTGACGGTCGAGCGCACCGCGACCGGCCTCAAAGTCCGCAAGAATGGCTGCGACAAGGCCATCGCAGGCTTTGAAAGGTCCGTCGACCAGGCAAAACCCCAGATCTCCGGCAAGGATGTTTCCTTAACCGAGGCTGTCGCCGCCGCGGCAGCCCTTATCAAAAAATCGCGCCTGCCCATCTTCGGCGGCCTCGGTACCGACGTTGAGGGCATGCGCGCCGTCATGTCGATTGCCGATCACGCAGGCGGCGTTGTCGACCACGCCCTGAGCGAAGGACAGTACCGCAATTTCCGCGTTTTGCAGTCTGGCGGCTGGGTGATGACGACGCTCACCGAAGCGCGCAACCGCGCAGATCTCTTCATCGTGCTGGGCAGCGATCTGCACAAATTGCACCCGCGCTTTTTCGAGCGCGTGGTGTGCAACGAGAAATCGATGTTCTCGGACGCGCCGCCGAAACGCACTGTTGTTTTCCTTGGCGAAGGACTTGATCAATCCGGCATTACCGGCAGCCGGGTCGGCGAGGTTGTGACGCTGCCGTGCAAGGGCGAGCGGATCGGCGAAATCCTGACTGCGATGCGAGCACTTGCCAAAGGCGTGCCGGTCGCGGGCGACACCATCGGCGGATTGAAGCGCGCCGACGTTGAAAATCTGGTCGAGCGCTGCAAGGCCGCAACTTACGGCGTTATGGTTTGGGCACCGCCGAGCCTCGCTTTCCCAAATGCCGACCTCACTGTTCAAGCCGCAGCCGAATATGTGAAAGACATCAACCTGCACTCGCGCTTTGCCGGGCTCTCACTCGGCGGCAACGAGGGTGCTGTTTCGGCTGGCGCCGTGTGCGCTTGGCAATCGGGCTATCCGCTGCGCGTTTCATTTGCCAGCGGCAAACCCGATTACGACATCGAGCGCTATTCCATGGCGCGCCTGCTGCAGGCCAAGGAGAGCGATCTCTTGGTTTGGATCGCATCCTATACGCCCGATCTATCGCCGCCCGGCACGGACGTGCCCATGATCGTGCTCGGTACTCCGGGATTGAAGCTCGCGAAATCAGCCCGCGGTCTTCATCCCCATCGGCACGCCGGGCGCGGATCATGCGGGCCTCATCGTCCGCTGCGATAACGTCGTGTCGCTGCCGCTCAGAAACCTTGGCCGGTCCAATCTGCCGCGCGCCGCCGATATCCTCGCCTCAATCGAAGCCGCTCTTTAAATTTCCGAGACCAATTTCCATGCTCATCAAACTGACCGGCGGCAAAGTCTACGACCCGATCAACGGGATCGACGGCGAAATTCGCGATATCTACGTGCGCGATGGGCGCATCGTCACGCCCGCCCCCGGTGACAAGGCCACACAGGAATATGCCCTCAACGGCCGCGTGATCATGGCAGGCGGCATCGATCCGCATTCGCATATCGGCGGCGGCAAGGTCACCATCGCGCGCATGCTGATGCCAGAAGATCATCTGGGCCACGAAGTTGCGCGGACCGATCTCACACGCTCGGGCTGCGGTCATGCCATCCCCTCGACCATGCAGGCTGGATACCGCTACGCCGAAATGGGTTACACGGCCGCCTTTGAGCCCGCCATGCTGCCGGCCAACGCCCGCCAGGCGCATATGGAAATGGGCGACACGCCCATGATCGACAAAGGCGCGTTCGTCATGCTCGGCAGCGACGATTTTCTGCTGCGCCAGCTCTCGGGCAAACAAGATTTTTCCGCGATCAAGGACTACATCGCCTGGACCATGCACGCGGCGCAGGCCATCGCCGTCAAAGTCGTGAACCCCGGCGGCATCAGCGCGTTCAAATTCAACCAGCGCAAACTGGATCTCGATGAGAAGCACGTCCACTACGGCGTCACGCCGCGCGATATCATCCACAATCTTGCGCGCGGCTTGAAAGAACTCGGCGTTACGCATCCCTTGCACATTCACGGCTGCAACCTGGGTGTTCCCGGCGGCGTCGAGACGACGCTCGATACGATCCGGGGCTCAAACGGCCTGCCGATCCACCTGACGCACATTCAGTTCCACAGCTACGACACCGAAGGCGATCTCAAGTTTTCATCCGGTGCGACCCGCGTCGCCGAACTCGTCAATAGCCACAAGAACGTGTCGATCGACGTTGGACAGGTCATGTTCGGGCAAACCTGCACGGCCTCCGGCGACAGCATGCGACAGTTCGTCAACACGCGCTCGGCGGATCCTAAAAAGTGGGTCGTCATGGATATCGAATGCGACGCCGGTTGCGGCGTCGTTCCATTCAAGTATCGCGACAAGAGTTTCGTCAACGCGCTGCAGTGGGCTATCGGCCTTGAACTCTTCCTGCTCGTCGATGACCCCTGGCGTATCTTCCTGACGACAGACCATCCAAACGGCGGACCGTTCTACTGGTATCCGCACATGATCCGCCTGTTGATGGACAAGTCTTTCCGCAAGGAAAAGATGGGAACCATCAATCAGGATGCACTGAAGTATTCGTCGCTCGCATCCATCGACCGCGAATACTCGCTCTACGAAATCGCGATTCTGACGCGCGCCGGACCCGCCCGCAGCCTTGGCCTCAAGGACCGCGGTCATCTCGGCGCGGGCGCCTGCGCCGACATCACGGTCTACGAAGATAAGGCCGACCGCGAAGCCATGTTCGAGAAGCCAGAACTCGTGTTCAAGAACGGCGAGCTGATCGTGAAAAACGGAAAGATCGTCAAGGTCGTCAACGGCGCGACGCATGTGGCGCGGCCGTCCTATGACCCGCAAATCGAAAAATCTTTGAAGAGCTACTTCGACGACTATCACACAGTGCGCATGGAAAATTTCCGCCTATCGGACGACGAGATCGTCGATCATGGGCGGGGCTCGATTATCGTGCAGCCGACGGGAGTGCGTTCGGTATGAGCCAAACTTCCAACAGCCAAACTTCCAACAGCAAAATCGTCAACGGCATCACCATCGACGACACGTTCGCCGAAGCCTTCGGTATGAGCGGCACGGGGCTGATCATCACGGCCGACACGATGAAGTGGGCGCGCATTGCAGCGGTCACTGCGACGGGCTTTGGCACGTCGGTCATCGGTTGCGGCGCGGAATGCGGCATCGACCGGGAACTCTCGCCCGATGAAACGCCGGACGGCCGCCCCGGCGTCCGCGTTTTGATGTTCGGCTTCTCGCCCGACGCACTCATCCCCCAGGTCAAGAACCGCGTCGGCCAGTGTGTGCTGACGAGCCCGGGCTCCGCCTGCTTCAACGGCCTCGACGCCGCAATGAAGATTGGTCTTGGTCAAGGCCCGCGCTTTTTCGGCGACGGCCATCAAACGGCGAAGAAACTCGGCAACAGCCGGTATTGGCGCGTGCCCGTGATGGATGGCGAGTTCGTCATTGAGGAAACCTGCAGCGTGACGACAGAGGCCGTCGGCGGCGGCAATCTGCTCATCATCGGCCGGGACCGCGCGGGCCTCCTGGAAACGACGGAAGCGGCGGTGGAAGCCATCGCCAAAGTCAGAGACGTCATCACGCCCTTTCCTGGCGGCATCGTGCGCTCGGGCTCGAAAGTCGGCACCAAATACAAGGGCATGTTTGCCTCGACCAACGACGCCTTCTGCCCAACGCTGCGCGGCGCTGTCAAAAGCGAACTCGGACCCGACACCATTGCCGTTCTTGAAATTGTCATCGACGGCTTGACGTCAAAGGCCGTGGCGGACGCCATGCGCGTTGGCCTCAAGGCCATCACAGATATCGGCACCGCGAAGGGCGTTACGCGCGTTTCGGCCGGCAACTACGGCGGCAAGCTCGGTCAGCATCACTACTATCTGAAGGACCTCCTCTCATGAGCGGGCTTACCTTTCGCCTCAAGGCCAACCCCGGCGAGCGGCTGAACATTGCCGAACTCGTTCCGAGCAAACTTGCGAAGCTCTCGAGTAGCGAGATCGCCCATCTCAAAGTTGGCATGGGTAAAAACGTCATCACCATTGGCGATGCGTTTGATGTCTCTGGCACTGCTGGCGATACAGTTATGATCGAAGGATCGGGCGTCCCGCTCGATTTTGCGGGCGCCGGGCTTGATGGCGGCACGCTGCGGATCAACGGCGACGTTGGACCTTATGCGGGCCGGAAAATGTCAGGCGGCACGTTTGAGATATCCGGCAATGCCGGAAACTATCTCGGCTCTGGCATGACCGGCGGCACCATTCACGTCCAAGGTTCAGCTGGCGACAATCTCGGCGGCGTTCTGAGCGGCGACCGCTTCGGCATGGCTGGCGGCACAGTTATCGTTGGCGGCAACATCGGCGCACGCGCTGGCGACAAGATGCGGCGCGGAACCGTCATTGTGAAGGGCAAGACCGGCGACGGCACCGGCACGCGCATGATGGGCGGTACGATCTGGGCCGAAGGCGGCATCGGTCCAGCGCCCGGCCTCATGATGCGGCGGGGCACGCTCATCGGCCCTTCGGTTGAACGCTTGCTGCCAACTTTTGCCGATTGCGGGGTTCACGATCTCTTGATCGTGCGGATTATCGCACGTTATTTGAAGCAATCCCTCGGCACCCTGGCACCGCCGCCCATGCCTCTCAAAGTGCGCAAAATCGCGGGCGATATGGCGACTATTGGTAAAGGCGAAATATTATTACCCGCTTGAGCCGGACGGAGAGAACTCGGCCGGGATTGTGAAAAGCCCGCAAATACAGGCTTCTAATACTTCGAGACACCGTTAACGCGAAAAAATCCGTTTCCGGCTTTTCCCCGTAATCTCCCGGCAGTGTATCTTTGCTGGCCGCCCCACTGTGCGTGAGGCTGAAACGCAGGGGCTTAGCTCTGCGTACAAGTACTAGAACCGGGAGGCGTGTCGGCCAATTCTTGGCGACGGCGCATAGAACAGGGAAACCACGGACGATGCTTGCAATCATCATTTCCGCCTGCATGGTAAACGAGCCAAACGTCTGCCGGGACTACAAGATCCAGGTGGAAGAAGCGATGGATGCCACCCAGTGCGCCATGCACGCCGCGCCCTATTTCGTGCCCTGGGCCGCCGAGCACCCGGGCTGGGAAATCAAGCGCTGGCACTGCGGAGCGGTCAGCGAAGACAAGATTTGAGTGCTGTGGCGCGCTGCAATTCCCTGCGTTCCCGATTGATTGAAACAAACCTATCGGGAAACGCGTACTTCTCTTGGCTAGGACAGGAGTACGCTAGGCATGGTTTTTCGAGTTAACGGCGCTTATGCCGATGTCTTTGCCCGCCGCCTGCGCGCCGCGCTCGGCACGATGACGGCGATTGCCACAATTTCTGCGTTGATGCCGTACGTGCCGGGATCGGCGCCAGGATCGCCGTTTGTGTCGCGCGCAGAAGCGCAAGATCTCATTCAGTATCTCGACTTGACGACGGACGAGTTCACGAAATCGACTATGACGCGCGCCGAAATTGAGTCCGGGCTCGCGAAATTGAAGGACGGCGAAACGCTCGATCTCTCCGCCAAATGGCTGAACAAACTTGACCTCTCAGGCATGGATCTGACGCGCACGAATTTACGCGCGTCCCGCCTCAATGGCACCAACTTGAAGGGCGCCAAGCTCGACGGCGTGCAGCTTGATGCCGCGTGGGCGCTTAAAGCCGACTTCACCGGCGCGAGCTTTATTGGCGCAAGCCTTTTCCAAACGCAAATGATGGACTGCAAAGTGGACGGCGCTAATTTTTCCAACGCAATGGTCGGCGCAGACCTATCGCGCGCAACGTTGACGAATGCCATTTTCAACGACGCCATGCTGGCGCCCGATCTCACCAATCAGTCTATGGGCCTCATGCGCGGCGTGCTCAAAGGCGCCAATCTCGAAGGGGCGTCTTTCAAGGGCGCGAACCTGATGCGCTCCGCATTCGAGTATGCCTCACTCAAGGGCGCGGACTTCGAAGGCGCAGATCTTGAAGGTGCTGAGTTGAGCGGCGCAGACTTAACAGGCGCGAATATTGCCGGCGCAAACCTCGAAAAGGCCGACGTCAATTCGGCAAAGCTCATCGGCCTCAAAGGCAAAGATAGCGCCAAAGGCTTCGACAAGATGTTGAATTTAGATAGGGCGTTTAGGGAGTGAGGCGTGGCCGATCTCGTGCGACTGGCCAGGAAAGAACGGCGTGGGTGTCTGACCCTCCGGGTCTGACACCAGGAAAGAACAGCAAGCCCGGTGCAACGGTGTCAGACCCAGAAGGTCAGACACCGATCTCAACGCTGGTCATGTATGGACGGCCCCGGGAATGCAAGTGCTTTTGGCTGTGAATCGACGGGCTTGGGAGCGGTCATGTATACGGCCTGTTTGTGCGGCACGCACGGCCGCTGGCCTTGATGAAGTTCGCGAAGATCGGTCTCCAATCATCCCGGCGTGGTGTCTTGCCCACGTGACGTCCCATGCAAATGCCTATCTTTGTTTTGCTGTTTCGAGCTACGTGCTACAGAAGCGGCACGCAGATTCACCAAAGAGCCAAATGAATGCAGGTTCTAAGAGACTACTTTAACCTCTATGGCCGGATTGGCCGCGGATCATACGCATATCGAATGCTGATTGGGACGATGGCTTGGGGCGCAGCTTTTACCATTGGACTCATTCTAAGCATCGTATTGTTTCCCTCGAATGTAATCGGGGTACCTCCAGATTTCAGTCGAGCACGTCCATTCCTCTACCTGCTTCTCATCGGGATAGGCGTGCTCGTGTATTTATGGCTAGCGCTTGCGGTGCAACGAGCGAGAGACATTGGTTTTTCGCCGGTCATTGCAGCTGGAAGTTTCCTCGGTTGTTTTCTCGTGCTTCCCATCGTGGCAAATCGTGCCTGCTCAACGTTTCTTGGTTCAGATCAGGGCTGCTCTGAAGATGTCAGTAGAATTTTGTTGCTGGTAACTGTCGTTCCCTTGTTTCTGATGCTGTGCTTTCAGCCCACCAACTCATATCATCCTCGGCAACGGCCAGAGTAATGCGCCTCCCTACTCCCCCTTATCCGCAAACCTCTCTCCTCCCGCCGGCGCAACCCCACTAATCTCGATCACAAATTTCTGCCTAATCGCGCGGCCGAAATCGGCGTAGCCGTTGGCGGGCAAAACGAACGCGCCGGTGCCGCCTTTGACATGATCGGTAAACCACTGCTCGAGCGTGGTAGGTCCGGTCTTTTTTGCGGCCAACGAGGAATCCTCGAAATCCGAGCCCGGCGCGCGATAAGCCCCCTCGCCGACAGGATCACCCGGATCGCCGACGTTGATCGGCAAGACCATTGACGGTAACACCATTGGCAACGAGTTCATCGCGAACGGTTTCGATCGCCTCTTCCGCATTGCAATTATCCGTGCCGTCACCCGACACGTCGAGTACGAGGCGCGTCGCTTGGGCAGGAACCTGCGACATGATCTTGTCGTTCACCGAGCGCATCATGCGCGTCATGCAGGTGAATTCGCCAAGCTGCTGGGGAAGATTGCGCACTTTCGACGCGACCGCCATGGCCTCTTCCTTGCTGCCAATGCGCATCCAAGGCAGCGAAAAATTCGGCCTGTCGGACCAAGTCACCATGGAAAACAAAATGCCGCCATTTGGACCGTTGATGATCGCGTCGATAACGCTCTTATCTTCGAGCGCCGTGGCAATGCCTTCCATTTGCAGCTTGTAGCGCTCCTCATTGACGGAATTCGACACATCGACGGATACCACAAGTGCAGTATCAACCGCAGGCATGCTGCCGGCGGGTTCGGCTTGAGAAATGAGAGAGGGATAAACAGCAAGCACGCCAACGAGCGCGAGGGCCGAGGCCAGAACGGTCCACGATGGATATTTCAAGCGAGCCTGCCTCTGTTAACGCTGCGTCGTGTCGAAGTTCTTGGCCGTATCGCGGCCGATCACGCTTTCGAGGCCTTTCGTGCCGTCAAATTTGGCGCTCTGCAAGTTTGACCCCGAAATGTCGGCGCCGGTAAGGTCGGCATCTGAAAAATCGGTATTGGTCAGGTTAAGATCACGAAGTTTTGCGCCGCGCAGGTTGGCGCGTGTGAAACGCGCAAACGTGAAATCTATATTGCGGATATCGGCGCCTGCCAGAACAGCCGAGGTAAAATTGGCACTCATCATGCGCGTAGACGGCGCCATTCCGGCTTCCAAGGACGTCTCTTCAGGTCCAATTCTAGCGCCTGAGAGATCAGCATTGCTGAAATCGGCGCCGTCCATGCGCGCCAAGATCCGCGCGCCCTTGAGGTTCGCACCTTGAAATGACGGTGCGTCCGCGTGATCAAAATCAGGCGTGCTGAAGACGTTTGGCTTCAACATGGTTGCGCCCTCTAGGTTGGCGCCTCCGAAATTGGCCTTGATAACGGTGGCCCGGTCGAGCTTGGCGCCCGAGAGATCCGCACCCATCAAGTTGGCCGACGATAAATCGACACCGAAGAGGTTGGTGTTTTTCATAATCGCTGATTTAAAGTCGAGGCCGGCGAGGTCGAGATTGCTCAGGTCCTTGCCGGTGAAATCAACGCGCACACCCGCTTCTGATTTGAAAATGGATTGCGTTACCTGTCGAGCGGACAAGTCGGCAGCAGCAGCCGTGCCGGAAAAAACGTTTGCCAGTATGAGCGGCAGAACCCCCACCGTCACCACTCGGCTCAAGCGTAGCCGTCGAGATATCGTCATGTTCGTTCTGGCTCCGCCACTCTGTTCAACCAGCTAGAGCGCAATAGAATAGCCGGTCCCTAGCCCCCGGGGGCAAGTATTTTTCTCATACGATCCAGTGGCTTTTGGCCGTGCACCATGACGGTTCGCTAGCGCAAAATGGCTCTGTCAGCATTTTTAGCACTCTCAAGGCCCTTCAAAGTATCAATGCCGCGCACGCCACGCAGAATCGTGCCGTCGAGGTCGGCGCCTTCAAGATTGGCCCCGGTCAAGTCGGCGCCCGAAAAATCCGTCATCGAGAGATCGGCACCGGCAAGGTTGACGCCCTGCATATTGGCGCCGATGAATTTCGAGAAGCGGAGTTTCGCCCACATCAGGTCAGCGCCATTCAGCGTTGCTCCTGAAAAATCACACCCTCGGAGCAGAGAACCTGGCATGCTTGACATATCGGCTCGGGGTTCATGCGGTCCCATGCGCGCGCCTGTCAAATCCGCACCGCGAAAATCGGCGCCATCCATCATCGCGGTGATGCGGATGTGGCGCAGGTTGGCACCGGCAAATTTTGGTGCGTCCTGACTATTCAAGCCGAGTGTCGTGTTGACGCTTGGGCGCATCAAAGAAGCACCTTCCAAGTTCGCGCCAGAAAAGTCGGCACGCAACACGATAGCGCGATCGAGCATCACTCCATCAAGCTTGGCACCGCGTAAATTGGCGGTTGTGAGATCAACGCCGAAGAGATTGGCGCCGCTCATCACGGCGCCTTTGAAGTCGATACCGGCAAGATCGAGAAAGCTGAGATCCTTGCCCGTGAGATCGACCGGTTCACCCAATTTGGCTTTGTGAAAGACTTCACTCACTTCGCGGGCTGTGAGGTCTGCGGCCGGGAGAGGCGGCGAACCCGCCATCGAAGCTATGACGGCCATCAGCAAGGTTGCTACGGCTTGCCGCCGGAAGGCCACTGCTCTCAGCCTGCGCATCGCCCCACTTCACTTATCCAGCTGCAATACGACTAACCGTCCTACGGCGGGTACAGGCGAACAGTTCAGTCTGTTCGATAGAACCCGTATGTACAGTGTGTATGGATACACTTGACTCTACCGGTTGATTTGGTGTATTAATACACATGAACAGCAAAGCGGTCATCAAAGCCCTTGAAGCCGCCGGATGGTACCGCGTTAGCGAAAAGGGCAGCCACATTAAATTCCGCCATGCCGTTCAACCCGGCAACGTCATCGTCCCGCACCCGAAAAACGACATCCCGATTGGCACCTTGCGCTCGATTGAAAAGTAATCCGGCCTCAAACTGAGGGACTAACCCCATGAAATCGTACATCGCCATCATCCACAAAGAGCCGGGCGGCAGCTACGGCGTCTCATTCCCCGACCTTCCCGGCTGCATCACCGCCGGCGACACGCTGGATGAAGCGCGCACCCTCGCAATCGAAGCCCTAGCGTTTCACCTCGAAGACTTTGCCGATCATGACGAAGCCGTGCCGGAGCCGTCCAGCTTAGAGACCGTCATGGCGGACCCCAACAACCGCGATGGCGTCGTCATTCTCGTGGACGCGCCGCAGGCCCCAGCGCGGGTTTTGCGTTTGAACATCACCCTGCCGGGCGACCTGGTCGAGACCATTGACGCCTACGCCGAGGCCAACGGCCTCACCCGGTCGGGGTTTCTGGCGCGGGCTGCCAAACGGGAATTGCAGGCGGTTTAGCCGGTGGGCATGCTCTACACTTTAGCCCTCGGCATCATCCCGTGCCGGGGGCTTTTTTGGGTCTACGTCGCGGTGGGCCAATCGCTTCGCGGCTTCTATGACAAACGAGGGTGCCCGTGTCCCACTTTTCCCGCTCCGCAAGATCAGGTGGGACAAAGCGCTAAAAAACGGCAACAAAACCAAGGCTAAAAAACAGCTTGGCGCTCCCTACGGGAGTTCGAACCCGTCTTTTCAGAATGAAAATCTGACGTCCTAACCGATAGACGAAGGGAGCGCAGCGCCTGCAAAGCGAGACGCGGGTTTCGTATAGGCAGCTTTGCCGGACCTGGCAAGCGCATGCCGGATATTCCCCATGCGACAGGGTGCCTGAATGCGTTTTTTATGGCGTTTCAAGCGCATTTTTCGAGCGCCTCACGCGCAATGGCGGGGATCCGCCGCGTCGTCAATGGCCAGCTCGATCTTTTCACGCCCGCCCCAGGTGTCCCGGCGCAACTGTCCAGCAACGTGCAGCGGCATGCCGCCCGCGCCCATCAGCAGATCGCCAAGTGGTTGACCAACAGCACGGAAGGCAATTGCTTCAAGACGACCACCGTCGCCAGCTTCAAGCACAGCGCGGATATGAGAACTCGCCGACAACCTTGGCGAATTTAACCCGGTGCGCGGGAAAGACGAAGCGCGGCTGAGGATTGCCCTGGCCATAGGGGCCGGCGCGGTCGAGAAGGTTCATCAATTCGGCATTGGCGCCCGACGCAACGAGGGCGGCGTCGATCTCGAGAGTTGCAGCCGCGCGCGTGGCGGCGTCACCCGCTTTGAGGGCCGTCGCAAAGAACTTTTGTAACGCTTCAATTCTGTCACGCTTGACCGTCAAGCCTGCGGCCATGGCGTGCCCGCCGCCTTTGACCAGTAGTCCGGCCGCGACCGCGCCTCTCACCGCCGCACCGAGATCGACGCCGGCAATCGAACGCAGTGATCCTGTTCCTTCGCCTGATTTTCCATCGCCCGATTTCTCCCAGGCGATGACGCACGACGGGCGCGCGAAACGTTCGGTCAGGCGGCTAGCGACAAGCCCGACAATACCTTTGTGCCAGGTCTCCGAACCGACCAATACGATTGAACTCCCGGCGCTCAGCCATGATCTGCGCATCGCCAAGCCCCATGGCCTCTTCGAGCATCGCCGTTTCGATAGACTTGCGCTCTTTGTTCAACCGGTCGAGCAATTCGGCGATGCGTTGCGCTTCGATTGGGTCTTCTGTTGACAATAGCTTGGCACCGAGGCCCGCGTCGCCGATGCGTCCGCCCGCATTGATGCGGGGGCCGAGAATAAAGCCCAAATGGTATGGCGTTGGTGCCTGAGAGAGCGCGGCGGCATCCGCGAGTGCGCGCAGACCGATATTCTCGCGCGCATGCATGACGGTCAGGCCTTTTTTGACGTAGGCGCGATTTAGTCCCGTCAAAGGCACGACGTCGGCAACGGTTGCGAGAGCCACTATATCCAAGAGGCTCAACAGATCGGGTTTTTTTCTGTCAGCCGTATAGAATTTTCTCTTGCGCAGTTCGCGCGTCACGGCGACGAGCACGAGGAACACCACGCCTGCAGCGCAAAGCGTGCCTTGTCCCGACACATCGTCCTGCCGGTTTGGATTGACGACGGCTAGAACGTCCGGGAGTTTTTCGTCGGCCTGATGGTGATCGATGACGATGCAATCGGTTTTAAGTTTCCGGGCAACGGCAAGCGGCTCGAAACTCGTGGTGCCGCAGTCGACCGTCACGATCAGCTTGGCGCCTTCTTTAACGAGCTGTTCGATGGCCGCGGCGTTGGGTCCATAGCCTTCAAAAATGCGGTCGGGGATGTAGATACGCGAGCGCACATCGTGGTTGCCGAGGAAACGTGCGAGCAAGGCCGACGACGATGCACCATCCACATCGTAGTCTCCGAAGATGGCCACGGGTTCGTTGCGTTCGACTGCATCGGCGAGCCGGGCGGCCGCCTTATCCATATCGCGCAGTGCGCTTGGGTCAGGCATCAGTGCCTTGAGCGTCGGGTCGAGATCGGTCGCCACCGTCTCAAGAGTTCGATCCGCGCGCTGCGAGAACCCGGCCCATAAGTTCGGGCAAACCATGACGTTGGCTGATGGCCATCGCGCGGGCACGAGACTCTGTCGTCAGCCGCTCGCGCCACGTAAACCCGCGCGCGGATGTTGCGACGCCAAGGAAGGGCGCTTCGAGCCCTGCCGGCTCCGCGACCGCCTTCGTTTTGCGAACAGCTGCCATCGTTCCCCCTAGAAGAAACAGGTTTAGGGCGATTCGCCACCCAAGGCTGTGGCCACCCCGGGGCTTCCCACAGGCGCGAAATGCAGCTAATCGAAGCGCATTGCATAATCATTTTTTGTTTTTGACCAATTTTCATACGGTGGGGGCTGGATTTTGCGCTCAGATCCTGTGGGCATACTTGAGGCCGCGATCATGGCCTTGTCGCTCAGTGACGTTGAATCCGCTTCAGCATTTTTCGCGGAAGACGCTGACTTCGCTATTCATATGCCGGTTGAGCTGTTGCCCAAGGGGGGCAAGTTCATCGGCCGGACAGCATTTACAAAGCGGCTTGGGAATATCGTCCGGGACTTTCACATCGACCGTTTCGCGTTGCGTACAATACTGACGGACCGCGAAGGTCTGCGCACACAGGTCGCCTATACCTTCCGGCATCGCCAAAGCGGCGAGTCCATCGATGGCGTCATGCGCCTTTTGGTCAGCGTCGAGAACGGTCACATCGTGCGCTGGCACGAATTCCACGACACAGACAAGGTTGAAGCTTTCTTGCGGCTGGTCGAGAGCCACAAAGAGTGAGCGGAGATTGCCGCTTTAGCCTATGAACCTCGCCCCTATATTGCGGAAGTTGGTTTTGATGCGGCGCACGGTGCCGGTTTTCGAGCGCATGACAACCGTTTCGGTTTCCGCGAAGTCGCCACGGAAACGCACGCCGTCAAGCAGCGAACCGTCGGTCACGCCCGTTGCCGAGAATACAACGTCGGCACAGGCCATGTCTTCCATGCGGAATTTCTTGTTGATGTCGGTGATACCCATTTTCTCGGCGCGTATGCGTTCTTCGTCTTTCATGGGCATCAAGCGGCCTTGAATTTGCCCGCCGATACAGCGCAGTGCAGCAGCCGCAAGCACGCCTTCCGGCGCGCCGCCCGAGCCGAGGTAAATATCGATACCGGTTTCGGCCGGGTCTGTCGTCCAAATCACGCCCGCAATATCACCGTCGGGAATGAGCTGCACGGCAGCACCCGCGTCGCGCACGGCTTTGATCAAGTCGGCATGGCGCGGACGGTCGAGAATGCACGCTGTGATTTCGTGGATCGGCACACCCTTGGCTTTGGCGAGCGCCATGAGATTTTCAATCACCGGCGCGTCAAGATCGACGAGATTATCGGCATAGCCGGGGCCAATGGCGATTTTGTTCATGTACATATCGGGGGCGTGTAGAAGTCCGCCGCGCTCGGAGATGGCGAGGACGGCCAAAGCGTTCGGCATGGCCTTGGCGCAGATGGTTGTGCCCTCAAGAGGATCGACCGCGATATCGACTTCCGGGCCTTCGCCATTTCCAACTTTTTCACCAATGTAGAGCATCGGCGCTTCGTCCATCTCGCCTTCGCCGATGACGACGGTACCGGAAATCGAAACGCGGCCGAGCTCGCGGCGCATGGCATCCACGGCGGCTTTGTCGGCAGCTTTTTCGTTACCCCGGCCTCGGAGACGCGCGGCGGCGATGGCGGCGGCTTCCGTGACGCGCGCCACTTCGAGCACGAGAACGCGCTCCAATCCGCCGATGGTGTAATCCTTCGCCATGTCGTCTCACTCCCAAGGTCTCTTCGTTCGCACCGACTCTCAGCTGACTGAGCCTAACGGCATTTGGCAGCTTCAAGCACTCTTCGTGTTGTATTTCCCCAGAATTTGCGGCCTCGCCGCAGTTCTGAAGCGCATGCTCAAAGTTCTTCGATGCGAATCATTTGCGGCCGCTCCAAAACTTTGCCGTCTTTGACGATGGCTTCCAGTGCTTCGCGCATCGCCAATTCGGTGGTCTCGTGGGTAATGATGATGACCGAAGCGTCCTTCGATGGCTGCGGTTGCGGCCCAGCGCCCGGCACCGGCGGCGCGACGGGGCGATGCTGCACGATACTCTCGAGCGAGATGCCGCGATCACCCATGCGAGTTGCGATTGCCGCCATAGCGCCGGGCTTATCAACCAGTGCCATGCGCACGTAATAAGAACCATAGTGCGCGTCCAACGGAGCCGGCTTGTGCGGCTTTAAATGCTCCGATTTCACGACGAAGGGCGGCACGACATTGCCGCGCGCGATGTCAATGATATCGCTTGCGACAGCTGAGGCCGTCGCTCGTCCGCCGGCGCCTGCGCCAACAAGCAGAATGTTGCCGGAAAAATCACCGTCGATTGCAACAGCGTTCGTCACGCCCGAGACTTCAGCGATGGCTGAGTCTTTGTAAACGAGCGCTGGCGATACGCGCGCCAAAATGCCGTTTGCCGATTCCGTCGCGACGCCCAGTAGCTTGATGCGATAGCCAAGACTGTCGGCTGCCTCAATGTCGGCGGCTGTGATGTTCTCGATGCCTTCGATGTGGATTTGATCAAGTGCAACGCGCGTGCTGAAAGCAAGGCTCGTCAAAATTGCGAGTTTGTGTGCGGTATCGAAACCGCCGATATCAAAGGTCGGATCGGCTTCGGCATAACCCTTCGCCTGCGCCTCTTTCAGCACATCGCCAAATGCACGCTTTTCACTCTGCATTTTGGTCAGGATATAATTGCAGGTGCCGTTCAAAATGCCGTAGACGCGCGTCACATCGTTAGCGCCAAGCGACTCTCGGAGCGTCTTGATCACCGGAATGCCACCTGCGACAGCGGCTTCGAAATTCAGAGCCACGCCATGCTTTTCAGCGAGTTTAGCGAGTTCAAAACCGTGCTTCGCCAGCATCGCCTTGTTGGCGGTGACGACATGCTTGCCAGCCTGAAGTGCTGCTTCGACGCAAGCTTTGGCAATGCCGCCTTCCCCGCCGATAAGTTCGACGAAGACCGCGTTAGAGGGATCGCGCGCCAAGGCAATCGGATCGGCGAACCATTTGGCTTTGGTGGCAACGGGCCCTTTTTGCTCGGCTTGCGATTTGGCCGCAACGCCTGTGACCTCAATGGTCCGGCCAGCGACTTCGCTGAGCCACGGCCCATGAGTGCCGAGCAACTCAAGGAGTCCGCCGCCGACAGTGCCGAGGCCGGCGATGCCAATTTTCAAAGTGTCCTGCATGGGAGATGTGCTACCGGCTTGCGCGTTCAGAAAGTGGGATGACGTTGGTATTGGGTTCTGGCTTTTCGGCCAGGAATTTCTTGATCGAGCGGGCCGCTTGGCGAATGCGATGCTCGTTTTCGACGAGCGCCACGCGGATGAAGCCTTCGCCGTATTCGCCAAAGCCAACGCCGGGTGACACCGCGACGTCCGCCTTTTCGATCATGAGTTTGGCAAATTCAACGGAACCGAGATGGCGATAGGGTTCGGGTACCGGCGCCCATGCGAACATCGTGGCGGGAGGCGCTGGAATCGGGAAGCCAGCGCGCGTGAAACTATCGACCAAAATATCGCGCCGGGCTTGGTACATCGCGCGAATTTCAGCAACGCAGTCCTGCGGGCCATTGAGGGCGGCTGCGGCGGCGACCTGAATGGGCGTGAAGGCGCCGTAATCGAGATACGACTTCACCCGGCCAAGCGCGCCGATCAAACGCTCGTTGCCGACCGCGAAGCCCATGCGCCAGCCGGGCATGTTGTAGGTCTTTGACAGCGACGTGAATTCCACCGTGATGTCCTTCGCGCCCGGCACCTGCAGGATCGAGGGCGGCGGCTGGCCATCATAGTAGAGTTCGGCGTAGGCGATATCGGACAAGATGAAGATGCCAAGCTTCTTGGCCAGTGCAACGGCCTCTTTGTAGAAATCGAGACTTGCAACCATGGCCGTCGGATTCGACGGGAATGAAATGACGACGGCAACCGGCTTCGGGATCGAGTGTTTCACAGCTTGTTCGATTGCGCGCAGAAAGTCGTCGCCACTGCTGGCCGGTAAGTGGCGGATGGCGGCACCGGCAATGATGAATCCAAATGTGTGGATGGGGTAGGTCGGATTGGGCACGAGCACGACGTCACCCGGCGCCGTAATAGCCATCGCCATATTGGCGAAGCCTTCCTTGGACCCAAGCGTTGCTACGACTTCCGTATCGGGGTCGAGCTTCACACCGAAGCGGCGCTCGTAATACGCGGCCTGTGCGCGGCGCAATCCCGGGATGCCCTTGGACGCCGAATAGCGATGTGTGCGCGGCTTGGTGATGGTCTCGACCAGCTTATCGACGATGTGCTGCGGCGTCGGCATATCAGGGTTGCCCATGCCGAGATCGATGATGTCGGCGCCCCGGGCGCGCGCCGCCGCCTTCAGCCGGTTGACCTCGGCAAAGACATAAGGCGGCAAGCGCTTGATACGGTGGAATTCTTCGCTCAAATCAATCGTCTCACACGCCGCTCTTGAGGCCTCAGATTTGGCTACCTAATCCGGCGCGGCGGGCACCGGATCATTGCTCGAACACCCCCAGTCTTTACGCCCCTTGCGAGCCCGCCGTCCAGTGACCTTTCCGAGTGTCTAAATAGCGCGTTTTGGAAAAGGCTGACGGGACACGAGGCGGCTACTTCGGCCGCTCATGCTGCAGCGCACTCAATTGCCGCATCGGCTGGGCAAAGTGCGCCATTGTCTCGGCAGCCCCAAGCTGCGACCCACTCATGCCATTCGATCATCGCATTCTTGACGGTCCCGGCCGGTCATCCTCGACAGAACCCGGCACACGCTAAACCTTCATTTTGAGACTTGATTGCACGCTGTCGCAGTCACACAGTAGAGTTCAGAGACGGACCGGCAACTAGCCCCGAGACGACGCCGCCGGGCAGAACACGACAAGCTTTAAGAAAGACCATATCGAAAATGCAGCAGGAAAATCCTGACAAGCGCAATATCTTCACGGACTACATGATCCCGAACCCAGAAGAGTTCGCGGCAAACCTGCTGAAAGCCTACGAACACGGCAGCGAAGCGCTCGCCAAAATGACGGAGCGGCCAAGCGCCACGTCGGGCCCCTATTCGCAAGCCAGCGAATTGTCTGTTGCAACCAAAACTATTTCGGAACTCGTGCGGAGCTGGCTTTCCGATCCAGCGCGGCTAGCCGAAGCACAGGCGCTTTTCTTCAAGCAGTCGGCGGAACTTTGGAACAACGTGACGCAGCGGATGTTTGGCATGCGCGTTGCGCCACTCATCGAACCGGGACCGGGCGATAACCGATTCAAAGACAGTGAGTGGTCGAGCAATCCGTTTTTTGATTTTTGCAAACAGGCCTATCTACTCGGCTGCAAGTGGGCGGAAGACCAACTCAAAGCAACCGCAGGGCTGAGCGATCGCGACCGCCACCGGGCCGAATTCTACCTCCGGCAATTGACCAGTGCTTATTCGCCAACAAATTTCATGGCGACAAATCCCGAAGTGCTGCGCGAGACGCTTAAGTCCAACGCCGCAAATCTGGTCGAAGGCGTCAAGCTACTGGCGGCCGATATGGCGCGCTCGAACGATCTGATGAAAATCAGCCAGACTGATACGACTGCCTTCGAAATTGGCCGCAATCTGGCGATGACACCCGGCAAGGTCGTCTATCAGAACCGCCTTCTGCAGCTCATCCAATACACGCCCGCAACCGACAAAGTTCGCGAGCGGCCCTTGTTGATGGTGCCGCCGTGGATCAACAAATTTTACATTCTCGATTTGAACAAGCAGAAAAGCTTCATCAAGTATGTTGTCGATCAGGGCTTTACTGTTTTCGTCGTATCGTGGGTTAACCCCGGAGAAGAACTGGCGGAAGCTACCTTCGAAGACTACATGCTCGAAGGAATTCTCTCGGCGGCAGATGCCGTCAGACAAGAAACCGGCATCGATAAGATCAATGTGCTCGGCTACTGCGTTGGCGGAACGGCCCTGTCATGCACGCTCGCTTATCTGGCGAAGCGCGGAGAAGAACCATTCAACAGCGCAACGCTTCTAACGACCCAGGTTGATTTTTCGCTGGCCGGCGACCTCTTGCTCTTCACCGACGACGACCAACTCGCCTCTCTCGACCAACTCATGACCGAGCGCGGCTACCTCGATGGCTCGCGCATGGCCAACGTGTTCAACATGATGCGGCCGCGCGATTTGATCTGGCCGTACATCGTCAACAATTACATGCTCGGCAAGAAGCCGTTTCCGTTCGACCTGCTTTATTGGAATCAGGATTCAACTCGCATGGCGGCCGCCAACCACAAATTCTACCTGCGCGAGTTCTATAATGAGAACCGTCTGGCCAAAGGCGAGATGGTCATTGCCGGCAACACGCTTGAGCTGGGGAAGGTTACGCTGCCCATTTTTGAAGTGGCGACGCGCGAAGATCACATCGCCCCTGCGCCATCCGTTTATCGCGGCTCTAAGCTTTTCGGTGGCCCGGTTGATTTTGTGCTCGCAGGATCCGGCCATATCGCAGGCGTCGTCAATCCGCCGGACAAGGTCAAATATCAGTACTGGACCGGCGGCAATCCCGCAGGCGATCTATCAGAATGGATCGAAGGCGCGAAGGAACACCCTGGATCTTGGTGGCCCCATTGGATCGAGTGGCTGGGCAAGCGCTCGGGCGGCTGGACCATTCCGCGCATTCCCGGCCAGCAGCTCGGCGTTATTGAGGACGCACCGGGATCATACGTGAAAGCACGCTGACCTTCGCCCTCACGCCACCTCGAATTCGCCCTCAAAGTCGGCGGGCCAGAGGACTGTGAAATCCACGCCGCCGCTGTCGCGATAGGCAACGGCCGCGATTTCAAGATCTTCGCTCGCCGCCGTCTCAACCAAGGGCTCGATTTTTTCCCACACCTTCGAGGGGTTCTTGGTGTTGAGAAACAAATTGACGACGCCCTCCCCCGGCTCATGCCCATCGACCTCGGCGATCTTTGATCCATCGAGCACAGTAATGAGATGATCTTCGAGCTCGATGACCTTGTCGATCGTCTCTTCGTCATCGCCCTGAAACTGCAGAACGAGTTGATACATCATGGTCATTGCCTTCTCTTAAAACCGTTCAAGCCCGTTCTCACACCAGCTCTAACGCTTGCGCGATATCCGCGATAATATCGGCCTCGTCCTCGATGCCAACCGAAAGTCGCACCACTTCCGGCCCTGCACCCGCTGCTGCGCGCTGATCGTCTGTTAGTTGCCGATGAGTTGTGGAAGCGGGATGAATGACCAAGCTGCGCGTATCTCCAATATTGGCAAGAAGCGAAAAGAGCTTCAAGCCGGAAACGAATTTGACGCCCGCTTCATAGCCCCCTTTGAGGCCGAATGTGAACACCGCACCTGCCCCTTTAGGGCATATTTTCTTGTGGAGTGCATATCCAGCGTTCCCCGGCAGTCCGGCATAGTTGACGAATGAAACCTTAGGGTGCTTTTCCAGGAATTGGGCCGTCGCCAAGGCGTTTTCACAATGGCGCTGCATGCGCAACGGCAAGGTTTCAGCACCCGTCAGCAGCAGAAATGCGTTGAGCGGCGCAATCGCTGGGCCGATATCGCGCAGCCCCATGACGCGCGCTGCAATAGCAAAGGCGAAATTGCCGAATGTCTCGCCAAGCACCATGCCATTATAGGAGGCGTTGGGTTCGACCAGTGTTTTGTAGCGATGCTTGGCCTTCATCCAGTCAAACGTGCCGCAATCGACAAGCGCGCCACCGATCGAATTGCCATGTCCGCCGATGAATTTGGTCAAGCTATGGACAATGATGTCGGCGCCGAAATCTTTGGGGCGGCAGAGGTACGGCGTTGCAAGTGTATTATCGACAATGAAGGGAACGCCGGCCTTTTTGGCAATGGCGGCAATTGCGGGAAGGTCGATGACAACACCGCCAGGATTGGCGATGCTTTCGCAGAATATGGCACGCGTGCGGTCAGTAATGGCCCGTTCGAAAGAGGCTGGATCGAGCGCATCGGCCCATTTTACGCGCCAGTCGAACTTCTTGAACGAATGATTGAACTGGTTGATGGAGCCGCCGTAGAGCTGCCGGCCGGCTATAAATTCGTCGCCGGGCTCAAGCAACGTATGAAACGTGAGAAATTGCGCCGCATGTCCGGATGCGACGGCAAGCGATGCCGTGCCGCCTTCGAGTGCCGCAATGCGCCCTTCAAGTACAGCTTGTGTCGGATTGGTGATGCGCGTGTAGATATTTCCAAAAGCCTGCAAACCAAACAGCGATGCCGCGTGGTCCACGTCATTGAAGACATAGGAAGCCGTCTGGTAAATTGGCGTGGCCCGGGCACCGGTCGCAGGATCTGGGCTTGCGCCCGCATGTACAGCGAGCGTGGCAAATTTCGGTTCGGACGTGGATGGCATTGCTCAATTCCTCGCTTGGCAACTTCAGCCGCCAAGGAGGATGAGGCGCGGCGCCCTGTCAATGGGCGCCAGCAAATTTTCCAGAACTCAGATCTTAGCGATCTGACCGGCAACGCCACAGTGCCACTTTTTGATTGTCCAATTTGGATGATCGCCGATCCACTTGGCCATTTCCATCTGGCCATAGCTCATACACTGCTGGGCAGTGACACTTTCGGCTTCGAAATTGAGATAGACGTCCTTGCAGCGGGACGGTTCGTCAACCATGCAAACGGCAACAACAAGCTCAATCATTCTACACCCCCAGGTGTTGAAAGCCCGATCGCTCGGCGAGCGATCCGGTCTTGTTCTCTGGGCGTGTCCTCGATGAAGGCTTTTTGGTTACCTACGATGTTGAAACGAGAATATGCAGAATAGGTTAATTGCTCAAGATCTCTGCAGCCACAGTTTCTGCCTGGTTATCAGCCAGTCTCAAATACGATCTATGGTGTGGTAGTATTGCACCGAAATCTGCTGAAATGTTGCCCAATTATCGCAAGTTGAGCGATGAAATTCATGGCACGCATCTTGTGAAGCCGGGAAGTATGCCCGAACCGGGTGCCATTTTGGATCCGGCAAGACACAGCCCGATTCGGAATAGGTGTAAAACTTCGAATCGTTCTTGCGCCCGCGGAGCATTCTGCGGCATTCGGACTCCGGGGTTTAGGCGTTGCGGCTGGCAATAGGGTACAGTTTCTGAGGGGGCATGTTGAATTCTCAAGTCACGGCACCGGCTCAAGCGGCCGCGAGCGCAGAACATTTGACGCTTGCTTGGTTCGCCAAGCGATCGGCACTCTGGGCCCTAATCGTCGCTATCGGCATTGGGGCAGCCTGTGGGCTCTACGCCATTGCAGGCGAGTCTACTGACGCCAAGGCCAATACGCCGGACAAAGTTCGAGCCCAACCGGCTAACTGACACGCTCCGTCACACTCCGTCCCTGGCAGGGTCATAGTTTCGCTCAATCGGGCTGCGAAACACGCCTATGACTTGGTTAACTGTCTTGCGGTTCAATGCTTCGCAGCACAGCCAATCCCTGACCCAGCACTGGACGCATGAAAAGGTCACACAATTACGCGGCGTCATTTGCGGCAGCAACCCTGTTCGTTGCAGCCACAGCGAACGCGCAGGCGGGTGCACCGTCCACGACGCGCAGTGTAGCGCCGTCTGGTGTCGCTCAAACCGGCAAATCTAATGCTCCGGCACCGCAGCCCGTCGCGGTGCCAAAGCCCGCGCGGGATGCTCTGATGATCTCCGCCAAAGGGCGCGCCGCGCGCCAGGCAGCCATTTCCAACGTCAAGGTCTGGGCGATGCAGCTGCAGAAATTCGACGTCGCGACAGCCAAGGCGACGAACGCCGACATGCTTGTCACCGACGCAACCACAGCGTCCATTACGGGACTGCCGTTCACTGCCAGTGACGTCGCGCACCTGAAAGTAAAGCCGGATGGCAGTAAACGGATCTTGATTTCGTACCTCTCGATCGGAGAAGCCGAGGACTACCGGCCCGACTACTTCACGTCCGAATACATGGAAGAAGATGCACCCGATTGGCTGCTATCAGAAAACAAAGTCTGGAAGGGCAACCGCATCATACGGTTCTGCAACGAAGGCTGGCAGCAAACAATTCTCGGCGACGAGAATGGCATGAGTGTTTACAACAGTGTTGAACTTTCGCCGCTCTACAAACTTATCGACCTTGGTTTCGACGGCGTCTATCTTGATCGCGTCGACGTCTATGCCGAAGTTCAAAAGGACTGCCCGGACGCCGCCAACAAGATGGTCGCATTTGTCGAGCGCCTCGCCTCACATGCGCGCAAACGCAATCCCAATTTCATCGTCATTCAACAAAATGCCGAAGAACTCCTACAGCACAAACGGATGATTGACGCTATAGACGCCGTTGCCAAAGAAGACCTTTTCTATGGGGCGGACCATTCTCAAAACCCAAATCCGCGCTCCATGATCGACAGTACGCTCGAAAATCTCGCCTTCGCCAAGGCAGCTGGCCGGCCGGTTTTCATCCTAGATTACCTGAATGATCCCGAACGGCGCAGCATCGATAGAGCCAAAATTGAAGCGCAGGGGTTTGTGCCCTATATCGGTCCGAGGGCCTTGGATAAACTTTGGCTACCTGGCGCCGATGGGTAGCAAACACAATTGCTTCTGGCGAACGACCCAGTTATGCATTTTTTGCTATGCAATTTTTTAGAACCATATCGATTTTCACCGGCGCATTCTGTGCCCTCAGTGCGCCGGGTTTTGCAGCGCCCGATCGCTCACCTGCGCCGCGCACAAAGCCACAAGCAACTGTAACGGACACAGCCTCCATTGCCCGCGAACGGCGGGCTCTGCTTGCCCCCGTGAAATCCTGGACCGTACAGCTGCGCTACCTCGACCTTGCCGCGGTCGCTGCCGCTCCAGTCGATCTCATTGTCATCGACCATGCCCGGCATCCCAAAAAGGTTTCGGAAGTTTCCTATGCGCCTAGCGAAATTCTCCCCTTAAAAACCCAACCTAATGGCAAGCGGCGGATTGTGCTCTCGTATCTCTCAATGGGCGAGGCCGAACGTTACCGCTATTATTGGAAGCCCGATTGGGACCACTTAAACTCCCGTCCCGCTTGGCTTGGCCAGGAGAACGAGCAATGGCCCGGCAATTTTCTGGTCAATTATGCCGATCCTGAATGGCAGACACTTATTTTCGGAACTCCTGAGAGCTATCTCGACCGCATTATTTCTGCGGGCTTCGACGGGGTTTATCTTGATCGCGCCGACGCATTTGAGGACGGTGATGGAGCGACGCCAGCCAAAGAAGACGCGATGGCTAGCTACATCAAACGTCTCGCCGATCATGCGCGCCGCTCAAATCCGCGTTTCTTGATTGTGATGCAGAATGGAGAATCTCTGCTCCGGGATCGCTCACTCCGCACCAAACTCGATGGAGCGGCAAAAGAGGATCTGTTATTTGGCGTCGATCACTCGGAATCGGCCAACCCAAAGGAAATGGTGCGCGAAGGTCTGAATTATCTGAGGCTCGGAAAACGTGCGGGGTTGAAAGTCTTCTTGCTCGAGTACGTCAAGTCGCCAGATTCAATCGAAAAATTGCGCACACTGGCACGGCGCGAAGACTTTCTGCTTCACCTCAGCGAACGGCGTCTCGACGCACTCACGCTTGATGACACCGGTGAGCCGCAGCCTTCGGCGTCTGGAACACCTTGATCCACCGCCCCCTAATCCACAGGCCCCTGATCCACAGGCCCAATATCAGACGGCAATTCAAAATTCCATCGCCGCCCCCGCTCAACTCCTCCGGGAGGAAACGCATTTTTTCGGAGATTTGTCGTCGAGACATGGCGTAAGCTCGCCAACGACAGTGCGAACTACTGTCGCCTACATTTATCTCGATCCTTGAAGGAGGGAATATGCCAACGTGGTTCTGGACCATCTTGCTGATTTTGCTGGTTGGCGCCCTGATTTACGCGGCGTTCTTGTTCGGCCGCACAATGGCCAGTAGAGAATTCGGCACCGGCTGAACCTATTCCCGATGCAGAAATCCCTGCCCGCCGCGCTGACCAAACGCCCGAGCGTCGCGTACCGCCAAGACCGGCAGTTGCTCCGCCACCTGCACTTGCTGGATCACGCGATGGCCTATCCAGCACTCAAGCGGGATCAGCCCCGAGGCGAAGTGCGCCGCCGCCAGCCAGCACGGCAGCCACACCACCAACTCCTGCCGCAAAACCAGCGTCCTCGGCACAACAACCCGAACGCCGTGCCGCGCCACCCCCAGCGGCGGCCGGCGGCGAGCGAGCGGTATCTGCCGGTACACATGCTCAGCCCAAGCGCACAGCACCTCCACCTCCCGCACAAGCCGCATGGTCCAGCGGCAAGCCGGATCCCGCAAAGAAGAACTCATGACGAGATGAAACTTCTGAATTGCCGATCCGGCTTAAGTGGATCGCATAGTGTTTCTAGTATTTATGGACGCGAGATTTGCGCATGCCGCGCCACAAGTTGGCAATCGATTCAAATCGCGACGGTGCCGATCCAACGATCGACGGATTGTTGCCGATGAATGTCAAATAATTGAGGTTGGCCATCGTTCGATCTGCCACGACCAGCGCAACGCCGCTGGCAACAAGCGTAGCTAAGAAGTAGCCTGCACCGTAGTACTCCTCGCCCCACTGAACCGAAATATATGCAAATGCGGCGTTTAATACGAAAAAGAGCCCTTGCAGCGCGAAGTAAATGCGCCGCCTGTCGAAGAAGACGACGATTGAGGTGGCCGCAATAAAAACGAACATGAAGACTGAACCAATGGCTCCGAAGCGAAGAATTGCGACCTGCCGGAACTGAAGATTCAAGATTTCGACAATCGCTGGCGCCGAGAGCGCGAGCACTGCAGCAATCGCCGCCTGTGCGACAGTGATGAGCGCTAAACTCTCGAATGAAAATCCTTCGAGGCGCACGCGCGCAGCTTCAATCTGATCAATCGTGCCGTGACCCTGAACGGTGCCGAAATAATTTTGGTAGCGTTCGAAAAACTGCGTTTCGAGTTTCATCACGAACTGGGCGAGAGCAGGAATAATGACGAGTGACGCGATAAACATCGCGCCATCATAGAGCGGCGCGTGAATGAGCCCGCCTTCAACGCTCAATCCCTCATCCGAAAACCAAAAAATCCACTTATCGATCCAAATACCTGCCGTTCCGAGCAACGCACCCGCGGCTAGATAACCATACGTCCGGTGCCCCCTCAGCAACGAACCAATCGCCTCGAATGGGTTTTGGACGGCAAACGGGAACGTCGCGAAGACGCGCAGCGTCAATCCGAAGAAAGTCACGGTCAGACCTGTGGCAAAACCCCAGACCATTCCAGCCGCACCAAGGCCCGTCAGTGCGGCCGACGTCGCGCCGGCAATCGAAACGGCAAGGCCGGTAAAAAACGACCAAGTGATGCCTTTGTAATCGCGCACCGCCCCGCAGAATGCGACCGCCACCCAAATGAGGGCCACGATGGAAGTGGCCGCGTACAGCGATATAGCAATTTTTGGTGGCACCGAAAAATACGCGGCAAGCGCCGCGACCCCGATCGCCACAACTGCCAGCGCCACGGTAAAACCGGCGATCAACAACGGCCGCACTCGTTCAGGTTCACGCTTCCACAAGTGATCCGCCAACAGACGCGTTGCCACGATGGTAACAGGCGCCGTCAACACCAGTGACGTGGCGAATGCATAAATGACAACAGCACGGAATGTCGCCAGCGTTTCGTGACCTGCGATTGTTTCGGTGAAGGCAGTAATCGTTAGAAGACTGAAGATCGTGAACAACCAGGGGCCCGCAGCGATGACAGCGGCATGCCCCGTCGACTTGACGATATCCGATAGGGATTCCTGCTGATTTAGAGAACGCAGTGCAAAGCCGATGCCCGCCATCGTCACGCCGCTCCTTGCGTTGAGGGTGCAGCAGCTGAATGCATATCGGGCGCAGCTTTGAGACGAGCATAGAGATCCGCGTAAGCACCCGATGCCTGCTCCGACGTGTAGCGGGCAGAAACGCGCGCTTTCAGCGCATCTCCGGCTTGCCTGCGCCATTGATGGTCTGCGAGAAGGCGCCCCGTTGCAGCTGCGATCTCGCCGGCCGCTGCCAGATGCGCAATTTCGCCGCCAGCACCGAAGTGCGGCATCTCGTTCGAACGCCCCTCAATGATCTCACGGCAAGACCCAACATCGGTTGCCACAAACGGAATGCCCGCGGCGCCCGCTTCCAGAATGACCAGCGGCTGGCTCTCGCTCAAACTTGTTAGAACCATAACGTGGATTTTTTCCAGATAGTCGAGAACGTTGACGGGGCCCGTGAATTCCACGATCTTCTCCAAACCGTATTCGGCCACGAGACGGCGGCATTCACCGAAGTATTCAGGATCTTCTTCAGTCGGTCCGATGACCCACGCTCTGAGTTCTGGAACGTGTTCGGCTAGGATACGTGCCGCTTCGATGTACGTCTTGACGTCCTTAATGGGTACAACGCGGCCAATGAGCGCCATCGTTGGGCGGCTGGATGCAGCGGCGGGTTTCAGGTGCGCGAATTTTCTGACGTCAATTCCATTGGCCACAACTGAAAGTTTATCATCACTGGCACCCAGTATGCGCTGCGGCCCCTGGTTGTCGCCATACAAAGTGATGATATCCGTCGCAGTCTCATAGCAGGTGCGCGCGTAGGCTTCGAATGCCCTGACCCACATGTCGCGCAAGTCGAAACGAGGATCATCGAGCGAATGCCCCTTGTTGATCGTATCCGCCACCCAATCTGCCATTAGAAGTTCAATGCGGCGCTCATTTGTATAGATGCCATGCTCCGTAAGAACGGCCGGCCGGCCGGTTTCATGCCTCGCGCGAGCCGCTACCAATCCCGCGTACCCCGTCGAGATGGTGTGATAGACGCGGGCTTCCGGCAGCGGGTGCTCAAGAACCGCAAACAGGCCGCTCAACAGCGCCCTCCACGCCCAGAAATAATGCAAGAACGAGCCGTTCGGCATTTCCCGCCGGTACATGTCTTGCACCAACTGCCAAGCGGCGGGCGAATTGAAGAGTTCGCCGAGATTGATGTCAGCGCGAGTCCTCCGAAGATCGGCAATCAAGCCGGCAAGTGGCGCAGAGCCACCTTCCGTCATGAACTGTGTCAACCTGTCGCCCAGGAGATCGATGTTCGACGGGACCCGGCCACGGTTTTTTGGCGAGGCTCCAAATTGCTGTAAGTAGAGGTGCTCGAAACGCACCAGATTTGGCGGAGCTGGATAGCGGGATTTCAATCCCATCGGCCGCGGCCACAACGACAACACCGAAAAACTCGTCGATGGCTGCGATCGCATAAGCCAATCCAACCAGGACGAAACGCCTCCTGGAACATAAGGATAGCAGCCTTCTACGATGAGACAGACATCAACCGGCTCGACGCTTTGCAACACCATAGCTGTTGGTGAGGTCATGCGGCCCGCCTTGCCGCGTGCCGTCGCAGCCGGAACGCGCCGCGATTTAAAATACCGCGTACGCGACGCAGGACACGGAGGTCTTTATATCGGCTGGTATTCAGCAAATACCGTTCAATGGCTGCGGCCGCACTTTCATCCGTTCGGGAAACCACTGCAGCAATATCACTGCCTGTCGCTAGGGTGCGCTCTAAAATCCCGCGCGCAGTATCACGGCAAAGAACTTGTTCACGCTTCTCGACAAGCGCGCACCCTTGCAACGACTGGAGTTCGCTGACCCGCATCAGCGCTGCGGGACCGAACCCTTCCTTGAATTCCGATGTAAGCCCTCTGATGCGCTGTTTCACATTGGCCTTCACATGCGCCACAACGGCTGCAGCTTGAACGCGTACAACTGGCTCTGGGCTCTTGAGAGCCGCTTCGAGAACCGGCGTGTACTCAGGGTGGAAATGCCGGGCAATCATGCCAAGCGCTTTCTGGCGCTGGTCGAGCGTTCCACACTCGATCACATGTAGAAAATTAAGCGGAGCTGGCTGTTCAAGCCGCGGCACACGCCCGGACGTTATACGGTCATAAATTTCAGTTGCAGGAGCGTGGCGGCCAGCAGATGCCAGACGCTCATACCAGTCTTTGAGAACCGCAGACGTCGCACCTGTCGTCGCCCCTGAGCGTTCGTAGAACGGCAAAGCCGCAAGTGCCACCGCAGCGCCTGCAGGACCCGCCACCATGACGACGAGCAAAATCACTGCCGGCATTGACAAGTCGCTGCCGCGTTCACGGCCAGTAAAAAGAAAAATTGCGAGCGCCGCCACAACAACAAGGTGCAATGCAAAAGTCATTGTCAGCGCAACGTCGGAAGAGAAGCTAAGGAGTAGTACGACCGCTTCACCAGCGAGAGCCAAGACCGCACCAAATGCGTCCCTTGAATTCCCTGACGCCGGAATCGGATCGGCAAGCGCTCTTTGCGACGCGGGCATCATGTTCTTCCACCAATCACTTCAATACGATCGGACGGGCTTGACTGCGCGCGACGCTTTCGCCGCTGGACGGCGCTGTATTACCGTCTACTGGTAACGCGGCTTTCTGCCACGACAGCTGACGCCATCCACGCGTGAGCCGCACGGCGCCAGGATCGGCCGCTTGTGCCCCTCGCTCGGTATTATCGACGACAATTCGCGGTTCGCATAACGACTGCGCGATATAGCGCGCGACAAGTCCAAGACGGGCATCCAATTCTTTCGAAAGTTGCGACGGGTCGCCGGCCTCGATGCTCAATAGCCCAATGACGCGTCTCGTTTCCGGATGAAGGATGACATGAGCTGCGTGCGCAATGCCCGCAAGCGCCGCTTCATCTTCCGCACGCAAAACGTTTACTGCCCGCCGCTCACCAACAGTTGCGCGATAGAGGGCATGCTGTGCAGGGATTGAAACCGGGATGGGACCATCACCTTCGCCGGGCGCATGTGCGATCACGTCAAGGGCTGCAGGTGATACGGCATAAACGGTAATACGCGACGCCGGAAAAACATAACGCTGCAAGCCTTCAAGAGATTTCGGAAAATCGGCTGAAGGGTCCCCAAAAGATGCCAAACAATCGATAGCCGCCGCACCTGACGCTGGCCCTATGGACGTCAATTGCCGCTCAAGCCTGTGGCAGCGATCTTCCAGCGCCGATGCGTATGTCGCAAGACTATCGGCTTCTAATGTGCGGCTGGAAAGCCGGTGTTTCAGGTCTTGCTTCACCTCGATCTGGCGCAGCCGGAACTGGCCGAGGACGGAAGCTACGCCGATCCAGAGGATTGGCAGAGCCCAAATTCTCAAGAGAAACGCGAATAGGTTTTCTCCGATGGCCTGCTCAGGCAAGCCATTTATCGTATACGCGAGAGTTGCAGCCGCAGCAGCGAGTAGTCCGGCAACTGTGCCGTACTGCAGGCTTAGCAACAGGACCGGCACCCAGAACGGGCTCGGTTCCAATGTCGCAATTTCGACCCCAGGAATGAGCGAGCAAACCAGATAAATCAGGCCGAGGATGACAACGAGCTCAACGAATGCACCTAACGGGGGCAACACAGGCAGCCATACGGCGCCAGCGGGCAACCTGAGTTTCTTCCATACATTTTGGATCGTGCTCAAACGGGCTCTTTCGACGTGACGCTATCTTTCTTGTAACGCAGACCAAGCATTGCTCGCCAGCGTGCCCAGAAAATACAGTCTTGACCTGACCGGGGCAACGCTATGCTTTATCAGATGGAAGTCCTGGTGAATATTGATCATAGACTGGTGTATTTTTGAGCCGGCTACGGACGAACCGGGGTTGCCTTCGGCGCGGCTTCAGGGTTAGGCGCCACGGCCGGAACGCGCTGCAGTTTCGCCTTCTCACGTGCCGATTCCCGGGCTGCTTTCTGCTTTTGTTTAAGCGATCTGAGGGTTTTTGTACGCTGCAAAACACGGGCGGTCTTTCGAAGCACCCTGGTATTGGGATGGACTTTGCCGTCTTGCCGGGTTTCCCGCCCCGTTACGGCGCGCGGACGGGGGACTTTGAGCCCAAGCGCCGCAGCCTGGCGATCGGCATCGTCGGAAACTTTAGCCAGCAGCGACTTGCGCCACGGCTCAAGTGGATCGGCCGAACCAGTGCGAGGCAACTCGAAACGGATTTGCCGGTTGCGGCCAGCGCCCGGCTGGACGGCATCGGTGGATTGTTCCGGCTTGGTGGCGGGGCGACTGCGGCTTGGCTCATCAACGGATGGCCCGGCAATAGATTGACGCAACTGTTGGGCCTCGGCCTTGTAACCAGCGCCACTAAGGGCTTGGGCAAGCTTCTCGACAGGCTCGGTTGCAATGCGCTTTAAACCAAATTTTTCGGCCCCGGCTAACGCCATTTTTGGATCCTGCGCCTCGATTGCCGCCAAAATGAAGCGAACAGCCGTACCTTCGTCTGTTAGCGACGCGTTCTCCAACCAACCTCGCAAATAAAGCCGGGCAGCACTTGTCTGCGACTGCTCCAGCAGCCGCTCGGCCACTGTTAGTGCAATGCTGTCGCCCGCCTCCCCTGCCTCCTTGGCGAGCTTGATAGCTGACGAGGGAAACTTACTGCGAGCAAACGCATCAATAACACCGACTGCGAATGAGTCATCTTTCGTAGCCTTAATCCAGCGCAAAGCGCGGCGCTCGGCCTCCTTAGGCTGGTCTTGCTCAAACAAAAATTCCAACAAATGATAGCGCTCGCGCGGATCTTTGAGCCGCTTTACATCGTCAATAGCCCGCAGAATGTTCGCCGCCTGCGCACTATCTCCTTCGGCTGCAAGCAATTCAGCCAATCGCGCGAGATCGTCTGGACGGCGATACCCTTTTTGGCGGCATATTATAATCGAAAGTCTTTCGGCATCGAAGTCGCCGCTTAGTCTGTAGCCGGAAATGAGTTCGCGGCACGTCGGCTCGGAATAGCGAATATCGACTTCCGATTTCAAAGCCGACATGCGGCGTTCGAAATTCTGCGTATCCCGGTAAAACTGTGACAGCCGCTTTCTCAGGGCCGCATCGCGGGGCCTCTGAACGATCATCTGCTCAAGCATATCCTGCGCCCGCGCTACATTGCCCTCGTTTTCGTGCAGCGCGGCCATTTGGTGCAGGGTTCGATAACGCCTGTCGCCCCCTTGATAAGCCTGCTCTAGAATTTTCAGGGCCTCCCGGGAATGCCCGTCCCGTTCAAGCATGGCAATCCGCTCACTGTCTCCCGGCAGCATGCCCCATCCGGCCACAAGTGCCAGACCAAAAACAGCCGCCATGATGGCATGGTAGGGCTTTAGGGACTTGAGTTCGAAACTAGCCATCTCCACACACGACCTTCAACTCAAGAGGCTCTGCCGCATTGGCCTCAAGTTTGACCGAGAAGAGCCCGTTGGGGTCGGCAGTGACCTCGCTCCTGGCCAATGAAGCGCCAGATCGCTGAGCAATAATCACATAGTTTTGTTGCGGCATTCCTTGCCACACCAGTTCGCCCGGACCGAAGCCTTGCGCCCTAATTCTAAAACTACACGCCCCGTCCGGCTGCCTGTTGCTGAGCTGCCAGCGGCTCTCGACGATCTGTGGGTGACCGGCCACCACATTCGCTTGCTCGTCAGCCGCCTTGCGTAAAACAATCATGGCCGGTTCGACAGCAGAATCGAGCGACACGTAGAGTGCACGATTTAGTCTCTTAGCACCCAGCACACCCACGCTACGCAAGGCGTCAACATCAATCTCCTGCGCGTCATCAAAGCGAAATGTTTGTACTGCGCCGCGCTTTGAAATCGACCAGCTCATTGCATCGACTTGCTGAATTTCAGCATCAAAAAAACTATCGGCAACGGCCGCGTAAGCCGATGCCGTTACAGGAATGACGGGAGACGATCGGGCAAGATTGAGAAAATGCTTGATGGCGGTTAAGGCCCCGGGCTTCTCGCCAGAATACATGTGATAATAGAGATTCATCGGCTTAAGCCGGCGCGGCTTGTCGGTATTTACAAGCGTCTGCTCAAGCATGAGCTGTCCGTAGAAAGGCCCGTGCCAATTGTTAGTGTAGGTGTTCTCGTTGGAGTTGACCGCATAGATCTGCCGCTCGCGTCCAACGGGTCTTGCAATGGGTGGAACATAAAACACCGACGGAAATTCAGCGTCGAAACGCGTATCGCCACCATTCATGTTACGCACACCCGCTAGCCGGGTCGCGCGCAGCAATGCTTCTGAGGGCTCCGTATCGCCGCTCCAAAGATAAATGCCGGCCTTTTTCCCGGGCGGCGCAAGACTTTCAGAAAGTGCCAAAGCGCCATTGATCTCTGTCGCTATATCGAATGGCTCTTTGAGATAGCCTCTCGGCAAATCCGCCGACCCGGCGATATACCGGTTTCGCGTGTCTGAAATCTGGGCTTTTCCAGCGATCCTGTAGAGAAACCCCCTTACCTGATCCATGACTGACGACAATGGCCTGGTCGCCTTGTCAATCAGTGCCAGTTCTGCTTGGCGATCATAATTTTCGAAGAAGCCCCATGAGAATGGATGTGTGTAGGTGTGACTCGCAACCTCAACTTGGGGAAGTGCAAAAATTTTCCTGGCACTAACGTGTGTTGTCAACACACCCCCGAGTTCAGGCACTGCGTCTCCAGCGATCAACCCGACTGAAACAGGCAAGTCAGGAAATGGCTCAATTGCTTCGATGCGGATGACATCGGCTGCGGCGGCTTGCATTTCCCTGTAGCCTTCGATTTCGGAAATGTTGTTCCAACCGTCGCCATCGATATGGCTGAAATACATGCGCCGGCCGAACAAAGTTGTGACATCGGGAACGGGAATGCGGTCTTCGCCGAGCGCCAATTTAAAGAATAAGAACGGATTGACGATCCAACGCACTTTATCGGCCGTTTCGTCATAGAAAATTGTAAATCCGTCGGCGACATATCCGCCGCCAGGGCTCGTCACAATCAACGCCGATGAGGGCACACCATCGATATCCGCGATACTGGCAGAGAGATGAACTTGGGCGGCAGCTGAAGCCGGCTGCAGCACCGGAAATTCAGGAAGCACCTTATCAATGGGCCGCTCGAAGCCGGCCATCTCGCGATTGACCGTCAACAACTTGGATTTATATGTCACTTTTACGTACTGGTCGGTGTACCGCAGACCAAGCCTGGCAAAAATACGCGACACAACTTCTTGCGTGCCGGCAGGTTCAGGCGGCGCGAGTTCAGCAAGACAAGCCAGCCGCAGACCTGCGCCCGTCGCGCTGTCGAGCCACGAAAGATATTCTTTGGCGTCCGCGAGCGGCTCTGAGAACCAGGTTACGATCCCACGATAACGCCCAAGTTCTTCACCCTGCGGCAGAGTTGCGTTAACGTCCACAAATACCAACTTGTACCCAAGCCAGTTGAGCGGCATTTCGGCAAGCCGGTGCAGGCGGGTCACTTCCGGCTTCTTTTCGTAGCGGCTGTCATAGAGCGCAATGATGTCGCGCGGAACCGGACGCGATGTGAATTCAACTTCAATTGCGCCAGCCGTCTGACATGTAATCGCACTCAGCATTAGCGCCAAGGCCGAGTGAAACAGCCGGATAGTCACTTTGGGGTTCACGGAGATACCGGTTCTATGCCTTAATTTGCTGAGGTCTCGGCGCCAGGGCACGCATGGCACTTGCCCCTCCAGAAACCACACTAAGGGGGCGGTGCAGAGCCACACAAGGCCATGGCTTCGTGTTGCTTGCAAAACACCAAGTCATGGTTGTCTCTCATACTCCCTTGCCCGACTCCCTTGCCGGAGCAATTTCAGCCTAAACGCCTGCCGGCAGACTACCCCGGCATTGGCGATACTTCTTTCACCAAAAAGCGATTTCAGCAACATGACTGACCTTGATTGCGCTTTGCATCTGCCGTTATCATAGCTTGGTATGCGTGGGGTAGCCCGAGGGCCGGTAAGTAATGACGGAACAGCAAAAGAAGTTCCCTGAGTTCTACGTGACTGCTCCTCAGCCTTGCCCGTATTTGCCGGGCCGCCTTGAGCGCAAGCTTTTCACGCATCTCACGACCGATAAGCCCCATGAACTGATCGACCGGTTGCTGACGACCGGGTTCCGGCGCAGCCAGAATATCGCCTATGTGCCTTATTGCGAAGGCTGCCAGGCGTGCGTTTCGGTGCGGGTGCTCTCCGCAGAGTTTGAGCCGGACCGTTCAATGCGCCGCGTCCTGGACAAAAATAAGCGCTTGGTAGCGCGGCGCATTGCGCCCCAACCCGGCGCTGAACAGTTCAGACTATTTCGCGACTATATCGACGCCCGCCACAGCGATGGCGGCATGGCTGATATGTCGGTGCTCGACTATCGCATGATGATCGAAGACAGCGTCATTGACACCTTCTTGACGGAGTACAGAGAAAAACCTGAAGACGCCACCAACCTTGATATCGCCAGTTGGCCATTAAAAGCCGTCGCGCTTTGCGACCGGCTCTCGGACGGTATATCGATGGTCTACAGTTTCTACGATCCGGACGTGTCCGCGCGCAGTCTCGGCACCTATATGATCCTCGAGCATATTGAATTTGCCCGGCGCGTTGGCCTACCTTACCTCTACCTTGGCTATTGGATCGATGGATCACAGAAAATGGCTTATAAGGCGCGCTATCAGCCCCAGGAGCGCTTAAACCCCGACCGTTGGGAACGCTTCATCGAGCGCTGAAAATACTTGCTGCTTGATGTTACTTCCAAAGCTCGACGTCGATTTTCTCGAACATATAAGCCCATTTGGCGGTCTGTGTTTCGACAAGAATCGTCATCCGGGCTCTGAGCTCTAGTAACAGCGCGCAATCCGGCGTCTTGGCAGATGCGCCCTCCTGCCCCATGGTCGATATGGCGGTCAGAAGCTCATCGGTTTTTTGATCGTACTCATTGATTTTATCGTCGCGGACATAGGGCGCTGCTTCCTTCAGAAACTGATCGTGAGTCCAGGCGCGCTTGTCTTTAAGCTGGCGCAGCTTGTCCTGAAAGGCTGGCTTGTTCTTGGTATTGAGTTCACGCAAGCCGCCAGCTGCGTCTTCCACAACGCGCTCGAAGTCACTCTTCGCGCATTCCTGACTTTGCGCTATGTTGGGCGCGGCCAATAGCAACAGCGCGGCACAATATAGCCGCCCGCCCTTCCGCATGGTTTGCCCGATCCCCATATCGATCAGTCCTAGCGGTCCCCGCCAAAGGGGGCAATAACCCGATTGACGATCCCCTCACTTCATTTCGGCATTGCTTCGAATTTGCAACGCAACAAAGCCGGTCAAATACCCTGTCCGAACTTGTTGGAACGCGGGAAGCCCTTTGGTGCGAGCCGCCCTGCCTGGGCGCGTTCCCCGACCCACTCGCGCAGTTCGCTCCACGAAAGCGTGAATTCGCGGTCCGCACTGTCCAGCCAGGTCAGACCTTCCGATTTCTTGAACACCCGGACGTCGCTCAGCGCGCCATCCTTAAAGCGCTGCAGGATGACGCCCTTACCTCGTGTCATCTCGTTGACTTCGTCGAGCTTGAAGACAAGCATCTTGCGGTTTTCGCCAATCGCCGCCACGCAATCGCCGTCGACGGGCACACAAATGCGCGCTTCCTCGGGCTCCGTAACATTTAGTACCTGCTTGCCCTTGCGGGTCGAAGCCACCACTTCTTCTTCAGCAACGATGAAACCATAAGCGCCGGTCGACGCGACCAGAAGTTTGCGCGTCGCGTCATAGACAAAGATTTCCGCAAAGTCGTGGTTTTCTTCCAAATCGACCATAAGGCGCACAGGTTCACCATGCCCGCGTCCGCCCGGCAGCTGATTGGCTTCGAGGGTGAAAAACTTTCCATTGGTAGCGAAGAGAATGATCTTGTCGGTGGTCGAGGCTTTGACCGCGCGTTTCAACTCATCGCCCTGTTTGAATTCGAGCTTGGCAAGATCGTCCTGATGCCCCTTCAAGGTGCGGATCCAGCCCTTCTCGGAAAGTATAATCGTGATGGGTTCTTTCTCGACAAGTGCCGCATCGAGATCGATATCCATATCCGGCGCGTCTGCGAAAGCCGACCGGCGGCGGCCCAATGGAGTTTTCTTCGAATAGCGCTCGCGCGTCGCCTTCACTTCCTCGGTGATGCGCTCCCACTGCAGATCGTCTGATTTCAAGAGCTGCTTAAGCTCGCGGCGCTCTTTTGAGAGCTTGTCGTGCTCGGCCTTGATCTCGACTTCTTCGAGCTTGGACAACGAACGCAGGCGCAAGTTCAGGATGGCTTCGGCCTGAACGTCTGACAGCTTGAATTTGGCAATCAACTTAGCCTTGGGATCGTCCTCGCGGCGAACAATTCGAATAACTTCGTCGATATTGAGATAGGCGATCAGATAACCGTCGAGAACCTCGAGCCGGTGCTCAATCTTCTTCAGGCGGTACTGCGAGCGGCGCACAAGCACTTCGATACGGTGCTCAAGCCACTGCGACAGCACTTCCCGCAAGCTCAGCACGTTCGGGATCTGCCCGGCGGAGAGCACGTTCATGTTGAGACCAAAGCGAACTTCGAGTTCCGTCGAACGGAACATACTTTCCATCAGCAGTGCCGGGTCGATGGTGCGCGTCTTGGGCTCAAGGATCAGCCGTATCTCTTCGGCGCTTTCGTCGCGTACGTCGCCCAGCAGCGGCAGCTTCTTTTCGCTCATCAGGTCGGCGATTTTCTCGACCAGCTTGGCCTTTTGCACCTGATATGGAATTTCGGTGATGACGATCTGATAGCCGCCCCGGCCCGTTTCTTCTTTCGTCCACTTGGCGCGCAGCCGGAATCCGCCGCGCCCGGTCTTGTAAGCTTCAAGGATTGCCTCGCGCGGCTCGACGATGATGCCGCCCGTCGGGAAATCCGGCCCAGGGATCATTTCGACAAGCTTTTCGATTGTCGCGTTGGGGTGCTTGATCAGATGCAGAACGGCGGCGCAGAGTTCATCGACGTTATGCGGAGGAATATTGGTCGCCATGCCGACGGCAATACCGGCCGAACCGTTGGCGAGCAGGTTCGGGAACGCGGCTGGAAACACAACCGGTTCTTCGTCTTCGATATTGAACGTTGGCCGGAAATCGACAGTGTCCTCGTCTATGCCTTCTAGAAGGGCCATCGAGACTTCGGTCAGGCGCGCTTCGGTATAACGGTATGCGGCCGCGTTATCGCCGTCGATGTTTCCGAAATTTCCTTGGCCATCTACCAGCGGATAGCGCACGGCGAAGTCCTGAGCTAGCCGGACCAGCGCATCGTAGACGGACTGGTCGCCGTGTGGATGATATTTGCCGATGACATCGCCAACGACGCGCGCGCACTTCTTATAAGCGCCATCTGGGTCCAACTTTAATTCGCGCATGGCATAGATGAGCCGCCGGTGCACGGGCTTCAGTCCGTCGCGTACGTCTGGCAACGCCCGTCCCATAATGGTCGAGAGCGCATAAGTCAGGTATCGCTCTTCGAGTGCTGTCTTCAGCTCGACGTGTTCAATAGGCCCTTGGCCCGGCAGAATCGGTTTTTGGCTCATGGTCCGCGTTTAACGTCCGCTGCCGGGCGGCTCAAGCCTTGAGTTGCCGCACAAAGTCGGCACCCCCATGCAATTCGGCGCAAATCGGGCGCGCTTTCGAAATTGCCCACAAAATAGTGGCCCCGCAGCAACTCCACCGCGCGTAACCCATGCAATTTGGCACAGGTGGTAACGGTTTGTTGGCCGATGAGGATGCAACCTACCCCCATTCCGGCCGCCCACTTTAATCCATACAATTTCACTCGAAATGGCTCTGACTTGTTGGCGCAACCGTAAGGTGCGTTGGGTATAAATGAAGGCAGTTCAATATTTTCTAGGCAATTTTTCTCCGATGACCTGGCACCTTTCCAGACCTGCGGTTGCCCGCCCCACACTCGTGAGGGCATAAAGTCATGCGCGAAATCACGCTGACACTCACGGGCGGCGCGACGACAATTACAACACTTTCGGACACCGCAACTGCTGAAGAAACGCGGGCCACCATCCAAGCCGCATTGAATGAAGCAAGCGCCAATGCAACGGGCGGCACCGTTCATCTCTCGGCAGGCTTCTACGTGGTAACCGCCGGCATAGACGCCGGAGAAGGCGCGCTGCGCGTTGGCAGCAATACGACGTTCGAAGGCACAGGGACTGGCCAAACGACGATCCAGCTTGCAGCCAACCCCGGCCACGACGTCACCGGGGTTGTCAGAACCGACAGTGGCAAAACCAACCCGGACGGCTCGGTCATCGCGACGCACGACATCGTCATTCGCAACCTCTCAATCGATGCCAACAAGGACGAAACAGGCACGGCACTGGTCGACGGCTTCTTTTGCGGGCCAAAGCCATTCACGGCACTCTCGGCCGACAACAACGTTACACTGCAGAACGTCGAAGTCTTTGACGCCTCGCGCTACGGCTTCGACCCGCACGAGCAAACAACGAACCTGTCGTTTATAGACTGTATTGCCCGAGATAACGCGCAAGACGGCTTTACGATCGATTATTGCTCGGCCGTGACAATCACGAATTGTGAAGCTTACGGCAACGGCCGGCACGGCTTCAATATCGTCACCAGTTCGCATGATATCGTGATGACGGGAAATCTCTCTCACGACAACGGGGCGTCCGGCATTGTCGTGCAAACAGGTAACTTCGAGACACGCATCATCACAACCGGCATCACGATCACCGGAGGATCCGTCACGAACAACGCAGGCGATGGCATCGTTATTCGCCAAGCCAACGACGTCACAATCGGCGGTGTGAATGCTGCGGACGGCGTGACTATCAGCGGCAATGGCCGCTTTGGCGTTCTCATTGAGGGCGGCGACGGCATCACAATCGAAAATAATGCCATTCTAAACAATGCGGGCGGCACCGGGTCGGACGACGCCGAGATCCGCATCCGCGGCTATGCGCAAACCTACCTCGATAGTGACCCGCTGAACGATGTCTTCGAACCCAGCGCTGGAATTACAATTGCAAGCAACACCATTGGCGGCGTGGGCATATCGCACAACTATAGCGTCAGTTATTCAGACACCACAAATCTTGTCCTGGCTTCGAGTAATACGCTGCAACGGACTATGGCAGACACGGTGGAAGACACGAGCAAGCAGGGGGAAACCCCGCTATTCGTTGCCCAGATCACGACCGGTGACGACAATATTACTGGCACGAACGGCGCCGATTCAATCACGGCCGATAGCGGTAACGACAGCGTATCTGGCGGACTTGGCAACGACACGCTCTATGGCGCCGACGGCAACGATACGCTCAACGGCGGCACCGGCAGCGACACGCTCACGGGCGGCTTCGGCGACGACGTGTTCGTCGCCGATTCGAGCGATACGATCGTCGAACTCGAATTCGGCGGCACGGACGAAGTTCGCACTGCAGAATTGGTTTTTACACTTGCAGCCTTGTCACACGTGGAAAACCTCGCGTTCATAGGTAACGGAAACTTCTCTGGCACAGGCAATGCCGGCGTCAACATAATCACGGGCGGCAATGGCAACGACATCCTCGATGGCGCAGGCGGCGCCGATCAACTCGAGGGAGGCGCCGGGAACGATACGTACTTTGTCGATCAACTCACAGACGATTTGATTGACGTGTCCGGCATCGACACGATCAAGTCGATCTTGTCTTGGACCCTTGCTGACGAATTTGAAAACTTGACGCTGCTCGGTCCCAGCGCACTGAACGCGACGGGAAATGGCGCTTCGAACATCATCATAGGCAATGACGCCGTCAACATACTCACCGGACTCGACGGCAACGACACCCTCAACGGCGGATTGGGTGGCGGTGACACACTGGATGGCGGCCTTGGCAACGACACCTACGTGATCGACACTGCAACTGATATTATTCTCGACGCAGGCGGCATCGATACCATCCGCGCAGCGCTCAGCTTCACACTTGCCTCCAACTTCGAAAAGATCGTACTGACTGGTACGGGTGCCTTTGGTGGCACCGGCAATTCTCTGGCAAATACAATCACCGGGAATATAGCCGCCAACAAACTCAAAGGCCTCGGGGGCAATGATTTCATCTCGGGTGGCGGCGGGCGCGACACGATCGAAGGCGGCACTGGCAACGACAGACTTACGGGCGGCGCCGATGCCGACAGCTTTGTCTTCAACACGAAACTTTCAACTTCGAGCAATGTCGATCGCGTAACCGACTTTTCAGTGCCGCTCGATACATTCCGGCTTGAGAACGCCGTGTTCACGAAAATAGCAGGCACGGGCAAGTTGACGGCCGCGCAATTATACCAGGGAGCCGCCGCGCACGACGCCGATGACCGGATTGTCTACAATTCTGCAACCGGCGCGCTTTTCTACGACAGTGACGGCAATGGCGCTGCAGCTGCCGTGCGCTTCGCAACTCTCAACAAAGGCTTGGCGCTCACAAACGCCGATTTCATGATTATCTGATCGCGCCACAAACAAAAAAGGCGCCCGGGCGTATCATCGCGCGGCCACCCACAATTCCAACCATACAAAAATCGTAACACAAGAGCGCTGCGCTGCCCATCATTTTCTATGGTTACCGTGCGCATAAAAAGTCCAATCGCGCATTTACCTATCAAAATTCGCAATGATCCGGCCGCGCGGCTCGGGCAAGGTTTCTCCGCGCGGCAACAGGACCCGCGTTTCGAGAAAATAGCCGGTCAAGGCGAAGCCATCGCGAACATCTTGAGCGGTCACAGGCCCCGTTCGCGCCTTGGTCAAGAACGGCGGCAAGGCCAGCATCCGGTCGCGGTAGGGTTCGCCTGCTGACGCTGAAACCGCGCGGCCAGACTTCGGCGAAACGTAAATCAATTGATCGTTAGATCCCGTTGCCGCGCATTCGCTGAGATCGAGGCCTGCGCCGAGTTCGTCCAGTAACGCCAATTCCCAGCGCACCAGCAGCGCCGGCCACACCGTTGCATCGTCAAGGAACCCGAGTACGAACAATGTGATTTCGTAGAGATTTGGGTGGGGATCGCGCTCAGGTAGAAGTCGTGTTAGCGACGTAAGCGTCATGAGCGCAGAGAGGGCCGCATCGCTATCCATCGATTCTGCTGCAAAGCCCCGGCGCAACTCTACCGTGATATGGCCAAGCTGTTCAGATAGCCGCCCCTTCCAAGTCGCATCGACGTGGTTGCCGACCTGAAGAAGGGGGCGCAAGCGCCGGGAACGGCCACCGTGCACGAGACCGAGATGGCGTCCGTGACCGCGCGTAAACAGTTCGACGACCGCCGCCGTCTCGCCGAGCGGCCTCACAGAGAGCACGATACCTTCGTCCGTCCATTGCATAGGAGTTCTTTACAGCGGATTCTCCTAGTCCGGGGGAAACCCTGACTAGAGATCCAGTCCCTTGCCGCCCTTGCCCAGGGGTTTTTGGTTGGGATTTTGTCGAATGAGACACGGCGCACCAAAAGCCACGCATTCGTGAGTACCGTCGTCTTTCTTGAAACACTTGAGCGACTTTTGAGCCGCCAGCCGCCAGACGTCATAGCCCGGCCCCGCCTTCAAGGCCTTCTCCCGCCATTGATCGAGCGCCTTTTTCTTGGCGCCCAACTCGTCGGGCGCGATGGCGATCTCACTTGAGACCACAAGCTGACAGACACGAACAGCGGCGTGAGAAAGCCCGGTTTGAAAAATCGTCAAACCCGCAAAGACAGCAACTGCGAGAGTGGTATTCATGGCTGTACCCCGCCCTCAATCTTGGGCACTTCCGATTCCGAACGCAAACCCCGGTCGCGCAAGACTTTCATAGTCTGCAAGGCCTTCATGTAAGGCAAGCAGATATTCTCCCAAGCACGCCGGTATAGCGTCCATCCCGGCGGGGGAACTTGCCGTACAATGCATGGTCCGCCACAAGCCCTGCAAAGATGGGCCCCTTCCGGACCGCTGGCACACCGTATCAGCCCATGGTTGGCCAAACGGAAAGACAAATGACTAACCCCGTACTGTTCCGCTTGCGCCTTCCAATCCTCAAGCGCCAATCTTTTTGCCGAGATCTCGTCCTTTGCCTCATAGACAGCGCTGATCAGTATGGGCTTGCAGGCGCGAACGGCGGCATCGACCGGAGACGTGAATGCGATGCACTGCAAACCGAGCCACAGAATGTGTAGGAAAAAAACCCTAAAAGACATCGCTTCGCCCGTGTATTGATCACTCCTTCGGAAAGTCCAACCCCATCTCGCGGTAGCGTTCTGGGTCACTACCCCAATTCTCGCGCACCTTGACGAACAAGAAAAGATGCACCGGCACATCGGCAATTTCTGCAATCTGCTTCCTGGCTTCCATGGAAATCTGCTTGATCGTGGCGCCGCCCTTGCCGAGCACGATACTTTTTTGTCCATCCCGCTCGACGAAAATCGTCTGCTCGATGCGGACCGCACCACCCTTGAGCGTTTTCCAGCTCGTCGTCTCGACTGTGATAGCGTAGGGCAATTCTTCGTGCAGCCAGTGATAGATGCGCTCACGCGTAATCTCTGCTGCGAGTTGCCGGATTGGCATGTCCGTGATGTCATCTTCAGGATAGTGCCATGGCCCTTCCGGCATCACGCTCGCGAGATAGGTCCGCATATCCTTGATTCCCGTGCCGTCGAGCGCTGAGATCATGAATAGCTTGTCGAACGTCGCGCGCTTGGAAACTTCCGCCGTCAACGCCAGAAGCCGTTCTTTCTCTTCGATCCAGTCAACCTTGTTCAAGGCCACGACCTTCAAGGCGCGCACGTCTTTGAGTTTTCTAAGTATACCGTCCGTGTCATCGTCAATGCCCTTGGCGGCATCGATCAGCACGATGATCACGTCGGCGTCGAGCGCCCGGCCCCAAGCAGCGTCCACCATGGCCCGGTCGAGCCGGCGCTTGGGCTGGAAAATTCCAGGCGTGTCGATGAAGACGAGCTGGCTTTGGTTTTCGATGGCAATACCGCGAACCGGCACGCGCGTCGTCTGCACCTTATGGCTCACAATCGAAACCTTGGCGCCCGCAAACGCGTTGACGAGCGTTGATTTGCCAGCATTCGGACTACCGAGCACGGCGATGAACCCGCATCTCTTAGCCGCGCCGTCAGTCTCAGAAACCGCCACGTTTGCTCCTCACGCCTTCGCGCTTCAAAAGCGCGCTTGCAGCCTCCTGCTCAGCGATGCGCTTGGACGCGCCTTCGCCTTGGGCCGGTGCCGTCCCTGATATCATAACTTCGGCCGTAAAGTGCGGCGCGTGATCGGGCCCTTTGCGCGAAACGACAGTATACTTGGGCAAGGCCAGCCCCTTGCCTTGGGCCCATTCCTGAAGTTCCGACTTGGCATCAACGGTCAGTTCCGGCGGGTTATCGGACTGTTCGTGCCATAACTTGCGCACGACGTTGCGGGCTTTGTCGAAGCCGCCATCAAGGAAAACTGCGCCAAGTATGGCTTCCACTGCATCGGCAAGAATGGTCGTCTTTTCACGCCCGCCGCTATCGGCTTCGCTTTCCGACAAGATCAAGTGTTCGCCAAGTCCGATGCTGCGCGAAACCTTGGCGCAGGCTTCGCCGCGCACCAGCCGGTTATAGCGCCGTGCAAGCTCTCCTTCAGTTGCCTCTGGATGCTGGCCAATCAGCACTTCCGCAATTGCGAGGCCGAGAACACGATCACCGATGAATTCCAGCCGCTCGTTGTCGCCGCGATCGGTCTTGCCGCCGCGCACACTCGCGTGCGTCAGCGCCTGCTCCAGGAGGTCGGGATCCTTGAAGCGGTAGCCAATTTTCTTTTCGAGGTCTTTAAACTTGCGCGGACGCAGCATGACAACTCAAACGTTAGCGCACGAGATTGAAGAAACGGCTCCAGCGGATATCAAACGGCCAAGTCCATGGAGAAAACCACTTGAGGGCGCCAGGCTCATCCACTTTAGCCGAGAAAAAAATAATTTCTGCGCGGCCAACGAAGTTTTCGTAAGGCACATAGCCCACATGATATTGCGCCCGGCTGTCGGTGGAATTGTCCCGGTTGTCGCCCATCATGAAGTAGTGGCCTTCCGGCACTTTATAGGGACCCACGTTATCGAAGGCTCCATTTGGCTCGCTGTCGAGCACATGATACTTGACGCCGTTGGGCAGCGTCTCTTCGAACACCGGGATCCGGCGCGGCCGGTCAGAATCCTCACTCGTGACAAATTCGCCTTTGCGCTCTTTCGGTACGGCTTGTCCGTTAATGAAAAGCACACCCTGGCGCACTGCGATTTCGTCGCCTGGCATTCCGATCACGCGCTTGATGTAGTCGGTTGCGTTGTCGCGCGGCAGCTTAAAGACGGCGACATCTCCGCGCTTTGGCGAATCCGAAAAAATGCGGCCAGAAAACAGGTTTGGGCTGAAGGGGAACGAATATTTGCTATAGCCGTAGGAGAGCTTCGACACGAACAGATAATCGCCGATGAGGAGTGTCTCTTTCATCGAGCCCGACGGGATGTTGAACGGCTGATAGAAAAACACGCGCACGAACATAGCTATCGCCAGGGCTTCCGCGACAATGATCAGCGTCTCAAGCCAGCCCGACCGCGAATGTTTGGTCATGACGCTCATCCATATGCTCCAAATTAACGCCATAAGGGCGGCGCGAGCCGGGGCGTCTTCCAAACCCGGCCCGCTATAGCGAGTTTGCTCCCCCGGCGCAATCAGCGGTTCGGATGAAGCAGGCGAAATTGCAACAAAATCAAACGGCAAGCCCGAAGTGCTGAGCCTCTTGGCCGCATACAGCTGCCGAGTGCGTGGTTATCCCAGCGCGGACCAAAGGAGACGGAGTGCCCTGTTATAGCAAGACGAGTACGTCCTATCTCGATGGGCCCTTTTCAGGGACGGCGGAAATTATCACCACGGCCTCGGCAAGAGGGTATTCGTCCGTCAACGTGAGATCAATCCGAACCGTGTATCCGGGCGGCGTCAACCCTGCGAGTTGACGGGCCGCGCCCTTCTTTAATTCAAACGTCGGCCTCCCTGTCGGCGCATTGACAACGCCAATGTCTTTGAGATGTACGCCGGACCGGAATCCCGTTCCGAGTGCTTTCGACATGGCCTCTTTGGCCGCAAACCGCTTGGCAAGCGTCGCGGCCGGATGGGCACGCCCGAACGCCCGGCGCCGTTCTTGGTCAGTGAAGACCTTTTCGACAAAGCGCTCGCCAAAACGCTCAAGTGTTTTCTCGATCCTGCGGATGTCGACGATATCGTTGCCGATGCCAATAATCATGCGGACGTTCCTTGCCCTGCCACTTGGCCGAAAGGATTGCGCACCTCGTCGATCAGCATGCGCATCCGGCGCACGGCCGGTATAAGGCCGCCGAAAATTGCTTCACCGATAAGAAAGTGCCCGATGTTCAGCTCGACGATTTCAGGGATGCGCGCGATTGGTTGCACGGTGTTGAAGGTCAAACCATGTCCGGCATGGACTTCAAGTCCTGCCGCAGCGGCAGCACGCGCTGCACTGGCGTGGCGATCGACCTCGCGCGCCATGCTGGCGGCGTCATTATCGAGCGCCAGATGGCAGTACCGGCCGGTGTGGAGTTCGACGATATCGGCACCTGCGGCGGCGCAGGCTTCGATTGTTCTAAGTTCCGGCTCGACGAAAAGGGAGACGCGAATGCCCGCGTTCTTCAGTTTGGCAACGTATGACTTGATTGAGGGACCCGCACCGATGACGTCGAGACCGCCCTCGGTCGTGCGCTCTTCGCGCCGCTCGGGGACAAGGCAACAGGCATTTGGCATATGCCGGAGGGCTATGCTTGCCATCTCTGCCGTTGCCGCCATTTCAAGATTGAGCGGCCGCGTCAGTTCCGATTTTAAACGCGCAATATCGCTGTCAACGATATGGCGGCGATCTTCGCGTAAGTGGGCCGTAATACCATCGGCACCGGCCTCAATGGCCTGAAGTGCGGCGCGCAATGGATCGGGATGGAAACCACCTCGCGCATTTCTCAATGTCGCGACGTGATCGATGTTGACGCCTAGTCGAAGATGAGGGAGCCCTGACCCGGGCAAGCGCGCCGTCATGTCTTTCACAATGTCCGCCACAATGTCTGCCATGTCACTCAAACATTCTCTGCACCTTAGCGACCGCCGGCTTTGAGCGCAGCCCAGCAATAATGTGATTGAGGTGAACCAAATCGTAGACTTCGATTTCAATGTGCATTTCCGTGAAATCCGCGGCCTTTCTGACCATTTTGAGATTGTCTATATTGCCGCCTGTTTCACCGATGATTCTCGCGATTTCGGCAAGAGATCCGGGCGCATTGACGGCTGTCACGCTGAGGCGCGCAGGAAATCTCTCGCGCCGTTCGGGATCCGTATCCCACGTCACATCAATCCAACCCTCATGTTCATAGTCTTTCAATCGCGGCGAGTGAATCTGGAACACGCGGATGCCGACCCCCGGCGACAACACCCCGACAATGCGATCGCCCGGCACCGCTCCACCTGGCTCAAACAGCACGGGAAGCTGATCGTCATGGCTGCGGCCCGAAAGGACGGAATTCTTGTCGTCGCCGCCGCCGCGGAATTTCAGGCTCATTACGTTTTCTATATTGAACCAGCCCTCCTGGCCCTTTGCCCGGCCAAACCGGCGCGTCGGCTGGTATACGGTTGCACTCGCTCCCGACGGCAGTAGATGTTTGAGCGCGTCATCCAGAGACGCTTCGTTGCGGCTTACGGCGGCGAGTGCTTCTTCAACTGATTTGAGCGCCAGCTTCGGCAACACTGATTTCACCTTATCATCTGAGTATTCGGCCCCCGCATTGCTCATTGCCGAGACCAAAAGTTGACGCCCGAGTGCCACGCTGCGCTTGCGTTCAGCCTCTCGCGCAGCCTTGCGAATGGCGGCTCTCGCGCGCCCAGTCACGGCAAACGCCTCCCAAGCCGCCGGTCGCACATGCGTCTTGGACGTTTCAACGACGACTTCGTCCCCGTTGCGGAGCCGGGTGTCGATCGGAACATGCCGGCCATTGATAAACGCAGCAACCGCCTCATTGCCGATATCGGTGTGGACGGCATAGGCGAAATCAAGTGGAGTGGCGCCGCGAGGCAAGGCAATAAGTCGCCCCTTCGGCGTGAAGCAGAAGACCTGATCTTGAAACAACTCAAGCTTCGTGTGCTCCAGAAATTCCTCTGGATTCTCAGCCTCGAGCAACCCGGTAATCATTGTCCGGAGTCGCCCGAAGGGGCTGTCATCGGGTTTTGCAGACGCGGCACCGTTCAGGGGCTTTTCAACGCCCGTGTTGCGCTCTTCTTTGTAGTAGGCGTGCGCGGCGATGCCAAATTCGGCGACACGATGCATGGTTTGCGTGCGAATCTGTAGCTCGACGCGCTGATGGCGCGGGCCATAGACCGTGGTGTGGATGGACTGATAATTATTGCGTTTGGGCGCAGATATATAATCCTTGAAGCGCCCTGGTACGGTGCTCCACGTTGTATGCACGATGCCGAGCACCCGGTAACAATCCTCAATCGAATCGACAACAACGCGAAACGCGAAAATGTCAGAGAGTTGCTCAAGGCTGATTTGCTTGTGTTCCATCTTGCTCCAGATGGAATAAGGCTTCTTCTCGCGCCCCGAGGCTTCCGCCTTCAAGCCCGCGTCTGAAAACTTGCGCGCCAGAGCCTGGCGGATTTCCTCGACCAGCCCTTTGTTGCGTAGACGCAATTCGGATAGCTTCTCATTGACCGCCTGATAGGCGTCGGGATGCAGCCACCTGAAAGCGTGATCTTCAAGTTCTTCGCGCAACGCCTGCATGCCCATCAGTCCTGCAAGCGGCGCATAAATATCTAACGTTTCTTCAGAATTGCGCTGACGGCTTTCGGGCTTCATGTGCTCGAGTGTGCGCATATTGTGCAGGCGGTCGGCAAGCTTGACCAAAAGCACACGAATATCGCTCGAGATGGCGATGAGCAGCTTTCTGAAGCTCTCAGCCTGCTCAGCTTTCTTGGAGACGAGATCCAGACGTTTGATCTTCGTTAGACCATCAACCAAGCTGCCAATTTCGGAACCAAACATTTGGTCGATTTCGGCACGTGTCGCGTCCGTATCCTCGATGACATCATGCAGCAGCGCCGTTGCAACGGTCGCATCGTCGAGCTTCAGCTCCGTTAAAATCGCTGCAACTTCGAGGGGATGAGAAAAATACGGGGCGCCAGACGCGCGCTTCTGGTTGCCGTGTGCCTTCATGGCATAGACGTAGGCCCTGTTGAGCAGGGCCTCGTCCGCTTTTGGATCGTACTTGAGAACCCGTTCAACGAGTTCGTATTGCCGCATCATACCCGCCGCACTCCTTCAAGAATGCAGCCTAGCCGAAGAAACGAGTTCGAGTGGAAGGGAGTCGTCGATTGAAAACGCTGGGACACCTTGTCTTCGCCGGCCCGCATCTTTTGGCGGTCAACGGCCCCGATCACGATCGCGATCGCGGTCCCGGTCTCGCGGATCACGATCACGATCCCTGTCGCGCGGTCCGCCGCTTGATCCAATGTTGGCCGACGGCTCAAGCGGCGTCATGCTTTCCAAGCCGCGCAATAGCTGCTCTTCCGTCATAACGTCGACTTGCGAGTCGCTCGAAGCGTCGTCGCGGCCCAATGTCGGGGCTCGGCGCTCGGCCGGCAGCAGCGGAGCGGCAACGGCTTCCGGCTCGTCAACTTCGGTATTCTTCTGGATCGAACTGATCAAACCTTCCTTCATATCCTCTGGCGAAACGGTCTTTTCAGCAATTTCGCGAAGGGCAATGACGGGGTTCTTGTCATTTTCTACGGCAACCGTGATGGCGCTGCCATTGGCGATTGAACGCGCGCGGTGCGCCGCCAAGAGCACGAGTTCGAAGCGGTTTGGAATTTTATCGACGCAGTCTTCGACGGTGACGCGGGCCATGGGCGGGACGTCCTTGCGTTATAGGGTTGTGGTTGTATGAATAATCACTGTGGTTGTGGCACTGTGAGCTGTCACTATGAAAGCACAAAAAGCGCTGGCAGGCCAGTCAACCCGCCGCGCAACGATCCTGCGACAATTATTGCCACAACTTTGAGCGGCAGACAAGCCGTAGATTTTGAGCCTCAACGAGCACATAATGCACTGATACTAATGATGTTTGCCGTGATTTAGTCCAAAATCGTGGCCCATTCGTATCACCTGCCGATATCAGTTTTGTGACTGGGATACGTTCTCAACGCCGCGCAACGGGCATAAGTAGTTCCTACAAAGATAAAAAAGTGATTGATCCCGGCGGACTGCAGTGACGGACGCCAACGCCGAAGCATAAATTGCCCATTTCCAATCGAGCCGTCCCTATGCCGGCTGCAACAGGTGACAAAATGCACTTTCATTCCAGCGAACGCATCGCCCTCTTTATCGATGGCGCAAACCTTTATGCCACCGCCAAATCGTTGGGGTTCGACATCGATTACAAGCGCCTGCTCGGCTTTTTCCGGCAAAAGGGGCACTTGGTCCGCGCGCTCTATTACACGGCACTTGCCGAAGAGCAGGAATACTCATCAATCCGCCCGCTCATCGATTGGCTCGACTACAACGGCTTCACGATGGTCACGAAGCCGACCAAAGAGTTTACCGACGCCACGGGTCGCCGCAAAATCAAAGGCAATATGGATATCGAGCTTGCAGTCGATGCCATGCGTCTTGCCGAATTGCTCGATCACATCGTGATCTTTTCGGGCGATGGCGATTTCCGCTCCCTCGTCTCGGCCCTACAGCAGAAAGGCAAGCGCGTCAGTGTTGTCTCGACACTGCAAACGCAGCCGCCGATGGTTGCCGACGAACTTCGCCGTCAAGCCGATCAGTTCGTCGATCTCGCCGACCTCGAAACGCAGATCTGCCGCGATGCCGCAAGCCGCCCTGTGCGTGAGGCGCGCCCATTTACGCCGCGTGGACCCGTGCCTCCGCGCGAATCGAGCTATCAAGACGGCGATCTCGCAGAAGAGGTCTAAGCCTTTCGATCTGAGGATCAATTCAACATGAGCGGGAAGCCTGAGACCAAGCTAAAGGCTGGTCCAGAGGCGCATCGCTCATGTTCGTTGTGTCCGCGCCTTGTCGCCTATCGCCATAACAATCAGCGCGAAGAGCCCGATTGGTTCAACGGCGCGGTTCCCTCGTTCGGCACTGCCGCCGCTCAACTCCTCATTGTTGGCCTCGCGCCTGGCCGCAACGGCGCCAACCGCACCGGCCGCCCCTTCACAGGCGATTACGCTGGCGATCTTCTCTACGCCACGCTTCTCGAATTCGGCTTTGCACGCGGCGCATATGAGGCGCGTGCCGGCGATGGGCTAACTCTCGTCAACACTATGATCACCAACGCGGTCCGCTGCGTGCCGCCGCAAAACAAGCCAACACCTGAGGAAATCACCACGTGCCGCCCCTTTTTTGAGGCCCGGCTCGGCGCCTTGCCGAAACTGCGCATCATGCTGGCGCTCGGCCGGATTGCCCACGATCAGGTGCTTGCCACACTCAAATTGCGAAAAGCCGAATATCCCTTTGCCCATGGCCGCCGCCACCAGGTGCGCCCCGGACTCGTGCTTTACGACAGCTTCCATTGCTCGCGCTACAATACCAACACTGGCCGGCTGACCGTTGACATGTTTCGGTCGGTATTTTCGGCGATCCGTGACGAGATCGGCTGAAGCTGCGTCACTGTCGTGCTGCTGGAGTTTTTCATGCCCAAGGGATTTTTCCGCGCCATCTGGCGCTTCAATGCGCTCGCCATTGCGGCGGTCAGCGCTATCGGACTGTTCGTTGTCGCGTATGCCGCCTTCCAAATCGCGCGCGATATTTTCCACCGCCCTTATCAGGCCCACGATATTGCCCGCGTTGAAACGCAAGACGGCACCACTGGCACCGGCACTCCAACGCCCAAGATCCGTACCGATTTATCGGTCAACCGCTTTTCCCACATTCGCGGCACTGACACGGTCTGGGCACAACTGAGCGCAACACAGAGTTATGATTACAAATACTCGAGCAAGGAGGCGTCCAGCACGCGCAATGTTATCTTCTATGACCTGAAGACCGGCCAAAGCCGCAAGCTGCTGCCTGACGACGATCGGATCGTCATTGAAACCAATGAACTTCGCGATGACGACCCGCAGGCATCAAAATCGCCGAAAGCCCTGCTCTTCAGTCTGATCGAAAAAGACACGAACGCCGATGGCGTGTTGAATACCGAAGATGGCGTGACCATTGCCGTCACGCGACCTAATGGCGAGGGACTGACCCGGATCGAGGAAGCACGCGGAAGCTTCAAGGGCGAGATGATGGTGTCCGGCAGCGATGATCTCGTGCTGATGTTTGAGAAGGACGGCCAGCTGAAAGCCCTCCACATCAGTCTCACGAGTTTCAAAGTGACCAAAACAGAACCGGTCGTGCGCTAACTTTTCCGGGACTGCATCCCGGCCAGCAACTCGGCCGCGTGCGTGTGCGGCGGATGCACGGGATAAATCGCGCGATAGATCACGCCGTCGCGCACGATGAGGGTGATGCGTTTCAGATACGTGACGCCGCTCGTCTCGAAGCGCGGCAGGCTGAGGCCATCGGCAAATCTGAAGTCGTGATCGCTCAAGAGCAGAAACGGCAGTCCGGCGCGAGCCGCGAATGTCTTTTGATCGGCCCCCGTCTGCCCGCTGAGGCCGAACACCTCGTAGTCACGCATCTGGAACGCGGCGTAGGTGTCGCGAAACCCTTCCGCTTCCGGCGTCGAGCCATGCGCGCCGGAAATCGTATCCCAATCGGGCGGGTTTGGCTGGCCGGGCGTACCTGTGAAGGGATAGACGAAAATGATCGCCCGCTCCTGGAAGCGCGCGAGATTGACAGGCGCACCGCGCGTTGCCTCTAGCGCCACGTCCGGCAGCCGCGTTCCCGCAATCAAATGCGTCGCCCCGCCGTCGTCTTTAGGAGCAGGCCAGGGCCAGGATTTGCTCATCACCCCTTATCCCGCATGATGCGCGACTTCTCGCGATCCCAGTCACGCTTTTTATCGCTTTCGCGCTTGTCGTGCAGCTTCTTGCCTTCCGCCAAGCCGATCTTGATCTTCGCCCGGCCCTTTCCGTTGAAATACATTTCCAGCGGCACAATGGTCATGCCCTTGCGTTCAATGGCAAGTTTCAACTTGGCGATCTCGCTCGTATGCAAAAGCAAGCGGCGCTTGCGGCGCGGATCATGCTGAAAAAGTGCCGCGCCCTTATATTCGGCGATATAGCTGTTGATCACCCACAAGCCGCCGTCTTCGAACGACGCGTAGCTTTCCGCGATATTGGTCTGCCCTACGCGCAAAGATTTGACTTCGGAGCCGAGCAGCGCGATGCCCGCTTCCCAGCTATCGGTTATAAAATATTCGTGGCGCGCCTTGCGGTTCTCGGCAATCAGCGTCGTGCCATCGTCTCGCTTTGAGGCCATTGCGTTGTGCTTCCTACCCGTCATTCCGTGCGCGGCGCAGCGTCCTTACGATGCGCCGCAGACACGGAATCCTGCATTCGACATTACCCTTACCAAGATCCCGGATCAGCGCCGCAACAATAAAGGATTGCTGCGCCGCATCCGGGATGACGGGTGCTTGGGCAATCACTCAGCCGCTTTGGCGCCGAGCAGGCCCAAGCTGCCGAGCACCGTATCGACCGCCGCCTTGGATGCATCCGACATGGGCACCATCGGCAAACGCATATCGGCCGTGCAAAAACCGAGCCGTGAAACGGCGTATTTAACGGGCGCCGGGTTCGTTTCTACAAACATAACATCAAACAGCGGCATCAGCTGGTCCTGCAGAGCGAGCGCTTTCTTGAAGTCGCCCGCGAGACAAGCATTCTGCAAATCCGCACAAAGCCGCGGCGCGACGTTGGACGCCACCGAAATGCAGCCCCGGCCGCCGTGCGCCATGAAACCAAGTGCGGTCGCGTCTTCGCCAGAGAGCTGGCAGAAATCCGCGCCGAGTGCTTGGCGCTGCATCGAGGGGCGCGCGAGATTGGCCGTCGCATCCTTGACGCCCACGACATTCTTCAAGTCCTTGAAGCAGCGCGCCATGGTTGCGACCGACATATCGACAATCGAGCGAGCCGGTATGTTGTAAATAATAATTGGGATGTTGATCGCATCGTTGATCGCCTTGAAGTGCTGGTAGAGCCCTTCCTGCGTTGGCTTGTTGTAATAAGGCGTGACGATCAACACACCGTCGGCTCCAGCCTTCTCGGCATACCGCGATAGCTCGATGGCCTCATCCGTCGAATTCGAGCCCGTCCCCGCGATAACGGGCACGCGCTTACGTGCCGTCTCAACAGTGACTTCGATGACGCGTTTATGCTCGTCGAAGTCGAGCGTTGGGCTTTCGCCTGTCGTCCCAACCGGCACGAGCCCGTGCGTTCCTTCCGCAATCTGCCAGTCCACGATCCGGCTCAGCGCCACTTCATCAAGCGCGCCGTTCTTGAAGGGTGTTATAAGTGCCGTGATCGAGCCTTTGAACATGAACAAACCTTAGAGTTTCTCGAGAGTTTCTCGAGAGTTTCTGGCCTTGAGTATCAGGACGTTGCCGGGAAGGAACGCATTTTATGGTTGCAGATCTGACCTAGAACCCATGACCCTGGCCAAAGCCTTGGTCTTGCCGCACGGCCATGTAACACGGCCGTGTTGCACACGGCATGGAACCGAAGGCTGCCAAAGCGCTTGCACCGGCCCATCGCACGCCGCTTAATAGTGCAATATGGTGCGAGATGGACCGGAGAAATCGTCGCGACCTTAGGCGGTACCCGTGCCGCCTGCAAGGTGACCCCACTGAAGCGTCTGAGGATGATTAAGGTTATGGTGAGCAACGGCGCAACAAACGCGGGTCTGGCGCGTCTCTCCCACACCCTGCGATCAAATCCCATCGTTCGGACCGCTATTTCCGCAGCACTCCTTGGTGGCCTCACTGTTGGCGTTCTAACGGGACTCGCGCCGGGTGTTACGGCCAATAGGGCCGCCGCTGCAGGCATTGACGAGAGCCCTGCCCCTAAGCTTTTGAAACAAGAAGCCGAACACATTGCCAAGCTGGATGCGGCCCTCGCGCCGGTGCGCAGCTATGCGCCCTCCCCAGAAGACGCGCAACGCATCAAACAGGCCGTCGCGGCGGTCGGCTCCAACAACTTGGAGCGGTTCGGCGAATTGAAAGCGGAGATCACCGACCCTGTCGGCAAGAAACTTGTTGAGTGGGTCCGCCTTCGCAACGGCTATGGGGAAGCCGCCGAATACCGCGCGTTCCTCAAGGACAATCCGCTCTGGCCCGAACGCAGCATGATGACCCAGCGCTTGGAGGAAGCCTTCTTTACGCAGGGCGGCAGCTCGGCCAGCATCAAGGAACACTTCAAGACATCGCTGCCCGAAACAGGTATCGGCCACGCTGCCCTCGCATCCGCCTATTTGGCAGAAGGCGATAAAGACGAGGCGCGCAAACTCGCTGCCAAAGCCTGGCGCGAATATCCAATGCCTGGAACACTGGAGACGGGTTTCTTGCGCCGCTTCGGTGACCTCCTCAACGATAAGGATCACAAGTGGCGCTTCGACCGCATGGTGACCGACGACGTACGCTGGGCCGGAAATCGCGCCGAGCGCGCAGCTGTTGCGCGCCGCGTGATACCGCTGCTCTCGGCCGCCGAACAGAAGAAGGCAACGGCACGCCTTGCCGTGTTCAACAAATCCAGTAGCGCGCGTACGCTGATGGAGTCGTTACCAGCCGACCAGCAGGATTACGGCCTTGCCTTTCATAGGGCACAGATGTTGAGGAAAGCCGGTAAAGTCGAAGAAGCGGCCAAGATTATCCTGGCGCAGCCTACGGACCCTGAAAAAATTGCTGTTCTTGACGAGTGGTGGGCAGAGCGGCGCCAGCTCGCTTATGGTGCTCTCAAAATCGACAAGCCTAAACTCGCCTATGAATTGGCCAAGGACGCCGGTCCGTTAACGGTCAATCCCAGCAAAGAACAGACCTTCATGGCAGGTTGGATAGCATTCCGTTTTCTTAAAGACACCGATGCTGCGATCAAGCATTTCAACGATCTGGCCAAGGTGGCGGATGGTCCTTTAAGCCGCGCGAAGGCCGCTTATTGGCTTGGCCGCATAGCTGAATCACAAGACAAGTCGAGCGAAGCCCGCGAGCACTACACAAAAGCATCGAAAGAGGTCGATACCTTCCACGGTCTTCTCTCCATGCAAAAGCTGGAGCCGGGCCGCACGGCGTTCGAGATTAAACCACCCACTGAGCCAACCGCGGAACAAATCGAGAAATTCAATTCACTCGATGCCGTGAAAGCAGTCGTGCTCGCACGTAAATCCGGGCTCTCGCGCGAATACACGCGCGGCTTCCTGACGTCGCTGCGCATTGGACTTCCGAGTGAAGCGGAAGCCGGAATGGTCGCCCACTTGGCAGATGCCATCGGCGACACGCAAATGTCTCTGCGAGTTGCCAAATCCGCGATTGCCAAAGGGCAAAACCTTTTGACTTACGGCTACCCGGTCCACCCGTTCCCGGCTTACAAGCCGCTGCGGCAGCCGCCTGAAATCGCGTTTCTGCTTGGTATCGCGCGGCAGGAAACCGAATTTGAGGCAAAGACTATTTCGGGCGCCGGCGCTAAGGGCTTGTTGCAAGTCATGACCATCACAGCCAACCACGTTTGCCGCGACTACAAGATCAAATGCGACATTCCCCGGCTGATGACCGACAATTCGTATAACGCCATGATTGCATCGGCCTATATTGGCGATCGTATGAATGAATTTGGCGGATCTTATGTGCTCGGTCTTGCCGGCTATAACGCAGGTCCCGGCCGGGCGCGCGAGTGGGTCCGCGAATTCGGTGATCCACGCGACCCAAAGATCGACCCAATCGACTGGATCGAGCGCATTCCCATCTCAGAGACGCGGGAATACGTTACAAAGGTATTGTCCAACATCCAGATCTACAGGGCACGCGTTGGCGAAAATGCCAAAGCGCTGCGCATGGAACAGGATCTCGTGCGCGCGCGCGGAAATTTCAAAGTGCCCGAGGTAGACAAGGACGCCAGCAAGCCTGATAGTTCGGCAAATTCCAGGGGCTAATGCGGCGTCAATTTTCTGGCGCTATGGACCGGGTAATTGAGCGGGGGGCAAAGTTCATGACAGCGCAGGACAGCGTTTTTAGGGAGATTCGTTTTTCAGCACGTGACGGTCTGCGCCTATATGCGCGGCATTATCCGGCACGCGCCTATAGCGCGCTGAGACCCGTGCTGTGTCTGGCGGGCCTGACGCGAAATTCCAAAGACTTCCATGACGTGGCCTCGGCCCTGTCCAGCCACCCTCAGGTGCCGCGCGATGTCTTCACACTCGACATGCGCGGACGCGGTCAATCGGAGCATGACGGCGATTGGAAGAATTACACTGTTCCTAACGAGGCTCATGACGTTATCGACTTCATGACGATGATGGAATTGGCAAACGCTGGCTTTATCGGCACCTCACGCGGCGGACTCATCACCATGATCCTAGCCGCCATGCAGCCAACGCGCATAGGCGCCGTGGTGTTAAACGACATCGGCCCCATCATTGACACAGACGGCCTCGCACGCATCGCCGGTTACGTTGGGCGAATGCCAAATCCAAAGTCTTGGGCCGATGCGGGACGCATGGTTCGCGACTTGACGCGGCGCGACTTTCCATTGCTGACGGAGGCAGGCGCCGAAGCCTTCGCACGCCAGCTTTTCAACGAGAAAAACGGCCGCCCAGCGCCCGGTTACGATAGCAAATTGGCGCGATCGCTCTCGGTACTCGACGGGCCCATGCCGCAGCTTTGGCCGCAGTTTGAGGCCTTAAAACGCGCACCACTGCTCGTGATCCGTGGCGAAAACTCTGATCTTCTTTCGGCCAAGACACTTGAGGAGATGCACAAGCGCCATCCTATGATGGCAAGCTACATCGCCAAAAACGAAGGGCACGCACCGCTGTTGTGGGACACGTCTGCAATCGATGCGATTACGTCATTCTTCGCCAATACAGATACACAAGCCCACTTCGCGCGCACGGCCGCTGCCTAGAGTGCTTCCGGAAAAAGCTTGTCCCAGCGAAGGCCGGGATGGGAACCGGTTTTCCGAAAAGTAGCCCGGCAAAACAGCGAGCTAGGGTCTGGTACATGATTTAATCAAAACCGGACAGACCCTAGCCGGAAACCGGCAATCAGGAGTTGCGGCTCGTTTCCACATCACCTTTGTCGACGCGGCGCGAAAACTCAGTCTGTCCGCCGCTGGACAGAATGCGTGCCTGCTCAACCCAGTTTTCGCGTTCGATCCGCCCCTTGAAGTCCAAGGTCTGGCTAATGCGGTCAATTTCGTTGCCGGTCCAATTTGCGATCTGTTCATAGCTTGAAATGCCAAGCGCATTAAGCCGCTTCTCGATCAATACGCCAATGCCGCGAATACGCTTGAGATCGTTGACATCGACTGACGATGTGGGGCTGCGAAAAGTCTCTGATTTCCCTGAACGCAAATTATCCGGGTCACTTTCGTCGCCGGACTTCGTTTCGCGTTCTTTGATGGCATCCGATAGCCGGGCAGGTCGCGAGATGTTCGGATCAGCCTTCGAAAGTGGAGACATCGGCTCGATCGGGCGCACGCCGCGGGTGACACTCGCTGACGCTGCGGCAAAGGCCGCAGCTGCGGCAGTGGCCATTTCAGAGACGGAGCGCTGAGGCAATTGAGGTGCGTTCGAAGCTGGGGCCGGTGCAGAAGCTGCCGGCGCAGCCGTTGGCTTGGGCGCGGCCGGGGCGGGATTGGGAGCAGCACTCGGCAATGATGCCGCAGCCTGATGCTGGTTGGCCGTTTGTTGCATGGCCTTGGCGGCTGCAGAAGCTGACGCCGATGCAGCGGCGGCGGCTGCAGCGGCGGCCGTCGCCGTCCCGGCCTGCATAGCAGGCGCAGGCTTTGTTGGCTGCGCTTGAGCGGCGGCCGGAGTTAGACCTTGAGCTTGCGTTTGCGCAGCAGCAGGTGCTGCCGGTTGACTAGGAGCATTTGGCGATGCCGGCGCCTGCCCCGCCGCACGGCTGCGCGAATAATACGTCTCGCCGCCTTTGGCGAGAATTTGCGCTTGCTCGATCCATTGCTCCCGCTCTATCCGGCCTGACAAACCAAGTGCCTGGTTGATGCGATTGATGTCAGCGGAAGTCCAGTGAGCGATATCGTCAAAATTGCGCACACCGAGCGCACGCAGCCTTTGACTCATCGTCTCGTCGATCGCCCGAATGCGCAGAAAATCGTCAAAGCCCGCAGGCTTTGTAGCCGGAACTGCGGGCACGGCCGTTGTGGACGCCGCCGGCGCGGGCCGTGCCGGTTCGACAGGTTTGGCTGGTGCAGCGGCGGCTGGCGGCGCCGTCACTGGTACGGCAGACTGTATCGCCGTTTGAGGCGCTGGCTTAGGTGGCGGCGTTACGACCGGCACACCGCTTGTTGTGGCCGTGGACGTGTTCGTCGCTGCAGCTGCTGCCTTCGCTGCAGCAACGGCCGCAAGTGCCGCAGACGTTGATGCTCCCGTATTTACCGGGAAGCTTGCTGACTGAGGAGCGGCACCAATCGCCGGTATTGGCGCAGGTATTGGCGCAGGTATTGGCGCAGGTTTTGCGGCTACAGGCTGAGCCGGTGCGACAGGCTTCACCGGCTGCGCAACGGCGCCGGGCTTAAGTGCATTGATTGCAGCCGCCGAATTAGGTCCTGGCCGTGGAGTAACGGGTTTCAATACAGCAGGCCGGATCTCAACAATGGATTTACGCGGGGTATCGTCTTTGAGAACGGCATTGGCGAGTGCGCGATCAAACCGCGACGTATCGGCCTGAACCGGCGCTGCCTTGGGTTCGGGGCGAGCCAGAATGTCGATCTTCGGCTGCAGCGGCTCGTAATTTCTTGCTGCGATCTGTGCGACAGGCGCAGGCATTGGGGCGGGTGCGGTCACGCGTACAACCGGCCGCAGTGCGGGCTGAACCTCCGCGGCGATAGCAGCTGGTTCCCTGCGCGCGGCGCGTTTCATCAGGCACGCCGTGAAGGCGCCGAGAAAATAGCTCGCCAGCAGCAGCAGAAACGTCTGAAGCAACAGATATGTCATAACTTTGGCACTCCGCCACTCGGCCTTACTGTTCTTCTTCGCGTCCGCACGACACCCAGCCCGCGGCAAGACCGAGAGCAAATGCGAGTGCGATCCACCAGATCAGTTTCAAAAAGAGATAGTCCATATCTTCAACTCCGGTTATTTTGCCTGGCGCGTTCAGCTGCCCTTGACTGTAAATTCGATACGCCGGTTCTTGGCCCGGCCGTCAGGCGAATTGTTATCTGCGATTGGCCGCGTCGCGCCATAACCAACGGCACGTAGACGGCTGGAGTCGACACCTGCGCGCGTCAAGAAGTTGACCACCTCTTGTGCACGCCGGTTCGAGAGGCGCTGATTTCGCTCATCCGTACCTTCAGCATCGGTATGACCTTCGATTTCAATGCGGAAAGCCGGGCAGGCATTGGCAATCTCGGCCAGACCAAAGAGCGTGTCGGCGCTGTCGGCAGTTAAATCGGCTTTGGCACGTTCAAACTGCACAATTCCTTTGGAAGCTGCTTCGCGCAAAAGCTCCTGGCAGGTGTCGGCTTCAGAAATGATCTCGATTTTGCGCGCGACTTCGATTTGGTCTTGGCCCGTGAAGCCTTGCGGTAGTCCTGCGCCGAGAGCCGCCTTGATGCCGGCCGTGATCTTCTCGCTCCCGGCGAAGCCGCGCACTGTCAGGTCCTGTTTGACAAGCGACGCTTCTCCGCGCTGAAGTTGCGCCAGTTGTTCAAGCCCACGAACCGCAACAGCGGTCCACGGCTCCATTGGGGCCGCAACGACTTTCAACTGATCGACAGGCCGGGCCTTCGGGAACAGCCTCTGTGCGGCGTCCATGAGGACGGACCGGCTGGCTTCATCGGGAATATCACCGGCGAGCGTTAAATCACCCTGTTCTCCGTGGACCGCACGCCAGGTCAAATTACTGTTGATTTGGCCCGTAAACGCTATTTCCGTGGCCGTCGAGCATCCTTGACCGGCCGCTGCTTTGACATCCGCTGGCACACCCTGCGCGACGCTGTAGTCATCCGTGGTGCCTGTCACCAGCAGTTTCATGTCATTGAGAAGCGCTTTGCCAGATTTGAGGCGCGGTAGCGACGCTAGCCCGGCAACAATGCATGTTTGCCAGCCCTCGGGGGCACCACCCACAACTTGCAACCTGTCGGTCACAGGACGGCCCGGAAAACGCGCCTTGACCGTATCGATCAGTGCCGTGCGTGCCGCTTCGCTCGGAACATAGCCGCCAACTTCAACGGCCGTCCCATCAGCCGTAATCGACATTACGTAGTTCGAGGATGATTGAGCTTGCGCCTTGGGGAATTTGATTTGTTCTGTCAGCTTGAATGACTGCGGGACACCGAGGCGGAGAGCCTTCTGTACCGCTTGAGCCGTCACTTCGTCAGCGGCTTCACCGGTAAAAATCATATCCCGGTTCTTGATGTCGGCAGTGCCGGACTTCAATTGCGCGAGTTGATCAAGGGCCACTTGGGCGGCATTAGACCAGCCATCGGGAGCACCATCGGCCACATCTGTGCGATCAACGAGTGCGAGCTTAGGAAACAGCCCCTTTGCTTGATTGAAGAGTTGCTCGCGGCTCTTCTCCGTTGGTACAAACCCGCTCATGAGCAGCTGGTTTCCAGCCGACTTTGCGCCCCAAACAAAAGGATTAGCGATAGGCGGCGTGATTTTCTCAGCCGCAAGCTTGACGCCAGCCGGCATTGCCGTCGCCAGAATTGTTTTCACGCTCTTGTAAACCGGAGACGTCGGCGCTTCTCCAGTGATCGTCAAATCAAGCACTTCGATTTCTGCTTCGCCCTTCTTCAATTGGGCCAACTGCTTCAATGCAAAATTGATTCCGGAATGCCATTGGTCACGGTCGGGCGCACCCCGCGCGAGCTTCATATCGTCTTTGATTTCGGCCTTCGGAAAGGATGTGCCCGCCGCGCTGACGATCAACTTGCGCGAGTCCTCGTTTGGAACATACCCGTTGAGAACCACTTTGCCGTCGCGCCAAGCGGCCGACCACAAATACTTATCGATGAACTGCAGCATCTCGGTGCGGCCCTGAACGACCCGCACGCCCCAAGTATCGCGAACCTTGACAAGTGCCCGCCCCGGCTCATTGTCGTCGCTGGCTTTACCGGTCAGAACGCTATCGCGGCCCGAGAAAATCGGCACAGCCCAATTGAGACCAGAGCGCGCCAGTGACTCTTGTGTTCGCCGGCCAAGATCCGCTTCAATACCTTCATGCTCGAACTGAACCGCGACCCAGCTCAGCAACGCGATTGGGATCAAGCCCAACAGCCAGTAAGAAGGATTGCATCGCATTCGAATACTTACTCCCCAACGCACGTTAGTGCGCACGAACTTACGGCACCTAAGTCAGCCGCCCCTAAGGCCGCCATGAGCGCGGTGCGGCACCACACGGGTACCCACGCCAAGGTTGGCCGGCTCTCAATTGAGACCCCGCGGTCATCCCCGCACAGAACTATAGACAATCGCCGACCGCAATCCAAGACAACCCGGCGAACGCCCATGAAGGTCCAATGTGCTGATATATGCGCGTTTTTCGTGGCCAGTGTGGCCTTTATGCGCCGCTGAAGTCTTTCTCCAGGCGGGAAACAATCAGCCCATTCCTGTTACGACCGCCCTATCCGGGACTGGGATGCGCCGCCGATCGGCTGAAGCCTCAACACTTCGCCTATCACAACGAGGCACGGGCCCGGCGCTCCACCGGCCGCCTCACGTGCCGCAAGCCGTTCCGGCAGATCGCCGATTGTTCCTGATATGATATTTGCGTCCTCTCGCGAAACGCTCAGCATGGCAACCGCCGGGGTCGTGCCCGGCAATCCCTCCGCCACAAGCCGGTCCCGCAATTCGGTCAAGGTCCGCTGCGCCATGTAAACAGCGGTCGTTGCACCAGGGTCCGCAAGCGCCTGCCAATTCAATGTCTCAGGCAAATGCCCGTCCCGGGAATGGCCCGTGACGAGTTGCAGGCGCTTAGCATGATCGCGATGTGTCAGTGAAACCTTGAGTTCAGCGGCGGCCGCTTGGATAGCGGAAATGCCAGGGATCACGTCAAATGCGATGCCCGCATTGCGCAGTTCGTCCATCTCCTCGCCGCCGCGCCCGAATATCATCGGATCGCCTGACTTAAGTCGAACCACGCGCTTGCCTTCCCGCGCGAAACGCACCATCAGCGCATTGATCTCCGTTTGCTTGCAGGCGGGCCCATAGCCGGTCTTGCCGACCAGAATGCGTTTCGCCTCGCGGCGCGCAAACTCAAGAACCGGCGGCATAACGAGATCATCATAGAGCACGACGTCCGCCGCTCTCAGTGCCCGCACGGCCTTGAGAGTCAAGTATTCGGGATCGCCCGGACCCGCGCCAACGAGCGAGACAAAGCCCGGAGATACCAACGCATTTTTGCGGTTTTCGGCCTCACGAATGAGATCTTCTAAATCGTTTGGGCCGGGCATCTTCTCGGCATGGGTCAAGGCCCGTTCGGCAAAAAGTTCCCAAAAACGGCGTCGCGCACCGATGTCCGCACCGAGACGATCACCCTGCTGGCGCCAAGTCTTCGCGGCTTCCGCCCAGCGCTTAAAGCCCGCCGGTAAGAGTGCTTCGAGACGCGACCGGATAGCCTGACCGAAAACGGGTGCGGCCCCATCGGTTGAAATCGCGACCACGAGCGGAGACCGGTTGACGATCGCGCCAAATTGAAATTCGCAGAATGCCGGCCGGTCGATGACATTGACCGGCACGCCCGCAACCTTGGCAGCGGCGACGAATTCGGCGGCTTCCTCATCCACAATAATGGCGCCGATAGCGATAGCCGCGCCATCGAGGTCGCCCGGTTGCCAGTTTCTGCGATGTACAGTGATTGCGCCAGCGGGCGGCGATGCTGCGATCTCGAGCATTTCAGCGGAAGGCTCTGCTGCAAAGACATCAACGTGCGCCCCCGCCGCTGCCAACAGCTCGGCTTTCCATGCTGCTGCGTCTGTTCCGCCAGCGAGCACGGCGCGCTTGTTCTTGAGTTTAAGAAAAATAGGCAATGTCGCGAGTACATCCATGCGCGCTGGCCGCTTGTCCTCGGGGCTGCGTGGGGGGCTGCCTGGCGTCGCGGTGGGCTCGGAACTCGACATTGGATAATTGGTGGTTTGCTCTTGACGGATCGCTCGAATTCACCGGCTGCGCTTCAATTCAGCACCAGCCAAATCGCCACGCGGCCAATTTTTGTGCCACAGGGCTTACCCACTCTAACCCAAATTTGATGGCGGAGACGGAGGGATTCGAACCCTCGATACACCTTTCGGCGTATGACGATTTAGCAAACCGTTGCCTTCAGCCACTCGGCCACATCTCCGCAAATCAAGGCGAAGCACCCCGTATAGAGGGGCGCTTTCCGCATTGCAAGAACAGCGCAGCAATTTACCTGCTGCCGCCATAGCTCGACCCCGCGACCGAATAGCCGTATGATTATCGGGCGTCTAACGATCCAAGGGGGATTGGCCAAACGCGGGTAAGGGTTGGGACCGCCATGCCACTATCGAAAACACCGGCAGCCGTGGCCTTCTTATCGGCAGCGATGGCGCTAGCAATCACAACAAGCGCACTTGAGGCGGGTGAATTCTGCGTCTCGTGTACCGCACCTCAGGCCAGCTACAGGTGCACGTTCTCAGGTGATGGCTCGCCTTCACAATCACCCGGGTTGCAGCTCACTTGCATCAGCGAACTGGCAAAACAGGGCCGGCACGAGAGCTGTACGATCGAGCGCAACCGCACGAGTCCGTGCGACGCCTCGGCGAAGGTTTTTGCGGCACCGGAGGCCTTTGCAAACCCCGCGTCTGCGGACGCGAAACCGGCGGAGCCTGCCGCAGCGCCGGAAGTGCCTCAGAAAAAAGCCGGGCCGGAAACCGCGCCGCCGGCCGATCATGCCGCTGACCCGAGCGCAGCACCTGACGAAAAGCCTGCTGCAAACACACCGGCGGACGACAAGCCTGCGCCACGCACGGTCAAGGAGATCGTGGACAAGAGCGCCGCAGATTCGAAAGAGAATGCCGGTAAGGCCGGCGCAGCCATCGAAGGGGCCGCAAAGTCAGCGGGAAGTGCCGTCAGCAAAGCCGGCGATGCTATCGGCAGCGCCGCCAAAAAAACTTGGAAGTGCCTGTCATCGCTTTTCGGCGATTGTTGAGCAGGCCCCTTAAGTGCAGCGCCTTTGTCTAGCGCGACACAACGGTTAGTGCGCTTTTTTCTTAAGCCATTCACGCGCGCGCTTTTGGGCGAGTGCGAGTTCCGCTTTGCTCATCTCGCGCGTGAGTTCGACGCGATAATGCTTGGCTTCGTTGCTGCCGCGCGCAGCCGCAAGATTGAACCACTTATGCGCTTCAATGAGATCCACTGAAACATCGCGGCCCGTGCAGTAGATCAGACCAAGTTCAAACAACGCGTCTGGCTGACCGCCCTGCGCTGCGTACTCAATCATGTCACGCGAGGAAAAATCCATCCGTGCCATTTTACAAACTCCATTCAACCAAACCCAAGGGGTGCGTAGTCGCCCGCGGTCGCTTACCTTATGTCCCGCATCGCGAGAGTGGGTTCTTGACCCTCGCGTCCTTGAAACCATGTCAGCTGACTGATGAAAACTCGTAAATTGCCGCGCACTTTCATCTCAACATAACTGCAATCTGAATTGCGATTGGGCGCACGCCCGCGCCGTTCTGAGACGATTTCCTCAAGCTCGAACGATGTGAAGGAGTTTGTTAAGTGCTGTGCTAACGCTCTTCTAACCATAAGGAAAAATGCCGTCGTGGCCGATTATTGAACAGCTGACACAGCACCCGTTCAGCGAGGGTTCATGCGGCTGGCTTTAGGTTGCCTTTCATCGGTCCGGTTTTGAACGCAGACGAGACGCTTCGCACGCCGACAGGCCAAGACCGGCCAAATGATCTCGCGCTAGGGGCACGGCGATGAAACGGGCGATTGCAATGGGACTGTTGACTTTGACACTTGGCGCTTGCGCCAACGCAGTCGAGAGCGGCCCATCGTTCCTGGGCCTTGGTTCAGCCTTTGCCGACGAAACAGCCGACGAAACAAATGAACCCGGCGCCGCAACACCGTCGCCCGCCATTGGCAAAGTGAAATCCAACAAGGTGCTCGGTGCTATGGCTTTTCAAAGGGTCACCGGCCGCCCTGTTGACCCGGCACGGCTGGCAGGAGAGTGATGATTTCCTTCTCCCCTTGGGGAGAAGGTCCCCGAAGGTGGATGAGGGGGCATGCTTCCGGCACAACCGAATCTTTGCTATGATCCATTTTTTCGTGCTCGCGTCAAAAAACGAGGCTGGCACTATGGAAACGAACGTCTCCAATCTGGACCGGGCTGCACGATTGGCGATCGGATCGCTGATGTTCTGGCTTGGCTGGAATTCGCCCGAGGCGACGCAACTCGCACCTTGGCTCTTTTATGTCGCCGGCTTTCCAACACTTATGACCGGCATTTTTGGCCACTGCCCGTTTTACAAGTTGCTCGGCATCTCCACCTGTCCAGGTCGGTAAGCGCTCACACATTCTTCCGGCTCGCCTCGTCCCGTCCTATCTCAAGCGCTTTCGCAACTTGCGGCCGCGCCGATATCCGGTCAAACCATGCTTGAAGGTTTGGGAAATCTGTGAGGTTTTGGCCGAGATTCTCCCAGCGCCTAACCCATGGGAAGCACGCCACATCCGCGATTGAATATTCGCCAGCTAGATAATCACTGGTTTCAAGCCGCCGCTCCATAACGCCAAATAGCCGCGCAACCTCTTTCGTGTAGCGATCAATGCCGTATTGAATTTTCTCAGGCGCGTATTGACGAAAGTGCAGACACTGACCCGACATGGGTCCAAGGCCGCCGACCTGCCAGAATAGCCATTGATCGATTTCCGCTTTGCGGCGCTCGTTCGTCGGATAGAGCGTTTCGTACTTACGTCCGAGATATTGCAGGATCGCGCCGGATTTAAACATCGCGAGCTCATTGCCATCTGGACCGTCGGCATCGACGATCGCCGGAATGCGATTGTTGGGTGAGATTTTGAGAAATTCCGTCGCGTGTTGTTCGCCCGCGCTTATGTTCACGTAGTGCACCCGGTAAGGCAACCCGATCTCTTCCAACATGATCGCAATTTTCTGCCCGTTGGGCGTTGGCCAGAAATAGAGCGTGATGTCGTCCGACAATAGTTCGTCCTCCTCAGGGGATGAGTACAATGGAGCCTGTCGTTTTTCGGCCTTCGAGATCGCGATGCGCATCCGCTGTTTTGCTCAATGAGTAGCTATGATTGACGGTGATTTTGACTTTGCCGCTCCCTACCATTTCAAAGAGTTCGCTGGCATTGGCGAGAAGAGCGGGTCGTTCTGCCGTATAGGCGAAGAGCGACGGCCTTGTGGCGAAAAGTGAGCCTTTCAGTGCTGTTAGCTCGAACGGCGGCACGGGGCCCGAGGCATTTCCGAACGACACCCAAAGCCCTTTCGGTTTCAAACAATCAAGCGAACCAGGAAACGTGTCCTTGCCAATCGAATCGTAAACGACGTCGCAACCCTTGCCGTTGGTGATCTCCTTCACGCGCTCGACAAAGTTTTCGGTTTTGTAATTGATGACGTGCGTACAGCCATTGGCTGTTGCGAGATCCATTTTGTCCGTTGAACTCGTCGTCCCGATGATCGTCGCGCCAAGAGCGCGCGCCCACTGACAAGCAATGAGTCCGACGCCACCCGCCGCCGCGTGGAACAGCATCACGGTTTCGGGGCCAACGTTGAATGTTTCGCGGAAGAGATATCTGACGGTCATGCCTTGCAGCATCATGGCGGCCGCGGTTTCGTCCGGAATATTTGCTGGCAACCTGACAAGTCTGTCGGCGGGCGCCAAGCGTTCGGCGGCGTAAGCGCCAGGGCAATTGGCGTAGGCGACGCGGTCGCCCACTTTCAGATCCGAAACGCCGTCCCCCACCTCGGCAACGACACCCGCACCCTCCATGCCGAGTACCGCCGGAAGAGCTGGCAATTTGTAAAGACCCGAGCGCTGATAGGTGTCGATATAGTTCACCCCAACGGCAGATTGCCGGAGACGCACGTGACCTGGACCTGGGCGTCCAACGTCGATGTCCTCATAACGCAACACCTCTGGGCCGCCATGCTCATGGATGCGAATCACGCCAGTCATATTGCAACTCCTCGATGATTCTAGCTTTAAGGATGGGCGGGCATTCCGAATCCCGCTACGTCAACTTCATGCCTTCAACAGAGTGTTGGTATGGCCGCCTTGAGCCTGCCATGCTCGCCTTCTAGGGGCTCGGGGCATTGATCTCAAGGGGCGCGCATGTTTGACGGCAAAGGTCTCGGGCCAATAGGTGGGTTGCTGGCGCTCTGCGCCACTGCCGGCCTGATGTCCGGGCTAACAGGTTGTGCAGGTTCCGACCCGCCCGCCGTTGCCCCGCGCGCGGGCCTCAACTGTGTGGACGATAGCAGCCACTGCATCTCCCAGCGCGAAAAAGTCTTCGATTCCTATATGGCGGACAAATCCCGCGCTTGGGTCAAACAGCCCGCCTCTCCAGACGCTTACGCCTCAGGCGTGCGCCTGTTCGCCCTGACCAAGCGGCGCAAGGAACTCTCGTGCGACGAACTCGCCCACGGCAAGCGCGAAGCGGATGCCGGTCCGGCAACGCTGCGCTCGCAAACCGGTGGGCGCCTGACCCCGGCGCAAGTCTCTCGCGGCGTCATGCTGGCTGGAGAGGTTTCCCGGGATCTGGCCCGCGAATTCGACAAACGCTGCAAAAAGACTTGATCCGCGCTAAGACTTCCCTATCTGCCACTGGGGGATCCGGGGGGATCCGGGGGATCCGGCGTAAGGGGCTCCACGGTCCTGCACCACGCGTGTGAAACTCAGACCGCCGTAACGCGCTGTGCCGGGCCTGCCCGGCCAACAGAAAGCTTGTTTATGACCGTCCAATCTGTCGTCGAACTCATCGTTTCGTTCGTGCGCGAGAATCAGGCGTGGGCCGCGCCCATGGCATTCCTCATCGCTTTCATGGAGAGCTTCTGCTTCCTGTCGATCCTCTGGCCGGGAACAGCGATGCTGGTTGGCATTTCGGCGCTGCTCGCCGCCGGTGGCGTCCAGATTGATGTCCTTTGGCCAGCTATCCTCGCGGCGGGCGCGGGCGGCACGCTCGGCTACGCACTTTCCTATTGGATAGGCCGCTACTTCAAAGACCGGCTCTTGAATATATGGCCGTTCAACAAACATCCCGAGACGCTGACGCAAGGCAAAGACTTTTTTGAAAAGTACGGCGCCGCGAGCGTGTTTCTTGGCCACTTCTTCGGACCCGTGCGCGCCATCATTCCGGTCGTCGCCGGGATGTATGCGATGCCTCAACTGCCCTTCCAGATCGCCAATATCTTGAGCGCGTTTATTTGGGCAGCCGGTGTTATTGCGCCGGGCTTCTTCCTCGTGGCATTCAAGTCCGAGATTTTCAGTTTCATCGGCGAGTATCAGAACCTCGCAGCCATGGGTATGTTCGCGTTTGCGTTGCTACACGCATTGCCGATCCCCCTCCTTTTCTGGCCTACACTGGCGTTGCTATTTGGCGGCTCACTCCTCTACCTTTACGCAGGCGGAGACGCGCCGCTCCTCTTCATGGCCGGTATGTTTGGAACGGTACTCGGCGATCTTTATGCCTATTGGGCAGGACAAGCTCACAAGACGGAACCCAATCAAGCTTGGCCCATGAGCTGGTATTCGGATGGCATTCCCAGCGCCCGGGCTTTCCTGCAGAAGTGGGGCGCAGCAGGCGTTGTCTTCAGCAAGTTCATGGGGCTCCGGCGCGCGCATGTCCCAATTGTCGCAGGGATGGATTCGATGCCTGAATTCAAATTCGTGCCCGCCAGCATCCTTTCGGCCATCCTTTTGACCGCCGTGATCCTTGCGCCGCATTGGCTGCTCACGACCTTTGGCACCCAACCCACCTTGCCTTAAGGCCGCCAATCGCCTAGACGGGCGCCTAGACGGAACAAAATTCGATGCGGGCCAAGCAATCGCACGTTCCGCGCGGCCTTCCAACGATCAACTCATTCCTAGTGACCGGTGATCCATGCCCAAGACATCTTTGAAGAACATCCAGAAGCAAAAGAAGAAGGCCAAGCGCAAGATCCCGCGCGCAACTGTGTCGCGCAATCAGGGCAGCACCATTGCCGTGCGCAAGCGCTTGAAGAAGATGGCTGGCAAAGCCCGCGCCGCCAAAGCGGCTTAAAAGCCTGTAGCCGGAAACGCGCCACGCGTGCACTTGTCAGCTTCGCCGTGTTAAAAGAGCGGCGATGCAGGAACGCGTGCAAAAATCCGGCCTTTACCCTCCAGCCGTGGTGCCTTCGAAGCACGCGCTGCCACTCCTGATGTTTCTTGCGCGCTTCGTGCGCAATCCTCTGCGCTCGTTGCCGCGCTCGGTCTACCAAGAGCCAATTGTCACCTATGGCCGCAAGAGGCCGCTCGTCGCTTGGGTCACCGACCCCGGGCTCATTGAAACCGTGCTGCTCAAAGATGCGCACCGCTTCCCGAAAACGAAGCTTGATAAGCGCGTCCTGAAACCCGTGGTCGGCGAAGGACTGCTGACGGCTGAGGGCGATCACTGGCGCTGGCAGAGGAAACTCGCGAGCCCACTCTTCCGTCACAGTGAGATCATCGGCTTTGTGCCGAGCATGGCTGCAGCAACGCTGGAACAAGTCGGCCGCTGGCGTGCAAAGGGCACGCCCCACACATCCGATGTGCTTATCGATATGACGGAGACGACGTTCGCCGTCGTTGCGCGAACCGTTTTGGCCGGCATCAACGAGAGCGCGGGCGCCGCCATTCAGCAAGCGGGCCACGACTATCTCGATCCCATCTCGTGGGAGCTCGCTGCCGCATTGATCGCACCGAACCGCTCGATCTGGCACCCGGGCAAGAAGCGCATGCGCAATGCGGCTCTTGAGGTGCGCGCGATTGTGCAACAGCTGCTCGATCAGCGCCGGGCCTCAAGCGCTGAGGGTGACGATCTCGTCGCGCGGATGCTGGCCGCAAGGCGTCCCGACACGGGCGAAGCCATGTCGGACGCCGAACTCGTCGACAACCTCGCGACATTCCTGCTCGCCGGACACGAGACAACCGCGAAGGCTCTAACATGGACGCTTTATCTCCTCGCCCGCGCGCCCGAGTGGCAGGAACGCGTGCGGGCCGAAATCCAATCCGTTACAGGCGGCGCGCAAATTGCTCCAGAGCACATCGCCAAACTTGAAATCACGCAACGCGTCTTGAAAGAATCCATGCGCCTTTATCCGCCGGTGCCCGTCATGACGCGCGTCAACACCGAAGACTGCACTCTCGGCGGCAAGTTTTTGCCAACGCCGACCCTCGTCGTGATCCCGATCTATTGCGTCCATCGCCACGAGGCGTTGTGGAGCGACCCAGCGCGCTTCGATCCCGACCGCTTCCTCCCCGAGGCAGAGGCCAAGATCCCGCGCACCCAATTCATGCCCTTTGGATTTGGTCAGCGTGTCTGTATCGGCGCTACGTTTGCAATGATCGAAGCGACAACCGTTCTCGCAACGCTTCTGCAACACACGCGTTTTGACTGGGACGGGCAAGCATCTCCCCGAACCAGTGAGCCGCGTGACGCTGCGGCCTGCGGGCGGGATGCCGCTAATCGTTACCGGAATTTGAATTTTGCAAGTCCGCACAGCATCGGGCCGTGCTGCACTGCGTTCCTGAGAAATCCTTAAAATCGCGTTGCCAATTGCACGCCACTCACGAGCCATCCTTCAAACTCTGTCTGCTATCTTTCGTCACAGGGAATGAGGCAGGCTCCGTGGGAGGGGTTTATGACGACGACAAAGATTGCTTACTTAGTTGCAGTGGTAGTTCCGTTCGGTTTCATTGTGCTAGCTGGCGCCTTTTTGCTGCACACGGCGTGGGTGCGGCACAAGGCCGGCCAAGCGCAGCCGCACTTGAACTGAATTGGCCAAAACCCGGGCCTCAAATCCCGAGTTTCGCCTTTAAGACGTCGTTGACGGCCGCTGGGTTCGCCTTGCCGCCTGTTGATTTCATTGCGCACCGCTCTCGCCGGGGTCTGACCCCAGCATGACTTAGCTCTCGCCGGGGTCTGACCCTGCGGGTCTGACCCCATGCTCGATCAAGAACTTTTCGTAGTGCCGCTGCGCGGATAGCTCGATGCCATCGCAAACGAATTCGCGATATTTGTCGAGCGGCCTGTCGGGACCGAACAACTCTAAGAGATTTGCAGTCCAGAGCCACTTCGGACACGGAGCCGCTCCGGCATAAGCCGCAGCACTGGACCACGGCCAATTCTCAATCGCGGATACCAACCCCGCTGAGAGCGGATTGAGATGAATGTAGCGCAAGGCTTGCATGAGATGTGCATCGTCCTCGATCTGAACCGCTGCAAAGCGTCCTCGAAATAACGGCCCATCCCGGCCCTTATCGTAGTTTATCGATTGCGTGTACCGGCCGCCAATCCACTGCATGGCCTCCGATAGTCTTCCGTCGCCGCTTCGAATCAAAAGATGATAGTGATTGCCGAGCAGGCAGTATCCGTGAATTTCGATCCCATAGCTGCTTGAGGCGACACTAACGCAGCCAAGGAACCGGTTGCGCTGGTCATCATTATCAAAAATCTGCCTACGCGCTACACCGCGGTTCATCACGTGATGCCACGCTCCCGGAAAGTCATTTCGTAGCAATCGAGGCATGGCGATCAACTGTTAAATCGGGCGTGGGGTCAGACCCGCAGGGTCAGACCCCAGCATGACTAATCCCGCCGGGGTCTGACCCTGCGGGTCTGACCCCAGCATGACTTAAATCCCGAGTTTGCTTTTGAGCACTTCGTTGACGGCCGCCGGGTTCGCTTTGCCGCCCGTGCCCTTCATGACCTGGCCGACGAACCAGCCGAGCATTGAAGGTTTCTCCTTCGCTTGCGCAACTTTGTCCGGGTTCGCGGCGATAATCTCATCCACCGCCTTCTCGATAGCGCCGGTATCGGTCACTTGGCGCATACCGCGCTGATCGACAATCTCAGCCGGGTCGCCGCCTTCGGTCCAAACAATCTCGAACAGATCCTTGGCGATCTTGCCGGAAATCGCGTTCGAGGCAATGAGATCGACAATCCCGGCGATCTGCTTGGCCGTGACTTGGCTCGCGGCAATGTCGTGACCTTCCTTGTTCAACCGGCCAAGCAGCTCGTTGATGACCCAGTTGGCCGCTAGCTTGCCGTCGCGTTTGCCGTCCGTGATGAGCCCCAGCACGGTTTCGAAATAGTCGGCGCGTTCGCGCTCGGCCACCAAAACGTTGGCGTCGTAGACCGAAAGGCCGAAGTCCTTGACGAAGCGCGCGCGCTTTTCGTCCGGCAGTTCCGGCAACAGCTTCGCGAGGCTTGCGACGTAGTCGTCTGTGAATTCAAGGGGCAGCAGATCGGGATCTGGGAAATAACGGTAATCGTGCGCCTCTTCCTTGGAGCGCATGGAACGCGTTTCGCCCTTCACGCTATCGTAGAGCCGCGTTTCCTGGTCGATCTTGCCGCCGTCTTCCAGAATGTCGATCTGGCGCCGCGCTTCGACTTCAATTGACTGGCCGATAAAGCGGATCGAGTTCACGTTCTTGATTTCGCAACGCGTACCGAGCTTGTCTCCGGGTTTGCGCACAGACACGTTAACGTCGGCGCGCAGGTTACCTTTTTCCATGTCGCCGTCGCACGTGCCGAGATAGCGCAGATATCGTGCGCAACTTCGTGACGTAGGCTTGCGCTTCCTTGGATGAGCGCATGTCGGGTTTCGAGACGATTTCCATCAATGCGACGCCCGAACGATTGAGATCGACATAGGAATAATCGGGATGCTGGTCGTGTAGCGATTTGCCGGCGTCCTGCTCCAAATGCAGGCGCTCAATCCCGACGCGCTTGGTGTCGCCGTCAACATCGATCTCGACTTCGCCCTCGCCGACGATCGGCTGCTTGAACTGCGAGATCTGATAGCCCTGGGGCAAATCGGGGTAAAAATAGTTCTTCCGGTCGAAGACCGAGCGCGTGTTGATTTCGGCCTTGAGACCGAGCCCGGTGCGGATCGCCTGAGCGACGCATTCCTCGTTGATGACCGGCAACATGCCGGGCATCGCCGCATCGACCAGCGAGACGTGGCTGTTGGGTTCCGCGCCAAACGCGGTCGAAGAGCCCGAAAAGAGCTTCGAGTTGGACGCCACCTGGGCATGAACCTCAAGGCCGACAATGACCTCCCAGTCGCCGGTTGCGCCCGCAATGAGGTTTGATTTCGCCGTGGCCTTCGCTTTGTCCTGCATTCTCGCCGTCTCCCGTTGCGTCCCTGTCGTTAACCCAGGACGCCCCTCGCTGCAATCTCACAAGTTGCAGCGGCGACTTAGCGGCCAATTAACGGATGGCTGTTAGCATCCCGGTGAGCTCAAAAATAAACGGCATGCGGGGTTGAGACGTGAACGCTCAAGGACAAGCAATTTTGGCTGCCCGGTTTCTGGGCGCCACTGACCCGGCCGACAGTGCGGCCCATACGGTCGAGAAAACCTATATCGAGAAGAAGTCGCTGCCCTTCCGTTTTCGCGAAAAGCGCTTCGCGCACATCCAGCCGCTAATAGAGAGCGTGATTGCCAAAAAAGGCTCCTGCCGCATCGCCGACATCGGCGGCACTGTTTACTACTGGAAAATCGCCGAGGACTTCGTTAACCGCAACCCGGTCGAAATCGACCTCATCAATCTCTCGCACGTCGACGTCTCGAGCCCAAAGTTCAAGAGCTTGACGGGCAACGCCTGTGCGCTCGATGACATCGCCGACAACGCCTACGACCTGGTACATTCCAATTCGGTGATCGAGCACGTCGGCAACTGGGATCAGATGACGCGTATGGCCGCGAACGTGCGCCGCCTCGCACCTCAATATTACGTGCAGACGCCGAACTTCTGGTTCCCTTATGAACCCCACTTCCGGGCGCCGTTTTTTCATTGGCTGCCCGAACAGGCTCGCGCGCAACTTTTGATGCGCTTCAATCTCGGCTTCGGCGGCAAACGCGTCAATCTCGATGCGGCCATGCGTGGCCTGCAATCGGCGACGCTGATCAGCGCCGCACAAATGCAATATTTGTTCCCTGACGCCGACATTCTGCGGGAGCGCGCATTCGGCTTTTCGAAATCGCTTATGGCCGTGCGCCAGGCGGACTAAGCGCCGCGGCTCTACAATTTCTCAGAATTCTTTTTTCTGTTGGGAACGCGGAACTTTAAATCGCGATCGCGCCGTCGTCCACGAGATCGGCGAGCGTGGTGTGCACGCCGTCGAGAATGGCGATATCGACAAATCCAAGCGTGCCGAACTTTGCCGAAACGACACTGCCTGCCCCGGTATCGGTGACGCGCACCAGCGTTTCGATTGCCGCCGTGCCGAGATTGAGCCCAGAGAAATCAAGCCGGTCGCCAACGCCGAAATCGGTGACGTGGTCGAAGCCCTGCACGGCACTATTGACGATCACGTCGGCACGGAGCCAGGCAAACGTATCGAGGCCTGCCGACGACGTGCTGCCAAAGCCGCCGCCGCTGAGAAAATCGCTTCCCGCGCCGCCGCGGAGATAGTCGTTACCGCCGTCGCCAAAGAGTTTGTCGGCACCGGCATCGCCGGATATCCGGTCATCGCCGCCACCGCCAAAAAATCCGTCGTTGTCCGCGCCGCCCGCGAGCGTGTCGTTTCCGCCGCCGCCGTTGAGCGTATCGTTTCCAGCGCCCCCGCTCAGATTATCGTCGCCGTTTTCGCCGCTCAGAACGTCCTTGCCGTTGCCGCCGGCAAGGCTGTCGTTGCCGAGTCCGCCACGCAGGTTATCGTTGCCGTCGAGGCCTCGCAGCGTGTTGTTGCCGTCGTTGCCGGTCAACTTATTGGCGAGAGCGTTGCCGTTGCCGTTGAGAGCGGTGACGCCGGTCAAATTCAGGTGCTCGATATTCGCGCCTAAGGTGCGCGAGACAGACGAATAAACGCTGTCGGTTCCGCTATTCAGGGCTTCCGTCGTAACATCGCGCGTGCTGTCAACGACGTAGATATCGTTGCCGAGGCCACCCGTCATGCGGTCGTTACCGGTGCCGCCGTCAAGAATGTCTGCGGCGGCGTTGCCAATCAGCGTGTCGTTGCCACCAAATCCAAAAATGGCGTCGTTGGTCGTGCCCCCGGTCAGCGTATTCGCCGCTGAGGTGCCGTTGATAATCCGATAGCCTGTCAAATTGAACGGCACTGCGCCATCTCCACACTCTGGTCCGCTACCGGGAAAAAATGCCCAGTCAAAGTTCCAGCAATGTCAGAGTGTGACAGCCGCGCATTGCATCCTCCTTGCGCTTTTAGTTCCAATTTTACAGGTCTTGAAGTTTTCTGCGGCGGAGGTGCGCGTTAAGATCCCGTTTACCGTTTTGTCCGGAACCCGGCCCACGCGTAAAGCAGCCCAGGAATGAGAGACGCGGCAAAAATTCCGGCTGCCGAACGCCCGGCCGTCGGCGCATCGAACAAATTGAGCAGCGCTAGAATATTCAAAAGAACCACGCCGGCAACAGCACCGGCAAACGATGCAATGAGCAACTTCGTCTTTTCGTTGGCCTTGCGGCCCATGTAGAAGGCGACGCCAATCAATGCCGGATTGAAAATGGCATATGCCGCGACTTCATAGAGTGAAACGTCGGGCTGGAGAACGGGAGTCATGATTTGCCATTGTTGTTTGCGTCATTGTTTGCGTCGCCGTTACCGTCAGAGGCTTGGCGCATCTTCTCTTCTTCGTATTGCACGAACCAGCCGATCATATTTTTCCACTGTGCGCCGACCATATCAATGATATCGGGCGGCAGATCATGGCTCTTGGCGCGCGCCTTGACGCGATCAATGACCTGCTGGATGCGCCAATTGACGACAGCGCCTTCGGGCGTGTCCTTTTTCAACTGCCAGGCGCGATCGACGTAGCCAAAGCGCTCGGCGATCAGATCGACAAGGGCTGCATCGATGCGGTCGATTTCGGCGCGCACTTGGCCCATATCGGCGCATTCCCAGGGGCGTTTCGGGTTCATTGTCGTCTAACCTTTCATCCACCACTTATCCGGAACGTGAAACCGCCCCGCCGCATCTTCGATGACTTGGGCGGTGCGAAACAGTGTCTCTTCGTCGAACGGCTTGCCGATGAGCTGAAGGCCCAAGGGGGTGCCTTGCGAGGACAGCCCGGCCGGAACCGACATGCCCGGAAGCCCCGCCATGTTCACCGTCACCGTGAAGATATCTTCGAGATACATGGCCAGCGGATCGCCCAGCTTTTCGCCGGCAGCGAATGCGGGCGACGGTGTGGTTGGCGTTAGCACCACGTCAACTTTGTTCCAGGCTTCGTCAAAGTCGCGCTTGATAAGCGTGCGCACCTTTCTGGGCCTTCAAGTAGTAGGCATCATAGTATCCAGCCGAGAGCACGTAAGTGCCCACCAGGATACGCTTGCGCACTTCCTTGCCAAAGCCTGCGGCGCGCGTGTTCTCATAGGTTTCTGTCAGATCTTTGCCCGGCACGCGCAAGCCATAGCGCACGCCATCATAGCGCGCGAGGTTTGAGGACGCTTCGGCGGGCGCGACGATGTAGTAGGCAGGCAGCGCGTACTTGGTGTGGGGCAACGAGATTTCATGGATCGTGGCGCCAGCGGCTTTCAACCAAGCAATGCCTTCGTCCCACAGTTTCTCGATCTCCTTGGACATGCCGGCGACGCGATACTCTTTCGGTACGCCGACGCGCAGGCCCTTCACGCCTTTGCCGAGCACGGCTTCATAGTCGGGTACGGGCGCGTCGACAGAAGTGGAATCTTTGACGTCGTGGCTCGCCATGACCTTGAGCATGATCGCCGCGTCACGTACCGTCTTGGCGATGGGCCCCGCCTGATCGAGCGACGACGCAAACGCGACGATGCCCCAGCGCGAGCAGCGGCCATAGGTCGGCTTGATGCCGACGGTTGCTGTAAGTGCCGCTGGCTGGCGGATCGAGCCGCCGGTATCGGTTGCGGTTGCGGCGAGGCAGAGGTTGGCGGCGACCGCAGCGGACGAACCGCCCGAAGAGCCGCCGGGGACGAGCTTGTCGGTCGAGGGCTTGCCGTCTTTCCCCAAGCGACGCCAGGGCGAAATAACATTGCCAAACGCGCTCGTTTCATTGGAGGAGCCCATGGCGAACTCGTCGTTGTTGAGCTTGCCGAGCATGACGGCGCCAGCATCCCACAGGTTCTGACCGACGGTCGATTCATAGGGTGGCTTGAAATCGCCCAGTATTTTCGAGCACGCGGTGGTGCGGATATCCTTCGTGCAGAACAGATCCTTGTTCCCGAGCGGCAAGCCTTCGAGCGCGCGCGCCTTGCCAGCAGCAATGCGTTTGTCGCTTTCCTTGGCCTGGGCGCGCGCGTGCTCGGGCGTCGGCAAGACATAGGCGTTGAGCGATGCGTTCGCCTTGTCAATCGCCGTGATGAAGGCGTCCGTCAGCTCGGACGCTTTGAACGCCTTCTTTGCCAGCCCGTCGCGCGCTTCAGCGAGTGTAAGTTTGGTGAGGTCGGTCATTCAGGTGGACTTGTTCTGATAATGTGGAGCGCTGGAGAGCACCCCTCCCCCTTGCGGGGAGGGGTTGGGGGTGGGGGTAACGCAGAGAGGGTGATGGCCGATGGACTGCGAGGCTTCCTCAAGAACAAAAATCGGAAAAAAGATTTGCGCTATGTTGCGGCCTTCCGCCAAGCTCGTCACCCCACCCCTAACCCCTCCCCGTCCAGGGGAGGGGGATTCACGGCGCTGACTACACAACATTCTCTGCGGCGCAACTACGTCACGCGCTTCGGAGAGTGTGAGTTTGGTGAGGTCGGTCACGAACTACTTTCCCTTTTCAACGTCGCAGCGGACAAGCACCAGTTCGCGGTCAATACTTATATCGGCCACTTTGATTGAACCATTCAGAAGCTTCTCAAAAACAGTAATTTCCAAATCTCCAGAAGGTCCCGCAGAACAGTTCATACCGGCCATCCATCTCTTGCCCGCTTCGAGTTCTATCGCGGTAATAAAAGTACAAACTCCATCAGGGCCTTCAAAGCCCTGCTCCGTCAACACGTCAGGCTTTTTGAAGCGATCTCTGACTTTATCGCCGTCAACCGCTTTCCACTTTTCGCAACCATCTAAATCCGAATAAACCGCTGAGCCGAGAAAAGAGCCATTGGCCAACACTGGCGTTACTAAAGCTATTCCGCCGATTGCAATCGCAACCACGAGTTTGCGCATCAGATTTACTCCACCACCTTCGGCACGACAAAGAAGTGGTCTTCGGTCATGGGCGCGTTGCGCGTGACATCGTCGGCCTTTTCGCCGTCTGTCACTTTGTCCACGCGCTTCTTGAGAGCTATGGGCACTACGCGTGTCATCGGCTCGACGTTGTCGGTGTTGACTTCTCCGAGCTGCTCTACCCATTGCATGATGCCGGTCAGTTCCTTTTCGAGACCCTTGGCCTCTGCATCCGTGATTTTAATGCGCGCCAGCCGCGCAATACGCCGGACGGTCGCTTCGTCGACCTGCATGAAAAACGTCCTCACCGGTTGGGGGATAGAGTTGGTTTCTCAGCTCTCTTAGCGGCATAAGGCGGCTTCTTGCAACCCGCAGGCGACAATTCGGTGCTCCTTCGCACCAAGTTCGCCAAGTGCCGTGGAATGAACTAGACCAGCCGGGTCAGGTTGTAAGGCCGGAAGCCCGGCCAAGAGGCGGAAAATGGACGAAAAAATTGCACGCCCGGCAGGATCCACGACCGAGGATGTGGACAAGTTCGCCGCCGCCACGGAACCGGGCCGCCGCCTCATCGGCATCGACGCCGGCACCAAGACGCTGGGCCTCGCCCTATCGGACGTCACCTGCACCATCGCCTCGCCTTTGGAAACGATTATCCGGCGCAAGTTCAGCGAGGACGTGGTTCGCCTATTCCATTTGACGGATGAGCACAAGGTCGCGGGCCTCGTGCTCGGTTTCCCTCGAAACTTGGACGGCACCGAAGGCCCACGCGCGCAGGCAACCCGCGCACTTGCCCGCAACCTCAACAAGTTATCGCAGCTGCCTATCTTGCTGTGGGATGAACGCCTGACGACGGCGCAAGCCGAACGCATGCTGATCGAGGCCGACCAAAGCCGCAAGCGCCGCGCCGAGGTCATCGACAAACTCGCGGCGACTGTAATCTTGCAGAGCGCGCTCGACCGGTTGCGCCACAAATCCCGCTAATCCAAAGGCCCTACGCTGCATGGACGAAAGTTTCATCCAGCGCATGCAATGGCTTCACGCTTCCGACTTGTACCCGTCGCACGCTCGCCTCATTGGTCCACCAATTTGAGTGCGGGTGGGAGGGCGTCGCGAAATGCGTTGGCCGGGTCATATTTATCATGGTGCAAGAGTTCAAAGTCCCCGAAGGGCGCACGGACGTGGTGCGCCGGAAATCGGCTTCGCCGTTGCCAGAGAATCTGGAACGGTCCGTCATCCGCTTTGCGCCCCACGCGCGGCGTGAGTTGCGCCGGCTGATCCGCTCATCGCGGCGCGTATCCGAACTAGCCAACATCTTTCCGGGAGCGCTGTTCGCGCTCGCCACGCGCCGTGGCCCCGCCGCCGCCCGTCTCAGCGCCCTTGCGGCGATTGAAAACGGCGCGCCGCTGAAAGCGGTGGCAACCGCGCTTGGCCTCCCCATGTGGATGCGCAAGCTGCCGCCCGAAGCGTTCGATGCGTTACCCGAGCGCTTGCCGATGAGTGAAAGCTTTGCCCGCCACGTCGCCAACCGTATGCCGCGTTCGGCAGACGAGAGCGCGATGTGGCTCAAGACGCTTCTCTTTGCCGAAGAAGCTTGCAGCGCGGAGTTCGCTATTTGGCTCGCAGGGCAGCCGATCTACACGGACGAGGGACAACCGCACAAACTCATTCCCGTGCTTGCCGCCTACGCATGGTTTTCGGGACAGATGAACACGCAAGCCTACCGGCTTATCGTTGTGCCGTGGCGGCCGGAGATTGCATTCGACACGGCGCTCTGCGCGGCCAAGAGCTGGTTCAACCGCGTGCGCCTCGTGCTGCAACTTCCCGATGGCGTTTTGAGCGACAGCTGGCTGAAACCCGGCGCCGCGCTCGGCTACACGTTTGAACCGTTGCTAGATCAGAAATCAATTTTGAACGAAGCGCACTTCATGCAGAACTGCGCCGATCAATATGCCGAACGCATCGTTCGCGAAAAGTGCCGGCTGTTTTCAGTGCGGCGCAACGGGACGCGCGTCGCAACGTTGGAGATTGGACCGCATTCGCGCGAGACCGGCGTGCTTGCCATCAATCAATTGAAGTCACGTCACAACATGGCGGCATCCGCTGAAGTGTGGCAGGCGGCCTATGCCTGGATGTCGAGCCAGCAAGCCTTGAAGCGCATGCCGCCGCTCGCCTTGACGGAACGCCATTGGGATCAAGCCGCGTGGCGCGAGTTGTTGCAGCCCTATCGCGACACGCACGGCGACGCACGATGGTTTGACGAAAACGCCTCGCACTTGCTCTTTGCCGGGCTTGATGCCGACCTTTGCGACCTCGCGCGGCGCGGCGGCGTGTCGAGCTGGTTGTTTACGTGAGGGGTGGGGGGGTGTAGGGCGCATAAGGCTCGGCGTCTTTCTTCGCTGGGCCGCCATGCGCCGTCTTGGATAAAACACCGGCGCAAGATCGCGGTGCATGACGCCGAGGCCTGCTGTCACCGAGAGAAACTAATTAAAGGGTGCAAAGGCCTCGTCTTATGCACCCTACCGGCGGCGTTTTTATTGCGGGCTACGCGGGCTGATCGGCCGCCAGTGCCCGCACGGTATCGATCGCTTGTTCCAGCCGTTTCGAGATGTGGTTCATGGCACGACCTTTCTCATCATTTTATAGCATGACATTGGCTGGATAGGCGAGAGGCCTTGATCGGGTCCTGGCTCAACGGCTCTATTCAAAGGTCGCTACGTTTCTTCGTTTTGTTTGATCCGTGCTACGCGAGCTACTAACTACGCGGGCTTGGCGCCGCCCTCGCCAGAATTTCCGGTATCCCGGCTGTGGCGATGAACGCGCCATAAGTCTGCTGGGAATACTGTCCAAGCCGCGACGCGATGAAAGCATCCGCAACAACTTCCGGCGCATAGGCACGCAGAAGTGCCGCCGCCGCAAGCAAAGCCAAACCTTCGGTCATCATCCGCGCGCGCGCTTCGAACAGTTCCGGCTCTTCGAGGAGCTTAGTCCAGCGTTCGACTGCGGATTTAATGTGCCGGTCGCCGCCGACAATTTTGTTGATCTCGGCCAGCACAAGAAGCGCGCACTCGGGTTCGCGTTTTAAAACCCGCACCACATCAAGCGCCATGATGTTGCCCGAACCCTCCCAGATCGAATTGACGGGAACCTCGCGATAAATGCGCGCCAGCGGGGCTTCTTCGACGTAGCCATTGCCGCCGAGACACTCCATGGCCTCCGCCACGAACGGCGGCGCGGTTTTGCACGCCCAGTATTTGATCGCGGGCGTCATCAAGTCGGCGCCAAGCGTTGCTCGTCTCATCTGCGGGTGTATCGAAGGCCCGCGCCAGCCTGAACGCGAGTGCCGTTGCAGCTTCAGAGTCGAGCGCCAGATCGGCCAACACCTGTTGCATCAACGGCTGATCGATGAGCTTTTTCTGGAAGGCGCTGCGCTGGCTTGTATGATGAAGCGCGTGAGCGAGTGCCGAGCGCATGAGGGCCGCCGACGCAACGGCGCAATCAAGCCGAGTCACTGTTACCATTTCGATAATGACGCGCGTGCCTTCGCCTTCTTCTCCAAGTGCCATGGCGTGCGCCCCATGGAACTCAACTTCCGACGACGCATTCGAGCGATTGCCGAGCTTTGGCTTCAAGCGCTGAAAGTGAATTGCGTTGACGGAGCCGTCGGGACGAAATCTCGGCATCAAAATGCAGGTCAACCCGCCTGCTGCCTGTGCCAGAACGAGGAACGCATCCGACATGGGCGCCGACATGAACCACTTGTGCCCGGTGATGGTGTAAGGCTGTCCCGCCCCGCGTTGTCCTTCGGGCGTTGCCATCGTTGTATTGGCCCGAACGTCGCTGCCGCCCTGCTTCTCGGTCATGCCCATGCCGAACGTCGCGGACGATTTCTGCTCAATCGGCAGAAAGCGCCGGTCATACTCTGTCGCCCCCGCCTTCTCAAGCCACGGAGCTGTCGCGCGCTCCAGGCGCTTCAACACCGGCACTGCTGCATTGGTCATGGTGATGGGGCAACAGTGACCCGCTTCCATCTGCGCGCAAAGATAAAGTTTCGCCGCGCGCATAAGGTTAGCGTTGGATCCTCCATCAAGCCTATGTACGCCATCCGCAAAACTCGTTTCCATCAGTACGTGATAAGCCGGATGGTATTCGACGAGATCGAGCCGATGCCCCTTGCTGTCGTGGGTGCGCAAAACCGGAGGGTGCTCATTGGCGAGGCGGGCCCACTCGGCCGCATCCTTGCTGCCGGCAAGGGCTCCAAGCCGGACAAGCTGCTCTTCGGCCGCGCCGCCCGCGCCCTCGCGGCGGACGGCATCCAGCAATGCCTTGTCCGAGAGGTAGAGGTTCACGTCCTCGAAGGGCTGCGACTGGTTAAACACATCATGTGTTGCAGTTGGGTGCGTGGCTGTTGGGTCCGGCATGGCGGTACTGCGCGGTTCTGCTCAAAGATTGATCCAATTTGCCCGAAGTCTACATCAGCCGTTGACCATTGCACGGGGAACCTGCAGCAGACGCCTTGCGCCCCTCCCAGACTCCCCGTATAGACACCGCTTTAATGGCTAAATCATCGACGACAAAAGAGCTGACGCGCTTCCCGCGCCGCCACCTGTTGACCTGCGAGGGTCTAACGGCGTCTGAGATCAATTTCCTTCTCGACATCGCCGACAAGGCCGCCGACCGCACGCAAAGCGGGGCTGCCAAGCGCACCGTGCTCGCCAACCGCACGCTCATCAACCTGTTCTTCGAATCGTCCACCCGCACGCAGGCGTCCTTCGAACTTGCGGGTAAACGCCTCGGCGCCGACGTCATGAACATGAACGTCGCCACCTCCTCCGTCACCAAGGGCGAAACGCTGATCGATACGGCCGATGACTCTGAACGCCATGCGCCCGGACATCATCGTCGTGCGCCATCACGCGGCGGGCGCTGTCGAACTCTTGTCGCAAAAGGTCGATTGCTGCGTCATCAACGCGGGCGATGGCGCGCATCAGCATCCAACCCAAGCCTTGCTCGACGCCTTGACCATCCGCCGCGCCAAGGGGCGCATTGCCGGTCTCACTGTCGCAATATGTGGCGACATTCTGCATTCACGTGTCGCGCGCTCGAACATCAACGTCTTGAACACGCTCGGCGCCAACGTGCGCATCATCGCGCCATCGACGCTGCTGCCCTCCGCGCCCGAGCGTTTGGGCTGCGAAGTCTACACCGACATGTGGAAAGGCATCGAGGGTGCGGATATCGTCATGATGTTGCGCTTGCAAAACGAGCGCATGGAAGGGTCGTTCGTGCCGTCGAGCCGCGAGTACTTCCACTTCTTCGGCCTCGACATTGAAAAACTCGCGCGCGCCAAACCGGATGCGCTCGTAATGCATCCCGGTCCCATGAACCGCGGCGTTGAAATCGCCTCAACTGTTGCCGATCACTCCCGCAGCGTCATCCGCGAACAGGTTGAAATGGGCGTCGCGGTCCGCATGGCCGTGCTCGAAGCGCTCGCCGTCCACTTGCCTGCGGAAGGCGGCAACACATGAGCAGCACACCCAAATCTTTTGAGAAGGCGCGCACGAACAGCAAGCCCACCGTCTTCATCAACGCGCGTGTCATTGATCCGGCGTCAAACCGCGACGAACCCGGCGGGCTGCTCGTCAAAGACGGTCTCATCGCCGACGTCGGCGCGCACCTGCGCCGCAACGCACCCGAGGGCGCCGTTGTTATCGACTGCAAGGGCCATGTGCTGGCACCGGGCCTCATCGACGCGCAGGTATTTTCGGGCGAACCCGGATTTGAGCATCGCGAAACCTTGAAGACCGCGAGCCACGCAGCGGCCGCTGGCGGCGTCACCACCATGGTCGTCATGCCGGAAACAAATCCCGTCATCGATCAAGTGGCACTCGTCGATTTCATCCAGCGCCGCGCCCGCGACAACGCGGTTGTTCACGTCCACACCATGGCAGCGATGACCAAGGGCTTGAAGGGCGAGGAGATGACCGAGATCGGTCTCTTGAAACGCGCCGGCGCCATCGCCTTTTCGAACGGCAAGACGAGCGTCGCCAACACGCGCGTGATGCGCAACGTTTTGAACTATGCAAAAGACTTCGGCGCCCTCGTCGTGCATCACACCGAAGACCCGTACCTCTCAGGCTCCGCGTCGATGAACTCGGGCGAAGTTGCCGCGCGGCTCGGGCTACCCGGCTCATCCAAACTTGCGGAAACCATCGTGCTCGAACGCGATGTGCGGCTCGTCGAGATGACGGGCGGGCGCTATCACGCGGCGACCATCAGCTGCGAGGAAAGCCTCGACGTTGTGCGCCGCGCCAAAGCGCGCAAACTCGCCGTCACCTGCGGCGTCTCGATCAATCACCTGACCTTGAACGAGAACGACATCGGCTCGTACCGCACGTTCTTGAAAGTGCGCCCGCCCTTGAGGCGCGAGGAAGATCGCGTGGCCATGGTGCGCGGCGTCGCGTCCGGCGATATCGACATCATTGTCTCGTCTCATGACCCGCAGGACGCCGACACCAAGCGCCGCCCGTTTGCGGAAGCCGCCGACGGCGCCGTTGGACTTGAAACACTGCTGCCGGCCGCGCTCCGTCTTGTGCACGCGGGCGATATTCCGCTCAGCGTGCTGCTGCGCGCCTTGACCATCAATCCGGCGCGGCTGTTAGGGCTGCATTCGGGCCGCCTCGTCAAAGGCGCTATTGCCGATCTCGTGCTGTTCGATCTCGGCGAGCCGTGGGTCGTCAACAAAGACTTGCTGAAATCCCGCTCCAAGAACTCGCCCTTTGACGAAGCCAAAATGCAAGGCCGGGTTCTCCGCACCGTCGTCGCGGGCGAGACGGTCTTCGAGTATGCGGGTGTGGAGAGGACGTGACCTTTCCTCTCCCTTGGGGAGAGGATGTCGCCCTGGCGCGATAGCGCCAACGTGTGGCGACAGGTGAGGGGCTTGCCGCTCGCGAAATGTTTGCGCTCACGCTCGAAGCCCCTCATCCGCCCCTTCGGGGCACCTTCTCCCCTCGGGAGAAGGATAATCGTATGCGCCACTATTGACGCCCTCCGTTCCTTCGCTTTGATTGATCTGGGCTAGGCGGACTACTCGGGGGATAGCATGAGAGCAGTCGTTACCATCTTCAGCTTGTTGCTTTTCTCGCAATCGACATTCGCAAAGTCCGGCTCACGGATCGAAAACCTCGCTGCATGTCTCCAGGCAATTGACGACGCCAATCAAGAGGCCGCAGGCAAGTGGCTCAAAGAAAACGAAGGCCGAGAACTCACTGAGGCTGAACGGCAGAAGTCACAGCAGGAACGCGCGGAGATGGCCACTTCACAAAATGTTCCGATGGCGTCCGGTTATGCACCGGCAACAGGCGCGCGTCCCAAAATGAACCCGATTGAGTGAGGTGGCCACCGGGCATCCACCCATGGTAGACTTCGCATCAATGAGCACTGCAAGAACCAAGATCGACTTCCGCAAGAGCCGCAAGGAGATATTCTCCGCGCCAACGGCTAAGTTTGTCATTATCGAAGTACCCGAGTTGCGCTACCTGATGATCGATGGTGCAGGCGATCCGAACACCGCCCGCGCGTACAAGGAGGCCATCGAGACCCTCTACCCCGTCGCTTACGCCATCAAATTCGCAAGCAAGCTGAAGCTCGGACGGGACTATGTCGTACCGCCTCTCGAAGCGCTTTGGTGGGCGAACGACATGGACGATTTCATCGCCCGACGAAAAGACAGATGGCTATGGACAGCCATGATTATGCTCCCCGACTGGATCGCACCAGAGCTGGCGAGTAGCTGCATCGAGACGGTGCAGGGCACGAAGCGCCCACCTGCAATCTCGAAGCTCCGGGTCGGCACACTCACCGAAGGTCCGTCAGTGCAAATTCTGCACGTCGGTGCGTACGATAACGAAGGGCCAGTACTTGCGCGTCTGCATAACGAGTTTATGCCAGCGAACGGTTTGTCCTATAATGGTGCGCACCACGAGATCTATCTGAGCGACGCGAGAAAGACTGCGCCGGAAAAGCTCAAGACGATCCTGAGACAGCCAGTCAGGCCGGCATAGGCGCGGTAACATCGCAGTTGAAAAACAGCCCGCGTAACCCGTACATGCAAAGCGAAGAAGCGTTGGGTTAGGCGCGCATTATTTCTGGCGCTTCGGTTGTCAACCCGCAACCGCGCAAGCGCGCCGTAACCCAACAGCCTCACCAAAGAACGCGGCACCATCTCACGTGCGGCCGTCACCTGTCGCCCGGCTTCTCCCCACCCCCAACCCCTCCCCGCTGGAGAGGGGAGTTCTGAGCTAAGTTGCAAGGCCGGGTCTTGCGCACCGTCGTTGCGGGCGAGACGGTGTTTGAGTACGCGGGCGTGGAGCGGACATGAGTGCTCGCACATCGCGCCGCACGAACTCCTCCCCCTTGAGGGGGGAGGAAGATGCGTCCGCGGTTTAGACGGGCCATTGCGACTGCCTGCATAGAACTCTAGACGCCCGTCTAAGCCGCTGGACGCATCAGGTGGGGGTGACAGTGTTCGCGCGCTCGATCAACACCCCCACCCGGCGCGCCGAGGTTGAGTTACGATGCGGTTCTTTCAAGCGGCGAGTATGAGACGCGCATCGTAACTCATGGCGCGCCGCCCTCCCCCCTCAAGGGGGAGGAGTTCACAGGTCCCCACGGCGCCCCCGACGGCATAACCGTGGTTGCCACCGCCCCCCTCTCCGCATACGCTACCACCAAGCGGACGTGATCCGCCGGGCGCCGGACATGGCGCCAGACAGGGCGCCAGACAGGGCGCCAGACAGGGCGCCAGACAGGGCGATTACCAACGTTGCATTCACGTTCGCGGGCAGGGAAATGCATGCCGCCTCTATCGGACTTCATCGGAGACGGCATGAGCACAGGGATGGGCACGTGGGCTGCGATTGCACTCGGCATCGGCTACCTTCTCGGCTCGATCCCGTTCGGATTGTTGCTAACGCGCGCGGCGGGACTTGGCGACGTTCGCAAGATCGGCTCCGGCAACATCGGCGCGACGAACGTTCTCAGAACCGGCAGCAAAAAACTGGCCGCTGCCACGCTGCTGCTCGACGGACTTAAGGGCACCGCCGCCGTCCTCATCGCCGAGCGCATCGGCGCCGCGCATGGCATCGCCATTCTGGCGTCGCTCATGGGCGGCCTTGGCGCATTTCTCGGCCATCTCTTTCCCGTCTGGCTCGGATTCAAAGGCGGCAAGGGCGTCGCGACCTACATCGGCGTTCTGTTTGGCGCGATGTGGACCGCAGGCCTCGCGTTCTGCCTCACCTGGCTCGCGGTCGCTTATCTCTCGCGCTACTCGTCGCTCGCGGCGCTCGTCGCCAGTGTCGTCCTTCCCATTGGCTTGTGGCTCTACGGCGAAGTCCCACAAGCACTTCTGGCAGCCATCATGTCCGCGCTTCTCATCTGGAAACACCGCAGCAACATTCAGCGCCTCATGTCGGGCGAGGAAGCAAAAATCGGTGCCAAAGGCTGAGCATCCCAGTTTGTTCACGCCTGCGCCGCTTCCAACCGCGAAGCTCGGCGCGGCGGAACAACTCGCGTGTTTGCGCCTCATTCGATCTGAGAACGTTGGCCCGGTTACTTTTCGCCAGTTGATCAATACTTTTGGCGGCGCGGCCAAGGCGCTTGAGGCTTTGCCCGAGTTATCAAGGCGCGGCGGCGGGCGGCGCACAATCCGCATTTGCCCGAGAGGAGATGCGGAAGATGAACTCGCGCGCGCCAAGAAAATCGGCGCAGAACCCGTGTTCACGATCGAGCCGGGTTACCCTGGTGCGCTCGCCGCGCTCGATACGCCGCCGCCGCTGCTCTACATCAAGGGGCGCCAAGACCTTCTCAACCGGCCGGCACTGGCCATCGTCGGTTCGCGCGAGAGTTCGGCGGCGGGCGCGAAACTCGCGCGGCAGTTTGCGCACGCCATTGGTGAGGCCGGTTACGTCATCGTCTCAGGGTTGGCGCGCGGCATCGACGGCGCGGCGCACGAAGCGGCGCTCAAATCCGGAACCGTCGCCGTGCTCGCGGGCGGGATCGATAATATCTATCCGCCGGAACACGAGAAACTGCAGGCGCGCATCGCAATAGAAGGCTGTCTCGTCAGCGAGCAACCACCCGGTTTCACGCCGCGCGGCCAAGATTTCCCGCGCCGCAATCGCATCGTCTCGGGCATGTCGCTCGGCGTCGTCATCGTCGAAGCGGCGGCCCGCTCCGGCACGCTCGTCACCGCGCGCTTTGCCAGCGAACAAGGGCGCGAGGTTTTCGCCGTGCCCGGCCATCCGCTCGACCCGCGCGCGGAAGGCACCAACCGGCTCATCAAATCCGGCGCTACGCTCGTCACAGAACCGGCCGATATCCTGGACGCGCTTCGGCCGCTCTCAGGCCTCAGCGAAATCGCCGCGCCGATTTTGCCGCCGCCAGACGTGATCGCCAGCTTCGAACAGCCGGTGCCTGAAGTTGGTGACGGCGAGCGCACAAAAATACTGGCCGTTCTCGGGCCCGCGCCGACCGACCTCGACGCCATCATCCGCGCAACCGGGCTATCCATCCGCGCCGTGCAAATTGGCTTGATGGAGCTTGAGCTGGCTGGCCGCTTAAGCCGGCCAGGACCGGGCCTCATAGCCTTGCAGATGGATTGAGTGCTTTGCATTCAGCCTGCGGCCGCCGCGGCCAATCGGCGGGCCTCGGCCTGGGATAGGGCCAGCAAGCCTTCCAAGGTTGCATGACCATCCGGCTGCACCAAAGCCTGGAGTTCGCTTATAAGATCGGCAACGTACAAAAGCCGGTCGCTTTGAGGTGCTGCCAAGAAGCTTCCCGTTCCGGGTTCCCCAGGAACTTCCCGATCACTCCGCATAAAGTGCCCTCGCAAAAGATTATTCCCGCAATACGTGCAAAATTTAGCATAACATTACCCTCATAAGTTGCAATATGAGTAGTCCCCTCTTTGGCATAGGTCTTTTGCTTGCCGGTTTGCCGCAGGTTTGACAGGGCGGCATTCATCAACCATGTTCCCGCGCCCATACCCCATTGCCTCGAGGCCAGGGCCCGGAAATGCGGCGGCCGGCGAACCGTTAGCCCATTTCCCGGCCCCTCTGCGAAAGTTCAAAATGAACGTCGTTATCGTCGAATTGGCTGCTAAGGCCAAGACAATCAACAAGTATTTGGGCTCCGGCTATAAAGTCATCGCCTCCTATGGGCACGTGCGCGACTTGCCCGCCAAGGACGGGGCGGTTGAGCCCGACAATGATTTCCTCATGCACTGGGACGTGCAGGACCGCGGCAAGAAGGTGATGAATGAAATCACGCAAGCCGTCAAAGGCGCCGACAAACTCATCCTCGCGACTGACCCTGATCGCGAAGGCGAAGCCATTTCCTGGCACATCCTGGAAGTTCTGACACAAAGGAAAGCCATCAAGAAAGGCCTCGAGATCGAGCGCGTGGCGTTCAACGCCATTACCAAGCAAGCAATTCTCGCGGCCATGAAAGAACCGCGCCAGATCGATCAGCCACTCGTCTCGGCTTATTTCGCGCGCCGCGCCCTCGACTATCTCGTCGGCTTTACACTCTCGCCCGTACTCTGGCGCAAGTTGCCGGGCTCGCGCTCTGCAGGCCGTGTGCAATCGGTCGTTCTGCGCATCGTGTGCGACCGGGAAGCCGAAATCGAAGCCTTTAAGACGGACGAGTACTGGACCATCGAAGCCTTGCTCGCGACGGCTAAGGGCGAAGATTTCAAAGCGCGCCTGACTGCGATTTCCGGCACCACGCTGAAGAAACTCGACATCAAGGACGAAGCCTCAGCCCACGCCATCAAGGCGGCGATTGAAAAGGGTAACTTCAAGATTGCCAGCGTCGATAAAAAGGCGGCTAAGCGCAACCCCTATGCGCCGTTCACAACCTCGACCCTGCAGATGGACGCGTCGCGCAAACTCGGCTTCTCGGCCAAGCAGACGATGAATGTCGCCCAGCGCTTGTATGAAGGTGTCGACATTGGCGGCGAGACGGTCGGCCTTATCACCTATATGCGTACCGACGGCGTGCAGATCGTACCCGAAGCGGTCAGCCAAATTCGCGACGTCATCTCGTCCGAGTTCGGTAAGAATTACACGCCCTTTGCCCGCGAGTACAAATCCAAGGCGAAGAATGCGCAGGAAGCGCATGAAGCCATCCGCCCGACCGACCCCAAGCGCAAGCCAGATTCCGTTCGCAAGTACATGGAAAAAGATCAGGCCGCACTTTATGACCTTATCTGGAAGCGCACCATTGCCAGCCAAATGGCTTCCGCCGACATCGAGCAGACGTCCGCCGAAATTGAAGTCAAGGGCCGGGATGGCAAGGACTATGGCCTGCGCGCCAACGGCTCCGTCATCACCTTTGACGGCTTCCTGAAAGTTTACGAAGAGGGCCGCGACGACAAAGTCCGCGTTATCGAAAAAGGCAAAGACGATCCCGAGAGCGACGACGACAGCCGCCGCTTACCGCCGCTCAGTCAGGGCGATGTGCTGAAGGATAAGGCAATCGACGCCGACCAGCATTTCACGCAACCGCCGCCGCGCTTTTCGGAAGCGACGCTGGTCAAGCGCATGGAAGAACTCGGCATCGGCCGGCCGGCGACCTATGCCTCGACCATCGCCGTGCTCATTGATCGCGATTATTGCCGTATCGACAAGAAACGCCTCATCCCTGAGGACAAAGGCCGGCTTGTCATTGCCTTCCTCGAAAAATTCTTCGCGCATTACGTCGAGTATGATTTTACGGCCGATCTCGAACTCAAACTCGACCTCATCTCCAACGACGAATTGAAGTGGAAAGACGTCTTGAAGGATTTCTGGCGCGATTTCACAGGTGCCGTTGAAGAGATCAAAGATTTGCGCGTCGGCGAAGTTCTCGATGCCCTGAACGACATGCTCGGCCCGCATATCTTCCCTGAGCGCGAAGACGGCGCCGATCCGCGCACATGCCCCAAATGCGCGAAAGGGCGCATGAGCCTCAAGATCTCGGGCAAGTACGGCGCCTTCATCGGCTGCGAAAACTATCCCGAATGCAATTTCACGCGCCAATTGACCAACAAGCCCGGCGAAACAGGCGGCGACCGCGAACTCGGCTTCGATCCCGAAACGGGCTTGGCCATTGCTGTGAAGTCAGGCCGCTTTGGCGCCTATCTGCAGCTTGGCGATCAGAAGGACTACGAAGAGGGTGAGAAGCCCAAGCGTTCGTCGTTGCCCAAGGGTGTCGATGCGGCGACAGTTGATCTTGAAAAAGCGGTGCAGCTCTTGTCGTTGCCGCGCGAAGTGGGCATGCACCCTGAAACCAATACGCCGATCACCGCTGGGCTCGGCCGCTATGGCCCGTTCATTCTCCACGACGGCACATACGCAAACGTCGAAAGCATCGAAGAAGTGTTTTCAATCGGCATCAACCGCGCCGTGACACTGCTTGCTGAAAAGCGCGCGGGCGGTGGCAAGAGCCGCTTCCAGCGTCAGGCCGCAACCGTGCTCAAGGATCTAGGTGAACACCCGAGCGAAGGCGGCAAGATCCAAGTTCTCGACGGACGCTATGGGGCGTACGTCAGCCACAACAAAGTCAACGCGACAGTCCCTAAATCTAAGGCACCCGCTGACCTGACGGTTGAAGAGGCCGTTGCACTTCTTCAGGAGCGGATCGAAAAGGGCGGCGGCAAGAAACCCGCGCGCAAGGGCGGTTTCAAAAAGGCTGCGAAATCCGCGGGCGCTAAGGATGAGGCGCCCGCCGCCAAGAAGGCGGCACCTGCGAAATCAGCAGCAGCCAAGAAAGCGCCGGCCGCTAAGAAAGCCCCTGTGAAGAAGGCGCCCGCAAAAGTGGCTGCTGCAAAAGCGAAAGCCTAGAGCCTGAGATAAATTCTAAATTCACTTCACCGGATCGACGCACCTGATCGTCAGCGTGGCGTTGATCCGGTCTGTATGCGAAAATACTATTAGGTCGCCATCGGTCTTGTTCACTCGATGAGACAGCCCCGTGAGCACCAGTTTCACGGTGCCGTCGGCGTTGACATCGAGCGCGGCCTTGGCATCTACCGGCTTAACATCTCCCGTACCTTGGTCTTGCATGTGAAAACTCACTTGCCCGTCGCTATAGGCACCGAAAGTGACTGCCGTTGGCCATGCCCCGCCGTCTTGCACCGTGGTTTCGTCGTATGTGCCAGGGCCTTTATACTTCCAAGCCGCGAAGGAGACAGAGACTTCCGGCTGGCCCTCCGGCGTCATGACGGCATCCCAATTCAGAACTTCACCGAGGTCTGACTTGCGCTGCTTGACCCAGTCGGCGCAAGACTGGCTTAGCGCCACTTTCGAATTCGAAAGTTTAAGCGTTTTTACACCCGTGATTTCGAGATTGATGCAGTGCACAGGGAACATCTTGTTCGTTTCACTAGAGGTCTGGGCATTCAGCGTGCACCCCTTTAGGCGATCATCGGAGGCGGCTGGCGCAGCCGCTGTGGCGGCCTGTGGTTGGGCAGTCGTTGAAGTCTCGGCTGATTGTTTCGGCGTATCATCTCCGCAGGCAGCGAGCATAAGAGCGGCAAACAAAACTGCAGCGTTACATTTTGACGAAATCATTCGGGCTCTCCTGGACACCACGCGCGTTCTCAAAAAGAGTTGTACACAAATCTTCAACTCTGGGAACGGCCCGAAGCGCATTCCACGGCAAAACGCATCGGCCACGCGACGCCCAGCAGCGGCCCAAAAAGAAACCGTCACAATCGAATTTTCTGGCATTTACCCTAACGGCCTTGGCGGATCGATTCCGGCCGGGCCGTTTTCGCGTGCAAAAACAGAGGGCTGAAAAAATCGTCGCGCAGACTTTTCCCCGCCTCCCCTGGCGCGCGCATACTGGCGCCTGGGAGGAACGGATCGATGAGGATAAGCGATGCTGTTTCTGTTATTCGCAACGGCACTGACTTTGGGGCTGAATATTAGGCTCGCCGCGCACCTTGCCGCGACAAAGCCGAAGGTGCGAGCGGCAATCCTTGACAACCAGACATTCGAGTGGCGGGTATCGGCGCTCAACACAGAGGCGAACACCTTGGCCAAGAAACTCGACACCCGCCCACCCGACAAAAAATCCAAGGCCGCGCGCCATCAACCGGCAGATCGCGGATTGCCGAGCCGCGCGCAGATCCTTGAATTTTTGAGCACGTCTGAAGCAAAGGCGGGCAAGCGCGAGATCGCACGCGCCTTCGGCGTTACGGGCGGGGCGAAGATCGCGCTGAAGCGCATCTTGGGTGAAATGGCGGCCGAGGGCACGCTGTCTGGTAACAAAAAGGATTTCCGTGAAAAGGGCAAGTTGCCGCCCGTCACGACGCTTGAAATCACGGGCCGCGACCGCGACGGCGATCTCTTAGCGAAGCCTTTGCACTGGGAGGAAGACGACGGTAAGCGCCCCATCGTGCGCGTACTTCCAACCGAACGCGCATCCGACGGCGACATCGGTATTGGCGACCGCGTATTGGCGCGCTTGACGAAGCTCGCGCATACCAGCGCCGATGGGGCGAGCTATGAGGCAACGCCAACCAAAAAGCTGCCGCGCGAAGCGAGCCGCTTGCTTGGCATTTACCGGCAAGCCAAACGCGGCGGCGGCACGATCGAGCCGATCAACCGCAGGGAACTCAAAAGCTGGCCGATCCTCGAGGGCGACGACGCAGAAGCCGGCGACGGCGATCTCGTGCGCTTTGAACTCGTACGCCGCGGACGTTTCGCGACGCCGCGCGCGGTCGTTCTCGAAAGTCTCGGCAATCCGGACGATCAACGCCAGATCTCACTGATCGCCATTCACGCGCACGGTATCCCCGAGGATTTCCCAGAGAGCGTCATTTCCGAGTGCGAAGCGCTCGAGCCGCCAGCCATGAAAGGGCGCACGGATTTGCGCTCGACGCCGCTCCTGACGATTGACCCACAAGACGCGCGCGACCACGACGACGCTGTTTACGCGGAACCCGATACCAGTTCGGGTAATTCCGGCGGCTGGATCGTCATCGTCGCCATTGCCGACGTGGCGCACTACATCCGCCCCGGCACCAAACTCGACCGCGAGGCACAACTGCGTGGCAACTCGGTCTATTTCCCCGACCGCGTCGTGCCGATGCTGCCGGAAAAAATCTCGAACGACTTGTGTTCGTTGCGCGAAGGCGAAGAGCGCCCGTGCCTCGCAGTACGTATGGTGTTCGACAAGCACGGCGAAAAGCGCGGGCATACGTTCATGCGCGCCATGATGAAATCGGCAGTCAAGCTTTCGTACCAAGAAGCGCAAGCGGCCATTGACGGCACTGTCTCTGAGAAATGTGCGCCGCTCATGGAGCGGGCGTTGAAGCCGTTGTGGGCGGCTTATGCGGCCGTAAGTGCTGCGCGCGACAAACGGGGGCCGCTCGATCTGGATTTGCCAGAACGCAAGATTGTGCTGGACGAAAAGGGGCGCGTTGCCCGCGTCGTGACGCCCGAACGCCTTGACGCACATCGCCTCATCGAAGAATTCATGATCCAGGCGAACGTCGCCGCCGCCGAGACGCTGGAACAAGAGCGCACGCCGCTCGTCTACCGGGTGCACGACCAGCCGAGCCAGGAGAAACTGAGAGGCCTCAAGGATTTTCTCGAAACTCTGGATATGAAGATTCCGCACGCCGGACAGTTGAAGCCGGAAGCTTTCAACGTCATTCTGGCGAAGGCCAAAGACTTGCCTGTGCCGGAACTCGTCAACGAGGTGATCCTGCGCTCGCAGTCACAAGCCGAATACGCGCCGCGCAATATCGGCCACTTTGGCTTGAATCTGGCGCGCTATGCGCACTTTACGTCGCCCATCCGCCGGTATGCCGATTTGCTGGTGCATCGCGCGCTCGTCAAAGCACTTGGGCTTGGGCCGGATGGTTTGAGCGACGAAGAAATCCCGCGTTTAACAGCAATCTCAAAAGCTATTTCCGACACCGAGCGGCGCGCCATGTCGGCGGAACGCGAAACCATGGACCGCTTGATCGCCGCGCATCTCGCCGACCGGATAGGCGCGAGTTTCACGGCGCGCATTTCTGGCGTGACGCGCTCGGGGCTGTTCGTGCGCCTCAAGGATACCGGCGCCGACGGCTACATCCCGATTGGAAGCCTCGGCAACGAGTACTTCTCGCACGTCGAAGCGGCGCACGCGCTCGTCGGCAGCCGCAGCGGCGAAGGCTATCGCTTGGGTGATACGGTTGAAGTCAAATTGCTTGAAGCCATTCCCTCGGCGGGCGCGCTCCGTTTTGAAATGATGACGCCCGGCACCAAGGGGCATTTCGCGAATTTCAAAGCGGGCGGCGGCAAACTCCCCCGCCAAAAACGCGGGCCCCGCGGCGGCGGGTTTAAGGGGAAGAAGAGGTAGCCCCCGGTTAACACCGCGAGACTCCCCTTATGGTCAGCCCAAAATCGATTAGACCCGATGTCGGGGACGATGGAGTGCCTGGAATTCGGATTTTCATGGCGTAATGGGCTCAGAACGTTTTCGTTTCGATTATGGGCCAAAACGCGAATCCGCTGTCAGCTACCCTTCCCGGAATGCTGCGGACTATGTTATAGAAACGACCATGAACCTCACACTCGAAACCGAACAGGAAGCCGACGGCCGCTGGATCGCCGAAGTGCCAGAGCTGGCGGGGGTGCTTGCCTATGGGGCAACGCGCGAGGCCGCTATGGCGAAAGCCGAAGCCCTGGCGTTGCGAGTCATTGCGGAGCGACTGGACCACGGAGAAGCGCGGCCAATCGGTATATCGATTACCGTCGCCGCCGAATGAGCCGATTTCCAGCAACGAAGTCGCGGCGCGTCCTTGCTGCGCTGCTGCGGATCGGCTGGAGAATCAAGAGGCAGTCGGGTTCCCACATAACGCTCGCGCGCGATCAATGGAACGACTTCGTCTTTGCCTTTCACGACGACGATGAAATTGGACCTGCAATGCTTGCTCGTCTTGCCAAACGGACGGGTTTGCGTCCAGAGGACCTGTAAATGCAGGAATGCCGATTGATTGCAATAGCCGCGCTTTTTGCACTTCTGACGGTGCCGGCCGTTGCGCAAACCTACGAGCTCAAGGACTGCGAGCAGGACGACCGCGCCTGGCTATCGCTGCGCGCTTGCACGTCGCTGCTCAAGGGCTCCGAATTGAGCAGCGAAGGCCGCGCCCGGATCTACGCGCGCCGGGGGCTCGCATGGCTCATCGAAGACGATGCGGGCGAAGCGCTGAACGACTTCAACTCCGCGATCAAACTCAACCCCAAAGACCTCCGCGCGCTTGCCGGCCGCGCCCGCGCCTATACGCTGCTGGAACAGCACGCCAAGGCGGCTGACGACTGGTCTGCCGTTATCGCGCTCGATGCAGATGCCGAAGCCAATTACCTCAAACGCGGCGCAAGTCTCCTTGCTTCCCAAGACCTGAAGGCTGCAATGATCGACTTCGACAAGTCAATCGCGCTCAATCCCAAGAGCATCGACGGCTTTATCGGCCGCGCCAACGTGTTCGTTGCGCTTAAAGACAAAGACAAAGCACTCACTGAGTTTGCCCGCGCCGAAGCGATTGACCCTAAGCATTTCGCGCCGTATCTCGCGCGCGCGGAAGCCGCCGAAATCTGGGGCGACACCAAGCTTGCGATTGAAAATTACGGCAAGGCTCTGACAGTCAAAACCACCGTGTGGGCCGCACGCAAATCCTTGAAGCGGCTTGGCATCGACACGCCGCCATAAGGGCGGCTTAGGTGGGTGGCGGGATAATGGGAAATGGCAGTGAGTGGGGGGCCCACTTAACGCTGCAAAACACCATGTACCTTCGAAGAACGGTAAATCGTCGATATGGAGGACATGAGCGATGTTGCGATGCATGCGGCGGAGATGGCGATTTTTACTGATCCTCGTGATCAGGCGATGAGGAAGCCAATAGCAAAGAACAATGGAATAGCAATAATGCAAAGCGCAATCGCGAACGGCAGGCGGCGATTGACGAGTGCCAATACAAACGCCGGTACGATGCAAGTGATGTACGGGAGGATTGCGATAACTAGAAATAGCCGTGCAATCGATCTGGCCATTGACGGACCTGACGCAAACAGGTCCTTTGACATCGAGATAGAGACCCAAAGCAAAGCAGCCGTATACATTGCGACAGCACTGAACACGATCAGCCGAAGCGTTCAATTCGACAGGGAACCAATGTTCAAAGCGCTCACGACAATTAGTTTCCTTGCCCCACACCAACAACGAACAAGACCGCATAGTCCTGCTTGTTGCACCCTTCGACGGCGGGCATGGCGGCGCCGGGCGTGACAGGGAAAGATTTCTGCACGGCGTTCGATGGCGAACACGCGTGTCCGCTGGACGCCGTCGAATAGCGCGCGGAGCGGCAGGGCAAGTGCGTGACGTCATAGAGCGTCGCGCCTTTGTCGAGGTCCCAGCGCTGTGTGCTGTCGTTGTCTTTGGGGTGGATGGTCAAGATCGCCGTCAGTTCGCGGTCGCCTGTCACCATATATTTGCCGATTGGTAAGGGAAAGTCCGGCTTCTCCATGATCAAGCCGTTCTCTTCCAGCCACCAGTCTTTGCTGTCGAAAATCCACTGAGCGGGCGCGACGCCGCCTGAAGCTTGCAATTGCTCAAACGCGTTGAGGCGCACGCCGCGCGGGCCCGGATCGACACGCCACAGCCCCCAAGATTGCGCGTTCGCGCCAGACGTTGCACCGGGATCGCCAAGTGCCGCAATGTATTGCAAGGGCACGGGTTTGAAGATCGTTTCTGCTTGCAGCGGTGCGGACAATTGGATGAGGGCGAACAGAGTTGCGATCGTGAGCGCAATCTGTCCCGGCCATAATTTATTCGTGCGCACTTTTGTGTCTCCTTGATCCGGTCTCTCGAACCAGGATGTTTGTGTGCCAGCGGCTTACTCGCAGTCAATTATTCGGCGCCGTCTTTAACAGGTTTGTCAACGGGGTCACAAGTTTCCAGCTTAGTCCTTGAATGTTGTAGTCGAGATCCACGCTTCCGTTGACAGCTGCTTCCGCCATGCGCACCATCACGACGTTTCCAAAACCAAGACGGCTCGGAAGCACGACCGGTGGGCCGCCCTCTTCAATCCATTGAATAGTGAAATTCGGCACTTCCGCGTCAGTCACATCCCAAACTAACCGCACACGGCCGGCCTCGTTCGAAAGTGCTCCGTATTTGGCGGCATTGGTCGCCAATTCGTGCAGGGCCATGCCGATCGCCTGAGCAGCAGCGGGGCTCAAGTGAACAGAAGGACCGTCAGCGGTGATGCGGCTGCCGGTCAACTCTCTGAAATGGGCAAGCTGTCCTTGCGCAAGATCAGCAATTTCAACGCTAAACCAATCGTTTTTGACAAGGAGATCCTGGCTAGCGGACAATCCTTGTATACGGTCTGTGAGCCGGTTCACGAAAGTCGCTGCATCCCCGTGATACCCGGTTTGCCTGGCAATTGCTTGCACGACTCCGAGCAGGTTCTTTGAGCGGTGCGTAACTTCCGCCATTAACAACCGGATCTTTTCTTCCGCTTCCTTCTGCCCGGTGTTGTCAGTGTGGACCCCCACCCATTCGCGGATTGTCCCATCGTCGCTTAGAACTGGCACCGCTCGAACGGAACACGATCGCCATTTTCCGTCGCGGCGGCGCACGCGATGTTCAAATTCGAACAAGGATTTGTTTGCAACGGCCACTTCCCACGCAGCGATCGTTGGCAGCGAATCGTCGGGATGAACGGCGTTGGCCCAGCCGTAGTCTTGATAGTCTGCCTCTGATTGGCCGGTAAAGTTTCCCCAGCTACTTTGCAGGCCTTTCATCTTGCCTTCAGCGTCGTTCGTCCAGATGATGCTACTGACAATTCCCACGGCAGCGCGAAACCGCTCTTCGCTTTCCCGCAGAGCTTGTTCGTCGTGCTTTCTCTGTGTGACATCGCGGGAGGACGCGACGATGCGAATGCAACGCCCCTGCAGATCAAGCGCAGGATTAACGGCGACGTCCCACCACTTGGGAGCGCCTTTGAAAGTCGGGCAAAAGGCCTCAAAGTGGCTCGACGCTCCTGACCGAGCCGAGCCAACGGCATTGACAATCTGATCGCGTGATTGAGCCGGCCAAAATTCTGACCATTCCCTGCCTTGCAACTTTTGAAAATCATCAATTTCCAATAATTCGCAGCCATTGGCGTTGATGTATTCAATCCTGCCCTTGGTATCCATTACTTTCAGGCAGTCGGGGCTGGTTTCGACAATGCTCCGATTGAAGGCCTCGCTTTCTTGTAAAGCAGCTTCAGCGGCCTTCCGGTCTGAAATGTCGCGAATAACGGCAATAGAATGAATGGGCCGGCCGTTAGCATCTTTGACGATGCGCGCAGTGATTGATACCCAGCGGACTCCGCCGTCCTTGCGCACGTAGCGCTTTTCGTTTTCGTAGACAGCATTGCCGCCTTGGCTGAAGTAGGCTTGAACAAGTCCGGCATCGCGATCCCGGTCATCAGGATGCGTAATATCAGCGACCGCCATTCCACACAATTCGTCCGCTGCATAGCCAGTCAGCGCGCACAGACTTTCATTGACTTTAATGAATCGAGCGTCGAGCCCGACGAACGCGATTGCTATCGGCGCTAGATCAAACGCAATGCGGTGAAATTGATCCGAATCCGATTGAGCGTCCTGCTCTGGAGCGTCGCCGGTAGACTTTGAGTTGTTAAACAAACTCATTTGATTGACCTAAAACAATTGGTGATCTTATTAGGTCATGAAGCGTCTTAATACATCTAATTTGGTCATGGAGCGTCTTAGTACAAGCACTTCGAGCCGCAAGTGGTTAAGATCACCGTGCCACTATCGCGTTTTGAATGGTGTGCGCACGATTCCTCGCCTAGTCCCAATAACGCGCGTTGCACGATTTCGGCGCATGGATGACGCGAATTTTCTAATGCGCGGGGCGCGGGTACGAAGCCGGCAGAGCCGAGCTTGCGGCTGCCGGGGTTCGCAAGTTGGCCCACCCGCGACCTACGGATCCCGCCTCCTGCTGCTGGCTGCCACAACTGCAGCCACTCCAACTGCGGGCACTCCAACTGCGGCCATGGGCACACTTGTCCCGGAGATGACAACGGCGATATTAGCAGCACAGAGCCCCTTAGGATTTGCCCCATTAGGATTGCCCCATGCCGGTCACAACCAATATTGCTCCAGAAGAACCCGCGCGCGAAATCTGGGCCTCGCTTAAGCGCGGCTGGCGGCAGAAGTGCCCCGCCTGCGGAGTGAGCCCGCTCTACAAGAGCTACCTCAAGGTCAACGACACCTGCCCCGGGTGCAAGGAAGAGCTGCACCACCAGCGCGCCGACGATGCGCCGCCCTATTTCACCATGATGATCACGGGCCACGTTATCGTCGGCGGCATTCTGGTGGCTGAGAAAATGTATGCGCCAGAGACGTGGGTGCATCTCATGATCTGGCTGCCGCTGCTGGTCGTCTTGAGTTTGTGGCTGCTGCCGCGCGTCAAGGGCGCGCTCATCGGCTATCAGTGGGCCTGCCGCATGCACGGCTTCGGCGAAGCGCAAGTCGAAGGCGCGGACATTGCGCCCGCGATACCGGCCCCGACCAACTGAATGCAAAGCCCGGCGCCAAAAATGCCAGACGTAACACCTCGCCTCCTCGACGCCGCGTCCATCATCCTAATCGACGCCAGCATAACTGCGCCTCGCTTGCTCATGGGGCTGAGGCAGCCCGACAATATCTTCCTGCCCAACAAGTGGGTGTTTCCCGGCGGACGCGTTGAAGCGAGTGATCGCGAGATCGTCTGCACGGACTGCCTGACACCTCACGACGAAGCAGCCCTGATGCACGGCATGCCGGAAGAAACCAGCCCCTCATGGGCCGTTACAGTGGCATTGGCAGCCATCCGGGAGTTGTGCGAGGAAACGGGTGTGGCGCTTGGACAGGCAGCGGCGGACAGCGATGCGCTCGATGACGTTTGGCCGGAGTTTCGCGCACGCCGGCTGAGACCTCGTCTCGCGTCTCTTACCATGGTTGCCCGCGCCATCACGCCGCCCGGACGGCCGCGCCGCTACGACACGCGCTTCTTTCTCGCCAACCGGCACGACACGATCGGCGAGCCGGGCGAAGGCGACGGCGAATTCGCCGATCTGCGCTGGTTTACGATTGGCGAAGCCCGGGATCTCGACTTGCCAACGATTACGCGTATGATCCTCGGCGACGTCGAAGCACACGTTTCGAACTCGAATAGTTTCGCCCGAGGTGGCATTCCCTTTTACTATGAGCTAGATGGGCGCTTCCGCCGCGACCTGATACCCCAAATGGCGGCTAAGGCGCCTTGACAGGGCAGTCGCCATGGCTATGGTGCCCGCAACATCCGGACATCTCCGCGAGCCCAATTTTGAAGGCCTAGACCTATGGCAAAGCCAGTTACGCAAAAGATCAAGCTGCTCTCGACCGCCGGCACCGGCTTCTTCTATGTCACGAAGAAGAACCCGCGCACATCGACCGAAAAGCTGGTTTTCAAGAAGTATGATCCCGTTGCCCGCAAGCACGTGGAATTCAAAGAAACGAAGATAAAATAAGCCGTTAGCCCGCTGTTATTGAACATGCGGGCGAGCAAAAATCGCTACGATTTGAGGGTTTTTCCGGGCGCAAGTCTTGTAGCGCAAGGCTTTGAGCAGATGATGCGACCAGGACCCGAAACACACTCAGTAGCGGGGTAATCGTTTCCGAGTTCGTCTCGAAGCCCTGGTCATCGCCGGGTAAGTTCCAAAGAGGGCGTTGTCCCTCACCCGGTTTTGCGATCAGTCTTATGCGACCTTTCGAGGAGGCCACTCTTATGGTCACCTGGACTGATCAACCCCTACACAACCAAGCTATGCGGCGGGCCCGGTAGCGTAGGAATTTCGTGCGTTCTGCAACCTCGACGGGGACCACGGCCGTCATTCGCGCTTTGGTTAAAAAGTTATCCCCGTTCAATAAGAGGATTGGTGCCAGAAGACTAAGTCTTTAGCAAGAACTCTTTGACTGTGATCTTCACGCCACGAAAAGCGCGATTCGGCCGTCTGCGACACCTCTTAGGAAAGCACCTCTAAGTCATTTAATCACTTAGAGAAATTGGCCTGATCTGCTGGCCATGTGTGGCACCGGGCAATTCTCCCGTGCGATAAGATTGCCTCGGAATCCCGGCGCTCTATCTCGGCTTTTTGCCTCGACGCATCACGCTGCGTCAGCGGCAACCCGGTTGCGGCCGCGCCGTTTGGCGGCATACAGCGCAAGATCCGCACGCTTGAAGATCGACTCCGGCGTGTCGTCGCCGCGTTCAAGTGTGGAAACGCCGACACTCGCCGTGACGCGAATAGATTTGTCGCTACCGATTGAAAAATTATCTGCGGCAATGTTCGCACGTAAACGCTCGCCAATCTGATAGGCGCGCGCGATATCGGTATCCGGCATGATGATGACGAATTCTTCCCCGCCCAGCCGGCAGGCAAGATCGACGCCGCGCGTATTGCGCTTCAAACGCACGGAAAATTCCTTTAGTACGACGTCGCCGATGTCGTGCCCATAGGTATCGTTGACGTTCTTGAAGTGATCGATGTCGGCGACCAGCATCGACAAAGCGCGCCCTGATCGCAAGGAATCCGTCACCAGCGTCTTGAGATGGCTTTCCATATAGCGCCGGTTGTGCAGGCTTGTGAGCGCATCCGTAATCGACATTTCCACGCTTTCGGCGAGCCGATGGCGCAGGAAATCAGAGTGACGCTTGCGCTTGATCTGGGTTTTGACGCGGGCCATCAATTCGTGGCGGTCAATGGGGCGCATCAGGTAATCGTTGACGCCCATGTCGAGACCGCGCAGCAGGCGCGCTTCATCACCAGGCTCAACCAGAATAATGATGGGGAGGTGGCGGGTACGGTCGAGCGACCTCACTTGCGAGCAAAGACGCAATCCATCGGCGTTTTGCAGCGAAAGGCTGACGACAAGAAGATCGAAATTGTGTTCGGCAAGTTTGGTCAGCGCGGTTTGCGGGTCGCGCTCGGCAAAAGCGTCGTTGGTTTTTGACAAAACTTCGAGTAACCGGGCGGCCGATCTCGGGTGATCGTCGACAACGAGCACGCGCCCAGAACGGCCCGAAAGCGCCTTTGCAAGCGCCCCATCGTCCTGAATGCCCATCTGCCGGCCGGTCGAGGCCCGCATGATCATTTCATCATTGAGCATCTTGAGGCGCGCCAAGTTTTTGACGCGTGTGATAAGCGCTATATCGTCTACCGGCTTGGTCAGAAAATCATCAGCACCGTTCTCAAGCCCCTGAACCTTGTCCGAGGGCTGATCCAGCGCCGTCACCATGACGACGGGAATATGGTGCGTTTGCACGTTGCTCTTGATGCGGCGGCAGACTTCGAAGCCGTCCATACCCGGCATCATAACGTCGAGAAGAACCACGTCCACGCGTTCGCGCGCAAGAATGTCCAGCGCTTGCTGGCCGCTGAAGGCCGACAACACCTCGAAATACTCCGCCGCAAGCCGCGCCTCGAGCAGCTTGACGTTGGCCAAAATGTCATCAACGACGAGAACTCGCGCGGTCATCTGCTACTATCTTGATGCTCTATGCGTTTCACAACTTTGGCTGCCCGATGAAGCGGCGGACCGTCTCGAGAAACGACAGCACGGAAATCGGCTTGGAAATGTAGGCTTCGCAACCGCCGGACCGGATCCGTTCTTCATCGCCCTTCATGGCAAACGCCGTGACCGCGATGATAGGTATCATGCGCAGATCGTCGTCTTCCTTGATCCACTTGGTGACTTCGAGACCTGAAACTTCGGGCAACTGAATGTCCATCAGAATGAGATCGGGGCGATGCTTGCGTGCAAGGTCCAGCGCGTCAAAACCGTTTCGTGTCTGAATCGTGCGGTAGCCGTGGGCCGCCAGCAAATCGTGAAAGAGCTTCATATTGAGCTCGTTGTCTTCCACAATCAGCACGGAACGCTGTGCGGTCCGGGGATCCGCTCCCCGCCGCTCGACGCCATTCCTAGTTTCCTGGTAATTCATGTAGGATCAAACCGTTTGCCCGGGCAGGCTGTGTTGTGCACCGATTCTGGTGATTTGGTCTGGGTACTTTGCCCGGGAAGGCGTAACCAACGGTTAATGTCGTTGCTCTTGGGGCACGATTCCGGAGCCGCTCATGGCGAATTTCAAGAAAGCGCGGCTGACACTTGAGGAAGCCGAGTCCCTGGCATTGCAAGGGCTGACATTTCTTGCCTCCAATCCGGAGCGAATGTCCCGCTTTTTTGCCCTGACCGGTATTGGCCCGGGCGAGATCAGATCGTGGACCGGGGAACCCCGGATACAGGCAGCCGTACTTGATCACTTAATGGGGGACGAGAGCCTGCTTTTGGTGTTTGCGGCCGAGGCGGGCATTGCCCCGGAAGTCGCTGCACCTGCGCGCGATCTGTTGGCAAAACTTGTAAGCCAGGAGGACGGCGGCATGCCGGATAATTATTGACGGACACGCCTTCAACCCCGCAACCGGCCGGGGCATTTACGGGACCATGCATCGGCATCGACCTGGGCGGTACTAAAACAGAAGGCCTGCTCATGGGCGCTTCAGGAAGCGAAATGGCGCGCCGCCGGATACCTACGCCCCAAAACGACTACGCGGCGACGGTCGCAGCCATTGCCGGTCTCGTGCAAGCCCTTGAGGCGGCCGAAGGGATGACGCACGTTCCCGTTGGAATGGGCATTCCGGGCTCGATCTCGCGCAAGACAGGGCTCGTGCACAATGCCAATTCGACGTGGCTCAACGGCCGGCCTTTGGAAAGTGATTTGGCTGTCGCGCTCGGACGGCCAGTACCCATCGCCAACGACGCGAATTGCTTTGCGCTTTCGGAAGCCCGCGATGGAGCGGGGGCCGGGGCGGGAAACGTGTTTGGCGTCATCCTTGGCACCGGCACGGGCGGTGCGCTCGTGCACAAAGGGGCATTGATCGACGGCCCGCTCGGTATCGGCGGCGAATGGGGCCACAATCCCCTGCCTTGGATGCGGCCGGACGAGTTTCCCGGCCCCAAATGCTGGTGCGGGCGGCTGGGTTGTATGGAGACATGGGTTTCTGGGCCCGGACTTGCGGCGGACCACAAGCACATGACCGGCGTGGCCATTACCGCAGAACAGATTGCTGCCGCCGCTCAAGATGGCGATGCTGCTGCCGAAGCCGCGATGCGGCGCCACGCCAGCCGCCTCGCGCGGGGGCTTGCTCAAGTCATCAATATCTTCGATCCGGAGGTGATCGTGTTGGGTGGCGGGCTCTCGAAGCTCTCCCACCTCTATGGCAAACTGCCCGACCTTGTCAGTCAGCATATCTTTGCAGACCAGCCCAGCGTGAGCATCAGGCCGCCGAAATGGGGCGACGCAAGCGGCGTGCGCGGTGCAGCGTGGCTTGCCTTATCACGACCTTAGAGTAGCACGACTACGGTGCATCGCTGGCGCACATTGCCTGCGGCAGGACCGTGAGTTCCTTGAGTTCGCCTTTGAGAGCGAACTGCCCGTAATCGATTTTCAGATTTTCCGTCACGCCGTTTTCGAAATAGCGGAATGAGAGTTCGTAGGCCGGCGGGGTATCTTCTTTGTCTTTGCCGGCATCGAAGTAGCTGATGGCAACCGGCCACGATGCCAGCCCTTCAAGCTTGGCAACGTCCTTGATGGCGGCCGCGTTGGCGATGGCGCCAGGCGTGTACTTTTTGCCGATAACGGCGTTCGTCACATAGTACTTTTCGCCCTTTTCCGAACCATCGTACAGGTTTGCCGCAAAATTTGGTTGACCGTTTTTGGCGGACTGGATGAGAGCCGCCGCGTGCTGCATCGGGAAATAAATGTTGGCTGGAAGTGCTAACTTTTTCTTCTGCGGCTTCACGAGTTCGACATCGGCGCCGCTGGTCGTTTTGTTGCGCACGGCGTCACCCTGGCTCGCTTCCGCGATCTCCTCGTTTTGATATTGGGTTGACGAAAATCTGAGCCGCTTGCCGGCCAATTCTTCCCAGCTTGAGGTTCTCAGGTCGTTGATCGTCTCGGCGCCTTCCTGGTTCGACATGCGCGTCACGAAACGCATGTTTTGCGTGAAGCCGTCGCAACTCGATCCCGTCAGTTCGTAGACCATGCGTCCCGACATGTCCGTCACTCCGGAGCCGGCAACCGAGTTGGCAAGCGTAATCTCATAAACGGCGCGATGCGGCGCGAAGGTAACCGCTTCGGCATGCGCCACAACCGGAACGCTTGCGATGCAGCCTGCAAAAGCCGCCACTGATTTCCGGCACAAATCACGGTTGCTCAAAAGACTGCTCCTGCAGGGTCAATTCTTGGACGTAATAGTTGGTCCCAACTCTGGGTTCCAACACTAGGGCCGAAGCTGGCCATTGCAAAGTGGCGGCAGCACGGCCAAAAGGATGAGGCTCAGACGTAGCGGACCAATGACTTGGATACAATGGCGGAAACGGTTGAAGAGCGGCTCAAGGCCCTCGGGTTGGCGCTGCCGGAAGCGCCGCAAGCGCTCGCCAACTATGTGCCAAATCTCTTATCTGGAGATCTATTGTTCGTTTCGGGGCAAATCCCAAAACGCTCAGACGGGCCTTGCAAATTAACCTCTAGGCGCTGCCGTTGAGATCGATGCAATTATGAAAGTACGAAGCTAATGCTGGACCGCGACACGTTCATCCGCCCGATTGCACATCGCGGGTTGCATAACGCCAAGAAAGGCATCGTTGAAAACACGCTCCCCGCGTTCGATGCAGCCATCGCCAAAAATTACGGCATCGAGTGCGATCTGAGGCCTGCCGCCGGGGGCGTGCCTGTCGTTTTTCACGATGAGACATTGGAGCGGTTGACGACAAGCAAAGGCCGGGTTGCGGATCTTGATGGCGCCGCCTTGAAGCGCGTCAAACACAAGATTGGCGGCGCCGGCATTTCGACATTTGCTGAAGTTCTCGACGCGGTCGACGGCGCGGTGCCGCTCCTTGTTGAGATCAAGAGCGAGTGGGATGCGCCAGACAAAAAGTTTCTCAATCACATCGCCAAGCTAGCCTCCGCCTATCGCGGGCCAATCGCGCTCATGTCGTTTGATCCAGTTGTGATGACGAAGGTGCGGGAACTCGCGCCCAAGGTGCCGCGCGGGATTGTGTCAGGGACATACGCGGGTACTGGGTGGTGGAACCGCAAGATTTCCAAATCACGCGCCGCGAATTTGCGCGACTTATTAGAATCCGGGCCCGTTGACCCGCATTTTTATGCCTATCAAGTGAGTGCGCTCCCGACGCCTGTCACGCGTTTTGTGCGCGAGGTGCTCGAGTTGCCGCTATTCACGTGGACCGTGCGGACGGCCAAAGAGCGCACAACAGCGCAAAACTGGGCGGACGCCGAAATTTTCGAAGGCAGCGAGCCTTAGCCCTTCTTCGCGGCTTCATAAAGCGGCATGACGTCGGGCAGGTTTTTCTCGATCCAGCCGATGCGCGACGTATTGGAAGGGTGCGTCGAGAGCCACGCGGGCGGCGCACCTTTCGCAGCAACAGCCATCTTTTCCCAAAGCGAAATCGCCGCGCGCGGATCGTATCCGGCGCGAGCTGCGATTTCCATGCCGATCAAATCGGACTCGCTTTCGTCATCGCGGCTGAACTTCAAGCTCAGCAGGCCGCCGCCGACGCGGGCGAGTTCACCGGCATTGCCGCCGACAAAAATACTGACGGCCGCCGCGCCGACGTTTGTCAGCATCGATTTGGCCGCGCGCTCGCGGGCATGTTCGCGCAAGTGCGTGTGCAATCTCATGGCCCATGATCATCGCGATTTCGTCGTCGCTCAGCTTCAGTTGATCGATGATGCCCGTGAAGACCGCGATCTTGCCGCCCGGCATGCAGAAGGCGTTGACCATTTTTGAGCGAATGACATTGACTTCCCAGGCCCAGGTTTTGGCGCGATCGTTGAACTTGTAGGAATGCGGGACGAGGGCCTCCATAATTTTGCGCACCCGTTGCACTTGGGGGTCGCTTTCGTCGAGCAAGGCCTGTTGCTGGAAGGCGCGGCGCGTCACTTCGTTGTATTGAAGTGCAGCCCCGTTCTCCAGCTTTTCAGCCGAGTAGAGCTTGCGCAAGATATGATGCTCTGCCGATTTTCACGCCGTCGCCGTCGCGTGCCATCGCGCCAATTGCGAGCGCTGCGGCAATTGCCAGCGCCGCTGCCGCAGAACCGGCTATTTTCATCCATCTCATGCCCGTTGCCCCTGCCCTCATGCGCGGTTACTCAAGTATGCCAGCACCTAACGAACACTTACTTACATTGCAATGTGATCCCGCGCTATGCTGGACCGTATCAACTCTTGTGCTCACCAGCCGAAAGTCCCCCAATCCCGTGTCCGCCGACGCTACCGTCAAGATTGTGACGCAACTCGCCGATGTCAATGGTGCGGCGTGGGACGCGTGCGCCAACCCAGACCCGGCGCGGTATAATCCCTTTGTCAGTCATGCGTTTCTGAATGCGCTCGAGGATGCGGGGACCGTCGGCCCGAAGACCGGATGGATGCCGCGTCATCTCGTGCTTGAAGATGAAAGCGGCGGCGTCGCGGGTGTCGCGCCAGCTTATGTCAAATCGCACAGCCAGGGCGAGTTCGTGTTCGATCACGGCTGGGCCGAAGCCTACATGCAGGCGGGCGGGCGCTACTATCCAAAATTGCAAATGGCGGTGCCGTTTACGCCGGTGCCGGGGCCGCGCTTGCTCGTGAAGCCGGGCCCGCGCGCGGCGGCGGACGAACAAGTTTTAGCCGCCGCGGCAATCGAACTCGCGAGCCAAGCAGGGCTGTCCTCGGTCCACATCACTTTTCTGGATAAAGAGACGCAAGCGCGATTGGTGCCGCTCGGGTTCTTAGCCCGCACCGGCCAGCAATTTCATTGGCAGAACCAAGGCTACGCGAATTTCGAAGCATTCCTTGAGACGTTCGCTTCACGCAAACGCAAAGCCGTGCGCAAGGAACGCGCGGAAGCCTTGAGCGCGGGGATTGAAATTGAGCACATCTCAGGGTCCGGCATCACGGAAGCGCACTGGGATGCGTTCTTCGAGTTCTATACGGACACGGGAAACCGCAAGTGGGGCCGGCCGTATCTCAACCGCAAGTTTTTCTCGCTTTTGGGTGCGGCAATGCCTGCCGCCTGTCTGCTCGTCATGGCCAAACGAGAGGGGCGCTACATCGCGGGCGCATTGAATATCATCGGCGGCGATTGCTTGTATGGGCGCTACTGGGGCTCGATTGAACATCACCCGTTTCTGCATTTCGAGGTCTGCTATTATCAGGCCATCGACTACGCGATTGCGCACAAGCTAGCGCGTGTTGAAGCGGGCGCCCAAGGCGAACACAAGTTGGCGCGCGGGTATCTGCCGGTTGAAACCTATTCCGCGCATTGGATCGCCGACCCTGCGCTGCGCCACGCGGTTGAGCGTTATTTGAAGCAGGAACGCGCGGCGGTCAGTGTCGCGAACACCGAATTGGCGGAGATGGGGCCTTATAGGAAGGGGTGACTGAGGAGCATGCTCTCTCCACCCGCGTCCCCGGAGAGTGGTCACGCCGCAGGCGGGACGGTTTGCTCATCCGGGGTCCTTAGCGGCCTCAGCTTATGACTGATTGCAACGGGTAACGACCCCGGATAACCGCATCTGCGCTTCGCTCCGAGACGCGGTTTCCGGGGACGCGGGTGGAGCGAGAGTCGCTTTACCGTCGAGCGTAGTGACGTTAAACGAAAGCGCACGCTGTCAGAGAGGCCCCCATGTCCACCTACGACCCCAACAACATCTTCGCCAAAATCTCTGCGCGGCGAGATCCCATGCCACAAAGTTTACGAGGACGCGGATGCGCTCGTGTTCATGGATGTCATGCCGCAATCGAATGGCCACGCGCTCGTTGTGCCAAAGGCCGCTTCGCGCAACGTGTTCGATGCCGACCCGGCGGTGCTCGCGAAAATCTTGCCGCTCGTGCAAAAAATCGCCATTGCCTCGAAGACAGCGTTCAATGCCGACGGCATGACGATTTGGCAGTTCAACGAACCGGCCGGCGGGCAGACGGTGTTTCACCTGCACTATCACGTTATCCCGCGCTACGAGGGCGAGGGCCTTCGCGCGCATTCAGGCAAGATGGAAGACGGCGCGGTGCTCAAGGCAAATGCCGAGAAGTTGAAAAAGGCGCTTGGGTAAGCTGCACCTCGTCATATCGAGAGCGATGAGCGTAATTAGAAACGAGAAAAGGAGTGGTCTGGGGGACCACTCCTTTCCGGGCACGTTCATGCATTCAACTGCCCTTTTGACAGAATGAGGAAGGACGTTCTCATTCTGTTCGTCGCTTAGCGCTCTGGGGGGCAGAGCGGCTCACAGCGCGACGAGATACAAAGCTGCTTCAGCGATAACGATTTATTCTCCGCAATTGTGATTCGAGGCAAGTGATATGTATGTTGTAGTTGCGCCTACTGACATGGCGCCCTTCACCGCTGGGAGACAAGGTGTCTGACCCTCCGGGTCTGACACCTGATCACGGATGTCCGGCAATGCGCTGCACGTTTCGTTAGTGGTGTCAGACCCGGAGGGTCAGACACCACGCAACGCGTCACTCATTGTCCGCCGTTCGTCATGGTGACAATTGCTCATCCAACGCGTAGCCATGTCGTGCCTAGTCCCAACTGATCGATCCCTTCACACCGGAGCCCCGCCCATGACCACAAATCGCGTCTGCAAATTGGTCAAGCGGCCAAAGCCCGGCCTCGTCACGCGCGACATCTTTGAATTCGCGGACGAGGCTGTGCCAACACCAGGGCCGAACCAGTTCCGCATCAAAATCGAATTCATCTCGCTCGATCCGGCCATGCGCGGATGGATGAACGAAGGCAAAAGCTACGTCGCGCCGGTCGCACTCGGCTCCGTCATGCGCGCTTACGCGGCGGGGCATGTGGACGCTTCCAACCATCCGGATTTCAAAGTTGGCGACGCGGTTCAGGGCGTCATCGGCGTGCAGCAGTATGCGATCAGCGACGGCAAAGGCATCGTCAAGGTCGATACCTCGCTTGCCCCGCTCGAACGCTGGACCGGTGGCCTCGGTATGCCGGGCTGGACCGCGTACTTCGGCTTGCTGGATGTGGGGAAACCTAAGCCCGGCGAAACCGTCGTCGTCTCGGCGGCGTCAGGTGCGGTCGGTTCGCTCGTCGGCCAGATCGCCAAGCTGAAAGGCTGCCGCGCGGTTGGCATCGCGGGGGGCGCGGCGAAATGCCGTTACGTTGTCGAGGAATTGGGCTTCGACGCCTGCGTCGATTACAAGGGCGGCAATCTGGCGGCCGAACTCAAAGCCGCAGCGCCGAACGGCATCGACGTTTATTTCGAGAACGTCGGCGGCGAAATTCTCGACACGGTCCTGCTGCAGATGAACCTTTTTGGCCGCATTCCAGTGTGCGGCTTGATCTCGGCCTATAACGCGACGTCAGTTCCGGAGGGGCCTAAAAACTTGCGCGTGGTTCTGACGCAGCGCCTCACCATGCAGGGGCTGATCGTATTCGATTGGGCAGAGCGCGTGCCTGAAGCCATCCGCGAGTTAGGCAGCTGGCATAAAGCCGGGAAACTTAAAATCCGCGAGGACGTGCGCGACGGCGGCATCGATGCCTATCCGGACGTGCTCAACCTGCTGTACACGAGTGGGAATAATGGGAAGCTGGTGTTGAGGGTATGATGGGGGGCAACCTCCATTCACTCACCTACCGCCGAGTTGGCGCGCACGGCCGCAACATGCTATGATTAGGGCTATGAAGCTCTCTATTGAAACCGAACTTGAAAAAGACGGCCGTTGGACGTTGCGCTCTAAGCGCACGGGGCTTTCGCCCGAGGATTTGTAACGCCATGGCCACCATACTCATCATTGGCGCGAGCAAAGGCATCGGACTTGAAACCGTCAAGGCCGCGCTGGCTGCGGGACACACCGTGCGCGCGTTTGCGCGCTCTGCGGCGGGCATTGCAATCACCGACGCGCGGCTCGTCAAAGTTCCGGGCGACGCGCTGTCACGCAGCGATATCGAAAAAGCGCTGAACGGCGTCGATGCCGTCATTCAGTCGCTCGGCGTTGCGTCGCCGAAAGATCTCATCTTCGGAACAACACTGTTTTCAGCGTCCACGCGCGTTCTGATCGACGCGATGAAAGCCGCTGGCGTCAAACGCCTGATTGCAGTCACGGGCGCTGGCGCGGGGAATAGCCGAGGGCGCAACAATCCACTGTACGACCATCTGTTTTTTCCGCTCCTGCTGGCGCGCGTCTATGCCGACAAAGACATCGCAGAGGGGCTCATCGCCAACAGCGGCTTGGAGTGGACCATCGCACGGCCCGGCATGCTGACAAACGGCCCCGCGACAGGGCGCTACAAAGCCCTGCCTGACATCAACGACTGGCGCGGTGGTGCGATTACACGCGCGGACGTCGCCGATTTTCTGGTGAAGCAAGTGGCGGATCGCAGCATGATTGGCCAAACGCCGATGTTGATCGGCTAAACAAAAAACGCCGGGCACCATTGCCCGGCGTTTCTGCAGTTACACGTGTAGAGGCGTGTTTCGGAATTGGTTCACTCATCCTTCTTGCGTCTTGGCACGTTTGGCACGGCACCGGACGACTTCGGCTTGTCGGACTTGTCCTTGGGTCCGGGCAGCGCCTTCTTCGGCGTCGCGTCGGCCAGCACAGTTTGCGGACCATCGTCCTCGTCGTCTTCCGGATTGCGCCGTTTCGACGGATCGCCCGGAATGTAATCAAACGCCAGCGCGCGCTCGTCGCCCTTGCCGGAGACCAGCACCTTGACCGTGCCGCCATGCTCAAGCTTGCCAAACAGCAGCTCTTCCGCCAGCGGCTTCTTGATGTACTCCTGGATGACACGCGCTAATGGACGGGCGCCGAACTTTTCGTCGTAGCCCTTTTCGGCGATCCAGCGCGCCGCTTCGTCCGAGAGTTCGATCGAGACGCCGCGATCCGCCAGCTGCGCTTCCAGCTGGAAGATGAACTTCTCAACGACTTTCGAGATAACCTCGGGCGAGAGGCCGGCAAACTGCACGACCGCATCGAGACGATTGCGGAATTCGGGCGTGAACATCTTGTTCACGGCTTCCGTGTCCTCGCCCTCGCGTTTGCTGCGGTTGAAGCCCATGGCCGCTTTCGCCATTTCGGACGCGCCCGCGTTCGTCGTCATAATGAGGACGACGTTGCGGAAGTCGATTGACTTGCCGTTGTGGTCGGTGAGCTTGCCGTGATCCATGACCTGCAACAGGATGTTGAAGAGATCGGGATGCGCCTTCTCGATTTCGTCGAGCAGCAGCACGGAGTGGGGGTGCTGATCGATGCCGTCGGTCAACAACCCGCCCTGGTCGAAGCCGACGTAGCCGGGCGGCGCGCCGATGAGACGCGAAACCGTGTGCTTTTCCATGTATTCCGACATGTCGAAGCGCAAGAGCTCCACGCCCATGAGATTGGCGAGCTGTTTCGCCACTTCCGTTTTGCCGACGCCTGTTGGCCCGGAGAACAGATAACAGCCAATGGGCTTTTCGGGTTCACGCAACCCGGCGCGCGCAAGCTTGATGGCGCTCGTCAAGGCACCGATGGCGTTGTCTTGACCAAACACGAGCCGCTTCAAATCGCGCTCGAGATTGCCGAGAACTTCCGCGTCGCTCTTGGTGACGGTCTTTGGCGGAATGCGCGCCATGGTGGCAACCGTCGCCTCGATCTCCTTGACCGTGATTTTCTTCTTGCGCTTACCTTCCGGCACGAGCATTTGCGATGCGCCCGTCTCGTCAATCACGTCGATGGCTTTGTCGGGGAGCTTGCGGTCATGGATGTACCTGGCCGAAAGCTCGACCGCCGCCTTGATGGCTTCGTTCGTGTACTTGAGCTTGTGATAGTCCTCGAACACGGTCTTCAGACCCTTCAGGATCTCAATCGTGTCTTCGACCGTCGGTTCTTTGACGTCGATCTTCTGGAACCGGCGCACAAGCGCGCGGTCTTTTTCAAAGTGCTGACGGTATTCCTTGTAGGTGGTCGAGCCGATGCACTTCAGCGTGCCCGACTGAAGCGCGGGTTTCAGAAGGTTCGACGCGTCCATAGCTCCGCCCGACGTTGCACCCGCACCGATGACGGTGTGGATTTCGTCGATAAAGAGAATGGCGCCGTCGTAGTTTTCGATCTCTTTCATCACGGCCTTGAGCCGCTCTTCGAAATCGCCGCGATAGCGCGTGCCGGCCAGCAGCGCGCCCATATCGAGCGAGAAGATGGTCGAGCCCTTCAAGACTTCCGGCACTTCGCCGCGAATGATCTTGCGCGCCAAGCCTTCGGCAATGGCCGTCTTGCCGACGCCCGGATCGCCAACGAACAACGGATTGTTCTTCTGGCGGCGGCATAGCACCTGGATGGTGCGCATGACTTCTTGTTCGCGGCCGATCAACGGATCGATCTTGCCGTCACGCGCCTTCTTGTTGAGATTGACGCAATACGCGGTCAACGCGTCGCCGGGCTTTTTGATCTCATCACCCTCGCTTGGAGCATCCTCATCTGCGCCGCGCACGGAGCGGGGCTCCGACATTCCGGGCCGTTTGGCAATCCCGTGCGCGATGTACTGTACTGCGTCGAAACGCGTCATGTCCTGCTCTTGCAGGAAGTAAGCGGCATGGCTCTCGCGCTCGGAGAAAATGCCGACGAGCACGTTGGCGCCTGTTACTTCTTCGCGACCAGACGTTTGAACGTGCACGATGGCGCGCTGAACGACCCGCTGGAACGAGTTCGTCGGCTGGGCGTCGCGCGCGTTCTTGGAAACGATCGGGCTCAGCTCGTTGTCGAGATACTCGACGAGCCTGTTTCGCAGCTGATCGATATCGACCGTGCAGGCGCGCATGACGGCGGCCGCGTCGCGATCATCGACGAGCGCGAGCAGCAAATGTTCGAGCGTCGCGAATTCGTGACGCCGGACATTGGCATATTCAAGCGCACGATGCAGCGTGGCTTCAAGATTTTTTGAAAGAGACGTCAAGTCATTCCTACTCTTTCTCCATGGTGCATTGTAGAGGATGGCCATGCTGGCGTGAAAAATCCATGACCAACGTCACCTTGGTTTCCGCGACTTCATAAGTGTAGACGCCACATATTCCGACGCCCTTCTGATGGACATGGAGCATGATCTTTGTTGCATCCTCGTGTCCTTTGCCAAAGAAGCGTTGCAGTATCAGCACCACAAACTCCATCGGCGTGTAGTCGTCATTCAACAGTAGGACTTTATAAAGGCTCGGCTTCTTGGTTTTTGGTTTCGTTTTTGTGACAACACTGGTGCGGCCTTCGTCGTCGCTTCCATTGCCGCGGCGCGGGCCATCCTTCCCCGCCATCGCGTGCGCAGCACTAAACTGACCATTCCCGTTGATTGGCATTCGCTTTTTTAGTCCTGAGTGACACTGAGGTTAAATGGCGGTTCGGCACTCTGATTACAATGATGCGTGTGAGCGGCGCATTACACAATCATTCGTCTCTCATAGCGACAGTCTAGCGCCTTTTTGGGGCATCGCCGAGTTCAACGTAAGGTGTGGGTGGAAATGGGCCGGAAATGCCGGAAGGTGTGCCCGTGCAACCGCACAAACCGGCGGCGCAAACGCCAGAGGCAACCCTTAAGTGGCAACCCTTAGTCCAAGATTTGGGCTCAGGATTTGGGTATGGCTGAAGCACCCGGGAAATCCCGGACTTTCTGGCCCGAGTGCTGCAGCGGTTTCTAGCCTTTGCGCCGTTAGCGCGGCACCCCAGATTGCGTGATGCGTTCGACCGGCTTCATGGCGTCCTTGGCGATGCCGTTATACATTGAGCCGATCTTATTCATTTCTTGCACGTACTGCTCAAACGAGCGGCGCGCATAACTCGACTGGATCTCAAACGCCTGATTCAGGTTTTTTGCACCCAACAGCTTTTGAAAAGTTGCAGCGCCATCCTCGAATGAGCGCTTGGAATAATCATTCATCCCGGTCGTTAGCGTCTGCCAATTGCGGCTCCATTCGCCCCACACCTTCATAGCGCTATCGACATTTGACTGGCCCAGCTTTTGCACCTCATTAAATCCATTGATCATCGACTATTACCCCTTTTTTCTCAGCTTATTGGGACGCCCTCCTGCTGAACTTGCATGAGCATTGCGCGTCTTAACCATATTTTCAACCGGATTGTTGCCCTGCCAAATGGAGATAACGGTTGAAAAGAATAGAACAACGTTAACCATGCCGCTTAACCGTAAGTCAGCCCCTTTCAGTTAACGTCGCTACCGATAGGTCCTGGCTGGCACGCGATTGCGTGCCCAAAAGGTGCCCTAAAACAATGGTTACTACCCAAAACGGGTAGGGGCCGGCATCGCGGGCGTAAGATGGCAACCGCGAGCCAAAAAAGAAGGCATGCCTCAAGTTTGGTCACTTGGCCGGACGTGGGGTGATAGAGGGAAGCGGCGATTTTGTTGCGGCGTTCGGCTGTATTTGTGTGCGTTTTGGCGTGCTTAGCCGCTGTGTCCGGAGGTTCCGGGCCGGCCGAAGCGCGTGGATCCCGCCACGCCGCGATGATTATCGACGCGAACACCGGCGCCGTGCTTCACAATGACGACGGCGACGAGCGCCGCCACCCTGCGTCCCTCACTAAGATGATGACGCTTTATTTAACTTTCGAGACCGTCGAATTGGGTCGGCTTTCGTTTGCGAGTCCGGTCACCGTCAGCTCCGTAGCCGCCTCCGCCCCGCCATCCAATCTGGACCTCGAAGTTGGCGACGAAATCAACGTGGGCGACGCGATCCGCGCGCTCATTACCAAGTCCGCCAACGACGTTGCCGTTGCACTTGCCGAAAAGATTGGCGGCTCGCAGGCAAACTTCGTGCGCCTCATGAATGCTAAAGCCAAAGCGCTTGGCATGTCGAAAACGAATTTCGAAAATGCCTCCGGTCTCCCCGATCCCGATCAGGTGACGACGGCGCGCGATATGATCACACTCGGGCTGCACTTGCAGGATGATTTCCCGCAACACTACTCGCTCTTTGCCATGCGCTCTTTCCGTTACAGCGGCGCCTCGCACCGCAATCATAACACGCTGATGAACCGCTTGGCCGGCATCGACGGCATCAAGACCGGCTACACGCGCGCCTCCGGCTTCAACCTCGTTACTTCATTCCGCCGGGGCGGCCGCCATCTGGTTGGCGCTGTTTTTGGCGGATCAAGTGCGGCCAGCCGCAACAGTGAAATGCGCACGCTTTTGACGCGGACACTGGCTCGCGCCTCCTCCGTCAAAACGCGCAAAGCGGCGCCAATGCTGATCGCCAAACTCAAGTCCGAACCAAAGATTGCAGTGCGCCCGGCGGCGAAGCCGAAGCCTGCGCCGGCTGTTACGCCAGCACCGGTTCAAATTGCCGCCGCACCGCAGCCGGCGCCAAAAGTTAAACCTGCTCCGGCCGTTACAGTCGCGCCTGTAGTTGCACCAGAGCCTGAGGTCGCCGTTGACGTGAGCGAACCACCTGCTTCGGAGCCTGCTTTGGAGCCCGCTGCAGAGCCCGCAGCATCTCCGGCAAGCCCGCCCGAGCCCGCACCCGAGACCGCTGTCGCCGAAACCGCCGCGCCCGCAACTCTCGAAGTTGCGCGCGTGCGCCGTGTCATGGTCGAGCCACGACCCAAAACAAAGCGTCCCACGCCAAATCCCGACGAGACGACCGATATGGCGCCGGATGAGCTAGCTATGCTCGTCAGAGAGACAATCGTTGAGAAGAACACGCCCGCCGCTCGGCCTGAAAACGGCGGTACACAGATGACAATGCTTGGTGCCGGTGATGTGACGCCGCCCGAACCAACCGCTGAACCGGTGGTTGAACCAGCGGCAGCACCTGTGATGCCCACGCCTGCACCTGTTGCACGGCCTGCGATGTCGAAGTCCGCCGGGGCACCCGCAAAACTTATCACCGCCAGTTTGACAAAGCCTGCGGCGGCTACGCGCCCTGTTGCGCCAAAGGCTCCTGCGGCGCCTGCTCAACGCGGCATGCCGCCATCGAGCTTGGAATCCCAGGCTGCCGCTCTGCGATCCGCACCGGAACAGAAAGTTGCAGCTTTGCAGCCATCTGCGGCCGGTGCTGCACCAGCAGGCTCAGGCCGGTTCGAAATCCAGATTGGCGCCTACGCCAGCGTAGATGAAGCTCAGCGCAGTCTTAGCGCCGTGCAAGCCAAGACCGGGGAATTGCTGGCGCGCTATCCGTCCGTCACACATCCTGTTGCAAAGGCTGGACGGCAAGTTTTCCGTGCCCGCTTCCGCGGCTTCGACGCTAATAGCGCGGCTGCGACATGTCAGAAATTGCGCACGCAGTCGTTCGACTGCTTCGTGATGTCGGCCGAGTAGGGACGCGCCCACAACCGCTACTTCTGAATGATCTTCTGCGCCATGGAGACGACGTCATCGGCCGCGAAGGGTTCGGGCACGAGCACGCCGCGTTGGCACGCTGGCCGCGCTGCCATAGCCGACATCCAGCGCATTAAGTCCGGCAGATCATCAACATCGACGCCAGCCCACCAGTGGATGCGCACCCAAGACCAATGCGCGATGTCGGCAATCGAGTAGTCGTCCGTCAGCCACTCCCTGTCTTTGAGCCGGGTATCCAGCACCGTGAAAATGCGCTTCGTCTCGTTTTGATACCGCGCGATGACGGATGGGATTTTTTCGGGAAAATAGCGGAAAAAGACGTTGGCTTGTCCCTGCATGGGACCGGTGCCGCCCATTTGAAACATGAGCCACTGGATGACTTCAGAGCGCTTTTTCGGGTCGCCCGGCATTAACAGACCGGTCTTTTCGGCCAAATACATGAGAATGGCGCCACTTTCGAACACCGCGAAATCCCCATTGCCGCGATCAACGATCGTTGGCGTGCGCCCGTTTGGATTGATCTTCAAGTATTCCGGCTTCTTCTGCTCGCCCGCCCCCAAATCCACTTTGTGGACCGTGTAGGGCAGCCCCATTTCTTCGAGCGCAATCGATACTTTCCAGGTGTTTGGAGTTGCGGCAGCATAGAGATCGATCATGGCGGTAACCTTCTTGAGCGTGAAGCCATCTCAGATTTCAGCCAAACCTAGCATGATTAACGCGCGTGAACAGACGTCCCGCGTCCGCGTTTCCGAATTCCATCCTTTAACACCCGGCCGCCCGAAAAGTTAATTGGTATGCTGATTGCAAAGAGGGTTCGAACGGAAACAAATTTGAGAGGCTTGACTATGTTCAACAAGAAATCCGACGGCACACCCTACCTTGTCGGTGACAACGACAAGACTGTTGGCACACCGGCCGCCCTCGCCCCCTCGGCCTATGCCAACACGGCAGAAGCCAACTACTCGATTATCAACGAGTGGCTGACCATGAAGGGCGACCTCGAAAGCGAGGCCGACATCCTGATCCGCGGCAAAGTCATTGGCAACATCAAATGCAAAATGCTCATCATCGATACCGGCGCCTTCGTTGAAGGCGGCATCGAGGCCGATGAAGTCGTGGTGCGCGGCGCAACCAAGGGCATCATGATCGCCAAGAAAGTCCGCCTCGAAAAGAGCGCCGACGTCGACAGCGAAATCCAGCATCAGAGCTTCTCGGCTGAAGAAGGCGCAAAGATCAAAGGCGCGCTACGATATACAGAGGATATGTCGAAGCGGTCGGTCGTTAGCAATGACAACAGCCTGAAGAAGAGCGTAGAAAATGGCGTGGCGGCGCACTAAGCGTCCACCCTTCGAATTCAGTTCCGGCCGCCGCAGGTATTAACTTGGGGCGGTCGCTCTATTTCGCGAGCAGCCACGCTTCAGTCCTGCTCCGACAGAAGCGTGTAATTTCCGCCCGTCGCGGTGATATCGGTTGAACGCGTCCGCTCGGTTGCAAAGCGCATCACGTAATTGGGGCCACCTGCTTTGGGACCCGTACCCGACAGTCCCTCGCCGCCAAAGGGATGCACCCCTACCACCGCTCCGACTTGATTGCGATTGACGTAGAGATTGCCGACGCGTGCGTGCTCGGCAACGTAATCTGCCGTGCTCTCGATGCGCGAATGCAAGCCAAGCGTCAGCCCGTATCCGGTCGCGTTCAGCGCGGCGACGACCTTATCGAGATGACCGCGATCGTAGCGGATCACATGTAGAATCGGTCCGAACACTTCCTTGTCGAGACGCGAGAGGCGATCAATTTCGTAGAGCGCGGGCGTGACGTACGTCCCTGCCCGGCAACTTTCCGGCACCGGCAAATCGATGATGGTGCGGCCTTCGCGTTCCATGCGGACTTTATGGCCTTCAAGTGCGTCTTGTGAAGGCTCGTCAATGACAGGACCGATGTCGGTTGCAAAATCGAGAGGATCGCCGACATCGAGCGCTTCGATGGCTCCGGTAAGCATGGCTTTGACGCGCGGCGCGGCGTCATCCTGAAGGAAAAGCACGCGCGCAGCAGAGCAGCGCTGTCCGGCACTGTCATAAGCGGAACGCACCGCGTCGCGCACCACCTGCTCGGGCAATGCGCTTGAGTCTGCGATCATGGCGTTGAGACCGCCAGTTTCGGCAATGAACGGAATAATGGCGCCGCGCCGGTCGGCCAGCGCGCGCTGGATGAGCCAGGCCGTCTCGCTCGATCCCGTGAAAGCGACGCCGCAAATACGGCTATCGCGGACCAGTGCGTCGCCGAGCTTGCCCGCTCCTGTTACAAGATGCAAAACGTCCTTCGGCACGCCGGATTCGTGCAAAATTTTGACGGCGAGGAAGGCCGTTATCGGCGTTTGTTCGGCGGGCTTCGCCAGAACCGGATTTCCGGCGGCGAGAGCGGCGGCGACTTGCCCGGTAAAGATCGCAAGCGGGAAATTCCACGGACTGATGCAAGCAAAGGGGCCGCGCGCGCGCAGCGTCAGGAAATTTTCCTCCCCCGTCGCCCCTTTAAGTATGACCGGTTCCGCGAACAGACGGCGCGATTCTGATGCGTAGTAACGCAGATAATCGGCAGCCTCACGCACTTCGGCCTGTGCGGCTTCCAGTGTTTTACCGGCTTCGCGCACAAGGGACGCCATGAGGACGGCGCGGTCGCGCTCGAAAAGATCTGCCGCGAGTTCGAGAATGCGCGCACGCTGGCCTGCTTCCGTGACGTCCCAGCGTTGCGCGGCGCTTGCGGCCGAGGCAATCGCCTCTTCAAGCTGCACGGGCGTTGCGAGGCGCACGGTACCAAGGCGCTCGCGCCGGTCATGGGGCGACAAAGTGAGGGCCGCCGCTTCACCTCCCGTTGTTGCCGCGCCATTGACGATGGGTCCGGCTGCGAACGGCGCCTTCAATACTTTTGAAATGTCGTTGAGCAGTGTGACGCGCGTTCCGGTTTCCGTCAGTGCCAATCCCGAGCTTGCCTTGCGCGCGGGCCAAAAAATCTCGCGCGGACGAGCCATTAACGGCTTGCGATCGCCGGCCACGCGCTCGCGTTCGGCAATTTCAGCCGGATCGGCAACGATGTCGCCGACAGGCGTTTCGTCGTCCGCCAATCGATTTATAAAGGACGTGTTGGCTCCGTTCTCGAGCAAGCGGCGCACCAGATAGCCGAGCAAATCTTCATGCCCTCCAACAGGGGCATAGATGCGAACCGGACGCGCCGACTTTTCATCTGCCAGAACTTCTTCGTAGAGCGCTTCTCCCATGCCGTGGAGACGCTGATATTCATAGGGCACGGCACTACCCGCGACACGCGCCGAAGCAATGGCGTGCGCGTTGTGTGTCCCAAACTGCGGGTAAAACGATACTGGGTCGGTAATCAGAAAGCGCATTGCCGCGAGATATGAAACGTCGGTGTGAAGTTTGCGCGAAAACACCGGATAATCTGAAAGTCCGCGCTCCTGTGCCCATTTGATTTCGCTGTCCCAGTACGCGCCTTTGACGAGGCGGATGGGAATGCGTTTGTTCGATTGCTCGGCAAGACGGCGCACCCAGCGCAACAAAGGTATCGCGCGCTTGCCGTAAGCCTGCACGGCCAGGCCCAGTCCATGCCAACCATCGAGCGCGGGATTGAGAAGCGTTTCGCCAAACAACTGCGCCGTCAGATCGAGCCGGTCCTGCTCCTCGGCATCGACGGTGAGCCCAAGTCCCTTGGAACGTGCCGCGCGCGCGAGCGTCAACAGCTTCGGGCTTAACTCGGACGCAAGCCGTTTTTCTTTGCCCGGTTCAAAGCGCGGATGCAGGGCTGAGAGCTTGACCGAGATCGAGGGGCGCGCGAAAATAGCTTCGAAGTTTGTATCCTTGAAAGGCCCTGCGGCTGCACCTACCGCTTCGATAGCCTCCATGTAACGCTGGTAGTAGCGCTCCGCATCGCGCTCGGAACGCGCGGCCTCACCCAGCATGTCGTAGGAAAACCGGTAACCTTTGGCCTCTAATGGTTTGGCCCGAAGCAGCGCCCCTTGGATGGTCGCACCAAGCACAAACTGATCGCCCAGAAGCTTCACTGCATGACGCACCGCCTGGCGGATGACGGGTTCACCCGAGCGCGCGACAAGCCGCTTCATCGATTGCAACGGATTGTTGCCTTTGGCATCACGCAGCTTGACGATGCGCCCCGTCAGCATCAGCCCCCAGGTCGATGCATTGACAAAAAGGCTTTCGGAGGCGCCGAGATGCTTTTCCCACGCGCCGCCCGAAATCTGATCGGCGATGAAGTCGTCCGCCGTCTCGCTATCTGGAATACGCAGAAGCGCTTCCGCAAGACACATTAGAATGACGCCTTCGTCGCTCGCAAGGCCATATTCGTGCATGAAGGCGTCGATGCCGGCATGCTTCCCTTTGTTGAGGCGCGCGGCATGTACCAAGCGGCGCGCATAGTCGCTGGCGCGGCGGCGCTCGTCTTCGGTAAAAACGGCGCGCTCAATGAGACCGCCGGCAAGGCGGTGCTCGTCCATCAAATAATGGGCGGCAATTTCGTCGCGCGCGGGCAATTCCCGGGCCGCCGAGTTTGTGTCGCGCTTCAAGGCCGAGGCCATGCAGTCTCCTTCAAGAGGCAATGGAGAACGCACACGATTCGTATATGTGGCAGAGACTAGCAGATTACCATATCGAATGGCGCCTCTTGACGGAGCACCCAGAAGCCGCGCACGAATACCGCCATCCCAGCAACCTTGAAGGCACGAACGTGGGCGAGAAAGTCAAAATCATCCGGACGGTCAGCGATCTGCGCAAGCAGACGGCCAAATGGCGCGAATCGGGCAAGTCCATCGCCCTGGTGCCAACTATGGGTGCGTTGCACGAGGGACACCTGTCGCTCGTCAAGCTCGCCGCCAAGAAAGCGGACAAGGTTGTGGTCTCCATTTTCGTCAACCCAGCGCAGTTTGGACCGAACGAAGACCTGGCCCGCTACCCGCGCGACGAAGCGGGCGACTTGAAAAAGCTCGGCACCTCCGGTTGCGATCTGGTTTGGAGCCCGGGCGTTGAAGAAATGTATCCCGAAGGGTTTTCGACGCGGGTTCAGCCCGGCAGCGCCGCCGAGGGCCTAGAGGGCGCCTTCCGCCCGCATCATTTCGGCGGTGTCGCAACCGTGTGCTGCAAGTTGTTCAGTCAAGTCACACCCGACATCGCGATCTTCGGACAGAAGGACTATCAGCAGTTGTGCGTATTGCTGCAAATGGTGCGCGATCTCAACTTGCCGCTGAAGATTACCGGCGCCCCAACCCGGCGCGAAAAGGACGGCCTCGCCATGTCCTCGCGCAACGCTTACCTGACGCCTGAAGAACGCGAGATTGCCCCAAGGCTTTACGCGGCACTTTCGGAATTGGCGGAACGCATTGGCGGCGGCGCGGATATCGTCAGTTCTGTTGCCAACGCTAAACTCAAGATCAAGGCCGCTGGCTTTCATAAGATCGATTACGTTGAGGTGCGGGACGCCGAAACGCTTGTCCCTGTTGAAGATAAGCCCGACCAGCCACTGCGCATTCTTGCCGCTGTGTGGCTTGGCAAGACCCGGCTGATCGATAATGTCGGCGTTTAACAACCTCATATAACGAACTCTGGGCGTTGCCGTGCGGCCACAAGTCCGCAACAGGCGTAGTCGCGCGCCGCCCGGACGCGCTATAACACCTCAATCAGATTTGCCTGTGCGGCCGAACGCGGCCTCGTTGTGCGTGCCGCTTCAGCTTGGTGGGCAGCGATTGCCCGCCGGGATTAGGGCCGCCGCACGTCAACCGGAAAACGCCCGCATGGCCAAACCTCTGAGTGACCTATTTTCTGACCTTGAGAGCGAGATGACCGATAAATCGTCGCGTGCGAAACGTTCCGCTGAATCTGCCGGCTACTCCGAAGATCACATCGAAGTCCTGGAAGGCCTCGAGCCCGTGCGCCGCCGCCCCGGCATGTACATCGGCGGCACGGACGAAAAAGCCATGCACCACCTCTTCGCCGAGGTGATCGACAATTCTATGGACGAAGCCGTTGCCGGGCACGCCTCATGGATCGAGGTTGAGCTTGCGGCGGACGGATTCTTGTCGGTCACCGACAACGGGCGCGGTATTCCCGTTGGGCCGCACCCGAAATTCAAAACCAAAAGCGCGCTCGAAGTCGTCATGACCATCCTGCACGCCGGCGGCAAGTTCGACAGCAAGGCTTACAATACGTCCGGCGGTTTGCACGGCGTCGGCGTCTCGGTCGTCAATGCGCTGTCGGAAACGCTCGAAGTGCAAGTGGCACGCGACCAGCAGCTCTACCGCATGGTGTTCTCGCGCGGCGAACCGCAAACCAAGCTCGAAAAGCTTGGCAGCATCATGAACCGGCGCGGCACGAAGGTGCGCTTCAGGCCGGACGAAAAGATATTCGGCAAGGGCTGCGCCTTCAAACCTGCGCGCTTGCTCAAAATGGCGCGCTCGAAAGCCTATCTCTTCGGCGGCGTTGAAATCCGCTGGAAATGCGACCCCGCGCTCATCAAGGACGACACGCCAGCCGAAGCCGTGTTCCATTTCCCCGGCGGCCTGAGCGATTATCTCAACGAAGCCATCGAAGGCCAGACCAAAGTCACCAAGGAAATCTTCGCAGGCCGTGTCGAGAAAGAGAAAGGCCACGGTTCGGTTGAATGGGCGTGTGCCTGGATCGCGGATGAAGACGGTTTCTCGACCTCGTATTGCAACACCATTCCGACCGCTGACGGCGGCACGCACGAAAACGGCTTGCGCCAAGCGCTGTACAAGGGTCTTCGCGCTTATGGCGAACTGACAAACAATAAAAAGGCCGTACAAATTACGTCGGAAGACGTCATGGGCACGGCGGCGTCCATGCTCTCTGTTTTTATTCGCGAACCTGAATTCCAGGGACAAACGAAAGACAGGTTAGCTACCGTTGAAGCGACGAAAATCGTCGAGACCGCTGTACGCGACGCGTTCGATCATTGGCTCGCCGATAGCCCGCAACAAGCAACCCGGTTGCTTGAATGGTGTGTCGATCAATCGGAAGAGCGATTGAAGCGGCGGCGCGAAAAGGAAGTCGGGCGCCAGTCCGCGACGCGCAAATTACGCCTTCCCGGCAAGCTCGCGGATTGCTCAATACAATCGGCGGCAGGCACGGAAATCTTCATCGTTGAAGGCGACTTGGCCGGCGGCTCGGCCAAAAGCGCGCGCGATCGCGAGACGCAAGCCATCTATCCCCTGCGCGGCAAGATCTTAAACGTCGCCAACGCGACCAGCGCCAAGCTCAGCCAAAACGAAGCGCTGTCAAACCTGATGCTGGCCCTCGGCGTCGGCACCGGCTCGAAGTACCGCGACGAAGACTTGCGCTACGAGCGCGTGATCCTGATGACCGACGCCGACGTCGATGGCGCGCACATTGCAGCGCTGCTCATCACGTTCTTTTATCAGGAGATGCCGGAACTGATTGAGCAAGGGCATCTCTTCCTCGCTGTGCCGCCGCTTTACCGGCTGACCCACGGCGCCAAATCGTTTTACGCGCGCGACGAAAAACACCGCGACGAACTGATCAAGAAAGAATTCGCTGCCAACGCCAAGGTCGAGGTCAATCGCTTCAAGGGCCTTGGCGAAATGAACGCGCCGCAGCTCAAAGAAACCACCATGGACCCGAAGAAGCGGCTGCTGCTCCGCGTCGATATCGGCGAGGGCGACAAGAGCACGCTCGCCGAAACCGTCAACGCGCTGATGGGTTCCAAACCCGAAGCCCGCTTCCGCTTCATCCAAGATCGCGCCGCGTTCGCGAAGGATTTGGATATTTAGCGGCGTGCTCCCCTCTCCCTATCGCCGCTTAAAGACATGTAGGGTTGGTTAGGCACCGCTGCGTGTTTCGCGCGGCGACCGAGGCCGTAACCCGCCGAACCGCAAGTGAGATGCGGCCGCCCCAGAAACGACGACACCGAAATTCCCGCCCAAAATCATCAGCGTACAGATTTCACTTGCCCCCCCCCCGCAATCTGTGCGTGTATGCGCGGCAGAGATGGTTAATTGCGGGTTCAAAGGGCCAATTTTGAGCGGGGGCAGGTCATGGTCGATACAATTGCGCGCGACACAACGACATCAGCGAACCTTGGAGTAGGTTTAAGCGCCAGCAGCTTCATAGATCAGAACGATCTAAATGGGAATTTGGTCGATTCCGACTACTTCCGTGTGAATCTGACCGCAGGCCATACCTACCGATTTACCGGCAACGCCAACGTCAGCTTCGCCGACACGCTCGATGCCTTGTTCATGCGGATTCGGGACTCGATTGGCAATGTGCTCGTGCCCGATATTTCCTCAGATAGCGCTACGCCGTTTTTTACGTTCACGCCGAATAGCAGCGGCACCTACTATCTCGCCGTCAGCGCGGGAGGCACAGGCGCCTTCCAAGACAAGACCGGCGATTACGCGGTTACGCTATCTGACATCACGCCGCCGCCGCAAACACCCGATCTCGTCGCATCGCTAAGCTCCGTGAGCTCCACCAGCGCGCTTGCTGGAAGTTCGATCAACGTCAACTACACAATCTCGAACAATGGCGCCGCAGCGGCTGCTAACTCGTTTGGCCTCGTCTTCATCTCGCCTGACGCGACGTTCGGCGATGCCAACGACATTGCACTCAACGCGGAAAGTTTGCCGCCCACCGGCAGCCTCGGCTCAGGTGGCTCCATGGCCCAAAGCCAGACGGTCGCTCTCCCCAATTTCTTGTCCGCCGGTAATTACTTTATTGCCGTCAAGGCGGACGGCCTGAGCACTGTCAGCGAGAGCAATGAGGGCAACAACTTCAGCGCGACCCAGGCGATCACAATTACCAACCCCACGCCCCTGCCCTTCGTCACGATTGCTGACGCCAGCGTCGGCGAGGGCGGCACGCTGAACTTCGCCGTCAGCCTCGACAAGGTCTGGACCACGGACGTCGTCGTCAATTTCAATGTGACCGGCGGATCGGCAACGTCGGGATCCGATTACTTTGCGCCCGGCTCGTCCTCGGTCACCATTCACGCCGGAAGTCTGTCGGCCAACGCCAGCATCAACACGACCAATGACGGCGTCGCCGAGTCCAATGAAACGGTGACTTTGCAAATCTTCGGACCGCTAGGCGCCAACCTCGGCTCCAAGACGACGGCGACGGGGACGATCATTGACGGAGGTGGAGGTGTATTCACAGTTACGCCCGAAACGACATCCGTCAACGAGAACTTACCTGGCTTCATCGACTTCACTGTTTCCCGCACAGCATCGACGGCGACTGAAAGTGTATTCTTTAGCACCATACTCAACGGCGGCGCCAATACCAGCGACTACACGTCGATTGGTAACCGCCAACTCACCTTCGCCCCGTCCGCCACCACCTCGTCACAAACCGTCAGGGTCTTCATCACACCGGATGCCGAAGTCGAGCCAAACCAGACGTTCGGCGTCATCATTCAGCGGACGTCCAACCCAGACCCCAACGTTTTCCTTGATCGGTCATTCTTCACTATCGTGAACGATGATATCCCCTCGACGCCAACATCTCAGCTTTCAATCTCCCCCTCCAATGTGACCCGCGACGAAAACGCAGGTGGAGACTTCACCGACTACACATTCACCGTGACGCGTACGGGTGATGCGACGCAAGCCGTGACCGTGAACTGGTCGGCAACCGGATCCGGCGCTGCGCCCGCGACTGCCAGCGACTTCCAAGGCAGCCTTCTGCCAAGCGGCTCTCTGACTATCGCGGCTGGCGGGTCTGGACAGGGCACGATCATCGTGCGCGCTGCAAACGACAGCATCCCTGAACAGACCGAAGCGTTCCTGGTTTCGATCACGAATCCGACGCCGGGTGTGACAATTACTTCACCGGCTGCGACGGGCGTAATCCAGAATGACGATAAGTCAGCTGCAACTATTTTTGGCCAGAACGGCCAGCTTAATGTTTTCGCCACATTGGCCAGCGCAGCGTACCATCAGCACGATTTTGAACCTCGCGGTGACAGGATAAACGATGTCCCTACGGACAATAATGAGAGCAGCTACAATAGTCTCGCGAGTATGGGGCTTGTTCTACTGCAGCCCGGTGAAATCGGCCTTGTCGCTCCTACGGCAGGCGCCAGCTACAGGACCGGGCTTGCCGAAGGTATCTATACGAATGGCAACGCTGCGGCCCTCTTGGCACGAGCATCAGACAGCTTGTTTATCTCGTTCCGTGGCACCAATGATAACGATGGCGAAGGACTGCTTGACTTCGACACTCCGGACAAAGGTCACTGGTTTGGAAAGTCCGACCACTATGCGCTGTTCCAACAGGCGTTGGTGGGCGCAATAAAGAACTACCTGAATGCCCATCCAGAAATTAATAACGTGTATGTCACTGGCCACAGTCTCGGGGCTGCAATGGCCCAACATTATTTGCAGGACCCGAACGCTGTACCTGCTACGGGCGTCAATTTTCAAGCCATCACGTTTGCGAACCCGGGCTTCGGTGCCGGTCTTGATGGTAATGATCCCCGCATTACAAATATTTACGCCGATAACGACGCAATCCGTACTGCTGGCTTCGTTGCGCGAGTGCTCGGTGAAAAGATCATCCTCGACGATGGTTTCCAAGAATTTGGCCTGAGCGGCGACTTCTCATTCTATGGGACTCTATAGCGCCGTAATGAGCTTCATCGAAGGCGAACAACTGCCGCTTGGTACAATCAGCACTTACGACAGGCTGGTGGTAAATGCCGATGTGATCAATCTTGCTGAAGGGCTCTTCACCGTTGGGCAGTTCGAAGATACGCTCACAGGCCATTCGACGCGAGACATGCTCGTTGGTGGCAGGGGCGATGACATCTTGAACGGCCTTGGCGGCAATGACCTCATGGTTGGTGGCACGGGCAATGACACTTACTTTGCTCGACCAAACCGGCGACTTCGTGTTCGAAAGAGCTGGCGGTGGCACAAGTGATTTCATTTGGACGAATATTCAGATATCCCTCCCAGAGCAACGTTGAATACATGGCCATGCTCGATACAGCCACGTTCGTGAGGATTTCTGGCAATACTGGCACTAATACACTGTTGGGCAACCAGTTTCGTAACGAATTGTATGGCGGACTGGGCGAGATTCGCTCTGGGGTAAAGGTGGAGCCGACTTCTTCGATTTCAACTCGATTAGGGAGTTCGGGCGCTGAGGTCGACTACGCGAGACACAATTATGGACTTCCAGAGATTGGTCGACGACATCGATCTGCGACCTGATCGACGCCAAGACCGGCGTGGCTGGCAACAATGCATTTAAATGGATCGGCGGCCAGGTCTTCCACGGCGTGAAAGGCGAATTGCACTACCGTGACGCCGGCCGGCACGTCATCGTCGAGGGCGACCTGAATGGCGATGCCCGCGCCGACTTCTCGATACTTGTCCGGGATGTCGCTGCACTGAGCAGAGGCGATTTCATCCTTTAGCGCCGCGTTCGCGAAAGATTTAGATATTTGAGCCGTCTCGGCCCGAAATTTCGAAAATAGTCTGAAGTCCCGGTGATACCGAACGCGGCTGCCCTCGCCGGGGTGGCGGCGTTTTCTCGTCGCGGCGGCGCAGGTCGGAGGGTAGGGTGGGGCAAGGTAACCGCCGACGAAATTTGTGGAATTTCGCAGAAACCCGGGGCAGAACAAACAGAGCTCACCTTATCATGGATCAAAGACATAGCGATTTGCTCTTATACGATGCCGCCGCTAAACAGGTGAAATCGAATGAAGCGCATCATGATTGAGGAAACGAAATGAACGAGATCAGCAAGTGCCCTGTCCACGGTGTTCGCTCCGCGGCGACGTTCTCCGGCAGATCCAACCGCGACTGGTGGCCAAATCAGCTGAACTTGAAAATTCTTCATCAAAACGCGCCCGCCGGAAATCCCCTTGGCGGCGCATTCAACTATGCTGCGGAATTCAAGAAGCTCGATCTCAAGGCGCTGAAGCAGGACCTGACTGCGCTCATGACCGATAGCCAGGATTGGTGGCCGGCTGATTACGGCCATTACGGCGGGCTCTTCATCCGCATGGCGTGGCATAGCGCTGGCACCTACCGCACGGCGGACGGCCGGGGCGGGGCAGGCAGCGGCACGCAACGCTTTGCGCCCCTCAACAGCTGGCCCGACAACGGCAACCTCGATAAAGCGCGGCGCCTGCTGTGGCCGATCAAGCAGAAGTACGGCAACAAAATCTCGTGGGCCGATTTGATGATCCTGGCCGGAAACGTGGCCATCGAGTCAATGGGTGGAAAGACCTTCGGCTTTGGCGGCGGCCGCGAGGATGTCTGGGAGCCTGAAGAAGACATCTATTGGGGCGCTGAAGGCACCTGGCTTGGCGACCAGCGCTATAGCGGCGACCGCCAGCTTGCAAACCCGCTCGCCGCCGTTCAGATGGGCCTCATCTACGTGAACCCCGAAGGCCCAAACGGCAAACCAGACCCGCTCGCCTCGGCGCGCGACATCCGCGAAACCTTTGCGCGGATGGCCATGAACGACTACGAGACCGTAGCGCTGACCGCAGGCGGCCACACTTTCGGCAAGACCCACGGAGCAGGCCCTGCCTCCCATGTCGGTCCCGATCCTGAATCCGCACCTATCGAAGCGATGGGCTTCGGCTGGCTGAGTTCCTACAAGAGCGGCAAGGGCGGCGATTGCATTACGAGCGGCCTCGAAGGTGCGTGGACATCGAACCCCATCAAGTGGGACATGGGCTATTTCGACGTGCTCTTCGGCTACGAGTGGGAGCTGGTGAAAAGCCCAGCGGGCGCCCACCAATGGACGCCGAAGAATCTTCAGGAAAAGGATATGGCGCCCGATCCGGCCGATCCGTCGAAGAAGGTTCCAATCATCATGTCGACGGCCGACATGGCGATGCGCATGGACCCGGCCTACGAGAAAATCTCGCGCCACTTCCACCAGAATCCGGCCGAGTTCGCCGATGCCTTCGCCCGCGCATGGTTCAAGCTTACCCACCGCGACATGGGACCGAAGGTCCGCTACCTCGGCCCAGAAGTTCCAGCTGAAAATCTCGATCTGGCAGGACCCGGTCCCTGCGGCCAATCATCCGCTTATCGATGCCAACGACATCGCCGGCCTGAAGAGCAAGATTCTGGCTTCTGGTCTTTCGATCTCCGAACTTGTTTCGACCGCATGGGCTTCAGCTTCGACGTTCCGCGGATCCGACAAGCGCGGTGGCGCTAATGGCGCGCGCATCCGCCTTAGCCCGCAAAAGGACTGGGAGGCCAACGAGCCCGGCACGCTCGCCAAGATCCTTGCCACACTCGAAGGCATTCAGAAGGCTTTCAATTCTTCAACCTCAGGCGGCAAAAGGGTATCGCTTGCGGATCTCATTGTGATTGGCGGCGCGGCAGCCATCGAGCAAGCGGCAAAGGCCGCGGGACACGCAATTGAAGTGCCGTTCGCGCCGGGCCGCACCGATGCGTCGCAAGAGCAGACCGACGCGGCCTCCTTCGACGTGATGGAGCCGGAGGCCGACGGCTTCCGCAACTATCAGAAACAAGCCTACGCCGTTTCTGCCGAAGAGATGCTGGTCGATAAGGCGCAATTGCTGACACTCAGCGCGCCAGAGATGACGGCACTCGTGGGCGGCCTGCGTGTGCTTGGCGCCAGCCACGGCCAATCCAAGCACGGCGTCTTCACTAGCCGTCCGGGCGCACTCACCAACGACTTCTTTGTCAACGTGCTCGACACCGGAGCCGAGTGGAAGCCGGTATCGGAAGCGAAGGACGTGTTCGAAGGCCGCTGCCGCAAAACCGGCGCTCTCAAGTGGACCGCAACGCGTGTCGATCTCGTGTTCGGATCAAACTCGCAGCTTCGCGCCCTCGCCGAGGTTTACGCTCAGAACGATGCCAAAGAAAAGTTTGTGCGAGACTTTGTGGCGGCCTGGAACAAGGTGATGAACTCTGATCGCGCCGAACTCGCCTAAGGGAAGTTTCCAGCTTTGCTTTTGCGACATGTGAGTGACATGAGAAGGGCGGCCTACTTGGCTGCCCTTTTTTCATTTCTCGACCCTGCATTGCGACAGCATCGCTGCAAAGCCGAAACTGTTGTGCAGGCCATCCCTTGCCGTTGCGCCGTACCACCCGCTATAGGGGCCTGCCGGAGAAAACGCGACTCGCGATTCGCTGGCCAGGCGACCAAATAATGAGGAAGACAACATGATCTCAAGAGCACTTGCGGCCGAGTTCGTCGGCACGTTCCTTCTCGTTGCAGGAGTCCTCGGCGCAGCACTATTCTCGTTTCCAAACGCTGGGATCGTCGGCGTTGCACTATCCATCGGACTAACAGTAATGGTGACGGCCTACGCTATCGGCCACGTCTCGGGCGGTCACTATAACCCCGCCGTTACGATTGGCCTCGTTACCGCGGGCCGGTTTCAGGCTTCAAGCGCGCTAGGTTACATTGTCGCTCAATGCCTTGGCGCCACAGCAGCAGCGTTCACGCTCTACACCATCGCATCGGGTAAGGCTGGCTTCTCCGCCGGAAATTTCGCCTCCAACACTTTTGGCGGCGATGGGTATTCGGTCACCGCCGCTTTCCTGATTGAAGCCTTATTGACCGCGCTGTTGCTCCTCGTTGTCATTGGCGTGACGCGCAAGAACGGACCTTCGGGCTTTGCGCCGCTTGCCATAGGCATGACCATTACAGTTGCGCACTTGGTCTCTATCCCCGTCACCAACACCTCGATCAACCCCGCACGCAGCCTAGGACCGGCCCTCGTGGCAGGGGGCGAGCCAATGGCAGACCTTTGGCTCTTCATTGCCGCACCCATCGTTGGCGCAGTAGCGGGCGGCCTCCTTGGCCGTTGGCTGATTGAAGAGTGATCTAGCCGGACGCAACATCACGCTTTTTTGAGGGGCGGCGCAAGGGCCGCCCTTCGTCTGTTTCACCGGGCTGTCACACGTGGCCCAATCGCCGCAGGCCGCGCTTAGGGCCTCGGAAACCGCATGGTTTTCCTTGCGTCTCAGCCACAGGTATGCGAGCACCGGAGCGTGCCGGAGCGCAGGGGATCGATTTAAGTTTTTTACCCATTTTTCGATCCATCTCCCCCTATTTCGCTTAGGTCCTTTTCGGCACAGTGTCCCCCTGCGCTCTCGTTCTATGCCGCTTGGTGCTAAAGCGCCGGGCTAGGGAGAGTATGCAGATGGAGACGTATTCGTTTGGAAACCAAGACGTTCGCTGACTTAGGCCTTTCGCCCAAGGTTCAGGCTGCTATCACAGCCGCTGGATACACGATCCCTACGCCCATTCAGGCCGCTGCAATCCCTGTCGCTGTAACCGGCCGGGACGTTCTCGGCATCGCGCAAACCGGCACCGGTAAGACGGCGTCGTTCGTTCTGCCGATGATATCGCGTCTGGAAACGGGCCGGGCCCGGGCGCGCATGCCACGCTCGCTTATCATGGCGCCAACCCGGGAGCTTGCAACCCAGGTGGCACAGAGCTTCGAGAAATACGGCGTTAATCACAAGCTCGACGTGGCGCTGCTGATTGGCGGCACGGACATGGATAAACAAATTCAAAAACTGGATCGCGGCGTCGATGTTTTGGTCGCGACACCGGGCCGCCTGCTCGATCATTTCGGACGCGGCCGCATCATGCTGATGGGCGTCGAAATCCTCGTCATCGACGAAGCCGACCGCATGCTCGACATGGGCTTCATTCCAGACATCGAAAAAATCTGCAAGCTGCTGCCGCCCAAGCGTCAGACGCTGTTCTTTTCCGCCACCATGCCGCCTGAGATCACGCGGCTCGTTAGCCAGTTCCTGCGCGATCCCTTGCGCGTCGAAGTCGCAAAGCCCGCAACAACGGCCAAGACCATCACACAGCGCTTCAAGTTCTGTCCCGATGGCGAAGATTACGCCAAGCGCGAAGTGCTGCGCGAGTTGATCAAGAACGGCAATGTCAAGAACGCCATCATCTTCTGCAACCGCAAGCGCGACGTCGCCGTCCTGCACAAGTCTCTCGCCAAGCACGGCTTTAACGCCGGCGCCTTGCACGGCGACATGGAGCAGTCGGCACGCACACAGACCCTCGATAAATTCCGGGCCGGCGAGATTATGTTGCTGGCAGCGTCAGACGTGGCCGCGCGCGGCCTCGATATTCCCGACGTCAGCCACGTGTTCAACTTCGATTTACCTTGGGCGCCCGACGACTATGTGCATCGCATCGGACGCACAGGCCGCGCCGGCAAAGAAGGCTATGCCGCGTCTCTGGTCAGTGCTGAAGATCTCAAATCCCTCAAAGACATCGAAAAAATGCTCGGTGAGCCTGTTGAATGGCTTGGCGACGCCCCGAGCGAAGTAGACTACGCGTCTGGCGGCAACCGCCGCCGTGGCGGGCGGTTTGGCAAGAGCGCACCAGGCGGCAGCGATAGCCGTAGCGGGGGAAGAACTCCGGCTGGCCGAGGCGGCTCGCGACCAGAACCGCGCGCGGATCGCGGCCCGCAGGAACCGCGTGGACCACGTCCTGAACGGCCAGAACAGCGCGCACCGGCACCAGAACGTTCGCCGGAACGCGCCAAGGAGCGGATCTGGGCACAGCCACAACAGCCCGGCGGGGACCAGCCACAGTTTGACGCCACACCGCCAGCACCCAGCTCAGAGGCTCGGGTGGCAAGCCCACGGGCACATCGAGAACCGCGAGAGCAGAGGGAACAGCGAGAACAGCGCGAGCCGAGGGCAGCAAGAGAACAACGCGAACCAAGAGCACCCCGCGTGACGAAAGAAACACCTCAACCAACTGATCCTCGCACCAGCGAAAGCCCACGCAGCGAGCAGCGCCCACGCCGTCCAGAGCGGGAAAAGCGTCCCGACAGCTGGGCCGATACGCCCGCCAAGCCCGACAAGCGCGAACCGCGCAAGGATCAACCGCGCGCCGCCGAGCCAAAGCCCCACCAGCAACAACAGCCGGGTGGGCGGGTCGGCTTTGCCGACAGCATGCCAGCCTTCATGCGCAAGCCGCCGCGCCCATCAAAGACGCCCGGCGGCCGCTGATCAGCTCCTCAACGGCGCTTCGATGTGGCACCAGACTTTTTTGACGCCGGCTTTTTCGAGGCCGGCGTTTTTCTTTCTGCAGCCTTTAGCTTTGTTTTCTTTGCCGCCACAGAACGAGCGACCTGAAGTGCGGCGCGCGCCCATTCAAGCATCTCATCAGGCTCGTCATAAAGCCGTTCTGGAATACGCCAGTACGACATCGTGACGGGCCGTGTTTGACCTTCATAGACGAAAGGCCCCTGCCCCTCGGCTTCATACATGGCTTTGGTTGTATCGTCCGCTTTCAAGTAGACGGCATCGCCGTCCAAGAGAGCGACGGCCACACCATCAATGTAGACCATCGCGCCGCCAAACATGCGCCTGACCGAAACGGCGCCGAGCGGGCCCAAGCACTCTTTCAGCAATTCGATGATGCTATCGCAGGCCGTCATAGGGTGCACGAATGTGGGCGCGCTCCGCCCGTTGTGAGATGGCCTTAGAGTGAGGCTGGTCCAAAGCCTTCAGGCGTCGCGGGTTGAAGCTCAACGCTCTCGCCGCAGCCGCAGGCACCCTTCTGGTTCGGGTTGTTGAACACGAACTGAGACGCGAGTTTGCCGGTCGTGAAGTCCATCTCGGTGCCAAGCAGGTACATGACTGCCGTCGGCTCGATGATGACGACCGCGCCCCGGTCTTCGATCACCTCGTCAAATTTGCCGATCTCGTCGGCCCAGCTCATGGTGTATTCCATGCCTGCGCATCCGCCCTTCTTGATGCCGATTTTCAAGCCTTTGACGCCGGGCTTCGCCGACATCAGGACGTGACGCGCGCGGCAGCGGCGTCTGTCAGGGTCATAACTTTGGGCATCATGCGAAGTGAGGGCATTGTGTTCGACCTATTGTGTTCATCCACCCGGATATATGGGCATTCGGCGTCAGTTTACGAGACCCAACCTTAGAACATGTTTACGGCAAGCTGAGCCTCATCCGACATGCGGCTTTTGTCCCAAGGCGGGTCAAAAGTCAGGGTCACTTTGACGTTATTTACCCCTGCGACCGTACTAACGGCCGCCTCGACCCAGCCCGGCATTTCGGCCGCCACGGGACACCCCGGCGAGGTCAAAGTCATTTCAACATCGACATTGCGGTCGTCATCGACATCGACCTTGTAGATCAGGCCAAGCTCATAGATGTCGGCCGGGATTTCAGGATCGTAGACCGTTTTCAAGGCCGCGACGATGTCTGTCGTCAGCCGGTCGATTTCTTCGGGCGGCAGAGGATTGGCCGCTGTGGTTTTGACTTCAGCCGGTGCCGCCGCCGATGACTTAACCGGCTCCATTTCTCTCAGATCTTCGTCAGTTGTGTTGTCCATGGCGATCGGTCCTTTACGCAAACAGGTCGTGCGCTTTGACGAGCGCGGTCACCAAGGCATCAACTTCGCCCCGTGTGTTGTACATCGCAAATGAGGCGCGGCACGTGGCAGTGACACCAAGGCGCTCCATTAAAGGCTGCGCGCAATGGTGCCCTGCGCGAATGGCAACGCCCGAACGATCGATAATGGTTGAGACGTCGTGCGGGTGCAGGCCTTCGACTGTGAACGAAAAGATCGCACCCTTACCGGGCGCCGTGCCATGCAGCTTGAGCCATGGCAGCGCCGCCAACCGCTCATGTGCGTAACTCGCCAAATCCGCTTCGTGCCGCGCAATCTTATCGCGCCCCACTTGCATCATGTAGTTGAGTGCGGTGCCGAGCCCGATGGCTTCGACGATGGCGGGCGTTCCGGCTTCGAACTTGTGCGGCGTCTTGTTGTAGGTCACGCGATCGACGGCAACAGTTTCGATCATGTCGCCGCCGCCCTCGTAAGGGGGGAGTGCGTCGAGATGGTGCTTCTTGGCGTAGAGCACACCGATCCCGGTTGGCCCATAGGTCTTGTGGCCGGTGAAAACATAGAAATCGGCGTCGAGATCGCGCACGTCAACCGGCATATGTACAACCGCCTGACTGCCGTCGATAAGAACGGGAACGCCCTTGGCGTGAGCAATGCGAATGATTTCCTTGACCGGATTGACGGTGCCGAGCACGTTCGACATGTGCGTGATGGCAACGATCTTGGTCTTCTTGGTGATCATCCGGTCGAGTTCGCCAATCAGAAGCTCGCCCTGATCGCTCATCGGCAACCACTTCAACACCGCGCCTTGACGCTCGCGTAAAAAATGCCAGGGCACGATATTGGCGTGATGCTCCATAATCGAGAGCACGATTTCGTCGCCCTCGCCGATTTCCTTTTGCCCGAGCACATTGGCAACGAGATTGATGGCGCTGGTTGCGTTGCGCGTGAACACGATCTCGTCGGCGCTGCCCGCATTCAGGAACCGGCGCACCGTTTCGCGCGCGGCTTCAAAGTTTTCCGTCGCTGTGTTTGAGAGGTGATGCAGGCCGCGATGCACGTTGGCGTATTCGAAGCGATAGGCATGATCCATCGCTTCGATGACCGAGCGCGGTTTCTGGGCTGATGCGCCGCTATCGAGATAAACGAGCGGCTTACCGTGCACTTCGCGATAGAGGATCGGGAAGTCGGCGCGAATACGCTCGACGTCATAACCCGCCGCACCTGGTGCCGGTCCCGCCTTTGCCATCGCTCTTGCTTCGCTGCCCATAAACGGGGCTCCTTCAATCAGTCTGCTGTCGCGTGCACCTGCCGTTACGCACCAAGCCAAGTCCTGGCCATCGTCTGAAACGCCGAGCGCAGTTCCTCGTGTTCCACCTTATCGAAGGCTTCGCCGATGAACAACTCGATCAGCAGTGCGCGGGCTTCATTTTCCGGGATCCCGCGCGACATGCAATAGAAGAGCAGGTCTTCGTCCATTTCCATCGTCGTCGTGCCGTGACCGCACACCACGTCGTCGGCATAAATCTCAAGTTCTGGTTTCGAATCGAATTCCGCGTCCGGCGACAACAAGAGCGCCTGCGCCATCTGCTTGCCGTCGGTCTTTTGGGCGTTGGGGCGAACGATCACTTTTCCCTGGAAAACACCGCGGGCGTGGCCGTCGAGCACGCCTTTGAAGAGTTCCCGGCTTTCGCAATGAGGCACCGCGTGATCGACCACCAGTGTTGTATCAACGTGCTCTCCGCCGCGCGCAAGGAATGCGCCGGAGAGATCGAGCTTGCTGCCTTCGCCTTTGTAGGTAGCAAAGATCTGGTTGCGCGCGAGGCCCTGACCCGATGTGTACTGGAAACCGCGATAGTTCGTGTCGCGCCCAAGCGCAATATTCCAATTGGAAAGATGCACGGCCTTGCCGTGATCGGCCGCGACCTTGAAATGCGCGACTGTCGCGCCATCTCCCACGCTCATCTCCGTCAGAGCATTAACCTGACTGTCATGCGTTGAACCCGGTACCGCGACGTGCGCTTCAATAATCGTCGCCGTCGCGCCTTTGCCGATGGTGATGACGTTGCGCACTGTTGTTGCGAGCGCGTCTTTACCAGAGCGCACAAAAACTATGAGCAGCGGCTTATCGAGTTTGGCGCCAGCCGCAACATCGACGACAGCGCCGTCCGTCACGAATGCGGTATTGAGGGTCATCGTTGTATCGCGTTCGCCGCCATCAATAGCGACGAGACCATTGGCGACTTTTTCGGGTGCGGCCTCGAGTGCGCCAGCCAGCGGCTTCACCTCGATACCGGCCGCGCCTTGCAGATCTGAGAGCGCCGCGCAGCAATGCCCGTTGACGAAAGCAATACGATGCACATCGATATCGGTCAAAGGCCCAAGCGCGACGATCAATTCGGCAACCGTCGTCTTGCCCGCCACATCGTTTTCAAGCGCCGGCCGGAATGCTTCTTTGAGGCTGTTGCGAAGGTCGGTATATTTCCATTCTTCGACGCGGCGATGCGGCAGGCCTATGGCGTTAAAGCGGCCAATAGCGTCCGCGCGAGCAGCCGCGACCCCGGCATTCCCCGGAAGCTGCGAAGCGGATGCGGCGAACGCTTCTGTCAGCGCCTGCTCCGCTTTAGTTTTCATGATGGCTACGTTCATATAATTTGCATCTCGCTTATAGGTTGGGTTAGCGCGGCCCGGATCCGCCGGCCTTGGCATGACATCTTCGATCCGCGCGTAACCCAACAACTTTGCATCAATGTCCCTGGTCTTGATTGTTGGGTTTCGGCCGCCCGCGACCACATGGTCGCACAATAGAGTGCAAAGCGGCCTAACCCAACCTACAATTCTCGCTCATGGCTGCCTTTAAGCTGCCTTACCTGAATAATCTGCGTAACCCGACGTCTCGAGTTCGAGCGCCAATTCCTTGCCACCGGTTTTCTGGATCTTGCCATCGGCGAGAACGTGCACCTTGTCCGGCACGATGTAATTCAACAGGCGCTGATAGTGGGTGATGACGAGGAACGCGCGGTTCTTATCGCGCAGCGCGTTGACGCCTTCGGAGACAACACGGAGCGCGTCGATATCGAGGCCGGAATCCGTTTCATCGAGCACGCACAGTGACGGCTCAAGCAGCGCCATCTGCAGAATTTCCGAGCGCTTCTTTTCGCCGCCCGAAAAGCCGACGTTCACGGGGCGCTTCAACATCTCGACGTCGATATTAAGTTTGGCGCCCTTTGCTTTGATGAGCTTCATGAAGGCGGCAACGTTGACTTCCGCCTCGCCGCGCCGCTTCTTGACGGCGTTAAGCGCTGTGCGCAGAAACGTAAGCCCCGCGACGCCCGGAATTTCCATCGGATACTGAAACGCGAGGAACACGCCCTTGGCGGCGCGCTCGTCGGGCGCCATCTCCAAGATGCTTTCGCCGTTCCAGAGGATATCGCCCTCCGTCACTTCATACCCAGCGCGGCCGGCGATGACGTAGGAGAGCGTCGATTTGCCAGATCCGTTCGGACCCATGATGGCGTGAACTTCGCCTTTCGGCACTTTGAGCGACAGCCCTTTGAGGATGACTTTGTCCTCATCCGCGAGCTTCACGTGCAGGTTTTTAATTTCGAGCATTAGAGTTCAACTCCGAGTTCTTCACTTGTAGGTTGGGTTAGCGCGGCCCGTTTCCAGGCGGTGTCTGACCCTCCGGGTCTGACACCGTTGCTCCGTTCTTTGTTGGTGTCAGACCCAGAGGGTCAGACACCCATTCCGCGCGTAACCCAACAGCTTTGTTCAACGTCTCTGGTCTTGATTGTTGGGTTACGGCGACAAGTGCAGTGCCGCCTAACCCAACCTACAATTCTCGCTCTTGGCACCGCCTTCTGCGTAGTTTCCAAAAGCAACAAATCAGGAGAAGAGGCGCTAGAAACCCGATAATCGGAGCCTCCCACCAAAGTTGCCACTCTCTATACAGTTGTTCGGACACTTCCCTCGCGGTTGGCATATAAAACATCCGAGCACAGAGTTCAGTGAGTTCGAGAATGACATTGCTCGTCATCACCTAACACTCCCTTCCAAACTAATCCCAATCAGCTTCTGCGTCTCCGCCGAAAAGCAAATCTTGCGCGCGTGCTTTTTTGAAATCTCAGACATCGCCAAGCTCCAAAGGCTTCCGCCTGCCGTGCCGGATGTGAACAATCCACACTTCGCCGAGTTCAACGCGGTAGTAGATTGCGTACTCGAACTTTGGCACCAGGCTTTTACGCACTTTGAGTTCCTTCAATTCGATCCCAAGCATCGGGAAGTCTGCCAAGTTGTCTGCTGTCCGCGAAATCGCCTGCTCGATATCCGATGCTGCTTTCCTGTTGTGCTCCGAAATGTAGTCCGCAATCGAATTCAAATCCCTCAACGCACGCTTCGTGTACCGGACAATCATTGTTTGAACAGTTGGAATGCAGCCTTGACCTCCTCATCGCTCGCAAAATCGCCGCGTTGCGCTTGCGCCAAGCCTTCCGCGACTGCGGCGCGCGTTGTTTCATCTTCCGGAAATGCGCTTTGCTGCTGCGCCTCGATCAATTCGGCTAACTCTGCAAGCTTGGCTTGATGTTCAAAAGGCCACGACCTAATTCGACCGAGCACTTTGTCCACTTCTTCGCGTGTCATCGCCGCTCCCATCACCCAACACTCCCCTCAAGCGAAATCCCAATCAGCTTCTGCGTCTCCGCCATGAACTCCATCGGCAGATGCTGCAGCACGTCGCGCACAAAGCCGTTGACGACAAGCGCGATGGCTTCTTCCTTGGAGAGCCCCCGCTGCTGGCAATAAAACAGCGTGTCATCGGAAATTTTCGAGGTCGTCGCTTCATGCTCGAAGTGCGCGCTCGAATTCTTGGCCTCGAGGTAGGGCACGGTATGCGCGCCGCACTTGTCGCCGATGAGGAGACTATCGCAGTTCGTAAAATTCCTGACGCCGGTCGCCTTGCGATGCGCCGAGACGAGCCCGCGATAGGTGTTCTGCGAGTGCCCGGCGGCAATGCCCTTCGAGATAATGCGGCTCGACGAGTTTTTGCCGAGATGGATCATCTTGGTGCCGCTATCGACCTGCTGATAGCCGTTCGACACCGCGATCGAATAGAACTCGCCGCGTGAATAATCGCCGCGCAAGATGCAGCTTGGATACTTCCAAGTGATGGCAGACCCCGTTTCAACCTGCGTCCAGGAAATCTTTGAGTGATGGCCACGGCAATCGCCGCGCTTGGTCACGAAGTTGTAAATCCCGCCCTTGCCGTTCTTATCGCCCGGATACCAGTTCTGCACGGTCGAGTATTTGATCTCGGCCTCATCCATTGCCACAAGTTCGACGACAGCAGCGTGCAGCTGATTTTCGTCGCGCATCGGCGCCGTGCAGCCTTCGAGATAGCTGACGAAAGAACCGCGCTCGGCAATGATAAGCGTGCGCTCGAACTGGCCGGTTTCCTTTTCATTGATGCGGAAATAGGTCGACAGTTCCATCGGGCATCTGACGCCCGGCGGGATGTAGACGAACGACCCGTCGGAAAACACGGCCGAATTCAGCGCCGCATAATAGTTATCGGACTGCGGCACGACGGACCCTAAATACTTCTTCACGAGCTCAGGATGCTCGCGCACAGCTTCCGAAAACGAGCAGAAGATGACGCCGGCCTTCTTGAGTTCTTCCTTGAAGGTCGTGACCACCGAGACGCTGTCGATGACGGCGTCAACCGCCACGCGCGAACCCTGGACGCCAGCCAAAATGGCCTGCTCCTTCAGCGGCACGCCGAGCTTTTCGTACATCTTCAAGAGTTCAGGATCGACGTCTGCGAGGCTTTTCGGTCCTTCCGTCGATTTCGGTGCCGAGTAATAATAGAGGTCCTGGAAGTCGATTTTTGGATAGTGAACCTTGGCCCAATTCGGCTCGGCCATTGCCTTCCAGCGCGTAAAGGCTTCGAGACGCCATTCAAGCAGCCACGCAGGTTCGTCCTTCCTCGCTGAAATATAGCGCACGGTCAATTCGTCCAGTCCCTTGGGCGCTTTCACGCTTTCGATCTTGGTTTCAAACCCATACTTATAAAGATCGACGTCGATCGTCTTGACCTGATCGATCGTCTCCTTGACTGCGGCCATTGTCTTTTCGTCTCCTTGTCGAGCCCTTTTGGGGCCTCATATTTGTTACGCAGCGAGCGCCGATTGGCTCACAATTGTCTTCCACGCGGTCAGAAATGCCGCGATGTCGTTCTCGGTTGTCTCGGGGCCAAGGCTGACGCGGATTGCGGCACCCGCAACGCTTGCATCAAATCCCATGCTCTGCAAAACGTGACTGACACCGACTTTGCCGGACGAGCAAGCGGCACCCGCGCTCACCGCAATTCCAGCGAGATCGAGTTTGATGACCATGCTCTCCGCGTGCTTTCCCGGAAGCGCAATGGCTGAGGTGTTTGCAAGGCGCGGAGATTGAGCGCCAATGAGCAGCGCGTTAGGCGATAATTTGCGCACGCCCTCTTCGAGGCTGTCGCGCATCGCAGCAATCCGCTCACTCACTGCGAGCGCCGCATTGGCTGCTGCCGCGGCCGCGCCAAAGCCGGCGATGGCCGCAATGTTTTCGGTGCCCGCCCGGCGGCGGCGCTCTTGCCCACCTCCGCGCACGAACGGCACGAGATCAACATGATCGCGAATAAGCAGCGCGCCGACACCCTTGGGTCCACCCATCTTGTGCGCGGAAATGCTGAGCGTCGTGACGCCGAGAGCGGCGAAATCAATCGGCAACCGGCCTGCGCCCTGTACCGCATCGACATGCATGGCAAAGTTCTGTTCGCGGGCAAGCACTGCGAGTTCGGCAATGGGCTGAATAACGCCGGTTTCGTTGTTGGCCAATTGAAGAACAACAAGCGTGCGGCCCAATTTGACGCCACTTTGCGCGTGACGTGCAACTTCGCTGACGAGCGCGACGCCGTCTGCTCCAACCGGAATGGCGATGATGTGAGCGCCTGATGCTCTCGCCGGGGCCAAAACGCTGTCGTGCTCGATACCGGAAACGAAAATCGTATCCCAGCCCTGCGCCATGACCCAAGCATTCGCTTCGGTCGCGCCGCTGGTGAAGACGACTTCGGACGGCTTCGCGCCAACGAGCCGGGCGACCTCTTCGCGCGCTGCTTCGACAATCCCGCGTGCGCGCCGCCCTTCGCCGTGAACCGACGAAGCGTTGCCGGTCACGTCGAGCGCCGCGATCATAGCTTTGCGTGCTTCGGGACGTAGAGGTGCGGTAGCGTTGTAGTCGAGATAAGTGCGCGGCTTTGCATTGAAGTTGAACGGGCGATTAAGCGTCTTACCTTTGCTCGAAGCGACGTCGTGCAGCGTGACAGACTTCAGATATGACGCGGTGGCGTCGCTCAAGCCCTGCCAAAGTCCGTGCGTGATGCAGCGCTCGCCGCCCTGGCAGCCGTGCGCTTCGTCCGTGCAGCGGGTGAAATGCGTTTCTTCTTCGACCGCCGTCATCACATCGGCGATGGAAATTTCAGTTGCCGCCCGCGCCAAGCGATAGCCGCCAGAACGTCCACGCGCGCTGTCGACAAGGCCGGCGCGGCGCAACTGCAGGAACAACTGTTCGAGATAGGGAAGCGGCAGCTTCTGCTGTTCGGCAATTTGCGAAAGGGGCAGCGCTGTATCACTCGCATGACGGGCGAGTTCCGCCATCGCCATAACCGCATAACGCCCTTTGGTATTCAGTTCCACGACCCAAATTCTCCTGGACTGGCACCACCCCAAATGGCGGCGAAATCCAACACACTTGCTTTTGCCACCCGGTCTCGTGCTAAGAGACGCGCCCTGAGCTGCGCTGCTACGACGTGCGGCAACCCTATTCTTTCGAATAGTTCTAAACTTGACTGCAATATGTAAATCCCGACCCCACTAGTCAAGGATAGAATTGGACCCGCACGAGGTCGTGAATGCCGCAGCAACGGCTTAAGTGTCCACGGTCCCGCACTCGTGATCTCGAAGGGCAAATGCTTGAAAAGCCCAGATTTACTGAAACCTGAGAAAGTTTGAGATGCCCGAACTTATTATCAACGGTCCCGCTGGCCGCATCGAAGCCCGTTACCACCACGAAACCAACGGTGACAGCCCGATTGCCCTTATTCTCCACCCCCACCCCCAGTTCGGGGGCACGATGAATAACCAGGTCGTCTACTCGCTTTACCACTCCTTCGCGGCACGCGGATTTTCGGTGCTGCGCTTCAATTTCCGCGGCGTTGGCCGCAGCCAGGGCGTTTGGGATGGCGGCCCGGGCGAACTCGCGGACGCAGCGTCAGCGCTCGACTGGCTGCAACTCGTCAAACCGGACGCCAAGACCTGCTGGATCGCGGGCGTATCGTTTGGCACCTGGATTGCCATGCAGCTCTTGATGCGCCGGCCCGAAATCGACGGCTTTATCTGTGTCGCACCTCCGTCCAACCTCTATGACTTCTCGTTCCTCGCTCCCTGTCCGTCTTCCGGCCTGATGATCAACGGCGACAAGGACCGCGTTGTCCCAACGGCTTCGGTCGCGGAAATGTCGGTCAAGCTCAAGACCCAGAAGGGTATCAAGATCACGCACGAGATCGTGCCGGGCGCGAACCACTTCTTCGAAAACAAGACCGACGAACTCGGCAAAATCGTCGGCAGCTATGTGGACGAACGCATGTCTCAGTTCGAAAAGGACCGGGCACGCGAAAAGGAACGCGAGCGCGAACGCGAATTGCAACGTGCCCGTCAGCGCGAACTTGAGCGGCTTGAAGCCACAAGTGCACCACCCGCGACCGCATCATCCGGCGACGACGACGACGAGTGAGGCGCTGACGCAATTAGCGCCGCAGTTGGCGGCTGCCCCACATGGCGGCGGCCGTCCCGAGCACCAGCGGACCTACACCTAAAGCCGCAACAAGCCGCCAGAACCTGCCGGAATCGCCAGCTCGCGAAACCGTTTCAGCAACGGCGTCAGCGCCAGCTCCATAACTTATGGCAATGGTCCCGCTGCCCAGCGCACTGACGAGCATAACAACGCCGAGCAACGCCGCGATAGCACCGATGAAAACCGCGGCAGCGGCTAATCCGGCTCTGAACATTGACATGCTTCAATCCTCATTGGCTGGTTTAGGCGTCGCAAAAATATTTGTCTTAGGCTTGGCAAGCACGCCCCCGCGCATCGGCTCCGCAACGCCGGTCGTGCCTGGGAACGTGATGGGCAAGCCTTTGAGGCTGCGCACCGCAAGATAGCCCCACGCTTCTGCTTCCAAGCTGTCGCCATTCAATCCGGCAGCTTCTGCTGGCACAACGGCGCAATGCACGAGACCCGCCAGCATACTCATGAGCGTGCCATTGCGCCGCCCGCCGCCTGAGATGATCCACAGTTCCGGTTCTTCCGGCATGTGCTGGCGCGCGCGCGCAATCGTCTCGGCCGTAAAGGCTGTAAGTGTCGCCGCCCCATCTTCGGCACCCAGTGCCGCAACAGCATCGAGCGCGAAAGAATTGCGGTCTAGAGATTTCGGCGGCGGCGCATTGAAATACGCATGATTGAGGTAGGTATGCAGCGCGTGTGCGTTGATTGTCCCCTGCGCCGCCATCTCACCATCGGCGTCGTAATCGAAGCGCACTTTCGCGCGCATCCAATCATCGATCAGCGCGTTGCCGGGGCCGGTATCAAAAGCCAGCAAGCGGCCATCGCGGCCGATCCAAGTGACATTTGCAACGCCACCTATATTGACGATAGCAACCGGGCGCTGCGGAAGTTTGGCCGTCAACGCCTGATGATAAACCGGCACCAGAGGCGCGCCCTGCCCGCCCGCCGCAACATCCGCGGCGCGCAAATCGTAGACGACAGGAATGCGAGTGAGATCGGCTAGCATTTCGCCGAGCCCGAGTTGTACCGTTATCCCGGGACTCGGAGCCCAATGAGGTTCTCCGTTTGGCTTGAGGCGCATTCCGGCAGCGGCGCCCCTGTGCAGCACCGTCTGACCATGGAAACCAATTACTTCAATCTGATCGCGCGATATCCCCTGCTTGCGCAAAAAGTGCGACACAGCGGCCCCATGCAACTCCGTCAATTCGCGCTCGGCGTGAGGCAAATGCGCAGGCCGGGAGCGGCGGTCCGTAATGTCTTTGGAATCTTCGATGGCTGCCAGCAGCAGTGCCCGTATTTCGGGCGTATAGGGCAGCGTCATCGCCGGTCCGCGCACGACGTGACTTTCGCCGTCGGTCGTAATGAGGGCCACGTCGATGCCGTCGAGCGACGTCCCGCTCATCAAACCCAGCGCTTGGAAAACCTTGCTCATCCAGACCTTGCCCCTAGAGCCTTCCCGTGCTCATGTCTGCCGCCTCGAACCTTGAGGCGGCGCTTGCCTTTAGCGTAACACTAGACCAAGGCCACAGTGTCTCATAGCACAAGGCCTCGTAGCCCAGATATCGATCAGTTGTCCCATGACCAAGCTCAGATCTGATTTTCTCAACATCCTCTCCGAGCGCGGTTTTATACACCAGTGCTCGGATTTGGAGGCCCTCGACAATGAAGCGGCCGCCGGCAAACTCATTGCCTACGTCGGCTATGACTGCACGGCGCCCTCGCTGCACGTCGGCTCGCTCATCTCCATCATGATGCTCGCCTGGCTGCAAAAAACCGGCGGCAAACCAATTGCGCTCATGGGCGGCGGCACAACACGCGTTGGCGACCCTTCGGGTAAGGACGAATCGCGCCAATTGCGCACGGTTGAAGAAATCGACGCCAACAAAAACGGCATCAAACAAGTCTTCTCGCGCTTTCTTAAATTCAGCGACGGCAAGACCGGCGCCATTATGGTCGACAACGCCGAGTGGCTCGCGCCGTTGAACTACATCGACTTCCTGCGTGACGTCGGCCGCCACTTCTCCGTCAACCGCATGTTGACTATGGACAGCGCAAAGATGCGCCTGGATCGCGAGCAAGAACTCTCGTTCATCGAATTCAACTACATGCTGCTGCAGGCCTACGATTTCGTGGAGCTCGCGCGCCGCTATGGCTGCAACTTGCAGATGGGCGGCTCGGATCAGTGGGGCAACATCGTCACGGGCATCGATCTTGGGCGGCGCATGGGTGTGAAGGAACAACTACTCGCACTGACGTGCCCGCTGTTGACGACGGCTTCCGGCGCCAAGATGGGGAAAACTGCTTCGGGCGCAATTTGGCTCAATGAAGCACAGCTTTCCGTTTACGATTACTGGCAATACTGGCGCAACACGGAGGACGCCGACGTCGCGCGTTTCTTGAAGCTTTTTACGATGCTGCCGATGAACGAGATCGCTAAACTTGGCGCGCTCCAAGGTGCGGACATCAACGAAGCCAAGAAGGTGTTGGCGACTGAAGCCACCGCACTCATTCACGGGCGCGACAAGGCTGATGCTGCCGCAGAGACTGCCAAAAAGACCTTTGAGCAAGGCACGCTTGCGGCCGATCTTCCAGCAATCGAAATCGGCCGGACAGAACTGGAAGCAGGACTTGGCGTGCTCGCAGCCTTCGTCAAAGCCGGGCTTGTTGCGACGAACAGCGAAGCGCGCCGCCAAATTCAAGGTGGCGGATTGAAGGTCAACGACGAGGGCGTCGCGAGCGACAAAGCCACGCTCACGTTGACCGATGCCGCAGCCAGTGGCGTGATCAAGCTTTCGCTTGGCAAGAAAAAACACGTTCTTCTGAAGCCTGTCTAGTTCGCCCAACCGGCGCAATGAGCGCTACGGCGCCGTCGTCGATGACCACCCATCAGAGATGTCGGGCGCGGCCGGAGCAGGGCGCGGCTTGCGTGCGGGAGGCGCGGCGACATCAACTGGGGGGGGCGATGCGCGCACACGCTGCTCTACCGGTTTGGACGGCGCCTTCGCTTCACGCGCTTGGATCTTTGGATCATAAGGCGTCATTTCCATAAGCCCGCGCAGAATTCCCGGCGTTACGATCGACAGCGGATTGACGAGAACTTGTGGCTGCGCCATCGCGCCTTGCACCGCAAATGTGATGCCGAATATTCCTTCGCCATGTGCGCCAGACAGGATCTGTCCCAACAAGGGAATGCCACCGAGCGCACCGTTCAAACCCTGCAGCGGAATGTAAGTCCCGCCGATGTTGACACGCCGGGTCTTGAAATCGGCCTTTCCGCGCATGTTGGCCCCCATGACCGGGCCTTTGACATACGATTCTTCCAGCACAAACTGGCCGTAGCCAATGGAAAACGGCGCTTTGAGCTGATCGAAGTTGAAGACCTCGCGCGTCACGTGCTTCTTGCCGCTAATGGCAGGCCGGCCCTGATCGGCGCTGCCAACGACTTCGCTGACAATGGGGTCGCCCAGCACTTTAAAATTGTTGACCCACAAAACACCCGTCTTTTCTGCGTTGCCCTTGCCATCAAGGTTGACTTCAAGCTGCAACCTTCCGCCCTGGACATTCGGATAAAAGTCTAAGAGTTTCATAGTCGCGCCGGCGTCAGTTGAATCGGCAAGCAGCCGCCGCGGACCGCCTGGCTTGGTCTCAAGCACCGCCGCAAGTGGCGCGCCTCCGTCGAGCGAGCCTCGCGCATCCAATTTCGTCAACTTTTCTGCACGCGACGAGAGCTTCAATTTTAATTGGCGTAACGAAACTTCCGAGTGGCCGATGACGTTGTCGATATCGGCAGCCAGATCAATGCCGGGCGCTGGCTTTGCGGGCTTCGCCTTCGGTTCGTCGCCGACCGTGAACAACGACTTGAAGAAATCGCGGCCATCGAAGTTTTTGCCGTTCGCCTTGATGTTCCAAACTCCGTCGCCGCCGCGCGTGCCTTGAACTTCGAGACGCGAGACAACATTCAGCGAGAACTCTGGAAAGAAGAACTCCTTCATCTTATTGTCGGCGCCAACGCCAACCCAGCCTTCAATGGCGACGTCATCGCCAGCCACTTTGAAATTCTGCAATTCCGTCTTGTGGGACTTACCCGTCGCTATGTCCGTTTCCAGCACCGCAGGACGCCCTTGCGCCTTGCGCCACGCGATCGGCTCGATATTGAGCTCCGCATTGGTCAGATCGGCCTTGAGGTGGATGACCGGTGCAGGTTCCTGCACCTTTTTGCATTGTAACTTCTATGGGAACAACACCACTCACGAGATCGTTGATATCGAGGCCGAGCTGGTTGCGATCTGTGTCATCGAGACTGGCTGTGACTTTGACAGGCGGCTGCTGGTCTGCTTGCGCCGCAAAAATGCGCTGAGCTATAATTTTGGCCGGCACGCCGTTGACGAGTAGATCTCCCTTGGCCTCCAAGGCGGCGCCGGTGAGATCAAGCGCTAGCGTAAAGCCCTGCACATCGAACTGTCCGCCAACCTTGCCAAATCGGCCGTCGGTGATCTTGGCCTTTCCTTCAATCGCAACTTCATCGGCATTGAGACCGGAAACAAGTGGCAACTTGATCTTGAATTGCGCGTCAACTTTGCCATCTGCCGCTTTCGGCAGCGGCGCGGCTTCACGCACGGGCCTAACTGGGAGCGTCTCGACCGTTTCGAGGAACGGCCCGAGCGCGGATTGCACGGAAAACACGATTTCACCGTCGGGGCGCGGCCCCATGACGTCTGGAGACGTGAGACGACCACCCTTGATCGGCACTTTGCGGTTGCCTTGAAGAACAGCATGGGCCTCCGGAATGGCGACTTCTAGCGCGTTATTTTCAAGCCGGATGAGTGTGCGCGGCGCAACTATAGGGACCATCCCGTCTAACGCGGCCACCGTCGCATCAGCCACTTCAAACGTTGCAGAGAGTCGCTCTCCCACGTCACCCAGGTTGGGTGCTTCTCCATGCATGAACTCGCCGCTGGCGAAGCGCACGGTCCCGCCCTTGAAATCGGCAGACGTCACGCGTTCGCCAATCCACGCACGGGCGCCTGGAGCAAGTGCGCGAGGCCACATTGCCTTCAATGTATCGAGTGGCATGGGAGTGAATGTCACGTCGGCGCGCGAACTCTGCCCTTGTGGACCCGCTTGAGTCATAGCCTTGATGGCAATCTCGCCGCCACCGCCTTTGATACGGAAATCACCGGCCTCGACCACGCCACGGCGCGGAATAATGGTGCCTATGACACTCCACTGTTCGAGTGCCAAAGGTGGCACCTTGAATTCGTTCGCTTCCAGCGTCCCATTTTTTCCTTCCAGCGTATAGCGCCAGACAGGCGGACCCTTCTCTCCAGAAATATCCTTGGCAGAGCCGGAAAATTGGATATTGCCATCGGCCCATTTGACAGGGCTCGGCGAGAGCTGCCACTGCCGCTCAATGCCATCGTAACTCAAACGAAAGAGCCCGGCCGTCAAACGGAACGGATCTGCACTCACCCCTGGCAGCACCAAACGCCCAGCTCCGGCTTCGAGAGCAATCTCGGCCTTCTCGATATCTCCTTCAATTGCCAGTTCGACACTGGCATCACCCGCCACCGGCACGTCAAACATTTTGAGAAGCGCGAGTGGCGGCGCTGCGGCTGCAAGGGTTGACGGCACGAGATCGCGTATAGCGGTCTTGACCACGAGCCGGCCGGCTTTATCCGTCTCATCCGTCAGAAACGAAAAAGCCCAAGGTCCGCGATCGGAGGCAACCGTCGCACGGCCCGAAATGACACTGCGTTTGCGTTTGTGATTAAAATCGATACTTGCATCCGTAATGCGCCAGGAACTGCGCTGACCGGCATAATCGAGCACAACGGTTGCGTTCTGCATCCCGAATTCGCTCAGGTAGGATGTAGCATCCATTTTCCGGCGCGCGCGGGCAGACGACTCGCTCAATAGTTTTGCAAGATTGAGCGGTTTAGCAATGGGTTTCTCTGTCCGAGTGCCGTCAGCGGCTGCAACACCTTCTATCTTAGCCCCCGGGGGCGGCGGCGTATCCTTTGACGCACCTGAAGAATTGCCGGCACCAGACTTATCTGGCGCGGAAAGCTTGGATAGGCTCATCGACAAGCCTGTTTCCTCACTGAACGCGAGGTTGATCTCAGGATCGATAAGCACGACCTTTTCCGGCACGATGCGCGCGCGCCAGAGTGCGGAGGTTGAAATACTGACCGCGGATAACGGCGCGGCGGCAACGATGGCACCCGACGCGTCGGAAAAACTCATATCGACTAAGCGGAACTCCAGTCCGCCGCCGTTTGCCAGCCGGAGCTCCGCGCTTTTGATTTTGACCGTATTGCCGTCGAGTTCTGCGTTAATGCCACGTTCGATCGGCGGCACCAGGATGTCGAAAGATATCGGTCCGTGGCGCAGCCGCATGGCTATCACGCCACTCGCAATGAGTGCCAACAGGGCAAGCGGCACTAATGTATATGTGAGAACCCTCACCGCGCGCCGTGCTAGTGGCGCTGCGGCTGAAAGCGCGCGACCGACCCCGGCCGGTAACGCGGGACCGGCACGGACGTCAACTTGCCGTGCTGCACCCGGCGGACGGGCAGGCGGAAGTGGCGGCGGACGTGTCCCTGTAGTGGTGACATCCGAGCGCTCTGACTTCGCGGGCTGATCTGTCGGGATCGAATTCAACGTCTCTCCTTGCCCCGTCGCCAATTGATCAGCAAAGTACGCCCCAGCAATGGCAAACGCTCGCCGCAGCCACTGCCATGCGCGGCATAACGCAACTCAGCAACTGATCCAGCAAGCGCCATAACCAAGTACCCGATGAATAACGACAAAAGAAAGGCACCCCCTGTGACAAACGACGGCGGCAAAGCACCCGGGTTTAAGCTCCAAGACGACAGCGGAAAATCGATCGAGCTGTCAAAATTCAAGGGCCGGCCGGTCGTTCTGTATTTTTACCCCAAAGACGACACTTCGGGTTGCACTGCGGAAGCGAAAGACTTTTCCTGTCTGGCATCTGATTTTCGAGCCGCTGGCGCAGAAATCATTGGCATTTCGCCCGACGGCACAGAAAGCCACGCCAAGTTCAAGTCCAAGCATGGCCTCGATCTAAGACTTGCCGCCGATCCCGAAAAAGCCGTTGCGCAGGCCTATGGCGTTTGGGTGGAAAAATCCATGTATGGCAAGAAATACATGGGGGTGGAACGTTCCACATTCCTCATCGATAAAGCCGGTCGCATTGCCAAGAGCTGGCGTAAAGTCAAAGTACCCGGGCACGCCGGGGAGGTGCTGGCCGCGGTCAAAGAACTTTGAGCCGGTACGCCGGCGCCTTAAATTGGGTAAATCGTGGACCCTCTGCCACACTCATGGCATAACAAGCCGATATTCGAGTTCATTCCTGGGGATTACCGGTGGATAGCCGGGCCGGCCTACTGACCCAGGACAACGTTAGTGTTACGCGAATCAGCAGTGCTCGTTGCAGGCGGGAAGTGGTGCGTGCGGCTGATGAACGGGTGCGGGGCAGTTACTTTAGGTTGAGTTAGAGGGGAGTCACGCATGTTACCAAATTTCCGCCGGACGGAACCAGAGACCGCACGTATTCAATCCAATCCCGCCGCCAACGATCAATTGAAGGCATTTCCGGCGCGGCCAATCCTTGCCAGTCAGAGAGCCACTGACCGCGCTTCGGTATCGGTCATCGGACCCGATCTCGTCATCACGGGCAATCTGATGTCCAAGGGCGAGGTTCAAGTCGATGGTGTCGTTGATGGCGACATTCACGGCAGCCACGTTATCGTCGGTCAGAACGCCAATATTTCCGGCGGCATCGTCGCAGAAGAAGTCGTAATCCGCGGCCATGTCACCGGTTCAATTCGCGGCAAGCGCGTCATGCTTCAGGCGACCAGTCAGGTGGATGGCGACATCTATCACAACGCTCTATCCATCGAACAGGGAGCCTTGTTCGAAGGTAAGTCACGCCGCACAACGGACGATCCGCGCACAGGCGCAGTCGTGAACGCTCCTGCGCCTGCCGCTAGGTTTGCGGCCATCGAACCAGCGATGGAACTGGAAGAATCCGAAGCAGACGTTACCATCGTTCCGCCGCGCCTTCCTTCATTCAACAACTGAAGCGTGAGCAACAACTGAAGCGCGAGAAATTCTAAACTGGCTGCCAGCTCGTGACCGCGAGCCGGTGGCCAGTAATTTTTTCAAACGCCTTTTCCCGGCAGGTCAGGAGAATAACCTGATGCTGCGCTGCCGCGTCTTCAAGTGCACGGCACATGGCTTCTAGCCGCGCGTCGTCGGAATAGACCAGCGGATCGTCGAGGATCAAAGGCGCAGGTGCGCCACGCTCGGCGATCAGCTTGGCAAAGCTCATACGCACCAACACAGCAAGCTGTTCGCGCGTTCCATCCGACAAGGTCGCGAACTCTTCCTTTTCTCCGGCACGACTCAAGGCTTCGAGCGAAAACTTGTCTTTGAAGTCCAGTCCGGCTTCTGGGAATAGCCGCGCGAGATACGGCGCAATCGCGCGCGTCACCGGCTCGAAATATCTGTTGCGGATGTTGGTTTCAGCGTCGCTCAGCGTTGCCGTCAAGAGGCGCAGCGCCGCGATCTCGGAGTCAAACCGATTGACCTCTCGCTCGCAGCGGGCCACTTCGCCAAGCCACTTGGGGACTTCGCCGGCACGGCCGTCCTCATCAACGCCGGATTGTTCGCCTTTCAAACCTTCAAGCAAAACTGCAATGCGGCGGGCTTCAACGGCCTTGCGGGCCGCCGATACGCGTTCGGATTCGAGTTCGGCGGAAAGGGTGCGAAAACCAACCTCGTCCGGCGCCGCAGCCAATGCTGCTTCGTAATCGCGCCGTACCAATCGCGCCGCCGCTTCATGCGCGAGCATCACCTGCTCAAGTTCGGCAGCACGCTCAGAAGTACCGCCAATCCTGGATTGCAAAGGTGGGCCGGTTTGATTGAGGCCCGCCAATTCCTGCACGAGAGACGCGGCGCCCTTCGGCGCCAAACCAGACAATCGCGCACGCGCTTTATCCAGTGCAACAGTAGCCTGCGCACGTGCTTCGCCGCGCATCCGGGCCTCGGCCGGTGCTGCGGCGCCAATCTCTAAGAGGCACGCGTTGAACCCTGCCTCGACAGCTTCAAGCCGCGCTTGCGCCGCCGCCGCTTTAGCAGGATCCGCAGCGATGACAGCAATTGAGCCAACACCTTCAATCTCAATTTCGAGGCGGCTCGCAACGGTCAGACGCGCCGGCGCGTCGATGGCCATGCCACCCGCTTTGATCCGGCCTTGCGCCCCCGGCAGGGGCAAAATTTCGACCGAAGCCAATTGGCTTGAAATTTCGCTGCGCGCGACCGTCACATCCCGCTCAAGCTCAAACAAGCTTCGCAATCTTGCCGGGGTGGCCCGGCACGCATTCAGTTTTTCTGCAAGTACAGATATCTCGCTTTCAAGCGCGTGCGCAGCTGAAACCGCGTCTTCCAAGACGGCACGCCGTGCCGCAACGGCAAGGTGCAATTCTAGAGCCTGCCGCGCACTCGTTGCCTCCAAGTCGCGCGCTTTGAATTCAGCGGCGATTAGATCGCGGCGTGTACGCAACGAGACGGCCTCCGTCACGGCCTGTTCGAATTTCCCAATACGCTGCTCACCGGCAGCGCGCACCTCGGGAGATTCCAATGCCGCCAAAGACGCGGCCATCTCCGCTATCCCCGCCATGCGCCGTTCGCTAGCGTCTGCCATCTGCCGTGCGCGCGCCAAGCTGCTTCGCGCCTCATCACGCGCCTTGATTGCCAAATCGTAAGCGCCACCCCGTTTGGCACCTTCACGCCCGGGAGTAATTAATTCGCCGAGTGCCGATTTCACCCGCTGATTGATCCGCGCGGCGGCACCGGCGCCCGCTGCCGCCTCGACTTCCCGGCCGAGAAGTTCGATTAGAGCGGATGCTTCGCCACGTGGCTTCGGCTTTCCGGTCAAAGGATCGATATCCGGATCGGGCGGGAGGAGTGCGCGCTGCTGGCGAACCCAGACCAACCCTATCCGGCCCGGCGCCGCCTGTCCCGGCCCGTCACTTGCAACGCCTGTCAACGCTGCCAAGCGCTCCTCCGCTTCGGCGGCGAGCGCCACTGCTTTCAGAGTTTTCAAATCGGTTAGGACAGCCGCCTTTCCGCGGCCGAACTGCTTGCGAATACGCCATTGACCTTCAGGCGTTTCAAAATCAACTTCAACCAGCGGCTCGCCGCCCGCGCGCGGACGCATAGCGTCAAGAACGGCACCTGACGTAGCGTGACGCAGCAGAAACACCGCTTCGAGCGCTTGAAAAATCGTCGATTTGCCGAATTCGTTCGGGCCTGAGAGGACGTTGAGGCCAGCGTCAAACGCCTCGATGGCAACGGGCGCGCTAAAGCGCCGGAAAGACGCAAGCCGGAGAGCAAGAATTCTCATGCGTGCGCCTCGCGATCTTCCGCAACGAACGCGAACAAGCGGCGCAGAGCGAGTTCAGCAGCATCTCTTTGAGGGTGGGACAGATCCTGCGCAATGGCCGCGAGCTGGCACGCAGCAGCCGTCAACACGCCGCCCTGCGTCCCATCATGTCCCCCGATGCGATCAAGACTTTCGAGTTCTGCACTCGTAGCGCTGACGGCAAGACCGGTTTCATCCGTTGCGATGTGGCGCACGCGCCCTTCAACCGTTTGCTTCCACAATTCGTATTCGGAGTACTCGGAAAGCGTCAAAGCGCCGGAAAGTGTGAGCTGAAGGAGGACACGAGAGGATGCATCCGGAAAAGCGGAAAGCTGGCGTTCCAGCGCTTGCACATCGGCGATTGATCGCACTGTTGCTGCGATTTGCAGCCAACTGAACTGAGCGCTGTCAATAAGCTTCGCAGACGGTAGCGCCGATCCATCTACGCTTACGCTGAGAACCTTTCCCGCGGCGTTGTCCTTGAACCGGTCAGGCTCGGGCGTGCCGGAATACCATGTTCTGGCGTCAATCTGTTTGGCGCCATGCCAGTCGCCGAGCGCCAGATACGCTAAGCCCGCCCGCGCGGCCCGGTCACGCGCCAGCAGCACGTTGCTTTCGCCCTCGCTTCCAAACCCTTGGACTGACCCATGCGCCAGGCCGATACGCAATGCACCTGCCGGAGTCTCAGCATGATCCATCCATTCTGTTGGATCGCGGCCCGGATTTTTCGACGTCAGTGGCGCTGGCAGCAACACAGCTTCGGGCGAAAGCGCAAACGGCTTGCTTTCAGTCAGTACCACAACATTTACCGGCACGCCGATGCGCGCGATGCGCTCCCACAATCCGCCGGCCCGCGCCGGATCGTGATTACCCGGCAGCAGTACCCACGTGATCCCCGCTTCCTGGCGCAACTGCTCAAGCGCACGCCTGATGGTCGCGGATTCAATCTGCTCGCCGTCGAACACATCCCCCGCGACGAGCACATGGGCCGCACCTTCCGTGCGCGCAATCGATGCGACGCGCGCGATAACGCCAAGCCGCGCTGCGCCAAGTTCCCCGGCAAGTGCCGGCGGCAGACTGGCGAACGGCTTGGCGAGCTGCCAATCGGCGGTGTGTATGAATCGGAACGTCATGATGCGCGACCATTCCCTCTCAGCCCACCAACTGCAAGCCTGCTCTTCAGAACGCGCATATTGATGTGGAAAAAAAGCGTGTTGCGCAGAGCTAGACTGTTTTCCGGTCAAGTGACCGCGCAAGAAATACAATCTCACGCTCGCCCGAGCCGAATGCCCCCGCTTCTCTAAAGCCGTTCCGGTTGTAGAAGGCGGCATTGCGCGCGCCCCGGCTCGTCACAACGTGAACGCCGGGCACTCCAGCGGCGCTCGCATCTGCCAGAAAGCACTTGATCAGTTCGCCGCCGACGCCGCGGTTGCGGAACGGCGTCCCAAGGTTGACGTGCAGATGTGCGGGGTAGGCTGGCAGTCAAATTCGCAAAGTGGGGGAAATAGGGAACATCGGAAAATCGCGCCGTGCGCGCCGGATCGTCGAGGCTCGCAACCAGGTAGCCGGCGACCGTTTGATCGCGCGCCAGTGCGACATAGGCAAATTCGGGATCGTGCACGAGATAGCGGCCAAGCCAGCGTTCGCGAAAAGCCTGACGCGCGTCTTCGCTCGCAAAGCTCTGCGTGTTGCTGGATTCGAAGAACACCCGGTCAATGCCCGCCAATAGCCCTGCGTCACGAGCGCGATCGGCATACCGGATGATTTGGACCGCGCTATTTGTGGAGACCATGACGTGAATTGCACCTTTGGAAGCGTTTTATTGATACCGCGACTGACATCCCCCCCGCAACCGCCCCGGTTCAAGCACGGGCAAGGTACCGTTCAACGCCGTGACACACCTGTGCCGCCCCCACCGCTTTTCTCCACATCGCACAGATGCCGCGCACCATCCCCCATTTGCTCGATCAACACGGCCCCCCTATAACCTCCCCCATGAGCAATCTCTTTGAAGCAGCGGGACTAGAGAAAAGCGCGCCGCGTCCGCTCGCCGATCGCCTGCGTCCGCAGAAATTGTCCGACGTCACCGGGCAAGATCACATTGTCGGCCCCGAAGGCACTCTCACTCGCATGCTGAAAAGCGGCCGCGTGCCGAGCTTGATCCTGTGGGGCCCGCCGGGTTGCGGCAAGACCACGATCGCGCGATTGCTTGCCGGCGAAACGAACCTCGCCTTCGAACAGCTCTCTGCCATCTTCTCCGGCGTCGCGGAACTGCGCAAAGCCTTCGACCGCGCCAAGTCGCTGCGCGAACAAGGCAAGGGCACGCTCCTGTTCATCGACGAAATCCACCGCTTCAATCGCGGCCAGCAGGATAGCTTCCTGCCGCATATGGAAGACGGAACCATTACGCTCGTTGGCGCGACGACGGAAAACCCTTCGTTCGAACTCAACGCCGCGTTGCTCTCCCGCGCCAGCGTCTTGACGTTGAACCGCCTCGACGACGCGGCGCTCGAAACGGTGCTTGCACGTGCTGAAACCGAAATGGGCCGCAAGATTCCCGTCGATGCCGACGCGCGCGATGCCTTGAAAGGTATGGCCGACGGCGACGGCCGCTCCATCATCAACCTCGCCGAAGACGTCTTCTCCGCCTTTCCAGACAACGCCAAACCGATCAATCGCGACGCTCTCGTCAAACTCGTACAGCGCCGCGCGCCGCTCTATGACAAGTCGCGTGAAGGCCATTACAATCTCATTTCAGCGCTGCATAAGTGCGTGCGCGGCTCCGACCCGGACGCGGCACTCTATTATTTCTGCCGCATGTTGGACGGCGGCGAAGATCGTCTGTTCCTGGCGCGCCGCCTCGTCAGAATGGCGGTCGAAGACATTGGCATGGCCGACCCGCAGGCGCTCGTTGTTTGCAGCGCCGCGAAAGACGCTTATGACTTTCTCGGCAGCCCCGAAGGCGAACTCGCCTTGAGCCAAGCCGTCGTCTATCTGGCGACCGCGCCGAAATCGAACGCCAACTACGTCGCCTACAAAGCCGCCATGCGCGCCGCAAAAGAGTATGGCTCCCTCGCGCCGCCGAAAGCCATTCTCAACGCGCCGACCAAACTCATGGAAGACGAAGGCTACGGCACCGAATACCTCTACGACCACGACCAGCCGGACGCATTCTCCGGCCAAAACTATTTCCCCGACGATTTCAAGAAGCGCCCGCAATTCTACGACCCCGTCGAACGCGGATTTGAGCGCGACATCAAGAAGCGGCTTGAGTATTGGGCAAAGCTCCGCCGCGAGCGGGACGGCAAGGGGTGAGACAAACAACAGTGTCATCTCGGGCCTTGTGCCCGGGGTCTAGTCATCCGCTTGCTCTGGGAACCGGGAATTAGGAATAAAGCCGCAATGAATCTCGTAAAGTATTGCAAAGCCTCGCATGCAACTGATGCAGTGGAAAAGGGAAGGATATTTGTCGGAACCTTTTCACGGTACAGAAAAATTGAACGCGATGTCCTGCGCGATGAGGAAGAAGGGGCCGCAACAACCGCCGTCCTTGATGATGAAGCTGATTTGATCTTGTCTGAAAACGACAACGAGTCGCTACTAGCGAACAGTCCGCTGAAATTGGCCAACGGATGGAAACTTGAACTTCCGAGACATATGCCGCTGTGGTTGGAGAAGCCAGCATTCAACACATTCATCTTTTGTGTATCTGATGACCCAGATCCATCGGTGGAAAAAGCAGCTCGACTTGGATACGATAGTTTTTACAGGATAACCGACCCGTTTAGCTTCGGGCAGGCGTTGATGATTTCGATCTCACAGCACCTTGGTACAAAATTTGGTGTAGATGGCCGGATGGGGCCGGTCAACTACGTACCCCGCAAAATTCAAGTGGTGAATTGCCGACGCCCCAGTCCACCCGTCAACGGGTTCTCGAACGAGGACCTCTTCAGAAAGCACGAGCGATTCAGTGAAGACAGAGAGTTTCGGTTCGTCTTTTTGGAATATTCAAACGCCGAACAATCACTCTTCAATAGCTTCGATTCTGAGGGTGAAATCGTTGAGAATCCTGAAATTGCAAAATGGGTAACGAAGGATCGATAACAACGGTTAGGATAACGGGCCGCGCCCTGACACTTCCGGCCGGCTCGACGAATGAGAGTCGGCAGCGCCAAACAAAGAGCGCGCCGTAACCCAACATTCAAGACCGGCGAACGGCGATAATTAGTTCCAGCTATTCCAGCGATTCCAACGGCGCCAACCACCCCAGCGGCGATGTTCCTGATAGGGCTGCACTTCGTGAACGCGGCTATCGTGTTGGGAGCGATAAGCGCGGTATCCGCATGAACCGATTTCGCGCCGCTCTGTAACATTGCCGTAGAAGCTGACATGGAAATGATAGCGCACGCCGTTCTTGCACGCGTTCGCCATATAGTTTGGAGGTGTCGGATCGACAAAGTCGATGCGGCTGTAGCCGCGATCCTGCAGAATATCGACGATTTCATCGGCCGTATGTGCGCTCGCAACGCCAGACGTGGCGATTGTCGCGGCAGCCCTATGGACCGGGACACTTCCGGCTCTTGCCCTTGCGCTTTCAATGGGGAGGTCCCCGGAAGCCGCGGACGATATTGCCGCAACGGTTTCGCGCTTCTCCCTTGCCGGATATCTGGCGGTTTCACTGGTTGTCGTGACGGGCCTCATCGGCACGTGGCTGATGCTTGGATCGTGGCCGTCATGGACAGCCTCACCATATCAGTTCTGGCTCGGAACAAAGCTTGCGCTGGTCACGCTGATGCTGGCTTTCGCTGCGACGAACCGCTTTCTATTCACACCTATGTTGGCCCGGCATCCAGACAGAGCTCGCCGCGGCATTTTCGCCCTCGCGGTGTGTGAGGCCACCTTGGGCTATACCATTTTGGCGCTTGTCGCGCATTTTGGCATGTTGCCGCCAATGGGTGATTGATCCAGTTCAAAGCTCGGGTTCGTCTTCGCCCGCATATGGTGTGTCTCTGAATTTCAATTTTCCAAAGGAAATGCCACATGAGCCGTTTGCACGCACATCCCGAGACCCATCTTGTCGCGCGCATCGGCTGGTTGCGCGCCGCCGTTCTCGGCGCTAACGACGGAATTGTCTCGACGGCGAGTTTCATTGCCGGCGTTGCAGCCTCTGCCGCGACGCCTCAGGCCGTGCTCGTCGCCGGCATTGCCGGAACTCGTAGCAGGTGCCATGTCGATGGCGGCGGGCGAGTATGTCTCTGTAAGTTCTCAGTCCGACACCGAAGGCGCCGATCTCGCGCGTGAGCGAAAAGAACTCGCGGATACGCCCGGCCCTGAACTCGACGAACTAACCGGCATCTACATCAAGCGCGGCCTGGACGAAAAGCTCGCGCGCCAAGTTGCCGTGCAGTTGACCGCGAAAGACGCGCTCGGGACACACGCGCGCGAGGAACTTGGCATTTCGGAAGTAACGGCGGCACAGCCAGTCGTTGCCGCATTGACGTCTGCAGCAACATTCGCGGCCGGTGCCGCACTGCCGCTCATCGTCACTCTTCTGACACCCTCAGACAAAATCGTGCCGGTTGTCACCGCAGCGTCGCTCGTCTTTTTAGCACTTCTCGGCGCCGTCGGCGCGAAAGCAGGCGGTGCCAACGTGTTGCGTGCAACCACCCGCGTAACGTTCTGGGGTGCGCTCGCCATGGGACTTACGGCGGCCATTGGATCGATCTCTGGGACCGCAGTCTAACAACAGCATACGCAATGATGTCGTGTCGGGGATGTCCTGTCTGGCGCGACACCCGAACCAATTGAAAAAACTAGGCTGCGTCGCCTTCAGGTGTTGCCTGCAACGCCACCAGCAACCGGCAGGCGGCGTCGAATTCCTGGCGGCGTAAAACGCGGCGGTGGGCGGCTTCTTCGTCCTGGCCCCAGTGCGCAATCTGATAATCTTCATCGACGTGGGCCGCGGACCACATATCGTCCCGGCTAAGAAATCCGCGCACGTGGGCAAGCGCGAGGAGAGCGGACCCCATGAGGGTCGTTAGAACGTGCATGGCCGTCAACTTGAACGCGTCGTGGGGCTCCAGGGCAGCGGCGAATTTCTTGAGCGTGAGCACAGGTTGATCGACCGGCATGACGCCTTCGACCACGGTAAAATGCGCGGCTAGCGCCTCGCGTGCCCAGTCAATGACAGGGTCCCAGGCGGCGGCCTGTAAGCGCGTGAGCTCAGGTGGGGTCACGGCGCGGTAACAGAGGAGATCGCGGCCGGCATACGCGCCGATGTCGTTGGCGACTTCCTTTTGCGCGTCGGAAACGGCATCGATCGCGGTGTTGGCAAAGCGCGTTAATGGCATGGTACCGGGATTGATATTGTCGTCTTGCGCTTGCCACTCGGCGGCAACCGCATCAGCAAGCGCACGCGAAGGCAACAGGAGTGCGCGTTTACCGGGTGTGCGCACGACGCGGCCATCGAGCAGGATCTGGAAGAATGCGCCTTCGCCGATGGTGACGTCCTTGTAGAAGCGCTTGGCGAGCGGCTTCGCCATCGTATCGGTGATGGGGCCTTTCGGTGCGCCGGACATGGGGTTGCTAAGTGGGGGGTCGCTAAGTGGGGGGTTGCTAAGTGGGGGGTTGCTAAGTGGGGGGTCGCTAAGTGGGGGGTCGCTGACCGTGCCCTTCGCGGACTTCTTTTTGTTGCCGTTCGAGCCGTTGCCGTCAGTCTCTGTCATGGCGCGCCGTTCAACTTTCCGTAGATGTGGGTCAGGGCGGCCGGCATCGCTTCATAATCGTCGATGAGAAGATGCGCGCCGGCGTCATCGAGTTCCTGGGCCAAATGATAGCCCCACGTGACGCCGAGCGCACCAACGTTCGCCGCCCGCGCCATTTCGATGTCGTAGGTCGTATCGCCGATCATGATGGTTTGATGCGGCGCGGCGCTGGTTTCAGACATGGCGCGCGTCAGCATAGAGGGGTGCGGCTTTGAAGGATGTTCGTCGGCGGTTTGAATGCTGACGAAGTGCTTGTCCCAGCCTTCGCGCGCCAACAAGCGGTCAACCCCGCGGCGCGATTTACCCGTCGCGATACCGAGCACGACGCCGTCCTCACCCGCCAGGGCTTCAATCATCTCCTTGGCGCCGGGAAACAGAAATTCGCAGTCGGATGGATCTCGGTCGAGATCGCGGAAGGCGCTTTTGTAGCGTTCGGAGAGTTCACGGCGCACGTCATAGCCGGCATCAGGCGCGAGCACGGCAAAGGCTTCCGGCAAGGATAGCCCGACCACCGACAGCGTTTGCTTGCGTGTTGGGGCCGTGAGGCCGAGGGTGCGGAAGGCGTGATCCATGGAGAGCACGATGCCGGCCTGGCTATCGATGATGGTGCCGTCGCAATCGAAGACGAGGAGTTTCATTCGTCGTGTGCCCCGAACTTGTTGGCGTCGAAGCCGAGCACGTCCCATGTTTTGCGCATGTGATCGGGCAACGGCGCCGTGACGTCGAGCTTGGCGCCGGTCTTTGGGTGCGGGATGATAAGGCGGCGGGCATGCAAGTGCAGCATGTTATCGATATTCTCGGCCGGCAGGCGCACGTCGCCCTCATACTTGTTGTCGCCAACGATCGGGTGTCCGATCAAATGCATATGCGCGCGCAGCTGATGCTGGCGCCCGGTCACGGGTTTGAGTGAAACCCAGGCGGCCTTTTGCGCAACGTGATCGATGACGGAATAGTGCGTCGTCGCGTGCATGGCCTTCTCTTGCTCGCCGGGAAGCGATTTGCGCACGCGGTCGCCGTCGGGACCGGAGGCTTTGACGAGGGCAGCTTCTATTCTACCCTGTGCGGGACGGGGAACGCCGCGCACCAGTGCCCAATAGGTTTTGGCCGCCGAGCGCGTCTGAAATGTGCGCCCAAGTTTGGCGGCGGCGTCGCGCGTTTTGGCGACAAGCAAGATGCCGCTCGTGTCGCGGTCAATACGATGAACAAGGCGCGGGCGTTCGCCGCCGAAACGGTCTGACATGGCTTCCAGCATGCCGTCGATATGTTTCGTGGTGCCGGTGCCGCCTTGCACCGCGAGACCAAAGGGTTTGTTGAGCACGAGAACGTGGTCGTCCTCGTAGATGATCATGCTCTCAATCTGTTCGCGGTCGGCTTTCGACGCACCTGTCGGCGCCTTGAGACCGGTGCCGGATTTCTTCGGCTGGCGCACGATGGCCGGAACGCGAATTTCCATGCCAGCAGTGAGGCGCGCATTGGCTTCGGCGCGTTTTGAATCAATACGCACTTGCCCCGAGCGCAGGAGTTTTTGCAAGTAAGTGTAGCCGACCTCGGGGAAGTGCACGCGGAACCAGCGGTCGAGGCGCATATCGGCTTCGGAATCTTGAACTCGCAGGCTCTCGACCTTGGCGCCGGGCTTGGCATCTTCGATTGCTGCGCGCGGCTTCGGCGTCTGCTTTGCCGTGGCGCGTTCACGAGCCTCGGCTTTTGCGGCGCGCGATTGCGGCGGGCGGGATTTGGAGGGCGCGTTCATGCGATCACCGCCCGTGCGAGCCACATGCCAAGAGCAAGCGCGGCGAAGGCGAGCAGCACCGAGCCGAACACGTAGACCAAGAACCGGGGGCCGAACGCGCCCTCATGGGTCACGAGCGTAAGCATATCGAGCGAGAAGGCCGAGAAGGTCGTGAAGCCGCCGAGGATTCCCGTAGCCAAAAACGTGCGCCATTCGGGCGAGCCGCCAAGGCGCTCACCGGCAATGACAAACACCACGCCCATCAGGAACCCGCCAACGACGTTCACGGTCATCGTCGACCATGGGAACACAGGCACACCGCTCGAAACCTGCGGCCCGGCAAAGGCCTGGTTAACCAGAAAGCGCGCGGCCGTGCCAATGGCGCCGCCGGCAGAGGCGATGAGAAGCAGTTTCATCAAATATCCTTCGCGAAGACCAGCGATGCTATAGCCGCGAAGTGCGCGCGAAGGAAGCGGAGAGAGGGCCGGAAACCCGCGCCTAATTGGCCTTTGGGCGGTTTTTGAAGGGCATGCCGATGATCCAGCCGAGCGTCCAGCCGAGGAGCAACCCGGCGGCGTTGGTTGCCATGTAGATGGCGACGTGCATATCGGCCACCTGATCGGGATTGTCGAAGCGCATGGTCGCTACGATGTTGCTGGCAACGTTTTGGCTGACGTACAGCATGGCAAGCGCCGCGCCGGCAATGGCGAAGAGAATGGCAATGAGATAGCGCATGGTGGTCCTCAACTATTTAACAGGCCAGAACCACATTTCACGCGCGTTGGCGTAGTTCGAATAATAACCCGCCCACGAGAACCACTCCATAAGCCATTTGGCGCTTGAGCGGTACCCGTTCCAAACGTCGATGTGATCGCCGGTTGGCGCGCCGTCCTTGTCGTCGCCGCGCATCCAATAATCTTGAATGTAAATGACGCCGGTGCGTCCGAAGATGCGTGTGTAGAAATTGGCGACGTCGCCGCCGGTGATGACTTCCATCGGGCCAAAGCCCGGCAATCGCGCTCGGCGGATAGCGTCGGCCAGTTGGCGGGCGTTGATGGTGTGGAGCTCGTGTGCGCCGTGCACCCCGCAGGTCGTGACCTTGCCGAGTTGATCGGCGCGGATGCCCGCGCGCTGCAGCGCGATGCCCATGCGAATGGCACACTGATTTGGAAACACGGGAAACCCCGCGCCGACCGGTTTGCCGGCGAGATTGGTCAGATCATCCGGCGCGAGGCAGGGCGTTGACACACTCTCGTTGATGGGATGTCCGCGCCAGAGATCGATGAATTGAACCATACGTGAGGATCCTGGAACCTGAGCTATTTTGCCAGCTTGCCCGGTGCGGCACTAGGGCAAATATAAGGCGGCTGCATGACGGCGGGAAAGGCGTGGGCTTTATGGCGCTTGCCATTTGAGTTTGCACGACAGATCGCACACCATGGTTTCCGGCCGCGCCCGCTCTTGCATCCCAGCCAGCGCAGCCCCAAATTAAGTGGGCCCAAATTAAGTGGGCCCAAATTAAGTGGGCAAGGAGCAAATTCGAGAGGGACCCGCCACATGGACCTACTCACCGCGCTCATCAAGTTTGCAGCCATCATGCTCGTGGCCGGTGCGGCTTTCATGGTCATCGCCTCGTTCATCGCCGCGACGCCTTGGTACAAGCGAACAACGAAGCTTGCCGACGGAGATCCTAATTTGACGTTCGCCGGTTCTGGCAGTCCTTATGGGGAACAAGGCCATCAGCGCGAGGCAACCATAAAGCGCAAAGCCAGCGGCGATAACGATGTTGACAACGATAGTGGCGGCGGCGACGGGGATTGATACCGCCCCGCAGCCCACTTGCCCTCATGCCCCATCGCGGCGACACTCCTCCCAAGTGATTCGTCGATTAAGAGCCAGAACGTGATCCTGCACGCACCCCGCATTCCGGAACTCGCGCAACGCGACCGCTTTGTGAAGCGCGCCGTGAAGGAAGGCTGCGTCTTCACCCTCGCCGACGAAGAAACAGCCTGCGTGGCCTCGCAGAAAATCCAAGGACGCACCGTGCAGCTTTTCTGGTCGTGCCCCAAGGAAGCCAAGCGTTGGGCCACTGCCCTCACAGGTGAGGATGCACTCCAAGAAATCCCGCTCACCGAATTTACCGCCGATATCTTGCCGGGCCTCAAGGCAGGGCGGGGATTTGCCGGCACCGATTGGGTCGCGGACCCGGTTGAAGCCGAGGTTGAACCCGCCGATCTCATTTTGCGCCTGAAGCACGAAGCGGTGACGGCGTTCCTCGCGCATCTTTCAGAAAAGGGCGAAGTGTTTCTGGCTGAAGCCGACGAGGGACCGCTGCTGCTCCCCATCATGCGGCGCGGCATCGAGTGTCAGGCGCTTTATATTTTTGCTGCCCGTGCGGATGCCGAACGCGTGTTGAAACGCATCGTCCCGGGCCGCCGCATCGTTGCCGACCCGATCACTGATTTCGCAACGTCTACGCTCCCCTGGCTCGCCTCGCGCCACCACCACGTGGTCTTTGAGCCGATCCCGCGCGCGGGCACACTCGAACTTGAAGCCAGCGACATCGCCGCCCGCCTCAAGCGCCTTGCGCAAGCGGCCTAAACTCAAGGCCAAGAAGCAGTAAAATAGAACCGTCAAGCCAAAGGGTTAAGACGACCCACCCGCCACGCTTGCGCTTCGTCTCAGCCATGCTATCAGACCCGTCTCCCATTCAATTTCTCGGATCAGGGTCAGCCCACGCCATGAAAGACATCATCGACGAGCTCGAGAAGCGCCGCGACAACGCCAGGCTTGGCGGCGGTCAGGTCCGCATCGACAGTCAGCATACCAAGGGCAAGCTGACGGCGCGCGAACGCATCGAACTCCTCATGGACGAAGGCTCGTTCGAAGAATTCGACATGTACGTCGAGCATCGCTGCATCGACTTTGGCATGGAAAAGCAAAAGACCCCGGGAGACGGCGTCGTCACCGGTTGGGGCACCATCAACGGCCGCGTCGTCTACGTGTTTGCGAAAGACTTCACCGTGTTCGGCGGCTCGCTCTCGGAAAGCCACGCCAAGAAGATCATGAAAATCCAGGATATGGCGCTGCAGAACCGCGCGCCGATCATGGGTCTGTTCGATGCCGGCGGCGCACGCATTCAAGAAGGTGTCGCGGCCTTGGGCGGCTACGGCGAAGTGTTCCTGCGCAACGTCTTGTCGTCCGGCGTCATCCCGCAGATTTCCGTCATCATGGGGCCGTGCGCGGGTGGCGACGTCTATTCCCCTGCCATGACCGACTTCATCTTTATGGTCAAAGACACGAGCTACATGTTCGTGACGGGCCCCGACGTCGTCAAAACCGTGACCAACGAAACCGTGACGGCGGAAGAATTGGGCGGCGCCAAGGTGCACACGACGAAATCCTCGATCGCCGACCGGGCTTATGAGAACGACGTCGAAGCGCTCCTGCAGATGCGCCGCTTGATGGACTTCCTGCCGTCGAACAACGAGACCGGCGTTCCTGAGATGCCGACCAACGACAATCCCGACCGCATCGACACGTCGCTCGACACGCTCATTCCCGATAATCCGAACAAGCCCTACGACATCAAGGAATTGATCACCAAGGTCGTGGACGAAGCCGACTTCTTCGAAATCCAGGAAGCGTTCGCCAAGAACATCGTCACCGGTTTCGCCCGCATGGAAGGGCGCACCGTCGGTATCGTCGCCAACCAGCCGATGATGCTGGCCGGCGTCTTGGACAGCGACGCCTCGCGCAAGGCCGCGCGCTTCGTGCGCTTCTGCGATTGTTTTGAGATCCCGATCCTGACCTTCGTCGATGTGCCCGGATTTCTGCCCGGCACCGCGCAGGAATACGGCGGCCTCATCAAACACGGCGCCAAGCTTCTGTTCGCCTATGCCGAAGCGACTGTGCCGAAAATCACGGTCATCACGCGCAAGGCGTATGGCGGCGCTTATGACGTCATGAGCTCAAAGCACATTCGCGGCGACGTCAACTACGCGTGGCCGACAGCCGAAATCGCCGTCATGGGCGCGAAGGGCGCGGCCGAAATCATCTACCGCTCGGAATTGGGTGACCCGGGAAAAATCAAAGCCCGCATCGACGAATATCAAGCGCGCTTTGCCAATCCGTTCGTCGCCGCCGAGCGCGGCTACATCGACGAAGTCATCACGCCGTCAACAACGAGGAAGCGCCTGTGCCGTGCGCTCAACATGCTGCGCAACAAGACCGTCGATAATCCCTGGAAGAAGCACGACAATATTCCGTTGTGATTTTTGTCCCGACCGACTCCCCAAAGGGGAGTCGGCCGCCGGACGCGGAGCACAGAGATAACGTGCCGCCCTCGTCAGAATTATTTCTTACTGATTTTCTTCGGCTTCTTCTCTGCTTTCACGCGTTTACGCGCTTCCTTTACGTGCTCGACGGCCTCGTAGTCTTCCGGCATTGCGCCGCTCGTTTCTTCGATGGTGCGCCTCACTCTGAGTCCGACTTCGTAGTGCGTCCGACTTGCTGCCGCCTTCCCCCGAATTTGTTCACGCCTGAGCTTTTCCTCTGTCTGGGTTGCGCGGAACATGTTTGCGGCTAGTTCCGCTGCAGGCATGCGGTCAAGGATATCATCTTTGGAGGTGAGCTTTTTTCTGCGTTGGATACCCGCTTTGTCGAGGCCACCGTAGAGGCCCTTATAGCCCTCGTTCATGAAGATCGCGTAGTCGATAGGCTGAATTACGCCTGCCGCTTTGGCCGCGCTCGACAATGATTTGTTATGGTGCTTCATCTCGTCTCGAAGGAGTACGCGACGTTCATCCTCGCTCAACGGAGGACGTGTGGCTGCCGCTAAATCGGCTACCTCTTGGCGGCGGGTTTGTACGGCGAAATACATCTGCGCAGCGGCGATCTCTGGTTTGGCTGGATCACCGTTCTGAGCAACGAGATAACAAGCAAAGCGAGTGAGCTCTATGTCGTCGATCTTGCGTTCTGCACCTGACCCTAGAATGACCATTTTATCCATGTGGGTGAAATGGTCGGTGGCGTCTTCCCCAAGTGTTTTACAGGCCGACGAAGCCTTCTCAATCACCGATTCGAATTTCTGCCAGCTTCCGTAACCAAGCATGGGATAAAGGTCGCGCGCCGACCAGTATTGCGTGCCATCGTCGTCAGCTTTAGCCGCAGCTTCAAAGGCATCAAGCAGGTTGCCTATGGCTTCGCCCTTTGTGGGTTTTTGGCTCGGCAACTTAGGTGTATCATTAGGCATGGGAACGTCTTCCTTCTTGTTCGGATTGCATAGGCTCACCGAACTGTGAAGGTGTCTGATGCTCAAGTTGACGCCAGTTGTAAAACATAGCAGTCTCCCATTGTGATCAGCAGCCCTCGCGCTGTTCGGTCCAATTCAAAGGCCAGCCGCAAATGGTCTCGCAAAGTCGGTTTGCGGCTGGTCTGAGTTAAACGTGCTGGTATTCGGTCGTTAATTCAAGCGAAGGTGCTGCATACGGTGGAAGGTGTCCGCGATTGTGGATAAGTACCCGTGATATTTGTATTTCATTCGGATTTTGGCCCTAAATCAGCGATTTAGTTGTCCACTACCCCTGTGGATGAGTTTTCTTTGCCCTGTGGAAATCGGGGATAACTTCGAAAATCAAAACAATTCTATGCTGCCCGCTTCAAGCAATCTCTCCTGCTCGTCATCTCTACCCCAATTTCGTTTGCCTCCGCTATTTGGGCACCAAACCATTCCACTTGTCTTCCCGGACGAGCGAGATGGCGCGAGCCATGTTGCGAAGTTGCGTAGGCTGGGCTCAGTCCGCCTTGCCAAGCCCGGCGAAACTGCCTCACTTCCCCCAATTCTCAACCTTCAACCCCGGCACGCGTTTGAACTCGCGAACGTTTGCCGTTACCAGAATCGCGTCGTGGCGCAGTGCCTGCCCTGCGATCAAGACGTCGTACGCGCCAATCGGTGTACCTGCGGTCTGCAAAGCGGTGCGTATCTCGCCGGCGACAACGGCGTCCTCAGGTTCGAAAGCGAGTTGTGTAACCGGACCGGCGAGGAAGGCATCGAGCAACACGGTGTTGTCATGGCGCCGCGCGCTGCGGGCGATGCCGAAGTGCAGCTCGAATAGGACGATTGAAGAGATCGCAACGGACACCCCGGATGCCAGCGCGTCCCTGTACCGATGCCGTAATCCAACCCGGTCATTCCGCATCAAGCCGATGACCGCGTTGGTGTCGAGCGAGATCATTTGTGGCGCTTGGCCCGTTTGCCGGAAAAGGCCGTGTCCCAGTCAATGTCGTCTTTGGGCATTGGCGGTTGCTCGGGGCGGCCTTCGGGCAGGAATTCACCATGCAATTTGCGTAGACGATCCAATTCCGCGAACCAAGCGTCGATATCCAGTTCAATCGGTTCGAGCAGCACGCCTTTGCCGTGGCGGCTGACGCGCACTTCCGTGCCGGGGAGGCGGAACTCTTTCGGTAAACGTACAGCCTGGCTGCGGCCATGTTTGAAGATTTTTGCTTTCGCAGTCATCACCCGGCCCATGTGATATATATCATTGATATATACCAGCAGACCGTATCAATTTCAAGTGTCAATGTTGGCCGTTTGCCAGGGCGAGACCCAATCAAGAGCAATCGAACCGCATAAAACTAGCCAAAAAAAATGGGGACGGGCCTTCAGCCCATCCCCACCTCATTCAAATCTCAAAATTGCGATTACCAGCCGCGGCGGCAATGCTGGTAGCGGCGCCACCAGTAGTGGCTTCCGGTATACAAGGCCTTACGCTTCAACCAGCGGCAGCTGTTGTAATAGCCATACGACGGCTGGATGTAGATGCGCGGGCGATAGTAATGACGGCGATAGCCACCGCCGTAGAATCCGTGACGGCGGAATCCACCACCATAAATTCCATGACGCCTGCCGCCGCCGCCATAAATCCCGTGACGCTGGCCTCCGCCGCCGAAACGGCGCATGCCATGTCCGCGTTGGCGCGCGAGCGTAACGTCGCTTTTTTCCGCAACGACAGGTTTTTGCACAGACAATGCAGATGCGGGCTGCACTGCCACAGCCTGGAACATGAAGCCCGCTGCTATCGCGAGCAATCCGATTTTAAGTTTGCTCATTCTCGTCTCTCCTGTTCACGCACGACGGCGTGCTCTCACTCCAATTTCCGAGCGAGTGGGAACGAAGTTCCACTTACTCTGAAACGCAAACGGATCGTGCGTAGATCTTCCGTCGCACATACCGGCACTAATTGAAGCGATAAATTCACATCATGCGCGCGGTGTGGCGGGGAGCTGAATATCTATTCATCTTGAGCGAGAACGGAGACCAACTTCCTGCGAAAGTCAGGCGGCAGATCATGCGGCACTGCGGGAGATTGGGCGGGAATTTTTCCCGATGGCTCCGGCTCGCCGGCACGCGCCGACGAGGGATTTGGTCCCCCATAGTTGCGGCTAAAGGGTTCGTTCGGATCGTCAGGTAATTGACGAATGCGGCCCGATGGCGGCGTTTGCGCCGGCAGTCCGTCGTCTTCAACGTCGACGACGGCTGCTTGCGCAACGGCCTGAGCCGGGGCAACAGCAACATTGTCTGATGTGTAGGAATTGGTCTGCGCTGATGAACAGCCTGCAAGACCGAGTAGTGCGGCAAGCGCACACGCCGTGAGAACCGGCTTGGCACCGGCTTGAAACGCAAACATTGGGTACGCCTTTGACTAAACGCGACTGGAACGCAACAACGCGAACGGAACGAACTGTCCCGGATTGAAACATCCCCGGGTTAAAGAGCCCCTAACAGCCGCAAGATTTAGAGATTTGGCTTAAAATTTGGGCCTATGCGGCGCGCGCTACCAAGCCGGACGCAAGAATGCCGTTGAACACGGCCTGCACGGCAATGGCCGCCAGCAGCAAACCAAAAACGCGCACAAGAACGCGCTGCGCCGTCAAACTCATCATGCGATTGAGTTCGTGCGCCGCGACAAGCAGCATGAGCGTAAACGCCATAACCGCGAGCAACGCGGCTGTGACGATGGCAAGCTGGAGCGGCTCTCCGTGCGCGTTTGCCGCCAGCAATATACCAGCACTCATGGCGCCCGGACCTGCGAGCAGTGGCGTGGCAAGAGGAAACACGGCAACATCCTCGCGCGTTTGCGCTTCCTCGCCTTCGATGGGTGTCATCTTGAGTGCGCCGCCTGGACGGGCAAAAATCATATCGATGGCAATCATGAGCAGAATAATGCCGCCCGCCGTTTGCAGGGCCGCGATCGAAACCCCGAGCTGGCGCAGGATTGGACCGCCGAGCAACGTGAAAAAACCGAGGATCAGGGTCGCGATGATCGTGGCGCGCTGTGCTATGCGGCGGCGCGCCGCCCGCTCCATCTTCGGAGTTAGCGTGGCAAACAAGACGGCCGCTTCCACGGGACCGATGGTGGCAAAAAAAGTCGTGAAGCTTTTGAGAGCCGTTTCAAGCACGGGAACAGCATCTTTCTTTTGTGGCGGTCGAAGACGCGTCTTAGCCCACTTTAGCCCGCGCGCGGCAATCCTATCAGCACTCGCTCTGGCAGGCTGCTAGCAAGTCTTTGTTCATTATACTTTTTTGTTGAAGGGAAACGATTCTCGCATACCATAAGCGGCGGGGGTGCGCGTTCGACCAAACGAGGGAGAACATCCGTGGCCGTAAAAGAACCAAACGCTACCGACACAAACTCTACAGACCGGGACTTCAAAGCCCAGCTTGCTGGCTTCAGCCTGACGACGGCGGAGATCATCTACCGGCTGCCGGATCATCCGGTCCTGTTGCAGAGCTACATCTGGCAGGACTACGATCTCGCCCCGCGCTTTCCCAAACTCAAAGAATTTCTTGATTTCTGGTCCGCAAAGCTGGACGGCAAGCTTTTCAAAGTGATCGTGGCGCACTCAAAGCTGATCCGTCCCGCCGAACTGCGGCTGCTGGACGCCGAATTCAAGGTTCACTGAAGCGATCTAAACCCGCGCAAGACGCTGTTCACAACGCCCGGGAGCCATCCTCTTGGGCCACTCGGGAACAATTGTTTGTGCGCTCGGGTTTTTTGAGCACAACCGCATTAACCGCGCCGGTTCAACTCCTTGCGTCGAAGTATGCGCGCAGCCCCTCAAGATTTGGATCGAGAAATCTCGATCACAGGTTCGTGATGGGCGAAACTTTGCCGCCCTTGGGGCGTACCTCCAGCGTGGGCAAGACACGACGCACGTGGTGCCGTGCCCGGCGCAGCATGCAACATCGCTCTATTATACGGTGAGAATGCCTGCGAACTTTCGATTGAAGAAGCTGTGAAACGAAGAAACTGTGAAACAATGGGCCACCGGCCCTCAGGAGGAACTACATGAAACTCAACGCCAAATCGGGTGCCACTTTGGCCGCAACCGCCGCCGCTCTCTTACTTTCGGGCGCCGTTTCCGTTTCGACCGCTCAGGCTGCAGATGCCAAGGGTCACTGCGTCGGCGCCAACGCCTGCGGCGGCAAGAGCGCTTGCAAGACCGCAAAGAACGAATGCGGCGGCAAGAACAAGTGCAAGGGCCAGGGTTTCCTCGAAATGACCAAGGCTGAGTGCGACGCAGCAGCCGGCGCCAACAAGGACGAGAAGGTTCAGATCTTGTTCGAAGCAGCCGCCATGCCAGAGAAGAAGTAAGCTGCTCACACCCCTGTGCAGTGCAAGAGGTCCGGCGGCGCAGCCCACGAGGCGCGGCCGGGCCTCTACTTTTGCCGGGGCAACTCCAGGGCAACTGTGGTTTAGTGGCAAGCGAGTGAACGCGAGGCGCACGTGGCAGCAAAACGAGAGAATGTGGACAAGGGATTTGCCCGGGCAGCATCCACTGGCGCAGCCAAACCTGCTGCCGCCAAGCCCGCACCTCTTGGCTTTGGCCTCGGCCTTCGCCCCCAGCATTACAGCGAAATTCTTGAGGGCAATCCGCCCATCGATTGGTTCGAGTTCATTTCCGAAAATTACATGATACCCGGCGGCCAGCCGCTCAAAATGCTGGACGCCGTGGCCGAGCGCTATCCACTCGTCCAGCACGGGGTATCTTTGTCGATCGCCTCGACCCAGCCTTTCGACGAAGATTATCTCGACGGACTGGTGAAGCTCGCAAAGCGCGTCAAGCCGAAATGGGTGTCCGATCATTTGTGCTGGACGGGCGTTCACGGCGTCAACTTGCACGACCTGTTGCCGTTCCCTTATACGCGCGAAGCCCTCGACCACGTTGTCGCGCGCGTTGCCTATGTGCAGGAACGACTCGGCCGCTCGCTTTGCCTTGAAAACGTTTCGACCTACGTGTCGTTCAACGAAAGCGAAATGACGGAGTGGGACTTTATTTCGGAAATGACCAAGCGGACCGGGTGCTGGCTGTTGTTCGACGTCAACAATGTTTTCGTCAGCGCGCACAATCACGGCTATGACGCAAAGACGTTTCTTGACGGCATTCCGGCTGATCGGGTCATTCAGTTCCATCTCGCCGGCCATAGCGATATGGGAACCTACATCATCGATACGCACGACGCGCCGGTGCGCAGCGAAGTGTGGGATTTGTACGAAATGGCTTTGAAGCGGTTCGGCCCGGTCTCGACCATGATCGAGCGCGACGATAATATCCCCCCGCTCGCCGAACTCGTCGCTGAACTTGCGACCGCGCGGGACATTGCCGAGCGTGCGCTTGGCCAGAAATTCCCGGCAAGAGTTGCAACGACCCCAGCATTCGCAGCAGCGGAGTGAGCCAAACCCAATGAAACTCGCCGACCTACAGGCCCAGTTTCAAAGCGCCATTCTCGATGGCGGCGACGGCGTGCTCGCACACATTCCCAACAGTCCGCTAGAAACGAGAGAGACGCTCTTCGGCGTCTATCGCAACGCTTACGTACTGCGCCTCATCGGCATTCTTGAGCACGACTTTGAACGCCTGCATACCTATGCGGGCGATGAAAGGTTTGATCAGCTTGCCAGGGCGTTCATTGCCGCCAACCCCTCGCATACGCCGAACGCGCGTTGGTATGGGCAAGAACTGCCGGACTTCATCGCCACGCACCCGGAGACGGCTGGATACCCGGCGCTCATCGCTATCGCCAAGCTCGAAGGCACGTTGAACGACGTGTTTGATATTGAAGACGCGCCGGTTCTGACGCTCCCCGAACTTGCGGCCTTCGCGCCGGATGACTGGGCGCGGCTCACCTTTCTCCCGCATTCGTCCGTGCGGCGCATGAACTCCGCTATCAATCTCACGGATATCTGGACCGCGTTGGCGGATGAAAAAGCGCCGCCTTCCGTGCGCAGTCTTGACTCGCTCGAACACATTATTCTTTGGCGCCAGGACGTCATGCCGAAACTTCGTTTGCTCGCACCCGAAGAAGCCATGATGTGGGACGAAGCCGCCAAAGGCGTGCCGTTCGGGGTGCTGTGCGAAATGCTGGCAACCTTCGACAATCCCGATGATGCGTCGTTGCGCGCAGCTCAGTATCTCAAAGGCTGGATCGAGATGGGGCTGCTGCAGGGCGTTAAACTCGCGAAGAAAACCGCCAAGAAAAAATAGCTTTCGCACGCCTGCCGACCACTCACCCCATCTCCCACCACGCGCCGCCGGACCAGACGCCGAGCGTCCCGCCGCCGTCCTTTACTACGGCAAGAGCTGCGAGATCGGCGTACACCGCGCGCGTCACGAGCGCTTCGAGACGTCCGCGCACGAGAATGTAGGGCTTCAATCCACCAGTTGCACCTTGACTGCAAAAGCGCAGCGGATGCTCCGGTCCAACGGCAACAACATCATCGACGTTGGTTCGAAATGTCAGCTCTTGGTTCGTGCCGGAACCAGAGACAGCCATCTCGACGCCAAGAAATGGCGCGTCTTCGACTTGGACATCCACTTTCTCAACAGGCGTCACGAGATAGGTTCTGCCATCGGCTTCTTTTCTCAAGATGCTGGCAAAAAGTTTGACAAGTGCCGGCCGGCCGATTGGGCTGTTTTGGTAAATCCAAGTTCCGTCCCTGCGGATCGCCATGCCGATGTCGCCGCAATAGGGCGGGTCCCAGGTCTCGACCAAAGTCTCGACCGGACGCGCTCCACCCCCTTCCCCAGCTGCCCTGAGCAGCGCTTCTAGCCCCGTCGCTTCTCCCGTCGTTTCCGGCCGTTCCATCGGGCATCCACCAATTTTATTTGGGCGGGGGGCGATCATCCTCCCCAAACGTCTTAGAACCCTAGCAAACCCAGCAAACTAACGTAACATTCACTTGACCGGTGAGAGGGCAGGCAGGATCGTTCCCGGCGATCAGGCCTTCGATGCGATGACATGCGCGTGAAGAGCCTTTCCAGAACTTGATTTGTGCCGCTTGAAGTGGTTGACGCTACCGAATTCCAATCCAGAACCAGAGGCGCCGGACGGTAATGAGCACAGTCGTCGAAACCAACGCAGATATCGTCCCCCGTCTCGAAGCGGCCGCCGAGCGCATTCAGCGGGCGCACAAAATGGCGGCGAACGTCATTTTCGGCCAGGACGTCGTCATCGAGCGAACGATCCTGACAATTCTCTCCGGCGGTCACGCGCTGCTCATTGGCGTTCCGGGTCTCGCCAAGACCTTGCTGGTCGACACACTCGGAAAGGTCTTAGGCCTCGACGCCAAGCGCATCCAGTTTACGCCCGACCTGATGCCCTCCGACATCATTGGCTCGGAAGTTCTCGAAGACGAACCAGGCCGCGCTCGCTCGTTCCGCTTCATCAAGGGGCCGATCTTTACGCAACTCCTGATGGCCGACGAAATCAACCGCGCTTCGCCGAAAACACAGTCGGCACTTCTGCAAGCCATGCAGGAACACCATGTCACCGTCGCCGGCCAACGCCACGATACCCCTGCACCCTTCCACGTGCTCGCAACACAAAACCCATTGGAGCAAGAAGGCACGTACCCGCTGCCCGAAGCCCAGCTCGACCGGTTCCTGTTGCAGATCGACGTCGATTATCCCGATCTCATCGCCGAGCGCAAAATGCTTTATGCGACGACCGGCACCGACAACGCTAAAGTCGAAGCTGTGCTCTCAGCGCAAGACTTGATGGCAACGCAACGCCTCGTGCGCCAAATCCCTGTGCCTGACAAGGTTGTTGAGGCCATATTGAAGCTTGTGCGCTCGGCACGTCCCGGAACCGGTACCAGCGCCGAAACCGACAAGTATGTGGCCTGGGGCCCTGGCCCGCGCGCGTCACAAGCCTTGATGCTCGCCGTGCGCGCCAAGGCGCTCATTGATGGCCGCTTAGCACCGTCGGTAGACGACGTTGTCAATCTCGCTGAGCCTATTCTGAAACATCGTATGGCGCTGTCGTTCGCCGCGCGTGCAGAAGGTCAGGACCTCGCCAAGATCATCGCCCGTCTCGCCGCAGCGGTGGAGTAAGGCTGATGGCGGCGCCCACCGGACCGAACGCGAGCGCCACATCGGACCGGCGCCGGGTTCTCTCGCTTGAACGCGAAGCTGTAAGCCTCGTCGACCTGATGCCGGAACTTCTCATGGAAGCCGACCGGATCGCATCGACCGTCGCACATGGTATTCACGGCCGCCGGCGCGCGGGGCCTGGCGAAACATTCTGGCAATTCCGGCCTTATCAATCGGGCGAGGGCGCGCAACTCATCGACTGGCGCCGCTCCGCCGGCTCCGATCATCTCTATGTGCGCGAACGCGAATGGGAAGCGGCCCACACCATTTACTTGTGGCCCAACTTGTCGTCCTCCATGCAGTTTAAAAGCCACATCAGCAAGACCACCAAACATCAGCGCGCGCTCGTGCTGACGCTTGCCGCCGCCGAACTTTTGGTGCGCGGCGGGGAACGCGTGGCGCTACTGGGCTTGACACAACCGACTGCCAACCGGCGTGCAACCCAGCGCCTCGCCGAAACCATTGTCATGGACGGCAGCGATGCCCTCAAGTCTTCAAAGCCGCCAACTGCCCGGCTCGCGCGCTTTTCAACGGTCTTGATGTTCTCCGATTTTCTCGACCCCGTTGACGAGATCCGCGAAACCATCGAGACGCTGGGCGCGGCTGGCGCCAATGGTCATCTGGTCCAAGTTCTCGATCCCGCTGAAGAAACCCTACCCTATGCGGGACGCACGGAATTCCAGTCTCCCGACGGTTCCGAACGCTGGGTCGCAGACCGCGTCGAAGGATTGCGTGACCGCTACGTGCAGCGGTTTCAAGCGCATCGCGCCGCAATCCAGGAAGTCGCGCACCGCATCGGCTGGTCGTTCATGGTGCATCACACCGACCGCCCCGCTTCTGAACCCATGCTCTCGCTCCTGACGCATCTCGGCGGTTCAGCCGGAAACTTCCGCGGCCTCAACAATACCGGCACAAGCCAAGAGGGCGCACTATGACGTTTGGCGCGCTCGCCTTCCTCAGCCCTTGGCTGCTTGGCGCATTAGCGGCACTGCCAATCATCTATTGGCTGCTGCGCGCCGTGCCGCCTAACCCGGCGCGCGTCGAGTTTCCGCCGACACGCATTCTCGTCGGCCTTGAGAACGAGGAAAAGACGGCGGATAAAACGCCATGGTGGTTGACGCTCATCCGCCTGCTCGCCGCGGCATTTGTAATTTTTGCGCTTGCCGAACCGGTGCTCAACCCGGCGAAGGATACTGCCCTCAAGGGGAGCGGCCCACTGGTCATCGTTGCCGACAACGGCTGGTCTTCGGCATCGCGCTGGCCGATTTGTCTGCGTATGATTGACCGCCTCATCACGGAAGCCGAAAGCCAGAACCGTCCGGTCATCTTGTTGCCGACGGCGGCCGCGAGCAAAAATCCGCAACCTAAAATCGAACCCCCCGGCGACGCGCGCACGACCGCCGCAGCACTGCAACCATTGTCCTATGATCCTAAGCGCCAGCAGGCTGTTGCAGCCCTCGAAGCAATTCTGAAGACTGCAAACGTTGCCGCGCCGGGGATTGTCTGGCTGCATGACGGCCTCGACCACAACAAGGATGCGGCGGCAACTGCCAGCGCCTTGCTCGCCCTTGCCGGACAAGGCTCATTTGCGGTCATCGACGAAACCAAGAGCGAAGAAGCCATTGGCCTCGCGGCACAGCTTGGCGAAAAGGGCAAACTGGAAGCCCTCGTCCTCTCAGCCTCTGGCACCGCGCGCGAAGGCTCGGTGCACGCCTATTCCGCGCGCGGCGAACGCCTCGGCGAGACCGCATTCAAAATCGCACAAGGCGAGACAGCCGTGACCGTGCCTTTCGAATTGCCGCTTGAATTAAGAAACCAAGTCGCACGCATCGAAATTCCAGCCGAGCGCTCGGCCGGCGCCGTCAGCCTGATCGACGCGGCAACGCAGTGGCATCGCGTTGGCCTCATCTCTGGCGAAAGCCGCGAACAGGCGCAGCCGCTCTTGGGCCCGCTCTATTACATTCAAAAAGCACTCCTTCCCTATGCCGAACTCGCCATCGCCAAGGATGCCAACCTTGCCGCCAACATCGAGGGAATTCTAAAGCAGAACGTGTCCGTGCTTGTGCTCGCAGATATCGGCACGATCGCGGGCGAGAGCGAGAAACTCGTCGAAGAATTTGTGAAGCGCGGCGGCGCACTTGTCCGGTTTGCCGGGCCGCGTCTGGAAAAAGGCGGCGACGAATTGCTGCCCGTGCCGCTGCGCGCTGGCGGGCGCTCGATGGGCGGCGCGCTCTCGTGGTCGACGCCGCAATCTCTCGCGGCCTTCGAAGAAACAAGCCCGTTCGCAGGGCTCGCCATTCCGCCAGATGTCACAATCAAGCGCCAAGTGCTGGCCGACCCGTCTAAACTCTCGGCCGAAATAGAAATCTGGGCGCGGCTGGCGGACGGCACACCGCTCGTCACCTCAACGCGGCGCGGCGAAGGACGCCTTGTGCTGTTCCACATCACAGGCAATTCCGACTGGTCAAACTTGCCAATCTCTGGATTGTTCGTCGATATGCTGCGGCGCATTTCGACCATGGGGCGGATAGGTGCGGGGGGCGAAGCCTCGGGTAGCACAAGCAGCGACGACGCGAAGGTGGCTGAATCGCTCAGCGTCTTGCCACCCCTCAAAACGATTGACGGCTTTGGCGCCCTAAAGCCGCCGCCGCCAACTGCCGAGCCGGTGAAAACCTCAGAAATCGCCAAGCTGCAACCGAGCCTCGAACATCCGCCCGGATACTATGGCAATAGCGTCAAGCCCCATGCGCTTAACGTGCTGACACCAAAGAGCACGCTTGCGCCCATGCCATCTTTGCCAAGCGGCGTGCAGCGCCTGACCTATGACAATGCCGCAAGTACACCGCTCAAGCCTTGGATGCTGGCGCTGGCACTCGGACTTCTGTTTGCAGACATTCTCGCAGTCTTGATCCTGCAAGCGGGCGGCTGGCGTCATCTCGCGGGCCAGCGCGGGGCGGCACAAGCGGCCGTGTTGGCGGCGCTACTATTTGCAGCAAGCAGCATGATGCCAGCTAATGTCGCTATCGCACAAGAGAGCGCCCCTGAACCGGGCGTTGCTGCCTCACCGCAACCACGGGGCACTGCAGCCAACCAAGCCGATGCCACCGCGATCGCAGCCACGAATAAGGTTTCGTTCGCCTATGTGCAAAGCGGCGACGCGGAAACCGACGAGATCAGCCGTCTTGGGCTCGCGGGCCTCGGCAAGGTTCTCTCAACGCGAACTGCCGTCGATCCCGGTCAGCCGCACGGCATCGACATCGTCAATGACGAAATCGCCTTCTTCCCGATTCTCTATTGGCCCGTCATTGAAAATTCCCAATCTCTTCCAGACTCCGTACTCGCCAAGATCGATGCTTACATGAAAGAGGGTGGCTTGATCCTCTTCGACACGCGCGACTATGGCCAAGGCGGCGTAAACCAGCTCCCCATCGGGGGCAAAAGCGGCAACGCCCTGCAACGCTTGCTCGGCAAGCTCGATGTGCCGCGCCTCGAACCCGTGCCGGAAAATCACGTGCTGACGAAATCGTTCTACCTCTTGAAATCATTTCCAGGCCGCTGGGATGGCGGACAGCTTTGGGTCGAAGCCATCACCGACAACGGCACGGACACCCGCAAAGCGCGCGTCGCCGACGGCGTGACGTCGATCATGATCACATCGAATGACTTTGCCGCAGCATGGGCCCTCAACGAACGCGGCCGTCCTTTATACCCGGTTGTGCCGGGTGGCGAAGATCAGCGCGAAATGGCATTCCGCGCCGGGGTCAATATCGTCATGCACGCACTGACCGGCAACTACAAATCCGATCAGGTGCATGTCCCCGCGATGCTCGAACGGCTTGGCCAGTGAGGAGCAGCGGATGAACTGGTCAATCGATTTTGCTCCGATGCTCCCCGGGCCCATTCTGTGGCTTCTCGCTCTATTGGCGGCAGCATTGATTGGCCTGCTGTTCTTCCGGCGCACGCGCGGTGCACTGTTGCGGTTGGCGGCACTTGGCGCGCTTCTTCTCGCCCTGTTCAATCCAACGCTGCGCGAGGAAGAGCGCGAAAGCCTGAACAACGTGGCCATCGTCGTGTTGGATGAAAGCACGAGCCAGAAGCTTGCAAAACGGCCGGAAGAATTGGCCGCTATCAAAGCCGGGCTGGAAACCAAACTCGCCAAGATCCCAAAACTCAACGTCAAGTGGGTTGTTGGCGCGAAACCCGGCGACCAGACGGCAGCGGGGACCAACCTCTTCACCGATCTCAATGCCGCATTAAACGACACGCCGCCGGACCGCATCTCCGGCGTCATCTTCGTCACCGACGGACAAGTCCACGACGCGCCGAAAAACGCGCTAAGCCTCGGCTTCGACGCACCCGTTCACACGCTGCTGACCGGCGCACCAAACGAATTCGACCGGCGCATCGAAATCATTCAAGCTCCCCGCTACGGCCTCGTTGGGCAATCGCGCCCTATCGAGCTCGCCGTCCGCGAAACCGGCAAAGTCGGGCAAAAGCCAGCAGCCGTCACGCTCAAAATCCGCCGCGAAGGCAAACCCGACGAAACCGTCAAAACAGAAATCGGTCAGGCAATCAAAGTCGACATGCCGTTCCCGCATTCGGGCACCAACATCGTCGAAATCGAACTGGAAACAGCGGACGGCGAACTAACGCCCGCCAACAACCGCTCGGTTATTGCTGCCGAAGGCGTGCGCGAAAACTTGCGTGTGCTGCTGGTCTCGGGTGAACCGCACGCAGGCGAGCGCACATGGCGCAACCTATTAAAGTCAGACGCCGCCGTCGATCTGGTGCACTTCACGATTTTGCGCCCGCCCGAGAAACAAGACGGCACGCCCATCAAAGAACTCTCTCTCATCGCGTTTCCAACGCGCGAACTTTTTTCTGAAAAGATCAAAGAGTTCGATCTCATCATCTTTGACCGCTATCAGCATCGCGGCATCTTGCAGCTCTTGTACTACGACAACATCACGAAGTACGTGGATCAGCACGGCGGCGCGCTGCTCGTTGCGGCGGGCGACGACTACGCCAGCACTTTCAGTTTGTACAAGACGCCCCTGAACCCGGTGCTGCCCGCGCCGCCGACGGGACGCGTCATCCAAACACCTTTCAAAGCGCACATCACCGAACTCGGCACGAAGCATCCGGTCACCCAAGGTCTGCCGGGCGGCGCCGGCGACACGCCGGCCTGGGGCCGCTGGTTCCGCCAAGCCGAAGTCCGCGCGAACAAGGGCAGCGTCGTCATGGATGGCGCGGAAAAAAATCCGCTGCTGATTTTGGATCGCAAAGGCAAGGGCCGCGTCGCGTTGTTGACGTCCGATCAGGCGTGGCTGTGGGCGCGCGGCTACGAAGGCGGCGGCCCGCACACCGATCTTCTGCGCCGTCTCTCGCACTGGTTGATGAAAGAACCCGATCTCGAGGAAGAGCGATTGATTGCGTCTTCCAAGGGTTTGAAGCTGTCGCTTGAGCGGCGTTCGATGGACGACAAGGTTGGGCCTGTAAAACTTTTAGGGCCAGGCGGGGAAGCCTCCGAAGTGACGCTTGAGGCCGCAGGTCCGGGTCTCTGGCGCAGCTCGGTCGATGTTAAAATTCCAGGCCTCTACAAAGCTGAGACGGCGGCAACGACCGGCACGCTGACGGCGGTTGCCAATGCCGGTATCGAAGACCCGCGCGAGATGAATGAAGTGACCGCGACCGAAGACAAGATGAGGCAGATTGCGGACGCGACGGGCGGCGGCGTGTTCTGGACACGCGCGTCTGGTTTCGTCGCAAGCGCAACCGGAACGTCTGTGGAGGTGCCACGCGTGTCCTTGCTATCGAACGCCAAAATCTTGGCCGGTTCTGGCTGGCTGGGATTGAAGGATCGCGATGCCCACCTAACGCGCGGCGTGAAACTGACGCCGATGTTCACGGGTTTTGCCGCACTTTCGGCACTGCTGTTCCTGCTCGCCATCGCCTGGTGGAGAGAGGGGCGTTAGGACCGAATCGTTCGGACACTCGACAGCAGTTTGGGAAACGATTCGCTGCAATGGCGAACGCAGAACAACTGCATCGTGATTGTCTCGCCGCGCGCGCCTAGAGAATCGCGCTACTCTTGATTGCACCGCTGACGGAGGTCTCTGTTGTCTCCGCGAGCCGCAATCCGGGGGCGAGCCGATGTTACGCAAGTTCTCAATAATTGTGCCGGTAGCGTGCACATCACTTCTTGCGCTTGGCGTGCAGACGGCGACCGCCCAAGTCACGTTCAGTTCCCCGACCGCGCCAGCAGGTCTGCGCACGACATGCGTAAGCGCGACCGGTGTCTTGTCCTACGATCCCAGCAGCACGTCCACATGTGCCGGTGCCCAAACGGGAATTACCGGCATCACCATCAATAATGGCGGCGGGTTTTCAGCGACCGGCACGGCCGGCGTCACGGTTATCGGTTCCGGAGTTGTCACCACAAATTCCGGCAACATCTCTTCGACGTCAGGCAACATCACAACGTCAACCGGCACCGTTCAGGGCGGTGTCGTTTCATCGACGGGTGCGACCAACGTCGGCACAACGTTGGGCGTCACAGGTGCCACGACCACTAACGGCGTCACCAACACCGGCAACGTCACGACCGATACGTTGACCTCAACAGGCGCGGCAACGCTCAACTCTCTGGGTGTCACGAACGGCGCCACCGTCGGCGGAACACTCGGCGTCACAGGTGCCACGACCACTAACGGCATTGCGAACACGGGCGCCATCACGACCGGCACATTGAGCACGACCGGGCTTTTGAGTGCAGGCGCTAACCTCTCAGTCGCAGGCATCACGAGCACGAACGGCATCACCAACACCGGCAACATCTCGACGGGGACACTCAGCACGACCGGCAGCGCAACCGTTGGCAGCAACCTGACGGTCACGGGCACGTCCAGCACAAACGGTCTCAATAACAACGGCGGCGGGATCACGAACGCGGGCGCGGTCAGCGGCGTCACCAATTTGACGGGCACAGGCGGCGGCAGCCTGTCCGGTTTCACGAACATCACCGCCTCGGGAACAGTCCAAGGCGCGACGCTGAGGGATGGTGCCGGAACCGTCATCACGGGCGGCGTTGTCACATCCAACGCAATCAATGCCGCAACCGGCAACATCGCGACAGTCAACGCGACAACCGTGAACGCCGCCAACGTCAATTCCACAAACGTCAATTCTACAAACGTCAATGCGACGAGCGTCACGGCCACAACGGTTGCGGCAGGAACGGTCAACTCCGCGACCATCAATAATTCCGGCACACTTTCGACCGGCGCGTTGGCGGTTGGCACCGGCGGCGTCGCCGTTGCGGCCGGCGCACCGGTTTCCATGGGCGGAAATCGCGTACAGAACGTCGGCGCCCCAGTCGCGGCAACCGATGCCGCCACAAAAGGATATGTGGATGCCGTGGCCGGCTCCTCGGATACGAGAATTTCTCAAGCCTTCAGCGAAATCGACGAGAACACCGAAGGCATCGCCATTGCCATTGCCATGGGCGGCATGGTGCTGCCGGCGGGCAAGACGTTCGCGGTTGGCGGCAACATGGGTTTCTACGACGACAAGCAGGCTTTCGCCGCGCAAGCCGCGCTCCGGGTCGATGACGTGCTGACGCTGAGCGGCGGCGTCGGCATGGGCATGGACCACAAGAACGTCGGCGGACGCGTCGGCTTTGTTGCTGCGTGGTGATCCACACTGCGGTCCAATACCGAAGGATTATTGCAATTCGTCCACGTCGCAGGACAGGGTATGCCGCCGTATCGCTCAGGCTCATGGAGTTATCAAAGATGTGTGGCGATAGTCATAGCCAAAAGCAATTCAGCCTTGAATCGCGTCGTAATATTTTGTTGGCACTCGGCATCGGATTTGCGGGCAGCGTAGCGGCTTCGGCGGCACGCGCTGGATTTATGCCCGGCATGAAATTCGCGCCGACGCCCGGCATCGATCTCATCGCCGACACCACCGCACATGCGATGCCAAAGCCCCTCGTTGCCACGCACAACGATATTCTAGGTCCATTCTGGCGCGCGGGTGCGCCGTTCCAATCCAAAATTATTCCACCCGGCGCCAAAGGTCAGGTGCTCGTGATGTCCGGCACGGTCATGGATACGGACGGCAAGCCGATCCCGAACGTTATCTTAGATATCTGGAACTCCAATTCCGGCGGCGTGTACGATATTAAGAACCCGAGCCAAGCACTCGACCCGTCGGAATTCAAGTTTCGCGGATTGCTGCGAACGGATGCGGCAGGCCGCTATGAAGTGGAAACGGTAGTCCCGGGGAAATACAAGATACCGTCCAAGCTCCCTGGGTTCGAAACCTTCGACGGCGTGTTGAGGCCGGCTCACGTCCACATGATGACAAGTCACAACGGCACCGCACCGCTCATCACGCAAATCTATTTTGAAGGCGATACCGACATCAAGAACGACCCTTGGGCGGCAAAGTCCAAGAACATCGTTGCGCTTGACAAGAGCAAAGACGTTTGGCGCGCCAAATTCGACGTTGTCTTGCTGCGGTTTTCTTGAAATTTAGCTCTACCAGCAATTGCCGGTGACAGGCGCGTGCGCACCCACTAAGCTTCGGCGTCCCCACTCGGACTGACCGTGCTGATCTGCGGTCGCGGAGGATGCGCATGACCAAGCGGCCAATCGGCCTCATTGCCTCGGACCCAGAAGCGCTCGCTGTTGCGCGGCGCATGTCGGGCGTCGGCGAACACGTTATTTTTTATATGCTCGATAAATCGGCGCGCAGAAATCTCGCGCCCAATCTCGAAGCAGCATCGACGCCTTCCGATGTGGCACTCGCCTGCGAGATTATGTTTCTTGCGATCGACGACACGCGGCAGATGCGCCAGCTCATGCTTGGCAGCCCGGATCGCCCTGGCCTACTCGGCGAAATGCTGCCGGGCGCTGTCATCATTGATCTTGGCATCCGAACGCCGCGCGAAACGCAAGCACTGCTCGGCGTCTCGGGCATGCGCGGCATCGGCGTTGTCGATGTGGCACTCGTCGGCGGCACGGCGGCAGTTGAAAACGGCGCGGCGACGGTTCTCGTGGGCGGCTTCCCAGACGCTGTGGATCGCGTCGAGCCCATCCTCGCGGAACTCGGGCGTGTCGAACGCACAGGACCATTGGGAAGCGCACAAACGGCGGCAGCGTTGATGGGCTACGTGGAAGCCGCGCACTTCGCGGCACGATCCGACGCACTGTCCATCGGCCGTGCCTTGGGATTGCGTGGCAGCGCGCTCTCTCACATTTTCGACGGTACACCTGACGACAGCAACATCGTGCGTTTTCAGCGCCGGGCGGAGCTGGTGTCCAGAATGGCCGAAGAGCGCGGCCTTAGCGCCAACGTCATCGACTTCAATAGGCTCAAAGTGGCAGAAAGCGCCACTGAAGGCAGCTGAGGAAAGCAGTTGACGAATCACCCTCCTGAAGCGCCGCAAGAGCCTTAGCCCAAGCAACTCAGCTTAAGCGTTGGAGCAACATTTCATCGTTGCTCAAAGGCTTGTCCTCATGTCCGCACTCTTCCGCATTGTTTATGCCGCCCACGCCAACGGCACGCATCACAAGCTGGCGCTCGACGCCTTGAACCACATGGAGCGCTCCGACGCGGAAGCCTGGCGGAAAGTTTTTCTGCAGCATGTGGGGTTGTATCTCGAAGGTTCGAAAGCGCCCGACAACAGCTTCAAGGATTTCAAGAACCATGTGCTGCATGTCGGCGACGCCTATTGGGGCGGCGCGCCGGAAAAAGTCGAAGCCTGGTACGGGCACACGGTGACGGCGCTGCGAGCGGAAAAATGGGCGGACGCGGCCTACGCGGCGGGCGTCTTGAGCCATTACTACACCGACCCCGTGCATCCCTTCCACACAGGGCAGACCGAAGCGGAAAACTCCATGCACCGCGCTTGCGAATGGAGCATCAACCGCTCGTACAACGATCTGCGCGCGCTTGGAGAAAAGAAATTCGCTCACCTGCAAGTTGCGTCCCACAAGGACGCGCATTGGTTGAAGCAGATGACTTGCGACGGCGCAGAATTTTCGCACCGCTACTATGAAAAGCTGATCGCACACTACGACTTGAAGCGCGGTGTCGTCCGGCCGGAGGAAGGTCTCGACGACGTCGCGAAAACAATCGTCGCCGAACTCTTGATGTATGCGGCCGACGGATTTGGCCACATCCTCGACCGTGCCATTGCGGAAGCGGGCGTCGCGGCGCCCGAAGTCTCTTTGACACTCGAGACGTTCATTGCGACGCTCAAAATCCCGGCGAAATGGATCGAGAAGAAGTTGTCGAATGCCGAAGACCGCAGGATCGTGCAGGCGATGTACGACGAGTTGCAGACGACCGGCAAAGTCGAGCATACACTGCCCGACGACGACCGCGTCATCCGCGATTTGCATAAACGCGAAGTTTTGGATCGCGCGAAAGAATTACAGTTGGACAAGCGCGCCGTGCGTCATTCCCGATGGCGACCCGGCGGACGTGCGCCGCGTCATGCGCCGGAACAAGGCAGCGCTCGAACCCATTATTCCCACGCGCATCCGCTGGCGCGCCGGGAAGCGCGGAACCGCTGCCGGCGGTTGTGCAAATCGTCAAGAAGGCAGCTGCCGCGGAAAAAGCGCGCGAACTTCCCCCCGTCATTCCTAACGCCGCACCGAAGAGCGTGGCTCCGGAACCCGCACCCATTGCGCCACCGCAACCTGCGCCGCGACGTGAAGAACCCCAGCAGCACGAGGCACCGGTGCGCGAAGCAACAGCGCAATCTGTTCCTATCGTCGCACGCGAGGAGAGCGCCGCGTCAGATAACGTGCGCCGCGTCTATTTGAAAGCCAGCGACGATCTTGAGGCAGCGCCCTCCATTGGCCCGAAGATGGCAGAGCGTTTTGCAGCACTCGGCATCAAGACAGTTGCCGAATTCCTTGGGCAGTCGCCAGACGACATGGCCGAATTGCTCGATGACAAACGCATTGACGCCGGAACACTTGAAGAATGGCAGGATCAGGCAGAATTGGTGATGTACGTGCCGGGCCTGCGCGGCACGCACGCACAGCTTCTAACGGGCGCGGGCTATCGCACCGCTGCCGCGGTTGCGGACGCCGATCCGGTCGCGTTATCGGCCGACGTTTTAAAGTTTGCAACCTCGCCCGAGGGAAAGCGGATCTTACGCGACGGCAACACGCCGGATCTTGAAAAAATCAAGTCGTGGCTGGAGGCGGCGCAAGAGGCGATGGCCGCGTAGCACAAGCACCTTTCAAGAAACGCAAGACGAACTGTCTAGCGCCGTGAAGCCGCGCGTTCGCGCTTCTCGAAAGCTGCGCGCGCAGCCTGCACATCGGGAATGTGACTTTCGGCCCAGCTGTCAAGTTTGCGCACGGTATCCGATAGCGAGTGGCCTAGTTCCGTCAGTTCGTATTCAACGTGCGGCGGGACTTCCTGATGATCGAATTGCACGACGAGTCCGTTACGCTCTAACTCGCGCAAAGTCTGCGTCAGCATTTTCTGCGAGACGCCGCCGATTAGACGCATGAGATCGCCGTTGCGCTTCGGACCCCGGCGCAGGGCCGGCAAAATGAGCAACGTCCACTTATCCGCGATGAGTTCGAGGATGGCGCGGGATGGACAGGCCTCGGTATACACGTTGGGCTTGAAACATTGCGGCTTCCCGCCCGCATCGCGCGGCGGAATGCGCCCGATCACAGTCTTGTCAGTCATCGCTTGCGTCCATAGTTACCAAAAGGTGCGTACTTTACTTCTAGTACTCTTGCACTCTATCTTATGTCACGCACCGCAACAAGACCGGAGAAAGCCAATGACCACAGTCGCCATCGTCTACCATTCGGGCTACGGCCACACCGAGGCCGTCGCCACCCACGTCGCCAAAGGCGCATCCGGCGTTGCAGGCGTGACCGTGAAGCTCATCAAGGCCGCCGATCTTGCGTCGCCCGACAGCGGGCCGTGGAGCGAGCTGGCCGCCGCGGACGCCATCATATTCGGTTCGCCCACGTACATGGGTTCGGCATCCGCGCCCATGAAGGCCTTCATGGATGCGTCGTCCAAAACCTGGTTCGCACACGGCTGGAAAGACAAGATCGCGGCCGGGTTCACGAATTCATCCGCCTGGTCGGGCGACAAGCTCGCGACGCTGCAGCAGTTTTCCATTCTCGCCGCGCAGCACGGCATGATCTGGGCCGGGACCGGCATGTTCCCAGGCTACAATAAGAAAGATTTAACGCCGGACGAACTCAATCGCGTCGGCTCGTTCCTCGGGCTCATGACCCAGGCCAATTTCGATGAGGGCGCCGAAACGGCGCCGCCTGCGAGCGACAGAAAGACGGCTGAAGTCTTCGGGGCGCGCATTGCTGAAATTGCGGTCCGGTGGAATAGGGCGGCAGCGTGAGTTGCTGCGGGCAGGAGCTTCGACTGACGACACCGTTGGTTGCTGCCCGCTTGGGCTCCAGACCCGGCGAGATTTTCCGCTGTTTTTCAGGCCTGTACCCGCCTTAGGGTTAACCTCCTGGGAAATCTCTCCCGAACGACGCTGCAACACTCTGAAATTCCACGCACAAAATATTGAACACTTGAAACTCATCCCCGCCCTCTCTCGCGGCCGCATACTCGGCGTGTTGGACGTCTGAAGTGAGGTTTGAGATGTTAGCGTTTGCGTTCGTGATGCTAGGCTTCGTGCTGCTAGGTTGGGGAGTGATGATGGCGGCATTGACCGGGCAGTCCGATACCGCGCAACGGATCTCGCGCGCGGCGTTTCTTCAGGGTGCGGCGGCAGCCGTTGCCGCAACCGGCGTTGGATTTTCAATCGAAGCAAAGGCCGATGACAAGATGCTGACGCGCACGATTCCCTCGAGCGGAAAGCCGCTGCCCGTCATCGGGCTCGGCACCTGGCAAACATTTGACGTTGGCACGAGCGCTGCCGAACGAGGACCGCTTTCAGAGGTTTTGAAAGAACTTTTCGCGGGCGGCGGGTCGGTGATCGATTTATCTCCGATGTATGGGCGCTCGGAAGGCGTGGTCGGCGATTTGCTCGACGGCGCACAATCGCGCGACAAAGCCTTTCTCGCGACCAAGGTTTGGACGCGCGGGAAATCCAACGGCATCGAGCAGATGGAGCGCTCGTTCCAGCTCATGCGCACCAAGCACATTGATCTGATGCAAGTTCATAACCTCGCGGATTGGCAGATCCACCTCGACACGCTCAAGGGCTGGAAGAAGGACGGGCGCGTTTCCTACCTCGGCGTAACGCATTACACATCAAGTGCCTTCGATGAGCTCGAAGCCGTGATGCGCGCGGAAAAGCTCGATTTCGTGCAGCTGAATTACGCGATCGACGACCGCGCGGCGGAGAAGAAACTGCTGCCGTTAGCGCAGGACAAGGGTATCGCCGTGCTCGTCAACCGGCCGTTTGGCGGCGGCGGCGCACTCGGGCGGCTAAAGGGCAAGGCGCTGCCTGGGTTCGCGGGCGAACTTGGCTGCACCTCTTGGGCGCAGCTTCTGCTCAAGTTCATAGTTTCGCATCCAGCGATCACTTGCGCCATTCCCGGCACGCGCAAAGCCACCCACATGCTGGACAACGTGCGAGCCGGAATGGGCGCGCTGCCGGACACCGCGATGCGCGAGACGATTGCGGACGCGGCGGCGGCTTGAACGGCAATCGGCAATCGGCAATCGGTGGAGCGTGGAGCGTGGAGCGTGGGCCGGAATGATCGAAGCGCAAGGGGGATGCCCAGCCAGCGCATTACTCCGTCATTTTTTCAACACGCAAAGGAATGAAAACTCTCAGACTTCGTTGTTTGTTGGGGAGGGGCCAAGTCTCGATCAATGTTCTCGCGAACGGAGGGACAAATGAGCCTCGAAATGAGCGTCGTACCACCAGTCAGTCACGAGAGTTGCGTCAGCGTAGAGTTGCCAAGGCAGCCATTTCTGTTAGGGCCAGCCCCGTTCGTCGTGCGAGACGATATGGCGGAATGTGCCGTAAATGGTTTTTCGTGTTTCGTAGAGCAGAACTTTACGTTGCTGCCTATTCCGCACCGGTACTCGGCCTAAAGCGTAAAACACCACGTGAGACACCAGACGGCGGGCGGAGTGCCTGCCGTTTTTGCATGTCTGGCCCAGGTTTTGGCACCTTTGGGGGATCAAAGAGACCTTGCAACGGCGCGCCTGCAGGGCCAATGTAAGACATACCGAGGGGAGCCGGTGTTCCGGCTGAGATCGCGCACGCAAGCGCGAACACCCTTAGAACCTGATCCGGGTCATGCCGGCGCGAGGGACGGAATTTGAGCGCTATCAGTATCCAGCGTCTGCAGAAATTCTATCGTTTTGCCGCGCAGCCCGTCATGGCTGTCCAGCACGAGGAGTTCTGCCATGGATAATGCCATTCTGATCGCCAAAATTTTGGGCCCCATCTATTTGATCATAGGTCTCGGCATGTTGCTTCACAGAGAGCACATGCGGTCTCTCTTCAACGAGGTCGCGAAGAGCCCGGCGCTCGTCTATCTCGGCGGCGTGCTGGCCCTCGTCATTGGCACCATCATCATCCGCTTTCATAACGACTGGACACTTGGCTGGACGCTGCTCATCACGCTTGTCGGATGGGGTGCCGTCGCGAAGGGTGTCTCGCGCATCCTGGCGCCCGACTGGAGCCGGGAGCTTCTCCATTCCTACGCCAAGGACGACAAGATCATTCCGTTTGCAACCGCCGCAGCACTTATCCTCGGCGCCATACTGACAGCCGGCGCCTACCGCTGGATTTAGCCAACTCCAAATTCAACCCCTGAAGTGAGACCCCGATGAACAAGATCACCCGCGCTGCCGACCTGATGGTTCCCAAAGTCACGACGGGGCCGATAACCGGATCGAGCAAAATTTATACCTCGCCCGAAGGGCACGACGATGTGCTCGTGCCGTTCCGCGAAATTGCGCTGACGGACCCGGCTGAAAAGTCCTTCCGCGTTTATGATCCGTCCGGTCCCTACACCGACACGAACGCCAAGATCGACGTTGAAATGGGCATGCCGCGCATTCGCGAAGGCTGGATCAAGGCGCGCGGCGGCGTTGAAACGTATCAAGGGCCGCGATATCAAACCGGAAGACAACGGCAATGTTTCGGGCAAGCACGCGGCGCGGGATTTTCCCAATAAGCCTGAGCCGATGCGGGGCGTCACGGGGTCTGACCCTGCGGGTCTGACCCCTGGAACGGCCGATCAACCTGCGCATGGGGTCAGACCCGCAGGGTCAGACCCCATTGTCACCCAATTCGAATTCGCGCGCGCGGGCATCGTCACCAAAGAAATGATTTACGTTGCGCATCGCGAGAACCTCGGCCGCACGGCTGTTCTTGAGCGCGCGAAGGCAGCGCTGGCCGACGGCGAAAGCTTTGGAGCTAGCTTGCCCGAACACATCACGCCGGAATTCGTGCGTTCGGAAATCGCGCTTGGCCGCGCCATCATTCCATCAAACATCAACCACGCCGAAGTCGAGCCGATGATCATCGGCCGCAACTTTCTGGTCAAGATCAACGCCAACATCGGCAACTCGGCCGTCTCCTCGTCGATTGAAGAAGAAGTCGAGAAAATGGTCTGGGCTATCCGCTGGGGCGCCGATACCGTCATGGACTTATCGACGGGGCGCAATATTCACACGACGCGCGAATGGATCCTGCGCAATTCGCCCGTCCCCATCGGCACCGTGCCGATCTATCAAGCGCTGGAAAAGTGCGGCGGAGATCCCGTCAAGCTCACCTGGGAGATCTACCGCGACACGCTTATCGAGCAATGCGAACAGGGCGTCGACTATTTCACCATTCACGCGGGCGTGCGCCTGCCCTACGTGCCGCTCACCGCCAATCGCGTGACCGGCATCGTCTCGCGCGGCGGATCGATCATGGCCAAGTGGTGCCTCGCCCATCACAAAGAAAGCTTCCTCTACGAGCGCTTCGACGAGATTTGCGATCTGATGCGCAAGTACGACGTGTCGTTCTCGCTCGGCGACGGCTTGCGCCCGGGTTCGATCGCGGATGCCAACGACCGCGCGCAGTTTGCCGAACTCGAAACGCTTGGCGAGCTCACCAAGATCGCCTGGGACAAGGGCTGCCAGGTCATGATCGAAGGCCCCGGCCACGTGCCGATGCATAAGATCAAGATCAACATGGACAAGCAGTTGAAAGAATGCGGCGAAGCGCCGTTCTACACGCTTGGACCGCTAACGACCGACATCGCGCCGGGCTACGACCACATCACGAGCGGCATCGGCGCCGCCATGATCGGCTGGTTCGGAACGAGCATGCTTTGCTACGTCACGCCGAAGGAGCATTTGGGCCTGCCGAACCGCGACGACGTAAAGGTCGGCGTGATCACCTACAAGCTCGCGGCCCATGCAGCGGACTTGGCCAAGGGACATCCGGCGGCACAGTTGCGCGACGATGCGTTGAGCCGTGCGCGCTTCGATTTCCGCTGGGAGGATCAGTTCAACCTCGCGCTCGATCCGGATACCGCGCGCAGCTATCACGACGAGACCATGCCGAAGGACGCGCACAAGGTTGCGCATTTCTGCTCGATGTGCGGACCGAAGTTCTGCTCGATGAAAATCACCCAGGACGTGCGCGACTATGCGGCGAAAATGAATGAACATCCTGGGTCTGACCCTGCGGGTCTGACCCAGGGGACGGACGCACTTTCGGAGCATGGGGTCAGACCCGCAGGGTCAGACCCCATCCAGGTCGGCATGGATGAGATGAGCGCGAAGTTCAAAGAAATGGGCAACGAGTTGTATTTGGATGCAGACAAGGTCAAAGCGACTGCTACCCCCCAGGGTGCCCGCGTCAAATCCGGCGACGCGGAGGCGGTGAAGAAGTCCAACAAGGCGTTGGGGTGAATTCGCACAAGCACCAACCCACATTGCGTTGTCATGCTAGGCCTCGTGCCTAGCATCCATCGTGCCAATACTCAAACCTCTGAGTGCTTGGTGAAATGGATCCTAGGCACGAGGCCTAGGATGACAGTGGTAAGTGTACGATCAACAAGGCGTTGGCGTGAATTCGCACAAGCTCTAGAAGGTCTAGGCGACATGCCATGCGCGTCCGTTGCTCCCACAAAGCCGCCGCTCACACATCGAATCGGAGATTATCTGTTTGGCACTCACGACGTCGTTGGTGTAAAAGTCTGTGTGCTTTACGATGATCAAGAAATTGTACTAAAAAAGGTTACTGGCGCACTCCAACTACTTTCGGAACACGACCCCGCCGCACTCCAGCGGATTAGGCGCGATTTGACTGGCGGAATTCGCGTCGATCGCATTCTGCAGAACAGCGCGCAGTTCAGTTCCCGAAGCTTTTCCTGTCAGCTTGAGTTTGGTTCCGTAAATGGCGAAATGCCTTCTGAAGAACTCGCCTTGACCCTGGTTCATGAAGCCACACACGCACGGCTATGGCGGCTAGGCGTCGGCTACGAAGAAGCTCTGAGAGCTCGCGTCGAACAAATTTGCATGCGCCGCGAGTTAGCAGTGGCGCGCAAACTTCCCGACGGCCAAGAGTGGGCAAGTTGGGTGGAAAGGAGTATGGCTTCTATTGACCGCGAGTTTCTGACTGACCGCGCGTTCGATTCACGCCACAAGAAGTTCCGGTGGCGCCTTCTCCGTCAAATTCGCAAGCTTGGCATGCCGAAGTGGTTCGTGCGCTCGCTCGCCATCACAAGCATGATTCTGCGGAAGGTCTCCGGTTTCTTGCGGGCAAGCTGATATCGACTCACGGAGCTTGTTCGTTTCATGCCAGAGATCATCATTGTCGCCGGACCGAATGGAGCTGGGAAGACGAGCTTCGCGCGGCAGCACGTCGATACGGGCCGTCGCACATTCACATTTGTAAACGCAGATGAGATTTCACGTGGGCTTTCAGCAGCCACCCAGGCCCACCGGGACTTGCAGGCGACGCGACTAATGCTGAAGCAGATCGATGAACTCGCCGCTCGCCGTGCGGATTTCATGATTGAGACGACACTCGCAGCGTTAACGTATCTCGATAAAATCAGCCAGTGGCGGCGGACCGGATACCACGTCAGTCTTATTTATCTTCGTCTTCCGAGCGCTGACCACGCCGTCGAACGCGTTCGGCGGCGGGTTGCTGCGGGTGGCCACGCAATACCGGAGTTAACAATTCGCCGGCGCTTTACTATGGGCCTCGACTACCTAGAAAAGCACTACAAACAGGCCGTCGATGCGTGGTATATTGTAGATAGTTTGGAAGGGTCCTATGCCCTTTCTGAAAGATCAGGTGACTGATGGACCGGAAGCGCGAGATTGCCGAGATCGAAGAGTTGCTTAGGCGGGCCGCCGACGCTATTCGCAATCGGGAACCCGATGCATTGGCTGGGCGTATGAGCCAGTCGATCCGTACCACAAAGCGGCCGACCACTGGGAAGCCAAAGACAGCGGTCAAAAACGCCGACAAAGCGTTGGGGTGATCCTCCAAGCCAACCAAAAAGCGGTGTCATCCTAGGCCTTGTGCCTAGGACCCATCGGGCAAAGTGTTTGGGCGTCAAGCTCGGGCACAATGCCGACAAGGCGTTATGCACTTGCTCCTTCATGCCGCCGAAGCACCAGAACCGCCTAAATCACCCTCCGTACGAATGGAACAATGGATCCTAGGCACAAGGCCTAGGATGACAGTGGTGGACGCGTCTAAGTGATTTACGACGCAATGAAATCATTGGCCACTTGGCGCTCCCACCTGCCCCAATCTTTCACAATCTTAACTTCACTTCGCCTTGCGAATGTGAGAGCCTGCGAAAATCGTCAACAACTGAAAGGAGGTGATCCGATGTCGAGTGGGATTATGAAGGCTGCGATTGTTGGATCGCTCAGGCTTTCGCTCGGTTCACTTCCGGTGAAGGCTTAGAGCAGCGACCCGGCGGACCAAAACTTCCGCCTGTCAATCGCGCCAGATCTCACGGAGGCCGCTCATATCGAGCGGCCTCTTTGTTTTTGCGGGTTTGTTTTTGCGGCAATGTTAAGCTGAGGTCAGCGGTTCTGCACGTCGACGTAGAACACCATTTCGGCCTTCTTACGCTCGCCGCCGGCGCGGCGGATTTGCGTGCCGCAGCGGTAGATCTGAGACATGCCTTCAACCCTGCAACTTCTCGAATTTACGACGAAATCGAGATCGCGCTTGGGGTCGATGCGGTTGATGTCGATCTGATCGTCTTCGGCAATGTCCTTGTCAAACACTTCGATCTTCACGTCCGTGCGCCCGCTCGGAACAACGGCCGAGAACTTCCAGTTCGGAATGATGGCATCCGTCTGGCGCACTTTCTCGGACTTGAAGACCTGCCCGCCGATGGTGACGCGCGCATAGAAATCTTCCGAGCTGAAGGCGTCCGCTTTATCGAGCGCGATGAGCTGTGACAGCGTCAACGTAATTTCGACATCGCGCGTAACCGGCGCATGATAGCGATGCTTCCTATATTTGCGATGCGGATGCGCGTCGGCCGTGATCGCATCGATAAATGGAAAAACGGCGAGCAGCAGACCCATAAACGCAAGGCCGCGCGCACTAAAGCCAGATTTAATAAACGACATGAACCCCTCCACTCGATTGCAACAAAGACACCGGCGGGACCAATGTCCCCGCTTTACGTCCCTATGTTTACGAAATTTATTGCGCCACTGATAGATAAGCAATGCGCGTCAGCACTTGAGCGATGCTCAACAGCACCAGATGACGTCTCGGAACAGCAGACTTTGCGCGTAAAGATCGCCGCGTCGCTCTGACGACTTGTATCCAAAAGATCACATGCATCTCGAATCAGTTGGCGGCCGCGCGATTTCTGTGGATGGCAAGTTCTTTCCGTCCTAGTCTCAATTTGTGGGACGGCTGATCGGGGGATCGGTCGGGGGTAAGAATTTCTCACAACAACGACCACCGCAAAACTCTCGTCGGGAAGTCATCTCGAATTGAGTCAGACCTGTAGGAATTAGCCGTTGTGCTTAGATGCATTCCGGCAACGCTTAAGGTTTGCGGCGGGCCCGGGGGGCCTCAGGGCGCCCCAAAAAGGAACGGGTGGCTTTTGCCACCCGTTTCTTTTTTTGTTCACCGCTGCGGTTTGCGCCCGGATCTAGGAAAGCGGCACTGCAAATCATCTTAATTCACCAGGCGCACATAATCGAAGCACGCACTCGGGCGCGTGCACTCTGGCGCGTGCACTCCGGGCATAAGCTTCAGGCCGCCAGCCAACTCGCGTTATTTCGAGAACCAGCTATCCCAAAGTTCCTTGGCCCATAACGACATAGATTTTGCGTCGTCCGCGCCGTCTGCAGACTTCGTGCTCGCGGTATCTTCCTGAGTAACATCTCTGGCGATGGAAGACGTGGTGGCAGGCGGCGGCGATTTAACTGAGGCCGCCGTATCCTGCGCGGCCGCCGTTGGCTCCATCACACGGGGGGCCGGATCTGCAGCGGCCGTTGGAGCAGGTGCGGAAGCCGCCGGCTCCGACGCAACCGCCGCCTTGGGTGCGGCAGCAGCCGGTTGGGCCGCTTCCGACGCCGGGACATCGCCCTCGACCGTCTTCACGATGCTGGAAGTCGCCTTTTCGGCGCCAGCCTGCGGCAAGCCCTTGGCATCTTTTTCGATAGCCGAATCATACTCGGCAAGCGTTTGCACTTCGGCTTTGGCTCTGATGTGGACGACCTTGAAGCCCTTGGCCTTGAGTTCGGAGAGCAGAAGCGGCAGCGCCTTCGCCGTGTTCTTGTGGATGTCGTGCATCAGAATGATGCCCTTGCCCGTCTTCTCAAGTTTCGCCATCACGCCTTTGACAAGGTGCTCGGCGGGTTGCAGCTTGAAGTCGAAACTATCGATATCGGTTGAAAACATGGCGATGTTGCGCGTGCCGAGATGAGCAATGGTTTCAGGACTATCCACCAATGTTGGGAAGCGGAAGAAGGGTGCGATGGGGCCGCCGACAGCGCGCTTGACGGCCGAGATGCCGCGCTCGATTTCGGACTTTGCTTCCTCGAACGTCTTGAGTTTACGTACCGCCTGATGGCTCCACGTGTGGGTGCCGATCGTGTGGCCGGCTTTCGCGACCTCGCGGATGATCTCGGGATAGCCCAGCGCCATCTTGCCGATGGTGAAGAAGGTCGCCTTGGTGCAATGCTCGGCAAGCGCCGCCAGGACGCCCTCGGTCGAAAATTTCTGCGGACCGTCGTCGAACGTCAGCACGACTTCCTTTTGCTGCAGAAAGTCGTGGGCTTTGTAGTGCTCAAAACCAAAGCCAGGACCGCCCTTCGTATCAATCTCGACGGTGCGCGCCAAGCCGATAGCGTTGTCGTTTGGGCAGCGCGTCGGCGCCGCTGCGGCGGGCGCGGCAAGCGCTGGCAGCGCGACAAGCAGTGCAACACCTAACGTCCTGATAAACCCCGGCATAATAAACCCCTGCAAAATGATTCCCCGAGTGCAACTCTTTACCATGTTTCCCCGCCGGGCGAGCGAGCGCAAGAGCAATTGCGAAAAGTTTTGCGGGCATTGTTGTGACGCCAAGCGGTCCCGATACCCAATCGCCGCTCAATTTTTGTGAAGCCCCAGCCCGCCAGCAGCCGGGGCTCAACTCCGCTCGGTTCTCTCCTCAGCCCCAGCCGCTAAGCCCATGAAACGACCCTGGGTCTTCGGCGGCCCCACGCGGCGCAGATGCCGCAAAAATCAGGGAATTTGCTTATTATTTGCGGCCCCGATCACAATGCCCCTTCGCCATTTCGACATAATGTGCTCTTAGTGGTCAACTTGGTTGCGGGACAAAATTTAATAATCGAGTATCTGGGGGTTTCTAATGTTCAACCGCGTCGCAACGCCTGATCCGCGTATGACTGAATCAGCTCGTGCCAATGGACAGCCACCGTCCATCCAGCCTTTGAAATCGGGTCCATTGCCTCCGTTTGCACAGCAGCCATCTAGCCAATCGTTCGCACAGGCTGCGTCGAACGGACAGGTCGCGATGCGCGCTCCTGATGCCCCGACGTCTGTGCTTGGTCCCGACATCACCATCATAGGCCAGCAACTCGTTTTGAAGACCAAGGGTTCGCTGCTCATCGCCGGACAGATCCAGGGCGACGTGCACGGTGAAAGCGTTACCGTCGGCGAAAGCGGACAAGTGACGGGCACAATCACCGCCCGCACAATTGCCGTGCAAGGCGAAGTGCGCGGCGCGCTTAAAGGGTCGGCTGTATTCCTGCACGCAACGTCGCGCGTCGATGGCGATATCGTCAAACAGACTTTGGCGATTGCCGAAGGCGCTCAGTTTGACGGCAGCGTGCGCCGCGCCCGCGATGTCAGCGAAGTAACGCCTGATCTCGACTAAACTGATCCCGGCTTTACGTCTTCAAGCCTGGAGACGTCAGAATTTTGCGACGGAGAGTTCCGTCGTCAGCCGGTGACGTTCGCCTGGAGCGAGCGTCACCGTGTCATTTCCGGCGTTTGCCGCTTCGACACACAGCATGTGCCTATAGCCTTCATCGCCCATGTCGCCGAGGCGCGCTGATTTCTCGACCCATGGATTCCATAAAACCGTCGAGCGGCTGCCGGTCTTTGCGATGCGTATCTGGCGCGCGCCCTTTTGATCCGTGACGATCACGGGCCCGCCGCTCTCCTGGTAAATCCGGTCTATTTCGCACGCAACTCCAATCGGGGACTGTTCCATCCGCATGTGGCCCGGCGCCAGTTGATCGATAAAGCGTTGGCCCTCAAGACCCGCAACTGTCACCGCGCCAATGTCACCAACCGCCAGATAGGTGTGCAGGGCTTGCGTCAACACCAAATCAATGCCGCCCCGGTTCTCCGTCGATAACGAAACCGTCAGCGTATCGGCAAGCGTAACTTCGATTTCTGCCAAGGCCCTGTTCGGCCAATCGGCGTCTGACTTGGGTGAGGCGTCCTTGGGTGAGGCGTCATAAGCCAAAACAAGCCGCGAACGATTTTTGGTGGCCGCCGATCCCGTGACGCTCCAGGGCCTTGCCCGCACAAACCCGTGCGCGGGTTTCGCTGGATCGCTGGGATGGGGCCCAAACCACGGCCAGCACACCGGCACGCCGCCGCGCACGGCCTTGCCGGTGCCAAGCCTTGCGACCGGCGACAACCATAAAACTTCGCTCTGTTGAGCAGGAACGTATGAAAGGACTTGCGCACCCTGTAACGCCACGACAGCTGACGCGCCGCCCGCTTGGAGCAACGCGACAGGGCCGCCGTATCGCTCCGCAAATCTGATAGCCCCCGTCCTGCCCCAGCGCGCTTCAAGCGCACCGAGGCTGACACCCAATTGACCTTCCAAATTCGCCCCCAGCACCGGTTTTAGAGCACAGATTTTAGAAACGCCGCCCGCGCCCGCCCGGCCTTTCGTTACTGCAGTGCTCATAAACCCGGATGTCGTGCCCCACAAAGCGGCACACTTCGCGCTTATAATTTGGGTTGTGGCGAATGCGATCAGCTGGGGCTTTCATGCCGTAGCTGCGGGCTACCTGAGCCAGCAGTTCATCCTGGCAATAGGGCGTTGCGATGTAGCTTCCAGCAACAAGTTGGGCACCCCCCTGGCACTGGATGCCGCGGCGGCCAGCCTCTGCGTCCATCGTCAGGAGCGATGTCGAAAGAGCTAACGCGGCGATTGCCGAGGAGATAGGACGAAGCATGACGTGACCTCTGCGTCTATTCCGCATGACGCGGCGTTGAAAACAACATGGGTGATACGCCACACGCGGCGCCCGGGTTTCAGCTGATGCCGACTCTAGCAGAATCCCGGGTCTTCCGGGATGCCTTTTATTATGGGAATGGTGAGACTAATAGGATTGGCACGCCGCCGCAGTCTGGTAAGAGAGGCGCAGCAAACTTGGGTTCGCGATGCAGATGGGGCCTGTGCCATGATCACGCAATACGACGCTGGCGGCACGTGCCTTATCCGCCGCAACGGCGCGCTCGATGTCCAAACAACAACTCTTTGGATCGACCTTCTGAACCCCACACCCGAAGAAGAAAAAGCGATAGAGACCGCTCTCGGTATCGACGTGCCGACGCGCGCTGAAATGCGCGAGATCGAAGTCTCGAACAGGTTCTACTCCGAAGACGGCGCCCATTTCATGACCGCGCTCGCTCTCCACGCAGTCGAGAACGAGGTGCCGCAAACCTCGAACCTGACTTTTATCCTAAGCGGCCAGCGTCTCGTCACCGTGCGCTATGCCGAACCCAAGGCCTTCCAGATTTTCACCGAAAAGGCTTGCCGCAATGACCCAGCATGCACGTCGGGTTCGCAAATCCTGATCGGTCTCCTCGAAACCTTGATCCAGCGCCAAGCCGATCACATCGAAAAGATCCAAGACGAAGTGGAAACGCTCGCGCCGCAGATCTTCGGGCAAAAGCACGCGGCCACGAGTAAGGGCCGGCGTCTCGACGTCATGTTGCGCAACATCGGCAAGGCTGGCGATTTAACCTCACGCGCTCAGGAAAGTGTGGTCTCTTTCCATCGCACCTTGCACTATTTCGGCGACGCGGCGCGCGAGCGCGGCGAAGACAAACGCCTGATCGAACGCATCGAGAGTGCCAATCGCGATATCGGATCACTGGTTGATCATTTGAAATCATTGTCGGGACGAACCGCCTTCCTGCTCGACGCAACGCTTGGCATGATCTCAACCGAGCAAAACCAGATCATCAAACTGTTCTCGGTCATGGCCGTCATGCTCATGCCGCCGACGCTGGTCGCTTCCGTCTACGGCATGAACTTCCGCCATATGCCCGAACTCGATTGGCCGTGGGGCTACCCGATAGCACTCGGGCTGATGTTTGTTTCAGCCCTCATCCCTTTCATCTATTTCCGCCGCAAGGGGTGGCTATAGTCGTCACGCCAGCCACGACATGGCGAGCGCCAGCGCGCCCGACACGCCGAGTACAAAAAGCATGCTGGCGTGAAACCGGAATAGTAATACAGCCGCAAGCGCGGCGAGCAGCGCGGCGCGCCAATCGAGACTTGCAATCGCCGGCAAGCTCGTTTGCAGCGGGCCATACGTGACGTCGCCGACCTCGCGGAACAGCACGTGCAGCGCGAACCATACTGATAGATTGAGAACGACGCCGACGACGGCGGCCGTAATGGCTGACAGTGCGGATTTGAGGCGCGGCATGGAAGCGATGCGCTCAATGTAGGGTGCGCCTGCAAAGATCCACAGGAAGCACGGCGCAAAGGTCGCCCACAGCACAACAAGCGCGCCGAGAATGCCCATGACAACCGGCATCACCCCCGCCCTGGCGATAGGCCGCGAGATACCCGACAAATTCGTTGACCAGAATGAGCGGTCCGGGCGTCGTTTCCGCGAGGCCGAGCCCGTCGAGCATTTCGCCGGGCTTCAGCCAGCCATAAACATCAACGGCATCCTGCGCGACGTAGGCTAGCACCGCATAGGCTCCACCAAAGGTGACGACAGCAAGCTTGGAGAAAAACCAGGCAAGTTTCGCAAGCACGTGATCGAAGCCGAAAGCGTAAGCAACTGCCAGTAACGGCAGCGCCCAGATCGCGAGCCAAAGGGCGATGGTACGCAACGTTTCGCCGATTGGGATTGCGGCGTAGACCGGATCGGCAGCGGCGGCGTTGGAGGTATTAACCGGCGCACCATGTCCCCGCCAAAATCCGAACAGGGCCGCTGCAAGAACAATGACCGGAAACGGAATCTTGAAAAAGAAAATGGCGATGAAGGCGAGCGCCGCGATGATCCATTCGGCGCTATCTTTGAGAGAACGGCGCGAGATCCGCAGCAGCGCTTCGACAACGATGGCGAGCACCGCAGCCTTGACGCCCATGAAAAGCGCTGACACGAACGGCACGCTGCCATACGCGGCATAGGTGGCCGACAGTACAAGTATAAAAAGTGCGCCCGGCAGCACAAACAAGAGTCCGGCTGCGAGACCGCCCTTCAAACCATGCAGGCGCCAGCCGGCGTAGGTCGCAAGCTGCATCGCCTCAGGGCCAGGGAGAAGCGTGCAGAAGTTCAGGGCGAGAAGATACGTGCGCTCCTCGAGCCATTTTTTCTCATCGACCAGGATCTTGTGCATCATGGCGATCTGGCCGGCCGGACCGCCAAAAGACGTCAGGCCGATTTTCGCCCACGTGCGCAACGCCTCATTGAAACTTGGTTCCGGGAAACTTGGTTTCGAACCCGCCGCTGTCGTTGTCATGTTCCCTGCCTGAATCCCTGCCTTATCGAACAAATTCCAAGGCCGGATGCATATCAGAACGGCCGTGATTTGGCCTTTCGGATTGCGGCCTGCCGTCGCGCATCAGCGGCTCAGGCACAAAATTCGCGTGTGATCGCAGTCATATGCTCTTTTTGCATTTAAGTGTGGCGTGATTGCCCGATTGACCGGTCCGATTAACCAAGGCACGCCTCGCCCGCCAGATCGGGGTTAACCTCGATTTCAATTGGCGGCTGAGGGAGTTCTGGCGTCCAGCTGCAGATTGAACTGACCTGGGGAGTTTCACTTCCTATTGGTGCCGCCTGTGGACCGCATGTGCGGCCACTCGTGGCACGCGGGGGTGCCATTCGGCGCTGACGGTCCCTTCAACCTGCATATCCGAGCCGCAGCAATGTAGGAGTTTGTTTCATGCGGTTATTAACTAAAACCGTTTTCGCGATTGTTCCGGCGCTGATTTTGGCCGGTGGCTCAGCCCAGGCAGCAACAGAAAGCTGGCGGCAGAGCTGCGCTGGACCCGAGGTCGCTTGTTCGTCGGCTGCTGTGGCGCCTACGGCCAAGAAGGCTGCGACGGCGCCAGCAAAACAAAAGACGGCAACTAAAGTGAAGGCCAAGAAGCCGGCCTCTATCGCTAATGAAGATGCCGCGCCCGTAAAGGCCAAGAAGGCCAAGAAGATTGCCAAAGTGCAGGACGAAGACGCCACGCCTGCGAAGCCAAAGAAGAAAGCCAAAGTCGCCGCCAAGAAGAACTCCGGCGGCGATACCGGCGGCAAAGCCTATCAGTCAGGCGTTGCATCCTGGTACGGCGGATACTTCCACGGCCGCACAACAGCGAACGGCGAGAAGTACGACCAGTGGGCCATGACGGCCGCACACAAGACGCTGCCTTTCGGTACGCGCGTAAAAGTTACGAACACGCGTAACGGCGACAGCGTCATTGTGCGCATCAACGATCGCGGACCGTTCATCGCCGGCCGCGTCATCGATCTGTCAAAGGCTGCCGCCAACGACATCGGCATGAGCGGTATCGCGCCGGTCAAGGTCACGATCCTCGGCAAGGGCTGAGCATCGAAGCGTACACATAAAACGGCGGCAGTCGCGATACGGCTGCCGCCGTTTTCATTTTTTTGCGCACCGTCGCTGCGCTATGAGCACGTTCCTTAACGAAGAAATTCTGCGGCTTGCCGTCGCGCGGCGCCAAATATGTCGCTATAAAACCAATGTTTTCAATGAAATGTGAGCGCGTGTTAAGCCTGAGACTCATGTGCGGGTTGACGCTCGCCGCCAGCAGTGTTCCTTGGCCACGCGAATGGATTGGGTTAGCTGCCGGCCACGCGAAACATGTTCCGGATCAGGCACTTTTTCGGCCCCGCAACTCAACCGCCCACGAAGCACAAGAGGAGTATCACTATGCGTATCAATTTCGCGTTTGCTGCCACCGCGTTTGCAGCGCTGACGATGATTGCAGCACCGGCCAGCGCATCCTGGGAATGCACGGGGCCCGCGTTTGCTTGCGACGGCGGATCATCGGCCGGCAAGGCTTCGAAGTCCTCTTACAAGAAGACTGCCGGCAAAAAGGCAAAACCGTCCTACAGCTATAGCGACAGCGGCTCGAGCGGCGGCTACACACTCACAGGCAAAGCCTCCTATTACTGGCAGCCACAGGCGCTGGCTTCCGGCGGGCGTTTCAATCCGAACGCCATGACGGCCGCACACAAGACGCTGCCGTTCGGCACCAAAGTGCGCGTCACCAACATGAACAACGGCAAGTCGGTCACCGTCGTCATCAACGATCGCGGTCCCTACATTGCCGGCCGCATCATCGATCTCTCGAAGGCAGCCGCGCACTCGATCTCGATGCAGGGCTCGGGCGTCGTACCGGTTAAGGTCGCAGTCCTCGGCAAGGGCTGATTATCCACACGTTGAATAAGTGATGGGCGGCGGAAGTGGACCTTTCGCCGCCCGTCCTATTTTAAGCCCCCGAATCGCTTAGCCCCATCGCTGAGCCAAGTCTCACCTTCGAGACTCTCCTCTAAGAGCTGGGACCAAATCGCGTGCGTCAGCACTTCTCCATTTTTTTGTTGATCTTGACGGCAGCGCCCGCCGTTGCAGGAAGCGGCTGGCAGACGGCCGTTATTCGCAATGACGATGCAGTAGCGGTCATGGACTTGGGTTGGGCAACGACTGTTGTCGCTGAGCGCGCAGACCCCATCACAACCGGCTCGATTGCCCGAGATGGCGCCTATCGCCCGCAAGCCGGGCCGCGTCTCACTGGCGCAGCCGCACGCGCTCAACGGCGTCGCCTCATACTACTGGCAGGACCAGATGACGGCGACGGGCGAGCGCTTCAACAAGCGCGCCATGACAGCGGCCCACAGGACGCTGCCCTTTGGAACGCGCGTTCGCGTCACCCGCGCCGACACCGGAAGAAGCGTCATTGTGCGCATCAACGATCGCGGGCCTTTTAAACCGGGCCGCATTATCGATCTCTCGGAGAAAGCCGCCGAAGACCTCGGCATGACCGGCCGGGGCGTGATGCCCGTGAAACTGGAAGTGCTGGGGCGGTAGGTATTTCCGGATCTTGCCTTCGCCGCTCCGGATCTGCAATTCTATTCCTCCGTAGGCTTTGCTGTTGACGGCTGGGGACTGACATGACGATTGAGACACCGGCCGAGACACCCGCCAAGACGCCTGCCAAACTCCCGGTTTGGAAAACAGCGCGCGAATGTTACCGGCTGACATTCCAGCACTTGGGTGATCTGTTGCGCTTTTCTTGGCCGTGGCTGCTGTTGCTCATCGCGGTGAGCGGGGCGATCTATTGGGCGCTTTATCCAGCTGAAGTCGCCGCCATGGCAGAAACAGGATCTGGCTCGAACGCCCTTTGGATCGCATCGGCTTTGATTTCAACGGCCATCGGCGCGGCAATCGCAGTGCCGTGGCATCGGTTGCTGCTGCTTGGAGAGAATCAGAGCCTTGCAGGCTGTCTTACCTTCGACGCACGGCGGAGATCCTATTTTATCAAGGCGGTTGCCACCCTGGCACTTCCCATCGCACCTATTGTGCTCGCAGCTTTTCTAATTCCAGAAGACACCAGCGCCGAGGCTTCGCACTTGGATTTCGTCCGTGCGGCAGGATTTGCGATGGCGACAATTGCTGCCGTGATGGTGATCAATCGCCTGTCCCTGATACTGCCTGCAACTGCACTCGATGATCCCAACACTGGATGGCAGCAAGCTTGGCGCATGACAAGCCGCAGCACTTGGCGCCTGTTCTGGCTCAGCCTGCTCGTGCTCGCGCCTATTTTCGTGGCGGTCGCGGTTGCCTTTTCACTTTATCCAAATGAGTTCCTACTGCTTGACTCCACGACCGCTCCATCCCGCGCCGCGTTTGCCGCCGCGAACGTGGTTCTGGAACTCGTCTCAATGCTCACCGGCATGCTCTACGTCACCTTCCTCTCTCTCGCTTACCGGCATTTCATGAGCTTTCCCGCTCCTGAGCGCGCGCCGGATTCCAACAACGCCACACCGCCCGCCCCTTAACCTTTCCCGTCCGCCGATTTCGATTGCGTTGAAGCGATAAAAACCGGTACTTTCCAGCAAGATTTGGCGGGGAACTCCGGCGTGCGCGTATGAAAAAAACGGCTTCGAATAACGACACGCCGATGCTCAGCCGCGATGATGCGCTCGACGCCATCAAGACGGCGATGGTCGAGAAAAAGCTGACCCAAGCCGAACTCGCGGACGCGTCCGACTGCCACGAGAAAACAATTCAGAATTTGCTCGGCGGGCGCTCGGTGCGCGATCAAACGCTGTTTGACGTATGCATGGTGCTTGGCCTCGAATTTCCTGGTCTGCGTGACGCCTGGCATGGCGACGTCGAACAGCCATCACACGGCCCGCAAGAACTCAAGGGCGATGGCGGCCTCGTATCGCCAACGTATATGGGTGCTTACACGCGCGCGGCGGTCGATCACTATATCGGCAGCTATTTGACCGTGCGGCGAGCGTTTTCAACGCCCGACACCATTGTCGCCTATCGCACGGATGTCGTGTGGGATCCGGAATGGCCGAGCCTTTTGTTTCAGGAGCGCGACCGGCCAGACGCCCCCTACTCGCATCGCGGACGTCTCTACATTCCGGCGTCCTCGATGTTCATCCATCTCGTGTCGCTGACGAAAGGCGCGATGCGCATGATCATCGTTTCGCAACTGGATCGCGGCGGCGAGATGCGCGGCATCATCACAACTTTGAATAAGCAGCGCGCGACCTACGTGCCCGTGGCCACGCCCATCGTTTACGTGCGCCAGGAGGAATTTCCATTGGCGCAGCTCGGCGAGCTAAAGCCCCAAAACCCCGCCTACGCGCGCTTCAAAGCCCTTCTCGACGACACCGTTGAACAGGGATATGCCCGGCTCGTCGCGCCATAGCCAATTCTCAGTTGATGTGCCTAAAATGCTACTTGAAATTGTGTTAATATTAATTTAACAATTTTAACGTGTATTAGGTCCGCGGATGTGTCCCGCAACCGTTCTCAGGCCGAACTACACAGTTCATCGTCCGCTCGGACCGGGTTGCGCAACAGGAGTTTAGTTCATGCGTACCCTGTCCACGCCGCCCTCCGGGCGGACGAATACTTGCGCCTCCGATTCCGTCCCCCCGGTAAAGCCGGATGCCGGCAACGAGGCGTCACCTACAGCCTCAACGTCCATACTACGCAGCAACGTTTGGGCTGGCGGCTCAAAGCGTCTGTCAGCGGCGCGACGCTCGCGCTTTACATGACAGGGAGTGCCGGCCTCGCCAACGCTCAGTTCATCTGTCAGCAGTATGGCGGCAGCTTCGGCGGCGCGACCGCGGGGGCGCTTTCGATTGCCTGCGGAACGAATGCGAGCGCGCCTGCCACGGGCGCAACAGCCTTTGGCAATCTCACAGCAGCCACTGGAGGCTACGCCATGGCTGTCGGCAACGTCGCCAAGGCGAGCGGCGTGAATGCGAGCGCACTTGGCGCTTATGCATCGGCATCGGGCTCCGACGCTGCAGCTATTGGCGGCTATAGCCAAGCCTCAGGCACCAACGCCACGGCCGTTGGCGGCGCGGCACTCGCGACCAAAGACAACGCCACGGCTGTCGGCAACAACGCAACCGCCACAAATATCGATGGGACGGCAGTTGGCAAATCAGCCAGCGCATCGGGAGTCAATGCAACGTCCATCGGCGGCTCAGCACGCGCTATTGGCGACAATGCGACAGCGATCGGACGCGGTGCGTATTCCGAAGGTCAAAGCTCAACCGCCGTCGGCGTCGTCGCTAAAACCTTCGGCGACTATGGCACAGCCGTTGGCGTCAACGCTCTCTCGCAAGGGTCTGGCGCAACCGCGACCGGAGCGAGTGCCGAAGCAACGGCCGACCGCACGGCGGCGTATGGACAGAATTCCAATGCCAGCGGCCTCGCATCGACCGCCCTCGGAGATGCCGCGCGGGCGTCGGGCGAGAACGCCACGGCAACAGGCACGAATGCAGCCGCAAGCGGGGACAATGCGTCGGCTTACGGCGGCGGCTCCAATGCGTCGGCCACTGGCGCGACGGCGCTTGGACAAGGCGCGCAGGCTACGCAGACGAATGCAACGGCCGTTGGGAGAGGCGCTGAAGCAGCGTCCGAAGGCGCTGTTGCCGTCGGCGCGGGAGCCAGAGCGACAGGCTCCACTGCGGTTGGCACGAATGCCCAGGCCACGGGATTGAATTCAGCCGCTTACGGCAAAGACAGCGTTGCGAGCGGGGACAATTCAACCGCGCTCGGCGAGTTCAGCCAAGCGACGGGCACGGGTGCAACGGCTGTTGGCGAAAGCGCTGTAGCCGCACACAACAACGCGGCAGCGTTTGGCCAAGGCGTTTCAACCACGCGCGACAATCAACAAGTCTTCGGCGATACGTCGAACACCTACACGATGACCGGTATAGCCTCGGCAGCGAGCAAGGCCGCACAGGCATCCGGCGCCAAGCTTGCGGTAACATCGGACGCCAACGGCAACCTCGCCGCGCGCGATCCCAACGAACTGTTTGCTTCGTCCGGATCAAACAGTACCGCGGTCGGCTTCGGATCGTCCGCCAGTGGCAATAACGGAATTGCACTTGGCGCCAATGCAACGGCCTCTGGCAACGACAGTTGCGCGCTTGGCTCCGGTGCAACAGCGAGCGGAACCGGCAGTTGCGCACTCGGCAGCGGCGCCACTGCCGCCCACACGAACGCGACAGCAATTGGTACCGGCGCTGCCACGGCCCGCGCCAATGAGGTGGCTATCGGCACGTCAACCAATACGGTGCGCGCGGCTGGCATTCCAACTGCCACTAGCACTGCGGCACAAACCGGTCCCTTGCAGCTCGTCACCACCGACGCCAACGGCAATCTCGCTGGCGACGGCGGCGCGCTGCAGACACAGGTCAATGGTCACGGCACGCGAATTACAGGCCTTGAAGGCCGCACAACGACGCTCGAGGGCAACGTAACAACGATCAACAACAACGTCACCAATCTCGGCAATCGGGTGACCACAGTTGAAGGTCAGACGACCACCAACACGACCAACATTGCCAATCTGACAACCCAAACCAACACCAACACGACGAACATCACCAACGTTGGAAACCGGGTAACGTCAGTCGAGGGCCGGACAACCGTGAACGAGGTCGATATCGACGCTCTCAAAAATCGCACCAATGGTCACACGACCAGCATCACAAATCTAACCAAGACGACGAACACCCACACCACACAAATCAACAACCATGGTCAGCGCATCAAGTCGCTTGAAGGCACTGTCTCTGGCTTCGACAGCCGCATCAAAAACTCCGAGCAGCAAAGCAATGAAGCGCTCTCGAAGATCAACGGCTTTGATAAACGCATCACCGCCGCCAACAACAAAGCCGAATTGGCGCTCGATGGTGTGGCGCTCGCCATGGCGCTGGCCGATCCCGTGTTGACCGGCGACGCCTCATTCGGCCTCAGAGGCAACTGGGGCAATTTCGAAGGGCATAGTGCCTGGGGCGTATCGGCTATTGGGATCCTGGACCGGAACGTCTTCGGCAATGGTGAAACGTTTGGGCTTGCCGCGTCTATCGGCGCTACTGAAAGCGGCGATGTGGGCGGCCGGGTTGGCGCGCAGCTGACCTGGAAGTAAGGCAAGGCCCAGCAGGGCGGGAGGCCGCTGATGTCACCCGCCCTGCAAAATTTTTTGTACGATTAGAGTGCTTCCGGAAAAGTGGGAACCGGTTTTCCGAAAAGAAGCACGGCAAAGCCAAGAGCTAGGGTCTGTCCATGATTTAATCAAAACCGGACAGACCCTAGCCTCTGCGCTTCCGCGCGGGGGCTTTTTCTTCCACGGTCCGTTCCGCAGTCCGGCTGCCAGCGGCCAGAGCTTGATCCTTCGTTTCGCTCACAATCTCTGGAAAGAAATGTTTCTGAAGATCGATCGTTTCTTTCTTGCCGATCGACGAGGCGAATGCGGCCAGCCACTTGTCCGCTTCGTTCCGGCCGGCGCCATGTAAGAACGTCGTCAAATTCCAGTCTGGCTTCATCGTCGACTCAGGACTGAGGCTCGATGTGACGGGCGCCGCGTCAATGAGATGAAAGCGGTGGCGGGCTAGCGGCGCGAGGCGGCCCTTCGGCAAAATGCTCCCCGCAGTCTCGCGAACCGACCTGATAATTTCGATATCGCGCAGGAGCGGCGCGTTAAACGTCAGCCGCGTGGCATGGTTCGAGATATCGCGCACCGTCGTCGGATGCTCGTCCTGCACTAAGGGCACAAGCGTCACGAGCAGCGTATCGGACACAGGGCTCTCAACACCAAGCGTGACGAGATCCGGATTGGCGGAAAACCCGCCGTCCCAATAGGCCGATCCTTCGATTTCGACCGCATGATGGACTGTCGGCAAGCAGGCCGACGCCAACAACGCATCAATGGTCAACTCATCGCGCCGGAACAATCGTGCGCGGCCGGTTGGAACGTGGGTTGCGGCGATCAGAAGTTCAACCGGCGCCGTCTTGCGGATGAGATCGAAATCGATGTGTTCCGATATGATGCGGCGCAACGGGTCGAAGCCCAATGGATTAAATTCATAGGGCGACCACAAGCTCGCCACTTGCGCCATGGAATTGGAGCGCGACAAGCCGTAGAGAAACGGATTGAGCTTTGTCAGATCGGGCACGCCTGCCTTGTGCACGGCCTCCCAAACTTTAAACAGCGTTTCGCGCGCCTTCTGCCGCGACCCTTGCGCAAGACCCGCCGCCATCGCCACGGCGTTGACAGCGCCCGCACTCGTGCCGCTGATCCAGCCAAACTCGATACTATTGTCCTCAAGCAATCGGTCGAGGACGCCCCAAGTGAAAGCGCCGTGCGCGCCGCCACCCTGTAGTGCCAGATTTATTTTCACTTTTTTCCGCAAAGCCCCAATGATCCCGCAAACGCGCATTCTAACTCGACTCTAACACGTAGAGTCATGATTATGCACGGCGCAATCGTCAAGCTTATGTCGGTGTTGTTGCAGTCCCAACAATACTGCGCGGCAAAACGACCGGAATGCCGGACACTTCGGACACGATCGCATCGATACCAAACGCCGCAGCGAGGTTGTCTTTGCTCAAGACATGTGCAGGCAGCCCATCGGCTATGCACTTGCCTGCTTTGAGAAGCACGATGCGTGTGGCAAAGCGCGCCGCGAGCGACAAATCGTGAAGCGCGGTCAGGACGCCATGGCCGTCACGCGCAAGCCGCGCCAATTCTTCAAACAGCGCTAAGCTATGTGCCGGATCGAGTCCGGCCGCCGGCTCGTCGGTAATCAGATACTCAGCTTCCTGTGCGAGCGCGCGGGCAACGAGTACGCGGGCGCGTTCACCGCCCGAAAGTTTGGAGACCGGCCGGTCCGCGAATTCCGCGACATCCATGCGCGCCATGGCGGAAGCAATTGCAGCACGATCTTTGTCATTTTCTCCGGCTGCAAAACTGCGATGCGGCAACCGGCCGAGCGCGACCACGCGTTCCGATTTCAAGGCCCAGTGAACGGTTCGCTCCTGAGGAAGATAGGCGATGCGCCGGCCGAGTTCGGGACCGCTATAGTCCACGAGCGGCTTTCCATCGAGCGCCACGCCGCCCGCTTCGGGTGCTATCAGTCCGGCCAAGAGTTTGAGCGTCGTCGATTTACCCGCGCCGTTGGCGCCTGCAACCGCCACCAGCTCGCCGGGCTTCAAGTCTAAATTCAATCCCTCGACCACAAGCCGCGGCCCGAGCCGGACTGATGCTTTTTCCGCGCGCAGGCTCATGGCTGCCTCATGGCTGCATCTCCAGCCGCTTCTTGAGCACGAGCCAAAGAAAGAACGGCGCGCCGATCAAGGCCGTCAAAACGCCGAGGCGCAGATCGGAGTAGGGCGCGACAACGCGCAGCGCGACATCTGCGAACAGAACCAGCGCCGCGCCGCCAAAGAGGCTCGGCACGAGTAATCCGCCCGGACTTTCGCCAACCAGGGGCCGCAAGATATGCGGAACAATAAGCCCGACAAATCCAATTGAACCGGCAACCGCCGTCGCCGCGCCAACCGCAAACGCGGCGCCCGCGATGACTTTGAAACGCAGACCGTTTGCATCGACGCCGAGATTTTGCGCGGCTTCTTCGCCCAGACTGAGAGCCTCAAGATCGCGCGCCGTGGTCAACAGCATGGCGATGCCGACGAGAATGAGCGGGCCGGCTAACCACACATGCACGAGACTGCGATCCGTCAAAGATCCCATCAGCCAGATCATGATCTCGACGGACGCAAACGGATTGGGCGACAAGTTGAGCGCCAGCGTCGTCAACGCGGCCGTAATCGCCGAGACGGCGACGCCCGCGAGAATAAGCGTCGTCGTCGCGCCGCTCAGTCCGGCGAGGGAGACGATGGCGATGGCAGCGGCCGCAGCGCCGGCGAGCCCGCCCATGGGCAACGCCAATGCAAATCGCGCGGCAATGCCTGAGTGGATTGCAGTCACGGCACCAAGTGCCGCACCGCCTGAAATTCCAAGCAGCCCCGGTTCAGCCAGCGGGTTGCGGAGATAGCCTTGCAATACGGCGCCCGATAATCCAAGTGCCGCGCCGACGAGCAGCCCCAATAGCGCGCGCGGAATGCGGATCTCGGTAAATACGAGTTGCGCCGACGCGGCATTCTCCGGCAGGCCAAAACCATCAGGCCCAATTGCCAGCGAGGCTATGAACCCGATCGCGGCCAAAACACCTGCATAGACTGTTGCGCGTGACATCATCGCGCCCCATCCGATGCGGCAACGCCAGTGCGCTTCATGTACGCCAAGATTTCAACAGCCTCGGCAATTTTCGGCGTCGCGCACATCCAGAGCGGCATCGGCAGATGCACGTTCGGGCGGCGGCGTAATAGATCCGCGAAAGCGGGGTGGCGCAGGTTATCGCCAAGCACCGTTCTAAAATCGCCGGGCGCATTGGCGAGCACAATCAAATCAGGCGGTGACGCGACCAGCGCTTCGAGCGGCAAGCGCCCAGCGGGCCCGAGTTTCAAGTCGCGCGCGATATTGCGATATCCCGCCGCTTCAAGCGCTGAATTGAGCAGGCTTCCCGGTCCCGAGGTCAAACTGTTGACTTGGTAGGCAATGGCCGTCGGCTGGCCGGGCACCGTTGATCTGGCGCCGCGCACGCGCTCGTCGAAGTCGGCGATGACCGCTTCGCCGCGTTCCTTTTCTCCCACCGCATCTGCAATGAGCCGCAAGCTCGCGCGCATTCCCTCAAAATCAGATGCCAGCGGCACGACGAGCAAGTTCACGCCAAGCCGGCGCAGCAAATCGACCGTCGGCCCGGTTGTATATTCGCCCGCGATAACGAGATCTGGCGCAAGTGCCAAAACTTCCTCCGCCGTCCCGCGCAGCTGTTTCAACCCTTGCAGCCGCAAGGCATAGGCCGAGAGCGTGCGATCCGTTGCCAGGAAACTTACAGCCGCAATGCGCTCGCGCGGCACAAGCTCCAAAAGCAGCTGGTCGGTACACAAGTTGAGCGAAACAATACGGCGCGGCGGCTCGGCACGCACCTCCCCCGCGCCCGCAAAAGCTGCGAGCGCGACTGAGAAGATAAGTGCCGTGACACCGCCGCGCAATCGCGTCTCCTATTTGTACTGCGACCAGCTCAAGGTTGACGGCTCTTCGTAGTTGATGCGCACACCCGCATAAGCTGCAACGCCTGCCGTCTCAAAGCCGAAGACTTCCTGATAATCTTCGTCCAGCACGTTCTCGACCCGGCCATAAAGTTCAACGCCGGGCGCTACCTTATACGAAGCCGCTGCCGTGACGAGCGCGTATTGATCAAGCGTGATCCGTTCAGACGAAAACGTCAGGGCGCTAAACGCGAGATCCTGCACCTCACCGTTATACACGGCCGCAAGATTGACATTTCCTTTGCCGCCATCAAACGCGTAATTGATGTCCGCCCGGCCCGAATGCGGCGCGCGGCGGACTTCCTCCAAACCATTGTCCTCCCGCGCCTTGAGATAGGTATAAGCGACGCCAACGCTCAAGCCGTCCATCAGCAGCGCACGGCCCGCAACTTCGATCCCCTCGCGCGTGCTTTCACCCGTCCGGTTGAACGGAATGAAGCAGAACGGCACGCCGCCGCACGCCACAGCTGGCGGAACAAAATCGAAGTCGATTTCATTCTCAAGGTTGGCATTGAAATACGTCACATCGACGATGGCCTTGCCGCCGAAGAATGTGGCTTCAACGCCCGCATCCCACCCAAGGCTGGTCTCCGGCGTCAAATTGGGGTTGGCTACGAACCCGGGGAACACGCCGAACTGCTCCGAGAAGCTCGGATACTTAATGCCCGTGCCAACGCTCGCATGAAGACGCAGGGGCGATCCTTCAGGCCTCAACGACCCTGCCGCACGCCATGTCGTCGCGTCCTCAAATCCGTCGTTCTTGTCGTGACGCACGTTTCCGGTGAGTGTCAGCGCATTGAAGTACTCGCCGCGGATTTCGCCAGCAATGCTGTCGCGGTCACGCTCAAATGCCTCGGCCGAAATGAGCGGCTGCTCAAACTGTTCGCGCTGATGTTCGATCAGACCTGTCAGAAAATGACGGACAGGCATGCCCGATGGCCCATCCAGGCGAACCGTCGATAAGTACCCATATTTGGCTGTGGTGCTGATATTGCGGGAACGCGTGCCGTCTGGCGGCGAGAACGCGCCGCGATCAAGATCGCTGTTATCGGTTTCAACGCCGCTGACAAAAACTTTATGAACCCAAGCACTATCAAATGTGTCAAGCGTTGCCGCAACGCGGCCAAGCCAAACGTCCGACGCGAACGTGGAACGCTCTTCCGACGCGACGAACAAGTCATTCACAACATCGCTGGTGCCGTCGCGGTCGCCTTCGCGATGCGCACGCCGGAGAGTGGCATCGAGTTTCAAGTTGTCGAAAATCATGACGCCGCCGGTGAAGCTCAAGGTTGAGAATTGCCCGCCATCGTCCTCGGTTCCCTTCGACGAGATATCGAAACCGTTGGTTCTGCGGCCAGAGAGACTGAGACTCATGTGAGCCCGATCTGTGCCGCCAGAAATCCCGACCATGCCATCGCGGGTGTCGAACGATCCGCCCTCGGCGCGGGCGCGGAATGTCAACGGGCCTTTGCCGCCGCGCGTGACTATATTGATAACGCCGCCGAGCGCGCCGGAACTGTAGAGGCCGCTTTGGGGTCCGCGAATGACTTCAATTTGCGCGATATCGTCGACCAGCATCGTTGAAAAGTCGAAGAAGCCGTCGGTGCCGGCCGCATTGACCTCAACGCCATCGACAAGCACGAGCGTGTGGTTACTTTCCGCACCCCGCAGGCGAACAACCGTGAGATTCTGCGATCCGCCCTGCTGGCTGACACTCACGCCCGGCAGGCTGCGCAGTGCTTCGGCGGCCGTGCGCACTTGCTGATTTTTCAATTGCTCGGCAGTGACGACTGATACCGAACTCCCGACTTTTTCAGCGGGAATACCGGCAACTTCTGAGCCTTCGCTGACAGGCGTCGCAGTAACATCAGTCGAAGATGACGGCGCAACGGGTTCTGGAAACTCTTCTGCCGGCGCAGCCGTGGCTGGCGCACTTGCCTTTTTCGGCGTGCTCGCCTTGGCGACGCTCTTCTTCTTTTTAGCAACGGGCTGCGGCGCGGGTTCCGGCTCTTCCGCCACGACCGGCGCCGGTTTGGCCTTGGGCTTGGCAACAGGCTTGGCTTCAATCGTCGCGCCTTCGATCACGACCGGCGGTAATTCATTGGCGGCGATCTGTTCGGCTTCTTGTGCGAACGCGCTCGCGGATATGGCAAGCAGTGCTGCGACCGAAATCGCGGCAGTTGTAACTTTGGAATTCATAGTCTCGTCCCCCGTCAGGTTAGTGCCGAACTGGCAACTGACAGGAAGCAGCACTGTTGCGCGGGACTGGACGCCAATTCAAAACCGAAGCCGCAGACGAAATGCCTGCTCTTCACACTCGAAATGGCTCTAAAACGTACTCCAACCCAGGCATCCTGATGCGGCTCCCTTGCCGGTATTGCATCAGTCGCCACAACGGGTGTCCGCTCTTTCGCACGCCCCGCGCGAGAGATGGGCGACATGTGCCGGCAGGTCTCCTGGCTCACAGCTCGAACGCTTGTCTCCAGCCTTCCCGGCGTGGACCCTAGTGGCCCGGCCAGTGGCGTTAAGTGGAGAAAGCTTGCCGCTTACAGTTGCGGGGGCAGCCCCGGTTTAAGATCGCATCCGATCCGCACCGTGTTCCCATTTTCACCAGCGCGGGATCTACCGCACTGGAACCGTCACGGGCGCAAAGGACCAGATCGGTGCCATGGCGTCAAGCGCGGCAAAAAGGGTGTGGCTCAAAAGCATATCCAACCGCCCGAAAGCGCTGCCAGATCGAGAAGTATCGCTGGTCCGCGCCAGATAAAAAGTGCAGCGCCCACGGCCGCGAGCCCGAAGAAAGCAGCCCACACCCAGCCGCGTACGCCCGGCGGCAGGACCGGCAAAGCATCCGTCGACTTTGTTGCTTTAGGGCTCATGCTATTCAGCCGGTTGCAAATTGGTTCGCTGCACTTCGCTGCACAGGGGCTTCCCGGATCGGCAAATGCACCAGCGCCGCAAACACGCCAAGCGCCACCGAAATCCACCACATCACATCGTACGACTTAGTCGCATCGAAAACTAGTCCTGCCGACCACGCTCCGAGAAACGATCCGATCTGATGGGATAGAAAAACGATGCCGTAGAGCATGGTCATCCACTGGGAGCCAAAGAATGTGCCAACCAACCCGCTCGTCAGCGGAACGGTCGAGAGCCACAACAAACCGAGAATAGCGCTGAGAACAACAACCATGGCAGGCGTAACGGGCAAAAAGAGAAATCCGAGAAACACGAACGCGCGCGCGAAATAAATGAAGCTCAGTCCATATTTTTTGGGAAAGTAGCGCGCCGATTGCCCAGAGAGATAGGTCCCAAATAAGTTTCCAAGTCCGACAACCGTCAGCGCGATCACGCCAACGCGCGCGTCCAGACCTTGATCGGCCACATAGGCGGGGAGATGCGTGCCGAAGAACGCCAGGTGAAACCCGCACACAAAAAATCCGGCATTCAACAGCCAGTAGCTCGGCAAGTTCGCCGCTTCACGCAGCGCGTCCCCCAGCGTCTGATTGATCTCGGCCGCCCCACGTGCCTCCGGTTTCCCGGAAACGAAGTATGCCAGCGGCAGAATGAAAAGCGACGTCGCCAGCAAGGCGAGAAGGCTGCCCTTCCAGCCAAGGTTTTCGATCAAGACATGCGTATAGGGCAACGCAATCAGTATGCCCAGGCCGCTGCCCATGCCAAGCGTCGCGATCGCCTGCGTGCGCAATTCTGGCGGAGCCGCCCGCGCCGCTGCCCCAACCATGGCGTTGATACCGGCGCCGGCAACGCCAAGACCTAAGAAAACACCAGCGATATAGAGCGTCACCTCGTTCGTCGCCGCATACGTCAAATAAAGCCCAATCGCCGTTGTCACGCCGCCCATGACGGCCACGCGCCCCGCGCCATAGCGATCGGAAATCGCGCCAAGAAAAGGTGCAGCTATGCCCCAGACGATGTTGGCAATGGCAATCGCCAGCGAGAAAGATTGCCGCCCGATGCTAAGATCCGTCGTCACCGGCTTCATATAGAGGCCCATAACTTGGCGCAGGCCCATGGCAATCGCGGCGATGCTTGCCGCAGCGATGACGACGATCCACCAAGAACGTTCCTCAGTCGTGCGAGCTGTCATTTGGTAAAATCCAAAACATTCTCCGAAAGTCTGACGACTGGACCATCCGGCGTCTCGATGCCACGCACCGCATGGCGAATGCGAACGCCCGCACCGCTTTGGAAAAACGTGAACATGTTGTAGCGCGCCAGCGGCTCGTCTTTATGCAACTTTCCCGCCGACGCCGACGGCACGCCGATCACAGGCACGGGAACGCCATCCCCCTTCAATACTGCGCCATGCCAATTCAATTTCTCACGGTGGTTATGTCCATAGAGCACAAGCTCGGCGCCGTGGACTTCGAGCATGCGGGCAAAGTGGGCCGCGTCACGCAGTCCCCGGCGCGCGTTGGCGAGACCCGGCAAGGGCGGATGATGGATCAGCACAACGCGGATCGCACCCTCGCTTTTCAGCTGATCGAGTAACTCGCCGGCCACTTCAATTTGGTGCGCGCCGAGCCGTCCGGCGGCAACAAAAGGCGGCGTCTCAACAGCGGAATTGAGTCCTATGAGCGCAAGTGGTCCAACACGCCGCACGAACGGGAAGGCCAAGGATTGTTCTTCGCTGCCCATATATGCCGCCCAGCGCGTCACGCCGCCGTGTCCGTGCAGCCGGGTGTAGATGTCATGATTTCCAGGTATGACGGTCACGCGCTCTGGCGGCCCAACACTCTCCAGCCAATGCAACGCCGCTTCATACTCAGCCGGTAACCCAAGGTTGATGAGATCGCCGGTAATCGCGATGTGATCGGCGCGCAGCGCCACTGCGTCGGCAACGAGCCGGTCGGCCACACTCCGCACATGCACCGGCCGGCGAGCCCACTGCCAGTTTAAGAACCCAAGCGCACGCTTCGCATTCCAATGACGCGGGGAGAACCCTGTCACAGGCGAGAGATGGACATCGGAAAGATGGGCAAGCGTAAAAGATGCGGTCATTCTTGGATATGTTGTGGACGGAGCGCCGGACAATCCCGGAAACACTAGCACAGCCTGCTTGCAATGACTGCCCGAACGCGTTCAAAAAGTGAGGACGAGATTTCGCACGAACGAGCGAGAGGCCACCGTTGCCGCTGAAAAAGATCGTCACGGGATCAATACAGCGATACTGGCGTGTCTCACGCGGACTAACGCTTGGGGCCCAGGGCTGCGTCCTCGACGCCAGTAACCGCGTGCTCCTGGTCCGCCACACCTACCGGCCAGGCTGGCACTTCCCGGGCGGCGGCGTCGAAAAAGGCGAAACGATCATGATGGCGCTTACGCGAGAACTGGACGAGGAAGCAGGTATCGTCCTCGAAGGCCGCCCCAGGCTTTTTGGGATTTACGCCAACCACCGCGCGTTCCCCGGCGACCACATCGCTCTCTTTGTTGTGCGATCCTGGAGCCAGCCCGCAATTCCGCCGCCAAACCGCGAAATTGCCGAACAGGCATTCTTTGCGCCGGACCGTTTGCCACAGGATATTCATGCGCCCACAGCCGAGCGCATTAAGGAAGTTATTGAGGGTCGCGCGCCCGCCGAGTTGTGGTAGAAGGCGCTTCCCTCCAACATGCAGCATGATTCAACCGTAATGTCCCAAGACGTCCTCACGCGCTCCGTCGCACCCGCCGACCTCGCCGCCATTTCCAAACTTCACGCGCACGTCTTCGGCCCCGGCCGGTTTGTGCGTTCAGCCTACCGCGTGCGCGAAGGCAAGGGACTACACTCAAAGTATTGCCGCGTTGCCGAGTTGAATGGCCGCTTGATTGCGACGTTGCGCCTGACCGAAATCTCTATTGGCGGCCTGCGCGGTGCGGCGCTGCTCGGTCCCCTGACCGTTGACCCTGAGTTTGCCGGGCAAGGATACGGCCGCAAGCTGGTCGCGGAAGCGCTCGAACACTTGAATAAGTGCGGCGTCAAAATCGTCGTTCTCGTCGGCGACGAGCCTTACTATGGGCGCTTGGAATTTAAGCCCGTACCGCCCGGACAGATAACCTTTTCGGCGCCTGTCAATCCGGCACGCATTCTGGCGGCGGAACTTGAGCCCGGCGCGCTCGCCAACTATCGCGGTCTAATTATTGCGGCTTGATGTCTGTTGCACCCAAAGCGGACGCCGGCAGAGGTTGATCAGCGTCAACGGCCGTGCAGCGCGCAAAATTCAACGTGCACGAGACCTTGTCGCTCTGATACGTTTCCCGGCCGACTTTCACGACGGCCCGGCCGACGAACAGCACCTCGTCAATCTTAGGCCGCACCTCAATTGAATCGGCGGTGCCCCGGATTTGAAACTTCTCGACGTTCAACTCAGCATTGCCGCGCGCGATCGTCTCGCCCGTCGTCTCATCCGCGATCTGTTCGTCGGCCGCTAACGTCAACCCGCGCGGAACGCCGGCTTAGACTCGCATGCGTAGCAATTCCCGCAAGAGCGGGCGCCAAGACCAATAATGTTATAATCCGCCACATATCGAGCCGTGCTCCCTCAGCCGCGCGCAACGAAGGATACCCATCTCCCGTGGCGTCAAAGGGGTGGCTCCATGGCGATTCCTTGGCTCGTGGCCACAAGTCGTGGGTACAGACGGCCACGATCAGACAAGACTAGAGTAAATTTCGAACAAACGGCATCGGCGCCGGTGCTTTCCTCTCCCCTAGGGAGAGGATGCCCGAAGGGCAGGTGAGGGGCTTGAACTTGGCGAGATGTATTTGGGGCTTAAAGCCCCTCATCCGGTCCTTCGGACCACCTTCTCCCGTCATGGCGCAGCCATGCTCCGCATGGAAGGGAGAAGGAAGCCTGCCGCAGTTCCATGAGATTAGAAAATTCTCTAACTCTGGAAAGGATCCTTCATCAGGATCGTGTCGTCGCGTTCTGGGCTGGTCGAAAGCAGCGTCACCGGGCACTCGATCAGTTCCTCAACCCGGCGCACGTACTTCACGGCCTGGGCTGGCAATTGCGCCCAGCTGCGCGCGCCCCGCGTCGATTGCGACCAGCCTTCGAAGTCTTCCCAGATCGGCTCAATGCGTTCCTGCGCATTAAAGCCCGCGGGCAATCGATTGATGCGCTCGCCGTCGAGCTTGTAGCCGACGCAAATCCGGATCGTCTCGAAGCCATCCAAGACGTCGAGCTTCGTCAGCGCAATGCCGTCGATGCCGGAGACTTTGGCCACTTGGCGCACCAGCACCGCGTCAAACCAACCGCAGCGCCTTTTACGCCCGGTTACCGTGCCAAACTCATGGCCCCTTTCGCCGATCCGCTCGCCGATGGCATCGAGCAACTCGGTTGGAAACGGCCCGGCGCCAACGCGCGTCGTATAAGCCTTGGCGATACCAAGCACATAGCCGACAGCGCGCGGACCCATGCCGGACCCAGTTGCTGCTTGCGCGGCCACTGTATTAGACGATGTCACAAACGGATACGTGCCGTGGTCGATATCAAGCAACGCGCCTTGCGCGCCTTCAAACAGGATGCGCTTACCTTTGCGGTACTCGCTGTCCAGAAGTTCCCACGTCACATCCATGTAAGCGAGGATCTTGGGCGCCACTTCAGTCAGTTCGGCCATCAACTTGTCTTTGGCTATCTCAGGTTGTCCGAGGCCCCGGCGCAAAGCGTTGTGGTGCACCAGGATGCGGTCGACCTTGGGGCCGAGCGTCTCCAGCGTCTTCAAGTCCTGCACGCGGATGGCACGGCGGCCAACTTTATCTTCGTATGCGGGACCGATACCGCGTCCCGTGGTGCCTATTTTGCCGGCGCCTGCTGCCGCTTCTCTCAGCTGGTCCAGCTCGCGATGCAACGGCAGAATGAGCGTCGCATTCTCGGCGACCCGCAGATTATCGCGGCTGATGGCGACGCCCTGTGCTCTGAGCTTTTCGATTTCCGCGCACAGCGCCCATGGATCGACCACAACGCCGTTGCCAATGACGGCAAGCTTGCCCGGCCGCACAACGCCGGACGGCAGCAGCGACAGCTTATAAGTGTTGGGTCCGATGACGAGGGTGTGGCCGGCGTTGTGCCCGCCCTGGAATCGCACGACGACGTCCGCGCGCTCCGACAACCAATCGACGATCTTTCCCTTGCCCTCATCGCCCCATTGGGCGCCGACGACGACGACGTTGGCCATGCTCCAACCCCTGCTCGCGAAGAAGCCCCGGCATTGGCCAGGGCCCATCAAAAATCCTTGAGTCGGTTATAGCCTAAAATCGCCTCGGGCAAGCGCAAACCGGCGGGCTTTTCACCGCGCGGGCACCTTTGACGCAGAAGTCAGCCCCAGCCTCGTGAAAAACCGGGCGCTACCGCCCAGCCACTGCGCCAAAAGCTAAAAGTCTCACTGCCCGAATATGATCGACTTGGCGGCCGGCCATGTGATGCGATAGCCATAATCGAAGACCTTTTCTTCGTCCGGCTCCAGCTTTGCATCAAACTGCATCACGCCCCGCTTGTCGTCGATGTTGGACTTGGTGGGCAGCACTTTTCCCGAATATTCGACCTTGATATCCTGATTGAGGGAGGCCGGCAGCTGATCGATGACCACGAGATTGATGGCCCGCTCATGCATATTCTTGACTGTCACGCGGTAGTTGCGCAGATCGGTTCGCGACGTCGAAATCAAGCCCGTCTCGCCGCGCTTTTCTTCAATGATGGAATGGCGGACCTTGACCTGGTCATCGAGCCCAAAGCCGAGCTCGTGTTCTTCGCCCGGCGATAGCAGCGGGATGGTGCTGGTCCCGACGAAGGTCCCGTCGCGGAACAGATAAATCTGCCCAGGCAGGAGCGGCGTTCCCTTGGCCAGCGTCAGCTTTGCATAGAGATAGGCTTTCGGATCGGCTTTCGGAACAGTGCGGCAGGAAAGCGCTGGTTCGATCTGTTCGCTGGCAAGAAGTACGCGCTTGGCTTCGCCTGTTCCCGCCACCGAAACGCGCCCTGGCACGGCAAACATCGCTTCGAACGGTGCGATCGTCACAGCCGCCTGCACTTCCTCAATCGGCGCGGGCGGAGGAGGTGGCACGGCGTTAGCGCCACCTGTGGGCGCGGCTTGTGCATCTTGCGACACTTCCGCCGCCGCATCTTCGCGCGCCATGTCCATGCGTTTCGCGCGCGGCGCGGCCACCGCCGGCACAGGCTTATACTCCGGCTCAAAATCGACCGTCAGTGGTGCAAGATCGGGCGCTGCGGCGCCGGCCGACGGGCGCGCGGTCGATAACTGAATCGCAACGCCATCCCAGTTCTCGCCCGACTTCTGCGTGATCGAAGCGCGGCGCACGAGGTCAAGTTTCGAGGGCGTCGTCTTGCTGCCTGTTTGCAGCCGTGCATCATACAGCGGCGTCCACCCAGCGCCCGCCACTTGGTAGCGTATGGTCAAATCTGCTTCAAGCGGAGACGCCGCCTCAACATGGACTTTAACTTCGGTCTGATCGGTTTTTGCCGGCACCAAGAGCGACAGCTTGTTCTCCAGATCCTCGATTTTGTGATCGATATCCCGGATCTTGGCTTGGGCTTCAATTTGCGACCGGCTCGCGTCCACGGTACCTTGGGAAATAATGGAAAGCACGCGCTGCCAATCTTCGGCATTGCCGTTTTGCCCGGCGCTAGGCGCTGGCCGCACCGGCAACTGCGCCAGATTGCCGATGAGCGCTTTTTGCGTTTCGGCGGCGTGAACTTGGGCCTCAATCGCGGACTTCTGATCGCGCTGCGCTTCGATCTCCTCTTCGAGCTTTTTGCGTTCGCTATCGGCAGCCTGTGACTCCGCGCGCGCGATATAGGTTCTGCGCGTATCGACCGAACCGATATCGAGTTTGCCCGTCGCCTTGCCCTCGACCCGGATGGAGCCCGGAACGGCGCTCGCTGGCACATCGGCAATCGTTATCGTGTGCTCGCCCTTTTCGAGTTTGACTTTCCCCGTGCGCGTCACTTCGGCGCCGGAGAGAAACACTGTCACGGATTCAACCCGCGATGCCGCCGTTAATTCGAGCGCTTCGCTACTCGCCGAGAATAAAAGCAATGCAGAAGCCGAGAGAACAATACGCATGGCGGCAGCGCCTTTCTTGAGTTTTCAAGCTGTCTGATATCAGCAAATGAAGCCGATGCAATTGAGACGGCGCGGCTATCGCATACCTTTGGATAATGACCGCATTTTTATTGCGTTATAAGCCCTTGACAGGGCTTGGGCGTTAACCACAGCCAGATAAAATTACGTTGAGCGTCCAGACTTCACCTCTTGATAAGCCCAATCAAGCCAGTGCGTCAGGCACACAACATCGTTCCTCTCGACCGTTGCCCCGCACCAGATCCGCAAACCTGCCGGCGCGCCGCGATAGGCATTTATATCGTAGGCCACTCCTTCGGCCTCAAGAAGATCGGCCAATTCTTGAACGAACCCGAGCCGGTCGTCCTCGCTGCGCGTAGAAAACTCAGCGTCCGCAAATCGCAAACAAACAGACGTGTTTGACCGCGTCCCCGGATCGGCCGCCAACACCTCGATCCACGGCGTGCGCGCAACCCAATCGTAGATAACGGCTGCGTTGGCATCGGCGCGCGCCATCAAGGCGCGAAGCCCGCCAACTGCCTCGACCCATCTCAACGCATCGGCATAGTCTTCAACGCACAGCATCGACGGCGTATTGATCGTGATGCCTTCGAAGGCATCGCGCAGGACGCCGCTTGGCCCCTTGAGCCGCAAAATTTTAGGGATCGGCCACGAAGGCCGATGCGTCTCAAGCCGTTCGAACGCACGCGGCGATAGGATCAACATGCCGTGGGCCGCTTCACCGCCGAGCACCTTCTGCCAGGAAAAGGTCAGCACATCTATCTTCGTGAAATCGATATCCTGCGCGAATACAGCAGACGTTGCGTCGCAAAACGTGAGCCCCTGCCGGTCAGCTGGTATCCAGTCCGCATTGGGTACGCGCACGCCGCTCGTCGTGCCGTTCCATGTGAAGATAACGTCGCGCGAGAAATCCGCTTGCGACAAATCCGGCAACTTCCCCCAGTCCGCCTCAAACGTCCGCAAATCTGCAAGTTTCAAATGCTCAACCGCGTCCTTCAACCAGATGCGGCCAAAAATTTCCCACGCCAAAACATCAACACCGCGCGCTCCCAAAAAATTCCACATCGCCATCTCGAACGCACCCGTATCCGAGCCCGCGACGATTGCCACCTCGTAACCGGGCGGAAGTGCCAGGAGTTCTTTGGTCTTTTCAATCACAGCCCTGAGCCGCGCCTTGCCTTCCTTGGCGCGATGCGACCGTCCAACAAATGCGCCTGACAATACAGCCGGGCGTCCAACCGGGGCGCTTGCTGCACGGCCCTGAAGAAAACTGCGGATTGGCGGGGCGCTGACTTAGCTTCATTTTGCGTGTCATGGTTCGATCCGGGCCCGTTTCAATCGAAGCGGCCTCAGCGGGGTCTAGGGCTCAGCGAACCACGCGTCAAGGAGGTCGGGTGAGCCGCAACAAACGAAAAAGGGCGGACCCAATTGGACCCGCCCTTCGTCACTACTAAAATTCGATTTTGCGCTTAGTTCACGTTGAAGCGCAGACCGGCGCGGACCTGGTGAACATGCTGATCGCCGATTTCGACACGGGAAATATCGTCGTTGATGTTGATGGCAACGTCGCTACCGGCGATAAAGAGATAGCGGTAACCGATATCGACGGACGTCATTTCGGTGAGGTCGTAGCTGACACCCGCCATGGCAGCGGCCGCTAAGGTAAACTTGTTGGCACGGCCGAAGGCGGCCTCGTTCACAGTACTGCCTGTTGAGACTTCATACGTGCTGTCGTGGCGGCGGTTCAACTCGTTCCAAGCAAAGCCGATACCGGCGCCGATGTAGGGCGTGAAGCCGCGATTCGAGAACAGGTCGTAATAGGCGTTGACCATCCAAATCGTGCTGTCGATTTTCGTCTCATCGGTGACTTCGAAGTTTGTCGTATTGCCGTTCGGAGCCCAACAGCTGGTCGCGCAAGCATGCGTTGCCCACTCGGCGGTACCCGTCATTGCAACTGAGTCTTGAAAACGCTTTTCAATCGTTGCGTCCATGCGGAAGCCGCGGCCGAAGTTGTAGCCCGCACCGCCGCCGACGGTCGCGAATGTGCTGAAGTCGCCGCTGAACCAAGCAGGGTTGGTAGCCATAAAGTCAGGCCCGGCCGCCGGACCAGGACCGTCTCGATCGCCGATATCGAGACCTGTTTCCGATAGGGTTGGCGTGTCGATGGAGCCGATGCCGCCGTCGACGCGGAAGTACCAGGCGCCGCGATAGGTCTGGACCGGTACGGGAGCTGGCACGGCAATCGCCGCTGATCCGCTCATATCCTTGAGGCTGCCGCCCCCATCATTCCAATCGGCAGCCGTTGCTGGCATGGCCGCTGCGAGCGCAACCGAAATGCACGCGATCCGAACTTTCATAATCGTCGTTCCCTCGTCTCTTAGGGTCTTAGCAAGCAACTGCCGCCAAGCCCTGACCATGCTCAACTTGTCTCAACTCGTGTGGGCCTGGATTGAACCAGTCCCTTGAGACGGCAAGCCTTAAGAGCCTCCCTGAACGACGATCCTGGGCGCTCGATAAAAATGCGAGCACCGTACGCGTACAAGGCAACAGGAAATCGAACGCGAAAAGCCTTTAGAGCAAACCGCTCTGCCGGCGTCTTGCGGAACGTGACGGCGGCCTTTGGGGTGCGCGCCACGTTCCGTTTTGTCCTATGGGGCGGATCGCTCCGCCCCTGCAAACGCTTGCGCATTAGCGAATGTCGTAGCGAAGTCCGACGCGGAATTCGTGCGAATGGATGTCGTGAACCGTCGGATCCTCAGAAACGGTACCCCCCACAGCAGTGATCGGGCCGGTTGCGGCATCTCCGAGATAGAGGAAGCGGTAGCCAACATCGAGATAGAGCCCTCGGCCGTTATCAACGGTCATCGGGGCATCTTTCATGCCACCGCCGACGACCGTGCTGCCGCCGCGCAATTTGATGGCAGCACCCGCCATGGCCGCGCCCGCAACGTGCGTATTCGAGTCACCGTCAATCGTCGCCGTGGTGCATCCGCAGGTTTCGACATATCCGGCCGTTGTTTCGTTCTTCGTGATGCCGAGTCCGACGCCGACATAAGGCGTGAAGCGATTGCCGAAGTCGAAGTCGTAGTAAATGTTGGCCAGCGCGACCGTGCTCTTGATCCCGAAGTGACGCACGCCTTCAAAATCAGCGTTGTGGTCGCTGAGATTACCCTGCACGTCAGCCTCGAAGCGGCGATCAACAGTGATGTCGCCACGGAAGCCGTTGCGGAAATAAACGCCGACGCCGCCGCCAACCGACCAAGCGCTGTCGATCGAGGCTTCCGTCAAATCATAGATGTGGTCTTCGGTGATCGACGGCGTGTCGAACCACGAACGGCCGCCATCAATGCGAACGTACATCGAAGGTCCGGGGGCTGCCATCGGGGCCATAACCGGGCCATCCTTCATGCTGCCGCCGTAGAGATCAGCCGCCGACGCGCCAAGGCCACTGCCAAGGACGAGGGCGGCGCCAAGTGTAAGGACTGCGCGCGTAGAAGACATGATACTTCCCTTTCTTGAGGATCGCGTGAAGTGCGTTGCGCACGTCACGCGAAGTGATGAAAACCTAAATTCACCACCGACTATCGCGCACAAGATTTAAGGGAGGCTTAATCGCCGTATCGATTTGGAACGCGTGTGACGTTCAAGTGTTAACGCAATATGAATTGGCAATGCGCGAACGCCAATCGCGCGGCTAAGCCGCTACGGAATCCACAGGAAGACTTTGAGAACATTGCAAAATGCGCTAAGCGGCAGCCGCCGAGCGCACGGCATCGACGATGTCGCCGACGACACTCGTCACCATGCCCTCATCATCGCCTTCCGCCATGACGCGGATCACAGGCTCCGTGCCTGAAGGGCGAATGACAAGCCGGCCGCGATCGCCGAGTTTGATTTTCGCCGATTCGATGGCCTTGACGACGCGGCTGTCTTCAAGCGGCTTGCCGCTGCCGTAGCGGACGTTCTGCAAGATCTGCGGCAATCGCTCGAACTTGCTGCACACTTCCGAAACCGGCTTTCCGGTCGAGATCACACACGCAAGAACCTGCAACGCGGAAACCAGACCATCGCCTGTCGTCGTGTGGTCCGAGAGCACGATATGACCCGATTGTTCCCCGCCAATGTTGTAGCCGTGCTTTCGCATATGTTCGGTGACATAGCGGTCGCCAACCGGCGTGCGGGCAAGAGAAAGTCCAATGCCTTTCAAATAGCGCTCAAGTCCGAGATTGCTCATGACGGTCGCGACGATGCCGCCGCCCGCCAGTTTCCCGCTCCGCAGCCAGCTTTCGGCAATGACGGCCATCAGCTGGTCGCCATCGACAATCTGTCCCTTTTCATCGATGATCACGACCCGGTCGGCGTCGCCATCAAGCGCAATGCCAATATCGGCGCGCAGTTCCTTGACCTTCTCGATCAAAGCTTCGGGAGCCGTTGAACCGCACTTATAGTTGATGTTGCGGCCATTGGGCTCAACGCCGATTTTGATGACTTCGGCACCCAGTTCCCAAAGTGCTTCGGGTGCCACTTTATAGGCGGCCCCGTTGGCGCAATCGATGACGATGCGCAGTCCGTCAAGGCGCAGGTTCTTCGGCAGTGTGCGCTTGGCAAATTCGATATAGCGTTCTTGCGCGCTTTCAACCCGCGTGGCCCGGCCAATTTTATCTGCTGCGGCAAGCAACGTGCTGGCGTCCGCGTCGATCAATTCTTCGATCTGGCGTTCCATATCGTCGGAGAGTTTGTAGCCATCCGGATCGAACAACTTGATTCCGTTGTCGTCGAAACGATTGTGCGACGCAGAAATCATCACGCCCAAATCGGCGCGCAGCGACTTTGTCAACATGGCGATCGCCGGTGTCGGCATCGGACCCAGCAAAAACACGTCCATGCCGACCGACGTGAAACCGGACATCAGCGCGGCTTCGAGCATATAGCCCGACAGGCGCGTATCCTTGCCGATCACCACCCGGTGCTTATGCGCGCCGGTATGGAAGATCTTACCAGCCGCCATGCCGACCTTGAGGGCGACTTCCGATGTCATCGGATGCTGGTTCGCAAGGCCCCGGATGCCGTCGGTTCCAAAGTAGCGGCGCGACATGTAACCCCTCGTTTCCGTTCATCAGTTCATTGAAATTGGCGACTATTTTGGCACCAACATGACCTTGGCCCAGGTTGCGGGGCCACGGCCGATTACGCTAACAGGCCAGATAATGTGGGCAAGAGCGCAACACATAAAAACAACTTGCACCATTTTACGTGTCTTACGTTGAGATTAGGCAATTTTCGCACCACTTTCACGTCTCGGTTGCATCAACACTCAATTTCGGCGGCCTATGTTGCAGTAACCGTGGCCTCAAGCCACGGAATTGGCCCATACGTCGCCTAACTCACGGTCGCCGTCCGGGCGGGGCACGCCTAAAGGCGTCGGGTAGCTTTAGAGGGATTAAAGTAGCATGGCTTTCTTTCTTGCAGTGGCGAATAGAAAGGGTGGCGTCGGCAAATCCACCGTTGCGGTGATGCTGGCGCACGCTCTCAGCGTCTACGGAGGCAAGCGCGTCCTCGTTCTCGATCTCGATTCCCAGTGCAACGCCTCCCTCATCCTGATGGGCGGGCACGGCTGGAACGAAGCCCGCAAGGACGGCAAGACGATCTCCGACTACTTTTATGATCTGTTTGACGGCATCCCGGCCAGCGCCCGGGATTATGTCGCCCGCAATGTCGGCGACGTTTACGGCCCCGGCAACAAGCCGGCCACGGTTTCCCTGGTTCCGGGTTCCTTGCTGCTTGAAGACATCCAGGGCGAACTCTATCTCAAACAGGCCAATCAAAGCCACGTCCCCGACGTCGTCGCCAACCGCGTGCGCGGCCGCATCGAAAGCCTGATCCGGCGCTTCGAGGGTGATTTCGACGTCGTCATTCTCGATTGTCCGCCAGGCCTTTCGTTTGCCGCGCTCGCCGCCTTGAAGACCGCCGACAAGGTCATCGTTCCATTCCGTCCCGACTACGTCTCACAGCTCGCCGTGGACCGCATTGCGCTGCTCATCGAAGACAAGCGCAACCTCGACGACCTGATGGAAATACCGCTCGCCGAGCGGCGCTATACCTGCCTCGCCAATTACGTACGCGACGATAATCGCGACTACATGCTGATCGAGGAAATAGGGCTTGTGCATCCCCTCCTCGACACGTTTCTGCCGCAGCGCGACGGCATCGCCAACGCCTTCGACTTCATCTCCGAGCGCCGCTCCATAGAAACCAAATACGGCGACGCCATCGGCGACGTCAAAGAGTTGCACGGCGAAATTCAGAAGTTTCTGGAGAATGCCGCCAAATCAGCGCAAAAGGATAAGATCGCGGCGCAATAAACGAAGATACGGCGATGTCCCAAGGATCTCAGATCTGGCAAAACGAACGCATGAAGGCGTTCTTTCGCGCGCATGTCCGGCGTGAAACGGCGCTTGACGAGAAGGCTGCTGAAAAGCTGGTCGAAGCCCTCACCAAAGCCGTGAACTTCATGCGCGTTTGGCAGATGCCGGAGGAAACACCTTCGCCAATAGCGGCAAAACCGAAAACCGCTTCCGACTCAAAATCCGACGCGCCCTTCGACCCTTATGCGTTCAGTGCCATGGTGGTCTTGACTAAGACCGGGCGCGAGGGCCTCGCCAAGAAACTCTCTGAGATCAAGGGCGCGGATAACCTGCGCAAGTTTGCCGAAGCCCAGCATCTCGGCATCGATCGCAAATTGTCAAAAATCGATGACTTGCGCAAAGCGATCCTGCACGCTGCCGAACAGCGCCTCGCTGATCGCCGCGCGGCTGCGAGCTGAACGGCAGTAAGTGCCCATCAACCGAGATCTTTCTCCGTCCCCGCCTGACACGCGCGCCAGACTTCCAGCGCTTGCTTCGTCTCTTTGACGTCATGAACCCGGAAAATCTGAACGCCCGATTGGGCGCCAGCCAGGGCACACGCGATGGATCCCGGAACGCGCGCCTTGGCATCATCGACGTTGCACAATTGCCCGATCATTTTCTTGCGGCTCGCTCCGAGCAATATGGGCACTCCCAAGCCGTGATAAAGCGATAAGCCCGGCCATCACGGCCACGTTGTGGTGCAAATGCTTGCCAAAGCCGATACCCGGGTCAGCGACGATCTTGGCTTTTGGAATTCCCGCTGCCTCGCACGCCCTAATCCGCTGCTCGAGAAAATCAAAAACGTCGAGCACCACGTCCCGGTACTGCGGATCGTCGTTCATCGTCTTGGGATCGCCCTGAGCGTGCATCAGCATGACCGGCAATCCTGTTTCCGACGCGACTTCCAGCGCAGCCGGATCGTGCGTCAATGCCGAAACGTCGTTCAAAATATCGGCGCCCGCCGCCGCAGCCTGACGCATGACTTCGGCCTTGCGCGTATCGACGGAAATCAACTTGTCTGTCTTCCCACGCAATCCTTCGATCACGGGAATGACACGCGCTATTTCGTCTTTCAATGACACGGCGTCCGAACCAGGCCGCGTGCTTTCCCCTCCGATATCCAGAATGTCCGCGCCTTCGCCGGCGAGACGCAATGCGTATGCAATAGCTGTTTGGGTGCTCGCGTGCAGCCCGCCATCCGAAAAACTATCGGGCGTGACGTTGACGATGCCCATGATGCGCGGCCGGTCGAGCGCGAGGCCTGCGAGACGCGGCCTTGGTTCGGTCAGGTGCCCAAGTAAATCAGACGCCGCAATCGCATCCCGCCCCCAATCGCCGCTGAAGGCGTCACCAAGCACAACAGTTCGCCGTACTGTGACACCTGTTCCGCGTGTCAGGATATCGAGCGCTGCAAACGACAGCCGTCCCCCGGCGAGAGGTAATCCACGCCAGGCCGGCACATCGGCTTCATCGATCGCGCGCCGCGTAGTGCGATCCCAGAACATGGCCGCCGGCTGGAGATAGGTCGAACGCTGCATGACGTTTCCGGCTGGCTGAAATGAACAGAGCGGCCGCAGGTCTAGCCTGCGGGCGTCGTTTAGCACATCGGCACGAAAAAGCGATTCCAGCCCCCATCAATTCGTCTGTTCTGGCGCTGAACACGGCACTTAAACGCAAAACGGGCCGGAGTTCGTTTGAACTCCAGCCCGCAATTTGCCGCCTTACAGTCCTAAGTTTTCACTTAGGCCATAACGTTGAACCATGACGCGTCGAGGGAGTTGACGTCGTTGATGACTGCGATCGCCGTCGACTGATAGACCGAACCCGAACCGTCAAGGTCGGCCCAGAGGATGTGCGTATCTTCTTCGAAGATAAAGCGAACGTCTGCGTCTGCAGCCAAGTGGCTGTTGCCAGACTGCACTGCTTCAACGTTGAGACCGGCGTCAGCAGCCGTCGCCGTAGCCCCGGTCAGCTTGAACGCCGTCTTCGATACGAAGATAAAATCGGCAAGAGCATTGAAGCTTTCGAAGCGGTCGAGACCAAGGTCATACTGAGCCACGAAGCCATCGGATGCGGTGCTGCCGTTGAGCGTGTCCTGGCCGGCATCGCCTGCCATCAAGCCGCTAACCGCGCCAGCGTTGATGGTATCGTTGCCCGCGCCACCCATAATCCAACCGCTGTTGGTATTTGAGGCCGTCAGCGTGTCGTTTTTACTGGAGCCAATAAGATGCTCGACGTTGCTAATGACATCGCCTACAGCGCCGCCCGATACAACAAATGTATCCATGTTGACGTTGACTGCGCTGGCGGAGTCCGCATAGGAAAGCCAGTCGCCGCCGGTAAAGCCCGTGGTCGATGCAGCCATCAAGGTGTTGTCGCCGCCATTGATGGTGTCGGTGCCAGCGCCGCCCGCGAGTACGTCGTCTCCGGTAGAACCGCTCAGGTTGTCGTCGCCAGCGCCGCCATAGATGGTGTCGTTGTCAGCGCCGCCGCTCAGGGTGTCGTTGCCGAGGCCGCCGTCGATGAACTCGTTACCGTCTTCCCCGTTCACGATGTCGTTGCCAGCGCCACCATAGACGGTGTCGTTGCCAGTGCCACCGCTCACGGTGTCGTTGCCGGCGCCGCCGTCGATAAAGTCGTTCTCGGTGCCGCCGCTGATATTGTCGGTGTCGTTACCGCCATAAAGGCGATCAAGCCCAGCGCCGCCGGTCAGGGTGTCGTTGCCGTAGCCGCCGAAAATGCGATCGGCGCCGTCGCCGCCGTGCGCCGTGTCGTTGCCGGCGTCGGCATAGAGCGTGTCGTTTCCGCCGCCGCCGAGTAGGATGTCGTTGCCAGCCAGGCCTGTGATCGTGTCGGCCAATCCTGTGCCGCTAAGTGTTTCGGCGCCTGTTGTGCCTCTAATTCTTGCCATTGTACTCTAAGCTCCACTATCCCAAAATTGTTTCTCTCGTGCGCTGCAGGCTCAATCCACGAGGGGGGTCGCAAAAATCAGAGGCCTGTCGAGCGCTGTGATCATTACCCGCATGCGCTAAACAAAAACTTAATTCGGGAGCGTGGCGATAGTCTTTGATTGCAATATCCCTGCGCTCGAGTGAACCGCGCCGATAAAGAACCAATAAAATTTTATGAATTAAATTTGTATTTATCTCAGCGCCCGTTGCTGCCGGCACGGTTCGGCTCAAACCTTGAATTTCAGAATTGGCAAAACACGCCGGCAATCATTGGCTATCGGCCAATCATGTTCATGGCGGAAAACGGAAACGCTACCAGACGGCAACCAACGAAGCCGAAGCGGATGGCCGCACTCGCGGGGCAATTGCCGCGCTGTCATCAAACCGGGAAGAGTGCGATGCGGCGGCTCAGCCCTGGGGCTGCGGTTCCATCCCGCCGGATTGGCCGCCAGACGGTTCGCTCCTGGGGCGTGCTGGCCGGCCGGTCGAAGGCACAGCCGATCCGGCCGAACCTTTCGAGCCATCGTCGTCCGAACGGCGCACGATCTGTTCGCCACGCATCAGCGCCGCGCACTCCTCGCCCGTGATCGTCTCGTGTTCCATGAGTGCCTGTGCCAAGGCCTCTAGTCCGGCTTTATTGGCGCCCAGAACTTCCCAAGCCTTCTTCTCGCCGGTCGTCACGATCCGGCGCACTTCCTCATCGATGAGATTTGCCGTCTCTTCGCTCATGTTCTGGCGCTGCATCACGGAGTGGCCGAGGAACACTTCCTGCTGGTTTTCACTATAGAGCAGCGGCCCGAGCTTATCGCTCATGCCCCATTCGCTGACCATGCGCTTGGCGATGTTGGTCGCCTGGCTGATGTCGCTTGATGCGCCGGTATTCAAATGCTCGCGGCCGTAGATAATTTGTTCGGCAACGCGGCCGCCGAACGCCATGGCGATCTTGGCTTCACACCATTGCTTGGAGTAGCTGAGCTTGTCGCGCTCCGGCAAACTCATGGTCACACCTAAGGCGCGGCCGCGCGGAATGATCGTCACCTTGTGCAGGGGATCGTTACCCGGCACCACCATATTGACGATGGCGTGGCCTGCTTCGTGATAGGCGGTCGCCAGTTTTTCTTCTTCCGTCATGGCCATGGATCTGCGCTCGGCACCCATCATGACCTTGTCTTTGCTGTCCTCAAACTCGTTCTGCGTGACCAAACGCTTGTTGCGGCGCGCGGCCAGGAGTGCTGCTTCGTTAACAAGATTGGCGAGATCGGCACCTGAAAATCCAGGCGTTCCGCGCGCAATGGTTTTCGGATCGACATCCGGCGCCAGAGGCACTTTCTTCATGTGAACGCGCAGGATTTTTTCGCGACCCACGACGTCCGGGTTCGGCACCGTGATCTGGCGGTCGAAACGGCCGGGACGCAGCAATGCGGGATCGAGCACGTCGGGGCGGTTTGTTGCCGCGATGATGATGATGCCTTCGTTGGCTTCAAAGCCGTCCATTTCCACGAGCAACTGGTTGAGCGTCTGTTCGCGTTCGTCGTTGCCGCCGCCGAGGCCTGCGCCGCGATGACGGCCGACCGCATCGATTTCGTCGATGAAGATGATGCAGGGAGCGTTTTTCTTCGCCTGTTCGAACATGTCGCGCACGCGGCTTGCGCCAACGCCGACGAACATTTCAACGAAATCGGAACCCGAAATCGTGAAGAACGGCACGTTGGCTTCGCCCGCGACCGCACGCGCAATCAGCGTTTTACCCGTGCCCGGCGGACCGACGAGCAGCGCTCCGCGCGGGATCCGCCCGCCGAGACGCTGAAATTTTTGCGGGTCGCGCAGGAATTCGACAATTTCTTCTAGGTCGGATTTTGCTTCATCGACGCCCGCCACATCGTCAAACGTGACGCGGCCCTGACGTTCGGTCAGAAGTTTAGCCCGGCTTTTGCCAAAACCCATGGCGCGGCCTGAGCCCGACTGCATCTGGCGCATAAAGAATACCCACACGCCGATGAGCAACAGCATCGGGAACCAGCTCAAGAGGATGCCGGTGATAGACTGCATTTCATCGTCCGCGGGCCTGGCGCGGAACTTGACACCCTTGTCGCGCAACTTGCCGACGAGAGCCGCGTCCTCCGGCGCAAATGTACTAAACGTCGCGCCAGCGGTGCCCGCGTCGCGATACGTGCCCGTAATCCGGTTTCCAGCCAGCACAACCTCGGACACCGTGCCCTTCTCAACCGCTTCCAGGAATTCCGAATAAGCGATATCGGTGCCCTTGCGCGGTTGCGCCGTGCTATTCGCCAGGTTCCACAGTGCCAAAACCAGCACCAGCATCGCAGCCCATATCGCAATTCGTTGATAATTCTGGTTCATTTCAGTTCCTGATGAGGCGGAGCGGCACACTTGGCCGCCGGGACGCAGGCTGCTTGGGGTGCCACCCCACAAATCCTAAAGGCTTAGGCGTTAACATAGGTTGCCCAACCCCCGTACACAAGCAAGGCGAGTGAGATTACCACTCACTTCTCTTAAGCCCGCACCCAGGCGCGTTAAGGGTTTCAAGGCAACACGAAGCAACAGAAGCAACAAATGCAATGTGCGTGCCCCGCCGAAACCCACGTCGCGCCCCAAAAATCCGGCCTCTTAGCCTGAAAAAGGCTGGGTGGTTAAATAGCTCCCGGCCTCACTTGCAACCATCCCAGTCTCGAAATAGTTCAAAAGCGGCACGGCCGCGAGCCGGTCGCGATCCCAAAATGACGGAATGGTTCGTAGTGCCGGCAAAGGATGGGACATCAAATCCCTATCGGCTTCCAGCTGGACCGCCTTCAAAATTGCGATCCCTTCCGCGCCCAGAGCACAAACACGAAAATCGCGCGATGGCTCCGAGCGATTAACAACTGTAAAGCGATGATCCCATTCCTGCGTTTGACCAGATTTGAGGTCAAGGGATGGTAGCGGGTGATGTTTGCGGCCGAACTCTCGCGTCACCAGGATGGCATCCGGCGCACGGCCCTGACCAAATACGGTTCCAGCGAGCGTATGCCCCACCGGCGGCTTCCATCCAATGCCTTCTGTCATGGCTTCAAGCCCGCTCATCGAAACCGGCTCGTCACCGCCGCCAATCGCTGCAATCAATCTGCCAAGAATTCGCAACCGGATCTCTTCCGGCAGCGTCAACATCCAGTTCCACGAAAATTCCGCGTATCCGAGGTCGTCGATGCGGAACATTCCTTCCGCCTGTTTTACGCTCGAGACCGCCATCTCATCGAGTGCGGCCCGTGCCCGCCCAAGACGGCGCGCGCTCAATGCAATAGCCCTGTTCGACAGGCCTGCCGCTTCGAAGCTTTCCCGCTGATGCCGCAATCGCACGCGCTCAAATGCCAGCATGTCGTTACTCGGATCCTCGATCCAGGTTTCGCCCCGTGCCGTCAGCGTCGCGACAAGGTCAGCCTTTGCGAAACCCAGCATCGGGCGCAGCACCGCGATATGGCCGAGTTTCTTGATCTCTTGCATTCCCGCCAGACCATCGACACCGCTGCCGCGCGCAAGCCGCATCAAGACGGTTTCTGCTTGATCGTCGCTCGTGTGAGCGGTCGCCAACGCTTCAATGCCGTGGGCTGCGAGGTGCTCTCTTAAAAGACGATAGCGCGCCGCGCGAGCTGCAGCCTGAATACCCGCGGCCGGTTTTGCGCCCGTCCAGGCAAGCGTCGCGTGTGCAAACCCGAGCCGCGCCGCAGCATCTTGCACGGCATCCGCCTCTACCGCCAACTCGGGCCGCAAACCATGATCGACGGTAACCACGCTAAAGATTGGTGCTGATTGCGCGGGGATTGATGCCAAGCGCGCCGCGCGCCACTCCGCCGCGAGATGCATCATGGCACAAGAATCGACGCCCCCCGATACCGCGAGCACAACGTGGCTGTAACCGCCGAAAATCAGGTCGAAGCGTGCACCAACTCGGTCGCCATCCAACGGCTGACCTAGCGCTTCGCCCACTTCAAGGGCATCCGACGCGCTGGCGCTCCGACTGCGCGCGGGCTTTGACGCTCTGGGGCGCATTGGGAAACTTGGTGTTGAGTTCGGCATACGAGGAACATGCCGCGTCGCGCTGCCCGAGCCGGTCGAGCGACATGGCGAGCTTCAATAGACTGTCCGGCGCCTTCTGGCTTTGGCCGTAGGTTTGGTAGCCTTTCAGAAAAGCGCTTGCCGCCGCCTTGTATTGCCCGCGCACGAAATGCGATTCACCCAGCCAGTATTGCGCATTGCCCGACAATGAATCGCTCGGATGGCGCCTCAGGAAATCGTCGAACGCCGCTTCGGCCGCGCCGTAGTCGCGCTGCAGCAGGTAGCCGTAAGCTGTTTCATAGAGCTGTTTGGGATTTGAGCCATCGCCCGCAGGGGCAAGGGCCGCTGTCGTAACCGGCGGCGGCGACCCTGCGCCCGGCGCACCAGAACTGCCCGCATCCGGAATTGGCGGACCCGACGAGACAGCTGGCAACTCTCCGGCGATAACGCCGCCAATTGCGTCGCCTTGACTCACCAATGGCATCGCCCTGACTGACTGACGTCGATCCGAATTCCGCAGCCGCCCTTGGAGGCGCCACGGGCGCGGTCTCTGCACGCCGTGGCGTACCGCCGAGACTGCGCACTTGTTCCGACAGCTGTTGAACCTGACCCGATAAAGTCCTCACTTGGTTTTCCAGGCTCTCGACGCGTGCACCCTCACCTCCAGCGCTCGCGCGATAGGCGGGCGAAGACGACGATCCGCCTGGCTTGGCGAGGCTCTCGAGCGTGCCAACGACAACCTGCATATCGACGAGTTGTTCTTCCAAACTTTCAACGCGCGCCTTCAAGCCCGCCTCGCCAGCCGCTGCCGGCTGCGAAGTCTTAGCTTGAGCCTGGGGCTTCGCAGGTACGGTCGCAGGTGACGCTGTTGCCGCCGGCGGCGCCGCTTTCGGATCCTGGGCCGGAGCCTGCTGCGCCGAGGCAGCGCCCGTCAGCAATAGTCCAGCCAGCGGCAAAACCGCGGCCGTGCTCAATCCAAATCGCATCCTGTTGCCCATTTTCGTGCTCATGCCGTTGAACATCCTTGCTTGCAGCCACCGGAGCGGCCACACAAAAGCAGTCTACAGGTCCAATTCGCCGCTCTCAATGCGCGCCTTGCAACACACACAGTTAATCGGCGAATTAATCGACCAGTTAATCGGCCAATCGACCGGCCAGTTTCACGTAGACCAACGGTCACACCATTCACGATTGCTGCTCCCAACCCTTCATTAGCCCCGTGAGTTAGTGCCCGTCACTCACTGCGCGCTAGTTGTTTGACTGCGCATGGCCGGTTTCAGCGCCGTCTGCGCCCCATCCTTCTGCGCCCAACGCTTCTGCACCGCGCGTTTCCGGAGCGGTGTCGATCGAGCCATGTGAAACCTCGTCAACACCGGGAACACGCAGCCGTGTTTCAGCATGCCGGTTCTGCGCTTGGCAAAGTGCGGACCGGCAGGTCGCAACAGGATCATTTTCGCCATGCGATTCGATTTTGATGCGTTCAACCTCAACACCACCCTCGATCAGTTTGGCACGAACAATTTCGGCCCGCTGCCGCGCGAGCGTTGTGGCGTCCGAACTGGAGCCCCCGTCATCAGCGCGGCCAATTATTGTAATGTTGATTGAAGGCGCGCGTTTCAACCATCGCGCCTGTGCTTCAAGAATTGCCCGGGCACGGCCGCCGATGACGGCACTGCTCTCTGCGAAAAACACGCGGTCGCCGACCTCGCTGACCAAGCGAAATCGCAACTTGCGAATTCGTTCAGCACTTGCTTCTAAGTCTGGTGCTAAGTCTGGTGCCAAGCCTGTCCAATCTGGTGCTAAGTCTGGACGCGAACCCAATGCCTCGTCGTCTACGTCTGCGCGGCCCGCGCCGTCCGCTCCGTGGCTTGGTTCCTTGTGTGAGTTGCCGTCGAGCTTGGCCAATTCAGCTGCGGCTTTGCGCGCGGCCGGAGAACGCGGATGCGACGACAATAGGTTTCGAAAAATCTGCCGCGCCAAATCCGGCCGGTCGTCATTCAGCGCATCGATGCCATCTTGGAGCAACTCGTCGGATACTTCGAGAACGACAGGTTGCCCGGCCTCGGCCGCACCATTGAATGCAGGCAACTGCGCGCACAGAAGCGCTGCCGCCGCAAAGAGTGCAATTCGATTGAAAGCGCCACGCATCATCAAGACCACTTACGGACAAATCCCGCTTCATCCGCCAGGGTATTTTATCCGGTTTTATTGGGGCTAAAGTATGCCGGTTCCCAATGCGGAAGCTCGTCGCCAGGTGCAATCCAGAGGGGTAAACTGAGGGGCATCCGGCCAGCATCGGCGATGGAGCGCCAAGGTTTGTTCCTTGGATCGACCGGGCTCGGCATAGCAAAACGGCGAGAGAAATCCCGCCGCGTCGCACTTGCTATTCTGGATCGCAGTCTTGTTTGCTTGTAACGGTTACCGCTGGCTCACTTGCCCGCCGCTGTTCAACACCGTTTGTGCACGCCGGTTCTGCGACCAGCACGAGATATCGTTACAAACTGCCACTGGCCGTTCCTTGCCATACGAGATGGTGCGGATGCGCTGCGCGTTAATGCCGTTTTGCGACAGGTACGTGCGAACCGCCGTAGCGCGCTTGGCGCCGAGCGCGATATTATACTCACGCGTGCCACGCTCGTCGGCATGGCCCTCGATCGTAATCGTGTACTGCGGATACTGCTGCAGCCACTGCGCTTGCTTGGCGAGCGTCTGGCCGGCTTCAGGTGTCAGATCCACGCTATCGCTGGAGAAATAAACCAGATCGCCGACGTTCTGCGTGAAGTCGCGCTGCGTGCCGGGCGTTGCGGGCGCGAACTTGCCACCGGCGCCGTTCAATGCGGCCTCGGGCGATGATTCTTTGTTGGCGCAAGCGGCAGCCGTCAGCGCCAGGACCGAAACAACGGCCAGCCGGAGCAACGCCCTTCGCGCAAATTGACCGAGCATTCTATTCCCTCTCGTTGCGGCAATCTCGTTGCGGCTATCTTGTTGCGGCTATCTTGTTGCGGGGTGAACTCGTCGCGAACTCGCCAGTCGCCGCCATATAAAACCTGATCTACTCAACTCTGTTTACTGTCATCTTCTTAGCGTCATCTTCCGCCGAAAATGTGGCCAATTCAGTGGCCTGCGGCGCTGCGGCCTGCGGCGCTGCGACACCTGCGAATTCTATCAGAATTCCCGCCGAAACACGGCATCACGAACCGCAAAAACGACCGTAATCCCCTGCTATCTCATGAAAATTCAATAAGGGTGGGGGCTCGCTTGGCTGCCCACGGCCATTTCCCTGAGAGTTCAGACGGCTTCGGTACGCGCACCAACCTAGCGGCCCTGAAGGGGAATTCCATGTCTCGTAACCGCCCCAAACGGCCGGTCATTTCAAAAATCAGGCAACAGACAAAATCAGGCAACAGACTGAGGCGACACGGCCAAGACCGAAGACTGACGAACACAACGCGGTCGCGGACCCCCAAAAACGATCAAGACCGAGATGGTGGCAACAGAAGTTGCCAACAACTCGGTCTTGTTGATTCTGCTCACGCAGACAGTAAAAATCGCTTAGCGAGCGACTTCAACAGTCGAAACGTCAGCGCCGAGCTTCATTGGCGTATGTTCAGCTTCACGGCGGCAAGCACCGAGAGCAACAGCGGCAACGAGCGTGGCGATAAGGATAGCGCCCTTCATGATATTAGTCTCCTAGTTAGTATCCCTGGCTTCTACAGTTTAGTGAGTAACATGCACGGTCGCCGGAACGTCGGCACCGAGCTTCATTGGAGTATGTTCGGCTTCGCGACGGCATGCGCCGAGAGCAACTGCCACCAATACCACTGAAGCAACGATTAGCCCCTTTACACCCTGCATGGTCATGTCTCCTGATACGATTCCGGCAGAAGCCGTACTCTGGGGTACCCCGGGGGGCGGTACCGGATCAAGAACAGACGCTCGATTCTGCCAGTTTTCCAAGCCAATAGATGCGAAAATACCACTGGAGTGATCACGCTACAGGACGCTCTTTATCCACAGCCGGCCTGCATGCTCAACCTGCTGAAAATATTTAAAATAGTACTAATATTTTGAAGCTCTCTGGTTGCCCTTATGCGACCCTAAAGGCGCACTTCAATTCAGCAACGGCGACCAGGCTGGATCTGAGCCAAAGGACGGTGTGCCAACAACCCGCTCATTATAGCCGGTCAAATCGACCGAATGGATTCGCGGGCCGCCGCTCGCGCCCTGCAATTCGCGGAAGAACATGAGCACCCGGCCATTAGGCGCCCAGGTCGGTCCCTCGTTGTGGTAGCCCTCGGTCAAAATGCGTTCCCCGGTTCCGTCTGGGCGCATGACGCCAATCAAGAAGCGCCCGGCGAGTTGCTTCGTAAACGCGATGTAGTCTCCACGCGGCGACCAGACCGGCGTCGAATAGCGCCCGCCGTCGCCCCCTGAGAGACGCCGGACGCCAGACCCGTCGGAATTCATAACGTACATGCCTTGGGAACCATCCCGGTCACTCTCGAACACGATCTGGCGCCCATCGGGCGAATAACAGGGGCCTGTGTCGATGGCATTTCCTTGATTGGTCAAGCGCCGCGACTGACGCGATCTGAGATCGAGCTCATAAATGCTGCTTGAGCCTTCTGGCGTGCCAAGGCTCATAATCACGCGCTGTCCGTCGGGCGAAAAGCGCGGCGCGAACGTCATGCCCGGAAAATCGCCCACGAGCTCGCGCTTGCCCGTTTCAAGGTTCATGAGAAAAACCTTAGGCTGATCGCTCGTATACGACATGTAGGCGATTTCCTGGTTCGTCGGCGAAAAACGCGGCGTCAAAACCAGATCCTGTCCCTGACTCAAGAGACGCACATTGGCGCCATCCTGATCCATGATGGCCAGTCTTTTAATGCGCTTTTCTTTCGGCCCCGTCTCATCGATGAAGACGACGCGCGTATCGAAATAACCTTTTTCGCCCGTCAACCGCTCATAAACCTGATCGGCAATCAAATGCCCGATGCGGCGCCAATTCTGTGCCGCGGTCGAAAAGCGCTGCCCCGCAAGCTGCTTGCCGGACGCCACGTCCCAAAGCCGGAATTCCGCGCCGACCTTTCCATCCGCTCCTTTTGAAATGCGACCCACAACGAGGTTATCGGCGCGTACCGCACGCCAATCGGGAAAGCGCGGCGCAGCATTGACGTCGCGGATCTGCTCCAAGAACGACGCACGATCCAAGGGCTGAAACAATCCGGAGCGCTCAAGATCGGCTTGCACGACGTTGGCGATTTCGCCGGCAAGCTGCGGATCGTCGCCGAGAAACAGCGGAATGGCGATGGGAATTGGCGCGATGCTGCCTTCGGTCTGGCTGCCGCGCACGCCACCGCCCGGTGCCGCAGCGCCACCTTGAGGTACCCCGGGTGCAGCTTGTGTTGGAGCGGGTGCAGCGGGCTGCTTCACGCCGAGCTGCTCGTTGAACCCGCCGGATGGCGCGGGGCCCTTATAGCTGTCATCGGGCTTGCCTTGCGCGAAAGCCGCTGAAGAAACGCAAGCCGCCAAGGCGGCCGCGAGCAGAAAACGCATCGCGTTGTTCAGTCGATTCTTGCGGTCTGTTGCATGCGTCTCAAATTCCCAGTCCCTTCTAAGATAGCAGCGACGTTCTCAAGCTACGTGCCTACACGCGCGATGGCTCAATGAAAAGCAAAGGACCATGGCCATTTGGCGAAACACCTTTTTATCTAAGACCCAGCCCTTATCTAAGTCCAAGTATTCTCGGCCAATCGAAATCCCAGGTGATTTTGCTCCAAGCGGCATACTTATCCGGCGGCAAATCGAGCGGCGAACAGTTTCGGACGGCATTCACGGACGCTTCTGCGGCAATCCGAAACAGTGGTGTATTTTGCGGCTGAAGCACGACCGGTTCGCCGTCGAGCGACCCATCCTGGCGCACATGCCATTGCACCGTGACAACGGGCGTATCGATACCGCCGCCGCCGCCCGGCATTTTTGCACATCTCGTTAGCTGCGCCTTGATCTGACCAGCAATCAAATCCTGCTCGCGCGCCGACAAGACCGTATCCGTGCCCGTCTTGGTGCCGGCCTCCAAGCCCGTGTCCTTCGCCGTTTGACTTGTACCCGCCGCCTGCTGACCTTTCTTGGTCGGATCTTTATCGAGCAGCGCCTTTTGCTTCTCCGTGTCGTCAGGCGCTTTGTCGATCAAGTTCGCGAGCTTGTTGGCGTCGAATTTCTTGGCTTCGGCTTCAGCCTTCTTTTTCGCTTCTTCAGCCTTCTTTTTCTTGGCTTCGTCCGCGAGCTTTTTCTTCAAAGCCTCAGCTTCGGCCTTCTTCTTGGCTTCCTCTTCAGCCTTTTTCTTAGCTTCTTCTTCTTGCGCCTTCTTGGCTGCTTCCTCGATCTTTTGCTCAAGCAATTTCTGCTCGTCAGGCGTCGGGCCCGGCGCAGGTTCCGGCGGCGGAGGCGGAGCTTCGACCTTCGGCGGCTCGGGCGGCGGCGGTGGCGGCTCTACCTTCGGCGGCTCAGGCGCTGGCGGTGGCTCAACCTTGGCAACCTCCTGCGGCGGTGGCGGAGGTGGCGGCGGCGCGTTATCCGGCTTCTTCGTATCGTTCTTGCTATCGTCGGGCTTGGGCTCGTCCTTGGCCTTGGTCTCAAGCTTCTTGGCGTCTTCGCTGCCCTGCTTCAAACGCAGAAATTCCGACGGCGTAATGATCTCCGCCGAAATCATCGGCGTGTCCTCGACAGGCAGATGCGGCACGGCGCGCATCGACCCGTAAGCCCAGATCAAAAGCGCCGCGTGACACGCAAACGAAAATATGAGCCCGAAAGGCACGTGCCCTCAGCCTCCCTTCTCGTCGTTTGCAACAAAAGCGAGCTTGCGGAACCCGCCGCTCTGTATTCGGCCCATGACACGCATGACGACGCCGTAGGGCACGTTTTTGTCGGCACTCACGTAGATCACGTCATCGAATCCATTCTTGGCAATCGCCTTCAACTTTGCGGCCAATTCGTCGAGCGGCACAACCGTTTCCCCGATCAGCGTATCGCCATTACCCTTCACGATCACCTGCAGCGGCTCTTGTTTCGGTTGCGGCAGCTGCGTGCCCTTGGCTTCCGGCAATTCGATATCAACACCGGTTTGCAGCATGGGCGCCGCCACCATGAAGATGATCAGCAGCACAAGCATAACGTCGACCATCGGCGTGACGTTGATCTCGCTCATGGGCGCATGGCGCCGGCGCCGAGCCCTGCCGCGCCCACCGCCTCCGCCCGATTTTAAGCTCGCACCCATGTCAACGCTCCGGTCAGTTGCGAACGTCGATCTGGCGCGAAACAATAGCCGCGAATTCATCGGCAAACGCATAAAGCCGCTGCGAAATGGCTGACGAATCCGCGGAAAACTTATTGTAGAAAATAACCGCCGGAATAGCCGCCATCAGCCCAAGCGCCGTCGCGAACAAGGCTTCGGCGATACCCGGCGCAACAACAGCCAGATTCGTGTTCTTCGACACCGCAATCGACTGGAAGCTCGTCATGATGCCCCACACCGTGCCAAACAAGCCGACGAACGGCGCCGTCGATCCGACAGTTGCCAGAAACAACAAGCGGCGGTCCAAGCGTTCCATCTCTCTGGAGATGGTCACGTCCATCACCTTCTCAACCCGCAACTGAATGCCGCCAAGCGCGCGGATATTGCCCTCGACCGAGCGTTTCCATTCGCGCATGGCCGCCACGAACAGCGCCGCGATCGTGAGCGTGCGGCCGCGCGACAAGCCGGCATAGAGTTCGTCCAGCGATTGTCCCGGACCAGAACATGGCCTCGAACTTGTCGCTCTCGATGCGCGCGCGGCGAAACGCGAAAAGCTTCTCGACGATAATGGCCCATGACCAGATGGACGCCAGCAGCAAGCCGATCATCACCATCTTGACGACGATGTGAGCCTGCGAAAAGAGCTCGAAAAACGAAAAGCCGCCAGCGGTCACGGGAGCGATCGCACCTTGGGCAACGTCAACGGGATTCATCTGGCCATCCGTATCGAGATCGAATTGTTTGCTAGAACGCACAACTTAACGCGGGTGAAAGGCACGCGCACGATTCACACCTCGAACAGGGCAGCGAGACGGCCAAATTGCTGCGACCCCGTGATTTGCTGGAGTAGCGTCAAGCGCTTGGACCTTCAGGCTGTGCCCCGCTGCACGCCTTCCCGTACTTCGTTGTTGTTACCGTGCAATAGGGCCAAACGAGGGCCCGGATTCGGCTCATTGGAACAGTCATCTTTCGGTTTATCCACGGGAATCCCCGTTTCGCGAAACGGCCCGTAGCCGACGACGATCTCCACCCGATCCCCCCCCTTCTGAAATCCGCGATCTCTGCCCAAGCAACACGTCTCCCCCCAAGTTCCCCAAGGATCACAGCGGCTCAATCCGGCAAAGACTCAATTCAAGGGTCGTACGCTCGCTTTGCAAACTCACAACAAACCGGCTTACCGCCTAAAACCCGCTGAACAACGCCTTGACAAATCGCGTCCATACGTCGCACACTTTCTCTCTACAAAACAAAATTGCCTGACAAGCAAGTCGGGACCGGTTGCCATCGAAGGCTATCGGCACATCAGGGGAGGAACTTGGAATGACACCGGATCACGATCCGAGGGTCGATGCCATGTATGGCGGCGACCGTCTCGCAGCACTCATTGCGCTGATTGCCCTTTGGGCCACTCTTCTTTTCGTTTTCATCAAAGTCCTTCCGCTCGCGGGCGACCCAATCGTTCTCTACGTGCTCGCAGCAGGTGCGGGCCTCGTGCTGCTTTTCAACACGGCGTCGATTTGGGCGATGCTCTCGCACTACTCCGAGGACCGCAAACATATCTACGGTCTCGACCTGCACTATCTCGATCAAATGAATAAGAACAAAAGCTGAGGGAGGCATCCATGGCCAACGGTAAATACACGCCCCCCGAGCAATCGGTGTTCGGGCAAATTTTCGATACGCTCTTTCTGCTCGCGCTCGTGCTCGGCAGTCTTTTCGCACCTGTGTTTCTCAAATTAGCCGGTGGAGCCAAGACCGCGACCGATCTCACAGGCAAATCCTGGACCGACATGGGCCAGACCGCCGCCCAGCAAGCCGCCTGGGAAAAACTCGGCCAGACACCTGAAACCGCCGCTCCCATCATCGGATCAAAGTTCGATTACACCTTCGATCCCTTATGGCTCGCCGTGACGGCCGCAGTTATCGCCGCCTATTTCATCTTCGTCGTGCGCTATTCGGACCAGGAATACCGCGACGTCATCCGCGAACGCTTCGGCGACAAGAAATAAGGGAAACGCCGCCATGCCAGACATTTCAGCAATTCATCCGCTCGAACTCGCCGCTTGGGTCATTTCCGCCATCCTCGGTCTTTGGATGCTTATTGATCTCATCCGCACCAACTCCGCCTACTCCGAAGACGTGTTGATGTCCTCTCGCGAAGGCGAGATTGAGGACGCGCTCGTCATCGATCCGACCCACAGGAGTTGAGAGCCATGACACAAACAACCGCCATCCACGGCGAAAAAGTCTCGCTGCTCCGCGTTCTTGGGCCCGGACACGTTTGGGCGCTCGGCGTCGGTATCGTTCTCGTCGGCGAATTCATGGGCTGGAACTTCGCAGTCGGTAAAGGCGGGGCGCTCGCCGCTTTGATCGCCTGCTGGTTCGCAGGACTTCTCTATACTTGCGTCGCCATGATCGATTCTGAAGTGACCTCGACCGTCGCCGCGGCCGGCGGGCAATATGCGCAGGCCAAACACATCGTCGGGCCGCTCATGGCCTTCAACGTCGGTCTGTTCCTGGTCATGGCCTACACCATGCTGGAAGCCGGTAACGCCATCACGCTCGGCTATCTCGTGCAGACCGTCGCCGGCATGACGGGTATAGAAGGATTGTGGGACAAACCATTTGTCGTTCTCACCATCATGTTTCTCGCCTGGCTCAACTATCGCGGCGTCTACGCGACGTTGACCTTCAACCTTGTCATCACCGCCATCGCCTGCCTCGCCGTCGTCGTGCTGTTCCTTGTTATGATCACTGTGAACTCCGGTCAGATTGATCATGCGGCCATGATCAACAACAACACGCTCCCCTATGGCTGGCTCGGCGTGATCGCGGCGATGCACTTTGGCCTGTGGTACTACCTTGGCATCGAGGGCACGACGCAGGCGGCCGAAGAAGTCCGCTCACCAGCGCGCGCACTTCCGCTTGGCACCATGACCGGCATGATCACGCTGCTCATCGCCGCAACCATGACCTGGTACATCTGCGCCGGTCTGATGCCTTGGGAATATCTCGGCCAAGCCGTCACGCCGCTGTTTGACGCCGCGCGCATGACGGGTTCGGGTCCGCTGATGGTGCTGCTCTTTATCGGCACCATCTTCTCGACTCTCGCCTCCGCCAACGGTTGCATCAACGACGCCTCGCGTGCCTGGTTCTCAATGGGCCGCGACCGTTACTTGCCCGTCTGGTTCGGCGCCGTGCACCCGAAGTACCGAACGCCCTTCCGGGCAATCGTGTTCCTGATCCCCGTGGCACTTGTCTTTGCGCTTCAAGTGCCGCTCGATCAGGTCATCACGTTCTCGATCCTGTCAGGCCTATTGGGCTACACCTTCATGTCCTTCAACATGATCATGTTCCGCAACAAGTGGCCGCTCGACAGCATCAAGCGAGGTTATGTCCACCCGTTCCATCCACTGCCCGCGATCGTGCTGCTGCTGCTCTGCATCATCACATATTTCGCGGTGTTCCTCGGCTACGGCGCACAGCTCGTCGCCATGATGGTGTTCTACATCATTGCGTCTCTCTGGTTCGCCTTCCACCGCTACAAGTATGTCAAGCGCGGCGATCAGTTCACGATGAACTGGCCGCGCCCGCAGGGCTACTAATTGGGACTAACTCAGACGCGGCGCGCCTCTCACAAAGAGCGGCGCGCCGTTTCTTTTCCGGGAGATTTTGAGCGTGTCGCTTGAGTTGGTTCTCGCTGCTGGCGCTGCTGGCACCACAGCTCTGGCATGGCTCGCACACCGCGATCGCCAATCCATCCGGGGCAGCCGCCGCCTCATCCTAGATCCCGTCGCCGCGCTCTTCGATGACCCGCACGTCACCACCGACGGCGCCGGCATTCCCAAGCTTGAGGGCCGCTATCGCGCGCTCGATCTCAAGCTCGATCTCATCCCAGATACGATGACCATCAAGCGCCTGCCGCAACTCTGGCTCTCGGTGACAGCCATCCAGCCATTGCCGATTGCAGATGCCGGCGTCGCCATCCTCATTCGCCCCTCGGGCGCCGATTTCTATTCGCTGACTGAAAAAATGGCCGAACGTCTCGACCCACCGGCGGCCCTGCCGTGGGAATGTCTCGTGCGCGGAGAGACTGACAAATCCGCCGCCACTCTCGCCGTCATCACACCAGCGGCAGCACGAATTCTCGCCGACCCCAAGGTCAAAGAAATCGCCGCAACCAAGCGCGGCGTGCGCATCGTCACCCAGCTCGCCGAAGGCAAACGCGGCCAGCACTTACTGCTCCGCCAATGCGATTTCGAAGGCGCGGCTCTGTCGCCCGAGATGCTCGACGCTATCGTCCACAATCTGCAAACACTCCTGACGTGCCTCGCATCACGCAACAACCGGCCAGCATCATGAGCAAGAAACCAACCGCCGCACCCCAAAAACCCTGGCACCCTTATGCGGTGCTCGCGCTGGCAATTGTGCTGCCAGGCATGGGGCACGTCGCGGCAGGCCAACCTCAGCGCGGTTTCGGCTTTGCGTTTTTCACGCTGCTGCTGGCGCTCATCACCTGGCAGATCACGCCGCCGGATCGCTCCTTCATCGGCCGCGCTGCCATCGGGCTTTTCGTCTGGGCACTCTCAATCCCTGACGCCTATCGCCTCGCGCGCACGCAATGGGAAATTTGGCAGCGTAGCTCTGCTCCATCTCCCCGTCCTTAACGGGGAGAGGGGCATGCTGGAAGCATGTCTTCGACATGACGTGAGGGGCGGCAACATATTCAGAGCAAGCGGCCGCCCCTCACCCTAGCCCTCTCCCCATAGCGCCTGATAAGTAGGCGCTATGGGGAGAGGGGATTTTTATGCGCCTCAAACGCAGCCCGCACCCGGTCGCTCAAGCGCAAGGGTTTGCCCGACACCGAGATAAGGACGATGGTAACGACGGCTTCAAAGAGCCGCTTGCCGTCTTTCAGGATCGTTTGATCGAGCATGATGCTTGCGCCGCCGAGTTCCTTGACGCGCGTTTCAACCACCAGCAGATCATCCATACGTCCCGGCCGGATGAAATCCATGTTCATGCGGCGAACGACAAAAACCGCGGGCTCCTGACTACCCTCTGACGTTTCAGAACGGCCGTCGATCATGCGGCGCGCGTCCGTTCCAAGCAGCCGCAGAAAATCGGTGCGGCCTCGCTCGCAGTAGCGCACATAGGACGCGTGATAGACGATCCCGCCCGCATCCGTATCCTCGAAATACACGCGCACCGGCAGCACATGGCACTGGCCGTTTTCATCGCTCACAATATGCCCGGAGATATCGGGCCACTTGCCGGGTGTCATAGGTTGCTCCAAAGTCGCGGCGCCGGGGCTAATCGAGACATCCATGTCCACTTTGCCAAATCTCCACAAGGCGACCATAGAGCGCCGGAAGATCACGCACTATCTGCTTGCCCGTACCCACCCGGCCGGACGCGCCAAAGCTGCATTCTTTGAGGGATTTGGTTTTGCCCATGACCAGCCCGAAGTCTTTGAAGCCGCGCTCTTGAACCATGCCAGCCAAAATCCGGTCAGTGAAACAATTGCAACGGACTTCGGTACAAAATTTATTGTTACCGGCCCCCTGCAAACCCCCGCCGGTGTTCCCGCCCATGTTTGTGTGGTATGGTTCGCCCAGAATGGTGAGACAACCCCGCGATTGGTCACAGCATTTCCGGATTGATGGTGTGCACGTATGATTAACGAACTTGACCTTGTTGTACTACTCAACGACTTGCCAGATATCGGCCTGCGCAAAGGCGATATCGGCACCGTGGTCATGATTCTCGACAAAGGCCGGGGATACGAAGTTGAATTCGCCACATTCGGTGGTTTGACCGTCGCGGTCGCAACGCTCGGCTCAAATGCCGTTCGCGCCGTTGGCAGCCGGGAAATTGCTCACGTCCGCGAACTCGCTTAGCTTTTGACCGGCGTCTAAACGCCACTTGCCCCGCCACCCAACTCCACCACCACAATCTCCGGCGGCGATCCAAACCGGATCGGCAACGCTGACATGCCGAGCCCGCCCGACACGATGAGGTTGCGCCCCTCTTCAACGATGTGCCCGTAGATATAGCGCGTGCCAAAGCGCGAGGGCACGAGCGGCGAATATCCCAACACGCGCACCTGCCCGCCATGCGTATGCCCAGACAATGTCAACGACACGCGGGCCGGAACCTCGGGAAAAATGTCGGGTTCATGCGCCATCAAAATCACCGGCGCATCATCCGTCACTTGGCGCAGCGTGCCCGCGAGATCATGCACGCCGCGATAGTCAATTCTGCCGCGCCTGAAAAAGCGATCGTAATTCTCCTTCTTCGGCCAGAACGCCCACTGATCGCCAAGCCCCGCGATCCAAAACGGCTTACCGTCTTTCTCAAGCCGCACGGCTTTGTTCTCATAAACCGGAATGCCAACCGCTTCGAGCGCGAGACCTGCGCGCGTCGGCCCCTTCTCGCGCACTTGCACTTCGTAATCTTCCCACCAGTCGTGGTTGCCGAGCACCGCATGCACGCCGAGCGGCGCCTTCAATTTCCCAAGTGCGCCAGCCCAGTCTTTGTGCGGCACGGCTTTGCCAAACCGCTGGAGACGGTGACCGGCGACATAATCGCCAAGCAACAAAATAGCGTCCGCCTGGAGGGCATTCGTAGCGTCAACGATTCCGGCAATGCGCTCTGCCGATACCCAAGGGTCGATCGCATGAATGTCTGCGAGAATGGCGAGCCGCAGCTTCAAGCCCTTGGGCCAGCCCGGCGGCGTCAATGGATAGTTCTTTACGGTCTGCCGGAACGGTTCTGCCAGCGCATAACCGCCGAATAGGGTCCCGCCCGCACCCATCGCAGCCAGCCACTTCAGCATGTCTCTGCGCGTAAGCACGATCACCCCGTCCCCGTTTCCCCGCCGTCTTCATCATCGAAAATCGGCAACTCGGGCGCTGCCTGCCGCGCCGGGCCCGAAAGCCCAAGATGCCGGTAAGCCTTGAGTGTCAGCACGCGCCCACGCGGTGTCCGGCCAATGAACCCTTGCTGCAGCAGATACGGCTCGACGATTTCTTCGAGCGCATCGCGTGGTTCCGACAACGCCGCCGCCATGGTTTCAATCCCGACCGGGCCGCCATCGTAGTTTTTCGCAATGCAATTCAAATAGCGATGATCGAGCGCATCGAGCCCCTCGTTGTCGACTTCGAGCATGCGCAATGCCTTGTCGGCCACCGCCGCATTGATTATCGGCGCCCCATCGACGGCCGCGAAATCGCGCACGCGCCGTAACAGCCGCCCGGCGATACGCGGAGTACCCCGAGCGCGACGTGCAATCTCGCGCGCGCCGTCCGCCGCCATCGGCGCACCCAGTACCCGCGCGCCGCGAGCCACGACGAGTTCCAGCTCTTCAATGGAATAGAAGTTCAATCTGACCGGAATGCCAAAACGGTCGCGCAGCGGATTGGTCAACAGCCCTGCCCGCGTTGTCGCGCCAATGAGCGTAAACTTCTGCAAATCGATGCGCACCGAGCGCGCCGCCGGGCCTTCGCCGATCATGAGATCAAGCTGAAAATCTTCCATCGCCGGATAAAGAATTTCTTCCACCGCGGGGTTGAGGCGATGAATTTCGTCGATGAACAGCACATCGCGCTCTTCGAGGTTGGTCAAAAGCGCAGCAAGATCGCCGGCCTTCGAAATCACCGGACCCGAGGTCGCGCGAAAACCGACGCCCAACTCCTTGGCCATGATTTGCGCCAGCGTTGTCTTGCCCAAACCCGGCGGCCCTGCGAACAGCACATGATCCAACGCGTCGCCGCGCGCCTTGGCGGCTTGAATGAATACGCGCAGATTCGCCCGCGCCTGTTCCTGCCCGATGAATTCGGCAAGCGACTGCGGGCGGATGGTCGCTTCAAAAGCGTCCGCTTCGCGTTTCGTTGAACTGACGAGCCTGTCGGTCATGATTTGTTCGTGGGGCTATTCGCTTGCCCCGTCAAGACGCGTTGGGCCACATCCTTGCCGCCAAAAGGCAAAAAGCTAGTGTCCTGACTGTTCTGCAGCTGTTTCGCCGGCAAGGGAAGATTTAGCGGACGATCTTGGCGATCGGCTTGGGTGGTGCCGTGAACTTGACGCCGAATTCGTTGTCTTTGCGGCGTATGAGCTTGCAGTCATACATGACGCGGTCTGCGCGAACAACGAGCCGGACGCGATCCATATGGCCAAACGTGGACTTGAATGGATACGTCCACTTTTCTTGCAGCTCAAGCTTAGCGCCCGTCGTCGACATATCTTTAATCAGGCATGGAATGCCATCAACAGCACCCTCGGCGTAGATCACGGCAGGTGTCAGCCCTTTACGCCGCGGGGCAAAGCGATGTTCGCTCTGAGTGAGTGAGTCAGGGTCTGAACTATCCAGACTTCGATCTACCAAACGCATCGCGGGTAATCCAGATCAGTGCTTATTTTCCGTAGTGTCGCTTCTATCTAAGATGACAACACATTAAGCTCCCTGGTCAGTTAAAGAACTGTTTACTTAATTGTTCGCTTAGCAGCTATATGATGTTTTTTTGAGCTACCGGCACGCATTCTGCGCCGCGCAAAAAAAATGCCGGCAACGGCGCCAGCGCTTCCAAATTCGTCAATTCTTTATCCCCGTGCGCGACTGTTGTCTTTATCCGCGTGCGCGACCGTTGTCTTAGCGCACGACCTTGGCCAAGGGCTTCGGCATGGACGTAAACTTGACGCCGATCTCGGTTTCTCCACGGCGCACGATCTTGCAGTCGTACATAACTTTGTCCATGCGCACGACCAGCTTGATGCGATCCATGTGGCTGGCGTTCGACTTGAAGGGATTGTCCCAGCCGGTACGAAGTTCAAGCTTTGCGCCCGTGGTCGACATGTCCTTGATCAGGCACGGCACAGATTCGACCGCGCCTTCAAGATAAATCAACGCCGGCGTTTGCCCCTTGCGGCGCGGCGCAAAGCGGTTATCGCTGCCGGGAACCGTCGTTGCAGCAATTTTTGCACGCTGAAGGTCGGTTGAACGCATCGCCTCGTCTCACTCTGCCGGCTGAATTGAATAACGGCGATTAAGCACCAGCAGCGGTTAAAGAACCCTTTACCTCATTGCACACACGCAGCGTTAACCATGCGGCCCGCAATTCGCACCCTCACATCTCGCGTTTCGCCGCCTGCACCGCATGTTCCAAGGCTTCGAGAAACCGCGACCGGTCTTGCCGCGTGAATGCCGCATTGAACCCCTTGCTCTCTCCCGTCTCGCGTAAATGTTGCGAGAGTTCGCGCATCGCCAATGCCATGCCGATGGAGGCATCCGTAAAGGGCTTTCCGGTATTGCCGATGGCCTTGGCGCCGTTCTTCAAAACGCGCGACGCGAGCGGTATATCCTGTGTCACGACGATATCGCCTTGGCCCGCCCGCTCCGCGATCCAATCGTCGGCGGCGTCCGGTCCATCCGTCACCACGATCCGCTCAACGCGCTCGCCCTCGGGCAGCCGCATCCAGGAATTGGCGACGTAAGTGATGCCAAGCCCATGCCGCGCCGCGACCTTCAACGCTTCCTCTTTAACGGGGCACGCGTCGGCATCGATGTAAATGTGCAGCGCCATCGGTCCTTGTTTGGTGTCTGACCCGTCTCGCCGGAGGCGGGCAACAAATGCGGGTCTGACACCTGTGTTACGCGGCCGCAATCTTATTGAGGATTTCCATCAGCGCGTCCGGCGCTGTAATGTGCGGCGAGTGGCTCGCGTCCATCTCAAAATAGCGCCACGCAGGATCTGCTTTCGCGCGCTTGGCAAACGGCCCGAACATGTCGCCCGGACCAATGCGCGTGCAATAGATGTAACTCCGCGGCAGCTTCGTCTCCCCGTTCAAGAGCTTCAGCGGTTGCGTCATGGTCTTGACCGGTTGGCCATGACGGCGCGGCGTGATCCAGGCAACGTCTTCCGCGCTCGTATCGGCGGGAAGCGGATTAGACGGAACACGCCAGCCTTCGCCCTGTGACTTCGCACCCTCGAGCCAGCGCACGCGCGATTCCGGCGTCGCGAGATCCAGCATGTTCTGCCCATCACTCGGGATGAACGCGTCGAGATAGACAATCTGCTTGATCCTGTCCGCCGCCCGGTCCGCTATGCCCGTCGCCGTGATACCGCCATAGCTGTGCCCAATCAAAATCACGTCGCGCAGGTCTTCATGAAACAGCACCGAGACCACATCGCGAATATGCATCTCAAGATCGATCTCGGGCGTCGCCAAATGAAAGCGCTCGCCGAGCCCCGTATAGGACGGCGCAAAAAGCTCGTGGCCCGCGGCGCGCATCAACGGGTGCATCTTCTTCCACACGAAGCCCGACGACCATGCCCCGTGCGCTACGACGAATGTTGCCATGTTAGTTCACCCGCCTATTCCAATTGCTTTCCGCATCAGCGGACGTGAGCCTTATCACAAGATCTCAATCGCTTGAACCCGGACGATAACGTGCTGCTGCTTGAACGTCTTCTCAAGGCTGAGCCGGTAGGTGCGCCACCACGCTTTATCGAGCGTCTCGACCATCACCTCGACGATGACAACATCGTCTTCACTGACAGGGTTCTCCCCATGCTTCCAGCGCCCTTCGGCGGGCGTGCGCGTGTACGCCGTCACGCCGCCAAAGCGGCTCGTGAGTTTCGCCGCCACCTTATCGAAATTGGATTTCGGAAACGCGCGCCCCTGTCCGTCCCTGAGCGGCAACAATATTTGCACCAAGTGCATTGGATATCCTCAAGGCTGGCGCGCTGATCAAGCAAATCGATCGATACATAGCATGCCACAAGCGTTATGGCGTAGGGCGCATAAGGCACGGCGTCTGCACACTGTTTCAGTTGAGCGCCAGCGGCCCCACGCCGGGCCGTCATGCGCCGCTTTCCAACACACTCCGGTGCAAGTTCACGGTGCATGACGCCGCGCGCGGGTGTCTCTGGGCAAATGAAGCGCCAGGCAAATAGCGCGGCTTATGCACCCTACGATCCGCGTTTTTATTGCGGGCTACGCGAGCTGATCAAGCAAATCGATCGATACATAGCATGCCACAAGCGTTATGGCGTAGGGCGCATAAGGCACGGCGTCTGCACACTGTTTCAGTTGAGCGCCAGCGGCCCCACGCCGGGCCGTCATGCGCCGCTTTCCAACACACTCCGGTGCAAGTTCACGGTGCATGACGCTGCGCGCGGGTGTCTCTGGGCAAATGAGCCAGGCAAATAGCGCGGCTTATGCACCCTACGATCCGCGTTTTTATTGCGGGCTACGCGCGCTTGACGCTGGCTATTTGGCGATGCCATGTTCTCGCTTCCAAGCCCGCACGCCGCCAATCAAGCTGATGGCCGCCCAAATAAGTTCTTGGCCGATGGTGCCCAAGTCGCCAACGTCAAACTGGTGTGAAGCGCCAACCAGAACCAAGCCCGCTCCTAGACCGTTGACCATATAGAAAAGGGGCTTGTCGGCGCAGACTTTGCCGAAGCTGACCGCCGCATACATGCCGACGCAGCACATCGCGCCAACTATTCCGGAAAGAGATACAAGTGTTTCCATGAAAACTCCCTCAAGGGTTGCGAGGGACTCTTATGGTCAGCCGTCGAAAACCGATGTTCCGCGCGTGACACGCTTCCTCGTCCACGCGCGCATCCAGCACCACAGGGAGGACCCCTATTGCCTATTGCCCATTGCCTATTGCCTATTGCCTACTGCCTACTGCCTACTGCCTACTGCCTCATCCCTAACGCCATTTCCAAATCGCCAAGTCCAAAAACCCATCAACCAAACCTGCACGTTCGATTTCCCCGCGCAGCAAAAATGAGCGATACTGTCATCCATCCGCTCTGCAAATGGGCGGCATCCGGGGCGCCGGATGCCGGCCGGGGCGGAGGCAACGGACTGCACGCCCGCAACGCACGGGTTGTGCTTAAAGCAACCGCCGTCCGCGTGTGGTGAGACACACACGTGGAGAGCAGCCTCCTAGTGGAAGTGGCGGCGCAGAGACTTGACACTCCGATTGTTGCGGACCGGCTAACAGGGGACGCCTTTTGTTTTGAGCTCGACGCGGCCCCCAAGGCTGGTCCGCTCCTGTTTTAAAAAAACCAAGGGAGGAAACAGCGGCGACAGAGGACTGTAGTTGTATCAACATGGCAAAGCCCGGGACGAAGACAGAAACCAGCGGCCTACCACCCGTCAAACCGTGGTGTTTCCGTGTGACGCGCACAGGCGCCAAGAAATACGGCGCACGCGAAAACTGGCCCAGCGCACGGCGCGAAGCACGCGCGAGAACCCGGAAAGAGAAACGCGACGCACGCGGCGACCCCACAGAGGAAGAATTTAAACTGCGCGCAGAAACCAAGACCGGCGGCATTGAAGCAAAAATCGCCCGCATGAAGTTGCGCGCTCTCAAACAAAATAAGCGCGTCTCCTCCGAACAATTGAGAAAAGAACTTGCCGAACGCATCGAAAGGTTGAGAGCGCGCCGCGTTGAGCCGCCAAAACATGGGGACTCCTAAAATGGGTATGCCAAAAGAAGCGATACCAAAGGACGAGAGCAACCCCGCTGGTGAGCAAAATGCCTGTGACGGCAGCGCGTGTCCGGCATAGTCTCAGTCACGCGCTGGCAAGTTGCGCGCCACAATGCGGCAACTCTCGGAGGAACGTATGACTGGGAACCTTAATCGCCGCTCACCCAACCCCGCGACGCGGCTGGTGTTCGTCCTCTCACTCCTCATCTGCGCTTGTCTCCCGGCTTACAGTGAGGAGGCGCAAGTTTCCAAAGCAGCGGCGGCAACGTCTGATGTCGAGCAGATCTATATTCTGCGCTCGGTACGCGAAAAGCGCACCATGCCGCCGAGTGATTTTTGCGCCAAGGAAAAAACCAAACTCGGTGATCCCGCCTACGAGGACCAATACGCGTTCCGCGCCGTCTCAACGCAAGCCTCCGACGGCCGCGTCGTCGACGCCACCTCACAACCCGCGGGGCACATTCAAGCTTGCTTCGGCAGGACGGCGGATGCGGACGTGCTCGAACTCTATGGCGAATTCGCGGTGAACGGCATTGCCGGAAAGGCGTTTGGCAAATGCCACCGGCAGAAAGCAGATTTTCCCGAGAAGGGCATCAATCTCTTCGGCTGCATCTTCGCGCTCTACGATCTTCCGCCCGGCTATACCGGCGGCCAGCTGACAACAAATTCGGCTTCATCGCCGAAGCTCTTTGGAACAGACAGCGAGCCCGCAGGCTACACGCAGGTGTCCATCGCCACCATCCGGCTTTGGAAAAAGAGATAGGAGTAACGAGGAATGAAACGGTGTCTGACCCGTCCCGCCGAAGGCGGGCAAGATTGGAGGGTCTGACACCGTTTCAGGGCGAGGCGGAAACCCTACTTCGCCAATTCTTTCAAGCCCCGCTTGATGAGACCAGCGGTTCCGGCCGTATCGCCGAGCTCTTTCATCGCCACGGCAACAGCAGCGGAGGCTTGTTGCGGATTGTAGCCCAAATTGGTCAACGCAGAGATCGCTTCCGCCGCCGCGTGGTTGGCGATCGCCGCAGCCGACGCCCCACTTGCCCGGCGCACCCGCTGGCACATGAAGCCCGGCAACCGACAAGGCCGGCGCCTTGTCCTTCAATTCCATGACGATGCGCTGCGCCAGCTTTTTACCAACGCCCGGCGATTCTTCCACCGCCGCCCAATTTCCCAGCGCAATCGCGTTCGCCAAATCCTGCGGCGCCAGCACACTCAAAACCGCAAGCGCGACTTTGGCGCCAACGCCCTGGATCGATTGCAGCGTGCGGAACCAGCTGCGCTCATGCTCGCTTTGAAAACCAAAAAGCTTAATCGCGTCTTCGCGCACATGCGTATCAATCGTCAGCGTGACGTCGTCGCCCGCTTTCAAATTGCGCAGCGTCTTGGCGGACGCCTGCACTTCGTAGCCAACGCCATTGACGTCGATGAGGAGATAGCTTTCGCCGACCGCATCGACCTTGCCGCGCAATTTGCCAATCATGTCCGCGCTTCCTTTATGACGCGCAGAGCCAACTCCGTCGCGCCGCGCTGGTTCGCATGACAGATTGCAATCGCCAAAGCATCCGCTTCGTCCGCGCTCTCGAACTTGGCTTTGGGCAGCAAAAATGATATCATTGCTTGAACTTGATGCTTCTCTGCATGGCCCGCGCCAACAACCGTCTTTTTGATCTGGTTTGGCGTGTACTCGGCAACTTTTAAGCCCCGCATGGCGGGTGCCAGCAGCGCCGCGCCGCGCGCTTGTCCAAGCTTCAAGGTCGAGCGCGGGTTGTCGTTAACGAAAGTTTCTTCGACCGCCGCTTCTACGGGATCGAAACTCGCGATCACACCCATCACCCCTTCGAACAAGGACCGCAGCCGATACGCCAGATCATCGTCCGCCGCCGAGGTGATAACCCCGGACGCCACATAAATCAGCCGCACGCCGTCGCTGTCCAAGACGCCCCATCCAGTGCGCCTAAGACCCGGGTCGATGCCAAGGATGCGAATCGTTCTGCTTCTCATACCCCTGGCATAGCACGCGAGGGCGTATTCGCGAGCAGGACTGCGGGCGCAACCGGCTGTCCGCCGCGCAATGCCGACATATCCCGGGGCGGCGGCGGCGGGCCGGCCTTAGCCATCGGCGTCTTGCTCTTCTGGATCAGTTCATGAAGCGCCAGCGCCAGCTCGGGTTCGTTCCAATACCCCATGTGCCCGCCCATGGGCATGACAACGTTGTCGATGTCTCCCCCTTCGGGCACGGCAATCACCCCGCCGATTGGATCATCAACGCGGTAGAGGTTGATCCAATGCTCGACGCGTTCCGCCACATCGAGCCAAGCAGGCCCATCGGGAATATATTCATAGAAATACTTCTGGTAGATGTGACCAAGCGGAGATCCGAACGACATGAACTGCGGCCGGGCACCGCTAAGTGCCCCTTGCCCGGCCAGTTGATCGCGCATGTAGTCGAAGGCTACAACCGAACCCTGGCTGTGTGCTGCGAAAATCACGACGTCGAACTTTTCCTTCATGACACGCTGTTCAAGCACGGTCAGCAGCCGCTGTTGAATGAGGGCCCTGCGCGGCCGCGTGTGGCGTGCGCGAAACTGCCACGGAAAGAAATACGTCGCCGACTCGATGCGCGGCACATAGTGGTGATCGATCAGATCGCGGGCGATGTGCACGATGTTGCTGATGCGGTGCCCGGCGAGAAATGGCATCCCCAGGGCAATGATCGTAGCAATCGGCAGCAGCTCTTTCCTGACGCTCTCAAACTGCGCTATTTTTTCCAGCTCGGGCTGAAAGTAAATCAAACTTATGAGCACCAGAAACAGGATAATCAACGTCGCCGTCAGCGCCGGATTGAAGAGCACCCGCGACATCCGCTTGGCTGTTGCGGGCAAGTCCCCGGCTCCGGACCGGGCGATCCGGCTGCGCTTGTACACGAGCAGGATCGTCAGAATAATGCATATGGCAACCGTCACGACCGTTATCAGATAGACGAATTTGAACCGGTCGATCCAATCGAACGGAATGCTCGGAAACTGGAACAGCTTAAATGCGGCGCTGTCATCGGGAACACCATGCTCGGTAAAAATGCCGACGATATCCATGCGAACAGGGGACAATTGGCGGTTCAATTCGGCGCGATTAAGCATGGTATAGAGCGCTGTGACCACAATCGTGGTCCACATCATGAATTGCAGAATAACGATACCTATACTCGTTGCGATTGCATCGCGGGCCGAATCCGGGCCGCCTTTGGCGCGAAACGACTTGAACGCAAGCGTTACGACGGCCGCCAGCAGTACCGCCCCATAAAGGCGCCAGCCCCAAATAATCGTCCTGTACAGACCGTCGATATAACAACCGCCAAGATCATCGGCTTTCGAGCAATCGGCTTTCCCCGTGGTGCCCCCGTCTGCGGCTGGCATTTTAAGACTGGGCACCTGATCGAGAATCTGGGCAAGCCATCCCTTGTAATTCAGAAACAGCAGCGCGGCGGTAGCAATGGCCAGCCAAAAGACCGTGTCGTACCACGATATATCCCGCTTGGTTGCAATCCAAATCAGGGCCACCACGGACCCCGTCAACAGAACTGCTTGGATCAACACGAAGCGATGACGGGCGTCACCCAGAACCACATTCATCCAGCCGTCATCCCGCGGAACATACGGCAGAGGGCCAAACAACAGAAAGAGACAGATGGCGGACGTTGCAATCGTCAGCGCTGCAATTGGACCACGCATCATCCAGCTGGCGAACCAGAGCAGAGCCCGGATGGCATTTGCTGCAATCTCATTGCCACGCCGCAGCATGGCATCAACAAGGTGATGGGATTTAAAAATGACCCGGAACAGCCCTGCGAGCGCGTTCAGCCGGCCCGGTTGCAGATTGGTCAGATCGGCCCAATGAAGTTCAATGCCCGTCAGCTCGGTACCATCGGTGTGCGTCGCCCGGCGCGAGACGACCGGGAATGTCGGCGAAGCCTCATCGCTCACATTTTCGCGGAGCCGCTGAAACGCACTGAATTGCGAGACCTTATAGTCCGGCACTTTTTTGGAGAGCGTTTCCAGCAGGGTGTTGACTGCGTAGCCCGGCTCTGTTTCGCCAACACCGTGGATGACCACCAGCCCGACCCGGTGTTGTCCCGCACCCTGCGTGACCCCGTCCCCGCTGGACATCAAATCCTCCAACACGCCACACATCAATTAATTGAATATATGGGTCGAGTGTTTTGCGGTATTGTCAGAGAGTCAATCGGAATGCGACACGGGGCGCCGCGTTTTTCTTTTGTCGCGCCTGGAGAGACACATGGATATGATCGCCAACCCCGTTTTGTTCACAATTGGCGTTGCCATGTTACGTGCATCGCGCGTTGCCGGTATCATCGCCATTTTGGGCGGACTTATACTCGCTGCACTTGGAATTTTTTGGAGGTAACTCTACTCACCCGAAACGCTGCCGCCGCGATGGCGGTGATACTCGAAAGAATGAGCCAGATTGTCGGTATCAGGCAGCGGATTGTCGACCAGGGATGCGCGGAACTGAGCAGGCCTTGCGGCCGCCATCTGAGCTTCGATGAAGTCAGCCCACAGCAACCGGCGCAGGTTGCGCGTATAGGCTTCAAAGCCTGGGGAACCATGCTGGGCCATGTGAGGGCCTCAATCTCCGAACAGCGTTACCAATCCACTATGCCACGCGAGTATGAGAAGTTGATTGACGGCCAGCTAGAAATTATTTGAAATGTTTGTTCAATTTTGCATCTCGCCAGCCCTCAACGGACAATGGAAAGGTCAAGCGGCCGTTAGCTTTTTCATCAATTCTTCGGTAATTTCGAAATTGGCATAAACATTCTGCACGTCGTCATCGTCTTCAAGTGCCGCAATCATCTTCATTATTTTGCCGGCGTTTTCCTCGTCGACAAGCGTCGTCAGGTTGGGCTTCCAAACAGGTTTGACGCTGTGTGCTTCGCCAAGTGTCTTTTCTAGCGCGGCAGCAACAGTGCCAAGTGAATCGAATGGGCATGAGATGAGATGCCCCTGAGCGTCGGACACTGCGTCGTCAGCGCCTGCTTCGATGGCGGCTTCGAGCACACCATCCCCGGTCCCCTTGTCCGGCTTGTATGCGATCTCGCCGGCATGCGTGAACATGTGGCTGACCGAACCCGTCGCACCGAGATTGCCGTCGAACTTCGTAAAAACGGCCCGCACCGCACCGCCTGTCCGGTTGCGATTATCCGTCAGCGCTTCGACAATGATGGCGACGCCGCCCGGCGCATAGCCTTCATAGCGCACGTTGTCATAATTCGCCGTGTCGTTGCCCGCCGCCTTCTTGATCGCACGCTCGATATTGTCCTTCGGCACATTTTCCGCGCGCGCCTCTTGAATGGCCAAGCGTAACCGGGCATTCATGGCGGGATCGGGCAATCCCGTCTTGGCGGCAACCGTTATCTCGCGGCTAAGTTTGGCGAACATCTTGGCGCGGGCCGCGTCCGCCCGGCCCTTCTTGTGCATGATGTTCTTGTATGCTGAATGGCCGGCCATGACTGCCCCTGGAAAACGGCTGCGTTGCGTTTCTAGCTTGTCTTTGGCGCACTGGCCGGGGGCTGGTCAAGAGACGTGCTATTCAATAAACGGCAATGGATCTTCGGCAACGTCGCCGCGCAGGAGCTGGAAATGCAAATGCGGACCGGCCGAAAACCCGGTTGATCCGACCTTGCCAATCTCCTGCCCCGGTCGAACACAATCGCCCAACTGTACAGAGAGCCTGCTCAAGTGCCCGTAGCCGGTCGAGATACCGTTTCCGTGGTCAATACGAATGTAGATTCCAAAGTAGGCCTTAGGCTTTGCTTCGGCTTGACCCGCTTCAACCACGACCCCACCGCGCGCGGCATAGACCGGCTCTCCGCTTACATCGTCGAAATCAACGCCGTCGTGCAGCTTCTTGGTATTCAGGAGTTCGTCGAACTGCTCACCAAAAAATTTGGAAACACTTCCCGCGGCTGGCCGTGACAGCACGAGTTGAGCGTCAGCGGCGCCCGGCAGGCATTCTACTGCGTGCGACACGGTCACGAAGAGGCAGAGTGAAAGTACGAAAAGCCCAATGCGCAACATCTGGTCCTCCATTGCTGAGCCGCTCCCGATTAGATCACAGAGAAAGTCTCATGTGTTCCAAAAATCGGGCGCAGCTTGCTCGAGATGTGGCCCCTGGCGGAATGCCGAGACGCGCGTCGCCAGGCCAGTCTTATCATCAATTTCAACCGCGAACCCTGAGAGGGTTGCCAGCCCCAGCGCCGGCTCAAAGCGTGAGCGCGGTATTTTCGTCAGAAACCGGTTCAAAGGCTCATCTGCATCCATGCCCAGTACGGAGTTGTAGTCTCCGCACATGCCCGCGTCCGACATATAAGCAGAGCCAGCCGGCAAGACCCTGTGGTCGCTCGTTGGCGTGTGCGTGTGCGTGCCAACCACTGCCGAGACGCGACCATCGACAAAAAAGCCGAACGCTTGCTTCTCGCTCGTGGCTTCGGCGTGAAAATCGACGAAGATAACGTCGGCGCCGCCTTTCAACTTGCACGCAGTGATCTCGTTATCGACCGCGCGGAAGGGGCAATCGAGTTCCGTCATGAAGACGCGTCCCATGGCATTGATGACGAGCACGTCCGCGCCGTTCTTGGCTTTGAGGAGTGTCGCTCCCTTACCAGGCGTGCCCTTGGGAAAGTTCAACGGGCGGACGAGCCGGTCATGGCGCTCGATGTAGACGAGCGTTTCTTTCTGATCGAATGCGTGATTGCCGAGCGTGACGCAATCGGCGCCGGCATCAAGCAGGTCATTGAGGATGGCTTCCGTGATACCAAACCCGCCCGCTGAATTCTCGCCATTGATGATGACGAAGTCGAGCGACCAGCGCTCTCTGAGGCCGTGCAACTGTTCGATAATGGCATTACGGCCGGTGCGTCCGACGATATCGCCGAGAAAAAGGAGGCGCATTCATTTCCCTCTCCCCATGACCCTGCACTTGTTATGGGGAGTGGGGATTTAAGCTTCGCATTTCTTCGGGCCCGACGGCGTCAGCACCCAATCCAAGCGCTGGTCATAGCTCTCGGCTGGCACGGCGTCGACCTGTTGTTCGTCATACGCGACACCAACGGCTACAACTGGCTTCTTAGCTCTGAGTTTTGCGAGCGTCCGGTCGTAGAACCCGCCGCCATATCCTAGTCGAAACCCTTGCATATCGAAGGCTAAGAGCGGCACGAGCAGGATATCAGGTTGCACCTCCGGCTTGTCCAAGCCCGGCTCGGCTATGCCCCAAGCGGCAGGCTCCAGAATATCCCCTGGTGCCCAGGAGCGCATGACCAGCGGCTGACCCTTGCCAACCATCACGGGGAGCGCCATGCGGAACCCCTCTTCGTGTAGCCAAGTCATGAGTTCTGCGGGGTTGATTTCGTCGCGGATGGCCGCGAAGCCCGAAACAATTACGCCCGGCGGCACCCGCAAAAAATCCAACCCATGCGCGGCGAGCAGGCGCCCGGCTTCGGGGCCATGCTTTTCAAACGCGGTCTTGCGCGTTTGAGCCGCGCCAGCGCGGAGGTCTTTTTTTGCGTCTCGATCAAACTCTGGCATCACGCCTAGCTACAAAACGAAAGGTGCCGCGAAGGCCGTCGGGATCATGATCCCGCGTGGTCCCTACGAGTGTAGGTGGGCACCATATGTCCGGAACCACGGCTCCGGCCAGAGACAGCACCCTTGCGGATCTTATAGGCCCCCGGGTCATTTGCCCCTAACGAGCCCCGCAGCACTGAAGATGTAGTGCAAAGATGTCAGGAAATCCAGGGGTTGCCTGCCCACTCCCACAGCCAATGGCTAACGGCGGCCAGAACCACAAGCCATATTGCGACAATCACAGCAGCGGCATATTTGTTCAGAGGCAAGCGCGCGCCGGGCTCTACCCGCGCCAGATGTTCGGCCAGCACCTCAGCCGGGATCATGCGCCGCACCGCCCACAGGCCAATCGGCAGCAGAATTAACTCGTCGAGATACCCGAGCACCGGAATGAAATCGGGAATGAGATCGATAGGGCTCAATGCGTAGGCGATAATGAAAAACCCGAGCATCTTGGCAAGTAGCGGCGTGCGCGGGTCACGTACGGCCGACGCAAGAACGATGATTTCGGATTTGAGCGCGCGAGCCCAGGCCACAAGTTTGGAACGCAGATCATCAAGCATGTGTGAAACGCTTCGGCCGCCAGTACTTAGACATTAAACGGGCTGCTCCGCCCCTCACGACCCAGTTTTGCGACCGTTGTCACTTCGGCCAACCTCTTTTGCAGTCTTGGCGTTCTCTGCGACGGATTTGAGTTTTTCGGTTCCGTCTTCCAGCAATTCGTCGATATCGGAGCGCGCGTCGAACAACTCGTCGGCAATCATGAGGGCTGCCATGAGTACCATGCGCTCATCGCCCGCCTGGCCATGCTCGCGCATCAGGATATCGAGCTTGGATTTCAGATAATTGGCAACCGCTTCCAGCCGCTCGACGTCGGCGTCTCCGCATTCGAAGCGGTACGATCTCTTATTGAAGGTGATGGCAACCTGGGCCAACGGCTCTACCGGCGGATCTCCGCCGCTCCCCCGAACTCGTGAAAGCACATCAAGATTCGAGGTTATGCAGCGAATCGATAACCCAATCAATGCGATTGACGATTTCTTCGTGTTTTTGCTCAAGCTCGGCAATTCTGGCACGCGCAGCGGCAAGTTCCGCCTCCAGACGGGCGTTTTCCGTGGCAAGGTCTGCCCCAAGCCCCTCTTTGGGCGCGGCCTTCCCGGCGTCGCTGCGCTTACTTTTTGCAGTGTTGCGTTCAGCCATTGCCTTCTTCCGATCGCCGCCCGCGCTACTTTAAGGACAGGCGGCCAACTGGCCCGCGGAGTTGTACGTTACGTGCGACGGGCGAACCGCGTCAACCAAGGACCGGCGATAAGGTGATACTCATCGTGGAAAGCCTAGAGGAACCGTCGGAAACCTTGTTGCGAATGTGCCCCGATTGACGCATTGACAGGGATATGACGGCTCCCGTTAATGGCGCGCGTTGCCTGCCTGCGCGCCCGGCCAGTGGCCAACGGGCAACTTAGTTATTCCATTCTCGCTCACGAGATTATCCTCCGGAGGACACGATATGGCTGTTAAGGTCGCGATCAACGGTTTTGGTCGAATTGGCCGCAATGTATTGCGCGCGATACTAGAAAGCGGCCGCAAAGATATTGAAGTCGTCGCCATCAACGATCTCGGCCCAGTCGAGACTAATGCTCACCTGCTGCGTTTCGACAGCGTGCACGGACGTTTCCCCCACACGGTCACAGTATCCGGCGACACCATCGATGTCGGCCGTGGCCCAATCAAAGTCACGGCCATCAAGAACCCGGCCGAACTTCCTCATAAGGCCATGGGCGTCGATATCGCGCTCGAGTGCACCGGCATCTTCACGGCCAAAGATAAAGCAGCCGCACATTTGACCGCAGGCGCCAAGCGCGTGCTGATTTCAGCGCCGGGAGAGAATTCCGATCTGACCGTCGTCTATGGCGTCAATCACGATAAGCTGACGAAGGATCACCTCATCGTCTCGAACGCTTCGTGCACCACGAACTGCCTCGCGCCCGTCGCCAAGGTTTTGCATGATCTCGTCGGCATCGACAAAGGTTTCATGACCACCATCCATGCCTACACCGGCGACCAGCCAACACTCGACACCATGCACAAAGATCTCTATCGCGGGCGCGCCGCTGCTCTGTCGATGATCCCAACATCAACCGGCGCCGCCAAGGCCGTTGGCCTTGTTCTCCCGGAATTGAACGGCCGCCTCGACGGCACGGCCATCCGCGTGCCGGTGCCCAACGTTTCGGTCGTCGATTTCAAGTTTGTGCCGAAGCGCGAAACAACGGTGGCCGAAATCAATGCCGCCATCATTGCAGCCTCGAAAGGCGCACTGAAAGGCATCCTCGGCGTGACGGACCAGCCGAACGTGTCGTCAGACTTCAACCACGACAGCCATTCGTCGATCTTCCATCTCGACCAGACAAAGGTCATGGACGGCAAGCTCGTGCGCGTGCTCGCCTGGTACGACAATGAGTGGGGTTTCTCCAACCGCATGGCCGATACGGCGGTTGCGATGGGGAAGTTGATTTAGTCACAAGATACAGGCGCCCCGGAAACGGGCGCCTGTATCGGTTTTCAGCATACAAAAACAGAGCGCCTACGGAGGCTTACCCATGACCGAACGCCTTGAAGACATTGCCCGCGCACTCGTTGCGCCCGGCAAAGGAATTCTCGCAGCCGACGAAAGCTCCGGCACCATCAAGAAGCGCTTCGACAAGATCAACACGGTCTCGACCGAAGACTCGCGCCGCGATTATCGCGAGATGCTGTTTCGCTCGGATGCCATGAAGCCGTATATCTCCGGCGTCATCCTTTATGACGAGACCATTCGTCAGAAAGCGAAGGACGGCTCGACGCTGGTCTCGATCATGCAGGCCGCCGGTTCTATCCCAGGCATCAAGGTCGATATGGGCGCCAAGGCGCTGGCTGGACCAGCCGCGAAAATCGAAACCATTACCGAAGGTCTTGATGGGCTCCGCGAGCGTCTGGCGGAATACCACAAGCTCGGCGCACGCTTTGCAAAATGGCGCGCGGTGATCACGATCGCTGATGGCTGCCCGACGTGGAATTGCGTCAAAGCCAACGCACATGGTTTGGCACGATATGCGGCGCTCTGCCAGGAGGCAGGCATCGTACCTATCGTCGAACCCGAAGTTCTAATGGACGGCGAGCATTCGACCCACGACATCAACGAATGCTACCGCGTGACCGAGTGGACTTTGCGCGCCGTGTTCCGCGAACTCTATGACGCGCGCGTCAATCTCGAAGGCATGATTCTGAAACCCAACATGATCATCGCCGGACAGAAATCGGCGAAGCAGGCGTCAGCGCAGGAAGTCGCCGAAAAGACCGTGAAGTGCTTAAAGGCCACTGTCCCGTCGTCCGTTCCCGGCATCGCGTTCTTATCGGGTGGACAATCCGATCAAATCGCCACCGAGCACTTGTCACTTATGAATGCGATGGGCCGATTGCCATGGGCGCTCACCTTCTCCTACGGCCGCGCACTTCAAGCGGCTGCACTCTCTGCCTGGGGCGGAAAAGCGGAGAACGTCGCAGCCGGTCAGCGAGCTTTCGCCCATCGCGCTCACATGAATGGCCTTGCGGCGCTTGGCAAATGGGACGCGAAATTAGAGCAGGCGGCGTAAGCCGATGACGCCAAAGCGGACAAATTAAAAAAGGCGGGCTTTGCAAGCCCGCCTTTTTTTCAATTCAAAATTCCTAAGCCCTAATTGGACAACAGCCCCGAAAGTGCATTGGATAGAATATCACCGGCTGTTTCGTTCTGCGGACGGCGCCGGGACGCTTGCCGCGGAGCTTTCTTGTTTCCGTATTTTTTGGTGCCCGGTCCAGCCGCTGGAACGTACTCGCCGGAAGACTGAGCCACGACATCACCGTCACTTGAATGATCGGGCGCATCATATTTTACCGCACGGCCAGCAAGCGCCTGCATGACGCGGCTGTCGTGACCATATAGATCACCGAATGTTTTGATTTTACCATCGCTGTCCGCACTCGCGGTGAAGTAGGTGAGATAAACCGGCACTTCTTTTGTTAGCGTGACTTCATTCGATCCGCCGCCGCCCGAGAACATGGAACCTACTTTCTGAGACGACCAGCCCTTGTCTTCGCCGAGCAGGACTTCCGCAAGCTTCCTTGGATTTTCCACGCGAATGCAACCGTGGCTCAAGGCGCGGCGCGATTGAGCAAACAATCCGCGCTGCGTCGTATCGTGCATGTAGACGTCATGCCGGTTCGGGAAACGGAACTTCACAGTGCCAAGCGGGTTCTGCCCGCCAGATGGCTGCACGAAACTGAAGCTGCGGATATCGACCCTGTTCCAATCGACCGAATTGGCGTCGACGGGGCGGCCGTTAATACTCGGCTTCAAGCCATAAGCTGCCAGCACCCGCGCGCCGCCGCTGGACGAACCGCCGCCAAACAACTGATCAAAAAAACCGCCGCCGTTGCCGGAAGCGCGCTTCAGACGCGGCAAGAGTTCCTTGACCTTGATGCCGTCGGGCACGCCCCACTCCGGGTTGAAAATCACGAACTGCATGCTCGATGTCAAAATCGGCGTCGGCCAGGTCGGCAGGCCGACGATGATCTTTTCTTCCCAGACTGTCTGATCGGCTTTTTTGACGCGACCGATAAATTCGGGGATGTTGTTCATGACATGCAGAGCGCCCAAGTCTTCCGGCAGCCAGCGCCAGCGCTCCATATTGATGACGATGCGATCGACACCACGCGAGGGATCGGCTTTTTTCGGCTCGCCTTCCCGGTTTAAAGCGCTGCGAGTCTTGGCATTCAAGATACCGTTTGCCTTGATGCCATTCTCGTCCTGAAAGGCTTTGACCGCCGCTTCCAAACGCGCGTCGTAGAGCGTTTCATTCGATGCGGAGTTGGCTTCAAGCTTCAAGCGTTTGCGCAGCAGCGAGATGTCAGCGTGCTCGGCGCCAGGTTTGATTGTGCCCTCGGCCGGCAGCTTGATTTTCAGAGCTTCATCGATCGACTGCGGCTCTTGCGGTCCGCGCGCTTTCAGCAAAGCCTGGCGTAGATTTTGGAATCCGGCGTGCTTGGGATGCAGCGACGTCAGGTAAGCGTCCGGTGCCGCATGATCGGCAATCTCAGCTAAGACCGTCGCCGAATCCTTCACCGGTGGCTTCATATCCCAGATGTTGCTGATCGAAAGCGGTTCGATGCGGCCGCCGCGTGCGTGGCGTGCGTATTTCAAAACCGCAATCGACAAGCGTGCCTCTGCTTCACCCAGCACTTCGGGCGATGCGCCAGCCGCGGTACCCGGAAGCTCGAAGGCTGACGCTTGCAAGCCCCAATCGTCTGCATTCTTGATCTCAGCCGTGACGGCGCTGGCGCGACTGTTGAAAGCACCGTCCGTCACCCAGAGAGGCGCGCTGCGGCTTTGATAGAACGAGGTAAGGGTGGCTCTGTCGTCGGCATTCGTTTTTGCCGCAAAGCTCTTGTCGTCGAGCTTGCGTATTGCAGCTTCAAGAACCGGTTCCCTTGTCGCGCCGGCAGAAGCAGCAGGGGCACTGGCGGCACCGGCCGCAGGGTTAGCAGGATCGGCTGCCGTTGAATTGGCGGGCTCAGGCGCCGCACCATATCCATAAAAGGTTGTGGTCCCCGAGGGCGAAGAGAGTGTAGAGGAAGGCGCCTGTGAATCTGTGACTGCGCCGGCCCGTGCTGGAATTGCCGGGCACGCCAACGACGCGACAAGCGCTACAAAAAAAATTGGCCGACCCCCGGCCATGACTAAGCTCATCGTCAATACTCTCCTGCCCTCAGCATTCTCTCGTAGAAAATTCTTACAGCCAGCACGCCCATCTCTGCCCGCAAAATGGCGGATTGGAGGTCTCGCCGCCAAGACCCAACCTAACAATGACCGCACTTGGTGCAGCGGTAAACTGCCTTATGTCGACGGCTCGCGAAAAAATCACCGTGTGGCAAGGAAAACTCGACGTGTTAACAAGAGGTTAATGCTCTTGCCCAGCCCTTCTTCTTTCTGCCGCAATGGACTTCAATAGCCTTGTCATCACCGGAGACCACAGCTTGATCCCGACCGAACTCTACCTTGTGCTCGAAATCGATGAAAAAGGCGGCACCAATTCTAGGACCGCACTTGAAGCGGCACTTGGCGCCGCGCCCTTCGCTAGCGTACTCATCACGCCGCCGGCCGGCCGGCCCCTCGCGATACCTCTGGCAAACTCTATCGTTGAACATCTGCAGGCGAAAAGCATCGCCGCATTAATCGTGGACGACGCCAGTCTCGCGCGCCAGCTCCGCGCTGACGGCGTGCATCTCACGTGGTCCAAGGATCAAGCGGGGCGTTTTGCGGAAGCCCGCGAAATTTTAGGGGAGCGCTTTCTTGCCGGCGTCGATGCAGGCCGCTCACGGGACGACGCCATGTCCTTGGGCGAGGCCGGTGCCGACTACATTGCCTTTGGCATTCCCCCGCACGTCGAAGATCGCACGACAGCTGCGGAACGGCAGATTGATTTGGTTTCATGGTGGAGTGAACTGTTCGAGATTCCATGCGTGGCATTCGACGCAGCTGATGCCGCAGCCGCAGCGCGCCTCGCTGTCGCTGGTGCTGACTTCGTCGCGGTGACAGTGAAAACAGGTGATACGCCAGAAGCAGCCCGCGATCGTGTCAGACAGTTTGCATCCGCGATCGCTGCCGCCAAGGAGATCGTGTAATGCGGTTCAAATCTGCGATTGCACTGGCAGCAATTGTCCCGGCATTAGTGGCTTGGGCATTGACCGCTTCTCTTCCTGCCCATTCCGAAAGCAGTTCCTGGTTTGGAAAATCCGACGAACCGCCAGCAAAGAAGGCAGCTCCTGCGGCCAAGCCTGCTACGCCAAATCAAGGATCAAGCGGGCAAAAAAAAATCATTCCATCAACCGTCCCGGCGACTGGAGACGATGCAGCCTATACTGCGTTCGACCAAGGCCAGTATCTGACGGCTCTAAAACTAGCAGAAGCCGCGGCCGCAAAAGGCGACGCTACGGCGCACACACTCATCGCCCGGATCTATCAAGATGGCCTCGGCGTCGCCAAGAACGATAAGACTGCCGCCAATTGGTACACGCGCGCGACCGAGCTCGGCGACGTACCCGCCATGTTTTCACTTGCTTTGATGCTGGCCGAGGGGCGCGGCATCGAGAAAAACCGCAACGCCGCGGCGGCGCTGTTTGAAAAAGCGGCGCTCACGGGCCACGCGGCAGCAAACTACAATTTGGGGCTTCTGTTCCTCAAAGGTGACGGCAAACCCGAAAATCCGTATCGCGCGTTCCAGCACATCCAATACGCCGCCGAAAAAGGTATCTCGCAAGCCCAATACGACTTGGCTGCCATGTATCAACGCGGCGAAGGAATTGAGCCCAACGCGCTAGAGGCCGGCCGCTGGCTGTCGAAAGCCGCCGAACAGGGTCATGATGCCGCGCAGTACGACTATGCTGTGCTACTGCTCAAGGGACTGGGCTTGACGCGCGATGAATCCAAAGCCCTCGGCTACATGAAGGCGGCGGCCGAGAAAGGCATTCCCGGCGCGCAGAACCGCCTCGCCTACGTTCACCTCGAAGGCGTCGGCACCGGCAAGAACCCGATTGAGGCCGCTAAATGGCGCCTCATCGCCAAGAAAAATGGCGTCGAGGATGCAACGCTCGATGAAATGGTGGCTAAGCTTTCGAAGTCGGACCGTGCGGCAGCCGAGAAAGCCGCCTCGGAATGGGCTGACCGCATTCAGGTACAACCTTTCGAGTAAAGTATTAACGCGGCGGCCTGCGTTTAGGCCGCCTTGTCATGGGGCGGATAAGCCGCTAGTCACCGCTGATCCGGCACGCAGCCGGCAACGACCTCGCGGATCCAACGATGCCTGTTTCACCTCTCCTCAACGTGATGATCACCGCCGCGCGAAAAGCGGGGCGCAGCCTGATCCGCGATTTCGGCGAGGTCGAGCAGTTGCAGGTCTCGGTCAAGGGTCCGGCAAATTTTGTTTCGATCGCTGATACCAAGGCTGAAGAAATCATCTTCAAGGAATTGAACAAAGCGCGCCCCGCCTACAGCTTCCTGATGGAAGAGCGCGGCCTCGTCGAAGGCGCCGACAAAACCCATCGCTGGATCGTCGACCCTCTCGACGGCACCACAAACTTCCTGCACTCGAACCCGATGTTCGCCATTTCGATCGGGCTCGAACGCGAAGGGCAGCTGGTCGCGGGCGTAATTTACAATCCCGCAAGCGACGAACTCTTCACTGCAGAGAAAGGCAAAGGCGCCTACGTCAACGATAGGCGCCTGCGCGTGGCCAACCGAAAATCGGTCGCCGACGCGCTCGTCTCGACCGGCATCCCCCATCGCGGCCGGCCGGGCCATCCCAAGTTTCTCAAAGAGATGGAAACCGTGATGCGCGAAGTTGCCGGCATCCGCCGCACCGGCTCCGCCGCCCTCGATCTTGCCTTTATCGCCGCAGGGCGGTTTGATGCTTACTGGGAGCGCAACTTGAAGCCATGGGATCTTGCTGCCGGTATTGTCATCGTGCGCGAGGCAGGCGGATTCGTCAGTGATTTGAATGGTAACGACACGATGCTTGAAAGTGGCGACGTGATCGCCTCCAACGGCACCTTAATCAAGGCATTGATGCCGCTTGTTGGCTCGGGGCCACAGAAGACCTGAGCCTAAGCCGCGTTTACCAATTTTCGTGTTGCACCGGCTTGATCTTGCCGGTTTTAGCTGCCATCGCCTTCGGCTAACATGGCCTTCAACATGGCGTTCGGCTAAACTCAGCCGGCGGGGGCGCCGAGGGACATTGATCCGGGAGGATAAGGTATGGCCAAGAAACGCCAGGGGGATGCTGCGATTGCGCCCGTTGCCCGCCGCCTGACCCCGCCAGGTGTTTTTCTCTTGCGTATGGTCATATTTCTTACTCTCGTTGGATTTCTTGCTGCCATTCTTTTCGAGCAGCTTCAACGCTCGCTTTTGACCAACCCAGGTCTCAACGGTCTCATTCTTGGCGTACTCGGCCTTGGCATCGTATACGCCTTTCGCCAGGTCATCCGACTGTATCCTGAGATCCGTTGGGTGAACGCATACCGCATTGCCGATCCTGGACTATCGATCGCTCACAAACCGGTTCTGCTGGCACCGATGGCAACAATGCTGCGCGATCGCACAGGTGTCTTGTCACTCTCGACGGCTGCAATGCGCTCGTTTATGGATTCAATCGGCTCAAGGTTGGACGAAGCACGCGACACCGGCCGCTATCTCGTCGGCCTGCTTGTCTTTCTGGGATTGCTCGGCACCTTCTGGGGCCTTCTGGAGACCATTCAATCGGTCGGAAAGGCCATTGAATCGCTCGGCACGCAAGGGTCCGACAACGCGCAATTGTTCGGCGAGCTTAAAGCCGGTCTTGCAGCGCCGCTCAAAGGCATGGGAACTGCCTTCTCGGCATCGCTATTGGGACTTTCGGGCTCGTTAGTCCTTGGCTTTCTTGAGCTGCAAGCGAGCCACGCCCACAACCGCTTCTATAATGAGCTTGAAGAGTGGCTCTCAGGCATTACCGAGTTGACGCCGTCCGGCGCGACGGGTTCAACATCGTCGGATTTCGTAAACCGCCAATTGCTTAGCGCCGTTGTCGACATGCAGCGGGCTTTGGAAGAATTCTCCAACCGGCTCGGCGAGCAACCCATCGCGCCACCTCAAATTCTCGCAGGAAATGCAGCTCCAGCGGGCGATGAAGTCCGCGATCTCGCCCGTGGCGTCAATCAACTCGTCAGCCAAATGCGCGCCGAGCAGAAGGTCGTGCGCGAATGGGTGGACGAACAAGCGTCGCAACAAGCCGAAGTTGCCAGCATGCTGAAAAACCTAGCCAGCAACATGAAGCCGAGGAGCTAGCAGCCGATGGCGCGCGGCCGCAGCAGACGCAGTGCCGAGTATGGCGAGTTTTGGCCGGCGTACGTCGATGTCTTATCGACACTGTTGCTCGTTGTAACGTTGCTGATGTCGATCTTTATGATCGCACAATATTTCGCCGCAGAAGAAGCCAGCGGCAAAGATAACGCCTTGAAGCGCTTGACGAGACAGATCAGCGAATTGACAAGCATCCTCAATCTCGAAAAAAGCAATGCGAAAAGCGCAGAAGACGAGCTTGCCGCGTTGCAGTCTTCCCTAGCCGCTTTGCGCGATGAAAACGCCAAACTTTCTGGCACCGGCATCAGCGCCGATGAAAAGGCGGCGCTTGCCGAAGGTCGTATATCCGCGCTAACGGCCGATCTTGAGTCTCAGAAGAACGCTTCAAACGAAGCGCTCGCAAAAGTTGACCTTCTTAATCAGCAGCTGCTCGCTCTTCGCCAACAGATTGCCGCGCTGAACGATGCGCTTGGGGCATCCGAGAAAAAAAGCACTGACAGCGACAAGACCATCAAGGATCTGGGTACCCGCCTCAATGCCGCTCTTGCGCGCGAAGTCCAGGAATTGCAGCGCTACCGCTCAGACTTTTTTGGCCGCCTGCGCGATCTCTTGAAGGATCGAAAGGACATCCGTGTCGTCGGCGACCGCTTCGTCTTTCAAAGCGAAGTGCTGTTTCCGTCGGGATCGGCCACATTGACTCCCGAAGGCGCAAACGCAATGGAACAGCTCGCCAACGCCATTCGCGAACTTGAACGGCAAATCCCGGCGGAAATCGATTGGGCACTCCAAGTCAACGGGCATACGGATCCCCGGCCCATATCAAGTCCGCAATTCCCATCCAATTGGGAACTCTCGACCGCGCGCGCATCGTCTGTCGTCAAATACATGATCTCGAAAGGCGTGCCGCCTGACCGGCTCGTTGCGGCCGGCTACGGCGAGTTCCAGCCTATTGAAGCTGGCTCGTCCGACGAAGCGCTGATGAAAAACCGGCGCATCGAGTTGAAGCTGACGAACAGATAGCCCGCATTATCGCTCAGTTGTAACAATTGGGAGCCAAATGCTAATTCGCCATTAATACGTATACCCGATATTTGCCGCGAGTTTAAGGCACGGGTTGTCCATGGCAGTCTTCCATACTTCACACGGAGATATGAGCGTTTCGAACTGGGCGTATCAGCTCCAGGGGCTGAACGGTGCACCGCTCGATCCAGCGGCACTCGCCGCACTGGATTTCGATCTCATCGTCACAGATTTTTCGCGCGACGGAAGCGAAGCCGCAAAACTGACCAACGCTGAAGTCGCCGCCATCAAGACCGATGCCGTTGCCGTCTCCTACATCTCAATTGGCGAAGCCAGCGAGTTCCGCTCATTCTGGAACTCCGCGTGGACGACGACAGGACTGGCCACTGGTACCAATACCGCCGCAGCACCTGACTGGCTTGGCCCCACAAATCCCGATTGGCCGGAGAGCCGCAAGGTCCGCTTTTGGGACGACGGCTGGCAGAACATTGTCTTCAATGACGCGAAAACAGGCTGGCTCGACCAGATCGTCAGTCAAGGCTTTGACGCCGCGTATCTCGATATCGTGGATGCCTATTACTTCTGGGCCGCGGAAGCGACTGCGGCTCAGCGCTTGGCCGGTGATCCCTTAAATGAAACAGACGCCGCAAGCCGGATGATCGATTTCATTGTCGATATGACGGCGCATGCGCGCCTTACCAATCCCAACTTCTTCGTCATTCTGCAAAATGGCGCCTTCATCATCGACGCGCTGGCAAACGCTGATCCCGTTCGAAAAGCGGCGCTACTTGATGCCACCGGGGCTATCGCGGTGGAGGACATCTATCTTCGCAACGGTAGCCATGCCGTGAACAATGGCTTCCTACCAGACGAAGACGCTATTGCAGCCTTGCAGCGCGACTTCATCGACAACGGCAAGCCGGTTCTTTCCGTCGACTACGTCAATGACCTCGATCTCATAGGGCGCTATTTAAACGCCACTATCGGCGATGGCTTCATTCCAACCGTTGCCGGCAACCGTGACCTCGACCGCACGTTCGCGCCGCTCAAGGCTATCAATGCGACAACGGAAAAATCAGATCTCGTTGCCGGCACGGCCGGGGCGGATGTCATCTGGGGCCGCGGTGGCGACGATACGATTTTTGGCTTCCAAGGCCGCGACAAGATTCATGGCGGCGCAGGGCGCGATAAACTAACTGGTGGCACTGGCAACGACATTATCTCCGGCGGCCGGGGCGATGATTTACTGACCGGTTCAGCAGGCAGGGACGTATGCACCGGAGGTCTTGGACGGGACCGGTTCGATTTCAATTTCCTGTCTGACTCTGGCAAGACTAACGCTACTCGCGACCGCATAACCGATTTCAAGCACGGAACGGACAGGCTTGATCTTATTTCATTGGACGCTAACGACGCGGCAGACGGCAATAACGTATTTATTTGGACGGCAGCTTCAGCATTCACGGGCCGCGCCGGGGAACTCCATGCCGTGAGGATTAATGTTGCAGGCACTGCAAACGACAAGACGATTGTCGAAGGCGATGTCAACGGTGACGCCCGTGCGGATTTTCAGGTCGAACTCAAAGGTCTCGTCAACCTGACAAAATTGGATTTTGTGCTCTGATGCAACCCTTAAGACCTGCGACTGCACCGCAGTTCAGCCAAAATCCTCACTCGTCATCATCATCTTCAGATTTCTTCTGCCCGCTCGCACGCAAATGCTTTTTGACGAGCGGCGGCGCGGCCTCATCCAACTCGCGCTGCTGATTGCGCGCTGGATCGTTTGCAGCGATCCGCTGAGCCGGCACACCTGAAAGCGCCTGAACAATGCGTTTGTCGTGGCCGTAAATATCGTCGAGTTTTTTCAGATGTCCGTCGCCAGTCGGAATCAACGTGAAGTAGACATTGTGGACCGGAATTGGCCGAACCAGATCGATCTTGTTGCTCGGCTTGTCCCAATCCAGCAGATTTTTCTCGACCTTCTTCTTGTCCCAGCCCTGATCTTCGCCAAGGATTAGCTCGGCAAACTTCTGAGGATCGCGAACGCGAATGCAGCCGTGACTGTACGTGCGCTCGTTATGCTTAAAGAGTGCGCGATTGTTGGTGTCGTGCATGTAGACGTGATGCTTGTTAGGAAAGAGAAACTTGACGAGACCAAGCGGATTTGCATCGCCTGCCCTTTGGTAGATTCCAACATCTCGAATATCGACCTTGTCCCAGTTAAAGCGCTCCGGGTTAAGTTCCTTGCCCTTCAGGCTGAGAATTCTCATGTCGCGGCGATCAAGAACGTCAAAATCGCCGTCCTGAAGCTTCGGCAGAAGATCATTGATCTTTATCGACGGCGGCACTCCCCATTCCGGCTGGAATACAACTTGTCTCATCGGCGCTGAGAAAACAGGGGTCTGAGTTTCGGGCTGGCCAATGATAATGCGCTCTTCGTGAATGACCGCGCCATGCTTCACAACGCGCGTCATATATTCGGGAAGGTTATTCCAGATATGGAGCTTTCCTAGTTCAGCTGGAACCCAGCGCCAGCGTTCCATATTGGCGAGAATCTGCTGAAGATCAGATTCTTTTGGAGGTGGCAGCGGCCGGTTGATTGCGCCGCGGACACGATCATCGACAACACCCCACCGCATCCGGATGCGAGCTTTGCCCATAAAGTCGTGGAGCGCGCTTGCCAAGTCCTCGTCAAACTGAGACTCGAAGCCTACCGCTGCCTTCAGACCGACCCGCTGCCGGATGATGACAATGTCTGGATGCCACTGTCCCACTTTCAGCTTTGGACCCGGCGAAAGTATGCTGGCAGGATCCCTCGGCGCGGGAGAATTGATGGCCTGACGCATATTAAGATAAGCTTGGCGCAACAGTTCGAACGCCGGCGCTTGGGGATGCATCTTGCGCAACGCTTCACCTGCGTTGGCATTTGAAATCACCTCAATCATCACTCCAGTTGCGAACGTCGTTACCGGCGGATGATCAAGCCAAAGGCTGAGAGCGGACGGGTCGATACGTCCGCCGCGTGCTTGATCGGCATACTTCACAACAGTGAGCGAGAAGCCAATCTCTGCATCTGCGAGATTTTCAAGCGACGTTAGGTCTGCATCGAGCGATGGGACTGAAAAATCTAAAGCATCCAGCCCCCAATTTCCAGCATTGGCCAACTCTGCCATGGCCGATTGCGAAAACTTGTTGTAGCCGCGGCTATCAACCCATACCGGCACACCTGTTCGAGAACTGTAGAAAGATTTGAGCTGCGCGAGCCAGGCCTTTTGCGTTTCGCTTTCAGCAAGATCCCGGCGGAAGGCAAGTTTGCGATCGATTGTCTGAGCGAAGTCAGCAGGCAATCCGGCCGCCTGCAGCATCCCTGCATTTAAACTCACGGCAGCGGGTATGGCGAGTGGTCCTGCAGCGCGACCGGCGGTCTGCACCAGAAGCAGCGCCGCGCCTGCGGCCAGAGAAATTCGAAACGATACGCGGAACATTTAAAACAGCACGCCCTTCGGCAAAAGTCGGAATGAGTGTGCCCCGTAGTAGCGGTTATTCAAAGCCCTGACGCAGGAATGTTTCTAAAATGGTTGAGAGAGATGGAAATCTGCCACTCTGCCCTCAGAATGGGCATTCCCAGGGTTAATGACAGGTCACGCCGTGCCGCACTCGAAGTATGAGCGCGACTGCTTACCCTGCGGCTAGGCGCCCAAACTGTAAATCCGCAAGCCGGGCATAAACGCCACCCTTACGCATTAGCTCTGCATGTGTCCCGGACTCGGCAATTTTTCCGGCGTCCAAAACGAGGATGCGATCAGCTTTCTGGACGGTTGCAAGGCGATGCGCGATCACAATCGTAGTGCGATCCTTCATGACGCCTTCTAGCGCGCGTTGCACAGCGCCTTCGTTTTCCGCGTCGAGAGCACTCGTGGCTTCATCCAGAAGCAGGATAGGACTATCGCGCAGAATAGCGCGGGCGATAGCAATACGCTGGCGCTGGCCGCCAGAAAGCGTGACGCCGCGTTCGCCGAGTTTAGTATCGTAACCTTCTGGCAGAGAGCGAATGAAATTCGTCGGCCTGTGCAGCGTCGCCGCCTCGCGGACTTCACTAATGTAGCGTTGGGGGTGCCATAGCGGATATTTTCGGCAACCGTGTCGGCAAAGAGCGCAACGTCTTGCGGCACCACGGAAACGCGAGCCCGAAGCTCATCGAGGCGAGCTTGCGAAACGGGCACACCATCAATGCTGACAGTTCCCGATTGGGGATCGTAAAAGCGCATCAACAGACTGAAAATTGTTGTTTTTCCAGCGCCAGAAGGTCCAACGAGCGCGACGGTCTCACCCTTAGATACATTGAAGGAGACCGCCTTCAACGCAGGGGTGTCGGGACGGTTCGGATAGAAGAACGTGACGTTTTCGAATGCCATGGTACCGGGCGGCGGGTGGGGTAGCGCGACCGGATTGCTAGGCGAACGGATGGCCGGGATTTCAGCCAGGATTTCAGCAATACGTTCCGCTGCCCCTGCCGCCTGGCTCATTTCTCCCCAGACCTCAGACAACTCAGCAAGCGCACCGGACGCGAAAAGTGCGTAGAGCACGAATTGGCCAAGGCGCCCGCCCGTCATGTCTCCGGCGATCACAGACGAAGCCCCATACCACAAGACGCCGGTCACGCTGGCAACCGTTAGAAAGATGGCAAGCCCGGTTAAGAATGCTCGTGCCTTTAGGCGTGCACGCGCGTCTTCGAACGATTGTTCGACGGCTTTGGCAAAACGCTGACTGACCGGAACCTCGTTGGCGAAGGATTGCATCGTCCGGTGTGCTGCAAGATTTTCAGCCGCATAGGCGGAGGCCTCGGCGAGACTGTCCTGGGCCCGGCGCGAAAGCTTGCGCACCATCCGGCCAAAGCCGACAAGCGGGAGGACGATAATGGGAATGACGCCAAGCACCAACGCCGATAGCCCTGGGCTCGTGATGAACATCATGACCAATGCGCCAATCAGCATGATTGCATTACGGGCGAATTGGCTGAGCGCCGTTCCGGCCGCCGCCTTCATTTGCGTGGTATCTGCCGTCAACCGGCTCATCATTTCGCCCGAGTGACTTTTATCGAAATACGCGGAACCCAACCGGGTAAGATGGGCGAACGTATTGGCGCGCAGATCCGCAATCACCCGCTCGCCTAACCAGTTCACCGAGTAAAAGCGCGACGCACTGGCGATCGCAAGTACCAAACCAATACCGATGAGCGTCAGGAAATAGCTGTCAATCAGCTGCGCATTGCTGGCACCAAAGCCATTGTCGATCATGCGGCGAACCGCGAGTGGCACACTGAGCATCGCAAGAGCTGAAACCACCAGCGCAATTGCCGCCGCCGCCAGCATTCCCTTCTGCGCGAGGAGATAAGGTTTGAGCTGGAGCAAGGGCCGGAGCGACCGGCTCTTTTTGTCATCCTCAGCTGCCGCGTCATTCTTGGCCTGGCTGCGGCCCCGGTCTTGGCTATGCATCGGTGATGGGGCCCTATTCGGCAGGCAGGGGGCGGCGTCTCGCGAGAAACCAGCCCGTTCAGAATTTGCTCTGTTTCCACACGGTTGACAGCCGCTTGGGTGAGGCGAGGCGGACCATGCCCCAGCATTAGGGCAGGCTCAAGAGACATCAAGACGCTGGGAAGCGCCTATTTTGCCGTCACCCTGCCCTTGTGCCTGTGGAGCATCTCGGTTAGAGAGGTGCCTGAAATTTCGAGAATTCACAGGGCGCGCCGGCTGAGCTTGAGATATCAGGCCCCGGACAGGGCGTCCTTTTCGTAAAACAAAGGCGGAATGCTATGAAGAAAGACGCTGACGTCCATCCCGATTACCACCAGATCAAGGTGGTTATGACCGATGGTTCGGAATTCATCACCTATTCGACCTACGGCAAGGAAGGCGACTCTCTGTCGCTCGATATCGACCCAAACACCCATCCAGCCTGGACCGGCGGCGATACCAAGCTGATGGACCGTGGCGGCCGTCTGTCGCGCTTCAAGAAGAAGTTCGAAGGCATTTTCTAATCTGCCATCGCAGCCAAGCTTTGGGGTATCCCAAAATGACAAAGGCCCGGATTTTCCGGGCCTTTTTCTGTTTCCAGCACTCAAATCGCATAACGCTGGGGCAAAGTCAGTTGGCCTTCGACTTAAATGCGTGCTCCAGCATCGACATTTGCTGTGCCACCGGATTTTCCGGCCGATCTTGCACAGCGTCCGGATCCACGCCGACGCTCATGGCGCGGTCGAGTTGCACGATCCTGTCGTGCAGCGAAAAGCTCTCGTCGATCAGGACTTTGAGCCCATCTGGCAGTTCGCTGTAGCCCTTGACGTGGGCCGGACGGCCAAACGCCTGGAGCTTGACGCGGCGGCGCTTTTTAGACGCCTCCTCATCCGTTATCTCACCCTCTTTCAACGCCCGGCGAATAAGCAGCCAGGATGCAAGGTCGAGAAGCCGCGTCGTCAGACGCATGCTTTCGGTTGCATAGAGGACACCCACTCCGCCGACAAGCGCCTTGGCTTCTTTACGGCCAGGCCCATCAAGGTAAGCGGCTGTGCGCTCGACCAGCGCCATCCCCTCTTTGAAGATGTGATCAAACTGTTCCGAAGATTGAAACCGCTCGCCAAAGGAGACGGTTGTAGGGCTTCCCAAGAGGGAGCCATCAACTCGATACTTGTTGTTCATGACCCTGTACGACACAAACGCTAACCCACTAATTACCAATTACACGCTTTGAGCGTAGAACACCATAGTTAACAACAAGGCCCAAAACGGGGCACTTTTTGTCTTGCCTGTGGACAATGCAAAAAAAGAGCCGCTTCAGCGAAGCGGCTCGAAGTCAACAGGGAGGCGTCAAACAAAGCGGCGGGTAAGCCGCTTGCCGATCCAGATGGCTGGATGAGGCGAAGTATGAACGGGCATGCTTAACCCGCGGTTAAATGTGCGGCCGATAAAAAACACCGTCCATAAATAATTGCATCGTGTCACGCACAACCGGTTGCAGACGGAAAAATTTAAATACATTCAAATGCGCACGCGAAAGCAAATACCTCATTAGGAATTGCGGCGACTACGGCTTGAAGAGTGCGGACGCCGCCGCCTCGTGTGCGCGCTTTTTGGCGAGTTCCGCTTTGACGCGCTCGATCTCAGTCTGCAAGGCAACGATACGATGCTCCAATTCGGCAATGCCGAAATTGGAAAGCGGTTCGCCGATCTCGGCCTTGGGTTTTGGCTTTGCTTCGTCCCAGTCCATGGTGAAACATCCCTCGATTCATAGGTGCGGCGCACTTGTGCAGGAACGCACCGTGTTGCATGTGTCGGAAGCCCAGAAAACCGAAGGACGCTCCCGCGATGACCAATAATCCCGCCAGCATGACGGCCATATTCATCAACGGCAAGGGTGGGCCGGAGGTTCTCGCAGCGCGGGACATGCCCGTGCCGCAAGCGGGGCCTGGGCAAGTGCTGATCAAAGTGACCGCCAGCGGCGTCAACCGGCCGGACGTGCTCCAGCGCAAGGGATTGTATCCCGCGCCCAAAGGCCATTCGGAACTGCCAGGGCTGGAAGTTGCGGGAACCGTTGCCGCGACTGGAGCCGGCGTCACGCGCTTCAAAGACGGCGACCGCGTTATGGCGCTGACCAACGGCGGCGGCTATGCGGCATACTGCGTCGCCGAAGAAGGCGTCGACGCTTCACATTCCAGCCGGCATGAATGACGCGACCGCCGCCGCGATCCCGGAAACCTTCTTCACCGTCTGGCACAACCTGTTTGAGCGCGGCGCTCTGAAAGCGGGCGAAACGATTCTTGATCCACGGCGGCACCAGCGGCATCGGCGTCACGGCGATCCAGCTGGCGAAAGCCTTTGGCGCGCGTGTAATCACAACAGCCGGATCGGCGGAGAAATGCGCGGCGTGTCTCATCGCTCGGCGCAGACCGCGCCATTGACTACCGGCAAGAAGACTTCGCCGAAGTCATCAAAGCCGAGACGCAAGGCAAGGGCGTCGACGTCATCCTCGACATGGTCGGCGGCGATTACATCGACAAGAACATCCGCGCGCTTGCCGACGATGGCCGCCTCGTCAACATCGCCTTTCAGAAGGGCTCGACCGCGACCATCGACTTCATGCGCGTGATGTTGAAGCGCCTGACGATTACTGGCTCGACTTTGCGCGTCCGAACGCCCGACGTGAAGGCGGGCATTGCGCGGGCCGTGGAGGAGAACGCGTTACCGCTCGTTGTCTCCGGTAAGGTCAAAGTGCTGATCGACAGCACGTTCCCCTTGGCGCGCGCCGCCGACGCTCACGCGCGGATGGAAAGCAGTCAGCACATCGGGAAGATTGTTTTGGTGGCAAAATAGTAGGCAACTCTGAATTCCCTCAACTCCGGGATACCGTCACTCGCAAATAGGTTGCGGGAATAGACGTCAATCCCTGCCTCGTGCTCTTGTTCTGCGCCGTGAACAGCTCCTCCAATTCCCGCTGCAGATCGGCGGCTTTCCCGTTTTTTCCAGCGGCGTCGAACGCATTCATGGTCGGTCCGTAATAGTCCCGAAACGCTGCGACGAACTCGTTCGGGGACCCTTGAAAATTGAATACGTAGGTCGCGCGCTCGAAGGAAATTTCCGACGGCGCAACGCCCGCGCCGCCAAAGCGCTCGATGACGTTGCTCTCAATGCCCCACGTTACCGGACTGATGAAGCCTTCCGGCGGCGGCGGCGCATACGACGAACTGATCTTCAAGATCTGCGCCACCAAAGTCGGGTCGCCCGGAATCCAGTTGCCCATGACGATGCGGCCGCCCGGCTTCGTCACGCGCACCATTTCTTTAGCCACATCGTGGGGCCTCGGCGCGAACATGGCGCCGAACATGCTGACGACGAGATCGAAGGATTGGTCCGCGAGATCGCTCAAAGCGGACGCGTCGCCTTCCTGAAATTTGAGGTTCCCGAGGCCGTTTTCACTTACGCGCCGGTTGCCAGCTTCGACGAGATTGCTCGCGATATCGACGCCCAAGACGTCCGCACCAAGTTTTGCCGATGGCAATGCGGTCGTCCCGTCGCCACACCCGAGATCCAAAACCTTGAGACCACTTTTGACGCCGATGTCGCGAACGAGCGCTTCTCCGCTCTCGCGCATACTCGCCGCGATGCGGGTGAAATCTCCCTTCTCCCAAAGGGACTTGTTCGGGTTCATGGGCGACTCCTGCATTTTTCGGCGGATTGCTTGTTGGACCGCGCATGCTGCATGGCGACTACGCAAACACTATCCCAGTTCCCAGGGAACCCAAAACTCTAAAAAGGACTTCGAAGTTCGCCGCCGGAGTGGGCTATTACGCGAACCCCATCATCGGCGAGGCCGCAACAAGAAAAAAGTTCGATCAGCATCGACGAACCCATGCTATAATATCGGCTTGGAATGAACATGCGCAGGCCCGTAAAAGTTGGTCTCAGCCTCATTCTTACATTAAGACCAGCTTGTCCGGCGGCCTCGCTTGAAAAAGGGAGAGTTCGATGGGCATTGCAATATCGCTTCAGAAGTATCTCGATGGCCGCGGCATAGACTACGATACCGTCACTCATGAACCGTCATCGCGCTCATCCGCGTCCGCACGAGCAGCTCAGATTCCCGAAGACAATTTAGCCAAGGGCGTCCTGATTAAGTATCGCAACGGCTACATCCTGGCCATCGTACCTGCCTCGCATCACGTTCGCCTCGATGAAATTGGGGCCCTCTATGAACGGCAGGTCAGCCTCGCCTCGGAATCGGAGGTAACGAAGATTTTCGCTGACTGCGAACTCGGAGCGGTCCCGCCGATTGCTAACGCTTATGGCTTGGAGGCGGTGATGGACGACAGCCTCGAAGGATTCAACGATATCTACTTCGAGGGTGGCGATCATCGCACGCTTGTGCACGTGAGAGGCCGGGACTTCCACAAACTCATGCCAAACGTCCCGCACGCCACAATCAGTGAGCGGCATCACTGAAGCGGCACGAGCCAGAGTACTGTCGTGGAATTGCGTAGCGAGCGTCCTAGCCCAGCGCCGTCATCACCGCGATTGGCCTCAGGGCCGGATCGGGAAACAGCCGCGCTGCCGCATCTGCGATGCTCTCGCCCTTCGTCACGTGCACCGCGCTGGCGATGTACACAGCACGCACACCAGCCGAGATCGCGCCGCCGATGTCGGTGATAACGCCGTCGCCGATGGCGAGGACGCGCGATTTATCAACCGGAGCGCCGGTCAGCCGGGCCGCAATGTCAAATGCTTCTTCATAAATCGGCGCGAAAGGCTTGCCCGCATAGGCGACATTACCGCCAAGTTTCTCATACGCCTCGGCCAGCGCACCCGCACAATAGATGATGCGCCCGCCGCGCTCGACCGTCTTATCGGGGTTGGCGCAAATCATCGGCAGCCGCTTCTTGGCAAATGCTTTGAGCCGTACCTCATAGTCATGTGGAATTTCGGTTTCGTCGTCGAAAAGTCCTGTGCAGACGATGGCGATCGCTTCGCCTGCCGCTGAAAGTTCGACGCCCGTTCCGGCAAAAACGGGCACGTCGCGCTCAGGCCCAAGATGATAGACCGGATGCCCTTCGAAGCCTGCAATCAACACGCGCGAAACATCGCCCGACGTCAAAACCGCGTCGTAGACGTCTTTCGGCACACCGATGTGATCGAGCTGCTTCTCGACACCGGCGCGCGGACGCGGGGAGTTGGAGACGAGAATCACCCGGCCGCCTAGCGCGCGAAACCCGCGGCAGGCGTCTACCGCACCTTGGAACGGGCGCACGCCATTGTGTAGCACGCCCCAAATGTCGAGGAACCAAACGTCGGCCTCGCCATAGAGCGGCGCGATTGAATCAAGGAGCGGAATTGAACTCATGAGCGAGCGCTATACCCGGCGGCGCGCGCCTTGTCACGCAGCCGCAGATCGGGCAGGAGTTAGCGTATCTAGGCTGATCTGGCGCGGAGCACCAAACAACTGACCCTGACCGAACAAAGCGCCAAATCCAAATACCTTTGCAAGCACCGCTTCGTCATCCACGGATTCGACCACCAGCGTCAGGCCGCAGCGCGCGAGATGGCGGCAGATATCGTTGACGGTGATGAATCCGCTGTCTGACGGCAGTCCCTTGAGGAATACGTGAACTGGCAATTTCACGAAAGTGAAGCCGCATTGTGCCAGATACTCGAAATCCATGCCGAGGTGCGTCACGTGATCGAGCGCAAAACGGAAACCGAACGAATGCATGTCGCTCAGTGCCTGCCACGTGCCGCTGCCGAACGCTTCTACGTCGGCCTGCGAGAACGTCAATACCAGCTGACCCGAGATGCTGTTGCGGTTTTCATATACGCGCGCAAATGTTTCAAGGAAGTTGGTGTCTGACATTGACGCGCCCGTTGCGGCGGTCATCACGGAGCCGTTCTTGCCGCGCGATTCCAGCAATTCGGCAACGGCCGCCGTGCGCGACAGCCGCTCGGCATCGAACAAGGCGAGGAGATGATTGCCAGCCAATGTCAGCGCTTCTTCGGAGTGATCAATGATCGCTCCGTCACCACCTAAAAGACGGACCGCAACTTCAAAATGCGTGACAGCGTAGTCGCCGAGGCCGACGATTGGTGTCAACAAGACGTCCATGGCCTTTGACTCGATCGCCTTGGCGATCTCCGCGACGCGCCCGTCGCGAACTGGTGCACTTGCGCTTAGGGCCTGCATCTCCATGTCAAACGGCGGCGGCATATCTGTCTGTTTCGGCGCAGAAGTGACGTCGCCAGTGGACCGAGAGGCAAGAGTTGCCTCAGGCTGTGCTGGAGCGGGCGGTGCCGAAACAGCGATCGTCTGTGCCGAAGCGGGGATGAGGAGATCGGCGGGCGGCAACGTTGCTGAAGCACGAATGCCAAGCGCAGGCTCCACTGTTGCGGAACTCGGCGCCACTGGAGCCCGCATTGCGCCTGCGGCAGACTTCAATGCGGAAATTCCATCTTCGATGGCCATCGCCGCCGTTCCGAAACCACCACTACCCTGGGATGATGTACTCTTATTAGCAGATAGCGCCGAGGTTGTGTAAGTGCGACTAGGTTCAATTGCAGGTTTTTGCTCCGCAAAGGGCTTCACTCTGCTTGCTTCGGAGGCATTCACCTCATCGGCCATCGCTTTGATTTTGCGCTGGACCAACTCAAGGTCGGACTCGATGCTATGGGGGCCGCGTGGCGCCGGAATAGGAGCGTAACTCTGAAGCGCATTCTCGTCAGGTGAGCCGGCATCAGGGGCAAACGACCGGGCTTCGACGGACTCTTTTGGCCGGAACGACCAAGCATCCCGCAGGGGATCCGCCGACGTGACGGATGTTCCAGACCAGGATGGGGCTTCGAACAATTCTGGCGCGTGCGGCCGCACTGCGAGTTGCGACGAAGAAGATGCGGCCTGCCTCGTCGCAGAAGCAGGATTTGCGGCTCGTGGTGCATTTACCGGTGTTGAAGTAAGCGAGGTCTCCTTTTGAGCAGAGGAATCAGCCCTCAATGCCGGCACAAAAGTGCCCATCCGGCCGAGTTCTGGCGCCTCCCATCGGGCGTCCGGCGAAATGCGTTCCGGCGCAACCTCGTGTCCAACTTCTTGCCCGGAGTAACGCTGCAGGGATTGAGACTCCATCACTCCCGCCGAGACAATGGAAGTGCGTTTCTGATCCGTCTGTGCCGGAACGCGAGCTGGCGATTTTTTCTGCGCCGGAATTACCCCGGCCACTTGGGGTAAATCCGAGGCAGTGGAGCTCATTGGCCTCGGCATTGACGGACTCGGCGAGCGTAGTCGTCCAAGCTCCTGCTCCAATCGAGAAACATCCTGACGCAGGCGCCCGATCTGGGCCGACCGTTTCTTGAGGATGTGCAGCGCCAAGAACGCAGACCAAAGTATGCCACCCAAAATCGACGCTGTTACGACCGGGTATCCAAAATGCATGTGCATCACGGCAGCAAAAGCAGCCGCAACCAAGGCCATCATCACAAGCACGATACGCTCGCGCGTTTGATGCAGTTCGTGGGCGGCCGCTGTTAGTCCAGCAGCCGGGACCATCGCCTCAGCCGGTGAAGCGCCCACATTTGCAACGGCCGGCTGCACTGCACCCTGTGCTTGGGTGCCTTTTGAATTTATAGGGGCTGAAATAGTCATGTGTCAGTTGTACTCGCGCAAAAAATTGATTCGCTACTCCCAAGCTTCGAACCCAGAACCGGCGTGCGCAATGTGATGAGGTTTGCTTGTCACCACAATTCACCGGTCCGGGCGGCGCAACGGGGCCTTTAGGTGGGTTGCAATGCTGCTAAGCCACACCCTTGAGGGACCGCACGAGATCAATTCCCAAACATTTCCAGCGCTGAATAATGATCGGGCACACACAACAGGCAAATCTCACGTTCGCTGCGCCCTCAAACTCGTACCTCGAAAATAAAAATCGCAACCCTAGGTAGCTTTTGAGGTCTTCATTCCCCTAGTCGAATCCAGCAAATCCGCCTACCGGAATTACTGTTCCCAACATCAATAATTCGAATAATTGAGGCCTTTCTCACAGGGCATGCCTCTCCCATGCACCCCGCCGCATTGCCGCCGCTGCTCAGCCCGATGCCCACCCGAATCTACAGGCTGTTTATGTCTCGTTAGGCGAATCGGCGTGCTATCGTCTCGACCGGGTGCTTCCCTGAAGTTCCGGTGATCGAGAGCGCGTCAGGAGGGAACACCGGTATGTACATGGGCGTGATTGGCAAGAGTCCTGAAATTGAGATTCTGCGCGAGCTTCGCGGAGCGCGCGTCCTTATTACCGGCCTCAGCGCCGTTGCCGGCGTCGATATTGCGCGGGCCTTCGCTGAGATCAGCACGCGCCTTATCATCCACACAACCGACATGCGGCCCGAAGTGACCGCGCTTGTCGCTCTGCTTTCGCAGAGCGCAGCCGAAATGAAGTTGTATACAGTTCCCATTGCCCGGCCTGACGATGCCATTCGATTGGCACAAAATGCCCAGCAAGCCTTTGGCGGCCTAGATGCCGTTATCAATCTGCAATCAATCTCACAGATAGAGATGCAGAATGTTGCAACACAGACCCAGGTCGAAACCCTGATCGCATCAAAGCTATCACCTTTGACCCACATCACGCACGTCGCGGCCAACCGTATGCGCGTCGTTTTGAGCGAGGGTTCCGTTCTCAATATCTTGACGGCGCCTCGTCCTCAGAACGCGCGCGAGGCGGCAATCGCCGGAATTGCCCGCACCGCCCTAGCCGCTATGACTCGAGGCGAGGCATCACAATGGGCAGATCAATCTGTCCGGATAAATGGCGTCGGCCCGCGATCAACGACAGAGCAGGCAACGGGCGCATCGTTGTCGAACGAACCAGACATCGCGGCACTTTCGCTATATTTGGCATCGCGCAGGGGCAAGACGTTATCGGGTCATGTATTCGACGCCGATGGAGTTTTTGGCAGCCAATCGTAATCCTGCGCTCAATTCTTGATAAAATACCAATTCAGACAATAAGAGGCTGGTAATTCCAGCCACTTATTTCATTTCAAAGATCGCTTTTCATAAGAAAACGGCATAATCCTCGCAAAACTTGTCCGTGAGCCTGAAAATTGGGGACCACATCTCGAATTTGCCTGAAGTGACGCGAAATGTCAGACCATATTCAACATGCTTAATCAAGATGCAAACTATTGGATATAACTATTCCAATATGGACTCTCCGAATTGAGTAAGCTGCAATAGTCTGGTAATAATTATGAAGAATTCGAGAACGCGAATACTGGTGGCTGACGATGACCCGGTCTACCGGGAAGTTGCGAAAGAAGCGCTTGAAACCGCTGGCCATACCGTGACCGTCGCGGCAGACGGCGTCGAGGCAATTGCGGCGGTCGCCGCCATTCAATTCGATGCGGCTATAATCGATCTCAATATGCCAAAAGCGGATGGCATTGCGGTTATCTCCGCCGCCCGGGCAGGCGGCCCAAATGTCACCACGCCAATCATCGTGGTGACAGGACATGATGATGCAAGCGCCATTGAGATGGCCTACAAGGCCGGCGCTACATCGTTTCTAACCAAGCCACTCAATTGGGTTCTCTTTACCCCACATGTAAACTTCGTACTTCGATCAGGCCAAATCGAAAGTGAGCTGCGAGACGCAACCGCGGCCGCGGCTTTCCTGAGCGACCTCAAGAGTCAAATGATGGGCGCCCTCGCTCGCGAGTTCCAAACCCCTATTAAAACGATCTTTGGTTTTGCCGAACTCATCCGCAAAGAGGTCTACGGCCCATTAGCCCCTCCCATGTACCGGGACATGGCAACGGATATGGGAAATGCCGCGCAAAAGCTTAATGCAGCATTCCTGTCGCTTCTAAATTTCGGCAATTCGCTCACCGAACAATTACAGATCAAGGCTGAAGACGTCCGCATCTTAGACATCATTCACCATGCAATAGATAAATCCGGAGACTTGGCAGACCGCAATAGCATTCGTCTCACAAGCAGATTCGAATTGCCCGAAGAAACCTGCCTTCATGCCGATCCAGTACTTCTCCTTCAGGCCGTTCGTAGCGTCATACGCAATGCCGTTAAAGTTGCTCCGCGCGGCACCACCGTTGAAGTTCATGCAGGCATTAGCAACAATGGAAACTTCAGACTTTGGACCGTTGACCATGGCCCGGCAATCCCAGCCAGCCTGATGGCTGAAATCAACGGCCCGGCCGTCAATAATAATACTCGTTCTCAAGATTTTGAAACGCGCGACGTCGGCATCAAGATCGCCAAAATTCTAACCGAAGCGCATCAAGGCCGGCTCAACATCACTTCAGATGCCGCAAACGGTAACGTTGTGAGCTTGGATATCCCCAAAGAACGGCTTGTTGGGGCGCCCGCTGCGACTGCCACACCTGCAGGCTCTCAAGCGGCACTCCAGGCTCAGCGCCTCGCTGCGGTAAGTCTGGCTCTCTCGGCAGATCCCCGCGTCCGGCTTGGAGGGCCTGCCGAGTATCAAGCGCAACCGGCCTCTCCGTCACGCACTAATATCTCTGCTCCAACTTCGCCAAGCTTACTCCCGCCCGGCGCTGGCCGCCATCTTCCGACTTGACAAAAACGAGTAACATCCATGTTCCCGATCACCGGACACGCTGCTGAAGAAGCGCCGCAAAACGCTGCAGCGGAAGCAATGGATTTGAAGATTCAGCGAACGCAGATTTCAATTCTCTACAATCAACTTCCACAAGGATTGATTGCGACAGCCGTTAACAGCTCGTTGATGGCCTGGATTTTATTGGCCGTCGTACCGCAATCCACGATCACAATTTGGACAGCGGTGATGTTCGGCTTGTGCGCGTTGCGCTATGTCGCTCTAAAGAAGTTTCTTGCTGAAGATCCCAATGCTTTCGACGCCTCCAAATGGGGGCGCATCTTTCAAGGCGGAGCGACGGCAACGGCGCTGACATGGGGTGCTGCCGGGGCATTTCTTTTTCCCGAAACAAGCTACCAGCATCAGGCCTTTATCGGCTTTGTGCTTGCAGGAATGGCGGCTGGCGCATCGGGTTCTATGGCCGCCGACGACAAGATTTACCGCATCTACCTGGCACTTGCGATAGCCCCCTATATGGTACGGCTGGTCATAGAGGGCCAATCTCTCAATCTCGCCATGGCCGCAATGTGTTTGGCATTCATCGCCGCCATGGGCCTCTCTGCCCGCAAGAACACCCGTGCCATCGTTGAATCCATGCGCCTTCGCTTCCAAAACCAAGACCTGCTCGATGAGCTATCGCAACAAACGGAAGAAAACCGCCGCGCGAACGAATCTCTGAGCAAGGAAAACGAAGAAAGACAGAAAACAGAAGCGGCACTCCTCTTGGCCATGGATGAGGTCAAGGCGGCAGCCCGCACAAAGAGCCAGTTCCTTGCCAACATGAGTCATGAAATCCGGACCCCAATGAATGGCGTGTTCGGCATGACCGATCTCTTGATGCGGACGTCGCTAGACGCGCGTCAGCAGAAGCTTCTTGGTACGATCAACGATTCAGCCAAATCTCTACTGACGATCATCAACGATATTCTCGACATATCCCGCATTGAATTTGGCAAGCTGGAACTCGACATCCACGAGTTCAACATCCGCAACATCGTCGAAAGGTCGACCGATTTATTTAGCGGCCAGGTGAGCGCCAAAGGGCTGGAGTTATCGGTATTCATCGACAAAGACGTGCCACTCGTCGTCAAAGGCGATAGCGGCCGCATTAAGCAAATCGTGCTCAATCTTCTGGGCAATTCACTGAAGTTCACGAAGTACGGCGAAATATCCATGCGCGTCACGCGCATCGGCCACACAAACAATTCCTCGCACCTCCGTTTCGAAGTCCGCGACACAGGCATCGGTATTGATCCAGCCGTTCGCGACAAACTCTTTCAACCATTCACGCAGGCCGAAACTTCGATCAGCCGCCGTTTCGGTGGAACCGGTCTTGGCCTATCGATTTCCCGCCATCTTGTAGAGCTCATGGGCGGAAGCATCGAGATTGATAGCGAACTCGGCAAGGGAACGCGCGTGTCATTCAACCTTGACCTCGAACACGGCGAGATGACTAAGGCCCAGGCCGACGGCGACCCGGGCGTCCTCGATGACGCACGCATTCTGGTCATCGATGACCGCGAAACCAATCGCGAAATCATTGCCAGTTATCTGGGCGCGTGCGGTTGCAAGGTTGCACTTGCTTCGAGCACGGCCGAAGCTTGGCCGTTGCTCGTCGCCTCCCTCGAAATGGACAAACCATTTCATGCCGCTGTCGTTGATATGGTCATGCCTGAGGAAAATGGCATCGAATTCGCCGCGCGTATAAAATTGCATGAAAAATTTTCGCGGATGAAAGTCATTATTGCTACCTCGCTGAATTGGCAGGGCGATCTCGCGAGCATCAGGGACGCCGGAATTGATACCGTATTGACCAAACCCATTCGACGGGACGAATTGGTGGGTGCCGTCGCTCGTGCTATTTCGGGCAATAGGCATCCCGGCTGGTCGCTCAAAAGCTCGTCATCACCATCCGATAGTCCCGTAATAGACGAGCCAGAGAGCGTCGGCAGACACAGCGCACCTATCCTCTTAGTTGAAGATAACCAGGTCAATATCGAAGTCGCATGTGAACTGCTGAAAGCGATGGGATGTAAATTCCAGGTCGCCCGGAACGGGCTCGAAGCCATCGCACAATTCAACTACGGAAAATTCTCGGCAATCCTCATGGATTGTCAGATGCCTATCATGGATGGCTTGGCTGCAACGCGCCGCATCAGAGAGATCGAACGCGCGCACGCAATGCCACGTATCCCCATCATTGCTATGACGGCGAACGCCTATGCGGAAGATCGCTTACGCTGCCTCGATGCCGGCATGGACGACTATTTGAGCAAGCCTTACTCTGAAATCCAACTGCGCTCGACGCTCAAGAAGTGGCTCGCATCAGCCCCCGAAGAGAGCGCTTGCGTGAGCGTATCACATGATCAAGACGCCTCATGCGCCGGCCCAAGCAGCGGCCCGGACTCGAAAGTTCCGCCTATCGACGAGGGGGTGGTTGGCCCATTGAAGAAGAGCCGGCCGGACCTCTTCAAGCGCCTGATTTCGACCTACCTCAATTATGCGCCAACCGCACTTGCCGAAATGAGGGCTGCGCGCGACGCCCATGACTTCACGACCCTCGGCCGCATCGCCCATAGCCTTAAATCATCGAGTGCCAATCTTGGTGCCACGCGAACTCTCGACCCTATGCCGCGATCTTGAAATGGCGTCGCGCGGCCAAAAGGTAGATGTCGCTGCACCGCTTGTTACGAGCATAGAGACCGCATTTGCCGAGGTTGCCACCGCGCTCATGTCAGAAACGCCGGCCGAAGAACCAGCTACCATGACCGTGCGTTCGGCGTCCTAGCACTGAGCAGCCCACTATACCGGTCCAGTGTTTGCCTTTGACGGGCAAACTCCCGATGATTACTGACTTAGTGCCACTTGTCAGGATCCATCAATGGACATTCGCCAATTGCAGTATCTGGTGGCCCTTGCGCGCGAAAAACATTTCACCCGCGCAGCACAAGCCTGCAATGTCACCCAGCCAACACTTTCGGGCCGCATCCGGCAGCTTGAACTTGAACTCGGCATTCCCATCGTCGAACGCGGCCAGCGCTATCAAGGGCTGACCGCCGAGGGTGAGCGGGTGCTCAAATGGGCGCAGCTCATTCTCAATAATTGGGCGTCCATGAGCCAAGAGCTGGCGCAGATCAAGGCGAACGACGCTGGTCTAACAGGGCGCCTAGTACTCGGAGGTATACCATCCGCGCTGCCAATGATCCCGTTTTTGACAAGGGACATGCGCGCACTGCATCCCCATATCGACTTCACCGTCATGTCACTGAGTTCGGAAGAAATTCTGCGCGCGCTGCAAGATTACTCAATCGACGTCGGCATCACTTACCTCGACAACGAACCGATCACGGGACTGCTGTCGTGGCCGCTTTACTCGGAACGTTATTGCTTGTTCGTGCCCGATCATCATCCGCTTGCGGGGCGCCAGTGGGTGACTTGGCAAGAGGCAGCCAGCTTGCCACTTGGTCTCTTGACCTCGAATATGCAAAACCGGCGCATCGTTGATCGCGCGTTTCAGTCGGCCAATTGTCACCCAGCCCCTGCACTGGAAACCAACTCGGTCATTAACCTGTGCTCGAACGTAAGGTTAATGGGCTTGGCCAGCATCATGCCCGATTACATCTTGGACGTTCTGGGGCGTGACCCGGGCATCACCGCCATCCCACTCAAAGACCCCGTAGTCGCTCATAGCGTGGGCCTGGTGGCCGTCGACCGCGACCCCCTAGGCCCCCTAGTCAGGGCATTTTGCGAGGCTGCAAAGTCGTTCTCGACGGCCGAAATTGTCTGAACAGTGTAGGCGGCTGGCTCACGCCAAAACTGCGACGGCAGTCGCAGTTGCGCGATTGATCGATAGATGCCGTCTATGATAAGATCGAAAGAACCGATTTGATCTAGACCAGTAAATAGAAAACTCTCCAGCGTGCGACAAACAGTACAAAGTTGCAGCGGCAAGGTCCAGCTAGGTCTGCCCCCAGGAACATGCGAAAAAATGGCCAAGAAACCTAATTCCTCGCCCGCGTCAGCGCAGGTGAAAGCGCCCGCCAATCCGGCAGAAATGAAGGCGCTCGCCGTGTGCGCAGCGCATGGCAACAAGCCCGACGAATTGCTTGAGATCTTGCATGCCGTCCAGCACGAACTGGGCTACGTGCCGGAAAGCACGTTGCCGGTGATCGCCAATGCGCTCAACCTTTCGCGCGCCGAGGTCCATGGCGTTGTGACCTTCTATCATGATTTTAAACGCGAGCCGCAAGGCCGTCACTTAATCAAGATTTGCCGCGCCGAAGCCTGCCAAGCCATGGGCACCGACAAGCTTTGCGACCACGCCGAAAAGAAGCTCGGCGCTGAAATGGGCAGCACCTCGAAGGATGGCAAATATTCGGTCGAAGCCGTCTACTGTCTCGGCAACTGCGCCCTCTCGCCGGCCGTCATGATTGGTGACGATCTTTATGGTAGGGTTGATCCGAAACGGTTCGATGAAATCGTCGCGTCACTCGGTAAGGAGGTCGCGTGATGATTACTGTTTATATTCCTCGTGACGCAGCGGCCCTTTCTGTTGGCGCCGACAGTGTAGCCGCCGCGATTGCAGCAGAAGCCGCGAAGCAAAACAAGCAAGTTAAAATCGTGCGCAACGGCTCACGCGGCATGCTGTATCTTGAGCCGCTTGTCGAAGTGCAAACGGCGAAAGGCCGCGTCGCTTATGGTCCCGTCTCTGCGAACGACGTGCCAGATCTGTTCAAGGCCGGATTTCTCGACGGCGCCAAGCACAAGCTCTGTCATGGCTTGACCGAAGACATCCCCTACTTCAAGAAACAAGAGCGCCTGACTTTTGCGCGTTGCGGCATTACAGACCCGCTTTCGATCGAAGATTATCGCAAGCACGGCGGGTTTTTAGGGCTTAGCAAAGCTCTGACGATGAAGCCAATCGATATCGTGACGGAAGTTACAACGTCGGGCCTGCGAGGCCGGGGTGGCGCGGGCTTCCCGACAGGCATCAAATGGAAGACGGTTCACGACATCAAGGCCGACCAGAAATACATCGCCTGCAATGCCGATGAAGGCGACAGCGGCACGTTCGCCGACCGGATGCTGATGGAAGGCGATCCCTTCTGCCTCATCGAAGGCATGACCATCGCCGCCGTCGCTGGTGGCGCCTCAAAAGGCTATATCTACATCCGCTCGGAATATCCGCACGCCGTCAAGGTGATGCGCGAAGCCATCGACGTCGCGAAAAAAGCCAACTGGCTTGGCGAGAAAATCCAAGGTTCAAACTATTCGTTCGACCTCTTTGTCCGCATGGGTGCCGGCGCTTACATCTGCGGCGAAGAAACGTCGATGCTTGAGAGCTTGGAAGGCAAGCGCGGTATTGTGCGCTTCAAGCCGCCGATCCCTGCCATCGAGGGTCTCTTTGGCAAGCCAACAATCATCAACAATGTCATGAGCTTTGCGGCCGTTCCGATCATTCTCGAAAAGGGCGGCGAGTTTTACAAAAATTACGGCGTTGGACGCTCGCGCGGCACCCTTGCCTTCCAGCTCGCCGGCAACATCAAGCAGGGCGGCCTTGTCGAAAAAGCTTTCGGCGTTACGACGCGCCAACTCATCGACGACTGGGGCGGCGGCACGGCAACCGGCCGGCCGGTTCGCGCCGTCCAGGTTGGCGGGCCGCTCGGCGCCTACTTGCCTCAATCGAAACTCGACGTACCGATGGACTACGAAGAATTTATCAAAATCGACGCTATGGTCGGCCACGGCGGTCTTGTCGTATTCGATGACAGTGTCGATATGGCTAAGCAAGCCCGGTTCGCGATGGAATTCTGCGCCATTGAAAGCTGCGGCAAGTGCACGCCGTGCCGCATCGGCGCCCAGCGCGGCGTCGAGGTGATCGACAAGATCATCGCCGATGACCACCGCAGTAAGAATTTGGAACTGCTCGAAGACTTGTGCGTGACGATGACCGACGGCTCGCTCTGCGCCATGGGCGGCTTAACGCCCATGCCGGTGATGAGTGCGGTCAAAGGATTCCCAGACGATTTCCAGCGCAAGGCCCCGAATAAAAGGGTTGCCGAGGCTGCAGAGTAACAAGATTTTATCGCCCGACTTCATCGCCTAAGAGCGAGGACCCGACCATGAATACCCACGTAAAGCCGATGACGCTCATCAAAGAGATTGACTACGGCACGCCGAATATCAAACATCACGAGTTGACCAAGATGGTCACGCTGGAGATCGACGGCCTGGAGATCACGGTGCCCGAAGGCACGTCGATCATGAACGCCGCGATGCACATGGGCATCCAGATCCCGAAGCTTTGCGCCTCCGACAATATGAAAGCGTTCGGCTCATGCCGTTTATGTCTGTGCGAAATTGAAGGCCGCAAGGGGACGCCCGCGTCCTGCACAACGCCCGTTGCGCCTGGCATCAAAGTCTCGACGCAGACCGATCGCCTCGCGAAGTTGCGCAAGGGCGTTATGGAACTCTACATCTCCGACCATCCGCTCGACTGCTTGACCTGCGCCGCCAACGGCGATTGCGAATTGCAGGACATGGCTGGCGCGGTTGGTCTGCGCGACGTGCGCTATGGCTACGATGGCGAGAACCACGTGTTCGCCAAGTCCCGTAACGGGGAAACCAACTACAGCTTCAAAGCCAAGGACGAGTCAAACCCTTACTTCACCTTCGACCCATCGAAGTGCATCGTCTGCTCGCGCTGCGTGCGCGCCTGCGAAGAAGTCCAAGGCACCTTCGCGCTGACAATTGATGGCCGCGGCTTCGCTTCTCACGTCTCGGCCGGCATGGACGAGAGCTTCCTAGCGTCGGAATGCGTGTCCTGCGGCGCCTGCATCCAGGCTTGCCCGACAGCAACGCTGATGGAAAAATCCATCATTGAGCATGGCCAGCCCGAACACTCGAAAGTTACGACGTGCGCCTACTGCGGCGTTGGCTGTTCGTTCAAAGCCGAAATGCAGGGCGAAAAGGTCGTCCGCATGATGCCTCATAAGGACGGCGGCGCCAACGAAGGCCACTCCTGCGTCAAGGGCCGCTTTGCCTTCGGCTACGCAACCCACAAGGATCGCGTGCTCAATCCGATGATCCGCGAGAAAATCACAGATCCGTGGCAGGCCGTGTCCTGGGATGAGGCCATCAAGTTCGCGGCCAGCAAATTCAAGGCCGTTCAGGCCAAGTACGGAAAGGGCGCCATTGGCGGCATTACGTCGTCGCGAACCACGAACGAAGAAGTCTACGTCGTGCAGCGCATGGTCCGCGCCGCCTTCAATACCAACAACATCGATACTTGCGCCCGCGTTTGCCATTCGCCAACGGGATACGGCTTGAAGCAGACCTTCGGCGAATTTGCCGGAACGCAGGATTTCAAGAGCGTCGATAAGGCCGACGTGATCCTCATCATCGGCGCCAATCCGACCGACGGGCACCCCGTGTTCGCGAGCCGCATGAAGAAGCGTCTGCGTGAAGGCGCCAAGCTCATCGTCATCGATCCGCGCCGCACCGATATCGTGCGCAGCCCGCACGTTGAAGCCGACTATCATTTGCCCCTGCAGCCCTCGACCAACGTTGCGATGATGAATGCCTTCGGTTACGTCATCGCCACAGAAAATCTGATTGACCGTAAGTTCGTTGCGCGCCGCTGCGAGAAGGGCGATTTCTTCCGTTGGGAAGAATTCATCAAGCAGCCCAAGCACTCGCCTGAAGCACTGGAGGCCATCACAGGCGTTCCGGCGCAACAAGTGCGCGAGGCCGCTCGCCTGTTCGCGACCGGCGGCAATGGCGCGATCTACTACGGTCTAGGCGTCACCGAGCATAGCCAGGGCTCGACCATGGTTATGGCCATGGCCAACCTCGCCATGGCGACCGGCAACATCGGCCGCGAAGGCGTCGGCGTAAATCCGCTGCGCGGTCAGAATAACGTGCAGGGCGCCTGCGATATGGGTTCGTTCCCGCACGAGCTGCCGGGCTACCGCCACGTTTCAAACAACGAGGCCCGCGCCGTCTTCGAGAAAGAATGGGGTGTGAAACTCGATCATGAGCCCGGCCTTCGCATCCCCAACATGTTCGACGCAGCCGGCGACGGCTCGTTCCGCGGCATCTTCATTCAAGGCGAGGACATTGCGCAATCCGACCCAAACACGCACCACGTCGAACACGCATTGACGTCCATGGACATCGTCGTCGTGCAGGATCTTTTCTTGAACGAGACGGCGGCCTTTGCCCACGTCTTCCTGCCGGGCACGTCATTCCTCGAAAAGGACGGCACTTTCACCAACGCCGAGCGCCGCATCAATCGCGTGCGCAAAGTGATGCGTGAAAAGCAGGGCATGGCCGAATGGGACGTCGTCTCACGCCTTGCGACTGAGATGGGCTACCCCATGCACTACAAGTCTGCAGCCGAGATCATGGACGAGATCGCGCGCGTCACACCGACGTTCGCGGGCGTCAGCTTCGATCGCCTCGATGAATTGGGCTCGATCCAATGGCCCTGCAACGACGAGTTCCCCGAAGGCACGCCGATCATGCACGAGGAAGAATTCACGCGCGGCAAAGGCCGGTTCATGTTGACCGAATTCGTGGCAACAGCTGAACGCGCCAACAAAAACTTCCCGCTCATCCTGACCACTGGCCGCATTCTGGCGCACTACAACGTCGGCGCACAGACGCGGCGCACGGAAAATGTCGCTTGGCATCCTGAAGACATTCTCGAGATCCACCCGAGCGACGCCGAAATGCGCGGCATCAAGGACGGTCACGTGGTTTCGCTGGCAAGCCGCGTCGGGGCCACGTCGCTCAAGGCCAAGATCTCAGAACGGATGCCGCCGGGCGTGGTCTACACGACCTTCCACCACCCCGTAACAGGTGCCAACGTCATCACGACGGAGAACTCGGACTGGGCCACGAACTGTCCCGAATACAAGGTGACGGCCGTGCAGGTCACCGTCTCCAACCACCCGTCTGAATGGCAGGAAGAGTGGGGAGCGCGTGAAGTCGAGAACAAGCGAATCGGCAAGAAGAAGTTGGAACCGGCTGAGTAAGGGGCGCGGATTCGGATGCGCATGGCATGAACCTTATGCCGAAAGGGCTTCGCGTTTCTGCAGACAGTGGAGACATGTGTTCGCAACCAGCGGCGGGCGAAGTGCGTTCGGCGCAAGAGGGCGTGCGCGAAATCGTCTGGCAGGTGCCGGAGGAATTGCCCGTTGCCTTTCAGTTCAACTCCGAGCCCTTCACAGTCATGATGGCGACTCCTGCCGACTTGCGCGATTTCGCTGTCGGGTTTTCGCTCGCCGAACGTCTCGTCAGATCTAAAGACGACATCAAAGGCGTGCTCGTCATGCCGGTTGAGAACGGCATTGCGATCGATATCGCTGTCGCGGATGGCGGACTGGATGAAACGCGCTTTGTGCGACGGTCCATCGAAGGGCGCACAGGTTGCGGACTGTGCGGCGTTGAAGATATTGCCGGCGCCATCAAGCCGGTCCGCCGTCTTGGATCGCAATACTGCGCCGATCAACAGCCGCTGTCTTGAAGGCGGCGAAAGACCTGCCTAACCATCAACCCATGAACCAATTCAATCGCACTGTACATGGCGCCGCATGGGTCGCGCCAGATGGGACAATCTCCCTCGTGCGCGAAGACGTCGGGCGCCACAACGCCCTCGATAAATTGATCGGCGCACTTAATTTGGCGGGGACCGACGTTACGCAGGGCTTCGTTCTCATGACCAGCCGCTGCAGCTACGAATTGGTGCAAAAGGCGGCAAGTGCCGGGATAACGGCGCTGGTCACGGTCTCCGCACCCACCACGCTCGCTCTAGAGCTTGCTCGAAAATCAAACCTATTTCTCGCGGCACTTGGTGCCGGCGGGATTGTAGTCTTTAACCCCTAGCTTCCACCGATGACCGGCTCGGCGCGAGCCAGGAAGAAATTCACATGAACGACACCGACCTCATTCGCATGGCCAACCAGATCACGGCCTTTTTCGCCGCTTATCCGAAATCGGAAGCCGTCGACGGCATTGCCAAGCACGTGCATCTCTTCTGGGATCCGCGCATGCGCAATCAACTCAAGGCTTACGTCGATAAGGGCGGCGCAGGTTTGGAACCCCTCTTCCTCGAAGCGGCGCACGACTATTTTAAGGGTCCGAAGACGCCGGCCATAAAAGCCCAGATTATCAACGATAAAGCGCCGAACACGGGCGCCGAACCGAGTTCAACGCGCGGGACGTGATGCCCGCGTTGGCAATTCGATTGAACACTAAAGCGGCCCGCCTAGAGCATCATCGGACCGGACGAAATCGCTGATGCGATTCACCGGGCCGATAAAGATGCTCTAGAATCATGATGCTAGAGCAATTTCATCCGATCAGTTGATCGCTAAAGCGATCCTGTCTGATCGGATATTACTCTAGTGCGGGCCGTCTTGCGATGCATCACCGGCGAGACTAATGGAAGGAGGGTCCGCAAGCGTCAATTAGCACCTCGATGTCCACAATGAGAAAATCCCGATGACGTATGATGCCCCGCTCCAAGACATGCTGTTCGTTCTCACAGAAATATGTGAGCTTGATAAGATCAGCACGCTCGCCGGCTTTGAGGATGCGACGCCCGATACGGTGGAGGCGGTGCTATCGGAAGCCGCGAAATTTACCAGCGGCGTTTTGAGCCCACTCAATCACTCTGGAGACAAGACCGGCGCTAAACTCACCGAGACCGGTGTCAAGACAGCGCCCGGATGGGTTGACGCCTACGCCCAATTCAAAGATGGCGGCTGGAACGGCGTCGTGTTCGAAGCCGAGCACGGCGGCATGGGACTGCCATGGATCGTCGGCGCAGCGATCCACGAAATGCTGAACGCCTCCAACATGGCCTTCGCGCTTTGCCCGCTTCTCACCCAAGGCGCCATCGAAGCAATCCTGCTCAATGGCTCTGACGAACTCAAACAAGCCTATTTACCCAAAATGGTCTCCGGCGAGTGGACCGGCACAATGAACTTAACAGAACCCCAAGCCGGGTCTGATCTCGCGGCCGTGCGCTCCAAAGCCGTACGCAAAGATGACCACTACCTCATTTCGGGCCAGAAAATTTTCATCACCTACGGCGATCACGACCTGACGGACAATATTATCCATCTCGTGCTCGCGCGCCTCCCCGATGCGCCTGAAGGCGTCAAAGGCATTTCACTTTTCGTCGTGCCGAAGTTCATTCCCAAGGCCGATGGCACACCCGGCCCAGCAAATGATGTTCGCTGTGTCTCGCTTGAGCATAAGCTCGGCATCCATGCGAGCCCGACCGCAGTCCTTTCCTTCGGCGACAATGGCGGCGCTACCGGATACCTGGTTGGCGAAGAAAATCGCGGGCTTGAATATATGTTTGTGATGATGAACCAGGCGCGCCTCAGCGTCGGCATTCAAGGCCTCGGCGTTGCCGACCGCGCGTACCAGCGGGCACGTGATTTTGCGAACGATCGCATCCAGGGGCGCATCATTGGCGACAAGTCCAACGTGCCAAAGTCAATCGCGCACCACCCCGACGTGCACCGCATGCTCATGACCATGCGCGCCAAATGCGAGGCCATGCGCGCGCTCGCGTATACAGCTGCTCACTCCCTCGATTTGTCACAGGCCGCAGCCAGCCCCGAGACTCGCGCGCGCCATCAAGCCCGCCTCGATCTGCTCATTCCCGTCGTCAAAGGCTGGTGCACGGAAACAGCTTGCGATGTGGCGTCCCTCGGCGTTCAAGTGCACGGCGGCATGGGGTACATAGAAGAAACCGGCGCCGCACAGCATTTCCGCGACGCCCGCATTGCCACCATTTACGAGGGTACAACGGGAATTCAAGCCAACGACTTGATCGGCCGCAAGATGCAGCGCGATAACGCCGCCGCCGCGCGCGCGATGATCGATGAGTTGCACGCAATAGAAAAAAATTTGGCGCGCCACGACGCTGCCCATTGGACCGCAGTGCGAACCGCAGTTGCCAAAGGTTCTAACGCAATGGCGCTCGTCATCGATTGGCTCATGTCGGAAGGCCGCCGCGACCCTGCCCGTGCCGCTGCAGCGGCCGTACATACACTGCACCTCTTTGGCTTGGTGATTAGTGGCACATTGCTCGCGAATAGCGCGATGCGGGCCGCCGAAATGTTGGAACGCGGCGAGGGCGACGCGGCCTTCCTCAACGAAAAAATTGCGACGGCCCATTATTTTGCCGGGCAAATCATGCCCGAGACAGGGATGCGGCTGGCCGCCATTCTTGATCCATCGGAGAGCGCACTTGCGCTCTACCCGCGCTTGGCCTGAACGGCTAAACCCGGCATCCCGCGTCGAGGTAACCTCGAATTAAGGTTGAGAGTGCCAGCGGGCCAATTTTGTTGCCTGGGCTGAAATGGCCGGTGAACCGCGGGTCTTGGGTCCACTATTCGGAACTTGCCTATTTTTTTCAACCCCTGCCCTCACCCTTGTAAACCTTGCGGCGTACTGGCACAGTCCCTCCGCCATAAGTCTTAGGAGATCGGTAGACGAATGCGTGAGGAACTCCGCGAAATTCCCAGGGTCCTTGATATGGTACCAAGTCTGGGCGCCGACATCGTAAAAGCCTCGTGGCGGCGGTGCCTCTCCGACTATGGTCTCGACCGGGCCATGCGCAAGCCAATTGAGCGCGTCGGCAGCGCAACAGTGCGCAATTTGCGCGGCCAAATGGAAGACGTGCTTGTTGAATCTTCGCCCGTTATCGATCGCGTTCGCCGTATCGCTGCCGATACCAGCAATGTGGTTCTCCTCAGCAATGCGGATGGCATCGTCGTCACAAGTTTCGCCGATTCAAACGCCAGCCAGGAAGTTGCGCGCGGAGGATTGGAAGCAGGTACCGTCTGGCACGAGGGCCGCGTTGGCACCAACGGCATCGGCACCTGTTTGATTTCCCGGCAGCCCATCACGGTCTATGGCGGCGAACACTTCATTGAATTGTTCCAGCACTTCACATGCTCCGCGGCACCGATATTCGGCCCTGACGGCCGCGTCATAGCCGCGTTCGATATGTCGGGCAGAGCGCTGCCAGGCTCCAGCGACGGAAGCTTTGCCCAGTACTTTGTCCGCGAAGCAGCCTCGCAGATCAGCATGATGTTATTTCGCAAATGGCATCGTAACGATTGCATTGTGACACTTGCCAACGAACCGGACCCGATGCCGATGTCCGTCAACGCACTCATTGCGACCGACGAAGATGGCCGCATCTTAGGCGCCACGCAGGAGGCCTTATCATTCCTCGGTGTTCCCGATCTCAGCGATCTCGGCGGCAAACTCATCAATGATCTTTGGAATGTCTCGTTCGGAGATCTACAGCCACTGAGCAAACACAGCGTCCGGCTCAACAACCGCGACGGATCAAACACTTTCGTCACGGCTTTTCTGCCGAAGAAGAAGGCCTCCTCGACGGCAATCCGGTCTTCCCACGGGCTTGAAGACAAGCGCGCGCGAAAAGGCACCGGGCCACAGTCCCGTCCACTCGACCACGTCGCTGGCGCCGATCCCTTGATGATCCAGAACATCGGCCTATGCCGCAAGATCATCGACAAAGACATTCCGCTTCTGGTGCTCGGCGAAACGGGAGTCGGCAAAGATACTTTAGCGCGCGCCCTGCACAACGAAAGTAAGCGCACCGAAAAACCCTACGTTGCCGTCAATTGTGCGGCGATCCCCGCAACGCTTTTGGCGAGCGAACTCTTCGGCTACGCGCCCGGTACGTTCACCGGCGGAGTAAAGGGCGGCCGGACGGGCAAGATTCTCGCAAGCCACGGCGGCACACTGTTCCTCGACGAAATCGGCGACATGCCGCTTGAGCTCCAGGCCCATCTGTTACGCGTGCTCGAAGAACGGACTGTAACGCCGCTCGGTAGCGCGGACGCGATCCCCGTTGATATGAAGATCATTTGCGCCACCCACCGCAACCTGCCCGACCTCATCGCCAAGGGACACTTCCGGAAGGATCTCTATTATCGCATTCGCGGCGCGCAGATCGTTCTGCCTGCATTGCGCGATCGCGCCGATATTGCTGAACTCATCGGTCAGATCGTGCGCGAAGAAGACAGCGCGGGCGCGCCTGCAATCGAATTTTCTGAAGCGGTCATGGACCTCTTCCGGACATATCCTTGGCCGGGCAACATCCGCGAATTGCGCAACGTCATTCGCTACGTCTCTTCGCTGCATGCTGGCAAGCTTATTCTCGTTGACGACCTGCCGGACCAGCTCCTCGATTATTCCAAGTCGGGCGCGCCGCTAGCCGCAGGAGATGGTGTTGCCGTTGCCGAGCGCGAGTTTGACGGTCGAAATGAGCATCCTACCGGCACAACGCTGCTTGAAGCCAATGAGACAGCGGAACGCCGCCGTATCGTTGAGGTATTGCGCACCAACAAATGGAACGTGACGGAAGCGGCCGGACATCTCGGCATCAGCCGCGCGACGTTGCATCGCAAAATCCGCCGCTACGCGATCACGTCCCCTAACAATCAGAATTGAGACACATCAGCCGTCCGTCAATCTTTCCGGATGGGCGACAAAGCGAGAGAGTTCCTCCGCGAGGAGTGATGGCTCGGCGCTGCTGCGTCCGCAAAGCTCAGCTAACGTGACGTGCTTGTCGAGTTCGATATGCCGGTCCATCCCGGCAGCAGCATAGAACGCATTCAATGCGTCGATTGCCGGCATCAGTTCGACATCCACCATCAGAGCAACGTGGCCGAGTACAGCCGCTTGACGCGAGCCTCCCTCGCCGCCGATCAAGCGCCACCTTTGCGCAGTGCCGGCAAGTTTCTTGCCTTGATAGGCAATATTGTAGGCACCATCACAAAACGCACCCGGCACAGCGCAAACGTCAGCGGCAATACCGTACCGGTGACGCAAAAATTCGATGACCGGCTGCACCAGCCGGAGATAAGCGCCTTTGATATTGGGACTGGCGCCATCCAGCCGGAACACCATCGAAAGATTGATCATGCCCGGAGACTGGGGCGTCAGATCACCTCCCGTGTCGCGTTCGTAGACCGGGAACCCGCGGGCCGTCATCGCAGCAACGGCTTCGGTGAAGCCATCTCTGGCCGGCATACCTCGGGGCACTATGATTGATTTCTCTGTGCGCCAGACTAGAACTTGCGCAATCCCAGGCGAAAGGGCGGACGCGCCTGCAAGAAGTTCGCGCTCACGCTGCTGCGCCACTTCGAAGGAAACGATCCCAAGCAGCGATACACAACTTGAAGTGTCAGATTGCTGCGCAGCACCGGTTGGCATGTGCGCTCATGCCATGCCTTCAATGGTCTTGCAAAGATCCGTCAGGAAATCACCGGCCGGAGCTCCGTTCACCGCCCGATGATCAAAGGTCAGCGATAAGCCCATGATGGGCCGCGGCTCGATCCGCCCATCGATCACCCATGGACGCAGCGCCGTTTCGCCGACGCCGAGGATGGCCACCTGCGGGATGGCCAAAATCGGCGTGAAGTGGCGAACGCGGGTCAAACCTATATTTGAAATCGTGAAGGTCCCGCCGGTCATTTCTTTGACCGTCAACTTGTTGATCTTTGATCGATCGACAAGATCGCGGCGTGCTTTCACGCGCTCTTCGAGCGTCAACGTCCCAGCATTGAATATCGCGGGTGCCACGAGGAGATCGCCCGGCAAGGCAACTGCAACGGCAACGTTAATGTCAGCACGTTGTGTCACCTCGTTGTTCTGGAGCGTGGCGTTCAAAGCCGGATACCGGCGCAGAGACTGCACCACGGCGTCCACAATCAGATCCTCGACGGAGGCCTTCAACCCTTCGCCCGCGAGGCGTGCTTTCATGGCCTGTAGGCCCGTCACATCACACTCTGCAAAATGCGTGAGCTGCGCCGTCGTCGACAAGCTCTCAAGCATCTTGCTGGCAATCATGCCGCGCATGGCGGTCAACTTGACGACCTTATCGGCCGGCACTGGAGCTGATGCAGGCGTGGTATCCGTCATGACATGTCACCTTCAAGCAGACTGGAGCGCCCTGCGGTTTCAAAACCGCAAATGCGCTCCAGAATTAATGAAATTCTCAGCAATTGACGCGAGCCGCAGAAAGGCTCGCCCCAGAAACACTTCAAGTAATCGTACCTATTTCACCACCTTTGGCGACGACCGCTTCGGCGGGCTGCGAGATCTTGATCGTGCCGCTCGCAGGTGCGCGAACCTCGTGCTGCACTTTCTCGACCATGATTTCAGCAATGAGCTGACCTTCGCTGACCGCCCCACCATCGCCCACGAGCCATGTCGTGATGACGGCTTCTGTGTCTTCTTCCCACAGATCGGTTGGTATTTTAACGGCTACCATTTTTTTTAGGCCCTCTTCATTGCGTGGAATGCGTCTACGATTTTGTCCGGGTTCGGCAACGCGAACTGCTCCATCGGCCGGGCGAATGGTATCGGAATATCAGGATAAGCGACGCGCTGCGGCGACGCTTTCAATACGCTGACATCGCGCTCGGCGATGGTCGCGATGATTTCGCCCGTCAAACCGTAGCTTTGGTAGTCTTCATCGACCACGATCAAGCGGCCGGTTTTCTTGACCGAGTTGAAGATCGTGTCACGGTCGAGCGGTACGAGCGTGCGCAGATCAACAACCTCGGCGCTGACGCCTTGAGCTGCGAGCTTGTCGGCAGCTTTGAGGCCGTTATGGACCCCCATGCCGACGCCGACGATCGTCACATCGGTGCCTTCGCGCACGATCGCCGCTTTGCCAAATGGGATCATGTAGGTTTCTTCGGGAACGTGCACGGTTGCCCCTGGCTCGGTCCCGAGCCAACCCATGCCCTGAAGTCCTTTGTGGTACATATAAATAACCGGGCTATCGTCGCGGATCGCCGATACCATCAAGCCTTTTGCATCGTAAGCGTTGCTCGGGCAAACCACTTTCATGCCAGGCAAATGCGCGAACGTGGCGTAGAGGCACTGCGAATGCTGGCCACCATCGCTATACCCGCCGCCTGTTGACGTCATGAGCACGACCGGAACTTTGACGTTGCCGCCAGAGAAGTAGATGTTCTTGGCCATCAAATTGTAGATCGCATCGAAGCAGACGCCGAAGAAGTCGACGAACATCAGTTCGACGACAGGGCGCATCCCGTCCGAAGCCGCACCAACGGCTGCGCCCATGAATGCTGTTTCTGAGATCGGCGTATCGCGGATACGTTCTGGACCGAACTCCTCGATTAGGCCGCGCGTGTTTCCATAAACGCCGCCGAGTTGTCCGATGTCCTCGCCCATGACGAAGACGCGAGGATCGATACGCATTTCCTGAGCAACAGCCTCGGCCATCGCTCGTGCGATGGTGACGCGGCGCTCATTTTGTTGAGGTTTTACTGCTGTAGCCGTGGCGGTTGACATGAGTGCTCCTCCCAGGGAGTGGATTTAGTTTTTTCTATATTCTTGTTGACGCTTGAAGTGCCGGAACGATTGATGTGCCCCGGCGTAATTCAATCAGGCGAATACCTTCTCCATGGCCTCGGCAGGTGCGGCATACGGGCTCTGACGGCCGAATTCTATGGCTTCGTCGACCTTCGCACGTGCACGCGCGACAATGGCGTCGTTCTCAGCCTGGGTCATGCCATCCTCGGCCATCATGCGCGCCTTCATTGCCGGGATGCAATCGCGCGCGCGGAGCGCATCGAGTTCGCCCTTCGGCCGGTAACCCTCGGCATCGCCCATGAAGTGGCCGGCAAGCCGCGAGGTCTCGATCTCAATGAGCGATGGCCCGTCACCGCGCCGGGCACGCGCAACGCACTCTCCCGCAACGCGGAAGACTTCGTACGGGTCGTTGCCCTTCACCTGATAGCCAGGAATACCGTAGGCTTGAGCGCGGATTGCGTTGTCCGGAACAGCGGTCGAAGCTTTTTTGGAAACAGAGATGCCCCAAGCATTGTCTTCGATGACGCAAATGAATGGCAGTTTCCAGACGGCCGCTAGATTCATGGCCTCGTGGAAGGCACCTTGGTTGACGGCACCTTCACCGATGTAGGCGACGGCAATTCCAGGCTTCTTCTGCATCTGACGTGAAAGTGCTGCGCCAACGGCTGGGCCCATCCCCTGGGCGATGATGCCGGAACAGGCAAAATTGACCGCAGGATCGAAGATATGCATGTGGCCGCCGCGGCCGCCGCTAAGACCAGTTTTCTTGCCGAAGATCTCGGCAGCCATTTTCTTGAGATCAACGCCCTTGGCGATGGCGATGTGATGCGGCCGGTGTGTGCCCGTCACAGTATCTTCTGCTGTCAAGTGGGCGCAAACGCCGACTGCACACGGCTCTTGTCCGTTGGACAAATGCATTTCACCCGGAATGGGCCCGTTCGCCATGTTGAACACCGGCTTTTTGCCTTCGAGATAGATCTGCTCGATCGTTTCCTCGAAGAACCGGCTGACAACCATGTTTTCATACATCCAGACCTTTTGGTCCCTCGTTGGCTGCACGATCAACCTCCCTATCGTTTTTTGACGTCTGCGTTTTTCAAGCAGATCGGCATGGTTTTATATTGTGTAGAAGCTAAGCATCGAGCGTGCCAAATTGCGAGCCCATTCTCAATCAATATTTCCTTTGGGATTTCAGTCATTTGTATTGAAACTTGCAACCCCAAATCGATACGTGTGTCGCGATCATGTTTCACCTGTAGCGTGACCCCATTGCCACATGCGCATCAGTAGAGCGACGAGCCGCGTTCCTTGGTGCGAATGTGCCCATCCGGCCTTAGATCCAAAGTCGCAACCGGGAAGGAAGTGTCTTTCCCATGCGCGTTTGAATTAGGCGGCAACCGCTTCGGTAATGCTGAGCAAAGCCGGCGCTTGAATAACCCGCGTGAGCTTTAAACCAGCTCGTTGGAACAAGGCCGCAAACTCCTTCTCCGTCCGCTCGAAACCAGGCAGCGCCGACATCATAAGGACGTCTAGCAATTTTCCACCGTGAGGTTCGTTGCCCGGCGGAATAACACAATCGAAGACCAAAACGCGGGCGCCGGGGTTCATCGCCTTGCGGATATTCGAAAGGATCGTCACGCAGTCGTCGTCCTTCCAGTCGTGAATGATGCGCTTAAGCAGGTAAGCGTCGCCACCGGCTGGCACACTCTTGAAAAAGTCGCCTTCGACGCTCGTCCAGCGGCCCTTCTCCTCATTGACGCGTGCGTCCTTGAGTACGATTGCCTCGTCAAAGAGGATTCCCTTGGAACCGGGCGCGCGTTTCAAGGCCTCGATCAAGAGGCCGCCGTGGCCGCCGGCAACGTCGATAATTGTGTTTATGCCCGACCAGTCATAAGCACCAGCCAGCGGCGCGTTTTCCATGTCCGAAAGACTCGACATGCCGCGATGAAACGTTTCGCCAGCTTCCTTGTTCTTCTTGAAATACTCGAAGAACGGAGCGCCGAAGATCGGGATCATGCCATTTTCGCCCGTGCGAACCACGTCCTGAAGTTCACCTGTCGGTTTCCAGAAGATGTCCTGAGAGCACATCAGCACTGCGTGATGCAAAGTGTGTGGCAGGCTGGTCCGCATCAAGTCCGCTGCGGGCGTCAGATGCCAGAGCCCTTTTTCGTCCTCACGGAACACGCCGCAACTCGCAAGCATGCGAAGCACGCGATGAAGTGATTGGGTGTGAACGCCTGCTTCTTTGGCGAGCTGCTCGATGGATTTCGGGCCTGCTTCTAGTTTATCGGCAATTTTGAGCTTCGCGGCACAGGCAAGCGCACCAGTTTGAATGTAGCCGAACATGAGATTAATCAGGGTCATCCCTGGATCCTGAGACATGCCAATTTTCTCCAATTCGACTCGATAAGTTTTGCAGGATTCGTGGGATCGCCGCAGCGCGGCCAACCCGATTATGACACTTCATCGACCGAAGAGGCCGCCAAGCAAAATCGCCCTTGCCCAGCGCCAACCTTAGCCGATGCAGAACGTCTTCGATGCGTAAAGCCGACCTTACTTGTAGTGCGGTCTGTGCTTGATCGATTTAGATCCAGCCAACGCCACGAGCGGCATTGAGACCGTTTCGTCAGCATCCAAAAGACCGTATCTGACACGCTGAGACAGCAACGCAGCCTCAGTGCGGTTACGGCATTTCGCCAATTTGAAAATTGCCGAAACGTGAGCTTTGACCGTGGACTCGGCAACATTGAGCTCGTGGGCGATGGCCTTGTTGGACATCGCTTTGCCGACCAACAGGAAAACCCGCCACTGCTGCGGCGTGAGATTCCACATTGGCGCCGCAACTGACGTGTGAGAAGGGCGGGATATTGCATCGAGTGCCGAGTTCGATGCCGGTATTTCCTTTACGTCGTTAAGTGGCCGGGCGGCCGGACGAGATGCATAGAGCCGGGCGTCTGTCATGATCCAAATCCATCTAGGTTTCGTTGTTTCGCATACTGCGTGGTTTGCGGCGCTCTTTTTGCTCAGTTCAAATTGCCGGCGCTCGTGGAATTCTGAAATTTGCTCCACAGAACTTCTGATCGGCCCGTTATGACGGGCGACGAGGCAAAACTTTAGTCGTAAGCCAACTGGCAAGTGCCGTGCCAGAAACTTTCAATATGATTTCCCGCGTATAATCGCGTTTGCATCGTCGCGTTCTTGCTACATCCGTCGCACCCAGTGCCGTTGTGCACCGGCTCTGCAACGGCACTGCGACAGTTGGACATCGAGTGGACACGCCCATTGGGTGGCGGCACTGCCAATCGGACAATCGGACCCAATCGGGGATACCGCTTGCATTAGGCGGCGGAATTACATCGCGGCCTGCATCCGGGACATCGCGTGCACGTGTCGCGCAGGACGCCGGAACGATTGCAACATGTGTCTCAGTCATTTCATAAAGCTGTCGCAGCGACGCAACGGATGCGCGTTGCTGCACTTGCTCAGCACCTGCCGTTGTGTGGCTCAATAGGAACAGCTCATATCAACTCAGGTGGAATTCTTAAGGCCAGACGATAGCATCCGCGTGCTCATTCCTAACGCCAAGCACAACCCCAACACTCTGATCCAATTTCATATTCCGACACTTCCGATTGATCACTGCCGCCCAAATTCGCACCGGTCGCGTTTCGCGCGCGCAGCCGGGTGCATTTTTTGGCACGCGCCTTGCTGCTTATAGAGGCAAGGGGCCGATAGCATTCATTTGTCGTCCCTGGACAATACCCAAAAATAATAGGGAGGAACACGGCGCCATGCTTCACGATCTCTCCATGATTGCCGCAAGGCCGTCAGCTTTTACTGCCCCAACTCGCCGGCAGCTGCTCACGTCGACCGCTATGGTCGCCTTGACGGCCGGCATGTTGGCGACACCGTTCAGCCGCCACGCGGTTGCCGCAGCCACGTTCAGCGCCGAGCAAAAGCTCGCAATGCTGCGTATCGCACGGGATATTTACCCGCACGACACGCTGCTTGATAACGGCCCTTACCAGGCTGTGGTCGATGCCATTCTCGGCGAAGCTGACAAAGACGAAAAAGTCGCAAAACTCGTAACCGATGGTCTTGCGGACGTCGATAAGCGGGCACAATCGACGTACAAAACAAACTACGTCAGCGTCAAAGAACCTGAGCGCCGCGAAGGTATTCTGCGGTCGATCGAACTGACCGACTTCTTCCAGAAAATCCGCGGCGGCCTGTTGTTCGGACTTTACAACAACAAGGCCCTTTATCCGAAATTCGGATACGACGGATCGTCCTGGGAAAAGGGCGGTTTCGCGAAAGATCCGAGCTTCGGCAAAACTGACTGGTTCTGAGCCTCAGGGAAGGAAAAACAACAATGGCAGCTGCAAAATTCGATCTGAACGACGACGGCCTTGTCGTCATTGTAGGATCAGGAGCGGGTGGTGGCGTAATGGCCCACGAACTCGCTGCAAAGGGCATTAAGTCGGTAGTTCTCGAAGCCGGTAAGACGCTTACTCTCGACGATATCGAAAACGACGAGTGGGCAATGTTCATGAAAATCTCTTGGCTCGACAAGAGATATTCTGGCGGCACTTGGCACGGCTCCGTCAATCACCCGAACTTGCCGGCTTGGATCGTCAAAGGCCTCGGCGGCTCGACCGTCCATTGGGCCGGTGTTTCGATCCGTTATCAGCCGCACGAGTTCAAGATGCTGGAAACGACCGGTGGCGTTCCAGGCGCAAATATCAAGGACTGGCCGATCAGCTATGACGAGTTGAAGCCCTATTACGACAAGGCCGAACTCAGAATGGGCGTCACCGGCGACGTTACGGGCATGCCGCATCTGCCCTGGAGCACGGACTTCAAGGTTCTGGCGGAAGGCGCGCGGCGCATCGGTTACAGTAAGTTGACCGCAGGTCCTATGGCTATCAACTCCGTTGAGCGCGATGGACGTGCCGCATGTCAGCAGATCGGCTTCTGTATGCAGGGCTGCAAAATCGGCGCGAAGTGGTCAACTCTGTATTCTGAACTGCCACGCGCTGTAAATTCCGGCAATTGCGAAATCCGCACCAACTGCATGGTACTCAAGATCGAGCACGACGACACCGGCAAGGTCACTGCTGTTGTTTATGCCGACAAAGACGGCAAGCAGCAACGCCAGAAAGCCAAAGTCGTTTGCGTCGCTGGCAACTCAATTGAGAGCCCGCGTCTCCTGCTGAACTCGGCTTCGAGTAAGTATCCGGACGGTTTGGCCAACTCTTCTGGCCAAGTGGGCAAAAACTACATGACCCATATGACTGGCGGCGTCTATGCCGTTATGCCTGGTAAAGTACACCAAAACCGGGGTACGCAAGTTGCCGGTATCGTCCGCGATGAAGCGCACAACGACACCAAGCGCGGGTTCGCAGGCGGCTACACGCTTGAAAAGCTCACCCTTGGCATTGGCTTCCTCTCGGCATTCATGGTTCCGGGACCGACCGGTTGGGGACGCAAGCTGGCTGGCGCATTGGAAAAGTACGACCAAACGTCAGGCGTCTGGATCTGCGGCGAGGACCTTCCGCAGGAGCAGAACGGCATCGAACTCCACAAGACAGAGAAGGACCAGTACGGGTTGCCTGTACCGATCGTCAAGAAGACGGACCATCCGAACGACACCAACATGCGCAACCATGCTTATAAGCAAATGGGTGCCATTTATGACACGATGGGGTCTAAGGAAATCTGGAACTTGCCGGCTTACCCTGCCAGCCATAACATGGGCACCAATCGCATGAGCGATAAGGCCAAGGATGGCGTGGTCAATAAGTATGGGCAATCCCATGATATTAAGAACCTTTTCGTCTCTGACGGTAGCCAGTTTACGACCAGCGCCTCATGCAATCCGACGCTGACAATCGTGGCATTGGCGATACGTCAGGCCGAATACTTGGCGGACCAGCTTAAGAAGGGCGCCATTTAGGCCACAGAGTTGTAGAAAAGCGCTTCGCAGCCTTGCGCGATTGTCAAGTTAAGTTTAGCAATCAACCATCGATGCGAAGCGCCCGCCAAAAAGCGCTGCAATGTATCAGATCGAGCTGCCATGTGAGGGCGTAGCGGCTTGGGGAATTTGGCACTAGACGGGTAAAATTAGGATGGGGGACTACACCATGAAAGCAAAACTACTGGCAGCGGCCTTTACTGCCGCTACCGTTCTGGGTGGGGGCAACGCGTTTGCTGCCGACCTTGGCGGGAACTGCTGCGCCGATCTCGAAGAGCGCATTGCCGAACTTGAAGCCACAACCGCACGCAAGGGCAACCGCAAGGTCAGCCTGACGATCACGGGTTGGGTTTCGAGCCAGATCTGGTGGTTTGACGACGGCGTCGAAAGCAACGTTTACGTTGTCGACAACTCGAACGACCTCTCGTCGAACTTCAAGTTCACGGGTTCGGCCACGATCTCGCCCGGCTGGAAGGCCGGCTACAGCTTGTGGATCTACACCGATCCGGGCAACTCGCTTGTTTCGAACGCCGACAACGACAACGGCGGCCAGGGCATTGCGATTGAAAACTCTTACTGGTTCATCCAGTCCGACCAGCTCGGTAAGCTGTCGGTTGGTAAGCAGAGCCTCGGCGCAGATAACGCCGCACTTGGTACCGACTTCTCGGGCACACTCTTCCCGGCGAATGGCGTGACCTTCGACGGCGGCTTCCTTGGCCTCGCCATCAACGGCGTGCGTCAGTCGCAGTTGAACGCAGCTGGCGCCGCTGTAGACGTTGCTTGGCAACAGGCAGCTTTCTGGTGCGAACACGCTGGTGTCGGCATTGGCAACGACTGCGCCGGTCTGCGCTTGAACGGCGTCCGTTACGACACACCGACCTTCGCGGGCTTCTCGCTCTCGGCCTCGTGGGGTGAAGACGATTACTGGGATATCGCTGCTCGCTACTCTGGCGAATTCAGCGGCATCAAGGTTTCGTTGGCCACAGCCTACTCTGAAATGACCGACAACGGCATTTCTCCGCAGGAACTCGACCTACTTCCAGGTCGGCGGCATGGTCAAGCATCTCGCTTCTGGTCTTTGGGTGCACGGCACATACGGCGTGAACGAAGTTGACGACGTTAATCAGCCGAACGACATTGTTGGCTGGTACCTGAAAGCCGGTTGGTCGAACAAGTTCAACTCGCTCGGCGCGACGCACTTCTACGGCGAATACGGCAAGAACGACGATGCCTTCGACGCTGGCACGACCTTTATTGGTCTTGGCACGATAACGGCCTCGGATGCCACCCGCTACGGCGTTGGCATCGTGCAGGAAATCGACGCTGCTGCGATGTCCATGTGGGTCAAGTATCGTCACCACGAACTTGATGCAACGGTCGGCGGCGCTGCCGTCACCTTTGACGACGTTGACATGTTCCTCGCTGGCGCAGTCATCTTCTACTAAGACTTAAGACCCGGTGCGGGAAACCGCACCGGACTGACTTCAGGAAACACCGGCCGCCTTCGACTCCCGTCGGGCTTGGCCGGTGTTTTCTTTTGGACTTAAGAGAGGGCTGCCCTGGGGCGGCCCTTTTTCTTTGGCCCGCTTGGCAGGCAGGCAATAGTCTGACTTGCGCAAGGAGTTAGCTGCAGCCATATCTAGGGGCACTATCGGAATCCCCCATTTCACAGGCGCCCATGGTCACCCTGATCGATAATCGCAGTCTAGAGCCCGGCGAGGACAACGCCCGGACAACGCGCCACCCTGAAAAAGCACACAAGCCCGACACCGCTGTGCTAGAGAAGCCGCACTGGATTCGCGTGCGCGCGCCATCGTCGCCTGTCTTTACCGAGACCCAAAAGATCGTACGCGAACACGGCCTCCACACGGTCTGCGAAGAAGCCAGATGCCCAAACATCGGCGAGTGCTGGAGCCAGCGCCACGCCACCATGATGATCATGGGCGACACCTGCACGCGCGCTTGCTCGTTCTGCAACGTCAAGACGGGCCTTCCCGCCGCCCTCGACACGAGCGAACCGGATAGGGTCGCGGCCGCCGTCGCCAAACTCGGACTTGCCCATATCGTCATCACGTCCGTTGACCGGGACGACCTGGACGACGGCGGGGCTGCCCACTTCGCGGCCGTGATCCACGCCATCCGCCGCGAGGCCCGCGCGGCAACAATCGAGATCTTGACGCCCGATTTTCTGCGCAAAGACGGCGCACTCGAAAAGGTCGTCGATGCGCGCCCGGATGTGTTCAACCACAACCTCGAAACCGTGCCCGGTCTTTATCTCCGTATCCGTCCGGGCGCGCGCTATTTCCATTCTCTGCGCTTGCTTCAGCGCGTCAAGGAACTCGACCCCGCAATGTTCACGAAATCGGGCATCATGGTGGGTCTCGGCGAAACGCGCGATGAGGTCCTGCAAGTCATGGATGATCTCAGATCCGCGAACGTCGATTTCCTTACCATCGGCCAATATCTGCAGCCGACGCGCAAACACGCCGAGGTCAAAAGCTTCGTCACGCCCGAAGACTTCAAGGCGTACGAGGCCGTTGCACTCTCCAAGGGTTTTCTGCTCGTTTCAGCAAGTCCGCTAACACGCTCCAGCCACCACGCTGGTGACGATTTTGCCCGTCTCAAGGAAGCCCGGACAGGCGCCCGTTAGCACGCCACCGGCCTGGCTGTTTAAACTTGGAGTGCCTCTCGAACTTTAGCGGCACCCCGCTAGACGCCAGAGAATGAAACGCGCATTCTCCTCCCCAACGAAGACGCGGAACGCGCTGCCGGAGGACGGGAATGGGCGTTACCCTCAACTGCGACATGGGCGAGAGCTTCGGCCTCTACAAACTAGGGGACGATGCGGCCTTGATGCCGCTCATTCACCTCGCCAATGTCGCCTGCGGATTCCACGCTTCAGACTTTAATCACATGGCAACGACCGTACGCCTCGCCAAGGAACACAGCGTCCGCGTCGGCGCTCATCCCTCGTTGCCGGATCTCCAAGGCTTCGGCCGGCGCGAAATGAAAATCTCGCGTGAAGAACTGAGAAACTGCATCGTCTACCAGGTCGGCGCGCTCAAAGGGTTTCTCGATGCCGAGGGCATGGAACTCAACCACCTCAAACCGCACGGCTCCCTCTACGGCATGTCGGCACGCTCGGAAGAGATGGCACATGCCGTTGCCGACGCGGCTCGAATTTTCAAAGTCCCCATTCTCGGCATGACAGGGACATGTCACGAGCCGGTTTACAGTCAGAGTGGACATGGCTTCATCGCCGAGTTCTACGCTGACCTCGACTATAACGACGACGGCGGGCTCATCATTACTCGAGAACACGATGCCAAAGACCCGGATGCGGCCGCGGCTAATTGCTTGCGGGCTATTCGCGAAGGAAAAGTGCGAAGCACTGGGGGAAAAGACGTCACCGTCAAAGCCGAAACGATTTGTGTGCACTCCGATACGCCTAACGCACCGGACATCGCCCGTGCCGTTCGCTCTGCAATCACACCCTACATTTGAACACCGGCGCGGAGACCACGTCATGGCAATTACACAACTTCTCTCGCCGCTCCCAGGCATTTTCTATCATCGCGCTTCGCCGGACTCTCCGCTGTTCAAAATGGCCGGCGATCAAATTGCAGTGGGCGAAGTGATCGGGCTCATCGAAGTCATGAAATCCTTCAACGAGGTGCGGGCCGACGCCGCCGGGCGCCTAATTCGCTATCTCGTCAACCACGAAGGGGAAGTCATGCCGGGAGAACCATTCGCCGAGATAGACACTTGATCCATGCAATGCTGCGCAAGGTGAAGACGGTATGACAATGCACACCCGATACTCGTACGGCGGCGACGAACACATTTTCGTAGAGGTCGATGAGGCCATGTCACTTGAAGCTTTCTTCAAAGGCCTCTCGATGACCAATGCCGTGCGTGATAGCCGCATCCGCGGAGTCACCGAAATCTGCCCGGCGAACGCTTCGTTTCAGATCAAGTTCGATCCCGATAAAATCGCGCCTGCGGAGCTGTTGTCCGAATTAAAATCGCTGGAGAGCGCTGCCGCGCGGGCCGAACCCGTCATCAAAACGCGCATCATCGAAATTCCGGTCTACTACAATGACCCGTGGACACACGAGACCTTGATGCGTTTTCGCGAGCGGCATCAAGATCCCGAAAGCACCGACATTGCCTATGCAGCGCGCATCAACAATCTCGATGGTATCGATGGCTTCATCAAAGCGCATTCCAGTGCACCATGGTTCGTATCCATGGTCGGCTTCGTTGCGGGTTTGCCGTTTCTTTATCAAATGGTCGAGAAGCAACGCCAAATCCAAGTACCGAAATACCTCCGCCCGCGCACCGACACGCCGAAGCTCACAGTTGGACATGGCGGTTGCTTTGGCTGCATCTATTCCGTGCGCGGCGCCGGCGGCTATCAGATGTTTGGCATCACCCCCATGCCCATCTACGATCCAGCACAGACCATCAGTTATCTCCGCGACTTCATGTGCCTCTTCAAACCGGGCGACATCGTCAAGTGGAAGCCGATCAGGCGCGAGGAGTACGACGCGACTGTGGCCGATGTTGATGCCGGGAGATTTGTGCCGCTGATCCGCGAAGTTACCTTCTCGCTTCAAGACTTCAATCGCGATATCGACGCTTACAACCAAAAGCTCGACGGGGTTCTCCATGGTCGCTAAAAACATGGCGATAAATGTCTTGAGCCCCGGCCTCGCGACCACCGTCCAGGATCTCGGCCGGCCGGGATATTATCATATCGGCATTCCGCTTTCTGGCGGCATGGACCGGTTCGCACTACGCTGCGCCAACATGCTCGTCGGCAACAGTGAAGATGCAGCTGTCCTAGAGGCCGTATTCACCGGCCCAGAGCTTGAGTTCACAAGTGCTGCGCTGGTCGCCGTGACGGGCGCAGAACTGCCGCCCAAAGTCGATGGCGTACCGCAACCAACCTGGACCTCGTTCACGGTCCAGAGCGGGCAAAAGCTCTCTTTCGGCGTCATCAAGGGTGGCGCAAGGGCGTACATTGCCATATCCGGCGGCATCGACGTGCCGGTGGTGCTCGGCAGCCGCTCAACCTATGCGCTCGGCGCGCTCGGCGGGTACATGGGCCGCAAATTGCAACCGGGCGATCAGCTTCCTTTGGGCACCCCTGCGCCGGCAGCAGAAGGACTGAGTATCGCAGCGCCCTTGCGGCGCGCTTCCTCGAACCCCGCACAACTGCGCACGCTTCCCGGCCTCTATGATCACCGCATCACGCAGGAATCCGCGCGGGCATTTTACGAAGACACATGGAAAGTTGCGCCTGAAGCAGACCGTATCGGCTACCGCTTTCGCGGCGGCTCACCACTTGCGTTCACCCCACGCGAGCAACCCTTCGGGGCGGGCTCGGATCCGTCGAACATTGTCGATGCTTGTTACCCCTATGGCTCCATTCAGGTGCCCGGCGGCACGGAGCCCATCGTCTTGCATCGCGACGCCGTGTCGGGCGGCGGGTACTTTATGATCGGCACTGTGATCTCGGCGGATATGGATCTGATCGGTCAGTTGCAGCCAAACACGCAGACCCGCTTTGTCGAAGTGAAGATGGATGAAGCACTTGACGCCCGGCGTGAACGTCAAGACTTCGCTAGCTCGCGTGCGCGCGTCGCTTGGCGTCAAAATATAAGCCGCAAAGAAAGGCTATTTGCTCTTGGCCGCCGCCTTCTGTGGCGCGGCAGGGGCTTGCAGTTCGGCCTCTAGCCGCGCCAAGTAGACACTAATTGTATACGGCCGCCAGCGGCTCTCGAAATACTGAAACGAAAGATCGAAGTTCACGCGCAGCGGATGCGTCGGAAAAAAGCCAGCAAGGCGCAACAGCCCTTCATTGCCGATGGCCGGCGTCTCCGATACTTCAGGCGAAATATGCAGCAATGGCGTCAGGTCTATAGCCTGCTCGCGTAGCACCTGAAAAATGAGCCCGAGCCGGCTTGCATCGTTCGCGTTGCGAAAATCCGGCGCCGAGAGATCGCGCAAAACCGTATAGTTGCCCGTTTGGTTCGCCTGGTTCAATGCGACGATTGTCAAGCGGATAAGGTCGAGCAGATTTTCTGCTGGCGGCATGACGAGCTGTGGCGCAGGTTTTTTGACCTGAGCTTGGACCGGCTTTGCTGCTTGAAGCGCGACTGGCAATTTCGGGGCGTAGTTTTTCACTTGCGCATATGCGACCGCGGGCCAGAAGCTCAGCGCAATCAAGAACAGCAGACCACGCAAAACGCCAAACTCAAATCGCATGATCCTGCCGTCTCCCCATCACCCCTTCCCTCCGCCGGATAACGAGGCCAATCTCTTGACCTCGAAACGGCGCGCTTGTTGGCATGACCTACCAAGCCGCTGTGATTCCGACCCGGCCACCAATTTGACCGCCATCTTCTGTGAACCCGAGGGCACCGTTGACGATCCAATTCGGATCGATGCGCGCAGCCGCCTGGACCGCGAAGGCTTGACGGTCCTCGAAGAAGCCCATGCTGGCATTGACCGCAAATGTCTTGCTATCCGGCATTGTCAGGCCGCCCATGCCCATGGCCATGGCAATGCCCCCATTCGCCTGATCGATGGCTTTGAAGGCCCTGTTGATATCGGACTTCAGTCCGACTGCGATGCTATCGACGTAGCCTTTGTTGGCGGCATCACCAGCGTCCACGGGACCAGCCAGATTCTTCATCCTATACTGCCCCCCCATATCGATGTTGCCCGACATCGTTCCGCCGCCCTTTTGCAAGGCGTTGTTGGCGACTTTCGAAACCGCTGCAACCTTCTGAGTTGCTGTATAGAACTGGTCGCCGTTGATCGCGTCCGTCGAACCCTTGGCTACGGCACCTGCCGCGACGTTGGTGATTGTGCGTTCTGAGCCAGGAGCACCAACCGAGACGGTGTTGGCTTTGCCGCCGTCTGTAGATCCCGCACCGAGTGCCACCGAGTTTGTGCCCGTTGCCTTGGCACCATCACCCATCGCCGTGCTGTTGGCACCGCTTGCCGTCGCGCCGAAGCCTGACGCCGTGCTGCGAACACCCGAGGCCACCGAATTCTGTCCAAGCGCAGTGGAGTCCGCAGCGGTCGCCTGTGCGTTATCGCCAACTGCCGTTGCCGACGATGCCGTTGCCATCGATCCAGAGCCAAGCGCGATCGACCTATCACCGCTGGCCGTTGCGCCATCGCCGTAAGCCGATGATGACAGTCCCGACGCGACCGATCCATTTCCTGACGCGATCGCGTTATCGCCAGAAGCCGTCGAACCATAACCGGTCGCCGTGCTCTTGGCACCGGAAGCCAAGCTGTTCTGGCCAAGTGCCGTTGAATCGGCGGCAGTTGCCTGAGCATTGTCGCCGAGTGCGGTTGCGGAGTTGGCAAGTGCTTTGGCACCATTTCCGAGCGCTGTCGCGCCAAGCCCTGTTGCCGCTGCGGCGCTACCCGAGGCCAGCGCATTGTCACCCGACGCCGTGGCGCCGAAGCCGGAGGCTGTCGAAGCTTTGCCGCTAGCAACCGTGTTTTGCCCAAGCGCCGTGGCGTCCGCAGCAGTGGCCGCCGCATTGTCGCCCAAGGCCGTGGTCGAGTCCGCTGTTGCCTGCGCGCCGTTGCCAACTGCCGTCGCACCGGCTCCCGACGCAGTCGCGTTTTTGCCAGCGGCGAACGAGTCTGCACCCGACGCAACCGCACCCGGCGAGATCGCCGTCGCGTCTGTGCCGGTCGCTGTCGGGTTCGCCAGTGCCGACGTATTGTTTGTATCAATGCCAGCGCCGAGGTTCTTGTCGATTGCCGCAATCGCTGCGCCGACGTTACCATACCCAGTCCCATCAACCGTGAACACCGGCGACACTTTGGTCGTGCCATCAGGATTGAGTACGATGCCGCCACCGAGTGCATCCGCCGTCGAGGTTCCGAGGTTGTTCACCGCCGTTGCGGTCAGATAAAGCTGCGAGCCGTTGATCGCATCCGTCGAAGTAGCCGAGACTACGCCAGCTGCAAGATTGTTGAGCTGGCGTTCGCTACCTGCAGCACCAATCGAGATGACCGATGTTGGCGACGTTGCCGCAACCGTTCCGCCATTCAACGAGTATGCGCCCGCATTTGGAGCGCCTGTGACAGAACCAGCGCCGAGAGCAACATCTCCCGTGTTGCTTGCTGTTGCGCCGTTACCGATCGAAACGGAGTCCTGACCTGTCGAAGTCGATGCCGGTCCAATAGCAACGCTATCGAGCCCTGTCGGCGTCGAATCCGCGAGCGTCGAGTTGGTGTGGAAGTATTTTATGCCGCCACCGCCGAACACCGCCGTGTCGAGAGCCGAGAAGGCGTCGCCTGCGTTGTTATACGTGTTCGATCCAAGGGTGAATGCTGTGCCAGAAATTGTGCCGTCTGGATTGAGTTTCGTGCCGCCGCCGAGAGCCGCCACAACCGACGCTTGGTTGGCGTAGATCTGCGCTCCGTTGACTGCGTCCGTCGAGGTGGCGGAAATCGCCCCCGGCGCAACGTTGATCAACGTGCGCTCAGCGCCCACCGCGCCGAACGACACAACATTTGCAAGCCCGCCATCATCTGATCCCGCACCCAATGCGAGCGAGTTCGTACCGCCGGACTTTGCCCCATCACCGAGCGCAACCGAGCCGATACCGGAAGCTGCCGCATCGGCGCCGAGCGCGGTCGCACCAATTGCCGATGCCTTAGCGTTGCTACCGGATGCAAGTGCATCCTCGGCGGTCGCCTGCGCGCCAAAGCCAGACGCGGTTGATTGCGCGCCACTGGCCAGTGCGTTTTGGCCGAGTGCCGTTGCATCTGCCGCCGTTGCTTGGGCGTTATCGCCGACCGCCGTTGAAGAGTCGGCCGTGGCCTTGGCTCCGTTGCCGAGGGCGGTCGCGCCAGTGCCCGTTGCTTCAGCGGCGTTGCCAAGAGCAATCGACTGATCGCCGGATGCCTTAGCTCCAGCGCCGAGGGCGGCAGACTGTGCACCGGTTGCTTGTGCGCCGTCACCAATCGCCGCCGACTGCTCACCCGAAGCAACTGTGTTGTTTCCAAGTGCCGTTGCGCCGGTGCCCGAGGCGACAGCGTTGCTGCCAGATGCTAGGGCGTTATCTGCCGTTGCTTGAGCGCCGAAGCCAGAAGCCGTCGAGGCCGCACCGCTCGCAACCGTATTCTGGCCAAGCGCCGTGGCGTCTGCTGCCGTCGCCTGTGCGTTATCGCCAACAGCCGTCGAGCTATCCGCCGTTGCCTGCGCACCGCTGCCAAGCGCGGTTGCGCCTACGCCGGTCGCCTTCGAGCTATCACCAAGTGCGACAGCTTGATCGCCCGAGGCCGTGGCGCTGTTTCCAATCGCGGCGGCACCGGTGCCGGACGCAACCGCACCACTACCCGACGCCAGAGCATTGTCCGCTGTTGCCTGCGCGCCAAAGCCTGACGCCGTCGATGCCGCACCGCTCGCAACCGTATTCTGACCAAGTGCCGTGGCATCTGTTGCGGTTGCTTGCGCGTTATCGCCGACGGCGGTTGAACTATCGGCCGTTGCTTGCGCGCCGTTGCCGAGCGCGGTTGCGCCCGTGCCTGTTGCGGTGGCGCCGTTGCCGAGTGCGACAGCTTGATCACCCGAGGCGACCGCACCGGGACCAGTCGCCGTTGCTTGCGCGCCAGAGGCTTCGGCATTCTTTCCTGCTGCGAAGCTATCCGCGCCCGACGCGACCGCACCCGGCGAGATCGCCGTGGCGTCAGTGCCGGTGGCCGTTGGGTTCGCCAACGCCGACGTGTTGTTGGTATCGATCGCCGCGCCGCCTGCCGTATTGAGTGCTGCGATCGCTGCGCCGACGTTGTTGTACCCAGTTCCATCAACCGTATAGGTCGGCGATACCTTGGTCGTGCCGTCAGCGTTCAGCACAATGCCGCCGCCGAGCGCCGCCACTGTCGATGCGCCAAGGTTGTTGACCGAAGTCGCTGTCAGATACAGTTGCGAGCCGTTAATCGCGTCCGTGCTTGTCGCCGAGACGACGCCCGCTGCTACGTTGGCAATCTGACGTTCCTGTCCGGCAGCGCCGACCGACACCACGGACGCTGCCGTAGTCGCAGCCGCCGCCCCGCCGTTGATGGTGTACGCGCCCACGTTTGGCGCTGCTGTCACAGACCCCGCGCCGAGTGCCACATCGTTCTTATTCGTCGCGACCGCGTTCGGGCCGATGGCAACCGAATCCGTGCCAGTCGCCGTGCTGTCGGCCAGCGTCGAGTTGGCATGGAAGTACTTGATGCCGCCGCCGCCGAACACAGCCGTATCGAGGGCGCTGAAGGCATCGCCGGCGTTGTTATACACCGTCGCACCAATCGTGTAGCTCGGGGCTGCAATCGTGCCATCCGGATTGACCTTGGCACCGCCGCCAAGGGCCGAGGCCACTGATGTTTGGTTGGCAAAAATCTGCCCGCCATTGACGCCATCCGTCGAGGTTGCAGAGATCGCGCCAGGCGCAACGTTGATGAGCGTCCGCTCTGCGCCAACCGCGCCGACAGAGACGACGTTGGCCAACCCGCCATCGTCCGATCCGGCACCAAGGGCAACCGAATTCGTTCCCGTTGATTTGGCCCCATCGCCCAGCGCGATAGATCCAATGCCGGACGCAGTCGCGCTGGATCCAAGTGCCGTTGCACCAATGCCGGAGGCTGATGCGTTGCTGCCCGATGCGAGCGTGTTGTCAGCCGTTGCCAGAGCGCCATAGCCCGAAGCGGTCGCCTGCGCGCCGCTCGCGAGTGTGTTCTGTCCAAGCGCCGTTGCGTCGGCGGCTGTTGCTTGCGCGTTGTCACCGACTGCGGTCGATGAATCGCCCAATGCTTGTGCGCCATTGCCAAGTGCTGTTGCGCCGATGCCGGTTGCTTTCGAGTCCGGTCCCATGGCGACTGCCTGATCGCCAGAGGCTTCCGCGTTTTTACCCGCCGCCAAGCTATCCGCTCCCGACGCGACCGCGCCTGGAGAGATGGCTGTGGCGTCAGTGCCGGTTGCCGACGGATCGGCTAGCGCCGACGTATTGTTGACGTCGATGGCTGCACCGATGCCGTTGTCGAGAGCGGCGATGGCCGCGCCGACATTGCCGTGACCCGTTCCGTCAACTGTGTAAGTCGGCGAAACCTTGGTCGTGCCATCTGCGTTCAGCACAATGCCGCCCCCGAACGCCGCAACGGTCGAAGCTCCGAGGTTGTTGACCGCCGTCGCCGTCAAATAAAGTTGCGAGCCATTGACCACATCCGTGCTTGTCGCCGAGATCACGCCCGCGCCGACGTTGGTAATCTGGCGTTCGGCACCAACAGCACCGACCGAGACGACCGAGGCAACTGTTTCCGCCGCAGCCGTACCGCCATTGAGCGTGTACGCGCCAACATTCGGCGCACCTGTTACCGAGCCGGAGCCAAGTGCTACGTCGTTGGCATTCGTCGCCGTCGCGCCGTCACCGAGCGCTGTCGATGACGCGCCAGTTGCCGTTGCGCCATTGCCCGAGGCAAGTGATCCTGCGCCAACGGCGGTCGAGCCGTACCCCGTGGCCGTGCTCTTGGAGCCGGATGCGAGTGTGTTCTGGCCAAGTGCCGTTGCGTCAGCCGCTGTCGCTTGGGCGTTGTCGCCGACTGCGGTCGATGAATCGCCTAATGCCTGTGCGCCATTGCCGAGTGCCGTTGCGCCGATGCCGGTTGCTTTCGAGTCTGGTCCCATGGCGACCGCCTGATCGCCAGAAGCTTCCGCGTTTTTACCCGCCGCCAAGCTATCCGCTCCCGACGCCACAGCGCCCGGTGAAATCGCCGTAGCATCGGTTCCGGTTGCTGTCGGGTTCGCTAACGCTGATGTGTTGTTGGTGTCAATCGCCGCGCTGCCGGCCTTATCAAGCGCCGCAAGAGCCGCGCCGACGTTACTGTACGGGCTGCCATCAACATTGAATGCCGGCGTGGAGATCGTGCCGTCGGGATTGACGACGGCGCCGCCGCCAATCACCGTTGCAACAGATGTCTGGTTGGCGAAAACTTGGCCGCCGTTGACGGCTTCTTGAGACGCAGCGGCAATCGTTCCTGCGGCAAGGCCTGTGATCTTATCGCCGTTCATGTTGATGCCGGTGCCGTCGATCGCCGGGCCGCCTGTAACGCCAATGCTTGTTATGCCGGTCAGTGCTGGATTGAGCGCCACGGCAATCGTGTTTCCGGTTTGCGTGGTGATGATGTTGTTGCCAGCCGACACCGTGACGGTTTCGCCCGCCGCGATTCCTTCGACCGTCGGCCATTCGCAACGCCTGTGCCGGCTCGCCCCGGTCGTCAGATTGAAGCCTGCGCCTGCGGCTTCAATCGCCGAGGTCACGTTGGTGTATGTCGTGCCGCCGACGCTGATGCTCGGCGCGGTGACTTTGCCGGTCACAGGATCGTACTTCGACGTGCCGCCGAGATTGGTCGCGACCGACGCCAGCCCCGTATTCAGCTGGCCGCCGTTGACGGCCTGCGTCGAACCGGCAACTGTTGAGCCCGCCGCGACGTTATCGAGTGTTACAGCGTCCCGCCGCCGCGCCAACCAACGTGACGTTGTTGGTCGGTGTGCCGCCATTTGGCGTCGTAGGCGTGCCCGAATTCGAGTACTGAACCGGACCGGTTCCACCGCTGGCAAGCGCCGTCAAGGCACTGCCGACATCGTTATAGGTCGTCGCGCCAATCGTGTAGCTCGGCGCTGTCCAAGCGCCCGTTGTGGTGTTGTAAGCGGCTGTTCCGCCGAGCGACGTCGCAACGTTGGTGCCGAGGTTGTTGATGTTGGCATTGAGACCGGTCGCAACATTATAGAGCTGCGAACCGTTGATGGCGTTGGTCGATGATGCCGAGACTTCGCCGTCCGCCACGCCTTGGATCTGCCGGTCGCCAACTGCCACCACGCCGTTTGTCGGCGCCTGCGTAACAGCAAATGTTTTGCCGGTCACAACGGCATTAGCCGTCGTATACCCTGTCGTGGCGGTCACAGCCGAAGCGGTCGAACCCGTGCCAAGCGCTACCGAGTTCGCAAGCGTTGCTGATGACCCGGAGCCGAGCGCCACACCCTTTGACGCACTCGCTGTTGCCGCATCGCCCAATGCAACACTTCCCGCGCCGGTCGCCTTCGATTGGAAGCCGCCCGCGACCGAGCCCTTGCCCGTCGCCGTATTGGTATTACCAAGCGCAATCGCGCCGGCACCCGTCGCCGTGTTATCTTTGCCAAGCGCTAGAGCGCCCGCGCCGGTTGCGACGTTGGGGTCGCCGATAGCAACCGCGCCGTCGCCGTCCGCAATGTTGCCGACGCCAATTGAAACAGCTTGCCCATTCTTCGCCGTTGCCTGCAAACCGATCGCAACAGCGCCCGCACTGGACGCAACCGACTGCCCGCCGATGGCGATGGCGTCAGCCGCAGACGCATTCGCACCCGCCGTCGCGTTGCCGCCGAGGGCCACAGAACCGGCCCCAGAAGCGACCGTTGCATGCCCAATAGAAGTCGCATTGACGCCGCTTGCGTTGGCAAACCCAGAAAGCGATGCCGCGCCCGTGCTCGTCGCGCCGCCGATAGCGATCGCGCCGGAGGCAGTTGCCTTTGCCCCGCCACCGGTTGCAACGGAGCCGACGCCAGTCGCGCTCGAATAGGAACCAATTGCGGAACTGTAGTAGGCATTGGCATTGGCTAATTCACCGAACGCGACAGCGCCATCGGCAATCGCGTTCGCTGCGTTACCAACGACCGTTGCCGCCGACAAGTTGAAGGGGTCTGTCCCATTCGCACGCGCTATCGAATTGTTGCCGATTGCGATCGAGCCGGCTTCGTTGATGGCACCCGCCGATGCGTTGAGCGATTGCGCGTTATAGCCAAGCGCTATGCCATTGTTGTTTTCAGCAAGCGCCTTGCTGCCGATAGCCGTGCCGAACCCTCCCGTTGTCGATGCACTGGCGCCAACGGCCGTGCCGTTGCTGAAGTTCAATGCCGTCGCCCCGAACCCGATTGCGACGCCGTCACCAACAGTCGCGCCGGTCTGCGAATTTTGACCGATGGCGAGCGAGTTTCCAGACAGAGCTTGGGCGTTGAAGCCAAGCGCGACGTTGCCGGTCGCATTCGACTGCGCGCTGGTGCCGATGGCGACGGAGTCCACGCCAAGCGCTTTGGTATTCGTTGTCTTGTCCTGGTTCGACGTGGCCCGCGCCGCGCCGCCACCGATCGCGATGGCCCCATCCGCCTGTGCGTTTGCCGAGTTGCCGACAGCAATGGCGTTGATGCCCGTTGCTGTTGTGACGTTACCTTGAGCAATCGAGAAATTGCCCGACGCCGTCGATTGGCGGCCCAAGGTAATGGCCGTATTGCCGCTGGAAATATTGGCAACGCCGATGGCGACAGTCGATGACCCTGACGACGTATTCGAATAGCCGATAGCAGAACCAAACGCCCCAGTGACGAGATTTTCGACACCCAGAGCGGTGCCAAGCAAGCCACCACCAGTCACCTTATTGCCGTCACCAACGGCAACGCCGCCTCCTGACACCACGTCATTGCGGCCAATGGCAACAGAAACGGGGATAATGCCCGCCACCGTGCCACTGACAACGGTTGCAATGCTGCCGACGCCGGTTGACCGGTCAAGAATGCCGTTTGCCGTGGCGCTGCCCGTGGCCACCGCGCCTGCGCCGATGGCGACAGAGCCGGCGCCGGTTGCCGATCCCCCTCCTGCTACATACTGCGCCTGCGCCGCGTCCGGCATGAGCAACAAGCCCATACTCATCAAGAGCGCCGTCACCGCTGCGCCGCCGCCGCTCAAGCGCCCAAGCGAGCGCTGCTGACCCATGAAGACAAATCGGAAGGCCTTGCGCAGCACGTCAGCGACGCGCCGCCTTACAGTCCAATGCGCCGTCCGGTCGCCAATCAGATCGCCCGTCAGGCGATGATGGGTTTTGGCCGGTCTGATCCCGGCACGCGCTGCACTTACTGTGACTTCGTTCGACGATTTGCGCGCGCTCATGGTTGGCCCCTGAAATGGCAAAAATTGCAATCTCTAGGTGTGTACGGTGATTTGCGGTGATTTTCTATTTAAGGTTGCGCCAATCGTGAAACGAATCACAGCTTTAGCGTGCACCACAAAAATAGTAAAAAAGTGATTGATATACCTGCATTTCTGGAAGTGCCATTCCGCTCAATGGCGCCGCCAACTGTGCATGATATGTGGAGATCCTATTTATCCACAACTGTGGTTGCTGATTCAAATCACACAACTTGACATTGCATATACCAGAAATTGTATAAGGCGGCATCGGAATATTTGATTTTGGAGGGCACTATTCATGGCATCTTCGACACGCAACACGCGCTTTATTCTCGCCGCCGTTTCGGTTGCACTCGCTTCAAGCACGGCGCTTGTGGCTCAGGCGGCGGACCCAAAGAAGCAGGAGAGCGGCGGCAGCTGGTTCTCAAAAACCAAAGAGGCGCCGAAAGTTGTGCCCGTTGGCAAACCGGTCACCACGCCCGCCGCCGCGCCTGCAGCAGCTGCCGCACAATCTGCTGCGCAAGTTGAAATTCAGACTATGGAACAGCTATCGAAGGCCGGTGTGAAGAGTTGCTTGCAGATTGCCAAGGCGGTCGGCCAAGCGACGATGTTCGGCACAGAGTACGCTGCCGCGTCGACCTGGCATTCGAAACAACCCGACAGCCGGTTCTCGGTTTCCATGATCGGTCAACGCTTGCAACCCGAGTTGGGTGCCACAAACGGCATAAGCGGCGTTTTCTCCGCGCCTACGTCCAACGGGAAATGCGATGCCGCCGCTGTGCAGATCATCCCGACCCAGGATGCCTGCAGTAAAATCCAAGCCCAAGTCATGGAAAAGGGCAAACTGCTCGGAGATCTTGCTGGCATTCCGATCCTGCAAAATGCGGCCAACGCCCAAGTCATGCTGATTCCAGCGGCTGCAAATGGTTGCGTCGTCGTCGCGCTCAGCACCGCCTATACCGATTAAGGGCGAGATATCGCGAGGGGCCGGCGCGCCCGCGCTTGCTACATGATCATGCATTGCTTGGTGGCGCCGCGCTCCGCCAAGCGTACCCCGAGTTTTCCCAAGGGGAACGCAAGATCACGTTGACGGCGCGGGCCGCTTCAATCTCCAAGCGGCGCGGCACTTATCGGCCCTTTAATTCCAAAACAAATTGCAAAGGCACTCCAATAAGGGCAAAGCAAAATGGACAGCCTATCGAGCGAAATCGCACGCGCTTATGATGAAGTGCCCTACACGTCGCGTCCTTTCCCGCAATCGCAGCCACCAAGGCTAGCGGCGCTTGGCCGGATGTTCGGACTGACGCCTCCAGATTGCACGAGTGCACGCGTCCTAGAACTTGGGTGCGCCGCCGGCGGCAATCTCATCCCGCTTGCCATGGCGTTTCCCGGCGCAACTTTTATCGGCATCGATCTCTCGGGCCTGCAAATTGCTGAAGGGCAAGCGCGCATCGCACGGCTCGGCCTCACCAACGTCCGTCTCGTCAACATGTCCATTGCAGACATCACACACGGCTTTGGCGCATTCGACTACATCATTTGTCATGGCGTCTATAGCTGGGTGCCGGCCGCTGTGCGCGATGCCATATTGCGCATCAGCCACGACAATCTCACGGAACACGGCATCGCTTACATCAGTTACAATGTTTTCCCCGGCTGGCGCCTCAGGTCCGTACTGCGCGACGCCATGATGTTCCACGGCGCGACAACGGAAAGCCCTGAGGAAAAAATCCGCCTAGGCCGGGAATTCCTCGCTCAACTCAGTAGCCTCACAAACCCAGGTTCAGCTTACGGGCAAATGCTCCGCCAAGAAGCGAAGCATCTGCACGTACAGGAGGACTACTACGTCACCCACGAGTATCTCGAAGCCAACAACGAACCATGTTACTTCAGCGAATTCCAAAAGCGTGCGGGCACGTTTAATCTCGCCTACCTCACCGAATGCGATTTGCATCTGTCGATCGCCGAGACTTTCGGCGCCGAGACCGGGCGGTTATTGCGCGAACTTTCGGGAAACCGTCTCGACCGCATGGAACAACATATTGACTTCCTCACCGGCCGCACGTTCCGCCAGACGCTTCTGGTTCGCGCAGAGCAAGCCGCGCGCATCAACCGCGTGTTAAGCCCATCTGGTCTTCAAGGCCTGCACATCAGTGCGCCCCTCAGCCCGGAGCCAGAATGCGAGGGCGAGAGCTTCATTTTCAAGGATGCAGCAGGGCGCACGCTGACCACCACCTCGCTTGCCGTCCGCGATGCCGTCGCGCGACTTGCGCGCAATTATCCGCTCACGCTGCCGGTGGAAGACCTAGTGGGCGAAAGCGCAGGACCATTTCCCGTCAGCGCCGCCACCGCCGCTGATATCGGCAGATCGCTTTTCAACATGCTGCTGGCTGGCCTCGCCAGCGTTTCAACCGTCCCCGTCATTGCCAACGGCGAAATCGCTGATCTTCCCAAAGCCATGTCCCTCGCACGGGCCGATGCAAGCGATGGCAAGGAATGGACGACCAACGCTCGTCACGAGGTTGTTCCGCTCTCGCTGGTCGCACGCGCCGTCTTGCCCCTGCTCGATGGCACGCGTCGCCACGATGACATCGAGCACTCTGTTCATACCATGGTGCAACTGGGACAAATCAGGTTCGAACGAAAAGGGGCCGAATTGAAGGATCCAGATCTCATAAACGCGGCCGTCGCAGTGCACGTCGCAACGGTACTATCGGGACTGCAGCGCACCGCGTTACTCGTGCTGTAACCTGATCCACCCACTTAAATTGGTCCAGCTTGAAGTACTGCTTTCTACCCGAGGAGAACGGTGATGGCAGAGAAAAATTACAAGCCAGAAGATATCGCCGCGACGCCCTGCCAGCAGCCCATTTTGAACGCCCCCCGCTCTCCATCTAACGCGTTGACGGAGTT